>NZ_JBXVVS010000001.1:0-1453305 GCF_057219915.1 Roseateles sp. T103
TTGAATTCTTCTGGGTAGGGTTGCTTGCTCTGCATGGCACCTCCGATTGGGCCTCAGTTTGAGGCTCGAAGGTGTCTACTGAACCCGGGGCGATTCAAGTTGAGCGCGGAATGCAATCCACAGTTCCTAAGCTACGTGCTTAGGAGTGACTTCGGCCGATCGCAAATTGCGGCCGATGCAAGAGGGTCGAGCATGACGATGGCCAAGATCTCTCAAGGGCACATTGCTTCTTGGCTGTCCCCAGTACCGTTCCCGGACGAACAAGCTGAAATCGTCACATTCCTTGATGCGGAGAGCTCGAAAGTAGATGAGCTGAGTGCTGAGGCTGGCAAGGCAATTGCGTTGCTCAAGGAGCGACGCTCCGCCCTCATCGCCGCCTCCGTCACTGGCCAGATTGATGTGCGTGGCTTTGTAGCCCCACGCCCTCCAGCCTCAGAGGTTATGCCCGCATGAGCGCCACTCTTTCCAACGTCCCCGGCAAGTCCATTCGTCTGTTCCTGGTCGATGGAACACCTGGCGGCTTGCTCACGGCAGAGATCCCCAACTGGACGGGACATGTGCTTGCCGGTCCGCGCTCGCGCTTGGCCGATGTGCTCAAGCGCTCCGAGAGCCGTCGCCCAGGGCTCTACCTGCTGCTGGGCCAACATGCAGAGACTGGCGAGCCGCTCGCTTATATCGGTGAGAGCGAGTCATTGGACGAAAGGCTGGCCCAGCATGCTCGCCCCGAGGAGCAGCGCGGCAAGGACTTCTGGGATCGTGTGGTGCTGATCACGAGCAAGGACGCCAACCTGACCAAGGGGCACCTTCGCTTCGTGGAGAGTCGATTGATCACACTGGCGCTAACGGCCAAGCGCATGGCGCTGGACAACACCAAAGGCACGATCAACGAATACGGCCTGTTGCCCGAAGCGGACCAGGCCGACATGCTCTATTTCATCGAGCAATTGCGCCTGCTGTTGCCGATGCTGGGGGTGGATCTATTGCGAGAAACGGCGGGCGCCCTCGTGTCAGGCACATCAGGCGTGGCCAGCACGAAGCCTTTGACAAGTTTTGCTCCTCCCGGGCCGGTGCGATTTGAACTGTCTTCCCCAAAGGCTGGAGTACGAGCTGAAGCAGTCGAGTTGGATGGCGAGTTCGTGGTGCAGGCTGGCGCGGTGGCTCGGGCCGACTGGAGTGAATCCCAGCTAGGGTTCGGCTACCAAAAGCTGCATGCGCAGCTGATGTCGCAAGGCGTATTGAGTGCGGAAGGTGCACCTCCCGGCATGTTGCGGTTCACTGCGCCGTATGCATTCAACAGCCCGAGCGCGGCATCTGCCGTGTTGCTGGCTCGATCGGACAACGGCCGCAAATCCTGGCGAGTCGCAGGTAGCAACATGAGCTATGCGGAGTGGCAGAGTCAGCAGGTGGAGGCCTCGATGGTTCAGCAACTCGGTGAGTTGCCCATCGTCGGCGAGTAAGGCTGGCTCGCAAGTTAAAGGAAATCGGCTTTCTTTAACTTGAGCGGGATCCAAGGAAAACATGCCGGCAATCGGCTTGCCAAACTTTCTACCGTCAGCGATATTCGCAATTCGCGAACAGCGAATATGAGTGAGTGATGGAACTCAAACCCCAAGACCTGCTGGTACTGCTGAAGGTGGCGGCGCATCCGCCGCAGCGCTGGACCTATGCCGCGCTGGGTGAGGCGCTGACCATGAGCGCCTCGGAGGCGCACGCCTGCGTGAAGCGGGCTGTGGCGGCGGGTTTGGCGGTGGCGCCTGCGCGCGGCGAGTGGTCGCCGGTGCGGCCAAACCTGCTGGAGTTCGTTCTGCACGGCGTGCGCTATGTCTGGCCGGCCACGGCCGGACCGGTCAAGCGGGGCGTGCCCACGGCTTTTGGGGCCGAGCCGCTGGCCAGTCTGTTGGCAGCAGCGCCCGGTGAGGCACCGGTCTGGGCCCACCCCACCGGGGCAGCCAAGGGGCCGACGCTCTCGCCCCTGTACCGCACCGCGCCGCAGGCGGCGCTGGCCGATCCGGCGCTGCATCGACTGCTGGCCCTGCTCGATGCCTTGCGCACTGGGCGTGCGCGCGAGCGCAGCCTGGCTGCCAAGCTGATGACGGACGAGCTGATGCGTTTCTACGCGGGGGACAGCAGCCATGCGGGCCAATGACCCCAATCTGCCCGACCTGCGCCGCATTGCCGCGGCGCTGGGCGAGCTGCGCGAGCAGGTGGTGTTCGTCGGCGGCGCTGTGGCCGGCCTGCTGGTGACCGACCCCTTGGCCGACAGCGTGCGCGCCACGCGTGATGTGGACGCGGTGGTGAATGCCAGTCGGGCGATGTTCCACCGCATCGAGGAGCAGGTGGCCGAGCGCGGCTTCGTGCGCGATGCCAGCAGCGAGGTGATCTGCCGCTGGGTGCACAAGGCCTCGGGCGTGGTGTTTGACCTGATGCCGGTGCAGCCCGAGGTGTTGGGCTTTACCAACCGCTGGTATGCGTATGCGGTGCAGACGGCCGAGCCGGTCGATCTGGGAGAGGGCGTCACGATACGGCTGGTCAGTGCCGTGGCGTTTGTCGCGACCAAGCTGGAGGCCTTCGCTAGCCGCGGTGGCGGTGATTTCATGAGCAGCCACGATCTCGAAGACGTGCTGAACATCGTGGATGGCCGCGAAGAGCTGGTCCAGGAAATGGCCGCAGCACCGGCCGAATTGCGGCAGGCGGTGGGTGCCGCCTTTGCGCGACTGCTGGCGAACCCGGACTTCGCCAATGTGCTGCCCGGCCTGGTGGCTGAGCCGGAGCGCGCGGGCCTGGTGCTGGAGCGGTTGAGAGCCATGAGCCCATGAATCCATGAACCAGCGACGGGGCGCTTGCCGATAAACAAGAACAGGGAGTTCGCGTGCCATCTCTACACAAAGAGGTCCATTTCGAGACCGAGATCTGCACCCATCTGAGCCAGCACGGCTGGCTCTATGCCGAGGGTGACGCAGCGCAGTTCGACACCGCGCAGGGCCTGTACCTGCCCGACCTGCTGGCCTGGGTGGAGCACACGCAGCCCGATGCTCACCAGCGGCTGCTGAAGACCCACGGCGCCCAGCTCGGGGCGGTGCTGGCCGAGCGGGTGCGCAAGAACCTGGGCGAGCGCGGCACGCTGGACGTGCTGCGCCGTGGCGTGGAGATGCTGGGGCTGAAGGAGCCCTTGCAGCTGGCGCAGTTCAAGCCGGCCCTGAGCCTGAACCCGGCCATCCAGCAGCGCTACGAGGCCAATCGGCTGCGCGTGCTGCGCCAGGTGCACCACTCACCCAACAAGCCCAAGGACGCGATCGACCTGCTGCTGTGCCTGAACGGCGTGCCGGTGGCGACGGCCGAGCTGAAATCCGACTTCACGCAGAGCGTGCACGACGCGGTGGATCAGTACCGCTTCGACCGGCTGCCGCAGCCCAAGGGCGGCCTGCTGGAGCCGGTGCTGGGCTTTCCGGGTGGCGCGCTGGTTCACTTTGCGGTGAGCCAGTCCGAGGTGCGCATGAGCACCAAGCTGGCTGGGCCGGAAACGGTGTTCCTGCCCTTCAACCGGGGCAACAACGGTGCAGCGGGCAATGCGCCGAACCCCGAAGGCTTTGCCACGGCCTACCTGTGGGAAGAGGTCTGGGCCCGCGAGAGCTGGCTGGACATCCTGCATCGCTACCTGGTGGCAAAGCGCGACGACAAGAAGCGCATCAAGGCGGTGATATTCCCGCGCTACCACCAGCTCGACGCCACACGGCGCCTGGTGGCCGATGTCCTGGCCAATGGGCCTGGACAGCGATACCTGATCCAGCACTCGGCCGGGTCGGGCAAGACCAACTCGATCGCCTGGACGGCGCACTTCCTGGCTGACCTGCACGACGCCCAGCACCAAAAGCTGTTCGACAGCGTGCTGGTGGTCAGCGACCGCACGGTGCTGGACGCGCAGCTGCAAGAGGCGATCTTCGACTTCGAGCGCACCACCGGCGTGGTGGCCAGCATTACCAACGAGTCAGGCAGCAAGAGCGAACAGCTGTCGCAGGCGCTGAAGGACGGCAAGAAGATCATCGTCTGCACGATCCAGACCTTCCCTTTCGCCTTGCAGGCGGTGCAGGAGCTGGCGGCCACGCAGGGCAAGCGCTTTGCGGTGATCGCCGACGAGGCGCACAGCTCGCAGGCCGGCGAGGCGGCGGCCAAGCTCAAGCAGCTGCTGTCGGCCGAGGAGTGGGCGGCGCTGCAAGATGGCGGCGAGGTGGATACCGAGGCGCTGCTGGCGGCGCAGATGGAAGCCCGCGCGGCCCAGGGCAAGGGGCTGACCTATGTGGCCTTCACCGCCACGCCCAAGGCCAAGACGCTGGAGCTGTTCGGCCGGCCCGGGCCGGATGGACTGCCGCAGCCCTTCCACGTGTATTCGATGCGGCAGGCGATCGAGGAGGGCTTCATCCTCGACGTGCTGAAGAACTACACCAGCTATCACCTGGCCTTCAAGCTGGCGCACAACGGCCAGGAGTACGACGAGCAACAGGTGGAGCGCTCGGCGGCGATGAAGGGGATCATGCAGTGGGTGCGGCTGCACCCCTACAACATCGCCAGCAAGGTGCAGATCGTGGTGGAGCACTACCGAGAGAACGTGCAGCCGCTGCTGGAGGGCCGTGCCAAGGCCATGGTGGTGGTCGGCAGTCGCAAAGAGGCGGTGCGCTGGCAGAAGGCGATCCGCGAGTACATCGCGCGGCAGAACTATCCGCTGGGCGTGCTGGTGGCCTTCTCGGGCGAGGTGATGGACGCGGAGAGCTATCCCGATGCGGTGACTGAGGCGAGCCAGCTGCTGAACCCGGGCCTGAAGGGGCGGGACATCCGCGATGCTTTCGCAGAACCCGATTACCACCTGCTGCTGGTGGCCAACAAGTTCCAGACCGGCTTCGACCAGCCGCTGCTGTGCGGCATGTATGTGGACAAGATGCTGGGTGGCATCCAGGCGGTGCAGACGCTCTCGCGGCTGAACCGCGCCTACCCCCGAAAGGACACCACCTACATCCTCGACTTCGTGAACGAGCCGGCCGAGATCCTGAAGGCCTTCAAGACCTACTACGAAACCGCCGAACTCGAAGCCACGACCGATCCGCACCTGGTCTATGACCTGCGCGCCAAGCTGGATGCCAGCGGCCACTACGACGATTTCGAGGTCGATCGCGTGGCCAAGGTAGAGCTGGATCCTAACGGTACGCAGAAACAGCTGGATGCCGCCATTGCCCCGGTGGCAGACCGGCTGCTAAAGCGCTACAAGCAGGCCCAGCAGGAGCACGCCCAGGCAACAGCCGCGGAAGACGACAAGGGCGCCAAGGCGGCGAAGGACGTGCTGGACGCACTGGTGCTGTTCAAGGTGGACATGGGCGCCTTCGTGCGGCTCTATGCCTTCCTGGGCCAGATCTTCGACTACGGCAACACCGACATCGAGAAGCGTTTCCTGTTCTACAAGCGCCTGATTCCCTTGCTGGAGTTTGGCCGCGAGCGCGCCGAGGTGGATCTGTCCAAGGTGGTGCTGACCCACCACACGCTGAAGAGCCGCGGCAAGCCCGCCCTGGCGCTGGATGCCGAGGGCAAGTACAAGCTGCCGCCGATCGATGCGCTGGGCAGTGGCATGGTGCAGGAGAAGCAGCAGGCCTACCTGAACGAGATCATCGAGAAAGTGAACGGCCTGTTCGAGGGCGAGCTGAGCGACGGCGACCAGCTGGTCTATGTGAACGGCGTGCTCAAGGGCAAGCTGCTGGAAAACGAGACCCTGATGCAGCAGGCCGCCAGCAACAGCAAGGAGCAGTTCGCAGCATCACCTGACCTGGGCAGCGCCTTGATGGAGGCCATCATGGACGCGCTGGAAGCGCACCAGGCGATGAGTTCCCAGGCCCTGGCTTCCAAGCGGGTGCAGGAGGGGCTCAGGGACATCCTGCTGGGGCCGGCGCAGCTGTATGAGGCGCTGCGGGCGAGGGCGGGGATGCCAAGGGGGGCGCAACTGTGACGACAGACAAGACCTCCCAACCGGAGCCGACGGCAGCTGAGCTAAGGCCAGTGTCGTCGCTGCCCGCCAACGGCGCGGCGCTGGACGAGCCGACCCACTACTGCTTTGCCAGTCGGGACCGGCCTCCTGTTGAAGTGCAGGGGCCGCAGGGCCTTTCGGCCAGACTCCTCCGCTGGTTGATGCGGTCGACGGAGTGATTGGCGAATTGCCATGTTCAAGGAGATCCGGCAGGGGCTGATGAAGCAGTGGGGAATCCTGCTGGCCAGGACAGGGATGCAAAGGGGGGGCGATCATGACAGGGCACGACACTCGCCACGCTTGCTCGACGCAGCATTTGATCTGGCGAGCTCCGACACGCATCCGGTCAACTCGTCTTGAAAGTGCCGACGGCGGCAGCGCAGCAGGCCAAGTCTGAAAAACATGCAGTTTATGAAAACTCTTGAGGAGCGCAGGTGCAACGTAATCTGAAGGTCAGCATCGATGCGAGTACGTGGCCAAGCAGTGGCTCGCAGCCATCGTTTCCCGCCACCTTCACGAATGGGACTAGTACTTATGCACTAAACATTCCGGCAATGCTCTTGACGATTGGGTACCTGACGACACCAACGTCTTCGGCTGGTGTTTCATTGAGCGAGTTTTGGGCGTGGGTTCGCTACTTGGCCGCAATTGCGAAGCAGTCGGACCTCAGTCTCACGCGAAGCTTTTGGGATCTTGATGCACACCAAAAAACCATCCTCAGTGATGACTTCGGCATGGGCGTCCCCATCCTCTGGTTGCATGACAAGCTGTCTTTTGCGCAGGTCGTCGACGGACGCTACTTCATGCAGCGGATCGCTAGTTCTCTCGGTGCTACCCAAGCGCGTACGGCTAAGCGTGGACCGAATAAGACACCTGACTTCGTGGCGCAGGATGTGTCTGGGATGTGGCACGTCATCGAGTGCAAGGGAACGCAATCCGGTTCCGAATACAGCCTCAAGCAGCTTGGCGTGAAGGGGCCTCCGCCTGAGGGGGGGGTCGCGCAGAAGCTTTCAATCCAGTTTCCCCCAGGCCACACTGGGCAACGCTTGGTTTGCGGCTTGAGCATCGACATTGAAGGCGGCGCCGGAAGTGTGCTCAAGATCGTTGATCCAATGCCCAGGGAGCCGTTTGTCTTGGGTGAACAGCAAATGAATCTTGCTCAAGATGCTGCCAATCGTGGCGTGATGGCGCGAGCTCTGCGCATGGCCGGATTTGAGGTGACCGCAGAGTCTGTGGCCTCGCCCTTCGGACCGCGGCCCGAGGACAAGCGGGCTCGCACCTCAAAGGCTGAATACGCGCGCAAGAAGGTAACAGAGGAACGGGACCGGAGGTCTCGCGAAGAGATCCGCGGAGTCATCTCTAGGGGCCATTCTTTCAATGGCGACTTCCGCGGCCGAGAGACAGTTGTTGCGCTGCCTCGTGAAGTAGTCGTCGACGGTCAGTCGGTGAGGAGGGTTGTCATTCGGCAAGGCGTGAACCGGGAGGCACTGGAGGAAATAGAGCAAAAGCCATCGGTGGAGGTCCTCGCGGACCAAGGTAGCACGGTGAAGTGGACAAGTCGTATCGGCAAGAGTGTCGTGGAGGGGCAGGGTCGAACCGCGACGATGCGCATTGGCAGCGTCTTTCGCTTGGACGTTGGCCTGGAGGCGTAGCGAGGTGTCCGCGACAACTCGTCGTGGATGACAGCGGCTCTGTCCGAACTGTTCGTTCGCTGGGGAACGGCCTGACGGTTTCACATGACCGGAATTCGTTCGACAGCTTGGGTACAGCCGCAGCGCCCGATGGACACCATTCGCTGCGAGGCTGCCTCATGGATTCAGCGGTTTTAGGCTGAGTGCTGCCTTTCAGCCATGACGGGCGAATTGCCGTTTTTGCCAGGACTCGCCGCTGTGTGCGGCAGGAAGTGGCAAACGAACAAGCGAGAGGCGAGCCTCATCAAAAAGGAGGAGGAGCATCAAACGCTCCTGTGGAACACTTCAAATGAGGCAATCGTCTTGAAACGATCAGCCTGGACAAGCTCGCAATAGCACTTGCGGTCGCGTTGGTCTCAAGGTGTGCGATTTGGGCCGGACTCAGATTGGTCCTGTGAGATCAGATTGACGTCGAAGCTCGGAAACTCCGCTCCTGCTGAGCCAAAGAGAGTTTGAGAACGCCCCTGCCGAGCCGGGCATCCCAACCAGGTGCGTTGCCATCGGAGGACCCGGTCGTGAGAATAGTTAAAGCTATTGGGTTGCCATCGGCAGTCGCTGTTACTGTCTCAGTATTGATGTCAGGCTGCAGTGCCACTAAAGCGCCGACTGTCGATCCGCATCCATTCGACAAGACCTTGCGGCGCGACGGTGCCCACGGTGCAATCCTGGGCGCCATTGGTTGGAAGCAGTACGGTGGACTCGGCTTCGAAAGGCAGGCGACGCCTGCTTGGCAATTCGACGTTTTCAACGCGTCAAGCCTGGAAATCGACCAATCGGTCGAGGCGGGGCTCAAGGAGCTAAAGGTCTCGGTCAAAGACTTGGCTGACATTGCAGCGAAGGCCGGCTACACCTCAACTAAGCAGTACAGGCTCACCACCCTTCAGATTCGCGAGCCATTGAGGCTCGCTCGCGAAGTCGAGGGTGCAATCAAGAATGATGCGCAAGTGCGCGCTCTGCTTAGCGATCCCGCGACTCGGATCGTTACGTCAATCGTCACCATCGCGGACAGCAAGCTTGCAGATGCCGTGAGCGCCAACCTTGGCGCGAATGGTACCGGCAGAACGGGGAGCGGCCCCCTTGCCATTTCATTCGACTTCGGCGGTGGTTCCAAGTACGAACTGAAGATCGCCGATGGGGCGGTTGTCCTGTACGCGCTTTCGAGGTTTTGCTGGGATACCGCCGGTAACCTTGTCACGCTTAAGGTTGATGGTCCCAAGACGGACGATTGCCCCACCGGCTTGAAGTCAGCCAGGCCGGCGACGCAGTAGGGCTCTGGCTGGCAACGAATCAGTGCCGACGTATCGGCCGGCCACTTCGGCCGGCGCCACTGGCGCGAGTCGGGTCGCGTTGGTGATGGCCATTCCACCGATTCCCGGCAACTTGCAAGCTTGGGGCCTACTCTCCTGAGCCGCTCGCCAACGCCCCGAACGAATTAGCGCTAGCGTGTCCCGCGGTCACCAGAAGCAGCGACCGCTTAATGGTGGTCATCGTTCATTCGCCATGGTGGCGGCGACAGGCGGCAATCGCTGCTAAGCCGTCAGCCAGAGATGGCTATCGACATTGCCAAACTTGGTGCGCAAACTCGCAGGAGCCGTCGCAGTGCGACTGCATAGCCACCGCGTGGCGACAGCATAGCCACCACATGGCGACCGCATAGCCACCGCATGGCGACCGCATAGCCACCGCACAGCGATCGCATAGCGACCGCATAGCCACCGCACTGCAATCGCATTGCCACCTCACGGCGAGCATCGACTGAGCTGTGGCGTGATGGGTGGCGTGCCTCCCGTCACCGCGGTGCGCGCGAGCTCGTGGCGCACCACTTCCTCAATACCTGCAACGGCACCTACAACGGCCCTACAACGGCACCTACAACGGTCCCGCAACGGCACATGAGATCCATCTGAAACGGCTTCGCAAGGGTTGCGGGACAGTTGCCAAGCGGCCTTTAAACCTATGCGGAACGGCAGCAGACATGTTGCCTACCGTTCCGAAAGGCTCTTGGGTCAGGGCAGCGGTTGATCTGTTGCGAGGTCACCCTTAGGCCATGGCGATCGGAGTTAAGCGGCGCGCAGCGGGACAACGTTGCTGCCAGGCGCGACACCGCGACTCAGCTGAGCCAGGCGTTCCCCCAGAGCATGGAACGCGCGCAGGCGGTCCTCCATGCGGTCGTCCTTGATGTAGATGCGGCCGAGCTTGTCCTGGGGCTTGTGGTTCAGGCACAGGTGGATCACGTTGTCGCTGATGCCAGCCTTGCTCATCAGCGTGGCTGCGGTCCTTCGGAGGTCGTGCGGGGTCCACTTGCCGCCGGGGAGCAGCAGGGCACCGGTGCGCTTGGTTCGTCCGGACATGCGCTCGCCACTCGATCGCTGCCGGTCCTGAAGCTGCTTGTTGATCGACTTGGTGCAGACTGGGCCCTTGCCCAGGCTGTTTGGGAATACCCAAGGCGTCGGTTTGCCGTCCTCCTGCATCTCACGCAGGGCGGCGAGGCGCTCGAACTGCTCAACAGCGAAGTCGCTCAACTGCACCACATGGTCCTGCTGGTTCTTGGTGTCGTAGATCTTCCAGATTCTGGCTTGTAGATCGACGCGCCCCAGCTTGGCATTCACTAGGTCAGCGTTCGGCTGGAGCGTTTCGTCGGATTGCTCGGCGTCAGCCCAGACCGCGCCCATCAGCTCACCTATCCGGCAGGCCATGGAGAGGATCAACCAGATAGCGGTTTCTGTCCGGGGGCTCAGGCCTGCTCGTGGGGCTATCTGTACCAACTGGGTGATCTCGTCATCTTGCAAATAGCGATCACGCTCCACCTCTTTGCCCCCGCCGTCACGCTTTTTCGAAATGCCATGCGTGGGGTCGGCCGTGACCATCTCTCTGATGTAGGCGAACGTGAACATCTGCCGCAAGTTGGCGAGGACGACGTTGGTCGTGCGGCTCAGGCCAGCTGCCTTTACATGGTCCAACACCGCCATGATGTCGCCGCGGCGGATCTCGTCGGCCAGACGATCGCCGATCAACGGGAATACGTGCTTGTTGAACTGCTGCTCGATCGCGGCGCCGCCGTCTTTTCTGCCGTGGCGCTCACCGTTACTCAGCAGGGTTGGGCGAAGCTCAGTGTTCTTCCAGCGAGCAAACAACTGGCGCACGGTGAGTCTTCGCTCGCGCTCTAGCTGCGCAAGTCTCTCAGCTTCAGCCTGTGCTCGGCGCTCTCTCTCGGCCATCTCGCGGGCGGCTTCTGCCTCGCGAATCGCATCGGCTTTTGACTGTGCCAGATACGCGCGTACATCACGGATTCCGGAACGATAGAGCGCCTGATATTCGGCGGCCTTGTCTCGTGCCTGCTGCACGGTAAAGGTAGAGGCGCCATCGCCTCGCTGGGCATAGGGCCCAATTGGAAGCCGGACGCGCTCGCCATCCGTTCCGGTGTAGCGGAAGTAGAAGACACGGCTACCCGCTGGTGTGATCCTGCCTACTAACTGCCCTTGTCCGCGCGCAGCTCCATCCTTCAGCCAAACGTCTTTGTCGCCAGGCTTGGCCTGCATGCCCTTGTCTGTGATCGATCCCATCGAAAGGTCTTGGCAATCCTTGTTTCATCGGCGGGCTGAACCCTGGTGACCGTCTGGTGCCCGTTCGGTGCCCGTTTGTTGCTGGCTGGGACTGTACCGCCAAAGACGCGTCTGGACAGAAGTTTCGCGTAAAGCATTGATTTATAAGGAATTGTCCTGGCGGGGATGGATGGCTGTGTTTGGTCTTGGATGCCTCAAAACTTGCATGGGGTGCAAGGGGTAGCGAGTTCGAATCCCGCCACCCCGACCATAGACAGCGAGAAAGATCAACGGGTTAGTCCTACCAGGGGCTAACCCGTTTCTCCTTTCTGACGCCTGCGTTCTGGTGCCGCAGTGGCTTGATGCCGCCAACAGGTGCCACCTGATCCGGGGTCTCGCCCTTGGGAAAACCCTGTCGTGCAGCGGCGCCTGCGCGACACGCAGGGCTTGTGAAGGCCGATACCATCCGCGCGGGATGCGCTGCTGATGGTTCCGCCACTTGTGGTCCCAGCAGTGCCTTCACGACAACAGCATCGGCAACGACCGATGTGCGGAGACATGCATGCAAGTGCTGCAACTGCTCGTCAGTGGCGTTGCCCAGGGCTGTATCTATGGACTCATCGCCCTGGGTTTCGTGCTGATCTACAAGGCCACCGAGACGGTGAGCTTTGCCCAGGGCGACCTGATGATGGTCGGCGCCTTCGGTGGCCTGCTGACGATGACGCTGCTGGGCCTGCCATTCTGGGTGTCGATACTGGCTGCCGTCGCCGGCATGGGTCTGTTCGGCGTGCTCGTCGAGCGGCTGGTGATCCGGCCCATCCTGGGCCAGCCGGCATTTGCCATCGTGATGCTGACCATCGGTGTGGGCTATGTGCTGCGCGGTGTGATCACCATGATCCCGGGCATTGGCACCGACACGCATAGCCTGCCAGTGCCCTATGCGGGCCAGGTGCTGAATCTTGCCGGGCTGGTCGTGGCGGCCGAGCAGCTGGTGATCATCGGTGTGACTGCCGTGCTCTGCGCCGGCCTGTTCGCGATGTTCAAGTACAGCAAGCTGGGCATCGCGATGCAGGCTTCCTCGCAGAACCAGCTGGCGGCCTACTACATGGGCATCCCGGTGAAGCGGCTCAATGGTCTGGTGTGGGGCATGGCCGCGGGCGTGGCCTGCATCGCCGGACTGCTGCTCGCGCCGATCACCTTCGTGCACGCGAACATGGGTTTCATCGGGCTGAAGGCATTCCCGGCCGCGGTGGTCGGCGGCTTCAGCAGCTTGCCGGGGGCCATCGTCGGCGGGCTGGTGATCGGCGTTGTCGAGTCGCTGTCGGGCTTCTATCTGCCCGAAGGCTTCAAGGACATCGCGCCCTATCTGGTGGTGCTGCTGATGCTGGTGCTCAAGCCCAACGGGCTGTTCGGCGAAGCACTGCGCAAGAAGGTCTGAGAAGGGAAAGCACAGAACCCATGCGATTCATCTTCAAGACCGATTACGAGCAGGACATCCGCCTGGCCAAGCATGGCGGGCATGTGTTCTGGTACGGCCTGCTCTGTCTCTTCCTCGCCGTGGCGCCGTGGAGCCTGCCCGAGTACTGGCTCGCGCAGCTGACCTTCGTGCTGATCTACGCCATCGTCGGCCTGGGGCTGATGCTGCTGGCGGGCTTCACCGGCCTGTTCTCGCTTGGGCACGCGGCCTTCCTCGGCGTGGGCGCCTATACCGAGGCGGTGCTGGGCAATGCCGGCTGGCCGTTCCCGCTGTCCATCGCCTGCGCCGGCCTGCTGTCGGCGGCAGTGGGCATGGTGGTGGGCCTGCCGGCGCTGCGCGTCAAGGGCATCTACCTGGGCATGGCCACGCTGGCCTTCGGCTTCATCGTCGAGGAAGGCCTGGCCCGCTGGGAGCATGTCACCGGCGGCAATGCCGGTCTGATGGTGAACCCGCCGTCCATCGGCAGCTGGACCATAGACAGCACCGAGGGCTTCTACTTCCTGTGCCTGCTGCTGTGCGTCGGTGCGACGCTGGCCATCGTGAACCTGCTGCGTTCGCCGACCGGCCGTGCCTTCGTGGCCATCCGCGATTCGGAGATCTCGGCGCAGAGCATGGGCATACACCTGGCGCGTTACAAGACGCTCTCGTTCGGGCTCTCCGCGGCACTGGCCGGCATCGGCGGCGCGCTGTATGCGCACAAGATCCAGTTCCTCTCGCCGGACCAGTTCTCCATCGTGCAGTCCATCGACCTGCTGCTGATGGTGGTGATCGGCGGGCTGGGCTCCATCCACGGTGCCTTCCTGGGGGCGATCTTCCTGATCGTGATGCCGCAGCTGATCGCGCTGGCCAAGGATGTGCTGCCGGCGGCGATCGGCCAGTCCACCGGACTGCAGGGTACGGTCTACGGCCTGGTGCTGATCGGCTTCGTGCTCTTCGAGCCCATGGGCCTGTACGGGCGCTGGCTGAAGATCCGTACCTGGTTCCAGCTGTTCCCGTTCTACCGCAAGGGCATGTTCAAGCGGCAGAAGTCCTTCCAGAAGTCCGACCGCCTGAAGTGACGAGCAAGCACGATGACTGACGACATCCTTCTCTCGGCCCGGGATCTCAGCGTGCGCTTCGGCGGCGTGCTGGCGGTCAACAAGGTCAGCTTCGACGTGCGCCGCGGCGAGGTGTTCACGCTGATCGGCCCCAACGGCGCGGGCAAGACGACCGTCTTCAACCTGATCAGCCGCATCTACACGCCCACCAGCGGCACGATCAGCTATGCCGGCCCGCAGGGCATGTTGACGCTCACCGAGCAGCCGCCGCACCGCATCGCCGGGCTGGGCATCGCGCGCACCTTCCAGAACATCGAGCTCTTCGAGCACGCCACCGTGCTGCAGAACTTGCTGATCGGCCGCCACACCCACCGGCAGACCGGGCTGTGGAGCGAGATCTTCTTCACCGGCCGCACGCGCGCCGCCGAGATCGCCGCGCGCGAGAAGGTGGAGCAGGTGATCGACTTCCTCGACCTGCAGCACTACCGCGAATCGATGGTGGCGGGTCTGCCCTACGGCGTGCGCAAGGTGGTGGAGCTGGCGCGCGCGCTGTGCACCGAGCCGCGCCTGCTGCTGCTGGACGAACCCTCGTCGGGCCTGAACGTGGAAGAGACCGAGGACATGGCCTTCTGGATCAGCGACATCAAGAACGAGCTGGGCATCACCGTGCTGATGGTCGAGCACGACATGAGCCTGGTCTCCAAGGTCTCCGACCGCGTGCTGGCCATGAGCATGGGTGCCGAGCTGGCCACCGGCACGCCGGCCGAGGTGCAGAGCCACCCCGGCGTGATCGAGGCCTACCTGGGCACGGTGGACGATGTCTCCAGCCTTCGCCGCGAGAACTGGCAGGGGGCCCGCGCATGACCACCCTGACAACCAGCGCGCCGGCGGGCGGCGACGCGAGCGTGATGCTCAAGCTGCTCAATGTCGAGAGCGCCTACGGCCCGATCAAGGCCATCCGCGGCGTCAGCCTACAGGTGCGGCGCGGCGAGATCGCCACCGTGCTGGGCAGCAACGGCGCCGGCAAGACCACGATCCTGAAGACCATCAGCGGCATCATCGATCCGCGCAAGGGCAGCATCGAGTTCAAGGGCGAGGACATCACCGCGCAGGACCCGGCGCTGATCGTGCAGCGCGGCCTGATGCATGTTCCCGAAGGGCGCGAGGTCTTCCCGCTGCTCTCGGTGCGCGACAACCTCTTGATGGGCGCCTACACCCGCCACGACCGCGACGGCGTGGCGCGCGACATGGAGCTGGTGTTCGACTACTTCCCCATCCTGCGCGAACGTGCCGCGCAGGACGCTGGTCTGCTCTCCGGCGGCCAGCAGCAGATGCTGGCGATCAGCCGCGCGCTGATGGCCAACCCCGAGCTGATCCTGCTGGACGAGCCCAGCCTGGGTCTCTCACCCAGGCTGACCAAGGAGATCTTCGAGATCGTCGTGCGCATCAACCGCGAGCGCGGCACCACCATCCTGCTGGTCGAGCAGAACGCCAATATGGCGCTCAATGCCTCGGACTACGGCTATGTGCTGGAGAACGGCCGCATCGTGATGGAAGACAGCTGCGCCAAGCTGCGCGAGAAGGACGACATCAAGGAGTTCTACCTCGGCATGAAGGAAGCCGGCGTGCGCGCCGACCGCCGCTGGAAGAAAAAGAAGACCTGGAGATGATGACCACATGAGCTGCCTCTGGGACCTTTCCAAGATCCAGCCGCGCACCGAGATCGCGATGCCCGGCGACACCATTCCGGCCATGTTCTGGAATGCGGTCGAGCGCCGCGGCCCGAACATCTGGCTGCGCCAGAAGCACCTGGGCATCTGGCGCAGCTGGAGCTGGACGCAGGTGGGCGAAGCGGTGCGCGAGATCGCGCACGGGCTGATGGCGCTGGGCTTCGCGGGGCGCGAGACTGCGTCCATCCTTGCCAACACCAAGATCGAATGGGTGCTGTGCGACCTGGCGGTGCTCAGCGCCAACGGCGTCTCCAACGGCATCTACCCGACCGACGCGCCCGAGCAGGTGCACTACCTCTGCGAAGACTCGCGCTCCACCGTGGTCTTCGTCGAGGACGACGAGCAGCTCGACAAGGTGCTGGAGGTGCGCGATCGCCTGCCGCTGCTTCGCAAGATCGTCGTCTTCGACATGGAAGGCCTGCGCGACTTCGACGACCCCATGGTGATCAGCCTCGATGCGCTGCGCGAGCTGGGCCGCGAACACCAGCGTCAGCAGCCGCAGGCGCTGCAGCAGCGCCTGGCCGCGGTGCAGCCGCAGGACCTGGCCATCCTCGTCTACACCTCCGGCACCACCGGCAAGCCCAAGGGCGCGATGCATGCGCACCAGGGCCTGGTCTATGCGGCGCGCGGCTTCAACACGCTGATCGCGCGCAGCGACGAGGACGAATGCATGTGCTTCCTGCCGCTGTGCCATATCGCCGAGCGCATGGGCGGCGAGTACTTCTCGCTCTACACCGGCTCCAAGCTCAACTTCGTCGAGAACCCCGAGACCGTGCCCGAGAACGTGCGCGAGATCGCGCCCACCGTGTTCACCGCCGTGCCGCGCGTGTGGGAGAAGTTCTATTCCGGCGTGATGATCGCGCTGAAGGAAGCCACCCGCTCGCAGCAGGCCGCCTATGCCTGGGCCATAGGCGTGGGCCGCCGCGTGGCCGACCTGGTGCTGGAGGGCAAGCCGGTGCCCGGCGCGCTGAAGCTGCAGTTCCACGCCGCCCGCCTGCTGGTGCTGAACAATGTGCGCAAGCTGATCGGCATCCACCGCGCGCGCTTCCTCGTCACCGGCGCCGCGCCGATCTCGCCCGACCTGGTGCGCTGGTATCTGTCGCTGGGCGTGCCGATGCTGGAAGTCTGGGGCATGACCGAGACCTGCGGCGCCTCCACTGGCGTGCCGGCCACGCGCATCAAGCCCGGCAGCATCGGCCCGGCGGCGCACTTCAACGAGGTGCGCATCGACCCCGCCACCGGCGAGATCCAGGTGCGCGGCCCCAATGTCTTCATGGGCTATCTGAACCAGCCCGAGAAGACGGCCGAGACCATCAGCGCGGACGGCTGGCTGCACACCGGCGATGTGGGCGTGATGGATGAGGAGGGGTTTTTCCGCATCACCGACCGCATGAAGGACATCATCATCACTGCGGGCGGCAAGAACATCACGCCCAGCGAATTCGAGAACGAGCTGAAGTTCTCGCCCTACATCACCGATGCGGTGGTGATCGGCGACAAGCGGCCCTACCTCACCGTGATCATCATGATCGACCAGGAAAACGTCGAGAAGTTTGCGCAGGACCACGACGTGCCGTTCTCCAACTACGCCAGCCTGACGCGCTCTCCCGAGGTGCAGCAGCTGATCCAGGAGGTGATCGACGCGGTCAACAAGAAGTTCGCGCGCGTCGAGCAGGTGAAGAAGTTCTGGCTGCTGGACACCCAGCTCAGCGCCGAGGACGAAGAGCTCACGCCGACGATGAAGCTCAAGCGCAAGCTGGTGCAGCAGAAGTACGCCGCGCAGATCGAGGCCATGTACCGCTGAGAGGCAGCAAACGAACAGACAGACAAGCAGACACGGATCAGACAAGAAAGAAAGCCGCAGCGTCCCTTTCCCCCGAGGCTATCCATACCAACAAGCCGTTAGCAGCAAGGAGACAAGACCGATGAAAGCCAGACACCTTCCCTCTCTGATCGCCAGCGCCGCGCTGGCGCTCTCGGCCGGCACCGCGCTGGCGCAACAGCAGGGCGTGAGCAAGAACGAGATCGTTCTGGGCTCCATCCAGGACCTGTCCGGCCCGCTGGCCGGCTTCGGCAAGCAGATCCGCTTCGGCATGATGCTGCGCGTGGACGAGATCAACGAGCAGGGTGGCATCAACGGCCGCAAGCTCAAGCTGCTGGTCGAAGACAGCAAGTACGACCCCAAGAACGCCGTGCTCGCCGCGCAGAAGCTGGTCAACCAGGACAAGATCTTCGCGATGGTGGGCCACCTGGGCACCGCGCAGAACATGGCCGCGATGCCGGTGCAGTTCCAGAAGAACGTGCTGAACTTCCTGCCCGTGACTGCCGCGCGCGAAATGTACGAGCCCTTCCACAAGCTCAAGTACTCCTTCGCCGCCACCTACTACGACCAGATGCGCATCAGCCTGCCCAAGCTGGTCAAGGAGAAGGGCGCCAAGAAGGTCTGCACCGTCTACCAGGACGACGAGTTCGGCCTTGAAGTGGTGCGCGGCGCCAAGGAGGGCCTGAAGACCATAGGCATGGAGATGGCCGAGGAAGCCAGCTTCAAGCGCGGCGCCACCGAGTTCGGCTCGCAGATGCAGAAGCTCGCCGCCGCGCAGTGCGACTTCGTCGTGCTGGGCACCATCATCCGCGAGACCGTGGGCACCATCGCCACCGCGCGCAAGCTGGGCTTCAACCCCACCTTCATGGGCAGCAGCGCCGCCTACACCGACCTGATCCACAAACTGGGCGGCCCGGCGATGAACGGCCTGTACGCCACCATGACGGTGCAGAACCCCTATCTGGACGACGCCTCGCAGCCGATCCGCTTCTGGGCCGCCAAGTACAAGACTAAGTTCAATGAAGACCCGACCGTGTTCTCGGTCTACGGCTACAGCATCATCGACGTGTTCGCCACCGCCGCGGGCAAGGCCGGTGCCAACCTGACGACCGACAGTTTCATCAAGGTCATGGACAGCCTGAAGGTGCCGCCGGATATCTTCGGCAGCGCTGAATTCACCTTCGGCCCGCAAAAGCGCCTGGGCAGCAACGCCTCGCGCATGTCGCAGATCCAGGACGGCAAGTGGAAGGTGGTGTCGGGCTACGTGAACAACTGACCGTACCGCGCCTTCACGCACAAGCCGCCGAGCGCATCCGCGCCGGCGGCTTTTCTATTTCTTTTCGTTCCTGCGGTCTCTTGGCTTGCCCTGTTGCCTGCGCAGCTCAGCGCCGCGCCGTGCGGCTGGCCGGGTCACGCAGCGGCGCAAGCAGCTCGCGCAGCCCGTTGTGGTCGATCTCCTGCATCAAGGCCAGCAGCCGCCCGATCTCGCCCTTGGGGAACCCTTCGCGCGCAAACCAGTTCAGGTAATTGCCCGGCAGGTCGGCCAGCAGCACACCCTGATGCTTGCCGAAGGGCATGGGGGTGGTGACGAGCTTTTGGAGGTCGGCGGGGTGCATGGAGGAGAGGGTAACGCGCCGGCCGGCTTGATCTGGCGATCGGGCTGGCCTGCCTGCCGCAGGCTTCAGGGGTTCTTCGCTGGCGCTAACGCCGCGGCTGATGACATACTCGCCGCCAAGCAGGCTAGCACCTGCCAGCAACCCACCGAGCGATCCCCCTGTTGGATGTGTAACAAGCTGCCGCTTTTGCCCGAAAAAATAGTGTCGAGTTAAACGGCACTGACGAGGAGGAAATTCAATTGCGACAAGGAATTGGCGCCGCTAGAGCGGCCGATGTTAAGCAGCACGGTCCGAAGTTAGGGCGCAGTGCCTGTCTCCCTACAACACGTTAGGCAGCAAGGCAGTCATTGCGGAGTGATAGAAAGCACAAATTGATGGAGGGAAGTCGTTATGGCAAAACCAAGGGTGTTCGTTAGCTCAACCTACTATGACCTTAAGCACATTCGAGCTTCACTAGACCTATTCATCGACTCTCTCGGATTTGAGCCGGTACTATCCGAAAAAGGGGACATTGCCTATACGCACGATCGTCCCCTTGATGAATCCTGCTACAGGGAAGCGGAGAGCTCCGACATCTTTGTTTTGGTGGTAGGTGGTCGCTATGGCTCGGAGGTAAGTAGCGACAAAAAGCGGGTCTCAAAAGAGTTTTTCGAACGCTACGACAGCATCACTCGGAAGGAGTATGAGTCGGCGGCGGCCCGCGACATTCCTATTTACATTCTCCTGGAGAAGGGAGTTCACTCGGAATACCAGACCTATCTCCGAAATAAGGAAGTGAAGACCATCTCATACGCGCATGTAGATTCGGTCAATGTATTCATTCTGATCGAGGACATACTTTCACGGCCTCGCAACAACCCTGTTCAGACTTTCGAGC
Source organism: Roseateles sp. T103 (assembly GCF_057219915.1). NCBI lineage: Bacteria > Pseudomonadati > Pseudomonadota > Betaproteobacteria > Burkholderiales > Sphaerotilaceae > Roseateles > Roseateles sp. T103. The sequence goes on from NZ_JBXVVS010000001.1 coordinate 19,797, forward strand.
GTTTCGAGGAGATCGAAAATTGGTTGCGCGATCAATGGGCAGGACTATTTCGCGAATTGTTGCGCAGGCAATCTCAGCAACAGCAGCTTGCTGGGCTGTCCGCTCAAGTCGGTGAGCTGAAGGCGACCAACGAAACATTAAAGAAGTACCTTGAGGCCGTCATGCTCGGGGCTGATCGTACGGAGTCTTCTAAACTGATCGAGAGTGAAGAGCAACGACTGCTGTCATTGCGCAGAGACGAAGCAGCAAGTTCGAACGACTGGGTCAAGTACGTAGCTAAGCGCTTTGATCTTCCTGTGGCATCGATCGTGGAAGCCGTTCGTGAAGCCAAGAGCCGAGAAGAGTTTGTTAAGGCAGTCTATAAGTTGGCTCCCTCCGGAGCCGATGAGAAGCGAACTATTGCTGACACTTTGCGGCAGAGCAGACGAGCGAGACTAGATCTCAACGAAGCTCGGTTAATTCTCGGCCTTGCGCCCTTTGACGAGGAGGCTGGTGATTCCAGTCACGAGCACGAGAAGGGTGACGTACTACGACCTACGAATAGAGCTTTCTTGATGGGATTGGCAAAGAGTGGCTCTGAAGTAGTCAACCTTATGAGCGCGGCGACTGAAGCGAGTCAACAAGCCACGACTTTGGAGGCGGCAGCTCTGAAGAGGGCAGTACCTAAGAAGGCCCCACTCAAGAAGGCCTCGACCACGAAGGCCGCGGCAAAGAAGACGCCGGCGAAGAAGACATCGACGAAGAAGACTCAAGCGTGAATAGCAAGTTGCTGCCTAACTTGGCAGTCGACACGGACGACCTCAAGGCACGCCAACGCGTGCCTTGAGGTCGCCGGTCACTTCTACGTTGAACAGCAAATGCGCGCATCGCTTCTCGCCCTTGTCCTCGTTGCCACCGCCGTACCGGCTCCGGCAACGTCGATAAGGGAGTTCGAAGTCGTCTTGCTTCCTGCTGGATACGCGTCCCATCCCGACCGGACTTGGCAGGACCCACTGAAGGCTGCACTTGCAGAACTCCGCCAACGGTGCACGACCGTCGTCGACGACTTGGTCGCAGTTGTGGAGGTCGCCGTCTCTGAGGACGAGCCAAACAGCAGGGGCACATCGGCAATTGCCCGGTTCCTTGCGTCAGCGGGAGTCCGAAGGAGCGCGATATATGAAGGCGAGACTACGATCGCACAATTGAAAGCCAGATCAAACACCCATGTGGGTACTCCCGGCCTTCGAGTTGGCATGGTCCGAGTGGAACTGGCATGTACTTCTGCCAGGTGATTGTGGTGCGGTTCAACCCTTCGCTCCAGCGGACGGCTTCGCCTCCCGCTGAGCTTGCACGTTGGCCGGTCGGTAATTGGAGCGAATAGTCAATCAATGCGCGCAACCTTCTCATTCTGTTCTGCCGTTGCCGCCCTGCTATTCGCCATGCCCGGCATCGCGGCGCCCCAGGTTAGCAAGTGCATCGTGAACGGCACCGTCAGCTATCAGCAGGGCCCTTGCCCGTCGGACGAGGTGCGCAGGCAGCAGCCGACGCTTGCGGAGCTGAACGCCACAGAGAAGAAGCGGCGCGCTGCGGCGGCAGCTTCTGCTGCATCTGCTGGCGCTGCGGCTGGCAACGCCGCTGCGCCAGCCGCTCCTGCACAAATGCCTGCTCCCGCTCCTGCGATGGCTTCACCAACGGCGCCGCCGCCCGCCGTCACCAGCAGCTACCGCTGCGATGGCCGGCGCTACTGCTCGCAGATGAAGTCCTGCGCCGAAGCGAAATACTTCCTCGCCAACTGCCCTGGCGTGGAGATGGATGGCGACGGCGACGGCATCCCTTGTGAGCGCCAGTTGTGCGGGCGCTAAGTCGGGCCGGCACGCAGGCCTCAACGCCCCCGCCACTCCCCCGGCGTCCTCCCCGTCCACCGCCTGAACGCCCGCCAGAAGGTGCTGGGCTCGGCGAAGCCCAGGCTCTGGCCGATCTCGGCCGAAGGCGGTGGCGGGACAGCCGGTGTCACTTCATCGGGCAGCTTGCGGCTGTCCGATCAGTTCGCCGCCGTCCACGGCGGCACCCCAGGCGCGGCGATGGAGTAGTCGGTGTCGCCGTACATGCCGAACACGCGGCCGCGGTAGGCCGCGCCCAGCGTCGCGCGCAGGTTGTTGACATACACCGGTGCCGAGCCGCAGGCCGAGATGTAGATGCTGCCGCGGTAGTCCTGCGGCAGCACATACCTGGCCAGCACCGCCGCCAGCTGCTGCGGCGTGTAGGCCGGCTGGCCCTCCTCGTTGCCGATTTCGGCATCGTTGCCATGGGCCGAGACGAAGAGGTTCTCGTTCTGTTCGAGCAGGCCGACATAGTCGTGCTTGGGCAGATAGCAGTAGGGGATGCCGAAGACGTTCTGGTCGTAGTTGGCATAGGCCTCGTTGACGATGCCCATGTCGTCGGTGGTCATGCAAAGAATCATGATGGTGTTCTCCATTTGGGGGCGCTGACCGCGGCGGCGCAGGCAGGCTCAAGCCTCGGCCGCCATGCGGCGCGACGCCGCATGGCCTGCCTGGATGAGCCCATCACGGACTCACTGCCTGCCTTTGCTGCCGCCGGGGCCTGCGCAAGGGTCTTGCGACCGGCTGGTGGCAGTTCAGCTCAGAAGAGGTCGGTGACCGGGCTCACCAGCACGCCCAGGATCTGCGGGTTGCCTGCCGGGCTGTTGGAGGTCACGGTGATGTTGCCCTGGTCGTCGAAGCTGACATCGTGCGACCAGCCGCCGCTGCCCTCGGCCTCGAAGAAGGGGAAGAAGCCGCCCGCGGCAGCGGCCTTGAAACTGGCCTGGTCCGCCGTGGACAGGCCGGCCTTGGATGTCATCGTGATGCTGATGCCGTCCACGATGATCAGCGCATCGGCAAAGCGCTGCAGGTTGCCGCTGGGGCCGAACGTGCTCTGCCAGGTGATGGCATCGCCGGCCTTCCAGACAGTGTTGTCCTGTTTGGCATAGCCCTCGCTGAGCGCGCTCGAGTTGAACCAGGGCACGTACTGCGAGAGCAGGTTGTCATCGCTGGGCTGCTTGAGCGGCGCCGCCGCCAGCGTGCACAGCTTGGCGAACTTGGCCTGGATGTTGACGCCGGCCGTGGTGATCTTGGTGGTCAGCGAGTCGTAGGAGCTGTCGCCGCCCAGGCCGAAGATGTCGAAGATGCCCGATGCCTCGGCCAGCGCCCAGGTGTGACTGACGTCGCTGGAGTCGGTGCTGCTGTTGAGCTGCACCGTGGCAGGCACCGCGTTGTTCAGTGCCAGCTGGAGCTGCTCGATGGTGGTGGTGTAGGCGTAGTCGCCCGGATGCATGGCCGCAGGCGCGAACTGCACATTGAGCAGCTGGTTGGCCGCCACCGCGATCGGGTCCTGCAGCATGGTGTTGAAGTCGGTGATGCAACTCGTCACCTGGCTCTGCGGCAGATTGGCTTGCGCCCAGCTGGCGAAGGCCTTGGCCCAGCCCAGGTTGTCGGCAGGCAGCGGCGTGATGGTCTTCTTGTAGGTGTTCCAGCCGGCGTAGTAGTCGCCCATGTCGCGCTGGAACTGCAATTGACCCTGGGCGATCAGCGCGCTGATCACGCCAGCGTAGTTCTGGCTCAGGCTGCTGATCTGAGAGGGGTTGTAGAAGGTCGTGGCGGTCTTGGGCGGAACGCTGTCGAAGATGTTCCACAGGTTCTCGGTCGTGGCGCCCACAGGCATGGCGCCCTGCATCAGCTGGAACTCGTCAGGCGACAGCTTGCAGCCCTTGGTGACGGCGTTGTACCACTGGGCAGCCAGGGTGTTCATTGCGGTTTGTGCAGCACTCATTTCGGTACTCCTTCAGCTTCATCAACGTTTCTTCAGGCGAAGAGGGGCCGACGCGTCTCGACGGGAAAGTCGACGCGCGGGTTCGGCCGTGGATTGCGAGCTTGCTCGGAAGCCCCTAGGAGGACGCGTGTAGAGATGAGCAGCGCTCGCCCATGGACATTAGGCGGCGCAGCGCCGAATACCATCGTTGGCGCTGAGGAGGCGGAGATGTCGGGCGCGGGAGGTGCTTGTCGTTGACGGCTCCACGAGACTTCATCAGCGGCGGCGCCACTCCCCCGGCGTCCTCCCCGTCCAACGCCTGAACGCCCGCCAGAAGGTGCTGGGCTCGGCGAAGCCCAGGCTCTGGCCGATCTCGGCCAGCGCGCGATCGCTGTGGGCCACGGCCTCCAGCGCAGCATCGCGCCGCGCCTCGTCCAGCAAGGTGCTGAAGTCCAGCGGCGTAGGCTCGTTCGCGGCAGCTGCCGCCATGCGCCGCGCCAGCGTGCGCGGGCTGATGCCTAACGCCGATGCTGCCTGCTCTCGCGTGGGCAGCTGGCCCTGGCCCAGCTGTGTGGCGATCCAGCGGCGCAGCTCCTGCGCCAGTGCGGCGGGGGTGGACAGCTCGGCCAGGCGCGCACTGGCCAGCTGGCGGTGCGCGCGGGACTTGCGCGCATCGGCGTGGGGCAGGGGGGCGTCGAGCAGCGCGTTGTCGAGCAGCACGCCGCTGAAGGCCTGGTCGAATTCCACCGGGCAGCGGAACACCTTCTGGTAGCCGGCCAGCGGGCCCAGCGCCGGCTGGTTGAACTGCACCTGCAGCGGGCGCAGGCGCGCACCCTTGCGGCCGGTCACCGCGCGCGAGAAGCTCACCACCGCGGCCAGCACCGCCTCGATCTGATGCGGGCTGAAGGCCAGCGTGCCTTGGCGCGGGTGATAGACCACCCAGCTGGACTGCAGGCCGGCGATGGTCTGCAGCCGCGCGCCGTCGCTGATCAGGCGCTGGTATTTCTGCACCAGCGCGATGGCCTCGCGCAGCGTGGCCGCGGCGCGCAGCGCATCGCCCAGCACCGCAAAGCTGCCCGGCCCCACGCCGGCGCCGGCCTTGAGGCCGAAGCCGGGGTCTTGCGTGCACTGCACCGCGGCGCGCCACAGCCGGGTCACCTGGTCGATGTGCCAGCGCTGCGTGGTGTCGAGCAGCATGGTTTCGGGCAGGCCGGCGGCGGCCAGCACGGCCGCGCGCGGCGCCCCCAGGCGCTCGGCCGCAGCCAGCACGGTGTTCACCCAGTCCAGCGAGACGGTGGCCTGCAAAGTCAATGCGCGTGTCCTGCAAAGTCAATCGTGCCGCGATCATAGGCGGCTAATCTCCGACCCACGCAAGACAAGACAGACAGAAGCACAGACCGCGGGGCGAAGCGAGCAGGCACAGAGCTGCCCAGTCCCGGCAGAGGAGACATCGCGATGCTTGTTCCACAGCAGACGCCCACGCAGCCGTCCGACCTGATCGTGGCCGGCGGCGGCTTGGCCGGCATCGTCACCGCGCTGCAGGCGCTGCGCGCCGGCCAGCGCGTGACGCTGGTGGACCGCGACACGCCGGAGCGCTTCGGCGGCCTGGCGCTGTGGGCCTTCGGCGGCATGGCCCTGGTGGGCACGCCGCTGCAGGCGCGCATGAAGATCCCCGACAGCCCCGAGCGCGCCTACCGCGACTGGCTGCGCTTCGGCGAGCTGGAGGCCGAAGACCCGCAGAGCCCGCGCCTGCAGTGGGCGCGTTACTACGTGGAGCACTCGCGCGCCGAGGTCTACGACTGGCTGCTGGCCGAAGGGCTGAAGTTCATGCCGGCGGTGAACTGGGTGGAGCGCGGCATGCAGGGCGACGGCAACAGCGTGCCGCGCTATCACATCGTCTGGGGCACGGCGCGCGAGCTGACGCGCCAGATGATCGCGGCGCTGCGCGCGGCCGATGGCGGCAGCGGCCGGCTGACCGTGCTGCACGAGCACCGCATCACGGCGCTCGATCACGCGGGAGGTTCGATTGCCGGCGCTATCGCGGTGAATGAGCGCACGGGTGTCGAGCTGCGCCTGCGCGCGCCGGTGGTGGTGCTGGCCATGGGCGGCATCAACGGCAGTCATGAGCAGACGCGTGCCAACTGGCCCTGGCACCGCCCGATGCCGGCGACCATGCTCAACGGCGCGCACCCCTTTGCCGACGGCCAGCTGCACCACTGGGCCGACCGCCACCTGGGCGCGCAGATCACCCACGCCGGCGAGATGTGGAACTACGCGGCCGGCTTCCCGCATCCGTTTCCGCATTTCCCCGGCCACGGGCTCTCGACCATTCCCTGCAAGTCGGCGCTGTGGCTGGACCACAAGGGCCGGCGCATCGGCCCGGAGCCGCTGGTCACCGGCTTCGACACGCACTGGCTCTGCCAGCGCGTCGCCGCGCAGAAAAAGCCCTGGACCTGGCATCTGTTGAACTGGCGCATCGCGGCCAAGGAGTTCGCGATCTCCGGCGCTGAGCACAACCAGCGCATCCGCGACAAGCAGTTCCCGCTGTTCCTGAAGGAGACGCTGCTGGGCAACCACCGCCTGGTGCGCCAGATGGCCTCAGAGAGCCCGCACTTCCTGGTGGACGACACGCTGGCCGGCCTGGCCGCGAAGATGAATGCGCTGACCGCCTCGCACGATGTGGACCCGGCGGTGCTGCAGGCCACGGCCGATGCCTTCGACGCCAACTTCGCCCATGGCGCGGCGCTGCACAACGACGACCAGATCCGCCGCATCCTGCATGCGCGCCAGTGGGGGCCGGACAAGCTGCGCACCTGCAAGCCCGCGCCGCTGCAGATGCCGGGCGCCGGGCCCTTCATCGCGATCCAGATGCAGCTGATCACGCGCAAGAGCCTGGGCGGCCTGCAGACCGATCTGCAAAGCCGTGTGCTCGATGGCGTGGGGCGGCCGATCAGCGGACTCTATTGCGTGGGCGAGGCCGCCGGCTTCGGCGGCGGCGGGGCCAGCGGCAAGCGTTCGCTGGAAGGCACCTTCCTGCCCGGCTGCATCCTCACCGCGCGCGCGGCGGTGCGGTCCATCGTCGCGGGCCGCTGAGCCCCGCACCCAAAGACAAGAAGACAACTAGAGGAGAAGCTCGTGCAAGGTGACATCGTTTCCGGCGTGCTGCTGCCGCTGATCCTGGCCTTCATCATGTTCTCGCTGGGCCTGGGGCTGACGCCGGCGGACTTCCGGCGCATCTTTGCGCAGCCGCGTGCGCTGCTGGTGGGCGTGGTCTGCCACTTCGTGCTGCTGCCGCTGGCCTGCTATCTGATGCTGACGGCCTTCGGCATGGGCGGTGTGTTCGCGGTGGGATTCATGATCCTGGCGGCCTGCCCGACCGGCAGCACCTCCAATCTGCTCACCTATCTGGCGCGCGGCGACGTGGCGCTGGCGCTGAGCTTCACCGCGGTGGCCAGCGTGCTGACCATCTTCACGCTGCCCATCGTCGTCACCTGGGCGCTGGGCCACTACCTGGGCGCGGCGCGCGCGGTGGACGTGCCGGTGGGCCTGATGATGGGCCAGGTGGCGCTGGTGCTGGGCCTGCCGGTCAGCCTGGGCATGCTGGCGCGGGCTCGCTACAGCGCCTGGGCGCTGCGCTTCGAGCCGCGCGCCACGCGCGTGGCCACGCTGCTGTTCATCCTAATCGTGCTCCTGGCGGTGCTGAAGAACTGGGCGCTGCTGCGCGACAACTTCGCCACGCTGGCGCCGTTCGCCGTCTTGCTGAACGTGAGCATGCTCTGCGTGGGCTTCGCGGTGGCCTGGGCCGCGCGGCTGTCGCGCCGCCAGTCGGTGACGCTGGGCATCGAGACGGCGGTGCAGAACGCGGCGCTCTCGCTGGTGATCGCCAGCAGCGTGCTGAAGGACGATGCGATGGCCATTCCCGGCGCGCTCTATGGCGTGCTGATGTATGCGGGCGGCCTGCTGTTTGCCTTCACGATGCGGCGCTTCCTGCCCGCCCAGGCCGCCTGAATCGAGACCGGACAAGACATACGAGGAGACTCCCATGCCCAACGGCGCACAAGCCCTGATGAAGACCCTGGTCGATGCCGGCGTCGAGGTCTGTTTCACCAACCCCGGCACCAGCGAGATGCACTTCGTCGCCGCGCTGGACAGCGAGCCGCGCATGCGCGCGGTGCTGGCGCTGTTCGAGGGCGTGGCCACGGGCGCGGCCGACGGCTATGCGCGCATGGCCGACAAGCCCGCCGCCACGCTCTTGCACCTGGGCTGCGGCCTGGGCAATGGCCTGGCCAATCTGCACAACGCGCGCAAGGGCAAGGTGCCCATCGTCAACATCGTCGGCGACCACGCGACCTATCACACGCAGTACGACGCGCAGCTGCAATCCGACATCGAGACGGTGGCGCGCAATGTCTCGCCCGGCTTCGTGCGCACCTCGCAAAAGACCAGCGAACTCTGCCGTGACGCGGCCGATGCGGTCGCCGCCGCTCGCGGCCTGCCGGGCCAGGTGGCCACGCTGATCCTGCCGGCCGATGTGTCCTGGGGCGAGGGCGCGGTGCCGGTGCCGCCGCCGGCCCTGCCCAAGCCGGCAGCGGCCGATGACGCCACTGTCGCCGCCATCGCCGACGCGGTGCGCTCGGGCCAGACCTGCGCGCTGCTGCTGGGCGGCCTGGCCTTGCGCGAGTCGGCGCTGCTGGCCGCCGCGCGCATCGCGGCGCACAGTGGCGTGCGCGTGCTGGCCGAGGTTTTCCCGACCCGGCTGGAACGCGGCGCCGGCCTGCCGCCGGTGGAGCGCATCGCCTACCTGGCCGAGCTGGCGGGCGTGCAGCTGGCCGATGTGAAGCACCTGATCCTGGTCGATGCCAAGTCGCCGGTGTCCTTCTTCGCCTATCCCGGCAAGGCCAGCGACCTGGTGCCGGCCGGCTGCACGGTGCACACGCTGAGCACGCCCGAGCAGGACGCCGCCGCCAGCCTGGGCAAGCTGGTGCAGGCGCTGGGCGCGGCACAGGCGCAGCCCGCGCTGCAGCCGGCACAGCGGCCCGGCCGTCCCAAGGGCAAGCTCAACGCCGCCAAGGTCTGCAAGGCGCTGGGCCATCTGATGCCCGAGAACGCCATCGTGGTGGATGAGGCCATCACCTCGGGCCTGATGCTGGGCGCGATGACGGCCGGCGCGCCGCGCCACGACCTGATCACGCTGACCGGCGGCGCCATCGGGCAGGGCCTGCCCAGCGCGGTCGGCGCGGCGGTGGCCTGCCCGGAGCGGCCGGTGCTGGCGCTGATCGGCGACGGCTCCTCGATGTACACCATCCAGGCGCTGTGGACCATGGCGCGCGAGAAGCTCAACGTCACGTCCATCATCTTCAACAACGCGTCCTACTCGGTGCTCAAGGTGGAGCTGGAGCGCGTGGGCGCCGAGGAGTCCGGCGCCAAGGCCAAGGCGCAGTTCGAGCTGGATGGCCCGGTGCTGAATTTCGCGCAGCTGGCGCAAGGGATGGGCGTGCATGCGGTGCGGGTGAGCACGGCCGAGGAGTTCTGCAAGGCGCTGGAATACGCGCTGACGCACCCGGGCCCGCACCTGATCGAAGCCATGGTGCCGGAGTCGCTCAACGGCGCCAAGCGCAAGGTGCTGCCCTGGCTGCTGCGCTCGCTGCCCAATCTGCCGCAGGGCGTGGCCCGCGCGCTGAAGCGCAAGATCGCGCCGTGACGGCGCACCGGGTCCGCAATGACCCGGTGGCCGCAGGCGCCGTCGGCCTGAATAGGCTGCGACCTTCTGTGGCATTTCGGTGGGGCCTTCGCCTTGTCAGCTGCCGAGGCGATACTGCGCGCCGATGAAAAAGCCGCATGCTCCCCCTCTGCACCAACGCCTGCGCGATGCCGCGCATGGCTTGGGTGAATCGCCGGTCACGCTGGCCGATCTGGCCTCGTTGCAGGGCCGTGCGGCGATTGGCTCGTTGCTGGTGCTGCTGGCCGCGCCCTGCGTGACGCCGGTTCCCGGCGTGGGCAGTGTGCTGGGCCTGGCCCTGATGATGTTGGCGGTGCCGATGTGGCAGGGCCGGCGCGTGGGCGGGCTGCCCGCGGGCGTGGCGGGCTTTCGGATGCCGGCGCTGTGGGCGCGCCGGGTGCTGCTGCTGATGGCCTGGTTCTATGCGCATATGGGCCGCTGGTCGCGGCGGCGCATGGTCCGCCTGGTGCATTCGCGTGGCCGCCGTCCCTGGATGGCATCCCTGGTCGCGGTGATGGGCGTGCTGATCGCGCTGCCGCTGCCGCTGGGCAATGTGCTGCCGGCGCTGTCGCTGGCGCTGCTGGGCTTTGCGCTGGCCTTCCGCGACGGCCTGCTGGTGCTGCTGTCGCTGATCGTCGCGGTGCTGGCCTGCGCCTATGCGGTGGCGCTGGGCGCGGCGGCCTGGTCGCTGGCGCTGGCGCCGCTGTGGCGCTGGATCGGCGGTTGATCCCCCGAAGCGCTGCCGCCGGGCGCCGCTTTCAGCCGGCCCCCGGGGGCTCGGCCTCGGTGCCTGCGGCGTCGTTGAGCCTGTAGCGCCGGATCTTGTCGGCCAGCGTGGTCTTCGCGGTGCGCAGCGCCGCCGCGCTGCGCGCGATATTGCCGCCCTGGCGCTGCAGCTCCTCGCGGATCAGGCTTTTCTCGAAGTCCTCGACGATCTCGGCCAGCGACAGCGCATGCGGCTTGTCGGCGGCACCGTCGCCGCTGGGCATGGCGGGCGCGAGCACATCGCTGGCCACGCCCAGCACCAGGCAGTCGGCCACATTGCGCAGCTCGCGCACATTGCCCGGCCAGCTGTGCTTGGCCAGCAGCTGCAGCTGCGAGGGGCTCACCGTCGGCACCGGCAGGCCGTAGCGGCTGGCGGCCAGCAGCATGAAGTGCTCCAGCAGCAGCGGGATGTCCTCGCGGCGCTCGCGCAGCGGCGGCAGGTCGATGGTGACGACATTGAGCCGGTAGTAGAGGTCGCTGCGGAAGGAGCCCTGCTGCGCGCGCTGCAGCAGGTCGTCCTTGCTGGCGGCGATGACGCGGCAGTCCACCGGGATGCGCTGGTTGGAGCCTAATCGTTCGATGACGCGCTCCTGCAGCACGCGCAGCAGCTTGACCTGCACGCCCATGGGCATGCTCTCGACCTCGTCGAGGAACAAGGTGCCGCCGCTGGCATGCTCGATCTTGCCGATGCGGCGCTTGGCCGCGCCGGTGAAGGCGCCGGCCTCGTGGCCGAAGAGCTCGCTGTCGAGCAGGCTGTCGGGCAGGCCGCCGCAGTTCAGCGCCACCAGCGGCGCGGCCTTGCGGCCCGAGAGCTCGTGCAGCGCCTGCGCGACCAGCTCCTTGCCGGTGCCGGTTTCGCCGCGGATCAGCACGTCCACCGAGCTGTGCGCGATGCGCGTGATCAGCTGGCGCACCGCCTCGATCTGTGGCGAGCGGCCCACCAGCTTGGCGGCCACACCGCCCTCGTGCGCGGCGGCCAGCTGCTCGCGCAGCCGCGCCACTTCCAGCGTCAGGCGGCGCTTCTCCAGCGCGCGCTTGACCACCTCGACCAGCACCTCGGGTGAGAAGGGCTTGGGGATGAAGTCGTAGGCGCCGCTGCGCATGGCCTCCACCGCCAGGCTGACGTCGCCATGGCCGGTGATCATGATGACGGGCAGGTCGGCGTCGAGCTCGCGGCAGCGCCGCACCAGGCTCATGCCGTCGGCACCGGGCAGGCGCATGTCGGTGACGACCACGCCGGCAAAGCCGGGCTTGATCTTGTCGGCCAGCGCGGCCTCGGCGGAGTCCACCGCCTCGCAGCGCAGGCCGGCGAGCTGCAGGGCCTGCACGCAGCCCAGCTGCATGTGCAGATCGTCTTCGACGAGCAGGACGGAGAGTTCGAGGCTCATGGGTTCTCAGTGTCGGGTGCTGCGGGCAAGCGCAGGCGGAAGCAGGCGCCGCTGCCCTGGCCCGCGGGGCGATTGTCCGCCTCCAGCTCGCCGCCGGCCTCGCGCGCGATGTCGCGCGAGATCGCCAGGCCCAGGCCGAGGCCGACGCCGGCATCCTTGGTGGTGAAGAAGGGCTCGAACAGGTGCGCGCGCACGTCGTCGGCCAGGCCGGGGCCGCTGTCGCAGAGCTCGGCGACGATGTCGTCGGCCTCGCGCCTGACGGTCAGGCGCAGCTCGCGCGGCCGGCCTGCGGCCTCGTTGTCCTTCATCGCGTCCAGCGCATTGCCGACCAGATTGATCCAGATCTGCTCCAGCCGGTTGGCATCGACCCAGGCGAGCAGCGACGGCGCGTCGCTCGCCTCGGGGCGGACGATGCTGACGTTCTGCTTGCGCAGCCGCTGGTCGTAGAGGAACAGCGCGTTGGCGAAGGCGCGGCCCACGTCGCAGGGCTGGGGGCGCGCCTGGCTCTTGCGCGCGAAGCCCTTGAGCGGCTCGATGATGCTGCCCATCTGGTCGGCCAGGCGGGTGAGCAGCTGCAGATTGCTCTGCACGCTGTCGAGCTGGCCGCGCTTCATGAATTCCAGCGCATTGCCCGACAGCGTGCGCATCGCGCCGAGCGGCTGCGTCAGCTCGTGGGTGATGCCGGTGGACAGCTGGCCCAGGGCGGCCATCTTGCCGGCGTGGATCAGCTCGTCCTGCGCCTGGCGCAGTGTCTGCTCGGCGGCCAGGCGCTCGGCGACCTCGCGCTCCAGCCTGGCGTTGGCCTCGGACAGCGCGCTGGTGCGGCGCTGCACCTGCTGTTCCAGCTGCGTGTTGGCCTGTTGCAGCCAGCGTTGCGCATCGAGCTTCTGGCGCAGGATGCGGCGGCGCTGCAGCGCGATCAGCGCCAGCAGCAGCAGCACGCCCATCGCCAGCGCGGCCAGCAGTCCGTAGGTAACGGCCTCCTGCCGCACCGGCCGCAGGTCGGCGAACATCAGCAGCCGCCAGTCCATGCCGTTGAGCGTGCGGCCGACGACCAGCATGCCTCGCGTCTGCGTCAGCGGCCCGCCGCCTGCCTGGCTGCCCGGCCCGTCCAGACCATGCGGCAGCACGCCCTCGACCACCTGGGCATCCTCGTCCACGCGCAGGTCCACCTTGAGCGGGAAGCGTGGCAGGCGCTGCTCGGCATAGAGGCGGCCGAGCTGCAGGTCCACGCGCTGCTCGACGCTGAGCTCGCCCAGCGCGGTGTAGCGCCAGGACGGTTCGGACGACAGGATCACCACCTGGTTCGAGTCGGCCAGCAGCGCCGGCGCGGCCAGGCTGGCCCAGGCTTCGTTGATCGGCTCCAGGCTGATCTTGATCGCTGCCACGCCGGCCACGCGGGCGCCGTCATGGATGGGATGCGAGACGTAGTAGCCGCCCAGGCCGCTCTTGGCATCGATGGCGAAGTGGCGGCCGACGCGGCCCGACAGCGCTTCGAGGAAGAAGGGCCGGAACGCCAGGTCCTCGCCCACCAGGGCCGGCTCGCTGGCGGCCAGCACCACGCCGCGTTCGCCGATCACGAACACCGCCTGACTGCCCAGATGGGCATTGAGGCGGCGCAGGTAGTTGCTGGCTGCCGCGGCGCGCTCGCGCGAAGCGGGCTGGCGCAGCAGCTCCAGCACCTCGGGGTTGAGCTGCACCGTGGCCGGCACCGGCTCGAGCCGCTTGATCACGCCTTCGGCGGCGCTGCCGAAGAGCTCGAGCTGATGGTTGGCCTCGACGCGCAGCGCCTCGGTGCCGCGCTGCCGGCTGGCCGAGTAGCCGGCCCAGCCGGCGGCCAGCACCAGCGCCGCAGCGGCCAGCGCCAGCAGCAGCGTGCGCAGCCCGCCGCGCGGCCGCGCGGACCAGGAGATGCTGCGAAGGCCGGTTGAGGTGCTGGCGGCGGGAGCGCTCAAGAAATCAGTGCTGGAGAATCTTTGAGAGGAAGTCCTTGGCACGCGGCGAGCGTGCGTCGGGGTTGCCGAAGAACTCGTCCTTGCGGCAGTCCTCGACGATTTTGCCCGCGTCCATGAAGATCACACGGTCGCTGACCTTCTTGGCAAAGCCCATCTCGTGGGTCACGCACATCATCGTCATGCCCTCGTTGGCCAGGCCGACCATCACGTCCAGCACCTCGCCGACCATCTCGGGGTCCAGCGCCGAGGTGGGCTCGTCGAACAGCATCACGATAGGGTCCATCGACAGCGCGCGGGCGATCGCGACGCGCTGCTGCTGGCCGCCGGAGAGCTGGCCGGGGAACTTGTCCTTGTGCGCCGACAGGCCCACGCGCTCGAGCATCTTCAGTCCGCGCGCCTTGGCCTCGGTCGGGTTGCGGCCCAGCACCTTGATCTGCGCGATGGTCAGGTTCTCGGTCACCGACAGGTGCGGGAACAGCTCGAAGTGCTGGAACACCATGCCCACGCGCGAGCGCAGCTTGGGCAGGTTGGTGCCTGGCGCGGTGATGCTGATGCCGTCCACCGTGATGTCGCCCTGCTGGATGGGCTCCAGCGCGTTGACGGTTTTGATCAGCGTGCTCTTGCCCGAGCCCGAAGGGCCGCAGACCACGACGACCTCGCCCTTCTTGATGCTGGTGCTGCAGTCGGTCAGCACCTGGAACTGGCCGTACCACTTGGAAACGTTCTTTATCTCGATCATGGCTCAAGCCTCAACGAATAATCGCAATGCGTTTCTGCAGGCGGCGCACCATCATCGACAGGCCGAAGCAGATCACGAAGTAGACGAGGGCGGCGACCAGATAGGTCTCCACCGGGCGGTTGAAGTTCTTGCCGGCGACCTCGAAGCCCTTGAGCAGGTCATAGGCGCCGATGGCGTAGACCAGCGAGGTGTCCTGGAACAGGATGATGGTCTGCGTCAGCAGCACCGGCAGCATGTTGCGGAAGGCCTGCGGCAGCACCACCAGCTGCATGGTCTGGCGGTAGTTCATGCCCATCGCATAGCCGGCGTAGACCTGGCCTTTGGGCACGCTCTGGATGCCGGCACGCATGATCTCCGAGTAGTAGGCCGCCTCGAACACGGTGAAGGTGATCACCGCCGACAGCTCGGCGCCCATGGGTCTGCCGGTCATCAGCGGGATCAGCAGGAAGAACCACAGGATCACCATCACCAGCGGGATGGAGCGCAGCGTGTTCACGTAGAAGGCCGCGGGCACTTCCAGCCACTTCTTGCCGGACAGGCGCATCAGCGCGATCAGCGTGCCCAGCAGGATGCCGCCGATCATCGCCACCAGGGTCAGCTGGACGGAGAAGACCAGGCCCTTGAGCACGAAGCTGGAGACGACCTGCCAGCTCAGGAAGGAGAAGTCCAGGTTCATCAGCATCTCAGTGGCCTCCGATGAAGCCGGGCACGCGCACGCGCTGCTCGATGAACAGCGCGATGCGGTTGACGGCGAAGGCCGAGACGAAATACAGCGCGGTCACGCCCATGTAGATCTCGATGCCGCGCGCGGTCTCCTCCTGCGCCTGCATCGCGAACATGGTCAGCTCGGCCACCGACACTGCGAAGGCCACCGAGCTGTTCTTGATGATGTTCATGCTCTCGCTGGTCAGCGGCGGGATGACGATGCGAAAGGCCATCGGCAGCAGCACGTAGCGGTAGGTCTGCGGCAGCGTGAGGCCCAGCGCCAGGCCCGCGTAGCGCTGGCCCTTGGGTAGGCTCTGGATGCCGGCCTTGACCTGTTCGGACACGCGGGCCGAGGTGAAGAAGCCGAGAGCGAAGACCACGAGGATGAAGCTGGGCACGCTCTTGAGTGGCGGGATCAGCGCCGGCACCACGTGGTACCAGAGGAAGATCTGCACCAGCAGCGGGATGTTGCGGAACAGCTCGGTCCAGGCCTCGCCGAAGGCGACCAGCGCCTTGTTCGGCACGGTGCGCAGGATGCCCATCAGCGAGCCGGTCAGCAGCGCCAGCACTAGCGCGAGCAGCGCGACGCTGAGCGTCCAGCCCCAGGCGGAGATCATCCAGTCCAGGTAGGTGATGTCGCCGCCGCTGCCGAAGCAGCGCGGGATCACCTCGCCATCGATGGTGTTCTTGCAGAACACCTGCCATTCAAAGCTCGCCACGCGCTTCTCCGGATTCTGTGTACGGTACTTCTGGTCAAGAGGCCCGTGACCGCAGGCTGCGATGCACGGGCCCCAGTGAGCCGGTTGAAGCGTCCGGCTCGTCCTTGCCGATTACTTCTTGGCGTAGTCTTCGGCCGGCTTGTCGTTGGGGTTGGCCAGCGCGGCCTTGAGGTTGTCGCTCATCGGCAGGCCCACCTTGGCGTTGGTCGGCGGGATCGGCTGCAGCAGCCACTTGTCGTACAGCTTGGCCACCTCGCCGGACTTGATCATGGCCTTGATGCTGTCGTCGACGGCCTTCTTGAACGCCGGATCGTCCTTGCGGAACATGATCGCGATCGGCTCGACCGACAGCACTTCGCCGACGATCTTGAAGTCGTTCGGCGCCTTGGAGCGCGCGATCAGGCCGGCCAGCAGCGAGCCGTCCATCACGAAGGCGTCGGCGCGGCCGGATTCCAGCAGCAGGAAGCTGTCGGCGTGGTCCTTGCCGAACACTTCCTTGAAGTCCACGCCGGTGGCGCGCTCATGCTTGCGCAGCGTCTGCACCGAGGTCGTGCCGGTGGTGGTGGCAACGGTCTTGCCGGCCAGCTGATTGATCGAGCTGATGCCCGAGCTGGCCTTGACGGCGATGCGCACTTCCTCGACGAAGGTGGTCACCGCGAAAGCCACCTGCTTCTGGCGGGCGGCATTGTTGGTGGTGGAGCCGCACTCGATGTCCACGGTGCCGTTTTCCACCAGCGGGATGCGGTTCTGCGAGGTCACCGGCTGGTACTTCACCGCCAGGCTGCTCAGGCCCAGCTGCTTGCGGATGTCGCCGAGCACCTTCTCGCAGATCTCCACGTGGTAGCCGACGTACTTGCCATCGCCCAGCGTGTAGGACAGCGCGCCGGAGGACTCGCGCACGCCCATGGTGACGCTGCCGCTGTCCTTGATCTTCTTCAGCGTGTCGGCCTGGGCGGCACCGGTGGCCAGCAGGCCGGCCAGCACCAGGGCTGTGGCGGTGGCGGTGCGTTGAAAGGCAACTGCAGACTTCTTGAGGGACATGTGAGCTCCTTGCTGGGGTGAAAAGAGGTGGATGGAAACAGGTCGGGCGGGCTGGCGCGAGGCTCAGTTCAAGGCCTGGTCGCTGGGTTGCTGGTACAGGCGCAGCAGCGCCTCCGACGGGGGCCAGTTCAGGTTCAGTCCCTTGGGGGGGATGGGTTTCTGGAACCAGCGTGTGTAGATCTTCAACGCCTCGCCGGAAGTGAGCAAGCGGGTAAGCGTGCGGTCGACCAGGCTTTTGAACAGCGGATCGTCGCGGCGCATCATGCAGCCGTAGACCTCGTAGGACATCGGCGTGCCGGTGACCAGCCAGTTCTCCGGATGGGTGGCCTTGGCGCGCTCGCCGTAGAGCAGCGCGTCGTCCAGCATCAGCGCGTCGACCTTGCCGCTCTCCAGCGACTGGAAGGCATCGCCGTGGTCGCGCGCGGTGAGCAGCTGGATGCGGCTGCCGTGCGTCTCGCTCCAGGTGCGCAGCAGGCGCTCGGAGGTGGTGCCGGCGGTGACCACCGCCTTGCGCCCGGCCAGGTCGGCGAAGTCGCGTATGCCCGAGCTGCGGTGCACCAGCAGCCGCGTGCTCACGACGAAGATCGAGGTCGAGAAGGCCACCTGACGCGCGCGCGCCGCGGTGTGCGAGGTGGAGCCGCATTCGATGTCCACCGTGCCGTTGAGCACCAGCGGGATGCGGTTCTGCGAGGTCACCGGCACCAGGCGTTGCGTCAGCGCCGGCAGCTTGAGCTCGGCGCGGATCTCGTCGACCACCTTGAGCATCAGCTCATGCGAATAGCCCACCACCTGGCGGCGCTGGTCGTAGTAGGAGAACGGCACCGAGGACTCGCGGTGGCCGAGGTTGATGGTGCCGGTCTCGGCGATGCGACGCAGCGTGGGGCTCTGTGCGGCCAGCTGGGCGGGCGTCGCGCTCGACGCCGGACTGGAGGCGGCACCCGCGCTGGAGGCCCCGAGCGCAAGGCCGGACAGCAGCGCAGCGGCCAGCAGCACGCCGGCCCGAAGGGCGGCAGTCCGGGGGCGCTTGCGCTGAGTGAGGGCCAGGTGCATGGGCTGCCCTACGCAGATGCTGTGCCAGCGCGGGTTAATACGGAGCGGCCCGCCTAAATGCCTGATGCGCAAGGGCTGGATGCAGGATGGTGTCGGCGTGTCGGACGGAAAACCGGCCATCCCTCCCGCCGGCCGACGGGATTCCGGGCGCCGCGCGCCCGGCCGCGACGCGGCTCAGGCCAGCACCTGCTGCAGCGGCCGGCGCAGCGACGGCGGCAGCGCCGGCCCGCGCCCGAAGCGCACGACCAGATCCGGCCTCTGGCCGCCCAGGCCGAGCGCGCTGGCAAAGCCCGGGCGCAGCGCGGCCACCTCGATCGGCATGTTCAGGTGGGCATTGCGCACCCCCAGCGCGGTGGCCTGCAGTGCAAAGCGCTCGAAGGCGCGCCCGGTCGCTATCCAGTGCGCCTTGTCGGCCTGGGCAGCGACGAACACCGCCACGCCCGCCGAGCTGCGCAGCTGCTTGGCGTACTTGTCGTTCTCCGCCTCGGCGCGAAACACGAAGTCGAACAGCGGCCGGGCCAGCCAGCCCGGCACGGACGGGTTGCCCGAGGAGCGGCTGAACAGGCCGTCGCCCTGCTGCATGGCCTCGGTCTCGTTGAAGCGCAGCCAGTGCTTGAGCTCGGCGACGAAGGCCGGATCGGCCATCTGTGCGCTGTTGCCCTGCACGACGAAGTCCAGCACGGTCTCGACCGCCGGCCGGGCGGTCAGCAGCAGCAGGCGCACCTGCGGCGAACTGGCCGCCTGCTCGAGCCGCTTCAGCTCGTCGGCCGCCAGCGGCTGACCGTCGTAGAGCCCGCGGGTGGATTGGCGCGCCGGGATGGCGTCGAACAGCGGCGAGGCCCGCGCCTGGGTCGGCGCCAGCGCGATGCGCAGCGCATCGCGCGAGGCGTCGTACTGGGCTTCGCCCGCCAGGCCGAAGGCGCGCGCCGCCTGGATCAGGTTCTCCGCCGCGCAACCGAGCGAGACATAGAGGTGGTGATCGTCCGGATCCACTACCGGACAGCGCCGCGCGAAGTCGGGCCGCAGGGTGATCGCGTCCGGCTCCAGCGTGAACTTCCAGCACTGGGTGTTGTGGCTGCTGGGCGCCAGCGTGGCATAGCGCACCAGCTCGCGGCTCAAGTCGGCGCCGCTGAGCCCCTGCAAGGGGCCGCGCCGCCAGGTCTGGCGCACCAGCTCCTCATAGCGCTGCACGGCGGTGTTGCCGGCGCATCCGGACAGCGGCACTGCCGCAGCCGGCAGCAGGGCCGGCACGAGCAGGCGGCGGGTGAATTGGCGTCGGTTGAGCATCATGGGGCCTAGCCTGCACCAGCCGCGCTTCATTGTCGATGAGGGCATCGAGCGTCAAGACGGTGCAGTACGGCAGCAACAGCTTGGTGCCACTGCTGCATCAAGCCGGGGCGGCCTGCGGCGCAGTTCACGTTCGCGTCAGAGAAAGGGCTTCATCTTTGTGCGCTTCGAGCCGAAGATAGCAGAGGAATCACTTTTCCCACTCACAGGAGATGAAAGCATGAACTTCTTCAACGTTCGCGGTGTCATGGCCCTGGTCGCAGGTCTGCTGGTCAGCGTGTCCGGCTTCGCACAAACGCGCGCCGATGCGCAGCAGCAGGTGGGTGCGGCCGTGAACCTGGTCAAGAAGGTCGGTGTCGAACAGGCCAGCAAGGAAGTCAACACCGCGCCCGAATGGAAGACCAAGGGCATGAACGTCATCGTGAACCATGTGAATGGCACCGTGCTGGCGAGCTCGCTCAACGAGCGCCTGGTAGGCAAGAACACGCTGGAGTCCAAGGACCCGTCGGGCAAGGAGTTCGTCAAGGAATTCGTCGCGGTGGCCAAGAAGGGCGAGGGCTGGGTCGACTACCAGTTCATCAACCCGACGACCAAGAAGCTGGAAGAGCGCTCGATGTTCGTGCGCGGCGTGCCGGGTACCGAGGTCTTCGTCGGCGTCGCGATCACCAAGTAAGCGCGGGTCGAGCCGGCGGGCGCGGGCCTGCGGCGCTGGGGCAATGCGCCCCGGCTGGCCGGCCCGGTTTGCCCGTGCTGCGACCTTCTTGTTTCGTGTCTGAGTCCTGTCTGTCCCTTTTCACTGCACGTCCGGCTTCGAGGTCTCTATGAGTTTGCTTGCTCCTCTTCAGCGGCTTCGGCTTGGCGCACGTCTGGGCATCTGCTTCGGTGCCGTGATCGGCGGCTCGGTGCTGGCGGTGTTCGCTGCCGCCTGGTCCGGCCAGAAGGATCTCGAAGCCGTGCAGCTGGCCGAGGCGAATGCGCGCGAGCGCACGGCGGCGGTGCAGATGATCCGCGAATCGCAGCTGTCCGCCACCTCCAGCATCCGCAGCGCGGGCCTGCAGTCGGACAGCGGCGATCTGAACAAGGACGTCGCCGCCTATCGCGCCGCGCTGAAGATGGTGGTCACGCAGGAAGAGAAGCTGGTCGCTGCCGGCCTTAGCCCCAATGAGAAGGCGGTACTCGACAAGGCCGTGGCCCTGCGCAAGCAGGCCGAGCCCATGGTCGAGGAAGCACTGCAGTTCACCATGGCCATGGCCGGCGACGAGGCCGCCAAGGTGCTCACCAAGCGCTTCGCGCCGGTCGAGAAGGAATGGGCTGAGCAGCTGGTTCAGCTCACGCAGCTGATGCGCGAGCGTGCCGTGGCCGAGATGGCCGAGATCGATGCGGCGCGCCGCCAGCGCACGCTGCTGCTGAGTGTCTTCGTCGTGGCGGTCATCGCCGCGGGCGCGGCGCTGGCGCTGGTCATCACGCGCTCGGTGACGCGGCCGCTGCAGGATGCCGGACGCCTGGCCACACGCGTGGCCGAGGGCGACCTGACGGTGGCCTTCCACCACGAAGGCAACGACGAAGTGGCCGACCTGATGGGCAGCCTGCAGACCATGACCCGTCAGCTGGCGGCGATGGTCAGTGCCGTGCGCGATTCCGCCGAGTCCATCGACATGGCCTCGCGCGAGATCACCCAGGGCAATCTGGACCTGTCCACGCGGACCGAGCAGCAGGCCTCGTCGGTGCAGCAGACGGCCTCGTCGCTGCTGGACCTGACCGGCCTGGTGAACAAGAACAGCGAGACGGCTGCTTCAGTGCGCAAGCTGGCCGATCGCAGCGCCGTGGTGGCCGGCGAGGGCGGCAATGCGATGGAGCAGGTCGCCCAGACCATGTCCAACATCAGCCAGTCGTCCAAGCGGATTGCCGACATCATCGGCGTGATCGACAGCATCGCCTTCCAGACCAACATCCTCGCGTTGAACGCCGCGGTGGAGGCGGCGCGCGCCGGCGAGCAGGGGCGCGGCTTTGCTGTCGTCGCCAGCGAGGTGCGTGCGCTGGCGCATCGCGTCTCCGGCGCGGCCAGCGAGGTGCGCCAGCTGATCGGCGAATCGGTGGAGCGCGTCGATGCCGGCGCGGGGCAGATCGACAGCCTCGGCAACACCATGCGCAACCTGGTTTCCAGCGTCCGCGAGGTTCATGCCCTGGTGGGGCAGATCAGCGATGCATCGGTGCAGCAGAGCTCGGGGCTGAATGTGGTGAACACCTCGGTGCAGTCCATCGACACCTCGACGCAGCAGAATGCCGCGCTGGTCGAGGAGGTGGCCGCCGCCGCCCAGAGCCTGAGCGGCCAGACCCAGCAGCTCAATTCGCTGGTGGCGAAGTTCCGCATCAGCGGCTGAAACCTTTGCCAGGCTGCTGCCAGGGGCACGGCCAAGGACTGTCTGCCGCATGGCTGTCGCGAGCTGGGCAGATGCGTCGCATCGTCGCCTAAGATGATTCGATGACGACCGAACCGCAACGCGCGCGCCCACCAAGCCAGCCATCTGAACGCATGAGGAGCGAGCCTGCGGAAGTGCGCGTGCTGCGCCGCTTCCGCATTGTCTTCAATGCGGTGAAGACGCACTTCAAGCAGGTGGAGAAGCAGGCAGGGATCGGCGGTGCACAACTCTGGGCGCTGAGCATCATCGGTGCTCAGCCCGGCGTGGGCGTCGGGGCGCTGGCGGAGACGATGGATGTGCACCAGACCACGGCCAGCAATCTGGTCAGGAGCCTGGCCAAGGCCGGGCTCGTCGTCACTGAACGCAAGGGAACGGATCGTCGCGCGGTGCAAGTGCTCATCACGTCGGACGGCTCGCGCGTGCTCGCGCAGGCGCCGGGCCCGTTCTCGGGCGTGTTGCCCGCTGCGATCGCGCAACTCGATGAGCGCACCCTCAAACGTCTGGACCAGGATCTCGGTCGGCTGATCGAACTGCTCAAGGCGGACGAAGCTGCGGCTGCGATTCCCCTGGCGGAACTCTAGCCGGCGCATCGAGGCAGCGCCGGAGCCGAGCCGGCGACGCTGGGGCTGAGCATCGACCTTCAACTCAGCTCTGATGCGGGTAATGTATTTGTGCAAATACAATCTGCAGCCATGCTGCGACCTGCATTGCCCATCTCCGAGCGCGTACGGCGTCCTCTGGCCCTGCGCCTGCGACGGCTTCAGCAAGCGATACGCGAGGTCGAGCCCGAGTTCTGGCGCCAGCTCGGTGCCGAGCTGTCGTCGCTGGGCCCCTGGCTGGACCGCGCCATCGTGCTGGCCTATGCGGTGCTGACCGGACTGGTGGTCGTCGGCTTCACCTACCTGGCCGAGGCCGCCAGCCATGCCTTCGCCGGCCTGCAGCAGGCTGGCGACTACGGCCGCTACCTGCCACTGCTCTGGACCCCGGCGCTGACCGTGGCGCTGCTGTGGTGGACGCGGCGCTTCGCGGCCGGCGCGATGGGCTCGGGCATTCCGCAGGTGGTACGTGCGCTCGACGACGATCTGGATGCCGCTCAGCGCAGCTGGCTGGTCTCGCTGCGCCTGTCGCTGCACAAGATCGGCCTGGTCTCCGGTGGCCTGCTGGCCGGGCTGTCGATAGGTCGCGAGGGGCCGACGGTGCAGGTGGGTGCCGGCGTGATGGGCCATGCGCGCCGCTGGCTGTCGCCGCAGTCGGGCCTGGACGCGCATGACCTGATGGTGGCCGGTGCGGCGGCGGGCATCGCTGCCGCCTTCAACACGCCGCTGGGCGGCGTGATCTTCGCGCTGGAGCAGCTGTCGCGGCGCCGCGGCATCACGCACAGCTCGCTGGTGATCGCCTGCATCGTGCTGGCCGGCTTGGTGGCCGTCTCGGTGTTCGGCAACACCACCTACTTCGGCCGCCTGCGCGTGCAGGAGCAGTCCTGGGCGCTGCTCGGCCCGGGGGTGGCGGTGGCGCTGATCGCCGGCCTGGCCGGCGGTCTGTTCTCGCGCCTGATGATCGTCTGCACCCAGGGCCTGCCCGACCGCTTCAGCCGCTGGCGCCGCGACTTCCCGCTGCGCTTCGCCGCGGCTTGCGGCCTCGCGGTGGCACTGATCGGCCTCGTCACCCAGGGCGCCACCGCCGGCGCCGGCTATGCGCCGACCCGCGCGCTGCTGGAAGGCCAGGCCGAGCTGCCCGGCGTCTACACGCTGCTGAAGTTCTGCGCCACCTGGCTGTCGAGCTGGACCGGCGTGCCGGCCGGCGTGTTCGCGCCCTCGCTGGCGATAGGCGCCGGCATCGGCCACGACGTGGCGCTGCTGCTGGAGCTCGGCAAGGAAGCGGCCATCCCGCTGATCGCGCTGGGCATGGTGGGCTTTCTGTCGGCGACCACGCAGGGGCCGATCACCGCCTTCATCATCGTGATGGAGATGGTCGCCGGCCATGCCATGGTGCTGAGCCTGATGGCCTGCGCGCTGCTGGCCAGCGGTGTGGCGCGGCTGGTGACGCGGCCGATGTACACCGAGCTTGCCGCCCTGCTGCCCGTGCCGCCGCGGCGCGCTGCGGCGGCTGAACAAGGAAAAGACCTATGAGCCCCTGGATCGAACGCTTGCTGAAGCTGCTGGGGCTTTGGCGCCGACGGGCTGCCGAGCCGGTGACTCCGCCGCCGGCGCCGAGCGCGCGCCTCGCTGCCGAGCCCAAGGCCCTGGGCCTGGAGGCCTGCGTCAGCGTCGTCATCCCGGCACTGAACGAGGCCAGGCGCATCGCCGATGTGGTGCGCTATGCGCTGGCCGATCCGGCCACAGCCGAGGTGATCGTGGTGGACGACAGCTCCACCGACGAGACCGTCGAGCAGGCGCGCATGGCCGGCGCCCGCGTGATCACCAGCACCATGCTGGGCAAGGGCGCGTCGATGCACGACGGGCTGGCCGTGGCTCATCAGGAGTTGATCGTCTATCTCGACGGCGACCTCTCCGGCCTGCGGCCCAACATCATCAGCGATCTGTGCCGACCCTTGCTGGCGGGCGAGGCGGACTTCGTCAAGGCGCGCTTCGGCCGCGGCGGCGGGCGCGTCACCGAGCTGACGGCCAAGCCCATGCTCAAGGTCTTTTTCCCCGAACTGGCCGGCTTCGCCCAGCCGCTGGGCGGCATCGTCGCGGCGCGGCGCACGCTGCTGCGCACGCTGAGCTTCGAGAGCGCTTACGGCGTGGACATCGGCCTGCTGATCGACGCCAGCCGCGCGGGTGCCCGGCTGGCCGAGGTCGACATCGGCTCGCTGGAGCACGACAGCCAGCCGCTGCTGGACCTCACCTTCATGGCCAACGAGGTGGCGCGGGTGATCTACTCGCGTGCCCGCCTGGCCGGCCGGCTGCACGTGGACCAGATCATTTCGATGTACGAGACGCAGCGCCAGGCGACGGCGTCAATCGACTACGTGATCAGCCGCCGCCGCGGCCGCCGGCGCCTGCTGCTGCTCGACATGGACGGCACCATCACCCGCGGCCGCTACGCGCTGGAACTGGCCCGCGCCAGCGGCCACGAGGAGGCGCTGCGCGGCCTGCTGGATGGCGCCAACGTTGACGCCAGCACGCGCAGCGCCGCCATCGCCGCGCTGTTCCGCTTCCTGCCTCGCCAGCAGTTCGAGCGCGTCGCGCAGGGCATGGAGATTCGCCCCGGCGTGATCGAGTGGGTCAAGCAGATGCGCCGAGCCGGTTTCATGGTCGGCGTGGTCAGCGACAGCTACTTCGTCGCTGCCGAGCTGATGCGCCGGCGCATCTTCGCCGACTTCGCGCTGGCCCATGTGCTGCAGTTCAATGCCGAGGTCTGCACCGGCGAGCTGCGCATCAACCCCGCCTTCCTGCCGCACGACGCGGCCGGCACGGCCGAGCTGTGCAAGAGCCATGCACTGCAGCGCTTCCGCAGCGGCGAGGGCCAGCCGCCGTTCGAGGAGATCTGGGCGGTGGGCGACAACATCAACGACCTGCGCATGCTGGAGCTGGCCGACCGGGCCTTCGTCATCGAGCCCAAGGCCGGCGCGCTGCTGGCCGTGCCGGGGGTGCAGAGCATCGACTCCTTCGAGGAACTGCTGCCGCTGGTGCCTGCGCCTACCGCGTCGGCCGCAGCCGCGCCAGCCTGAGCCGGCTGCAGGCGCCGGGCTGGCCCTGCGTTCGACCTCAGCCCACGCCGCGCTCGCTCGCCCACACCGCCACCTGCACGCGCGAGCTGAGCTCGAGCTTGCGCAGGATGTGCTGCACATGGATCTTCACCGTGGTCTCGGCGATGCCGAGCTCGCGGGCGATCTCCTTGTTGCTGGCGCCGCGGGCAATGCAGCGCAGGATGTCCTGCTCGCGCGGGCTCAGCGCGGCCAGACTGGCGCCCGGCGCCACCGCCGGCGCGGCACTGGCCGGCGGTGCGGCCTTGGCCGCAGCACGGAAGGCGCTGACCAGCTTGTGCATCATCTCGGCGCTGACCACCGACTCGCCGTCCATCGCGCGACGCAGCGCGGCCGCCAGTTCGGCGCCGTCGATGGTCTTGAGCAGATAACCCTGCGCACCGCCGCGCAGCGCGTCGGCCAGGTCCTGCTCGTCCTCGCTGACGGTGAGCATCAGCACCTGGGCCTGCGGCGCCGCCTCGTGCAGCTGCGGCAGCAGATCCACGCCGCGAACGCCGGGCATGTGGTTGTCGAGCAGGATCACGTCGGGCTGCAGCGCCTGGGCGCGGCGCAGCGCCTCGCCGCCGTCGGCTGCCTCGCCCACCACCGTCAGGCCGGGCTCGTTCGACAGCAGCGCGGTGAGACCGCGGCGGAACAGGTTGTGGTCGTCGACGACGAGGATGCGGATCTCTTCTGCGGCTTCGCTCATGGACAGGATCTTAGGCGGCGGCGTTCTCGGCCGGTCTGGCCGGCGTCTGCGCCTCGCCGGCGCCAGGCGGCAGGGTCAGGCTCACGCAGGTGCCGTGTTCGATGCTGGCATCCACGCGCAGCTCGGCGCCGATGCGCGCGGCGCGTTCGCGCATGATGCGCAGGCCCACATGGGTCTCGTCGATGGCCTGGCTGCCGGGCTCGAAGCCCACGCCGTCGTCGCAGACCTCGAAGCGCCAGCGCGGCGCCTGCTGCACGCGCAGCTCGACGCGGCTGGCCTTGGCATGCTTGCGCACATTGGACAGCGCTTCCTGCACCACATGCAGCACCTGGATCTGCTGGTCGGGGGGCAGCGGCACGCCATGGCCCTGCATCGAGAGCTGCGCCTTCAGGCCGCTTTGCAGCTCGAACTTGGACAGCGTCGTGCGCAGCGCGTGCTCGATGTCCTCGTGGCCGGCGCGGGTGCGGAAGTGCAGCAGCAGCTCGCGCACGTCGGCATAGCTCTCGCGCACGCCGGCATCGATCTCGCCGATCACGCGCTCCAGCTCGTCGGCGCGTTGCCGCTGCACCGCGCCGCGCAGCAGCTGCACCTGGATCTTCAGGAAGGCCAGCGACTGCGCGATCGAGTCGTGCAGCTCCTGCGCCAGCAGGTTGCGCTCTTCGCTGACCGCCATCTCGCGGTCGCGCGCGGCCAGTCGCAGGTTCTCGACCTGCGTGGCCACATGGCCCACCAGCGCGTCGAGCAGCTGGCGCTCGTTGTCGGCCAGTGTGCGCGCGCCGTAGAAGAACAGTTCCACCTCGCCGACCGTGCGCTGCGGCGTGCGCATGGGCACGGCGATCACCGTCTGGTAGCCGGCGGCCTCGCAGTGGCCCAGCGTGCCTGGCTGCAGCGAGCGTATCGGGATCACGCGCGCGCCGGTGCTGGTCTGCAGATGCTCGCCGCAGGCGCAGTCGCCCAGGCGCACGCAGCGCTCGGATTCGGCCATCGCCGACGGCAGCCGCGCCTGGCCCAGCAGCAGCAGGCGTTCGCCATCCTCGGCGGCCAGCCGCACCGCGGCAGCGTCGGCACGGGCGATGCGCAGCAGCTTGCCGGCGAAGTTCTGCGCCAGCGCCTCCATCGAGTCGCCGCCCTCGGTGGCCAGCAGCGCCACGTCGTACAGCGCCGCCAGACGCTCGTTCTGCTCGGCCAGATCCGCGGTCTTCTGCGCCACCTTGAATTCCAGCTCGCCATAGGAGCGCTGCAGCTCGCCGGCCATCTGGTTGAAGCCCTGGGCCAGCACGGCGAACTCGGTCACCGAACCCTGCTCGTCGACCCGAGCGTTGAAGTCCCGCGCGCCCATCTGGGCCAGGCCCTCGCGCAGGCGCTGCAGCGGCTGCAGGATCCACACATAGGTGCCGGAGGCGAACACCACCGAGGCGCCGACCACCAGCACCACCAGGCCGAAGCACAGGCCGCCGAGCAGGGCGGTGCGGGTGGCGATGGTCAGCTCGATCGCGCTGACCAGGCCATCGACGGTGCGTACGAATTCATCGGCCTGGGCGCGCAGGGCCGGCGTGTCGTCGGGCTGCAGCGGTGCCGCCAGCGCCGCACGAAAACGCGGCCACAGTGCAGAGACCTCGGCCAGGCGCTGCTCGCAGGCCTCGGTGCTCGGCACGAACAGCGGCCGCGACGGATCGCCGTCCTGCAGCGCCTGCACCATCGCGTCGAAGCGCTGCAGATCGGCCTGCAGCGGCTCGCCGGCGGCATGGGCCAGCGTCATGCGGTAGCTCATCATGCGCATGCGCCCGGCTTCGTTGATCGCGCCGGCGCCGCCCTCGAGCTGCCAGGACACCCAGACGGTGAAGGCGATCGAGGCCAGCGCGACCACCATGAAGGAGGTCTGGATCAGGGCGAGCTTGCCGGTCAGGCTGCGGAAGAGCTTGGGCATGGCGAAGGCTAACCGGCCTGCCCGCCTGGCTTCCTTGACTCAAGTCAACTGCGACGGTGCGATCAGCGGCGCGCGCCTCCCCACCAGCGCGCCAGCGTCGCCGCATCCGGTGCGCCGCTGACGAATTCGGGTTCGCGGCCCGGCGCCAGCCAGACCACATACGGCACCACACCG
This sequence comes from Roseateles sp. T103, assembly GCF_057219915.1. NCBI lineage: Bacteria > Pseudomonadati > Pseudomonadota > Betaproteobacteria > Burkholderiales > Sphaerotilaceae > Roseateles > Roseateles sp. T103. Next base: position 47,869 of record NZ_JBXVVS010000001.1, read on the forward strand.
CGCCAGCGCGGATCGACCGCATGGCGGATGCGCGCTTCCTCGCCGTCGAAGGCAAAGAGGCGGTCAGCCTGGGCATGCGCCTGCTGGTGGGCGCCATGGCCCGCGTGCGGGCCCAGCTCCTCGGGCGACAGATCGCTCATCACCAGCAGCAGCGGCGCCTCGGCCCGCTGGCGGCGCTTGTCGCCGGCCAGCTGTTTGACGACGCCGGGGCAGACCGCGCACCAGCTGGCGCTGAACACCAGCAGCGCCGGCTTGCGGCTGCGCTCGACCTGCTGGCGCAGTGCCCCCCAGGTCTGCACGTCGAAGGGCTCGACCGATCCGGGCGCCGCGCTGGCCGCAGCGATAGAGAGGGCGCAGAGCAGCGCTGCGCCCAGCCGGCGCATGCTCATTGCGATGAACTCAGAGTTCGACAAGGCGCACTCCCTGTTCATCGTCGCAGCGCCACAGCGCCACCATGCGCTGCAGGCCCTCGTCCTGCACCAGGCGCGCGAAGTCATTCGGGGCGCTGCTGCTGCCCAGTTCGCTCAAGCGCCAGCTGAGTCCTTCGTCCGCCGACAGCCAGGCGCGCCAGCGCGTCAGCTGACCATCGAAGCTGCGCCAGACGATGGCCAGGCGCTGGTCCACCCGGCCGATCGCCGCATGCTCGGCCTTGTCGTCGGGCAGTGGCAAGACCTGACCCCGCGGCCGGCCGTCGGCGTCGAGCCGGCCGTAACGCAGCGCCGCGACGCCGTCGCGCACGCCGAACCAGACGCTGTGCCAGCCGCCGTCACGGGCCGACACGAGACTGCCGCCATGGTGAGGGCAGCCGCTGACCTTCCAGCGGTCCTCACCGGCGCGCACTGCTTGCGCACCGTCGACCAGGCGCGCGAAGCCGGGGTCGCGCTGTTCACCGGGCCAGACATGGCGCCACAGCGCGCCGATCTGGCCGGACGCGTCGCGGGCCAGCGCGATGCGGCAGCACTCGCAGCTGTGGTCGGCCACCTTGATATCGCCGCCGAAGCTGGCGCCTCCATCGCTGGAGACGGCGCGGTAGATCGCCGCGCCGGCGTAGTCGCGCCCGGCCTTCTTCGCGGCCTCGAGGTCGCGCTTGTCTATCCACACCACATGCAGCCGGCCCGCGTCGTCGAAGGCGATGGACTCGAAGCGGTGGGTGATCTCCTGGCGGTCCTGGTGCACCGTCGCGGGGGCCGAGAAGTGCGCGCCGCCGTCGCTGGAGTGCAGCAGGCGGATCTCGCCAGTGAAGGGTTTACTCAGCGGCCGTGTGTAGGCGACGACCACCTGGCCGCTTGGGCCGAAGGCGATCTTGGGATGGTTCTCGCCGTCGGCGCTGGGCAGCTCGCCGCCGATGTCCAGCGGCCGCGGCGCGCTCCAGCTGCGGCCCAGGTCGGCGCTGCGCTGCGTGACCAGCCGGCCCTGGGCATCGAGCATCGCCAACCAGATCGAGCCGTCCGGCGCGATCGCCGCGCCGCTGGCCAGCTGCGGGCGGCGTTGTTTCTTCATTGGCCTATCGCCGCCGCTGCGTGTCGGCGTCTCGGCTGCTGGCGGCTCATGCCCGCCATGCTGGGCCATGGCGACGCGCCATGACGGTGCTAGCGACAAGGCCAGACCGGCGCCGAGCAGGTGGCGGCGCGCCTTGGCGTTTTTTTTGGTCATCTGCATGCTCAGCTTCCCTTCAGTTGCCAGCGCAAGGCGGTGTGGAACACCCGTTGCGGCATCGTGTGCGCCTGCCAGGCATGGTTGTTGTTCAGGTTGTCGATGCCCAGCGTCCATTCCCATTCGGGCGCGAAGCGCCAGCCGACTTTGACGTCGAGCTGATTGACGCGCGAGGTGCCGCCGAAGGTATCGGGGTTCACATCCACATTGGTGTCGGTGTTGTACTGGCGGCCGCTGTAGCGCCAGGCGGCCGAGGCCATCCAGCGCGGCGCCGGGCGCCAGTTGGCCTGCAGCGTGTAGCGCTGCGGCGGGATGCGCAGCCAGCGCTTGCCGACGGTGGCCGGGTTGGCGGCATTGGCCTCGATGCGCGCATCGGTGAAGGTGGCGCTGCCGGCCAGGGACAGCGCCGTCCATGCCGGCAGGTCCCAGTCGCCGGCCAGCTCCAGCCCCTGGCTGAGTACCCGATCGATGTTGTTGACGCGCGTGATGCTGGGCGTGACGGTGCTGTCGGTCTGGCGGACGATGGTGTCCTTCACGTCGTCGCGGAACAGGCTGATGCGCAGCCGGCCCTGCGCCCACTGGCCTTCGGCGCTGAGCTCGACGGCGTCGCCGCGCTCGGGGCGCAGCTTCGGGTCGCTGGTGGTGATGCTGCTGCCGGTCTTGGTGCCGTTGTAGAGCTCGTCCACGTTCGGGAAGCGCCAGCCGCGCCCGGCGCTGGCCTTGAGCAGCCAGGTGTCGGTGGCCGACCAGGCCAGCGCCAGCTTGGGCGAGCTGCCGCTGAGCTCGCGCGTCGGGTAGGCAGTCTGAGCCAGCGGCGGGCCGGCGAAATACTGGCTGCCGTCCCAGGTCTTGAAGCGCTCCTCGCGCAGGCCGGCGGTGAGTAGCCAGTCCTCGGCCAGGCGCACGGCGTCCTGCGCGTAGAGCGCCTCGATGCGCGTGCGGCCCAGATAGTTCTGGTTCAGAGTCTCGGCACCAGCGCGCCAGTCGGCCGCGCTGTGCACGGTGTTGACCAGGCGGTACTCGTTGCGGTGCGCGCCGAAGGTGAGCGTGTGGCGGCCGTCGCCCCAGTCGCCAGCACTCGGCTTGTAGACGGCCTGCGCCTCCAGCGTGGTCCAGCCGGTGCCGTCGCGTCGCGTCACGGTGCCGGCGCCGCCGGCCTCGGCCTGCGGGTCGGCGAGGTTGGCCTGGCGGTTGATGTCGTCGACGATGCGGTACTGCGTGGCCACCAGCGAGGCATTCCAGCCGCGCGCATGCGTGGTCTTCCAGGTCGCGCCGAGCTGGCGGTGCAGCTCGTCGCGCGTGCTCGGCGCGAAGCCGCTGGCCGGCACGCTGAAGGCATAAGTGCCGTCGCTGACGGTGCCGCTCCAGACGCGATTGCCGTTGGCATCGCGCAGCCAGGTCTCGTTGCGCACCGTGCTGTCGCTGCGCCACATCGAGACGCGCGCCTCGATCTGCTGGCTGGCGCCCAGTGCGCTGCCGACGCGCAGGTTCAGCGTGTCCTGGATGCTGTGGTCTATGGTGTTGGCGCCGAACAGCGCACGTTGCCGACCCTGCGGGTCGAGGTCGTAGACGATGCCGGTGACCCGCTTGGCGCTCGCGGTCGGCGTCGCGAAGGCGCCGCTGGTGCTGCCGCGCACCGCGTTCGTGTAGCCCATCGGATGGCCTTCGCTGTCCTGGTGCTGCAGGCCCAGCACCCACCACAGGCCGCTGCTCTCGCTGCGGCCGGCCAGGCGCGCCGAGGCCTGCGTGGCGCCGAAGCGCTCCTTCGTCGCGTACTCGGCGAAGTCCTGCTGCGCATAGCGCAGGCTGGCAGAGGCCTCGAAGCCTTGCGGCTTGCGCTCGGTGAGCATCAGCGTGCTGCCGATGGAGTTGCCGGGCAGCAGCGCGGAGAAGGGGCCGTAGAAGGCGTCGATGCGCTCGATCGCCTCCAGGTTCACCATATTCCAGCGCGGCGCATCGAAGCGGCCGAGGAAGTTGCTGATCAGGTAGCCGTCCAGATAGACCAGCGCGCGGCCGGGCTGCAGCACGCCGTGACTGCGGCCGCCGACATTGGCATTGCGGTCGCCGAGATAGCGCTTGCGGATCGCGGTGGAGGGCAGGGCCGCGGCGGCATCCTCGGCATTGAAGAGGTTCTGTCGCTCGAGCGCCTGCGCGTCGACGCTGGCGCTGCTGCCGGGCTGGCGGGCGTCGATGCCGCTGCTGCGTCCGGCGACGAGCACCTGCTCGAGCTGGTTTTCGGTGGCGACGCCCTGGGATTGCGCGATCAGCGGCAACAGGGTGGCGGACGAGGAGGCGAGCAGCAGGGCCGCAGCACGGGCGAGCGCGTGCGGGCCGCCCGGCGGGAGCGGATTCTTGGTCTTGAAAGACATGTCTATGGAGTGGGTCGAGAGCGTGCGCACCCGTCCCGCAGGCAGGCATGCCTGCGCAGACGCCCGGCCCGGCGCTTCGTGCATGCAGCCATGAATGCATGCATGCGCGTGCGACGCCGTGCCGAGGGCGATGCGAGAGCGGGACGAGATCGGGCCGAGCCGAAGCGCCGCGTCAGGCGCGGCGCCGCTGGCTCAGGCGGTCAAGGGCCGGCTGCCTACGGCCTCAGTGCTTGCCGTGGCCGTGGTTCATCGGCTTGCCGGCCATGCCGGCATCGCTGCTGCCCAGCGCACGTGCAGGCGCGCTGATCTCCATGGTCTGGCGCTTCTTGTCCGCGCCTTCGAAGACCAGGGTCAGCGGCACGTTCGTGCCGGCGGCGACCGGAGCCTTCAGGTCCATCAGCATCACGTGATAGCCGCCCGGCTTGAGCTCGACGCTGCGGCCGGCCGGCAGGTCAAGACCCGGCACCGCGCGCATGCGCATGGTCGAGCCTTCCATGGCCATCTCGTGGATCTCCACCACGCCGGCCACCGGCGAGCGGGCTTCCACCAGGCGCGTGGCCTGGGCCGATTGCAGCTGCATGAAGGCGCCGGTGGCCTTCTGCTGCGGCACGGTGGCGCGCACCCAGGGGTCTTTCACCGTCACCTGAGCCAGGGCGGGCATCGTAATGGCCAAGCCCAGCAGCAGGCTGGTGGCGGTGTGGCGCAGGGTGGGGCGGAACGTGGTGTTCATGGCAAGCGGTCCTTGTGTTCGTTCGTATCTCTGGCGGCGCTGGCTGCGGCGCTGGGCGCGGCGGAGCAGGGCCACATCGTTGGCTGGGGGGGCGAGCGTCGACGCGAAGCGGGCGCGACCTCAGGCCCGATCAGGCCCGATCAGGCTTGATGGCCCGCGGGCGGGCCGCGCGGGCGCGCAGCGTCCCAGTTGTGCTGACCACGCGGGCCAGAGAGATAGAGCCAGGGCAGGGCCTCGGCCGTGGCGAGCGGCAGCTGCAGCGCCGTCGGTGCCGGCGGCAGGCCCAGCGCGGGCTGGTGCAGGCTGCAGTAGGGGCAGTGCTCGAACAGATGCGCAGCGTTGTCGACCGGGGCCTGCCCGGTCCTGCTACTGCCGCTGGTGGTGCTGCAGACCTCGGCCCAGGCGACCGGGTCTGCGGCGCGGACGGCCTGCGACACGGTCGGCACGAGCGCAGCCATCAGCATGGCGGCGATGGCCAGCCAGACCGAGAAGCGACGACGCAGACGCAGGCTTTGCAGCATGCGAACATTCTATGCGGCAAGCCCGGCGCGGTGTCGCCTGTCACCTGCATGACAGGCTGCGGGCGCAAGGCGCACAAAGCGCGGGACATGGGCAGGGACAAAGCCTTTACTGGGCGGTCAGGCCGGCGCTTCTCTATCGCCACCGATTGATACGCATGTGCACAATCCGCTGCAAGGCGGCGTTCGCCGGGATCGCCGCTGCGCGTTCAATCGACAGGCGCATCGACCCCGCAACCCCTCAATCGCACGACGGAGACAGACGATGGCGGCAGTGCCACAGGCAGGCGGTTTTCAACAAGGCGAGAGCTTCGAGCAGGCGCGGCAGGCGCCGGGCTTCTTTGCCTTCCACGGCATCTGGGCACCGGGCGTGCGGCTGTTCCGCCGACTGGGCTTCAATGCCAAGGCCTCGATCATCTCCATCGTCTTCGTGCTGCCGATGCTGGGCCTGCTGCTGTGGCAGCTCTCGCTGCAGTCCAGCGCCGCCGAGAGCGACCGCATGGACGCGACGCGCCAGCATGTGGAGGTGGCCTATGGCGTGCTCGTCTGGGCGCAGGGCGAGGAAGCGGCTGGTCGCCTGAGCCGCGAGCAGGCGCAGGCGCTGGCCCGGCAAGCCATCGCCAAGATGCGCTACGACGAGCGCGAGTATTTCTGGATCAACGACATGCAGCCGCGCATGGTCATGCATCCGATCAAGCCCGAGCTCGACGGCAAGGACGTGGGCGACATGAAGGACCCGAACGGCCTGGCGCTGTTCCGCGCCTTCGTCGACAAGGTGCGCAAGAGCGGCCAGGGCTTCGTCGCCTACCAGTGGCCCAAGCCGGGCAGCGACAAGCCGGTGGACAAGCTGTCCTATGTGAAGGGCTTCGAGCCCTGGGGCTGGGTGATCGGCTCGGGCATCTATGTGGACGATCTGCGCGCGGCCAAGCTTCAGCGCGCCGGCGTCAGCGCGGCCGTCGTCATCGCAGCGCTGCTGATCTCGGCCTACCTGTTCTACTGCTTCTACCGCGTGATCAACGGCGGCCTCGAGGAGACGCGCCGTCATCTGCGCGCGATGACCTCGGGCGACCTGACCACCTCGCCCTCGCCCTGGGGCAGCGACGAGGCGGCCGAGCTGATGATCGACCTGCGCGCGATGCAGGACTCGCTGCGCGGCATGGTGCGCCGGGTGCGCGTCTCCAGCGAGCAGATCCTCGGCTCCAGCACCGAGATCGCCGGCGGCGCGATGGACCTGTCCACGCGCACCGAGCAGGCCGCGGCCAATCTGGAGGAATCCGCGGCGGCGATGACGCAGATCGCCGCCACCGTGCACAAGACCCATGAGCACACCGGCAGCGCCGCCGGCGTGGCCGAGCGCAACGCCTCGGTGGCGATGGACGGTGGCCGCGTGATGCGCGAGATGGTGGACACCATGCAGGCGATCTCGGCCTCGTCGAACCGCATCGCCGACATCATCGGCACCATCGACGGCATCGCGTTCCAGACCAATATCCTCGCGCTGAACGCCGCGGTGGAGGCAGCACGCGCCGGCGAGCAGGGCCGCGGCTTCGCGGTGGTGGCTTCCGAGGTGCGCATGCTGGCGCAGCGCAGTGCCGAGGCAGCCAAGGAGATCAAGACCCTGATCGGCAGCAGCGTCGAGCAGGTGGAAAGCGGCACCGCCATCGTGCAGCGCGCCGGCACGACCATCGAGGAAATCGTTGGCTCCTCGCAGCAGGTCAAGGATCTGCTCGGCGAGATTGCCCGCGGTTCGCGCGAGCAGAGCGAAGGCATTGGCCAGATCGGCCAGTCGGTGCAGGAGCTGGACCAGATGACGCAGCAGAACGCCGCGCTGGTCGAGCAGACCGCTGCCGCGGCGGGCGCGCTGAAGGACCAGGCTCAGGGACTGGCGGCGGAGGTGGCGCGGTTCAAGCTGCCGGCTGCATAGCTGCCCGCACAGCCTCGCGCCTAGCAGCGCGAGGCTGCAGCCGGACCTTGCTACTCGGCCTGCGCCGGCCGCAGGTAGATCACCCAGTACACCAGCGCCACCAGCACGCTGCCGCCGACGATATTGCCGGCGATCACCACGGCGAGATTGCCGGCCATCGCGCCCAGCGTCAGCGGCGCACCCAGCAGCCAGGCGAGCGGGAAGAAGAACATATTGGCGATCGAGTGCTCGAAGCCGGCGGCAACAAAGGCGGTGATCGGGAACACGATGGCCAGCACCTTGTCGACCACGCTGCGGCCGGCCAGCGTCATCCACACCGCCATGCAGACCAGCACATTGCACAGAACGCCGCGGAAGAAGGCCTCGCCCGCGCCGAGCTCGGCCTTGGCCAGCGCGATGCGCTGAATCGTCTCGCCGACCTTGCCGCCGTTCATGCCGGCGGTGCCGGCCAGCCAGACCAGCAGGGCCAGGCCGATCGCGCCGAGCAGATTGGCCGCGCAGACGATCACCCAGTTGCGCAGCAGTTCGGTGGTGCTCACCTTGCCGCTGGCCCAGGCCATCGCGATCAGGTTGTTGCCGGTGAACAGTTCGGCGCCGGCAACGACGACCAGCACCAGCCCGAGCGAGAACACCAGACCGCCGAGCAAGCGCGAGGCGGCGAAGGACAGGCTCGCATCGCTGGCCACCAGGCTGAACATCAGCGCGCCCAGGCCGATGAAGGCGCCGGCCAGCACGCCCAGCAGCGCGACGGTCAGCAGCGGCAGCCGCGCCTTGCGCACGCCCACCTCGCTGACACGCGCGGCGATCTCCTTCGGGGCATAGGCGTCGGATCCGAACAGTTCAGCCATGCGCAGAATCCCTCAAGTCCAGCGGTAGTGTTGTGCCTCGTGCAGGCTCCAGCTGCCGTCGCCCGGCAGGTCCAGTACCTGCTTGTGATACTGCAGCAGGCTCGCGTGGTGGGTCACGCTGATCGGCGTGATCGAGAACTCGGCCAGCTGGCTGTACAGGCGCGCTTCGTTGGCCGCGTCCAGCGCGCTGCTCGCCTCGTCCAGCAGCAGGTAGCGCGGCTTGGCCAGCAGCGCGCGCGCAAAAGCCAGGCGCTGCTGCTCGCCCACCGAGAGCAGCTTGGCCCAGTCCAGCTCCTTGTTCAGGCCGCCGTAGCGCTTGGCCAGGTCAGGCAGGTTGACGCGTTCCAGCCATTCCTGCAGCTCGGCGTCGGAAATATGCCGGTCGCAATGCGGATAGAGCAGCTGCGAGCGCAGGTCGCCCAGCGGCAGATACGGGTGCTGCGGCAGGAAGAGCATGTCCGGCCCCGCGGGGCGCAAGACCTGACCCTGGCCGCTGGTCCACAGCCCGGCCACTGCGCGCAGCAGCGAGCTCTTGCCCGCGCCGCTCGGTCCGGCGATCAACAGGCCATGGCCTGGCTCGACCGCAAGCGAGAGCTCGCGCACCAGCAGGTGCTCGTACTGCGGCGTGTAGACGGTGAGCTTGCGCAGCGCCAGCACCATGTCCGGCCGCACCTCGATCTGCGGGCGCTGCGGATCGTGGCTGGCCAGCACCTGGCCCTGTGCATCCAGCGTGCCGGCGAAGGCATGCAGCCGGTTCACGCCGGCCGAGAAGCGGCTCAGGCTCTCGAAGTGCTCGACGATCACCGTCAGCGCGCTGAGGATGGCGGCGAAGGCGCCGGCCGCCTGCACCGCGCGGCCCACTTCCAGCTCGCCCGACAGCACGTCGTTCGCGATGATGATGCTGGGCAGCACGATGGTCAGGAAGCTGTGCGCGTACTGGAACAGGTTGAGCTTGAACTGCCAGCGCAGCACCTGCTGGTAGTTGGCGTACAGCGCGCCGAAGATGCGCTTGAGCGTGCTGATCTCGCGCTGCTCGCCATCGTGCAGCGCGATCGGCTCGGCATGCTCGCGCACGCGCACGAGGTTGAAGCGGAAGTCCGCTTCGCGCTGCAGCTGCTTGAAGTTCAGCGCGATCAGCTTCTTGCCGAAGGCCCAGCCAGTGAACAGCGTGGCCACGACCGCATAACCGAGCAGGAAGTAGACCAGCGTCTTCGAGATCGCCCACAGCACGCCGGCGAAGGCCACCAGCTGCAGCAGCGCGCCCAGCACCACCATCGAGAAATACAGCGACTGGCTGGTGAAGCTGTTGATGTCCTCGGCGATACGCTGGTCGGGGTTGTCGATCGCATCCGGCGTGTTGAGCCGGTAGTAGGCGCGCTGAGCGAAGTAGCGCTGCAGGAAGTGGTCGGTGAGCCAGCGCCGCCAGCGCAGGCCCAGCGTGTCGCGCACGAAGTAGTACAAGGCGAAGATCGGCACGCCGGCCGCGAGGATCATCGTGTAGCGCTGGATCGACGCCCAGAAGCGATCGGCATCGCGCGCCGCCAGCGCCGAGGTGAATTCGCCGTTCTCGTGGTTGAAGAGCAGGTTGAAGCCGGTCTGGCCCAGCAGCAGCACGATCAGCAGCAGCAGCAGACCCAGCGCGCGCCAGCGTTCGTCGGAAGAGCGCCAGTAGGGCGCGGCGATGGCGAGGAAGCGGCGCCAGAGCTTGGTGTTGAAGCCCAGCGCGACGCCGTTGTGTTCGGGGGCGGTCATGCCGCCATTGTTGCAGGGCGCCTGATCTGGTCAGCGCTGGACGCCGCGCGGCTCGGGCGCTCTGAGCGTGGCCCGCCGCGCCGCAGGGCCATCGTGCGCGCACACCCAATCCAGGAACTCGCGGTACCAGAGCTTGCTGTTGCGCGGCTTGAGCACCCAGTGGTTCTCGTCGGGGAACCACAGCAGGCGCGCCTCGATGCCGCGGGCCTTCAGCGTGTTGTAGTAGGCCAGGCCGTTGCAGTCGGGCACGCGGTAGTCCAGCGCACCGTGGATCACCAGCGTAGGCGTCTGGAATTTCGCTGCCGAGGCGTGCGGGCTCTGCGCCAGCACGCGGTCCGGGTCTTCCCAGTAGCGCGCATGCAGGTCGCGCGGTCGCTCCATGTACGAGTCCGCCGCGAAGGTGGCGAAGCGGTCGAACACGCCGGCATGGCAGACGTAGCTGCGGTAGCGGCCGGGCTGCTTGACGTGGCCGTTCATCCACGCGACCAGGAAGCCGCCGTAGCTGCCGCCGGTGGCGCTGATGCGCTCGCGGTCAGCCCAGGGCTGGCGGCGCAGCCAGTCGGTGGCGGCCTCGATGTCCTGCAGCTCCAGCTCGCCCTGGCGGCCCATGATGCTGTCGCGGAAGGCGAAGCCGAAGCCGCTGGAGCCGTGGTAATTGACCTGCACCACCACATGGCCGCGCGAGGCCAGCACATGCGGGTTCCAGCGGTAGCCGAAGCTATCGCCCGCGGCGGTGTAGGGGCCGCCATGGATGACGTGCATCACCGGGTGCTTGCGCTTGGCGTCGAAGCCCGCGGGGAAGGTCAGCCACAGCTGCACCGGCTCGCCCTGCGCGCCGGTGATGGTGACTTCCTTGACCTCGCCCAGCGCGCGGCGCGCGAGCAGGGCGTCGTTGAACTTGTCCAGCCGCCGCACCGCGCCGTCTTTCGAGCTGCCGCCGGCTGCAGCGAGGCTGCGCGCGAACAGGCGCACCGGATGCGTGGCCGCGTCGGCGGCCAGCACCAGCGTGTCGCCGGCGATGGCGAAGCCCTGCACCCAGCCGCCTTGGTGCAGCGCTGTCGTCGTCGCGCTGGCCAGCTCGTGGCGCCAGAGGTGGCGGCGGCCGCGTTCCTCGGCGGCGAACAGCAGCGCGCGGCCGCCATCGGCCCAGCGCAGCGGCGCATCGACATCGTGATCCCAGCCGCGATCGGTCAGCACACGCCAGCGCGGCTTGCCGGCGCGATCGACGCCTTCGACCACGGCCAGCTCGTACAGCGCCTTGTGGCTGCGGCCGGTCTCGGCGGCGCACAGCGCCAGCGTGCGGCCATCGGGGCTGTAGCAGGGCGCGGCGAATTCCCAGCGCGCGTCGTCGGCCAGCGCGCGCACGCGGCGGGTCTTGAGATCCAGCTCGGCGATGGTCAGGCGGTTGCCCGGCACCTTCACCGGTGCCGGGTCGTGCTGGAAGGCGATGCGCGTGCCGTCGGGGCTGATGTCCCAGCAGCTCGCGGCGCCATCGCTGGCGCGCGGCAGTTCCAGCGCCTTGCCCTCGAAGAGGTCGGTCACACGGCCGCTGGCGAGGTCCAGCATCAGCAGGTGCAGCACGCGGCCTTCGGGCAGATTGCTGTCCCAGTGGCGATAGAAGGCCTCGCTGGTGGCGTAGCCGCTCTCCTTGCGCTCGCTGAAGGCCTTGTAACGCTTGGCCTGTGCGGCCGCGCCCTTCAGTTCCGGCCAGACCCAGGCCGAGAAGACGATGCGCTTGCCATCGGGCATCCACTTGAAGGCCGCGATGCCGGGCGCGAAGCGGCTCGCGCGTTGGGCTTCGCCGCCGTCCGGCGCCATCACATACAGCTGCGCGCTGGCGTCCTTCTCGCCCTGCTGCTCGCGGCGCGCGACGAAGGCGATGCGGTCGCCCTGCGGCGACCAGGCCGGCTGGCCGTCCTTGTCGCCGCAGGCGGTCAGGCGCCTCGGCGCGCCGCTGCGCCCGGCGGTCGGGAACAGCCACAGACTGCTGGCGGACTTGTTGTGCTCCATCGAATAGCTCGTCAGCGCACAGACGGCCTGCCTGCCGTCGGGCGAGAGGCTGGGGTTGCCCAGACGCTCCAGCGACCAGAGGTCGTCGGCGGACAGCGACGGGTGGGTGGTCTTGCTTTTTCTAGGGGTGTTGGGGGCGGCGCTCATGCCCCCAAGTGTCGGTCCGCTGGCTCAGCGGCGTGAATCGGGCAAGCCCGCTGTTGTGCGCTCAGCGTCCGTCGATGCAGCAGGCGAGATCGGCGCATCGCTGCAACTGCCGCCGCTGTCCTCGCAAGCCGATGGCGAGCAGTGCTGCGGCGTGCCGATGAAGAGCCAGCCCAGCGCAATGGCCGCAGGCAGGGCCAGGAACCAGGCCTGGTCTCCGGACCAGGCCTGCCCCAGCAGGCCCACGCCCAGGCCGCCTAGCGTGCAGCCGAGCAGCCAGAGCAGCCGGCGCCTGAAGCCTGCGGGCGGCGCGGCTGGTGCAGCGCAAGGCGGTGTGGTGTGCGAAGGCTCTGGCGTTGACATCTGCAGAAGAGCGGACAGCGGGCTGCTTGGGACGGAAGGCAGGCTCACTATGCCTGAGCCGCGCAGTTCAGCACACCATGCCCGCGACCAGCCGCTGCCGGTGAAGAGCGATGCCCAGCCAGCATTCGTGCGCGCCTCTCGGACTGCGTATGCAGCGCATCCCGCCTTGGGTCTTGCCGAGGCTGCCGTCGTCCAGGCATTCGTCGCGCGCGGCCTTGCCCGGCAGCGCGCGATAGAGGTCGGCCGCGGTGCGGCCGGTGAAGTGCAGGCGCAGCAGCGCATCGCGCGGCTCGCCCGGCGGTGCATCGACCAGCGTGGTCGGGCCGAGCTGGTAATCGCCGCTCAAGGGCTGGGGCGCGGGCGTTGGCGACGACGCCGCAGACACGGGCGCTGCCGGTGCGGCTACGGCCGGTTCGATCGCGCCCCCGAGGCTGGCGAGCAGTGCAAACAGCATCGCCAGCAGCAGCCAGGCCTCCGGGCCTGGCAGCCGTCGCGGGCTTGGGGGTGGCGGGTGCTGCATGATCGTGAGCGAGTTGCCCTTGGCGATGGAAGCAAAGCGCGTCAGTGTGGCGCAGGCAGGTATCGCTGCTGTTTCAGCGGAGGGGGCGGCTGTGTTTCAAGCGTTTCAGCGCCCGATGCCCGACCGTGTGGATGCTGCAGCATGCAGTGCCGGGGATGGCGATGACGCCGGCGTTGCACTCAGCGCAGCCGTTCGCCCGCCGCGCAGGCGGCGATCAGCTTGGCGAGCCGCGTGGCGCGGGTCTCGGCCTTCTTGGCCGAGCAGACCCAGTGCAGCAGGGTCTTGCGCGCGCTGGGTGGATGCGCGTCGTTGAAGAAGGCCCAGGCGCTCTTGTCGCGCTTGAACAGGCGCAGCTCGGTGGCGCTCAGCGCGGCAGGCGGCGGTGGTGATGCCTGCGTCTGTTGCTGCTGCTCGTAGGAGTAGATCGCGGACTTGTGCGCCAGCCGCTGTGCATACGCCGCCTCGCCGGCTGGCGTCATGCGGCCCGCGGCGCGCAGCGCCTCGACCTTGGCGATGTTCACCGCGCTCCAGGTCGAGCCGGGGCGGCGCGGCGTGAAGCGGATGCAGTAGCTCTGCTCATCGATGCTGCGCCGCACGCCGTCGATCCAGCCGAAGCACAGCGCCTCGTCCACCGACTCCGACCACGTCATCGACGGCCGGCCGGTAGCGACCTTGTAGTAGCCGACCAGCAGCTCGGCGGCGGTGGCGGCGTGGCAGTCGAGCCAGGCGCGGAAGGCGGCGGGCGAGGCGAAGAAGGTGGCTGCGGTGGGCATCGTGACGCCGGCCCTAGTTGGACACGGTTGCTGCGGGGTCATTCAAAATATAAGAAGATGCAAATATATTGCCGGGCATCCACCGGATCGCCGGCCTGCCGAGCTTGTGAGCTGAAAGACCATGACGAACATCGTAGCGACGACAGAGACCGCGACCGTACAGCCCGCCCAGACCGAGGCACGACCGCTGGGCCGGCGCGTGCTGGGCCTGCGCGGCCTGGCGCTGTGCCTGGGGCTGGCGCTGGGCGCCACCGCCTGCGGCCAAGCGGGGCCGAATCCCGATGCGGTGAACCTGGAGACGGCGCGTGCCGAGCACGAGGCTGGGCGCGTGCTGCTGATCGATATCCGCGAGCCGCACGAGCACGCCACCGGCGTGGCCGCCGGTGCCAAGCTGCTGCCGATGCGGCAGCTGGGACAGCGCCTGGCCGAGATCCCGAAGGACGGCGCACAGCCGGTGCTGCTGATCTGCAATACGCAGAACCGCTCCAAGGCGACTTTGAAGGCGCTACGCGAGCAGGGCGGCTACAGCCATGTGCGCTATGTCGATGGCGGCATGTCCGAGTGGGCACGGCGCGGTTGGCCGATGGTGGCGCCGGGGCGGTGAGACCATCCTCGACGGCCGGCCGCTGCTGACCTTGTAGTAGCCGACCAGCAGCTCGGGGGCGGTGGCGGCGTGGGTGGCAAAGAACTGCGGAGATGCTGTAGCCGGGCGTCTGTCCGTCTCCTGTCCTGTCACGCTCTTGGGGTGTGACGGCGTCGCTTCTTCTTCGGGAAATCGCGTTCTGGTCGAGTACCTGGGTATGCTTTTGTGAGCGCTTTCGGTGTGGCTGTCATTGCTCATACGCAAGGATCTCTGACAGCGGCGCGAGCTGCAGCAGCTTGCGCTTCGGGTCCCAGTTCAGTGGCCGCCAGCAGAACTGCAAATCGGAATTTGCGGTTTGTGGCGCGATCTTTTGGCCACACTGTGCACCGCGCAGGGCCAGCAGCAGTCGAGCTCGCGCTTTGTGCTCAGCGTCGACCTTGATGCCGAAGTGTCCGCCATCAAAGACCTTCGTCACGAGCGCGCCAGGCCCGTTGCTAGCCCAGACGACAAGTTGGCTGCCTCCCGATCCGCTGAATAGCGATGCTGCGCCGTCGCAGAAATAGGCGCCCTGGTCCAGCGCATAGTCAGGCACGCCGTCGCCATTCAGGTCCATCGACCGAAGAAGCTCAGGCCCACTGGCGGGCTGGCCGCCAACGTCGCGGCAGAGCCGGTCCATCTCGGCGATGGCCTGGGCCACGGTGGCGGGCAAGGCAGGGCGGGGCTGGGCTTTGGAAGGCAGAGACGTCAGCGAGAAGCTTGCAAAAAGGAAACCCAGCGCAAGTGCCCAGGGTCGGCGGGTGAGCGAGGGAAGGCATGACGATGAGTCGTGTGAGCGGTTGTGCGACATGTCTTGGCGGGTGGGTTTGGCGATGGCCTCGCGTCCCGGCGTCCTGGGGCTCGCCGTATGCACGACGCTGTGATGCTATCTGAGCCGATACGCGCCTTTCTTGTCATCTGAAATCCCTGCTCCCCTCCATCGCCCCTCTCAGCCGGCCCAGCATCTCCGACCAGTCCTCGCAGCGCTTGGCGATCAGGTTGCGCACGCCGTCGCTGCTGCATTGCCATTGGCCGTGTACGGCCAGCAAGCGGGCGTGCAGCAGCACCGAGCGGTATTCGGCATAGACGTCGGGCCAGACGATGACCTGCACGCTGCCGCTCTCGTCTTCCAGGCTGACGAAGAGCGTGCCCTTGGCGGTCTGCGGACGCTGGCGCACGGTGACGATGCCGCAGGCGCTGGCGTGGCGGCCGTTGCGCCAGGACTGCAGTTGCTGCGCGTTGTGCCGCATGCCGCGGCGCGCCAGCTGGGGGCGAAGGATCTGCAGCGGATGGCGGCGTAGCGTCAGGCCCAGCGAGGCGTAGTCCCACAGCACTTCCTCGCCCTCGGGTGCGGCGTCCAGCGGCAGCGTGTCTTCCTCGGGCAGGCTGCCGCGCAAGAGCGGCGGTAGCGGCTGCTCGGCGCTGGCCTGCCAGACCTGCTGGCGGCGGTGGCCCGACAGGCTCAGCAGCGCATCGGCCGCGGCGAGCAGCTGCATCTCGCGCTGGTTCAGCGCGGCGCGCAGGGCCAGGTCTTGCGTGCCGCCAAAAGGCCGCTGCGCGCGCGCGGCGACGATGCGCTCGGCGGCCGCATCCGCGAGACCGCTGACCATGCGCAGCCCCAGGCGCACCGCGGGTTGGCGTGCCTCGTCCGACCCTAGGCCTTGCGCTGGTTCCAGCGTGCAGTCCACCGCGCTGACGCTCACGTCGGCCGGCTGCACGCGCACGCCGTGGCGGCGCTGTGCGTCCTGCACCAACTGGCTGGGCGTGTAGAAGCCCAGCGGCTGCGAGTTCAAGAGCGCGCACAGAAAGATCGCCGGCTCGTGCCGCTTGATCCAGCAGCTGGCGTAGGTGAGCAGCGCGAAGCTGGCCGCATGCGATTCGGGGAAGCCGTAGGAGGCAAAACCCTTGATCTGCTTGAAGATGGATTCGGCGAACTCGTCGGCATAGCCGCGCGCGCGCATGCCGCTGACGATCTTCTCGTAGAACTTCTGCAGGTCGCCGGGGCGCTTCCAGGCGGCCATGGCGCGGCGCAGCTGGTCGGCCTCGCCGGGGGTGAAGCCGGCGGCGATCATCGCCACCTGCATCACCTGCTCCTGGAAGATCGGTACGCCGCAGGTGCGCGCCAGCGCGGCCTTCAGCGCCTCGCTGGGGTAGGGCACGTCCTCGGGCTTCTTGCGCCGGTTCTCCAGATAGGGGTGGACCATGCCGCCTTCGATGGGGCCGGGGCGAACGATGGCGACCTCGATCACCAGGTCGTAGAAGTTGCGCGGCTTCAGGCGCGGCAGCATGGACATCTGCGCGCGGCTCTCGATCTGGAAGGTGCCCACGGTGTCGGCCGCGCAGATCATGTCGTAGGTGGCGGCGTCGCCCTCGGGGATGGATGCCAGGTCGATCTCGCGGCCGCGCAGCGCGCGGTAGAGGTGGAAGCAGCGGCGCAGCGCCGACAGCATGCCCAGCGCCAGCACGTCCACCTTGAGCAGGTTCAGCGCGTCGAGGTCGTCCTTGTCCCATTCGATGACGCTGCGGTTCTCCATCGTCGCGTTCTCGATCGGCACCAGGCGCGACAGCGGCCCCTCGGTCAGCACGAAGCCGCCCACATGCTGGCTGAGGTGGCGCGGCATGCCCATCAGCTGGCGCGAGAGCTCGATCAGCTGGCGCAGCTTCAGGTCCGTCGGGTCCAGCCCCAGCTCACGCTGCAGCTCGGCATAGCGCTCGGGCGGCAGGATCTCGCTGCTCCAGCCGCTGTGGTCCTGCGCCAGGCGTTCCAGCAGCTCCGGGTCGAAGGCCAGCGCGCGGCCCACGTCGCGCATGGCGCTGCGCGCGCGGTAGCGCGTCACCACTGCGGTGAGCGCGGCGCGATGGCGGCCGTAGCGGGTGTAGAGGTACTGGATGACTTCCTCGCGGCGCTCGTGCTCGAAGTCCACGTCGATGTCGGGCGGCTCGTTGCGTTCGCGGCTGATGAAGCGCTCGAACAGCAGCGTGGAGCGCGCCGGGTCCACCGCGGTGATGAACAGGCAGAAGCACACCACGCTGTTGGCCGCCGAGCCGCGGCCCTGGCAGAGGATGCCCTGCTCGCGGGCGAAGCGCACGATGTCGGCCACGGTGAGGAAGTAGTGCTCGTAGCGCAGCTCCTCGATCAGCGCCAGCTCGTGCTCCACCTGCGCCACCCAGCGCGGGTCGGGTCCCGCGGGCCAGCGCTTGTGCAGGCCTTCGTAGGTGAGGCGGCGCAGCCAGCTCGTGGGTGTCTCGCCGGCGGGGACGACCTCGCTGGGGTATTGGTAGCGCAGCTCGTCCAGCGAGAACTGGCAGCGCGCCGCCACCGCCAATGTCTCGGCCAGCAGCTCGGGTGGATAGAGCTGGGCCAGGCGCAGCCGGCTGCGCAGATGGCGCTCGGCATTGGGCTGCAGTGCCAGGCCGCAGGCATGCAGCGGCTGGCGCTGGCGGGTGGCGGTCATCACGTCCTGCAGCGCCTTGCGCGAGCGCACGTGGAAGTGCACATCGCCCGCGGCCAGCAGCGGCAGCCCGATTGCGACGGACAGCGCGCGCAGGCGCTGCAGCCAGCGTTCGTCGGAGAGCTCGCGCAGCAGCTCCACCGCGATCCAGGCGCGGCCGGCGAAATTGGCAGCAAACCACTGTGCCTGCGCGAGCAGCGCGGCGTCGTCCAGCTCGCGCTGCGGCACCCACAGCAGCAGGCAGCCGGCCAGCGCCTCGGGCCGCAGCTGGCCCCAGTGAAGCCGGTACTCGCCCTTGGTGGGCGAGGCGCGGCGCAGCATGGTGATGAACTCGCTGAGGTTGCCATAACCTTCGCGGTGCTCGGCCAGTGCGACGAGCTTGAACAGCGGCGCGGCGTCGGCATCGGCATCGCCGAAATCGTCGCGCACCAGGAACTCGCTGCCGATGATCAGGTGCAGCAGGTCGCGCTCGGCGTCGAAGGCGGGGTCGGCTTCCTGCAGCGCGCTGCACAGCTTCTTCAGCGCCACATGGGCGCGCACCACGCCGGCCAGCGAGCATTCGTCGGTGATCGCCAGCGCCGCATAGCCCAGCGCCTGCGCGCGGGCGACCAGCTCCTCGGGGTCGGAAGCGCCGCGCAGGAAGCTGAAGTTGGACAGCGCATGCAGCTCGGCATAGGCCGGCGCCGGCCCGCGCGGGCGCGGCAGCGGCGACGCGAAATCGCCGGGGCGGGGCGCGCCGGCGTCCTCGCGAGCGCGCCCCGGGCGGCGGCCGCCGGGCGGGATCATCGCGTCGAAGCCGTTGAGCAGACTCATGCGGACCTCATGCGAAAACCCCATGCAGGAACCAGCTCGCCGGCGCGGCCGCAGCCTGGCCGGCCAGGCGCTCGTGATAGATCCACAGCAGGCCGGCCTGCGCCTCGTGGGCGAGGTAGTAGTCGCGCTGCACATGGTCGGGCGCGGCGGGCGGGCTGTCGGGCTCGTCGGGGCGGCCCCACCAGCCGCCTTCCAGGCGCTGCGGGCCGGCCAGCAGCTGCAGCGGCGTATGGCGCGGCGGCAGCAGCGGCCGGTCCTGCCGCGTGGCCAGGCGCAGCGGCGGCTCCAGCAGCCAGCTGGGCTGCGGCGGCGGAAAGCCCAGGCCTTCGCCTGGCAGCAGCACGACCTGGCCCCAGGGCAGCCAGCGCTGCATCTGCTCGGGCCGGTGGTCGGGGCGCAGCCGCACGCGGCGCACGCGCTCAGGCCCGAGACGCGCGGCGATGCGCTCCAGCAACTGCTGCAGCGATTCGCGGCCGGGCTGGCCGGCGTCGAGCGCATCGGGCAAGAGCGAGGCGCTGCGCTCGGCCAGCGGCTGCACCTCGTCGGCGGCGAGGCTGAGCTCGGCCACCGGCGCGGCCAGCTGCTGGCGCGCCAGATGCTCGGCGAGCAGGCGGCGCAGATGATTGATGTCGCGCGTGGGCTCGGCCGTGCCCAGCGCCAGGGCACCGCCGGGGCCCACATCGCGCGCGCGCATCGCGTCGTGCTGCCAGCTCAAGCTGAAGCGCAGCACGCCGGCATGGCGCGCGGCCAGCCAGGCCGAGAGCTGCAGCAGCAGCGGCTCGGCCTGCTGCAGCAGCGCCGGCGCATGCTCGATGCGCCAGGCCAGCTCGCGCCGCGCGGCAAAGCGCTCGGGCAGCGTCACCCAGCTGTGCGCCTCGGGTGCGAGGCCATAGGCCTGGTCCAGCGCCAGCAGCAGCGCATCGCCGAAGCGCCGCGCCAGCGGGCCGCGCGGCAGCGCGCGCAGCTGGCCCAGCGTGCGGCAGCCCAGGCGCTGCAGCATCGGCGCCTGGGCCTGCGCGGCGCTCAGTGTGTGCAGCGGCAGGCCGTCCAGCAGCGGAGTTAGCGGTGGGCGCAACCCGTCGACGAGCCCGGCGCGCGCCAGCGCCAGCGCGGCCAGGCTGCTGGGCGCCCAGGCCAGCGCGCCCAGGCCCAGCGCGCGGCCTTCGTCGCGCAGGCGGCGGTGCAGCGCGCGCAGCCCGCCGAACAGGCGCAGGCTGCCCTGCACCTCCAGCACCACGGACTCTTCCAGCAGGGCCACGCGCGGCGTGAACTGCAGGCTCCACCAGGCCAGCGGCAGCTGCAGCTGCAGCAAGGCCTCGTCCTTGACCGCGAGCTCAGCGGCGGCCGGGGACGATGAAGGTAGCAGCGCGATCCAGTGAGCGCGGCGGGGTGGGGCGGTGGCGCTCATGGGACGACAACAGCGAGCTCCGCAGGCAGGACGGGCGATGACGTAGAGGGCGGGATAGCGGGCGGCACGGAAGCCGGCAGCACCGACGCAGCGGCGAACAGCCGCGGCGGCAGCAGCCGGTCCAGCCCGGCGGGCAGCGTGGCAGCCAGCTCCAGCCACTGCTCGTGCGCGGGGCCGCGGCGCTTGAGCAGGCGCAGGCGCAGCGCATCGGCGCGCGCGCCGGGTTCGAGCAGCAGGCGCAGCGGCGCCGCCGAGGACTGGCTCTGCGCCTGCGCCGCCGGCCGCAGCACGAAGACCGGCGCGCGCGCGCCCAGCGCCGCAGCCTGCAGGCGGCGCATCTGCTCGGGCCGCGCCTCGGGCAGCCAGGCCAGCACCGCGGCGGCCACATCGGCCTTGATCGCCTGCTCGGCCGCCCACAGCGCCTGCGCATGGCTGGCCGGCGCGATCCACACCAGCTGCTGCGGCGCGATGCCGTGCTCGGCCAGGCCGGGCAGGTGCGGTGTCCAGGGCGGGTTGATCAGCAGCAGCTGCGGCAGCTGCGCCGCTTTCACGTTAGCGGCAGCGCTGGCGCCGCGGGAGCGGCGGGATCGGCCGGGTGGCGTGGTCGCCTGCGCCGGCGGGGCCAGCAGCCGGCGCAGCGCCGGGCCGAGCAGCCGCCATTCGCAGGCGCCGGGCTGCGGCAGCAGCAGCTCGCTCAGCGCGCGCGTGGGCCAGCCGCCGCCGGGCAGCTCGGCATCCAGCGCAGTGAAGCCGCTGGGCACGCAGGCCTCATGCCCCGCCCGGGCCAGCTCGCTGCCGCGCCACACTGCGCCCAGCCCTGCCGGCAGGGCCAGCGGGTCCAGGCTGCCGGGGCTGCGCGCACCGGCGCCCGGCTGTGGCGGCGCTGGCCGGACGGCAGCGTCGGCCAGCAGCGCGCAAGCAGGCGCTGGGGCGGCGAGGCGGGCAGCAGCTCCGGCGACGGAAGACGCGGGAGCCTGCCTGACGGGGGCATGCATGGCGGCGTGAGAGCGAAGCAAGCAGGGATGAGGGACAACAAGGGCTGCCGCGGCTGGCGGGCCGGCAGGAGTTGGGTGCATCGATACTGTATGAATGTACAGTATTCGAGCCGACCACAAATGGCAAGCCTCGGCCCCGCGAATCCGAGCGGGGCGTGCAGGATTGGGCAGCAGGTATTGACGCCAGGCCGCTTTGGCGTCAGGGGCGCGGGGTCAGCCGGGGATGTCCGGCTCGACCAGCCGGGCCAGCTGGGTCAGCGACTCCTGCCAGCCGAGGCAGCACATCTCCACCGGGATGGCGGCAGGGATGCCTTCCTGCACGATGTCCAGCACGGTGCCGGCCAGGCAGGGCTGCAGCGTGACGGTGGTCTGCATCAGGCCAGGCAATTGGGCCTCGTCGAAGCGGGCGGTGTAGCGGATCCGCTCGTGGGGCAGCAACTCGAGGTACTCGCCGCCGAAGGCATTGCCCTGCGTGCTGGCGAAGTTGCGGAAGGCCATGCGGTAGCTGCCGCCGACCCGTGCGTCCATGTGATGGACCTGGCAGGTGAAGCCATGGGGCGGTAGCCACTTGGCCATCGCATCGGGCTCAAGAAAGGCGCGGTAGATGAGCTCGGGCGCGCAGCGCAGCACGCGGTGGAGTCGAACAGTGCCGGTCGTCATGGGAGCTGCCTTTCGCAAGAGCTGCGCCCACGCTACGCCGATTCGGTGGACTGGGCATAGGTGGAAATCTGCAGCGCCGACGCGCTCTGCGGTCTGGCCGACCGCGCTTCGCTCAGAGATCCCCCATCACCGCCACCAGCTGCCGCCACAGCTGGCCGCCCCTCAGGCTGTTGCTCATCAGCACCAGGCCGCTGCCGCGTGCCGGGCAGAACTGGCTGTAGCAGCGAAAGCCGCTGCGGTTGGTGCCGCTGTGATAGGCGATGTCGCCCTGCGCGCTGGTGTCCATGCCCCAGCCCAGGCCCCAGAACACCGACTGCCCCTTGGCAGTGCCAGGGCGGGCGATCGGCTCGCGCGTGGTAGCGGCCACCTGGTGGGCGAGCAGCTCGGCGCGCAGCGCAGGATCGCGCAGCAGCGGGGCCGGGCCGGTGCCGTCCGCCGCGGTGGCGCGCAGCATCTCGGCGACGAAGCGCGCGTAGTCGCCGGCGCTGGTGAACAGCGTATAGGCCGCGTTGGCGTGGCGGTACTCGCTGGGCGGCAGCGGCTGATTGGCCTCGTCGTGGCCGCGCGCGCGCCGTGCGCGTATCGCTGGCGTCAGCACGAAGCTGCTGGCGCTCATGCCCAGCGGCTTGAAAAGCAGTTGCTCGGCCAGGGTCTGCAGCGGCTGGCCGCTCAGGTGCTCGAGCAGGCGCTGCAGATAGAAGTAGCCTTCGCCGGAATATTCGTAGCGCAGCCCGGGGCGGAACAGCAGCTGCAGCGGGCCGTCCATCTCGCTGGGGCCGCTGTCGCCGGGCCGCCAGTTCGGCAGGCCCGAGGTATGGGCCAGCAGCATGCGCGGCGTGATCAGGCGCTGCCAGTCCTGCGGCGGGCTGAACACCTCGCCCGGCATCAGCTCCATCACCGGCTGGTCCAGGGCCAGGCGACCGGCCTGCACCTGCAGCAGCGCCAGATAGGCGAACAGCGGCTTGCTCATCGAAGCCGCCTCGAACACGGTATCGGCCCGCACCGGCATGTCCTTGTCGGCCGGGCCGCGCCGGCCCAGCGCGACCGACCAGGCCGGCCGGCCCTCGCGCAGCAGCACCGCCTGCGCGCCGGGCACGCCCAGCTGCGCCATGCGTTCGGGCAGCAGCTGGGCGAAGAGTTCGCGGCGCTGTGTCCACAGCGAAGCGTCGTCCGCTGCGGCCAGGTCCGGCAGGCCTGCCGCGGCGCCCAGTCCTGCAGCCGCGGCCCGGCGCAGCAGCGCGCGCCGGCTCAGCACGCTCACCGGAAGCGGTACTGCGCGCTCACATAGGCATAGCGGCCGCGCGGGTCGGTGTAGCTGGGGTCGTAGCCGGACAGGAAGAACCAGGCCTGCTGCGAGAAGGGCGGCGAGGTGTCGAAGACGTTCTTCACGCCGGCACGCAGTGTCAGCGCGGGCGTCACCGCCCAGGCGCCGGTCAGGTCCCACAGCGAGTAGGCGCCGACCTTGCGGTCGGGCTTGCCGATGATGCTCTGGTCGGTGTAGCCGGCCAGGTAGCTGTTGCTCAGCGTGGCGCTGAAGGCGCCCAGCTCCCAGTCGGCGGCCAGGGTATGGCGCCAGCGCTGCACCACGCCGTCGTTGATGAAGTGGCCCAGGTTGCTGACGAAGGGGTCGTCGTTGCCGGTCTGCTGCTTGGAGGCCAGCGTCAGCGTGCCGTTCAGGCGCAGGCCCCAGGTGCCGATGCCGCTCTTCAGGCCCGACAGCGCCACGCCCAGATCCACGCCGGAGATCTTCTGGCGGCCGCGGTTTTCCTTCACCAGGTCGATATGGTCGATCCAGTCGTCCTCGTCGCGAGTCACCAGGTTGCCGTACTTGGCCAGGTTGCCGAGGATCACGTCCACGCCGAGAGTGCTGATCAGGTCGCGCTTCTCGATGTTCCAGTAGTCCAGCGTCAGGTTCACGCCGCGCTGCGGCTCGAACACCGCGCCCAGGCTGAACTGACGCGACTTCTCGGGCTTGAGCTTGGCGTTGCTGTAGTTGTAGGTGGTCCAGATGTCCGAGCAGTCGGTCACCGTGGCCTCGGGGTCGGCGGCCAGACAGACCGGATCGACCAGCGTGGCCGACGAGCCCTGCGTGACCGGGCGGTAGAGGTCCGACAGGCTGGGCGCGCGGAAGCCGGCGCCCACCGAGGCGCGCAGCAGCAGTTCCTTCGCTGGCGTGTAGCGCAGGCCCAGCTTGGGGCTGAAGGCGCCGCCGGTGACCTGGTAATTCTCGTAGCGCATCGCCGCCTGCAGTTCGATCTGCTTGCTCACCGGGGCGCTGAGCTCGGCGAACACGCCGCCGACGCGGCGCGACTTGCCGAACTCGGCATCGGGGCCTTGCGAGGTTTCGCCGAGGATCAGGTCTTGGGCCAGCGCCTCGGACTGGCGGTAGGTCTGGCGCTCGCGGCGCAGCTCGCCGCCCAGCGCCAGCGCGAGATCGCCGCCGGGCAGCTTGGCCAGGTTGCGCGAGGCCTTGAAGTCCACGCTGTCCATCGTGCCCTCGGCGCGGCGTACCTCGCCGCGGATCTGCGCGGCCTCGTACAGCGCCAGGCCGGCCGCGCTGGACGGGCCGAAGGGGTTCAGCGTGCCGGCGGCGAAGCCGTCGAGGACCATGGCCTCGTTCAGATAGCCCTGGTGGTCGCGGTCGGAGACGAGGTTGCGGCTGTGGTTGAGGGCCAGCTCATAGTCCCAGCCGCTGAAGGCACCAGCGACGCCGGCCACATAGCGCTGGCCGGTGGAGACCAGCTCGCTGGTGCGCAGACCGGCTTCGAGCAGCCGGGTGCGCACGGTGATGATGCGGTCCTCGTCGTCGGCGGGCAGTGCGGCCAGGCTGGTGCCGGCGAGCGCCTTGACCAGCGAGACGTCCATGTCGGCGTCCACGCGGTTGGGCGTGCCGGTGTAGAGCGTGCGCGTGCGGCTCAGCGCCGCCTCGGCGAAGAACTGGTGGCCGCGGCCCAGGTCGACGACGCCGCGGCCGAACAGGCTGCTCTTGTCCGACTTCGGATAGAGCTCGATGTCGCGCATGTAGTCGTAGGTGCAGCCGTCGGCGCCGCCGATGCCGTCGGGCAGGTACAGCGTGGCCGGCGGGTTGCAGCCGGTGGCCGCGGCCGGGTTGATGGTGCGCGAGTCGATGACCGTCTTGCCGTTGGTCGAGAAGCCGTCGTCGACCAGCTGGTTGAACTGGCTGCGGCTCAGGCGGATATTGCCGGGGAAGCCAGCGCTGGACAGCAGGTCGGGCAGGCGGCCGGGAATGTCCAGCTCGGTGATGAACTTGCGCTGCTTGGCGTTGAGCGAGCTGGTCTTCTGCAGATCCAGCACGCCGAAGAGGTTGAAACCGTCGCGGCCGAGGTCGCCGATGCCGCCGGCCAGCGAGGCATTGCGCTTGGCCCCGCCGCCTTCATGCGTGGCGCCGATGCCGGCATTGATCTCGATGCCGCGGTAGTCCTTGCGGGTGATGAAGTTGATCACGCCGCCGATCGCGTCGCTGCCGTAGATGGCCGAAGCGCCGTCGAGCAGCACCTCCACGCGCTCGATCGCCGCGGCGGGGATGTTGTTCAGGTCCACGCCCGAGCTGTCGCCGGGCGAGGCGAAGTTGGCCATGCGCCGGCCATTGAGCAGCACCAGCGTGGACGAGACGCCGATGCCGCGCAGATTGGCGCCGTTGAAGCCCATCTGGTCGCGGAAGCCGCCGTAGCCGATGCTGCCGCCGTCGGTCAGGTTGTTGGTGCTGGCGCTGATGCGCGCGACGATCTCGGCCGCGGTGGTCAGGCCCTGCTTGGTGATGTCCTCGCGGCTGATCACTTGCACCGGCAATGCGGTCTCGGCCTCGATGCGCTTGATCGCCGAGCCGGTGATCTCCACGCGCTCGAGCTTGGCGCCGCTGTTGTCCTGCGCCAGCGCGGGCAGGGCGAACAGCGCCAGGGCGGCCGCGGTGGCGGTGGCTCGCAGGCGCAGGTGCTGCGGCTGCGGAAGGCGGGGCGAGGGGTGGCTCATGGGAGGGGCTCCTGGACTGGGCGGGAAAATGCGCTGCGGTGTGCCGTAGGGCAAGACGGTGTTCGTGGGGCAGGCCTGTCGCGGGGCCGCGAACAGGTCTGGTCGAGTCTAGGAAGCTGTGCCCCTGCCGGCCACTGGGTATTTGCACGCGGCGTCGCAAGGGCGCAACTCCCTGTCGCTTCAAGGACAGCGCCGCGGCGCGGGCGTGCAACGGCCAACCGCCCACAACGCGCTGCCGGCGGCTGCGGCTTTTCTGGAAGCGACATTTACTGCCGCAAATGCGCGGTGGGCGGGCTGGCATGTGCCCGGGCGTCGTGTGCGGGTGCCATCATGAATGCACGCTGCCGCCACTGGTGCGCGGCATTTCCAGTGATGCCTATGACCGATCCGACTTCTTCCCGCCTTCTGCCCCGCACCCGCCACGCGCTGCTGCAACTGCTCGCCGCCGGCCTGCTGTGCGCGCCGCTGCCCGGCCTCACCCAGACCGGCGCTGCCGGTGCCCGCACCCAGCCTGTGGTCGCGCCCGCCGCGGTACGCGCCGCGCCTGCCGCTGCCGGCAAGACCGCGGTGCCGCCGGCACCGGCTCTGGCGCCCGCTCCTGTGGCATCGCCTGCATCGGCGCCAGCCCCGGCCCCGGCCCCGCCCGCCGAGCCGCTGATCAAGGGCCATGCCGTGCCGATCGGCGGTGCGCTGAAGGCCGACAACGAGGAAGTCTGGGCGCGCCTGGTGGCGCTGGCCGGTGGCAAGGGCTCGCGCTTCGTCGTCTTCGGCACCGCCGCCGAAGACCCCGAGACCAGCGCGCGCCAAGTGGTCGAGCAACTGCAGCGCCGCGGCGCGGTGGCCGAAGCGCTGCCGGTGGCGCCGCGCTTTTCCTGGGTGGATCTGAACAAGATCGTGCGCGACCCGGCGATGATCGCCAAGGTGCGCAATGCCAAGGGCGTGTTCTTCACCGGCGGCTCGCAGGAGCGCATCGTCGACGTGCTCTTCCCTCGCGGCCAGGCCACGCCGATGCTGGAGGCGATCTGGGACGTCTACCGTCGCGGCGGCGTGGTGGCCGGCACCTCGGCCGGCGCGGCCGTGATGAGCACGGTGATGTTCCGCGACGCGCCCAGCGTGATCAGCATCATGAAGGGCAAGTGGGTCGAGGGCAAACAGGTGGACCGCGGCCTGGGC
The DNA here is from genome assembly GCF_057219915.1 of Roseateles sp. T103. Lineage (NCBI taxonomy): Bacteria > Pseudomonadati > Pseudomonadota > Betaproteobacteria > Burkholderiales > Sphaerotilaceae > Roseateles > Roseateles sp. T103. The sequence goes on from NZ_JBXVVS010000001.1 coordinate 74,583, forward strand.
TTCGTCGGCCCCGACCTGTTCGTGGACCAGCACTTCCTCAAGCGCGGCCGCATCGGCCGCATGATCCCGCTGATGATGGCCAAGGGCTACAAGCTGGGCCTGGGCGTGGAGGAGAACTCGGCCGCGGTGATCCGCGGTGACGAGGTCGAGGTGATAGGCGGCAAGGGCGCGATGCTGGTGGACCTGCACGAGGTGAAGACCGACATGACGCTGGGTGCCTTCAACCTGACCAACGCCAAGCTGACCTATCTGGACCGCGGCGACCGCTACAACCTGAAGACGCGCGTGACCACGCCGTCGGCGGTCAAGCTGCGCAGCCAGAAGCTCGACCCCAGCGCGCCGGACTTCAAGCCCTACTACCTGGAGCCGCTGTTCCATCTGGACATGCTGGGCGACAACACCATCGCCAACGCGATGAACTACCTGATCGACAGCAACCAGGCCGAGGTGCGCGGCCTGAGCTTCGAGGTGCAGCCCAAGCAGCGCGACGGGCTGGTCGAGCTGGGCTTCCTGTTCCGCCTCTACAAGGGACCGGGCTCGGTGGGCTGGAGCACCGACGAGTGGGGGCCGGAGGACTACACGGTGATCAACCTCTATCTGGACATCACGCCGGTGCGCGTGCCGCATCCGGTCTACAGCGCCTGGCCCAGCCCGACGCAGGCGCCGGCGGCGACCGACCGCGGCGACGGCGGCCAGTGAGCCTGGGCGGAAAGCAATGAGAACCCAAGTCCATGCGCTGCTGCCCAATATGCCTGGCACGCAGCAGCAGCTGCTGAGCCTGCACTACGGCGAGCCGGGCCGCGGCCCGAAGGCGATGATCCAGGCCTCGCTGCATGCCGACGAGGTGCCGGCCATGCTGGTGGCCCAGCACCTGCGGGACCAGTTGCAGGCGCTGGAGGAGGCCGGGCGCATCCGCGGCGAGATCGTGCTGGTGCCGGCGGCCAACCCGATCGGCCTGCAGCAGTGGCAGCTGCGCGGCATGCAGGGGCGCTTCGAGCAGCTCAGCGGCGAGAACTTCAACCGCCACTATGCCGACCTGGCCGCCACGGTGGCAGCGCGCGTCGAGGGCCGGCTGCGCACCGATGCGGCGCATAACGTGAAACTGGTGCGCGCGGCGCTGCGCGAGGCGGTGGCCGAGCTGCCCGTGGCGAACAGCCTGGCGCATCTGCGCAAGACGCTGCTGGGCCTGGCCGTCGACGCCGACATCGTGCTGGACCTGCACTGCGACGGCGAGGCGATGCTGCATCTCTACACCGCCGAGTCGCTATGGCCCGAGGCCGCGCTGCTGGCGCGCTGCCTGGGCTGCGAGCTGGCGCTGCTGGCCGATGCCTCGGGCGACCACCCCTTCGACGAGGCCTGCTCGATGGTCTGGGCGCAGCTGGCGGCGCGCTTCGGCGAGCGCTTCCCGCTGCCGCTGGCCTGTCTGGCGGCCACGGTGGAGCTGCGCGGCGAGGCCGATGTGCGCCATGAACTGGCCGAGCGCGATGCGGCGGGCATCGTGCACTACCTGGCCGAGCGCGGCGTGATCGACGGGCCGGTGCTGCAGCTGCCGGCGCTGGACTGCCTGGCGCTGCCGCTGGGCGGATCGATGCCGCTGGAGGCGCCGCACGGCGGCGTGCTCGTCTTCCTGCGCGAGCCTGGCACGCGGGTGCGCGCCGGCGACCGCCTGGCCGAGGTGATCGACCCCTTCAGCGGCCAGCGCAGCGCCATCCTCGCGCCGGTGGACGGGCTGTTCTTCGCGCGCGAGAGCAAGCGCCTGGTCTTCGCGGGCATGCGGCTGGGCAAGGTCGCAGGCGAGCAGGCGCTGCGCAGCGGCAAGCTGCTGTCGGCCTGAGTGCCGGGCCGCTGGCATAACATGGTGCGGCCCCATCCCTGCGCGGCCGCTGTGCCGCCTGCAATCCTTCGCGACCCGCCGCCACGATGAGCATCACGCTGCAGCACTACGGCTTCCTGCTGCTGCCAGGCTTCGGGCTGCAATCGCTCAGCGGCGCGCTGGAGGCGCTGAGCGCGGCAAATTCGCTGCTGGACGGCGAGTGCTTCTACAGCAGCCTGCTGCTGGGCCTGGACGGCAGCGTGGCCAGTGGCGCCGGTGCGAGCCTGCTGTGCACGCCGCTGATGCGGCTGGACCCGGCGCAGCCGCTGGATGCGCTCTTCGTCGTCAGCGATGACGATGCCTATCTCGATGCCGAGGAACACGCGCCGGGGCTGCTGCCCTTTCTGCGCAGCTGTGCCGCCAGGCAGATGGTGCTGGGCGGCATCGGCACCGGCGCGGCCTGGCTGGCCGAGGCCGGCCTGCTGCACGGGCACCGCGCCACGCTGGACTGGCCGCAGCTGGCGGTGCTGCAGGAGCGCGGCCGTGGCAGTGCGCATGGCGCGCTGCTGACCCAGCACCTCTACGAGATCGATCGCCGGCGCCTGAGCTGCGCTGGACAGCAGGCCAGCACCGATCTGTTCGTCGCCTGGCTGGCGCAGCGCCATGGCGAGCGGCTCGCGCCGGAACTGCAGGCCCTGCTCGGGCTGGAGCGGCTGCGCGGCGCCGACGAGCGCCAGCGCCAGCCGCTGGCGCAGCGCGTGCAGGGCAGTTCGGCCAAGCTGGCCGAGGCGGTGGCGCTGATGGAGGCGAACCTGGCCGAGCCCTTGTCCAGCGAGGACATCGCCTCGCTGGTGGGCGTGTCCAGGCGCCAGCTCGAGCGCCTGTTCAAGCAGCATCTGGATGCGCTGCCGGCGCGCTGGTACCTGGCACTGCGCCTGGACCATGCGCGGCGCTTGCTGAGGCAGACCAACCAGTCGGTGCTGCAGATCGGCCTGAGCTGCGGCTTCGCCTCGGCCTCGCATTTCTCGAATGCCTACAAGATCCGCTACGGGCTGACCCCCAGAGAGGAACGCAGCCGCCATGCCGCCGCCAGGCGTGCAGGCGCGCTGCGCACGGAGACAACAGACCATGAACCCTGAACGTTTCCTGCTGCGGCCCGCCGAGCCGGGCGACCTCGCGGCGCTGGAGCGCCTGGCGCGCGCCAGCGCGATCGGCATCTCCTCGCTGCCGCCGGACCGCGCGCAGCTGCAGGCGCGCATCGAACGCTCGCAGCGCAGCTTCGCCAGCGAGGACGAGCCCAGCGGCGAGGAGCTCTATCTCTTCGTGCTGCAAGACCTGGCGCGCGACGGCGCCCTCGTCGGCACCAGCGGCATCGAGGCCAATCCGGGCCTGCAGGACCGCTTCTACGCCTACCGCAACGAATACATCGTGCAGCTCAGCGCGCCGCTGGCCACGCGCAACCGCATCCACACGCTGCATCTGTGCCACGACCTCACCGGCGTGAGCCTGCTGACCGGCTTCTACATCGAGCCGGCCTATGCCGACGGGCTGGCGCCGCAGCTGCTGTCGCGCGCGCGGCTGCTGTTCATCGCGCAGCATGCCGAGCGCTTCTCCGGGCGCATCGCCTCCGAGCATCCCGGCGTGGCCGACGAGCAGGGCCACTGCCCCTTCTGGGAGGCGGTGGGCCGGCGCTTCTTCGGCATGGACTACCCCAGCGCCGAAGCCGCGGCCAGCGGGCGCAACAAGCGTTTCATCGCCGACCTGATGCCGCAGGCGCCGATCTATGTGCCGCTGCTCGACGAGGCGGCGCAGTGGGCGCTGGGCCAGCTGCATCCGGACGGCGAGCTGCCGTTCTCCATCCTGCTGGACGAGGGTTTCGAGGCCGATACCTATGTGAACATCTTCGACGGCGGCCCGACCGTGGTGGCCGAGCTGGCCAGCCTGCACAGCGTGCGGCGGCGGCGGCCGTTCCTGCTCGCGGCCGGCGCGGCGGCCGATGCGGCGACCCAGCTCTGGCATGTGGTCGCCAACGCCGGGCGGGCGGACTTCCGCGCCGGCCTGGCGATGCTGCCGCGCGCCGCCGAGCGGGGTGCGCTCGATGCCGGGCTGGCCGCGGGTCTCGGCGTGGCGGTCGGCGAGCAGCTGATGGTGGCGCCGCTCGGTGCCGACCCGGCCGCGGCTGCAGCCAGGGGAGAGCAGCCATGAACACCATGCCCGATGCGCTGACGACGCAGCTGCGCGCCCAGGTGGCCGCCGATGCCGCGCTGCTGGCCGGCTGGATCAACCCGCTGGGCCTGCCGGTGGCGGCCGAGCCCGCGCCCGGCGACCTGGCGCTGGTGCTGGCCAACGCTGCCGACGACCGGCCGCTGGCCTGCCTGCGTCTGCGCTGGCAGCTGGGCCTGCAGCTGCCGCGCTACAGCTTCCACCTGGGCTGCATCGTCCATGCCGCCGCCGAGCTGCAGCTCTTCAGTGCGCAGCAGACCCTGCTGCTGGGCAACGACCACACCGGGCAGAGCGAGCTGCTGGACATCGCCTGCGCGCCCGAGCTCGATGCCGACGCGCAGCGCCGCGCACTGGGGCTGCTGGTGCAGCATGCCGTGGCGCTTTGGACGGCCGACCGGCCGGCGACGGCCGACCGGCTGGTCGTCGAGCTGTCCGGCGTGCGCGACGAGCAAGGGCGCTCGCCCTTCTGGAGCGCACTGGGTCGGCACTTCTACGCCGGAGACCCGGCGCAGGCGCGCTCGCGCTTCGGCGAAGCCTGGTGCACGCACCTGGCGGCGCTGCTGCCGCGCCAGCCGCTGTATCTGTCCTTTCTGAGCGAATCGGCGCGCGCCGCGCTGGGACGGGCCGGCCCCGCAGCCGAGCGGGTCGAAGGCGTGCTGCGCCAGTGCGGGCTGCGCTTCTCGCGCCATGTGCGTATCGACGACGGCGGGCCGGTGATGGTGATCTCGGCCGCCTGAACGGGCGTGCCGGCGGCGTGCTGCGTCACGCTGCACAATGGCCCCGCGGCGCGCGGCTGTCGTCCCGTCATGAGCGGGCGTCGGCTGGCGCCGCACATCCCCGACCAGGCATGCGAATGAGGAGACAACAGGCATGAGCGAGCACCGCAGCAGCGACACAGCAGGCAAGAGCGAAGAGGCCAAGACCGACGACAAGGACAGCAAGCCCGCGCTGGTGGAGCGCATCGTCGTCACCGAGCACGAGCTGACGCTCGCCGACGGCAGGCGCCTGGCCTATACCGCGACCTGCGGCACGCTGCTGCTGCGCGAGCCGCACAGCAAGGACGGCGAACACCGCGGCGACAAGGACCGCGCCTGCATGTTCTTCGTGGCCTACACGCTGAAGAACGGCCCGGGCGTGGGCGAACGCCCGCTGACCTTCGCCTTCAACGGCGGACCGGGTTCGTCCAGCGTCTGGCTGCATCTGGGCCTGCTGGGCCCGCAGCGCATTCCCTGCGACGAGATGGGCAACTGCGGCGCGCCGCCCTATGCGCTGGTGGACAACGCGCACACGCTGCTGAGCGAGTCCGACCTGGTGTTCATCGATCCGGTGGGCACCGGCCACTCGCGCATGGCCCACGGCGAGAAGATCGCCGAGTTCCACGACTACCAGCGCGATCTGGACGCGGTGGGCGAGTTCATCCGTCTGTACCTGACGCGCTGGAACCGCTGGGCCAGCCCCAAGTACCTGATCGGCGAGAGCTACGGCACCACGCGCAGCGCCGGCCTGTCGCGCCATCTGCAGGAGCGCCACAACATCCAGCTCAACGGCCTGATGCTGGTGTCGATGGCGGTGGACTTCCAGACGCTGTCCTTCGACCACGGCAACGAGCTGCCCTATCCGCTCTTCCTGCCCACCTATGCCGCCACCGCCTGGTACCACCGGGCACTGTCGCCCGCGCAGCAGGCCAAGCCGCTGGCCCAGGTGGTGCGCGAGGCCGAGGACTTCGCCAGCCGCGACTACTGGGTCGCGCTGATGCAGGGCTCGCGCCTGAGCGAAGCCGAGCGGCAGCGCATCGCCGAAGGCGTGGCGCTGCACAGCGGCCTGTCGGTGGACTATGTGCTGCGCTGCGACCTGCGGCCCAGCGAATTCCGCTTCTTCAAGGAGCTGCTGCGCCAGCGCGGCCAGACGGTGGGGCGGCTGGACAGCCGCTTCGTCGGCCAGGACCGCGACGACGCCGGCGAGCAGCCCGAGGAAGACGCCAGCATGAACAACCTCGCCGGCGCCTATGCGGTGGGCATCAACCGGCTGCTGCGCGAGAAGCTGGGCTACGAGAGCGATCAGGCCTATTTGGTGATGGCGCCGCTATGGAAGACCTGGGCCTGGAAGGATTTCGAGAACCGCTACGTCAACGTCGGCGACAGCCTGCGCAAGGCCATGCAGGCCAACCCTGCGATGCGCGTCTACGTGGCCAGCGGCTACTACGACCTGGCCACGCCGCATGCCGCGGGCGACTACACGCTGGCACACCTGGGCCTGCGCCCGGCGCAATACGCGCGCATCCAGGTCAGCTACTTCGAGGCCGGGCACATGATGTACATCCACCAGCCTTCGCTGCTGCGCATGGCGAAGGAGCTGCGGGAGTTCGTGCGGGGGCGGGTGGGTTGAGGGCGCGCAGCGCTCTGTTTCAGCCCAGCGCCGGAAACCGCCTCAGCCCCTGCAGATCCAGCACCCTCAGCCCGCCGTATTCGATCGCGATCAGCTGCAGGTCCTGCAGGCGGTGCAGGGCCTGGTTGACGCGCTGGCGTGACAGGCCGACCAGATAGGCCAGCTCCTGCTGGGTGATGCGCAGCAGCGTGCCCACGCCGGGGTAGAGCTGCGGATGGAAGAGGGCGGCCAGGTTGCGCGCCACCTTGAGGTCGGGGTCGGAGATGCGGTCGGTCTCGCGCGCGGCGATGAACTGGCCGAGACGCTCATTCAGCTGGTTAAGCACGAAGCGGTTGAAGCCGATGCTGGTCTCCAGCAGCTCGTGGAAGGTCTCCAGCGGCAACCCGGCGACGACGCTCTTGCGCAGCGCCTGGATGTTGTAGCGGTAGACCTCGCGCTTGAGCAGCGTGCCTTCGCCGAACCAGCCGCCGGGCGGCACGCCGGTGAAGGTGATCTGCGGGCCTGAGGAATCGTCGTTGCTCATCTTCAGCAGGCCGTCGATCACGCCGAACCAGAAGTTGGCCGGCTTGCCGATGCGGCAGACCCGCTCGCCCACCTCGGCATCGGCCACCTGAAGCTCGCTCTCGGCGTGGCGGCGCTGAATCGGGTCCAGCATCTTCAGCCAGGGGATGGCGTCGAGCTCGGCGCGCGTCGGCGCGCGTGCGCGCTGCCGTAGCGGTGGGTGGGCCGTCTGTGCCGACGGCTCGGTCTCTTGCATGCTTGTCTCGTCCATACGCCAGTCTCCGGGCGCCTTGATGACGGCAGGCTTACACGAGGGGTGCAATCTTCTACGGGAAATCCTGCCCCCGTGGAGACCCTAGGAATGTCGTTGCAATGACAACATGGCGTCAAAGTCAGGCCTAGGATTGCATCGCCAACTAGCAAAGACGAGCGGTGTACCGGCCTGCGCAGCAGGGCCGGCCAAGCTACAGGAGACAACGGTGGGCAAGACATTTCCCAGGCTCTTGATCGAGCATGCGGCGCAGCGCCCTGACGCGCCGGCGCTGCGCGAGAAGGAGTACGGCATCTGGCAGACGCTGAGCTGGTCCCAGCTCGCGGCGCTGGTGCGTGACTTGGCGCATGGCCTGGCGGCAGCCGGCCTGCAACGCGGCCAGCACATCGTGGTGGTGGGCGAGAACCGTCCGCGGCTGAACGCCTGCATGCTGGCGGCGCAGTCGCTGGGTGCCATTCCCATCCCGCTGTACCAGGACGCGGTGGCAGCCGAGTTCGTCTTCCCGATCAACAACGCCGAGGTGGCGTTCGCGGTGGTGGAGGACCAGGAGCAGGTCGACAAGATGCTGGAGATCCGCGAGCAGTGCCCGCAGCTGTCCTGCATCTGGTACGACGACTCGCGCGGCCTGCGCAACTACAGCGAGCCGGGTCTGGCCTCGCTGGACGCGCTTCGCGAGGCGGGGCAGCAGCATGCGCGCCAGCATCCGAGCTTCTACGACGCGCAGATTGCCGCCGGTGAGGCTGACGATGTCGCGGCGATGTTCTTCACCTCGGGCACGACAGGCAATCCGAAGGGCGTGGTGCACACGCATGCGACGCTGATCGACCGCGCCGCCGCAGGCGCGCGCTTCGACAAGCTGAGCAGCGCCGAGGAGGTGCTGGCCTACCTGCCGCCGGCCTGGATCGGGCAGAACATCTTCAGCTACGCGCAGTGGCTGGTCTGCGGCTATGTGGTGAACTGCCCTGAGTCGGCCAGCACGGTCTCCATCGACCTGAAGGAGATCGGCCCGACCTATTACTTCGCGCCGCCGCGGGTGTTCGAGGGGCTGCTCACCAGTGTGACCATCCGTATGGAGGACGCCGGTGCGATCAAGCGCTGGCTGTTCGGGCAATGCATGGCGCTGGCGCGTCGCGTCGGTCCGGACCTGATGGATGGCAAGCCTGTGGGTGCGCTGGACAAGCTGAAGTACGCGCTCGGCAACTTCTTCATCTACGGCCCGCTGCGCAACACGCTGGGCCTGTCGCGGGTGCGCGTGGCCTACACGGCAGGCGAGGCGATCGGGCCGGACCTGTTCACCTTCTACCGCTCGATCGGCATCAACCTGAAGCAGCTCTACGGCTCCACCGAGACGGCGGTGTTCGTCTGCCTGCAGCCCGACCATGAAGCGCGCGCCGATACGGTGGGCGTGCCCATCGAGGGCGTGGAGATCAAGCTGGCCGACAGCGGCGAGATCCTGGTCAAGTCGCCCGGGCTGCTCAAGGGCTACTACAAGAACGAGGCGGCCACCGCCGAGGTGCTGACGCCCGAGGGCTGGTACCACACCGGCGACGCGGGCTTCATCGACGCGCATGGCCACCTGAAGATCATCGATCGCGCCAAGGATGTCGGCCGCCTGATGGGCGGGCCCAACGACGGCGCGATGTTCGCGCCCAAGTATGTGGAGAACAAGCTCAAGTTCTTCCCGCACATCAAGGAGGCGGTGGCCTTCGGCGACAAGCGCGAGAAGGTCTGCGCCTTCATCAACATCGACTTCGAGGCGGTGGGTAACTGGGCCGAGCGCCGCAACCTGCCCTATGCCGGCTACACCGACCTGGCGCAGAAGCCCGAGGTCTACGAGCTGATCCGCGATTGCGTGGAGAAGGTCAACGCCGACCTCGCGCAGGACGAGCTGCTGGCTGGCAGCCAGATCACCCGCTTCCTGGTGCTGCACAAGGAACTGGACGCCGACGATGGTGAGCTCACGCGCACCCGCAAGGTCAGGCGCGGCGCCATCGCCGAGAAGTACGCGGTGCTGATCGACGCGCTGTACGGCGGCAAGAGCTCGCAGTTCATCGAGACGGCCGTGAAGTTCGAAGACGGCCGCACCGGCAAGGTGTCGGCGGATCTGAAGATCGTCGACGTGAAGACCTTCCCTGCAGTGAAGAGGGCAGCCTAGATGTTCACCCCCACAGTCGCGGCTTTGCCGCTTCCCTGCCCCCCGAGGGGGCGCTCAACGCCCTTGGGGCGGCCCTGCGAGCGTTGATCATGGCCGAGAAGAAGATTGGCGACGTCATCCTCGACGTCCAGAACATCAGCCTGCGTTTCGGCGGCGTGAAGGCGCTGACCGACATCAGCTTCAACGTCCGTGAGCACGAGATCCGCGCCATCATCGGACCGAACGGCGCCGGCAAGAGCTCGATGCTGAACTGCATCAACGGCGTCTACACGCCGCAGGAAGGCAAGATCACCTTCCGCGGCCAGACCTTCAGCCACATGAACTCGCGCCAGGTCGCCGAGATGGGTGTCGCGCGCACCTTCCAGAACCTGGCGCTGTTCAAGGGCATGAGCGTGATCGACAACATCATGACCGGCCGCAACCTGAAGATGAAGACCAACATCTTCCAGCAGGCCATCCGCTGGGGCGCGGCCGAGCGCGAGGAGTGCGAGAACCGCGCCTTCGTCGAGCGCATCATCGACTTCCTCGAGATCCAGGCCTGGCGCAAGACGCCGGTGGGGCGCCTGCCTTACGGCCTGCAAAAGCGCGTGGACCTGGGCCGCGCGCTGGCGATGGAGCCGCAGGTGCTGCTGCTGGACGAGCCGATGGCCGGCATGAACGTCGAGGAAAAGCAGGACATGTGCCGCTTCATCCTGGACGTCAACGACGAGTTCGGCACCACCATCGTGCTGATCGAGCACGACATGGGCGTGGTGATGGACATCTCCGACCGCGTCGTCGTGCTCGACTACGGCAAGAAGATCGGTGACGGCGCGCCCGACGAGGTGCGCAGCAACCCCGACGTGATCAACGCCTATCTGGGCACATCTCACTGAGGTCAGCGCGATGGGATTCTTTCTTGAGACACTGATCGGCGGCCTGATGACGGGCATGCTGTATTCGCTGGTCGCGCTGGGCTTCGTGCTGATCTTCAAGGCCTCGGGCGTGTTCAATTTCGCGCAGGGCGCAATGGTGCTGTTCGCGGCGCTGGCGATGGCGCGCTTTGCCGAATGGTTCCCGGCGCTGTTGGGCTTCGATAGCAAGCTGCTGGCCAATCTGCTGGCCTTCGTCGCCGCCATGGCGGTGATGGTGGCGGTGGCCTGGGCCATCGAACGCTTGGTGCTCGGTAAGCTGGTGAACCAGGAAGGCATCACGCTGCTGATGGCCACGCTGGGCATCACCTACTTCCTCGACGGCTTCGGCCAGACCCTGTTCGGCAGCGAGATCTACAAGATCGACGTGGGCCTGCCCAAGGACCCGCTGTTCCTGCTGGACACGGTGTTCCAGGGCGGGCTGCTGGTCAACAAGGAAGACCTCTACGCTGCCGGCATCGCTGCGGCACTGGTGGCGGGTCTGTCGGCCTTCTTCCAGTACACCGCCACCGGGCGTGCGCTGCGTGCGGTGGCCGACGATCACCAGGCCGCGCAGTCGATCGGCATTCCGCTGAACCGCATCTGGGTGATCGTCTGGTCGGTGGCCGGCTTCGTCGCGCTGGTGGCCGGCGTGATCTGGGGCTCCAAGCTGGGCGTGCAGTTCTCGCTGTCGCTGGTGGCGCTGAAGGCGCTGCCGGTGGTGATCCTGGGCGGTCTGACCTCGGTGCCCGGCGCCATCATCGGCGGCCTGGTGATCGGTGTCGGCGAAAAGCTCTCCGAGGTCTATATCGGTCCGATGCTGGGTGGCGGCATCGAGATCTGGTTCGGCTATGTGCTGGTGCTGTTCGTGCTGCTGGTCCGCCCGCAGGGCCTGTTCGGCGAGAAGATCATTGACCGCGTATGACGCGGGCAATGGTCTTCCGGTGAAGACTGACTTCGCGCAGCGAAGTTAAGCGAAGCGGGTCGAAACCAAAAGATCAGTCGAAAAGAGACAAGTCATGCTTTACAGAGAAAACGGTCAGTTCAAGACCTCTTACTCCGCTGACCAGCAGATCTTCCCCATCGTGCAGGACCGCCTCGGCATTGCGCTGCTGCTGGTCTTCGCGGTGGTCGGCGTGCCGCTGCTGGCCGACGAGTACGCCTTCCGCGCCATCCTGATCCCCTTCTTGATCCTGTCGCTGGCCGCGCTGGGCCTGAACATCCTGGTCGGCTATTGCGGCCAGATCTCGCTGGGCACCGGCGCCTTCATGGCGGTGGGCGCCTATGCGGCCTACAACTTCCTGATCCGCGTGGAAGGCATGCCGGTGATCGCCGCCATCCTGCTGGGCGGCCTGTGCGCGACGGTGGTGGGCATCTTCTTCGGCATCCCCTCGCTGCGCATCAAGGGCCTGTATCTGGCGGTGGCCACGCTGGCGGCGCAGTTCTTCGTCGACTGGGCCTTCCTGCGCGTGCAGTGGTTCACCAACTACTCGACCTCGGGCACGGTCAGCGTCGCGGACCTGCAGATTGCCGGCTACCCGATCGAGAGCCCGGTGGCCAAGTACCTGTTCTGCCTGGGCTTCGTCGTGGTGTTCGCCTGGCTGGCCAAGAACCTGGTGCGCAGCCACATCGGCCGCGAGTGGATGGCGATGCGCGACATGGACGTGGCCGCTGCCGTGATCGGCATCCGCCCGGTCTACGCCAAGCTGACCGCGTTCGCGGTGAGCAGCTTCATCGTCGGCGTGGCCGGCGCGCTGTGGGGCTTCGTGCACCTGGGCTCGTGGGAGCCGGCCGCCTTCTCGATCGACCGCAGCTTCCAGCTGCTGTTCATGGTCATCATCGGCGGCCTGGGCTCCATCATGGGCAGCTTCTTCGGCGCGGCTTTCATCGTCGTGCTGCCCATCATCCTGAACCGGCTGCTGCCTATGCTGGGCGACATGATCGGCGTGAGCATCGGCACCGCGCTGATCGCGCACACCGAGCTGATGATCTTCGGCGGCCTGATCGTGTTCTTCCTGATCGTCGAGCCGCATGGCCTGGCACGACTGTGGTCCATCGGCAAGGAAAAGCTGCGCCTGTGGCCCTTCCCGCACTGAAGCCGTTCCCCTCGCAACCCACTTCAACCCCGCACCGCAGAGTGCACATTCCTAGGAGACAAGCATGAAACTCAAGCAGCTCGCGATGGCGGCCTCGGTGGCCGCAGCCGGACTGGCCTCGCTGGTGGCCATGCCGGCAGCCGCACAGGACAAGGTGCAGTTCTTCCCGGTGCTGTCCGGCCGCACCGGCCCGGTGGCGCCGAACGCCACGCCCTGGGCCAACGGCCACAACGACTACATGAAGCTGGTCAATGCGCGCGGCGGCATCAACGGCGTCAAGACGCTGGTCGAAGAGTGCGAAACCGCCTATGCGACCGACCGCGGCGTGGAGTGCTACGAGCGCCTGAAGGGCAAGCACGGCGGCGCCACGGTGTTCCAGCCCTTGTCCACCGGCATCACCTTCGCGCTGACCGACAAGGTGCCGGCCGACAAGATCCCGCTGATCACCTCGGGCTATGGTCGCAGCGACACCGCTGATGGCGGCATCTTCAAGTGGAACTTCCCGCTGATCGGTCACTACTGGGTGGCCGGCGACGTGGTGCTGCAGCACATCGCGAAGAAGGAAGGCGGCTGGGACAAGCTCAAGGGCAAGAAGATCGCCGTCGTCTATCACGACAGCGCCTTCGGCAAGGAACTGCTGCCCATCGTGCAGGAGCGCTCCAAGATGCACGGCTTCGAGCTGCTGCTGCTGCCGGTGCCGGCGCCCGGCGTCGAGCAGAAGGCCATCTGGCTGCAGGTGCGCCAGCAGCGCCCCGACTTCGTCGTGATGCAGACCTGGGGCGTGATGACGCCGACGGCCATCAAGGAAGCCGTGGCCACCGGCTATCCGCGCGAGAAGATGTTCGGCACCTGGTGGTCGGGCGCCGAGCCTGACCTGAAGGACATCGGTGCGGCGGCCAAGGGCTACAGCGCGGTGATGATGCAGCACGGCGCGGAGCCGGGCTCTCAGGTGGTCAAGGACATCCTCGACAAGGTCTATGCCAAGGGCGAGGGCGCTGGTCCCAAGGAAGACGTCGGCAGCGTGCTGTACATGCGCGGCGTCGTCGGCGCGATGCTGGCCACCGAAGGCGTGCGCGCAGCGCAGGAGCGCTTCGGCAAGGGCAAGGTCATGACCGGCGAGCAGGCGCGCTGGGGCTATGAGAACCTGAACCTGACGCAGGCCAAGCTCGATGCGCTGGGCTTCAAGGGCGTGATGCGTCCGGTCTCCACCAGCTGCGCCGACCACCTCGGCGCCAACTGGGCCCGCGTGCACACCTGGGACGGCAGCAAGTTCGTCTGGGCCTCCGACTGGCTGCAGGCCGACGAGCAGATCATCAAGCCGATGGTCAAGGCCTCTGCCGAGAAGTACGCCGCCGAGAAGAAGATCAGCCGTCGCGCGCCGGCTGACTGCCAGTCCTGACCGGCTGGAGCCGATCAGGACGGGCTGCGCCTGGTTCCGACGGCTCCCCACCCCATCCCCGCCCTCCGAGAGGGCGGGGTGGTCGCAACCTCTCCCCTGTCCCCTCCCGCGAGGGGAGGGGGACTTCCTGCAGGCCCTTCTTCAAAGCACCGCGCGCGGTGCTTTGAAGAGCCAAGAGGTAACTATGAGCAATGCCAACAACATCCTGCTGAACGTCAACGGCATCGAGGTCATCTACAACCATGTGATCCTGGTGCTCAAGGGTGTGTCGCTGCAGGTCAAGGAGGGCGGCATCGTCGCGCTGCTGGGCGGCAATGGCGCCGGCAAGACCACGACGCTGCGCGCGGTGTCCAACCTGCTCGCGGGCGAGCGCGGCGAGGTCACCAAGGGCTCGATCGAGCTGCGAGGCGAGCGCATCGAGAACCTGTCGCCGGCGCAGATGGTGGACCGCGGAGTGATCCAGGTGATGGAGGGCAGGCACTGCTTCGCCCACCTGAGCATCGAGGACAACCTGATGACCGGCGCCTACACCCGCAAGGACGGCAAGGCCGCAGTGGCCGAGACGCTGGAGAAGGTCTATGCGTACTTCCCGCGGCTGAAGACTCGCCGCACGTCGCAGGCGGCCTACACCTCGGGCGGCGAACAGCAGATGTGCGCGATCGGCCGCGCGCTGATGGCCAATCCGAAGATGGTGCTGCTGGACGAGCCTTCGATGGGCCTGGCGCCGCAGATCGTCGAAGAGGTGTTCGAGATCGTCAAGGACCTGAATGCCAAGGAAGGCACGACCTTCCTGCTGGCCGAGCAGAACACCAATATGGCACTGCGCTATGCCGACTATGGCTACATCCTCGAGAACGGTCGCGTGGTGATGGACGGCGAGGCCAAGGCCCTGCGCGAGAACGAGGACGTCAAGGAGTTCTACCTCGGCATGGGCGGCGGCGACCGCAAGAGCTTCAAGGACGTGAAGAGCTACAAGCGGCGCAAGCGCTGGTTGGCTTGACCCACCCCCTACGCGCTGCGCGCGCCCCCTCAAGGGGGCGACACCGGCAGCCCGGCAGAGCCGGATCTGCGGTGCCTGCTCGGTAAGACAGGATATGCGAATGCCCAGCGATGAGTAACGACAACGACTTCTTTGCCTTGCCGGCCTTCAAGCCGGACGAGGCGCTGCTCAGGCTCAAGCGCGATCTGCGGGACTTGCGGCAGCTGGCCGAGCGTGATGGCGGCCGCAGCTTCATGCTGAAAGGGCTGGATGTGCTGGAGCTGGCGGTGGACGGCGGGCAGCTGAACGCCAGGCTCGCCAAGCGCCCGGCACAGCGGCCTGAATGGGACAGCTGGACCTGCAAGAGCAGCGCCGATGTGCGCCGCCTGCAGGACGAGATCAAGAAGCGCCTGGTGCGCTGGACGACGGAAGACTGATGACATGAGCGCTGCTTTCTACGACGCCCTGGAGACCCGGGACCCGGCCGAGCGCGAGCGTGCGCTGATGCAGGCCCTGCCGGGGCAGATTGCCCACGCGCAGCGCCATGCGCCAGCATTCGCCGAGCTGCTGGCCGGCGTCGATGCCCAGGGCATCAACTCGCGCGCAGCGCTGGCGCAGCTGCCGGTGACGCGCAAGAGCGAGCTGCTCGAGCGCCAGCAGGCACTGCGCGCCAGCAGTCCCTTCGGCGGCTTCTCGGCGATCGGCTGGGGTGCGGCGCGCCGGGTCTTCCAGTCGCCGGGCACGATCTACGAACCCGAGGGCCGTGCGCCGGACTACTGGCGCATCGCTCGCGCGATGCATGCCGCCGGCTTCCGTACCGGCGAGCTGATCCACAACAGCTTCTCCTACCACCTGACACCGGCCGGCTCGATGATGGAGACCGGCGCGCATGCGATCGGTTGCACCGTCTTCCCCGGCGGCGTGGGCAATACCGAGCTGCAGCTGCAGGCCATCGCCGAGCTGCGTCCCGGCGGCTACGCCGGCACGCCCAGCTTCCTGAAGATCCTGGTCGACAAGGCCGGCGAAGCGGGGCAGGCGCTGTCGATCAAGAAGGCGCTGGTCAGCGGCGAGGCTTTCCCGCCGGCGCTGCGTGACTGGCTGATCGAACGCGGCATTACCGGCTACCAGGCCTACGCCACCGCCGATGTCGGCCTGATCGCCTACGAGACCCCGGCCCGCGAGGGTCTGGTGATCGATGAGAGCGTGATCGTGGAGATCGTGCGCCCCGGCAGCGGCGAGCCGGTTGCGGCAGGCGAGGTCGGCGAGCTGGTCGTCACCACGCTGAACCCCGACTATCCGCTGATCCGCTTCGGCACCGGCGACCTCTCGGCCTTCATGCCCGGCACCTGCCCGAGCGGCCGCACGAATGGCCGCATCAAGGGCTGGATGGGCCGTGCCGACCAGAGTGCCAAGGTGCGCGGCATGTTCGTCCACGCCAAGCAGGTCGCCGAGATCGCCAAGCGCTTCCCCGAGATCCAGCGTGCCCGCCTGGTGGTCGAGGGCGAGATGGCCAACGATCGCATGACGCTCAAGCTGGAAGTCAGCGCACCGCCCGAGGGCCTGGTCGACCGGGTGGCCGGTGCGATCCGCGACGTGACCAAGCTGCGCGGCGAGGTCGTACTGCTGGCGCCGGGCAGCTTGCCCAATGATGGGCGCGTTGTCGAAGACCTGCGCAAATTCGACTGAGATGGCTTCCCTGCTGCGCCGCCGCCATGCGTCGTTGGCTGGATGCTCGGGATCCTCACGTACAGGAAGTACGTTCCGGTCCCTGTGCTCCAGCCGCCTAGCCTGACGACGGCTCGCTAAGGAAGTCCTCGGCCTTCGGCCTGCGGTTCGGGTTCAACGCTGGCTGCGATCCAGCGTGAAGGCGGCGACCAGTCCGCTTAGGCGCAGCGCCTGCTCGCGCAGCTGCTCGGCGGCGGCGGTGGATTCTTCCACCAGCGCGGCGTTCTGCTGCGTCATCTGGTCGAGCTGATTCACCGCCTGGTTGATCTGCGCAATGCCCGAGCCTTGCTCGCGGGCGCCGGCCGAGACCTCGGCAATGATGTCGGCCACGCGCTTCACGCTGGCGACGATCTCCTGCATCGTGCTGCCGGCTTCGTCGACCAGGTGCGATCCGCTCTCCACGGTGGCGACGCTGCGGCCCACCAGCTGCTTGATCTCCTTGGCGGCCTCGGCGCTGCGCCCGGCCAGCGAGCGCACCTCGGAGGCGACGACCGCGAAGCCGCGTCCCTGCTCGCCGGCGCGCGCGGCCTCGACGGCCGCGTTCAGCGCGAGGATATTGGTCTGGAAGGCGATGCCGTCGATCACGCCGATGATGTCGCCGATGCGCGCCGAGCTGCTCTTGATCTCGCTCATCGTGGCGACCACCTGGCCCACCACCTCGCCGCCGCGCGCCGCCACGGATGCGGCAGAACTGGCCAGCTGATTGGCCTGCGCTGCCGCATCGGCGGAGGCATTGACGCCACTGGTGAGCTGCTCCATCGACGAGGCGGTCTGCTGCAGATTGCTGGCCGCCTGCTCGGTGCGCATCGACAGGTCCTGGTTGCCGGAGGCAACCTCGGTACTGGCGGTCTGTATCGAGTCGGCGGAGCTGCGGATCTCGCCGACCAGGCCGCGCAGCTTGTCCTGCATCGCCGCCAGGCTGGAAAGCAGTCGGCCCAGCTCGTCCTCGCTCTCGGGCACGAAGGACGAACTCAGATCGCCGGCGGCGATGCGCTCGGCCACGACGATGGCGCGGTCGACCGGGCGGGTGATGCCGATGCGGATGCGCCGCGCCAGCAGCGTGCCGATGAGCACGGCGGCGGCGCTGATCAGACCGATCAGCCACAGTGCGCGCTGACTCGAGGCCTTGATGCCCTCGGCTGCGGCCAGGCTGGCCTGGTCCTGCGCGCTGACGAAGGCCTGCACCTTGCCGCGCCAGACGGACTCGGCAGGCTTGACCGCGCCGTTGAGTGTCATCGTGGCGTCGATGTTCTGGCCCTCGGCACCCTCCTTGGCGGCCTTCTGCACCAGGGGCAGGGCTTGTTGGGCGGCAGCCTGGATCTCGGCCAGCAGCTTGCGTTCGTCCGCCGGTGCTGCATCGCCCACCGCTGCCGCCAGCGCTTGCTGCTCGCGCTGGTAATCGCTGACGGCAGCCTGCAGTTGCTTGAGCTCTGACTCGATCTCCTTGGGCTCAGTCAGCAGCGTCAGGCTGCGCGCGTGCAGGCCCATGGCGTTGATGCGATGCAGCAAAGCATTGCCCAGCGCGGTCTTGGCATTGTTCACCTCGACCACCGCCTGCATGCGCGTGCTCAGCTTGGCGAGCTGCAGGCCGCCAAGCAGGGCCATCAACAGCATCAGCCCCAGCAGCAGACCAAAGCCCAGGCTCAGGCGGCGCCCCACCGAGCCGGTCATCATCTTCAGCAATCCCAACATCTTGCCTGTCTCCTCGTGTTGTGGTGTTTGATCCGTCCGCGCGAATCTTGGCCGGGGCCGGCGGCGGCCACTGTTACTTCGGTGACAGAGGACCCCCAGGAAAGCCCCGCCTTACGTAATTCCCGATACGCTGCGGGCATAGTGCACACCTAGCATCGCACTGCAGCGTTGTTGCTGACACCAAACCGACAAAACACAAAGGAGCACGTCGATGAGCCCGAAGACCATGAAGACCTTGCTGGCCGGACTGGCCGCGCTGATCGCCGGACCGGCACTGGCCGAGTACCCGGAAAAGCCGGTCACCATCGTCGTGCCGTTCGCCGCCGGCGGGCCGACCGACAAGGTGGCGCGCGATCTGGCCGAAGCGCTGCGCAAGCCGCTGGGCGGCACGCTGGTGATCGAAAACGTTGGCGGCGCCGGCGGCACGCTGGGCGCCACCAAGGTGGCCAAGGCCGCACCGGACGGCTACACGCTGTTGCTGCACCACATCGGCATGGCGACTTCGCCGGGTCTGTATCGCAACCTGCAGTACAAGACCCTGGACGACTTCGAGTACCTGGGCATGATCAACGAGGTGCCGATGACGCTGATCGGTCGCCCCAGCCTGCCGGCGAACAACTATGCCGAGCTGCTGAAGTGGATCGACGCCAACAAGGGCAAGATCAACCTCGCCAATGCGGGCCTGGGCGCGGCTTCGCACCTGTGCGGCCTGCTGTTCCAGTCCTCGCTGAAGGTGGACATGACGACCGTGCCGTACAAGGGCACGGCGCCGGCGATGAACGATCTGCTCGGCGGTCAGGTGGACCTGATGTGCGACCAGACCACCAACACCACCGGCCAGATCGAGTCCGGCAAGGTCAAGGCCTATGCGGTGACCACGTCCAAGCGCCTTTCGACACCGGCGCTCGCCAAGCTGCCGACGCTGGACGAATCGGGCCTGAAGGGCTTCAACGTCAGCATCTGGCACGGCATGTACGCGCCCAAGGGCACGCCCAAGGCAGTGCTGGACAAGGTCAATGCCGCGCTGAAGACCGCGCTGAAGGACCCCGAGTTCATCAAGCGCCAGGAGGCACTGGGTGCCGTGGTGGTGACGGACGCGCGCGTCAACCCGGCCGAGCACAAGAAGTGGGTCGATGCCGAGATCAACAAGTGGGGCCCCGTCATCAAAGCGGCGGGGCAGTATGCGGATTGATCGCGTGACTGTCTGAACGAAGCGGGCTGCTCTGACGATGCAGCCCGCCGATGGATGAGACCTGCTTCGGCGGGTCTTGTCGCTTTTGTGCTCAGGTCTCCACCACCACGAAGTGCTTGCGCACCGGCTCGACGACCTCGAACTCACCCTCGAAGCCGGGTGGAATCACGCAGCCCTGGCCGGGGCCGATATCGGTCACTGCACCATCGGCGCCATGCAGCCGCGCCAAGCCGGAGATCACGAAGAAGTACTCCTGCTCGTTGGCCGGAAAGACGATGCGCCAGCGGCCCACCTCGCATTCCCACACACCGGCGCTCATCGGTGCCGCGTCGTGCAGCAGCCAGGTCTTGCGCCAGGGCGCGCCCTGCACGCGGCGCTCCGCGCGAGGCTGATCGAGCGCCGGTGCCAGACCCTCGGTGCTGTCGATCCTCGTGATCTGCGGATTCAGGGCTTGTTCACGCATGACTCACTCCGGTGTCGTGCAGACCAGGGCCAGCTTGTTGCCATCGAGGTCGCGGAAGTAGGCGGCGTAGAAATTGGGCGCATAGTCGCGCAGACCCGGCGCGCCTTCGTCCTGGCCGCCGGCGGCCAAAGCCGCAGTATGCGCAGCGACCACCGCAGCCCGCGTGGGCGCATTCAGCGCCAGCATCGTGCCGTTGCCGGCGCTGGCCGGCTCGCCATTGAAGGGTTTGCAGAGGTAGAGCTGGGACGGGCCGTCGCCGCTGGCCGGCCCATAGCCCACAAAGCTGTCATCGACATGCTGGGCCTTGAGCCCCAGCGGCGCCAGCACCTGGTCATAGAAGGCCTTGGCGCGCAGTCGGTCCTTGCTGCCCAGCGTGGCGTAGCGGATCATCGTGCTCATCGGGGGCTCCTTTCGCTTCACTCGATGCGGATGGGAATGGTCACTGGGCCGTCGTTGATCAGGTGGACCTGCATGTCGGCACCAAACTCACCGCAAGCCACTTGCGCGTGCAGGCTGCGGGCGCGCGTCAGCAGGTAGTCATAGAGCCTGCGGCCTTGCTCGGCCGGCGCAGCGCCGCTGAAGCTGGGCCGATTGCCGCCCGAGGTGTCGGCCGCCAGCGTGAACTGCGAGACGATCAAGAGGCCGCCGCCGGTGTCCTGCACGCTGCGGTTCATCTTGCCGGCCTCGTCGCTGAAGATGCGCAGCTTGAGCAGCTTGGTCAGCAGCTTGTCGGCCTGTGCCTCGCCGTCGCCCGGCTCGGCGCAGACCAGCAGCAGCAGCCCCGGTCCGATCTGCCCGGTGATGCGCCCCGCCACCTCGACGCGCGCCTCGCGCACCCGCTGAAGCAGCGCAATCATTCGCCGCCCCCTGCACACCTCGGGGCCGATCGAGCAGGAGCCGCTGATCCGGCTCTGCCGGGCAGTCGGCTTCGCCCCCTCGAGGGGGCGCGCGCAGCGCGTAGGGGGGGAGTCATAGCAGATCTTTCGGGTCGTCGAAGTGGGCCTCGACGTCCATCGGCAGCAGCTGGATGCTTGCCCGCAGGCCCGGCACCGCGCTCATCAGCGCCTGCTCCACCGAGGTTCTCAACGCGGCCGCGCGGCCCAGCGTCCAGCCGGGCGGCATGTGCATGTGCAGGTCCACATAGCGGCGCTGGCCGGCCAGGCGTGTGGCCACATGGTCGAAGCGGATGGTCTGGTGCGTGAAGTCGTCCAGCACCTTCTTGATCGCCGCCTGCGATTCCTCGTCCAGCGCCTGGTCCATCAGGCCCTGCGTGGAGGCGTGCATGAGGTGGTAGCCCTCGCGCAGGATGTTCAGCGCCACCAGGATGGCCAGCAGTGGGTCCAGCCACAGCCAGCCGGTGAGCATCACGCCGATCAGGCCGCCGACCACGCCCACCGAGGTCCAGACATCGGTGAACAGGTGGCGCGCATCGGCCTCCAGCGCCAGCGAGCGATGCTGGCGCGCCTTCTTCAGCATCGCCCAGGCCAAGCCGCCGTTGAGCGCCGAGCTGACGATGGACAGCGCCATGCCTATGCCCAGGTCCTCTACCGGCTGCGGCTCGAAGAAGCGCTGCACCGCGGCCCAGATGATGGCCACCGCGGCGATGAAGATCAGCAGCCCTTCGAAACCGCTGGAGAAGTATTCGGCCTTGTGGTGCCCGTAAGGGTGGTCCTCGTCAGGCGGCCGGGCCGCCACGGTGACCATGGCCAGCGCGAACATCGCGCCGGCCAGGTTGACCAGCGACTCCATCGCGTCCGACAGCAGGCTGACTGAACCGGTCCACCACCAGGCGGCGGTCTTCAGCGCAATGGTGACCAGCGCCACGCCGATCGAGACCTTGAGATAGGAATTCAGTTGCATGGATTCATTGTCGCGCCGGGCGCGGCTGGGTACTGGCAGCAGCGACACCTACAATTGATTTCGATCCGATCAACCCCAGACGCCAACGCATCAGACCATGAGCAAAGAGCCGCCTTCCGGACAGTCTGCCCACCATACCGACGTCTCGCACATCGCCCCGCGCGAGAAGGCGGAGATCCTGTCGCAGGCCTTGCCCTATATCCGCAAGTTCCATGGCAAGACCATCGTCATCAAGTACGGTGGCAATGCGATGACCGACCCGGAGCTGCAGAAGGACTTCGCCGAGGACGTGGTGCTGCTCAAGCTGGTGGGCCTGAACCCGGTGGTGGTGCATGGCGGCGGTCCGCAGATCGAGGAGGCGCTCAACAAGCTGGGCAAGAAGGGCCACTTCGTCCAGGGCATGCGCGTCACCGACGAAGAGACCATGAGCGTGGTCGAGTGGGTGCTGGCCGGCGAGGTGCAGCAGGACGTGGTCGGCCTGATCAATGCCGCTGGCGGCAAGGCCGTGGGCCTGACCGGCCGCGACGGCGGCATGATCCGTGCCAAGAAGCTCAAGATGGTCGACAAGGACGATCCCGCCAAGGAGCACGATGTCGGCCAGGTGGGCGACATCGTGTCGATCGACCCGAGCGTGGTGAAGGCGCTGCAGGACGACCAGTTCATCCCGGTGGTCAGCCCGATCGGCTTTGGCGAGCACAACGAGAGCTACAACATCAACGCCGACGTGGTGGCGGCCAAGCTGGCCACCGTGCTGCAGGCCGAGAAGCTGCTGATGCTGACCAATATCCGCGGCGTGCTGGACAAGGCCGGCGAACTGCTGACCGAGCTGACGCCGCGCAAGATCGACGAGCTGGTGGCCGACGGCACGATCAGCGGCGGCATGATCCCCAAGATCGCCGGGGCGATCGACGCGGCCAAGAGCGGTGTCAACGCGGTGCACATCATCGACGGCCGCGTGCCGCATGCGATGCTGCTGGAGATCCTCTCGGATCAGGCCTACGGGACGATGATCAGGTCGCACTGATCGGGCCAGCGATGAAGCCTTCGAGCCGGACGGTCTGGCTGTTCGACCTCGACAACACGCTGCACAACGCGTCGCATCACGCCTTCAAGGCGCTCAACGTCTCGATGAGCGACTACATCGTCGCGCATCTGGGCCTGGAGCGGGCCGCAGCCGACGCGCTGCGCGTGCACTACTGGCACCGCTATGGCGCCACCCTGCTGGGTCTGGCGCGGCACCACGGGGTGGACGTGCGCCACTTTCTTGCCGAGACCCATCGCCTGCCCGGCCTGGAGGCGCAGGTGCACGGCCATGCGCACGATCTCGCGGCCCTGCGGCGCCTGCCCGGGCGCAAGCTGCTGCTGACCAACGCACCGCTGGCCTATGCGCAGCGCGTGCTCGGCGTACTGGGTCTGACGCGTGAGTTCGATGCCTTGATCGGCTTCGAAGACATGTGCATGTTCGGCCAGCACCGGCCCAAGCCCGACGCGCGCATGCTGCGCTGGCTGGCTGCCAGGCTGAAGGTGGCGCCCTCGCGCTGTGTGTTGGTCGAGGACACGCTGATGCACCAGAAAGCGGCGCGCAGCGTGGGCATGCGCACGGTCTGGCTGCAGCGCTGGCTGCGGCAGGCAGCGCGGTCGCACAAGCCTGTCTCGCCGGTGGTGCCGGCGCGGGTCTGCCGGCGACCGTCCTATGTGGACAGGCGCGTCTACGGGCTCGCTGCACTGCTGCGCTGAGTTTGCGCAAACAGATGCCCTGGTAATCCCCAGGCCTCCATCCCCCACCGCTAGGTGTGGCGCCTGGGCGAATGCGGCTTGTTGGGGCGCGTACGCACCGCGAGAATGCGGCGCAGTGCTGTATCCAGGCTCACCATGTCCGAGTTCTCCGTACTGATTGTCGAAGACCAGATCCGTTTCCGCGATGCTTTTGCCCTGGCGTTGAATGCCGTTCCCGACATCAAGCTGCTCGGCATCGCGCCGGACTTGATGCAGGGCCGCAAGATGTTCGATCAGACGCGGCCTGATGTCCTGCTGGTGGACCTCGACCTTCCCGGCGGCAGCGGCATCGAGTTGATTCGCCACGCGGCAGCAACGCATCCACAGTGCGACGTGATGGTGATCTCGGTGTTTGGCGACGAGCAGCATGTGCTGTCCAGCATCGAGGCCGGCGCCACCGGCTATCTGCTCAAGGACTCGCTGGCGCTGGACCTGCCGGGCCAGTTGCGCGCCTTGCGCAATGGCGGCAGCCCGATCAGCCCGGTGATCGCCCGCCGCCTGCTGATGCGCCTGGCGCCGGGGGCGGGGCAGGGCAGCAATGGCAACGGCATGCCGACAGTCGATGACGAGACCGCGGTGGCCCTGTCCGAGCAGGAGTCGCGTGTGCTGCATCTGGCGGCTAAGGGCTTCACTTTCGACGAGATCGCGCAGTTCCTGCAAGTCTCTCCGCACACGGTGATGACCTATGTGAAGCGCATCTACCGCAAGCTGCAGGTGCGCTCCAAGGTCGAGGCGATCTACGAGGCGCGGCGCCTGGGCTGGTTGCGCGATTGATCGAGTGAGCCGGCCGCGGCCGGAAGACGGGTCATGCGCCTGTGCCAGAATGGTTTCGGACCATCTAGCGCCGCTCACCCTGCATGCATGCATCCTCCTCTGACCTGACGGACAGACCCGCGCCACCACCCGAGGGCGCGGCGGAGAGCCATGTCGACGCCCAGACGCCGCGGCGTAAGCGACCGCGCCCGGGCGAGCGTCGCGTGCAGATCCTGCAGACCCTGGCCGGCATGCTGGAGCAGCCGGGCGGCGAGCGCGTCACCACCGCGGCGCTGGCGGCCAAGCTGGAGGTCAGCGAAGCGGCGCTGTACCGCCACTTCGCCAGCAAGGCGCAGATGTTCGAGGGCCTGATCGAGTTCATCGAGAACAGCGTCTTCACACTGCTCAACCAGATCGCCGAGCGCGAAGGATCAGGCCTGGCGCAGGCGCAGCGCATCGTCTCGGTGGTGCTGCAGTTCGGCGAGCGCAATCCCGGCATGACGCGGGTGATGGTCGGCGACGCACTGGTCTACGAGAACGAGCGCCTGATAGTGCGCATGAACCAGTTCTTCGACCGCGTGGAGTCGGCGCTGCGCCAGGCGCTGCGCAGCGCCGCCGAGGCGCGCGGCTCGGCCACGCCCACGGTGGAAGCCAATGCCCAGGCCTCGGTGCTGGCCTGCTTCATCCTCGGGCGCCTGCAGCGCTATGCCCGCTCCGGCTTCAAGCGGCTGCCTACCGAACAGCTGGAAGCTGCTTTGCGCATGCTGGCGGTCTGACGGGCTTGCGGTCTTTTAGACTGCCGCCATGTCTGCCCTTGAACATCTGATCGAGCGCGCCGAAGCGCTGCTCTCCCGCCTCGAAGCCGTGCTGCCGCAGCCGCTGACGGCGCCTGACTGGTCGGCCTCGGTGGCCTTTCGCGCGCGCCGCCGCGCCGGTCGCCTGGTCCTGGAGCCGGTGCGCCATGTGGCGGCGATCCGCCTGGCCGATCTCAAGGAGGTCGAGCCACAGAAGGAGAAACTGCTGCGCAACACCGCGCAGTTCGTCGCCGGCAAGCCGGCCAACAACGTTCTGCTGACCGGCGCACGCGGCACAGGCAAGAGCTCGCTGATCAAGGCCTGCCTGAACGAGTTCGCGCCGCAGGGCCTGCGCCTGATCGAGGTGGACAAGAGCGATCTGGTCGATCTGCCCGACCTGGTGGAGCTGGTCGATGGCCGGCCCGAGCGTTTCGTGATCTTCTGCGACGACCTGTCCTTCGACGAGGGCGAGCTGGGCTACAAGGCGCTGAAGTCCATGCTCGACGGCTCGGTGGCCGCCGCCAGCGACAACGTGCTGATCTACGCCACCAGCAACCGCCGCCACCTGCTGCCCGAGCAGATGAAGGACAACCTTGCCGCCAAGATGGACGAGAACGGCGAACTGCATCCGGGCGAGGCGATCGAGGAGAAGGTGTCCCTCTCGGAGCGCTTCGGCCTGTGGGTGAGCTTCTATCCCTTCAGTCAGCAGGAATACCTGGAAATCTGCGCGCAGTGGCTGCGATACTACGGTCTGGACGAGGCGCAGATCGCCGCGGCGCGCCAGCCGGCGCTGGTATGGGCGCTGGAGCGCGGCTCGCGCTCGGGGCGCGTGGCCTTCCAGTTCGCACGCGATCTGGCCGGGCGCGGCCAGGCCGAGGCGCTGCCGGTGAACACCATAAGCGGCGACGCGCCCGAGGGGCTGGACCATGTCTGAGGCTGTGCAGGAACGCGTACCGGTCGACGTGGCCGTGGGTGTGCTGGTCGAGCGCGATGCGCAGGGGCATGAAGGGCGCTTCCTGCTGACCTCGCGCCCCGAGGGCAAGGTCTATGCCGGCTACTGGGAGTTTCCGGGCGGCAAGCTCGAGGCCGGCGAGACGGTGGAGCAGGCGCTGCGCCGCGAGCTGCACGAGGAGCTGGGCATCACCATAGGCGCCGCGCATCCCTGGAAGGTCGAGCTGATGGACTATCCGCATGCCCGCGTGCGCCTGCACTTCTGCAAGGTCTACGAATGGCAGGGCGAGTTCGAGATGCGCGAGCGCCAGCAGATGGCCTGGGAGACGCTGCCGGTGCAGCAGCAGCCGGTGTTGCCGGGCACGATCCCGGTGCTGCAGTGGTTCGCTGCTGAGCGCGGCTTCACTGGCGCCACCCATGTCGGCTGATCCCAGCCACTACACTGGCGCCATGGACTGGCTGGATCAAGTGAAATGGGACCGCGACGGTCTCGTGCCGGTGATCGCGCAGGAGCGCGACACGGGCGATGTGCTGATGTTCGCGTGGATGAACCGCGAGGCGCTGGCGCGCACCGCGGCGCTGGGCGAGGCGGTGTACTGGAGCCGCTCGCGCGCCAAGCTCTGGCACAAGGGCGAGGAGTCCGGCCACATCCAGAAAGTGCACGAGCTGCGCCTGGACTGCGACAACGATGTGGTGCTGCTGAAGATCACCCAGCAGGGGCATGAGCCCGGTATCGCCTGTCATACCGGCCGCCACAGCTGCTTCCATCAGCGTTTAGAAAACGGCGCCTGGCAGACCGTGGAGCCGGTGCTGAAGGATCCGGAGAGCATTTACAAATGAGCAGCAGCGAGATCGACAGCAAGGATGTGCTGGTCCGCGTGGCCGCGGTGATCGAGTCGCGCAAGCCCGCCAATGGCGGCGACCCGGCCGGCAGCTATGTGGCCAAGCTCTTCGGCAAGGGCACCGACGCGATCCTGAAGAAGGTCGGCGAGGAGGCCACCGAGCTGGTGATGGCCGCCAAGGACGGCGACGCGCAGAAGATCGTCTACGAGACCGCCGACCTGTGGTTCCATTCGATGATCGCGCTGGCCCAGTTCGGCCTGAGGCCCGAGGATGTGCTGGCCGAGCTGGCGCGGCGCGAGGGGCTGTCCGGCCTGGTGGAGTTCGCGCAGCGTTCGACCGACAACAGGGGCTGAGCCGCGCCACGCGAGGGGAGGGGCGATGAATACCGATCCGTCACTGCAAGTGATGCCTGACGCGCAGCGCGAGCAGCAGCTGCGCAGCGTTGGCATCGTCAGCTATGTGCTGCACACGATCGTGGCCGTCGGTGCGGTGCTGCCGGGCGTGCAGGCCAGTGTGCTGCTGCTGGTGGTCGCCGTGATCGTCGACCTGGTCAAGCGGGGCGATGCTGCGGGCAGCTGGCAGGCCACGCACTTCAGCTGGCGCCTGCGCAGCGTGGTGTGGGCGGGCCTGGCCTATCTGCTGACCGCGCCGCTGTTCGTGCTCTTCTTTGTCCCGGGCTGGATCGCCTGGGGCCTGGTCTCGATCTGGTTCCTTTATCGCATCGTGCGCGGCTGGACCGCGATGAATGCCAACCAAGCCATGCCGGTCTGAGGCCGGCAAGCCATCAAGCCACACCATGTCTCACGACCCCAACTGCATCTTCTGCAAGATCGTCGCCGGCCAGATTCCGTCCAAGAAGGTCTACGAGGACGAGCACATCCTTGCCTTCCACGACATCAATCCCTGGGCGCCGGTGCACATCCTGCTGATTCCCAAGCTGCACATCCCCTCGATGGTCGAACTGCAGCCCGAGCATGGCGAGCTCATGGGGCGCATGGCCGTGCTGGTGCCCCGGCTGATGAAGGAGCTGGGGGTGACGAATGGCTTTCGCACCGTGACCAATACCGGCCATGACGGCGGGCAGGAGGTCTACCACCTGCACATGCACGCGATGGGCGGCCCGCGGCCCTGGCTCAAGGGCTGACGAACGCGCCGGCCTGTCTTCTGCACGCGGGCGCTGCTCGCCCGCTTGAAATCCGCGCTTGCGGAACTATTTCCGACTGTGGGATGGCTGTCACATCGGCCATCTAGAATGCCGCATCCGTTCTCTGGAGAAAGTTATGGGTTCCTTCAGCATCTGGCACTGGCTCATCGTGCTCCTGGTTGTCGTGCTGATCTTCGGCACCAAGAAGCTCAAGAACATCGGCTCCGACCTGGGCGGCGCCGTCAAGGGTTTCAAGGATGGCATGAAGGATGGTTCGGCCGATGCGCCGGCCACGCCGCCGCAGCAGGTCACCAGCAACAAGACCGCCGACGCCAACACCGTGGACGTCGAAGCCAAGACCAAGTCTTAATCGACCGGCTCGGCCCCGGCGCATGCGCCGGCTTCCGCGCCGAGCCTGACTCGCTGCCCCTTCACTGTCCATGATCGACTTCGGCTTCGACAAGCTGGCGCTGATCGGTGCCGTCGCCCTGGTGGTGATCGGGCCCGAGAAGCTGCCGCGCGTTGCGCGCACCGTGGGCCACCTGCTCGGCAAGGCGCAGCGCTATGTCGCTGACGTCAAGGCCGAGGTGAACCGCTCCATCGAGCTCGAAGAGCTCAAGAAGATGAAGACCCAGGTCGAGGAAGCGGCGCGCGACGTGGAGCAGAAGGTCAGCAGCGAGATCCGCGAGGCCAGTGACAGCTTCGAGCAGAGCTGGCAGGACGCCACCAGCGGGTTGAGCACCAACGGCTACGAAACCGGCAGCAGCTATGCGACGTCCCTGGCCGAGCCGCCGCTGTCCAGGCCGAAGAAGAACTGGCGCCTCAAGCGCAGCGCCGTGCCGCAGTGGTACAAGCAGCGTCAGGGCGTACGCCGCCATGCGCAGTCCGGCGCCGCGCGCGTCGCGCGTTTCCGCCCGCCCCGCCGAACCCCATGAGCGATTCCCGCAAGCCCGACGAGACCGATGAGCTCGCCGGCACCGAGCAGCCCTTCGTCTCGCACCTGATCGAGCTGCGCGACCGGCTGATCCGCGCCTTCCTGGCGATCGCCGTCGCCTTTGGTGTGCTGGCGCTCTACCCAGGCCCAGGCCCGCTCTACGACCTGCTGGCTGCGCCCATGGTCTCGCACCTGCCCGCGGGCGCCACGATGATCGCCACCAATGTGATCTCGCCTTTTCTGGTGCCGCTGAAGATCACGCTGCTGGCTGGCTTCATGCTGGCGCTGCCGGTGGTGCTCTACCAGGTCTGGGCCTTCGTGGCGCCGGGGCTGTACACGCACGAGAAGCGTCTGGTGCTGCCGCTGGTGATCTCCAGCACCCTGCTGTTTCTGCTCGGCGTCGCCTTTTGCTACTTCTTTGTCTTCGGCCAGGTCTTCAAGTTCATCCAGAGCTTCGCGCCCAAGAGCATCACTGCGGCGCCGGACATCGAGGCCTATCTGGGCTTCGTGATGAATATGTTCATCGCCTTCGGCGTCGCTTTCGAAGTGCCGGTGGTGGTGGTGGTGCTGGCACGCATGGGCATCGTCACGGTGGAGAAGCTCAAGGAGTTCCGCGGCTACTTCATCGTGCTGGCCTTCGTGATCGCCGCGATCATCACGCCTCCGGACGTAGTCTCGCAGCTGGCGCTGGCCATTCCGATGTGCCTGCTCTACGAAGTGGGGCTGTGGGCCTCGAAGCTGTTCATCCGCTATTCCAAAGCGCCGGATAGCGAAGCGGGCAAGGAAACGGCTTGAGCGGTTGACGCTCAGTCTTCGGGTCGGGGCTGAGGCCGCGGACGCTGGGCGACGTTGAGCCGCAACTGCAGCGCCTGCGCACCGCGCTGCACCGATATGCTGGCCTGGGTCTTGGGCCTGAGCGCCGCCACCGTGGCGAGCAGCTCGGCCGGACTGCGCACCGGCTTGCCGGCCACTTGCGTGATCACGTCCCCGGGTTGAATGCCGGCCTTGGCGGCGGGCGAATCGGCAAGAACTCTGCTGACCAGCACGCCTTCCTTGACCTGAAGCTTGAAGGCCTCGACGAACTCGGGCGTGAGCTCGCGGGGCTGCACGCCGATCCAGCCGCGCGACACGACGCCGTCCTGGAGCAACGCTTGCATCACTTGGCGTGCTGTGTCGACCGGGATGGCAAAGCCGATGCCCAGGCTGCCGCCAGTGCGCGAGTAGATCGCGGTATTGATGCCGACCAGTCGGCCTTGGGCATCCACCAGCGCGCCGCCGGAGTTGCCGGGGTTGATGGCCGCATCGGTCTGGATGAAGTTCTCGAAGATATTGATGCCCAGCTGGTTGCGGCCCAGCGCGCTGACGATGCCCGAGGTGACGGTCTGTCCGACGTTGAAGGGATTGCCGATTGCCAGCACGCTGTCGCCCACCTGCAGCTCGGCGCTGCTGCCCATGGCGATCACCGGCAGTTGCGGCAGCGAGATCTTCAGCAGGGCCACATCGGTTTCTGGATCGGTGCCGATCAGCGTCGCGCGGGCCTGGCGGCCATCGCTGAGGCGCACCTCGATCTCCGCCGCACCGGCGACCACATGGCTGTTGGTCAGCGTGTGTCCTTGTGCCGAGACGATCACGCCCGAGCCCAGGCCGGTCTGCGCCGGCAGGCCGTCGTCGTCGCCGTCCTCACTGTCGCTGCCGTCTTCGCCGTCGTCCTTGCGGCCGAAGCGATGCGAGCGCAGCCAGGCCTCTTTGTCCTCGGGGCGCAGCGGCCGGCTGGCGCTGATGCTCACCACCGCGGGTGCCGCGAGTTGGGCCGCCAGCCGGTAGCCGCCGCCCAGCTGGGGGCTGGACGCCGAAGGCATGGCGGGCACCGTCACCGGCGCCGACCATGGCGTGCTGCCACCGATGGCGAGCCAGGCCGGCTTCAGCGTGACGACGACGAAGAGCATGGCGAGGACGATCGTCACCGCCTGCGAGAAAATCAGCCACAGTCTGCGCAATCTCGATCGCTCCACGTCATGGCACACCGCAACACACTCGAAGCCCATCTGAACCAGTTGCTGGAGGCGGCACGCTTCAAGGATTATGGGCCGAACGGCCTGCAGGTCGAGGGACGCGAGGAGGTGCACCGCATCGCCTGCGGCGTCACCGCCAGCCGTGCGCTGATCGACGCTGCCATTGCGGCGAAGGCCGATGCCATCCTGGTGCACCACGGCCTGTTCTGGCGCGGCCAGGACGGGCGCGTGGTCGGCTGGATGAAGCAGCGCCTGCAGAAGCTGCTCGCGCATGACATCAATCTCTACGCCTACCACCTGCCGCTCGACGCCCATGCCGAGCTGGGCAACAACGCGCAGCTCGGTCGCGTGATGGGCTGGCAGGCCGATCGCCGTTGCGGCGAGCAGGAGCTGGTGTTCAGCGCGCCGCTGGCCGATGCGACCAGCCTATCCGCACTGGGCGAACAGCTTGCCGACACGCTGGGCCGCGCGCCGGTGTTGGCCGAAGGCGATGGCCGGCCGCTGCGCCGCGTGGCCTGGTGCACCGGTGGCGCGCAGGGCTATTTCGAAGCGGCCATCGCTGCGGGCGCGGACGTGTTCGTCACCGGCGAGATCTCTGAGCCGCAGGCCCATCTGGCCGCCGAGACCGGCGTGGCCTTCATCGCCGCCGGCCACCATGCGACCGAGCGCTACGGCGTGCAGGCGTTGGGCGCGGCGCTGGCGGCCGAGTTCGGCCTGCACTGCGAGTTCATCGAGATCGGCAACCCCGCATGAGCGCGCCCATCAAGCCCTTGCTGCTGACCATGGGCGATGCCTGTGGCATCGGCCCGGAGATCGCGGTGGCGGCCTTTGTCGCCGAGGCAGCGAACGAGGATCTCTGCTTGGTCGGCGATGTCGGCGTGCTGCGCCGGGCCTTGCGCTTCAAGGGGCTGAGCCTGCCGGTGGCGCAGATCGACTCGCCGGCCGAGCGCGCCGCCGTGCCGCCGCACTGCCTGCCGGTCTGGCAGCCGCCGGGGCTGCCGGCGGATCTGCTCGCGGCACCGCTGGGCCGGATCGATGCGCGCGCCGGCCGCGCCGCGGCGGCCTGCATCGAGGCCGCGGTGGCAGCGGTGCGCCGTGGCGAGGCGGCCGGTCTGGTCACCGCGCCCATCCACAAGGAAGCGCTGCACGCTGCCGGTGTGGACTACCCCGGCCATACCGAGATGCTGCAGGCGCTGGCCGCCGAGGGGGGCGCCGTGCCGCCGGTGCGCATGATGCTGGCCAACGAGGAGCTGCGCACGGTGCTGGTGACGATCCATGTGTCGCTGCGCCGCGCGATCGAGCAGCTCAGTGTCGAGGGCGTGCTGCAGACCCTGCGCATCGCCGATGCGGCGCTGCGCCGCTTCGGGATCGAGGCGCCGCGCATCGCGGTGGCGGGCCTGAACCCGCATGCGGGCGAAGGCGGGCTGTTCGGCGACGAGGAGCTGCACATCATCGCGCCGGCCATCGCGCAGGCGCAGGCCGAAGGCATTGACGCGCGCGGCCCCTATGCGCCGGACACGGTGTTCATGCGCGCGCGTCACGCGCCGCCAGCGCACCCCGGCGAGTTCGACGTGGTCGTCTCGATGATCCACGACCACGGCCTGATCGCGGTGAAGTACCTGGGTGTGGAGCAGGGCGTCAACGTCACGCTGGGCCTGCCCTTCGTGCGCACCAGCCCCGACCACGGCACTGCTTTCGACATCGCCGGCACGGGGCGTGCCGATGCGTCGAGCATGGCGGCGGCGATCCGTATGGCGCGCTCGCTGCGCGCCTGAGTCAGCTCAAGCGCCAGCCTTGGCCGTCAGCTCGGCGAGCTGCTTGCGCGCACGTGCGGTGGCTCGCTCCAGCAAATAGGCGTTCTCGAAGGCCTTGAGCCGGCCGGCCTCGCACATCTTGCGCAGCATGCGCGCGGTCATCGTCACCGTCTCCTGATGCTTGGCGCCGTAGGTGAAGATGAAGAAGCTGCGTCCGGCGCTGATATGGGCTAGGCGCACCTTGCGCCAGCTGTCGCCGGTATTCATTTGGTAGGCGAAACCGAGCTGCAGATGGTCGATCAGCAGCTCGCCCTGGCTGGGTTCGGGGGCCTCGGCCGCGGGCAGGCCTTCGATGCTGATGTCGGCGGCCTGCAGCGGCTTGTCCTCGCCGCCGAGCTCGATGTCTACCTTGCCGTTCCAGTCGACGCGGGCTTCGCTGACCAGGCCCAGGCTCTTGGCCTCGGCCTCGCTGAGGCGCTCGCCGATGTCCAGATCGCCCGGCACGGAAATGGGGCCGGCGGGCAGGTCGCGTTCGCTGGGCGGTGCACAGCCGAAGATGCCCTCGAGCTGCTTGGCCAGCAGGTTGTAGTCCAGCGGGCTCAGGCCCTGGCCTTTGAGCGACTCGGCATGCGCCGGCAGCAGGCTGCCGAAGAAGTTCTTGCGCGCCGACTCGGGCCAGTGGATCAGGTCCAGGCCTTCATTGAGCGTGCGCATCAGCCCGGGCAGCGCAGCGAGGAAGGCCTGACGCTGCGCAGTGCCGCCCTTGGGCTGCACGCTCATCACCAGATCGCGCGCACTCTGGCGCAGGCGGGTCTCGCGCTGCGCATCGCCCTTGGGGTCACGCGCTGCGGCGATGATGGCCTGACTCCAGATCTGGGCGAGGAACTCGCGCAGGAACTCGGGCATGTTCACGCCCGCCAGCGCCGCCTGCAACTGCTGCATATAGCGCTGCTGCAGGCGCAGGTCGATCTCCTTGCGCTCCACCATCGCGGCGGCGTCGCCCTGGGCCTTCAGCGCCTGGGCGGTCTGCTCGGCGATGAAGCGCTCCAGCGTGTCGAGCTTGCTCTCGTACACGTCCATGCGGTCGAAGTCGCCCTGGGCGACCTCCTGCACCAGCTCGCGTACCTGCTGCAGGAAGCCGCGCCCCGGGTCTTCGTTGAAGTCTTCGAAGGCGCAGGCCAGCGAGGCGATACGGTTGACGAAGCGCCGCACCGGATGGCGGCGCGACGCGAAGAAGCTGCGGTCGCCCAGCGCGGCCCGCAGCACCGGCAGCTGCAGCCTGGCGATCAGGCGCGCCATCTGCGGCGGCACCTTGGGGTCAGAGAGGATCTGGTCGAACAGACTGCCGACCACGTCGATGACCATGTGGTCGAGCTGGCCGGTGGCGGCCTGACGCAGCTCCTCACGGTGCTGGTGGATCAGGTTGGGCGGCAGCGGCATCTGCCCGACGCTCCAGCCGCCCGCTTCGCCCGGGCCGGGCATGAAGCCTGAGTCCATGCCGAAGCCGGTGTCGACGCCGAATCCGCCTGCACCGCCCGCCATCGGCACCTGCGCCAAGCGGCGCAGCAGGTCCATCATTTGCGCATCGACCACGCCCATGCCGCCGGCCGGCGCGCGACCGAAGGATGCCGGCGCCGCAGAGCCGGGACCGGCATGACCGGCGCCATATCCGCCGGCGTAGCCGCCGCCGGTGCTGCCGCCGTAGCCTCCTGCGGCCATGCTGCCGGCTGCCGCCCCCTGTGACAGCGCGCCAGCCTGAGAGGGCAAGGCACCGTGCTGGGAAGCGCCGCGCCCGCTGTGCGCGGAGTGGGCGCCGGAGTCGATACCGGTGCGCACGCGCAGGTCCTGCGGCCGCAGGCCGCGGCTGCGGAACAGCTCGACAATGTCCGCGTAGCAGCTGCGCATCTCCTGCGCCAGCGCACGAGTCATCTCGTCGATGAGGATCTGACGTGCGGCCTCGTCTTCGGTGATGGCATGGATCGCGTCGATCAAGGCCTGCGCGACCAGCTCGGGGCGAAGCGGGTTGCGCTCATCGCCATGACCGAGGTCGGGCAGGTAGGACTGCACCTCGCGCAGCTCCCACTCGCTCTGGTGGCCAATGGCCAAGCCGATGCGGTCGGCGGCGACCATGGCGTCCACCTGATCGTCGTCCATCAGCGACAGCTCGGTCCAGTCCTTCTCCTTCTTGCGCCCCGCATCGCTGCTGCTGACGCCGCGCTGCTCGCCGCCCATCAGTTGGCGCAGGCTCTGATAGAAGCGCTGGCCGAACAGCGACTGCTGCTTGCGGAACAGGAACTGCGCGGAAAGCAGTGCGTCGCGCCGCTTGATCTGCCCAGCCGACAAGGCTGCCATGCCCATGCCCTCGGCGCCGCGCTCGGCGGCCTGCTCGGCGGCAGTGCGCACGCGCTGAAGCGCGGCTTCGAGGTGGGGGTTCAGGCGCGGTTCGGTCGAATTCATGGCTTGCGGCTCGGGCGGGTCCTGTCATCGAGCCCGGGCTTGCGAAAAGTATCGCCTCAAAGTGCGGCAGGCGTGAGACATGACCCCGCATGCCAGCACAGTCGGCGCGAACAAACTCGCAGCTGTGCCGACTGTTACCCCCGGTTACGGCGCCGAGCGGCCTTCAGCCTTTGCGTGCCTTCAGCGCGTCACGGATCTCGCGCAGCAACTGGATGTCCTCGGGTGTCGGCGGAGGTTCTGCCGGAGCAGGGGCCGGCGCCGGGGCATTCTCGCGCTTGAGTCGGTTGATCTGCTTGACCATCATGAAGATGATGAAGGCCAGGATGACGAAGTTCAGCAGCACGGTGAGGAAGCTGCCGTAGGCGAACATCGGCACGCCGGCCTTGGACAGTGCCTCGAAGGTCATCGGGCCTTTGAAATCGGCTGGTGGATCGGCGAGCAGCACGAAATAGTTGCTGAAGTCCAAGCCACCAACGATGCGGCCGACCACAGGCATGATCAGATGATTGACGACCGAGTCCACGATCTTGCCGAAAGCGCCGCCGATGATGACGCCGACCGCGAGGTCGACAACATTGCCTTTGACGGCGAACTCCTTGAACTCGGTCATGAAACCCATGGTGTGACTCCGTGTTGATGTGCGCGGCCGATTTTCCATGGACGTGCCGGGGTCGAATCGGGTGAAACGAGGGACAGGTCTTGCCAGCGTTGCGCAAAAGTGGGTCGGCTTGCACGAGTAAGCTTCAGACCCGGGTGGCGTCCGCTAGAATCTCCGGTTGCCCCCGAACAGAAGTCTCATTTGAGGACCCTCATGAGTGACCAGCAAGTGGATCACGGCAAGCGTACCTGGCTCATCGCCACCGGTTGCGCTGGCGCCGTTGGCGGCGTTGCCACCGCCGTGCCGTTCGTCAGTACCTTCACCCCGTCCGAGCGCGCCAAGGCCGCCGGTGCGGCTGTGGAGGTCGACATCTCGACTCTGAAACCGGGCGAGAAGCTGACCGTGGAATGGCGAGGCAAGCCGGTGTGGATCGTTCGCCGCACGCCCGAGCAGCTTGAGTCGCTGAAGGCCACCGAGTCGCATCTGGCCGATCCGAACTCGGATCGCAAGGCGTATCCGACCCCCGAGTACGCCAAGAACCAGCATCGCTCGATCAAGCCCGAGGTCTTCGTCGGCGTGGGCATCTGCTCGCATCTGGGTTGCTCGCCCAGCGACAAGTTCCAGCCCGGCGCGCAGCCTTCGCTGCCGGACGACTGGGCGGGCGGCTTCCTGTGCCCCTGCCACGGCTCGACCTTCGATATGGCCGGTCGCGTCTTCAAGAACAAGCCGGCGCCCGACAATCTCGAGGTGCCTCCCCACATGTACTTGTCGGACACCAAGCTGCTGATTGGTGAAGACAAGAAGGCCTGACGGCACGGACGAGGCAACAATGGCTACATTCAAAGAACTCCCCGCCGACGCCCCGATGGGTGCCAAGGTCACCAACTGGCTGGAGAACCGGTTCCCGACCGCGTTCGACGCCTACAAGGTGCACATGTCGGAGTACTACGCTCCGAAGAACTTCAACTTCTGGTATTTCTTCGGCTCACTGGCCCTGCTGGTGCTGGTGATTCAGATCGTCACCGGCATCTTCCTGGTCATGCACTACAAGCCGGATGCGGCCCTGGCCTTCGCCTC
Source organism: Roseateles sp. T103 (assembly GCF_057219915.1). Classification (NCBI taxonomy): domain Bacteria; kingdom Pseudomonadati; phylum Pseudomonadota; class Betaproteobacteria; order Burkholderiales; family Sphaerotilaceae; genus Roseateles; species Roseateles sp. T103. Next base: position 111,320 of record NZ_JBXVVS010000001.1, read on the forward strand.
GGTCGAGTACATCATGCGCGACGTGCCTTGGGGCTGGTTGATCCGCTACATGCACTCGACCGGCGCCTCCGCGTTCTTCGTGGTCGTGTATCTGCACATGTTCCGCGGCCTGATCTATGGCTCCTACCGCAAGCCGCGCGAGCTGGTCTGGATCTTCGGTTGTGCGATCTTCCTGGCACTGATGGCCGAGGCCTTCATGGGCTACCTGCTGCCCTGGGGCCAGATGTCGTACTGGGGCGCTCAGGTGATCGTGAACCTGTTTGCTGCCGTGCCCTTCGTCGGCCCTGATCTGGCGCTGCTGATCCGCGGCGACTACGTGGTGAGCGATGCGACACTGAACCGCTTCTTCGCCTTCCACGTCATTGCCGTTCCCCTGCTGCTGCTGGGCCTGGTGGTGGCCCACCTGCTGGCGCTGCACGACGTCGGTTCCAACAACCCCGATGGCATCGAGATCAAGGCCGGCCCCAAGGGCAACCGCTGGTCGCCGACGGCCCCGGCCGACGGCATTCCCTTCCACCCCTACTACTCGGTGCACGATCTGCTGGGCGTGGCAGGCTTCCTGATGGTTTTCACCGCGATCGTGTTCTTCGCGCCTGAGCTGGGTGGTTACTTCCTCGAGTACAACAACTTCATCCCCGCCGATCCGCTGAAGACGCCTGCGCACATCGCGCCGGTCTGGTATTTCACGCCTTTCTATTCGATGCTGCGCGCCACGACCGACGTGATGGTCAACGTGCTGTGCGTGATCATCGGCATCGGCGCGGTGCTGGCGGTGCTCAAGGGCAGCTTCTCGGGCAAGGGCAAGCTGGCGACGCTGGTGATTGCTGCCGTGGCCATCGCCCTGCTGAAGATCTTCGACGCGAAGTTCTGGGGCGTGGTGGTGATGGGCGGTGCCGTGGTGATCCTGTTCTTCCTGCCCTGGCTGGACCACAGCCCGGTCAAGTCGATCCGCTATCGCCCTGACTGGCACAAGTACGTCTATGGCCTGTTCGTGGTCTTCTTCTTGGTGCTGGGCTACCTGGGTATCAAGCCGCCGTCAGATGCCGGTACGCTGGTGTCCCAGGTCGGTACGCTGTTCTATTTCGGCTTCTTCCTGCTGATGCCCTGGTGGAGCAAGCTGGGCACGCCCAAGCCTGTGCCTGACCGCGTCAACTTCAGCGCCCACTGAGCACCGGAGAGACAAGAATGAATAAGCTGATTGCGAAGCTGCTGACTGCCGTGGTGCTCGGCGCCGGCATGGTGTCCGGTGCCTCGGCCGCCGGCGGCGGCATCGAGTGGGACAAGTTTCCCAAGGAGAAGATGACGGACATGGCCGCGCTGCAAAACGGCGCCAAGCTGTTCGTCAACTACTGCCTGAACTGCCACAGCGCGGCGTTCATGCGCTACAACCGTCTGCGCGACCTGGGTCTGAGCGAGGAACAGATCAAGGGCAACCTGATGTTCGCCAGCGACAAGGTCGGCGAAACGATGAAGGTGTCGCTCGATGCCAAGCAGGCCAAGGAGTGGTTCGGCGCTGCGCCGCCCGACCTCACCGTGATCGCCCGCTCGAGCGCCAACGCCACCAAGGGTTCGGGTGCGGACTATCTGTACACCTACATGCGCACCTTCTATCGCGACGAGACGAAGGCCACCGGTTGGAACAACCTGGCCTTCCCGAGCGTGGCGATGCCGCATGTGTTCTGGGAACTCCAGGGCGTGCGCACGGCCAAGTACGTCGACGAGAAGGATCCGCACGACCCGAGCAAGACGGTCCATGTCTTCAAGGGCTTCGAACAGGTCACGCCGGGCAAGCTGACGCCGGCCCAGTACGACGACGCGGTCGGCGATCTGGTGGCCTATCTCCAATGGATGGGCGAGCCTGCGCAGGCGCAGCGCTTCCGTTTGGGCGTGTGGGTGCTGCTCTTCCTGGGCATCTTTACCGTGTTCGCCTGGCGCCTGAACGCCGCGTTCTGGAAAGACGTGAAGTAAGCCCACCGGCCTGGCCAGGTGCCGGGCCGTGCGCGCAGTGGGATGGCCTGGCCGCCCACTGCGTTTGCCTTTTCTAAGGGCCCTTTCTGGGGCCCGTTGTCTCAACCCCTCGGGAGTCCGCCGCCATGATGGTGCTTTACTCTGGAACCACCTGCCCCTACTCGCACCGCTGCCGATTCGTGCTGTTCGAGAAGGGCATGGACTTCGAAATCCGTGACGTCGATCTGTTCGCCAAGCCGGAAGACATCGCGCTGATGAATCCGTACAACGAGGTGCCCATCCTCGTCGAACGCGATCTCATCCTGTACGAGTCCAACATCATCAACGAATACATTGACGAGCGTTTCCCGCACCCGCAGCTGATGCCGGGCGATCCGGTGGCGCGCGCCCGCGTGCGTCTGTTCCTGCTCAATTTCGAGAAGGAACTGTTCGCACACGTCAACGTGCTGGAGGGCCGTGGCCAGACCACCAAGCCGACCGACAAGCAACTCGAGAAGGCCCGTTCGCAGATCCGCGATCGTCTCACCCAGCTCGCGCCGATCTTCCTGAAGAACAAGTACATGCTTGGCGATGACTTCTCGATGCTCGACGTGGCCATCGCGCCGCTGCTGTGGCGTCTGGACTATTACGGCATCGACATGTCCAAGAATGCCGCGCCGCTGCTGAAGTATGCCGAGCGCATCTTCTCGCGCCCTGCCTACATCGAGGCGCTGACGCCCTCCGAGAAGGTGATGCGCAAGTAAGTCCGCGCACGACCGAAGCACTACACTGAGCCGCCATGGATCAAAGCGCAGACGGTGGCATGCCCACGGCCAGCATCTCGACCCGGCCCTATCTCATCCGGGCCTTGCACGACTGGTGCACCGACAACGGCTTCACGCCCTACATCGCGGTGCATGTGGACCGTTTCGTGCAGGTGCCCAGCGAGTACGTGAGCAACAACGAGATCGTGCTCAATGTCGGCTTCGATGCGACCAGCGGCCTTGAACTCGGCAACGAGTTCATCCAGTTCAAGGCCCGCTTCGGCGGTGTGGCGCGCGAGATCGTGGTGCCGGTCGATCATGTCGTGGCGATCTATGCACGGGAAAATGGCCAGGGCATGGCATTTCCGCCGCCAGCAGCAGAAGTCAAGGCGCCTGTTGCGGTGGCGCCGGCAAGCGCCACGGAGAAGCCGGCCTCTGCAGTTGGCCGCCCGGCGGCGCCGCTACGCGGCCTGCGTTTGGCCGGCGGCGCTTCAGACGGCCATCAGGCCGAGCAACCTGCTGACGTGCATCCGGGGCCGGACGGTGATGACCCGCAAGGGCCGGCACCGGGTGGCAGCCGTCCGTCGCTCAAGCGTGTGAAGTAGCGCAGTCCAAATCGAGAGGATCGCAGCTTACTTCATCTTTGAAGGCCGAGATTGCCCCTACAATTCGGCCTCGCCTCGATGTGAATCGAGGCTCAAGCCTAGCCGGCTTAGCTCAGTTGGTAGAGCAACCGCCTTGTAAGCGGTAGGTCGTCAGTTCGAATCCGACAGCCGGCACCACACCCCTCCCGATTTTTTCGTCTTGGCTGGCGCGGCTTCAGCGCTGCTGCTGCACCTTGATGCGAAGCTTGGCCGGTGGCAGTCCTTGCTCGGCCAGTAGTTCCAGTAAGCGCGGCTGCATTTGCCTGAGTTTTGCTGCGACGGCGGCGTTCGCGGCCAGCAGTGTCCAGCCTTCTTCATCGATCGGACCGGGCTTGACGAAGCGCCGCAGCGCGCCGGGCAGTGCCACCGCAACGATCTCCATGCGCCGGTTCGACTCCTGCAGCAGGTAACCCAGGCGCGCCAACGCATCGTGCTGCTGCAGCGCCCGCGAGATGGGCAAGGGCTCGGGGACCTGGGCGGTTCTCGGTGGCGGCAGGTAGCGGGCTTGACGCATTGTTCAAGTGTAGTGGTCGAGGCCCTCAGAGCGTCTACCGGCCGACGGGGCTTGCAACCCCGGTGCTAAACTCGTCCGGTTTTTTCGCGCGTGTTTCCTGCCGTGGTGCTCCGCATCGGGGTTTGCCTGGGGAGCGCTTGTGAAAGCGGTTCGTCCGCCCCATATGGATGTGGCTTTCCCGCAAGAAGCCATGCCCCTGAGGGTGTGGCGGCCAGCGTAGAACACCCGAACAGCAAGCAAGACATCGATCCATAGGGCTGCACGCCGGGCCACCCGTCCGGCTTATCTGCTCGGCCGGCGTCGACCGGCGCCAGTCCATCAAGTCCAAGAAACCCAACGCTGCATGTTGCCCAAGCTTCTCACCCAGATTTTCGGTAGCCGCAATGAACGCCTTCTCAAGGGCTATCGGCGCATCGTCCAGCAGATCAACGCGCTGGAGCCGCAGTTCGAGGCGCTCGACGACGCGGCACTGAAGGCCAAGACCGAGGAGTTCAAGCAGCGCCTCGCCGCGGGCGCGACGGTGGATGACATCCTGCCCGAGGCCTTCGCAGTGTGCCGCGAGGCCAGCAAGCGGGTGCTCAAGATGCGCCACTTCGACGTGCAGTTGATTGGCGGCATGGTGCTCAACGCGGGCAAGATTGCCGAAATGGGCACCGGTGAGGGCAAGACGCTGACCGCGACCTTGCCGGTCTACCTGAACGCGCTGACCGGCAAGGGCGTTCACGTGGTGACGGTCAATGACTATCTAGCTCGCCGTGACGCCGAGTGGATGAGCAAGCTCTACAACTTCCTCGGCATGAGCGTGGGCATCAATGTCCCTGGCCTGGATCGAGCCGAGAAGCAGGCTGCGTACAACGCCGACATCACTCATGGCACGAACAACGAATTCGGCTTCGACTACCTGCGCGACAACATGGTCTACGAGACCCGGGACCGCGTGCAGCGTGGCCTGGCCTTCGCCATCGTCGACGAGGTGGACTCCATACTGATCGACGAGGCGCGCACGCCGCTGATCATCTCTGGCCAGGCGGACGACCAGACCGATGTGTATCTCGCGATCAACAAGGTGGCGCCGAAGCTGAAGAAGCAGATCGGCGAGCTGGACCCGCGCACCGGCGAGGGCGTGATCGAGCCAGGCGACTTCACCGTTGACGAGAAGTCGCACCAGATCTACCTCACCGAGGACGGTCACGAGCATGCCGAGGCGCTGCTGAGTCAGGCCGGCCTGCTGCCTGAAGGCGCCAGCCTCTACGACGCTGCCAACATCTCGCTGATGCATCACCTGTACGCGGCTTTGCGCGCGCACCATGTGTATCACCGTGACCAGCATTACGTGGTGCAGAACGGCGAGGTCATCATCGTCGACGAGTTCACCGGCCGTCTGATGACTGGTCGGCGCTGGAGCGACGGCCTGCACCAAGCCGTCGAGGCCAAGGAGGGTGTGGCGATCCAGAGCGAGAACCAGACCCTGGCCTCGATCACTTTCCAGAACTACTTCCGCATGTACGGCAAGCTCTCGGGCATGACCGGCACGGCCGACACCGAGGCCTATGAGTTCCAGGAAATCTACGGTCTGGAGACCGTGGTCATCCCGCCGAACCGCCCGCGTGTGCGCCGCGACGAGCTGGACCTGGTCTACAAGACCAACAAGGAAAAGTACGACGCCGTCATCGCCGACATCCGCGAGTGCTACGAGCGCGGCCAGCCTGTGCTGGTCGGTACCACCTCGATCGAGAACTCGGAGCTCGTCTCCAAGCTGCTGGATCAGGCCAAGCTGCCGCACAACGTGCTCAATGCCAAGCAACACGCCCGCGAGGCCGAGATCATCGCCCAGGCCGGCCGCCCGGGCATGATCACCATCGCCACCAATATGGCCGGCCGCGGTACCGACATCGTGCTTGGCGGCAATGTCGAGAAGCAGGTGCAGCTGATCGAGGCCGACGACAGCATCCCGGCCGACGAAAAGGCTCGGCGCATCCAGCAGCTGCATGACGAGTGGCAGGGCCTGCACGACAAGGTGCGAGCCGAAGGCGGTCTGCGGGTGATCGCCACCGAGCGCCACGAGAGCCGCCGCATCGACAACCAGCTGCGCGGCCGCTCGGGCCGCCAGGGTGATCCGGGCTCTTCTCGCTTCTATCTGTCGCTGGACGACCCGTTGATGCGCATCTTCGCGGGCGACCGCGTGCGCGCCATCATGGATCGCCTGAAGATGCCCGAGGGCGAGGCCATCGAGGCCGGCATCGTCAGCCGCTCCATCGAGAGCGCACAGCGCAAGGTCGAAGGCCGCAACTTCGACATCCGCAAGCAGCTGCTCGAGTACGACGACGTTTCCAACGACCAGCGCAAGGTCATCTATCAGCAGCGCAATGACATCCTCGAGGCCCAGAGCCTGGTGGAGCAGATTGCCGCACTGCGCGCGAGTGCCCTTACCGATGTGGTGCGCACCTTCGTACCTGCCGAGAGCCTGGAGGAACAATGGGACCTTGCCGCGCTGGAGCGCGTGCTGAAGGATGAGTGGCAGCTTGAGGTCGCGCTCAAGGCCATGGTCGAGAAGAGCGACTCGGTCACCGACGAGGAGATCGTCGAGGCGGTGCTGCAGGCCGGCGACGAGCTGTTCAAGAGCAAGATCGACCGTGTCGGCCCCGAGCAGTTCACGCCCTTCATGCGCATGGTGCTGCTGCAGAGCGTCGACCAGCACTGGCGCGAGCACCTGGCCGCGCTGGACTATCTGCGTCAGGGCATCCATCTGCGCGGCTATGCGCAGAAGAATCCCAAGCAGGAGTACAAGCGCGAGGCCTTCGAGCTGTTCTCTCAGTTGCTCGACATGGTGAAGATGGAGGTCACGCGCGTACTGCTGACCGTGCGTATCCAGAGCCAGGAAGAGGCCAGTGCAGCGGCCGAGGCGATCGAGCAGCGCGCGGAGCATGTCGCCAACGTCACCTACACCCATCCCAACGAGGATGGCTCGGTGTCACAGGAGCCTGCCACGCCGGCAGGCGCCGCTGCCGGCGCCCAGGCCTACGCCCACGTCGGTCGCAACGAGCCCTGCCCCTGCGGCAGTGGCAAGAAGTTCAAGCACTGCCACGGCAAGCTGGCCTGACAGTCTGCTGCGCCGGAGAGCCGCGTCGGTGTCAACGCGGCACTGTAGTTGTCGGTGTGATGGGGCCTGGCTGCCCTTGGGGTGTGCGATTGTTGGCAATCTGCGCCCCACCAGCCACGTGCTTGGGGGGATGTTCCGGATTTGTCAGTCCCATAAAGTAGGGGTCATGAAATCTGGGCAAGATACTGCTTGATCCCAGTCATCAAAGGGCCACTGAACACTATGAAACTCGTCAGGCTGTTGGTCGCGACACTCGCCGCAGGGCTGCTGGGCGCGTCGGCTCATGCCGACAGCTTTGAGGTGCCTCTGATCGGCGCTGGCGATAACAAGTCGGCTTCGATCTCTCGTGTCCTGACGACGCCTGGCGCGTTCACCGACACCTATACCTTCACAGGTCTGAGCGAGTTCTACAGTGTCAACAGCGTGCTGAGCACCATCATTGGCGCGGCAAGGCATGACATCGACTTCACTAGCGTCACGCTGAACGGCGTGAGCTACAGCCTGACCCAGAGCTTCTTTGCGAGCAATCCAGACGGCCGCGAGACAGCCAGTTTTGCCTCGATGTCGTTCAGTGGCCCGTTGACGCTGACGGTCAACGGCGTGTTCACGACCGCGCCAGGCGGTGGCAGCCCGGTCGGCACCTACAGTGGCACCCTCAATGTCACGGCAGTCCCCGAGCCGCAGAGCTATGCGCTATTCGGTGCGGGGCTGCTGCTCTTGGGCTGGTTGTCCTGGCGGCGCTCGGCGCAGGCCTGACTTGAACCTTGTGCTGCGATCCCAACACGGAAGTACCCCCCGCCATGATCAAACGACTAATCACCGCAGTGCTGGCTTCGATCGCCCTGGCCCTTCCTGCTGTGGCATCGCCCGTTGTCTGGAACGTCACTCTCGTCGGGAATGGCGTCGGGCAGGACCTGACTGCTGGTCTGAGCAGCCCGGGAGGATCGAACAAGGTTACCTTCACGACCCCAGGCAGCTTCCACCATCGCTTCAAGTTCAGCTATGCGGGTAGTGGCTGGCTCAACGGTCTGCTGACGCATGTGGCAGACACGGAAATGTGGGAGAAGTTCGGCATTACTTTTGACCGTGCGGTGTTCCTGGACTCGGAGCTTCAGGAGATTGCGGGTTCAGACTTCCTGTTTGACATTTCAATGGAACAGGATGGTTTCACTCAGACCACGGTCGGCTATTCGGATTTCATTCGGGTCTCTGGCGATTTCTACCTCGACGTCTTGGGCAAGGCCGGTACTACCAGTGATGTTCGCAATCCCAGCTACAGCTACAGCGGCCTGGTGCAGATCACGCCGACCTCGGATGTGCCTGAGCCGGATGCGCTGCTGCTGACCCTATCGGCCTTGGCGGCTGCCGCCTGGATCGGCCGCAGGCGCCTGCGCTGAACCGTCTAGCTTCGGCAAGAACCTTTGAACTGAAGAGGCCCCTAGCGGGCCTCTCTGCATTGCGCCCGCCAGTCCTGCAACGTGCACGGCGCGATCAGGCAGGCGGGCTTCGATCCCTACAATTCAAGCGATCGATCCATCCATTGCCTGAAAGCCAGTACCCGCCATGCCCGTCAACCTCACCGCTCCCGACCCCGCTTCGCTTCATGCTGTCCCCGGCGTGCGCCTGGGCATCACCATGGCCGGCGTGCGAAAGGCCAACCGCAAGGACCTGAGCGTGATCGCGCTCGACGAGGGCAGCGCGGTGGCCGGCGTGTTCACGAAGAACCGTTTCTGCGCCGCACCGGTGCAGATCTGTCGCGAGCACCTTGCCGCTGGCGCGGGCATCCGCGCCATCCTGATCAATACCGGCAATGCCAATGCCGGCACCGGCGAGGACGGCCTGGCCCGTGCGCGCCAGAGCTGCGATGCGCTGGCGCAGGCCATGGGCATACAGGCCAGCCAGGTGCTGCCGTTCTCCACCGGCGTGATCATGGAAACGCTGCCGGTGGAGCGCATCATCGCCGGCCTGCCGGCCGCGCTCGCCGCGTTGCGCGCCGATGCCTGGGGCGAGGCGGCCGAGGGCATCATGACCACCGATACGCTGCCCAAGGCCGCGTCCACGCAGGTGCAGATCGGCGGCCAGACGGTCACCATCACCGGCATCTCCAAGGGCGCCGGCATGATCCGTCCGAACATGGCCACGATGCTGGGCTTCGTCGCCACCGACGCCAACATTGCGCCCGAGCTGCTGCAGGGTCTGGTGCGCGACGCGGCCGATGCCTCGTTCAACCGCATCACCATCGACGGCGACACCTCGACCAACGACTCCTTCGTGCTGATCGCCACGCGCAAGGCCGCGAATGCGGAGATCACCTCGCTGGCCAGCGCTGAGGGTCAGGTCTTGCGTGATGCGGTGATCAAGGTCTCGCAGCAGCTGGCCCAGGCCATCGTGCGCGACGGCGAAGGCGCCACCAAGTTCATCAGCATCACCGTCGAGGGCGGCCGCGACGAGCACGAATGCCAGCTTGCCGCCTATGCGATCGCGCACTCGCCGCTGGTCAAGACGGCCTTTTTCGCCAGCGACCCCAACCTGGGCCGTATCCTCGCCGCGGTGGGCTATGCCGGCATCGCCGACCTCGACCAGACGCTGATCGAGATGCACCTCGACGATGTGCACGTGGTCACCAAGGGCGGGCGTCATCCGCAGTACCGCGAGGAAGACGGCCAGCGCGTGATGAAGCAAAGCGAGATCGGCGTGCGCGTGCACCTGCACCGCGGCGTGGCCCGCACCACCGTGTGGACCTGCGACCTCAGCCACGACTACGTCAGCATCAACGCCGACTACCGCTCCTGATCAGAAATCCACCGCGCGGGTACGCAGCCCGCTGGCGATCAGCGTCGCATTGACGAGTTGCGCCTGCTCGCGGCTGGCAAAGGGCCAGATGGCCGGTCGCCAGCCATCCTTGGTCTGGAAGACCTGGGCTTGCAGCGACGAAGGATCGCGCACCGTCTGGCTGAGCTGCGCGCTCATGCGCGCCAGCGTTGCTTCGGCGTCTGCCTTGTTGCGCGAGGCGGGGCCGACCAGGGCCACCTGGCGTCCCGCTGGCGCGGCGGCCGGAGGCTGACGCGCGCCGGCGTCCTGGCTTGCCCGGGGCGCTTCAGTCGCGCGGTTGGCCGGCCGGTCGACGCGACTCTCCACCGCGCCCAGAGCCTTGCCGGGATGGCTGGCTGTCTCGCTCCTGGCGGGCTCGACGCGGGCAGCCGCGGGCGGCTCTGGCTCGGACTTCGGCGCCGACTTGGCCGGCGCTTCGGCAGGGCGTGCTGCGCCATCGGCCTTGGCCGCGGGTGCGGGGGCGGGTGCGTTCATCGCCGGTCCCGACGGGCGCGGGCCGGGTGGCTTGAATTGCGGGCGGATATCCGGAATGCCCTGAGGGGACGGAATGAACGGCACCTCCGCAGCAGCAGGCGCGGAGGAGTTGGCAGCCACCGCGCTGGCTGCCGACGACACGGCGGATGCGGGCCGCTCGCTGCCTGGCAGCGGCGATGCGGCCTGCGAAGCCGGCGCCTCGACCGGCAAGGGTGCGGAGGCCGCCGCAGAGGCGGGCTGCACGGCCGCAATCGGCGCCGCGCTAGGCGCCATGGCCGGCGCCGAAGCCACCAGCCCCTGCGCATCCGGTCCGGGCTCCTGGCTCGGCGGCCTTTGCTGCCACCACAGCGCCGCCGCGCCCACGGCGAGCAGCAGCGCGGGCAAACCGAAGGCCAGCATCAGCCGCTGCGGATCCAGGCAGCGCCGGCCCAGCACATGCAAGGTGTTGCCACTGCCCAGGCTGAGCAGCACGCGCGTGCGCGCCGGCCCCGCGTCGATGCCCGCCGTGACCAGATAGAGCTCGATCGGCCAAGCCCCGGAAGCCTTGCCTGACAGGCGCACCATCAGGTCTTCATCGATTTCGATGGTGCGCTGCGGCCAGTCCGCCTCGCCCGGCGGCGTGGTGTAACCATGCGCCAGCGCGAACTTTGCGATGCGTCGCGGCGACAGCCGGCTGATGAAGCGCTCGCTGAACAGCGGCCAGCCCTTGTCTCCGCTGACCCCGCTGGCTGCTGGACTGGGCAGCAGCCGCTTGATCTTCGCGCCCAGGCCGGCCGCGGGCGGCGTCGCGTTGGCAGCGGCTGCCTGCTCCTCGGGCGCCAGCGTGGTGTGCTCATGCACCGGCTCGGGCGCCAGTGCGGGCTCGACCTGCACGGCCGCGGCCCGACCGCTGCGCAGGAACGGCAGCCCGACGACGCCGATCGTGTGCACGTCGAAGATGCTGATGCGTCGTGCCAATGGGTGGCGGTTGTGCCACTCCACCAGCTGTTCCGCCAGTCTGTCCATGCGCTCCTAGCCCTGCACGCGGAACCGTTCCGCGCCTTCCCGGGCACGAAGCTTACCCCGGCAGTTCGCGCGTCCAGCCGGGCATCAGCGCGGCGATTCCGGCCCAATCTAAGCGGCCGGCCGTGGTGGATGTCACGGACGCTGCAGTTCCATCACGATGGGGCAATGGTCCGACAGGCCCAGTACCGGCTCGCTCTCGCCGGTCGAGGCGGCACGGCTGGCGCCTTCGGTGCCCAGCGCCACCTTGCGTGCCTGACCCGCCTTTCCGGCCAGCGAGGCCGAGACGACGAAGTGGTCCAGCCCCACCGGATTGCGGCAGCCCAGCGTGGCCGCCAGCGGCACGAGCTCGCGGCGCGGCACGGCCTCGCTCTTGCTGCGCTCGCACAGCGCGTTGTTGGCGGCGCCGCCGCAGTCCAGCGGCAGCAGCGCGGCGGCCAGAGGCTTGCCATCGAAGACCTCGCGGAAGAGGTTCTGCGTCTTCACGCCCGCAGGCAGCGGCGTCGTCAGATCCGTGCTGCCGTCGCTGCGCACGGGCCTGGCACCGTCGGCGCCGCGCAGCTCATGCCAGAGATTGCGGTTGAAGTCGCCCAGCACGACGAAGCCCGCGGCGCCGTCGCCCAGTCGCTCCACCATAGCCTCCAGCGGCGCGACCTGCTGCTGCAGGACGGGGCAGGGGTCCTTGATGCCACGTTCCGTCCCCTGGTCTTGGTCCAGCCGGCCGCGCCCGTCCAGCGGCGTGACGCAGCCGGACTTCAGGTGCAGGGTCATGAAGCGCAAGACCTGACCCTGCAGGTTCAGGCTCAGCGTCAGCGCCGGGCGCAGTTGCTCGGCCGCCGGCAGATGGTCCAGCACCAGGCCGGCATCGAGCTCGCAGCGGCCCTCGCCCAGGCTCTTGCGCCAGGCGAAGGCCAGGCGCTGCACCTTGTAGCGCCCATCGAAGGAGCAGACGTGAAAGTCCTGGGCCCGCGCGCCCAGCGCCTCGCGCACGGCCGCCGTGCCCGAGACTTCCTGGAAGGCCATCACATCGGGCCGGATCTCGTCGGCAATCAGCCGCGCCAGCCGTTCGTTGCGGGCGGCCAGCGCGCCGCGCGTGACCACCAGGCCCTCGCGGTTCACGCCCTGGTAGGCGCCGCAGGGCGGCATCACCGACAGGTCCACGCCCTGCAGCTGCGCGCGCGACTCGCGTACATCCCAGCCGGGCAGGGCGCCTGGCGTGCCCGCCGCCACCGGCTTCCAGATGCCGTCGGCCTCGTCGCGAGCGTAGTGCTTGCTGCACTGTGCGGCCCAGTTCGGTTGCTCGGCCAGCGAGACATGCCAGCCCAGGTTCCAGCTGGCGATGCGCAGCGGCGCGGTGTCGGTGGCGCTGGCCAGCGGCGGCAGCAAGAGCAGGCTCGCGGCGGCGGCAAGCGCGAGGCGGTGGCGAAGGTTCATCGGGCGGGCTGTGGCGGCCTTGTGGGCCGCTGCATGGGTCGCGAAGCCGGCAATGCTAATGCAGTGCCCGCGCTGGCCCGCTGCCCTGGGCTCAGCCCGGCAGGCCCAGACCGAGCAGGCTGCGCGCCACGGCCTCGGCCACCTCGATGCCATCGACGCCCGCGGACATGATGCCGCCCGCATAGCCCGCGCCTTCGCCAGCCGGGTAGAGGCCGCGGGTGTTCAGGCTTTCGTAGCTGTGGCGGTCGCGGTTGATGCGCAGCGGCGAGGAGGTGCGCGTCTCCACGCCGGTGAGCACCGCGTCGTTCATGCTGAAGCCCTTGATCTGCCGCTCGAAGGCGGGCAGGGCTTCGCGGATCGCGTCCAGCGCGTACTCGGGCAGGCTAGGCAGGTCCTTGCGCTGCAGGTCGGTCAGCGTGACGCCGGGCTTGTAGGAGGGTTCGACGCGGCCGAGCACGCGGCTTCTCTGGCGCTTGATGAAGTCGCCCACCAGCGCGCCGGGCGCACGGTAGTCGCCTTCGCCCAGCTCATAGGCACGGCTTTCCCAGATGCGCTGGAAGGCCATGCCGTCCAGCGGGTTCACCGGGCTACCGTCGGTCTTGCCGTCCTGACGGTAATCCTCGGGGCTGATGCCTACGACGATGCCGGCATTGGCATTGCGCTCGTTGCGCGAGTACTGGCTCATGCCATTGGTGACCACGCGCAGCGGCTCGGAGGTGGCCGCCACCACGGTGCCACCGGGGCACATGCAGAAGCTGTAGACCGAGCGCCCGTTCTTCGCGTGATGCACCAGCTTGTAGTCGGCCGCGCCAAGGATGGGATGGCCGGCATTCGGGCCGAAGCGCGCCGCGTCGATGATGCTCTGCGGATGCTCGATGCGGTAGCCGATCGAGAAGGGCTTGGCTTCCATCTGCACGCCGCGCTGCTGCAGCATCGCAAAGGTGTCGCGCGCGCTGTGGCCCAAGGCGAGGATCACATGGTCGGAGCGGATCTGTTCGCCCGACTCCAGCACCACGCCGCGCACCTGGCGCCGGCCCTGCGCATCGGTCTCGATGTGCAGGTCGCTCACCTTCTGCTGGAAGCGGATCTCGCCGCCCAGGCGCTCGATCTCGGCGCGGATCTTGATGACCATCGAGACCAGGCGGAAGGTGCCGATGTGGGGCTTGCTGACGTAGAGGATCTCCTCCGGCGCGCCGGCCTTGACGAACTCGTCCAGCACCTTGCGCGTCAGGTGGCGCGGGTCGGAGATCTGCGAGTAGAGCTTGCCGTCGGAGAAGGTGCCGGCGCCGCCCTCGCCGAACTGCACGTTCGACTCCGGATTGAGCTCGCTCTTGCGCCACAGGCCCCAGGTGTCCTTGGTGCGCTCGCGCACCTGCTTGCCGCGCTCCAGCACGATGGGCCGCAGCCCCATCTGCGCCAGGATCAGCGCCGCGAGGATGCCGCAGGGGCCGAAGCCGATCACCAGCGGGCGCTTGTCCACGGGGAAATCGGCCGGGGCATGGCCGACGAACTTGTACGTGGTGTCGGGGCTGGGCTTGATGTGCTTGTCGTCGGCCAGGCGGGCCAGCACGGCGGCTTCGTCGGCGACCTCGCAGTCCAGCGTGTAGCTCAGCACGATGGCCGTCTTCTTGCGCGCGTCGTAGCCGCGGCGGAAGACATGCACGGCCTTCAGCGCCGCGTCGGGAATGCCCAGCTTGGCGAGTACGGCGGGACGCAGCTCGTCCTCGCGGTGGTTCAGCGGCAGGCGTAGTTCGGTGATGCGGATCATGGTTAGCGATCAATGCATGGCGTCGAAAAAGAAACAGGCCCTGCCGATGGGCATGGGCCTGTGACTGGGATGCAGGCGGGACGGGCCCGCCTCGGCATCAACCCGAGTGCGGACGCTTGCCCGGGTTCTTCTTGCTGCGGGTGTGCGAACCGCGCTCCAGGCTGCGGCGCTGGCCGGCGCCCATGCGCGACGGCGTGCCGGGCTGGCGCGGAGTGGCGCGGCGATCGGCTTCGGTTTTGATCTTGTTGCCCATGAATGGCTCCGTTGGATAGGAAAAATGACAGCAGGCCGACGGCCAGGCCGCGGATTTTAGCCGCTGTCGCGCCGGGTGGGCTGGCCGCGGCCCGACAGGGGTCGCTGCCGCGACAGCGGCGCCGGAACGGCTCGGCGATGATGGCGCCATGGGAATGCTTCACTTGGTGCGCCATGGCCAGGCCAGTTTCGGCGCCGACGACTACGACCAGCTCAGCGAGCTCGGCACGCGCCAGTGCCGCATGCTGGGCGAATACTGGCAGGCCAGGGGCCAGCGCTTCGATGCGGTGCTCACCGGCACGCTCAAGCGCCACCGCCAGAGCTTCGCCGCGATCGCCGAGGGCCTGGGCGTGCGCCCGGATCCGCTGGAACTGCCCGGGCTGAACGAGTACGACAGCGACGCGCTGCTGCACGCGATCCATCCCGAACCGCTGGCCAAGCCGCGCAATGCCGAGGAGGTGCGCGGGCACTTCCGCTTGCTGCGCCAGGCGCTCGCAGCCTGGATGCGCGCCGAGATCGAGCCTGCGGGCATGCCGAGCTTCGCCGATTTCTCGGCCGGCATCGCCGATGCCCTGGACCATGTTCGTGAGCGCTGCGAGGGTCAGGTCTTGATCGTCTCCAGCGGCGGGCCGATCTCCACCGCGGTGGCTCAGGTGCTGGGCGCGCCGGTCGAGACCGGCATCGATCTGAACATGCGCATCCGCAACAGCGCGGTCACCGAGTTCGTCTTCAACCCCAAGCGCCATTCGCTGCACAGCTTCAACGTGCTGCCGCACCTGGATGCGCATCCGCAGCTGGTCAGCGCGACCTGATTTCCGCAGTGCCGCGTCCGAGCGGCGGGGGAGGGCAGAATCTCGCCTTGCCCTGCCGTTCGCCGCCTGCCCATGCTTTTCACACCGCTGCTCCAAGACGAGCCCGCCACCAGTCCCGATGCGGTGCAGCGTTTCCTGCGCCTGCTGCAGACGGCGCTGGCCGATCGCAGCTTCGCCCGGCTCCTGCTGGCCAAGCCGGTCGGCGAGGACAAGAGCATCGAGCGGCTGACCGTGCGCGAGGTGCAGCTCAAGGGCGAGCGGCAACTGAGCTTTCTCTGGCGCCATCAGACCAAGGACATCACCAAGAACCACCCGCTGGATCAGGGGCTGATGCAGATCGCCGCCTTGCTGGGCCGCGACTTCCTCAATGCCCACCTGCACACCCGCAGCGCCGGCGGCGAGCAGGAGGTGCAGCTGGCCTTCAGCCGCAAGGGCAAGCCCAGCCTGCGCGTGGCCAAGGCGCAGAGCGGCGACACGGCGCCGGCAGCGCCTGAGCATGACAAGAGCAAGCACCGCGAACTCGCGCTCGCCAGCCCCTTCTGGCTGGACCTGGGCCTGACCCACAGGGGCAAGGGCGGCAACGCGGGCGACACCGCCCCCGAGCTGGTGCCGGCGATGGCGCGCAAGTGGAAGCAGATCAACCGCTTCATCGAGATCTTCGGCGCCGCCTTCAAGGCCTCAGCGCTGGCGGCCAGCCCGGACGTTCATGTGGCCGACTTCGGCTCGGGCAAGGGTTACCTGACTTTCGCGATGTACGACTGGCTGACTCGCCAGGGCAAGGATGCGCAGGTGGTGGGCGTGGAGCTGCGCGACGACATGGTGGCGCTGTGCCGCGGCGCGGCGGCGATGCATGGCCTTGCCGGCCTGCGCTTCGACCAGGGCGACGTGCGCAGCTACACGCCGGCGCGGCTGGACGTGATGATCGCGCTGCACGCCTGCGACATCGCCACCGACTACGCCATCCACCTGGGCCTGCGCGGAGGTGCGCAGATCATCATGTGCTCGCCGTGCTGCCACAAGCAGCTGCGTCCGCAGATGAAGATGCCGCCGCTGCTGCGACCCATGCTGCAGCATGGCATCCACTTGGGCCAGGAGGCCGAGATGGTGACCGACTCGCTGCGCGCGCTGCTGCTGGAGGCCGAGGGCTACGACACCCAGGTCTTCGAATTCGTCTCGCTGGAGCACACAGGCAAGAACAAGATGATCCTCGCGGTGAAGAAGCAGGGGGTCGCCGCGGCGGCGGCGGCGGCGCGACGCGACGAGGTGCTGGCCCAGATCGCCGAGATCAAGCGTTTCTACGGCATCCGCGAGCAGGCGCTGGAGACGCTGCTGGCTGCCGCCTGATCGGGCTGGCGGGCAGCGCGCCCGGCCGCGGCGAGCTGCAGGCGTGGCTCCGGTAAGACCAAGGTGAGAACAAGGTGTGAAGGGCTCCACGCTCTGTCGCCCTCGTCCCGCCTCTTCACGGGGGCGGACGCGTCACCCGGCACAGATACACTCGCTCGCGTGCCTGGGGGGAGCCGGCTTGGCAGGGCACGCATGACGGGCGGTCCGGCCTGCCCAACCGGTGCCAAGCCGGGAGAATGGAAGCCATGTACGCGAACATGTCCGATAAGGCAGCGGCTCCGCTGCGCCACAAGGGTTGGGCCGCGCTGGCCCTCGCCACGGCAGCGCTGCTGGCTGCCTGCGGTGGTGGTGGCAGCGGCGAGAAGGTCTCGCAGACCGCCGCCAAGGTGAATCGCGAAGAGATCACCGTCCACCAGATCAACTTCATGCTGCAGCGCATGCCGGCGCCCAAGCCCGAGCAGGCCGAGGCGGCCAGCCGTCAGGTGCTCGAGCGCCTGATCGAGCAAACGCTGGCGGTGCAGAAAGCCGAGGACATGAAGCTCGATCGCGATCCGCGCGTCATGCAGCAGATCGAGGCCGCCAAGCGGGAGATCCTCGCGCGCGCCTATCTCGAGCGCCTGGGTGAGAGCGTGAGCAAGCCCAGCCCCGAGGAAGTCGCCCGCTACTACGCCGAGAACCCCGCGCTCTTCAAGGAGCGCCGCGTCTACAACCTGCAGGAGGTGAGCATCGAGCTGCCGGCCGCGCAGGTGGCCGAGGTGCGCGCCAAGCTGGCTGCGGCCAAATCGCTGCCCGACTTCGTCGAGCAGCTCAAGGCCAGCGGCCTGCGCTTCCAGCTCAACCAGGCGGTGCGCAGCGCCGAGCAGCTGCCGCTGGCCAATCTGGAGGCGATCGCACGCATGAAGGATGGCGAGACCCTGTTCAGCCAGGTCGGCAGCGGCGTGCAGGTGCTCTATCTGGCCGGCTCGCGCCTGCAGCCGGTGGACGAGGCGGCGGCGCGGCCGGTGATCGAGCAGTTCCTGCTCAACCGCGCCCGTGCCGAGCGCGCCACCAAGGAGATCAAGGCGCTGCGCGAAGCGGCCAAGATCGAGTACGTCGGCCAGTTCGCCACGCCGGCGGCACCGGCAGCCTCTGCGCCAGTGGCCAATGCCGCAACGCAGCCTTCCTCGGCGCCGGCCGCGCCAGCCGCCAGCGCGCTGGATGCCGGCACCATCTCCAAGGGATTGGGACTGGGCAAATGAGCCATTCGACGCAACACCCGGGCCGCGAAGGCCTCGCCATGCTGGTGTGTCGCCTGTGCGCCCGGCTGCTGGGCGCGATCCTGCTGGCGTTGAGCCCGGTTCATGCCGTGCTGGCGGCGGATCCCGCTGCCCCTGCCGTGGGCGCGGCCGTGGCTTCGGAATACCGGCTCGGTGCCGGCGACGTGATCCGCATCTCGGTCTACCAGAATCCCGACCTGCTGCTGGAAACGCGTGTGGCCGAGTCCGGCGCGGTCTCCTACCCGCTGCTGGGCGGCCTGCGCCTGGGCGGCCTGACGGTGGGGCAGGCCGAACAGCTGATCGCCGACGGGCTGAAGAGCGGCAACTTCGTGAAGAGCCCGCAGGTCACCATCGCCGTGCTGCAGGTCAAGGGCAACCAGGCCAATGTGCTGGGCTATGTGAACCGCCCGGGGCGCTATCCGCTGGAAGTGGCCGAAACGCGGCTGACCGACCTGCTTGCCCAGGCTGGCGGCGTTGCGACCGGCGGCGCCGAGCAGCTGGTGCTCACCGGCACGCGCAACGGCCAGCCCTATCGGGTGGAGATCGACCTGCCGGGCATCTTCGCCCCGGGCGGCCGCGGCGCGGATGTCGTCGTGCTCAACGGCGATGTGCTCTGGGTGGATCGTGCGCCCACCGTCTACATCTACGGCGAGGTGCAGCGCCCCGGTTCGATGCGCCTGGAGCGCGGCATGACGCTGATGCAGACCCTGGCCGCGGCCGGAGGCCTGAACCTGCGCGGCACCGAGCGCGGCATCCGCGTGCATCGCAAGGGCGCCGATGGCAAGGTGCAGGTGCTGCAGCCGGCGATGGACGAGGCGCTGAAGGACGGCGACGTGGTGTTCGTGCGCGAGAGCCTGTTCTGAGCGAGGAGCACGAGCGCCGCCATGACCTTCCGCCAATTCATCCAGCTGCTGCTGGCGCGCAAGAAGCTCTTCGGCGCCGTGCTGCTGGCGGTCGTGCTGCCCGCCATCGCGGCGAGCCTGTTGCTGCCCAAGCAATACACCGCAGTGGCCAGCGTCGTCGTCGATGCCCGTCCGGACCCGCTGTCAGCCATCGCCTTCCAGTCGCTCAGCAGCCCGGGGATGATGGCCACACAGGTGGACATCATCCTCAGCGACCGCGTCGCCCGTCGCGTGGTGCGTTCGCTGAAGCTGGTCGAGAACCCGCAGATCCGCGCCCAGTGGCAGGACAGCACCAAGGGCGCTGGCGACATCGAGACCTGGCTGGTCGAGCGGCTGCAGAAGGAACTGGACGTCAGGCCTTCGCGCGAGTCCAGCGTGATCAACGTGTCCTACCGCGCGCCCGACCCGCGCTTCGCCGCCGGCCTGGCCAATGCCTTCGTGCAGGCCTATCTGGAGACGGCGGTGGAGCTGCGCGTCGACCCGGCCAAGCAGTTCAGCAGCTTCTTCGACAGTCGTGCCAAGGAAGCGCGCGAGGCGCTGGAGAAGGCGCAGGCCAAGCTCTCGGCCTTCCAGCGCGAGAACGGCGTCGTGATGACCGACGAGCGCATGGACGTCGAGACGCAGCGGCTCAACGAACTCAGCAGCCAGCTGGTGGCGCTGCAGTCGCTGGCCGCCGAGGCCACCAGCCGGCAGGCGCAGGCCACCGCCGGCTCGGGCGACAAGCTGCAGGAGGTTTCCAGCAACCCGGTGGTGGCCACGCTGCGCGCCGACCTGTCGCGCCAGGAGGCACGCCTCAAGGAGATCAGCGCCCGGCTGGGCGATGCGAACCCGCAGGTGGTCGAGCTCAAGGCCAATATCGCCGAGCTGCGCCAGCGCATCGACAGCGAGGTCAGCCGCCTCACCGCCGGCGTGGGCGTCAGCAGCAGCATCAGCCGGCAACGCGAGGCGCAGACCCGCGCCGAACTCGAGGCCCAGCGCGCCAAAGTGCTGCGCATGAAGCAGGTGCGCGACGAGGGCCTGGTGATCCAGCGCGATGTGGAGATCGCCCAGCGCAACTACGACGCCATCGTGCAGCGCTTCACGCAGACCAGCATCGAAAGCCAGGCCACCTCCAGCGGTGCCAGCCTGCTCACGCCGGCTACGCCGCCGCTGGAGCACTCCTCGCCCAAGCTGCTGCTGAACACCTTGCTGGCCCTCTTCGTCGGCCTGCTGCTGGGCACGGGCGCGGTGCTGGGCGCCGAGCTGCGCGACCGCCGCGTGCGCGAGGCCGAAGACATCCCGGGCCTGATCGGCGTGCCGGTGCTCGGCGCCTTGCCCGGCCCCGACCGGCCGGCTGGCAAGCGCGGCCTGGCCACACGTTCCGTGCTGCAGCAGCGCCTGATGGATGGCGCGTCTCCGACCTCCAAAGCCAGCTGAGAGCCCGCCATGCAGACCGCCGCCGACAGCAGCCCCAGCACGCAGCCGGGCAGTGCGCCCGCCGAAGACTCGCAGTCCGGGGTGCGCGACCGCGCCATCGGCAGCATCATCGCCGAGGCCAACAAGCTCAGCGCCGACGAAGTCGAGCGCATCCTTGCCCACCAGCGCAGCCATGGCGTGAAGTTCGGCGAGGCTGCCGTGGCCCTGGGCCTGGCCAAGGGCGAAGACGTGCTGTGGGCCTTGAGCCAGCAGTTCCACTACCCCTACGCGCCCGGCGCCGAGAGGACCAGCGAGGAACTGGTGCTGGCCACCCAGCCCTTCAGCCGTCAGGCCGAGGCGATCCGCCGGCTGCGCAGCCAGCTCAATATGCTGCTGCAGGGTGCCGATCAGCCCCGGTGCGCACTGGCGGTGATCAGCCCGGACAGTGGCGACGGCAAGACCTTCTTCGCCGCGAACCTGGCCGTGGCCTTCAGTCAGCTGGGCGGGCGCACGCTGCTGGTCGATGCCGACATGCGCAGCCCGCGCCAACACGAGGTCTTTGGCGTGGACAACGCCAGCGGTCTCTCCGGCATCCTTTCCGGTCGCGCCGAGAAGAACGTGATCCGCGCGGTGGCCAACCTGCCCAGCCTCTTCGTGCTGCCGGTGGGCACGCTGCCGCCCAATCCCACCGAGCTGGTCGAGCGCCCTGCCTTCGGCTTGCTGATGAAGGAACTGATTGCCAAGTTCGATCATGTCATCGTCGACACGCCGGCCGCCGCGCATGGTGCCGACTACGCGGTGATCGCTGCGCGCTGCGGCGCCGCGCTGGCCCTGGCGCGCCAGGACATCACCCGCGTGGCCGCGCTGCAGGAGCTGGTGCGCACGCTGCAGCCCACCCCGGTCAAGCTGGCCGGCGTGGTGATGAACGAGCACTGAAGCGTCCTGACGACGATGCGCGCGCTGAGCGGCGGCCTGCCACCTGTCTCGCTGAACTCTCCCTGGTTGCCGATTGCGGCGGCCTTCGCGCTGCTCTACCTGCCGACGCTGTACGACCTGTTTACCACCATCTGGGTGTCGGACGAGCAGGCGCACGGGCCCATCGTGCTGGGGGTGACCTGCTGGCTGCTTTACCGGCAGCGCGCCATCTTCGGCGGTGCCGAGCAGCATTCGACCCGGCCTCGGCTGGGCTGGACCCTCATCGTGGCGAGCTGCGCACTCTATGCGCTGGCCCGCTCGCAGGGCATCAAGTCCGTCGAGATGGCCACCGCGATGGGCATGCTCAGCGGAGCGATGCTGCTGATGCAGGGCACCACCGGGCTGCGGCGCATCGGCTTTGCGCTGTTCTTCATGTTCTTCATGATCCCGCTGCCCTCGGTGGTGGTGGACACGCTGACCCAGCCGATGAAGCTGGCGGTGTCCTATGTCGCCGAGGAATTGCTCTACCTCGCCGGCTATCCGGTCAGCCGCTCGGGCGTGGTGCTGCAGATCGGCCCCTACCAGCTGCTGGTGGCGGATGCCTGCGCCGGCCTGCATACGCTGTTCACGCTGGAGGCGCTGGGGCTGCTGTACCTGAACCTGGTGCGGCATGCCTCGCTGCTGCGCAACATCGGGTTGGCGCTGCTGATCGTGCCGATCAGCTTCGCAGCGAACGTGATCCGTGTGATCTCGCTCACGCTGATTACCTTCTACTTCGGCGACGAGGCGGGGCAGGGCTTTCTGCACGACTTTGCCGGCATGGTGCTGTTCCTGAGCGCGCTGATGCTGATCGTGGGCGTGGACTCGCTGCTGCGCCTGCTCGTCCGCGCCGCGCGGCCGGGAGCGGCCGCATGAGCCGGCTGAGCTGGCGACACGGGCTGCTCGTGCTGGCGCTGGCCGCCTTGGCGCTGCTGGCGGCCGAGGCGATGAAGCCGGTGCACCGTCTGGCGGAGCTGCGCCCGCAGCGCATCGAGCTGGAGCGCATGCTTCCGGTGCAGTTCGGCGGCTGGCGGATGCAGCCGGGCCTGAACGGCGGCATCGTCAATCCTGTGCAGGAGGCCAATCTGCGCCGCCTCTACAGCCAGACGCTGAACCGGCTCTACATCGGCCCGGCGGGCGAGCAGGTGATGGTGTCCATCGCCTACGGCGAGGACCAGCGCAAGTACCTGGCGCTGCACTATCCCGAGGTCTGCTATCCGGCCCAGGGTTTCAGCGTGAAGTCCAACCACACGGTGCTGCTGGACCTGCCCGGACAGAGCCTGCCGCTGCGCCGGCTGGAGACCTTCATGGCGCCGAACCGGCCCGAGCCGGTCAGCTACTGGACGACGATGGGCGACTACAGCAGCTTCGGCGGCCTGCCGCGGCGCATGATCGAGCTGCGCTACGGGCTGCAGCGCCAGATTCCGGACGGACTGCTGTTCCGCGTCTCCACGATAGGTGCCGACTCGGCGCGCGAGTTCGCGGTGCAGGAGCGCTTCCTGCGCGAGCTTCTCGGCAGCCTGTCGGCCGAGACGCGCCTGCTGCTGACGGGCCGCTACGCGCCCTGACCGACTCGCCGGTCCATGAGCACTCCTGCGATCTGCGCCGACGAGGGCCTGGCATGACGCCGGCGGTCTGGTTCGTCACCGACCAGCTGCCCCATCCGCCGCGCAATGGCGTGACCCTGCCTGCCTGCAGGCATGCGCAGGCGCTGGCCGCGCGGCAGCCGCTGCGCCTGGTGTTGATCGTCGATGAACAGGCGCCGCCGGAGACGGCGGCCCTGCAGGCCAACGAGGCTCTGTTCGGACCGATCACGCAGCTGCGCGTGCGGCGCCGTCCGCGGCTGCGGAGGGTGCTGGACGAACTGGCCGGCCGCGAGATGTTCCAGCATGGCTACGCGCCGGTGGACGGGCCCTGCGGGCCTCTGCCACTGGAAGCGCAGGACGCGCTGGTGGTCACGCCGATCAGCGCGGTGGCCAAGCTGCGCGCGCTGGGTGTGACGGTGCCGGCGCGCTCGGTGGCGCTGGTCAACGATTGCACCGCCGGCGAGTACCACTACCGGCGGCAGGAGCGTGCCGTCGATCTGCGGGCTTGGCTCAAAGGCACGCTCGACCGTTGCCGCAGTGCCGGCATCGGGCGCATCGAAGGCGCACTGCTGTCGCCCTACGGCCATGTGCTGCTGCAGACGCCGCGCGACCGGCAGATCTTTGCCGCCCTGGTCGGCGGGGCGGCGGCAGATCGGGTCGAGCTGCTGCCCAACGGCGTGGACGAGACGCTGTTCGCGCTGCCGCTGCGGCCGGCCGGCCGGGACGTGGTGTTCATGGCCGAGCTCAGCGGCGAGTACGGCCCGATCGCGCACTGGCTGGCCTGTGAGGTCTGGCCTCGCGTGCAGCGGCGCGGCCACCGCCTGCGCATCGTCGGACGCGGTGCCAGCGCGGCGCTACGCCAGACCCTGCGCGACGCGCCCGATCTGGTCCATCAGGAGTACCTGCCCGAACTGGCGGACCTGTACCGCGATGCCTGCGTCGCGCTCTCGCCGGTGTTCAAGGGCTTCGGGCTGATCAACAAGACGCTGGATGCGATGGCCTCCGGCACCGCGGTGCTGGGCGGCGCCGCCGCCTTCAATGGCATCGAGGGCTTCGTGCCGGGGGTCCATGGCCAGGTCTGCGGCCGACCCGATGCTGGGGAGTTCGTTGCTGCGCTGGACCAGCTGCTCGCCGATCCCGACGCCTGTCAGCGACTGGCTGCCGCGGGGCGAGAATTGATCGCACAGGCCCGCCGCTGGCCGGGCGCGTCCGCGCGGCTGGCGCAGTTGCTCGGCCTCGGCGTCGCCCCAACAAGCTCATGAGCACACTGGCTCCGATCCCGTCCGCGCCGCGCCGGCCAGCGAACGCGCTGTTCCTGCAGCTGGTGTTCGTCTATGTGGCGCTGCTGTGCCTGGCCCATGGCTTCGAGTCCGGCCTGGTCAAGCTGCTGTCCGGCGTGTTCGCCTTCTGGGTGTTCGGCGTGATGGCGGTCAATGCCGCCTTCCTGGCGAGCTCGGCGCCGCGCGACCGGCAGGCGCTGGGCTTGGGCCTGCTGCTGCCGCTGCTGCTCTACCTGCTGGCCATGGGCGCCAACTTGGTGATCAACCGCGGCAGGATGGACATGCAGGAGTGGGCCAAGTTCGTGCTGGCGCCGCTGTTCCTCGTCTTTGGCCATGTCTTCGCGGCGCGGGACACGATGCCGGCCTGGCAATCGGGCTTCAATCGCAGCCTGTTCCGGCTGCTGGTGCTGCTGCCGGTGGCTGTCTGGCTGGTGCAGCTGGCGCTGGAGCGCACCGTCATCGGCGGCAACCAGGCGGTCGGACCCTTCGTCAACCGCAACAACGCGGCGTTGTACTACCTGTGCCTGATCGCGCTCTACACCAGTCTCAGCGGCCGCCAGGTCAGCCAGGTCTGGGTCTACCTGGTGGTCGGCCTGGCGTTCGGCACGCTGGGCGTGCTGCTGGCCGTGGTGGTGTCGCTGCTCTACGCCGTGGGCCAGCGCCGCAACCTGGGCCAACTGGCCCTGCTGTTGGTGCTGGGAACGGCGCTGGTGATCCTGCTGCCCGACAGCTTCCTGTCGGCGCGCATCGGCCCAGTCATCGACAGCTACCGGCTGCTGGCCGAGCAGCGCATCGATCTGCGCAGCATCAGCTACGGCGAGCTGGTGGCGCGCCTGGGCACCACCGACCTGTCCTTCATCTTCCGGCTCAAGCACTGGACCGACCTGATGGACCTCTATGTCCAGGGCAGCGTGTTCCAGCAGCTGTTCGGCTTCGGCATCGGCGCATCGCAGCAGCTCAGCCAGATGCGGCTGGTGCCGCACAACGACTATGTGCGCGTGCTCTTCGAAGCCGGCGCCTTCGCCTTCCTGGGCTTTGCGACGCTGCTGCTCGTCGCACTGCGCCGGCTCGGCCGGCGTTGGGAGGCGGTGCCCTTCGTTGCCGTCTGCGTGTATTTCTTCAGCGAGAACCTGCTCAACAACCATGTGGCGATGATCGTGTTCTTCTTCTCGCTCGGGGCGCTGCTGCAGCGTAGGCCTGCGTGCGAGGCCGCCGGAGCCTAGCCGAGATGCCGCGCCTGCTCAGCCTGAACAGCTACCACTACCGCCGCGGCGGCTCCGACGCGGTGTACTTCGACCATGCCGAGCTGCTGGTGCAGCAGGGCTGGGAGACAGGCTTCTTCTCGATGCAGCATCCGAAGAACCTCGCCACGCCCTGGTCGCGCTTCTTCGTCGACGAGATCGAGTTCGGTCACGAGTACAGCCTGGTGCGCAAGCTCGCGATGGCCGGCAAGGTGGTCTGGTCCTTCGAAGCGCGGCGCAAGCTGCGCGCGCTGCTGGCCGAGTTTCGGCCCGACGTGGCGCATGTGCACTGCATCTACCACCACCTCTCGCCGGCCGTGCTGCCGCTGCTGCGTGACGAGGGCATCCCGGTGGTGCTGACCGCGCATGACCTGAAGATTGCCTGCCCGGCCTACAAGATGCTCAACCGCGACGGCGTGTGCGAGCGCTGCAAGACCGGCTCGGTGCTCAATGTGGTCAGGCACCGCTGCGTGCGCGATTCGCTGGCGGCCAGCAGCATCGTCGCCGCCGAGAGCCTGCTGCACGGCTGGCTGCAGACCTACCGGCGCCAGCTCAGCGCGGTGGTGACGCCGAGCCGCTTCTTCACCGACAAGCTGGTCGAGTGGGGCTGGCCGCGCGAGCAGCTTCACCACATCCCGAACTATGTGGACGCCACGCAGTTCGAGCCGGGCTATGCGCCGGGCGACTATCTGCTCTATTTCGGCCGTCTGGCCCCGGAGAAGGGCGTGCACACCTTGCTGCGCGCGGCCGCGGCCAGCGGCGTGCCTGTCAAGCTGGCCGGCACCGGGCCGGAAGAGTCCGCGCTGCGCGCGCTTGCCGGACAGCTGAAGGCGCCAGCGGAGTTCCTGGGCTTCCGCTCTGGGGCCGAGCTGCAGGCGCTGGTGCGCGGCGCGCGTGCCGTGGTGCTGCCCTCGGAGTGGTACGAGAACGCGCCGATGAGCGTGCTGGAGAGCTTTGCACTGGGCAAGCCGGTGATCGGCGCGCGCATCGGCGGCATCCCGGAGATGATCGCCGAGGGCGACAACGGCTGGTGCTTCGCCAGCGGGGATGCGGCGGCGCTGGCCGCGCGTCTGGCTGAGGTGGCCGCACTGCCCGATCAGCGCATCGCCGCGATGGGCCGGGCCGCTCGCGCCGATGTCGAGGTCCGCTTCAACCGCCAGGCCTACCTCCGATCGATGCTCGGTCTGTACCGAAGCCTGGGCGTGAAGGTCTGAGATGGGCGTGCTGCATCCCCCCGTGCTTCGCATCCTCGGCACTCGCGGCCTGCCGGCTGCACATGGCGGTTTCGAGACCTTTGCCGAACGCCTGGCACTGCACCTGGTGGCGCGCGGCTGGCGCGTGATCGTCTATGGCCAGGAAGAGGGCGCGGGCCCGCTGATCGAGGACATCTGGCAGGGTGTGGAGCGGGTGCGCATCCCGGTGCGCGGCAGCGGCGCGAAGAGCACCATCGTCTTCGACTGGCTGGCCACGCGCCATGCGGCGCGCCATGGCGATCTGTGCCTGACCCTGGGCTACAACACCGCGGTGTTCTGTGCGCTGCTGCGTCTGCGTGGGGTGCCGAACCTGATCAATATGGACGGCATCGAGTGGTCGCGTGCCAAGTGGGGCCCGCTGGCCAAGACCTGGTTCTGGCTCAACGATTGTGCGGGTTGCTGGCTGGGCGATCATCTGGTGGCCGACCATCCGGAGATCAAGGCCCACCTGGCAACCCGGGTGCGCGCCGACAAGATCAGCACCATCGCCTACGGGGCCGAGCGCATCGACAGCGCGCCCGAGGCGCCGGTGCGCGCGCTGGGGCTGGAGCCGGGGCGCTATCTGACGCTGATCGCGCGGCCTGAACCCGAGAATTCCATCCTCGAGGTGGTGCAGGGCTTCTCTCGCAAGCCGCGCGGCGTCAAGTTGGCCGTGCTGGGCCACTACACGAACGACAGCGCCTACCATCGCGCAGTGAGGGCTGCGGCCAGCGACGAGGTGCTGTTCCCCGGCGCGATCTACGACCAGGCCGTGGTCCGGCCGCTGCGCTTTCACAGCCTGGCCTATGTCCACGGCCATCGCGTCGGCGGCACCAATCCCTCACTGGTCGAGGCGCTGGGCGCCGGCAATGCGGTGCTGGCGCACGACAACCGCTTCAACCGCTGGGTGGCGGGCGACGGCGCCCGCTACTTCGACGGCGCGGATGCCTTTGATGCGGTGCTCGCCGGGATGCTGGCCGATCCGGCCGCGCTGCCGGCGATGAGGGTGGCCGCACGGGCGCGCTTCCAGCAGGCTTTCACCTGGCCGCAGGTGCTCGCCGACTACGAGCGGCTGCTGACGGAGTTCCTGCCTGCGCTGCAGCGACCGTCGGGCCCGACCGGCACTAGCCGCTGAGTGGTCGAGGTCGCCCATGAAGACACTCAAACACCTTGCGCTGATGGCTGCCGGCACGGGCCTGAAGATGGCCGCGGGCCTGCTGGCGCTCGCGGTGCTGGCGCGCAGCCTGGGCGTGGACGGCTTCGGCACGCTGATGATCTTCCTCTCCGCCGCGGGCGTGCTGTGCGTGCTGGCCAACCTGGGGCTCAACACCTACGTGCTGCGCGAGATCGCGCGCGTGCCGGAGCGCGCGCAGGCGGTGGCGGCCGACGCGCTGAGCGCGAGGCTGATCCTCGCGGCCGCCACCGGCCTGCTGGCCCTGGCGCTGGCGCTGGCCAGCCCGCGCTTTCTCGACCCGGTCTTCCTGCTGCTGCTGCTGACCCTGCTGGCCGAGGGCTTCACCGAGTCCTTCAACACCGGGCTGCGGGCGACGGGTCATTTCGCACTCGAGACGCGGCAATCCCTGCTGGCCGCGGTGCTGAACAGCTCGCTCGTCATCGCGGCGGCCTGGGTGGGCGGCACCTTGCTGATCGTGGCCTGCGCCTATCTGCTGTCGCGGGCGCTGATCACTGCCGTCGCCTGGCACTCGCTGCTGCGGGTGGTCGGCGCGGTGCGGCCGGCGTCCTTGCGCGATGGCCTGCGCTGTCTGCGCGACACCCTCAGCTACTCGGTCGATGCCAGCCTGAGCGCGCTGTTCGGGCAGGTGGACGGCGTGGTACTCGGCGCCTTCCTGCCGGTCTCGGCCGTGGGCGTCTACCAGGGCGGCCTGCGCATCTTCATGTCGGCGTTGACCGGCACCGGCATCCTCACGCAGGTGTACCTGCCCAAGGCTTCGGCAGAATTCGCTGCAGGCAACGGGCGGCCGGCCGCCGTCAGCCGCCAGGTGGTCTATGCCTATGCGGCAGTGGGCCTGGCGGTGGGCCTGCTGCTGGCGCTGGCGCTGCCGCCGCTGGTCGAGCGTTTCTACGGCGCCGATTTCGCGCCGCTGAAGGCGCTGCTGCCCTGGTTCGGCCTGCTCTTCGCGCTGCGCATGGTGGCGGGCGGCTGGGGCGTGCTGCTCACGGCGCAGGGCGCGCAGCGCTATCGCAGCATCGGCATGGCTGCGCACTGGCTGCTGATCGCCGTTGTCGCGATGCTGGCCGTGCCGCGCTGGGGTGCCACGGGCTGGATCCTTGCGCTAGCGATCGGCACGCTGGGGCTGGGGCTGGCCTACGCGGCCCGTGCCTGGGCGCTGGTCGATGGCCGGCCGCGGGTGCTGGCGGCGAGCCTGTCGCCGTTGCTGCTGCTGCTGCCGCTGTGGCAGCAGCCCTGAGCGATGGTGACCGCCCTGTCTTCGCCGACCATGTCGCCGCCGCATCCAGGCCGCCGCGCCTCGGTCGCGGTGGTCGGGCCTTTCGACAGGCACAACTATGGCGACCTGCTGTTTCCGCTCATCATCGAGCGCATGGTCGAGAGGCTGGGGCTGGATCTGCGGCTGGAGTTCTACGCGACGGTACCTGCCGCCATGTCAGTGCACGGCAGCAAGGACGCGCAGTCAATGCGTCAGCTCTTCGCCGCTGCTGCCGATGGCCCCGAGCTGGTGCTGGTCGCAGGCGGCGAGGTACTGGCGGCGCGCTGGGCTGAGATCGTCAGCTATCTGTGCCGGCCGAGGGCCGCCCGCCTGATCCACCGCCTGAGCCGGCTGCTCGGCGAGCATGTCTCGAGTCTTGTGATCAGCCGCTGCATGGGCAGCCGCGCCTTGCTGCCATTTGTGCTGGCACCGTTCGACTTCGATCGGCCGGTACGGGTGCGCTACAACGCCGTGGGCGGCTCGCATGCCAGGTCCGGCAGCGCCTTTGTGATCGACAGCCTGCGGGCTAGTCTGCGCGAGGCGGACTATCTCGCGGTACGGGATCAGCCGACGCTCGACCTGTTGCGGGCCAACGGCGTTCACCACGCAAGCCTGGTACCCGATAGCGCCATCCTGGTGTCGCGGCTCTATCCGTCGGCGTGGCTGCAGCAGCAACTCGGCGATGTGGCCCGAACCCTGCTGAAGCGGCTGGCAGGTGGCTATGTCTGCGTACAGGCCGCTGCCGCGCACCTGGCGGGTCAGGAGGCGATGTTCCTTCGCAGCATCGAGCGCATCAAGCGCGAGTCCGGCCTGCCGGTGCTGGTGCTGGCCCTCGGACGCGCGACCGGGCACGCCGACCAGTCCAGCCAGGCGCTGTTGGGCGAGGGCAGCGGCGCGGACGGTGGCATGCCGCCGACGCTGATCGCCGACTGCGACAGCGTTTTCGATCTGATGGGCCTGATCGCCGGCGCGCGTCTGTATGTCGGCACCAGCCTACACGGCGCCATCACTGCCGTCTCGTATGGCGTGCCTGTGCTCGGCCTGTGCCCGTCGCGCGTGCGCAAGCTGGCCGCCTTTCTTAGCACCTGGCTGGACGAGCAGGCCTACGGTCTGGCCGAGATCGGACAGATCGACACGGCCTTCGACCGCGTCTGGTCCCGTCGACCCACCCTGGCGGCCGGGCAGATTGCGGCATTGCAGGACCACGCGCAGGCGCACTTCGAGCGCCTGCTCTCGTTCCCGGAAGGAGACCTGGCATGAAGCTGGTGTGCTATCTGCACTACCCGGGTTCGGTGGCCCATGTACGCCGGCTGACCGAGCGCTTGTGCCAGATGCTGGAGCCGGACGAGCAGGTCTGGGTGTACGACGCACGCCGGCTGAGCCCCGCCGATCTGGCTGGCTTGGATGCCTCGATCCGCCTGCTGCCTTACGGGGGAGAGGACTGGGAGTTCGGCGCCTACCAGCTGGGCCTGGATGCGCTGACGGGACCGGCAGCTTCCGCCGTGGTGTTCATGAATGACACCGCCGGCAGGAACTACCCCCTGCCGGCCGGCGATCTGCGCCGTTTTGCGCTGCACAGCCGCCAGGCCGAGGCCTGCAGCCAGTCCCGCATCGTCGGCAAGATCGAGCGGCGCGGGCAGGGCGACGAACTGGCTGGGCGCCGCATCGACCGTTGGATCCGCTCCAACCTGTTCTGCCTGAACGCGCCGGCGCTCGGCGTGCTGTCGCAGCGGCTGTTCGATCCGGCCATCTTCCGGGCGCCGCATCTGCGCGATGGGCAACTCGTGGTGGGCCTGCCCGTGTCGCCCGCGTTCGAGCAGTACCTGCTGAGCTGGCTGAGTCCGGCCGCCGGCGCGTCCGGCTGGCTGGCGCATGCCGGACAGGCGGTGGCGGATCCGGCCGTGCTGCGGGACAAGCTGGGCTCCATCCTGCTGGAAAAGCAGCTCTCGGCCCGGCTGCAGGAGGTACAGGCGGAGTTCTTGTCCTACGAGCCGGCCGGCCCTTCACTTTGGCATGCCTGGGCCGTTTGGCTGTTCTTCAAGCGCCGGGGCTTGCAGCGCCGCTGGCGTGCGCTGCGCGGTGCTCAGCGGGCATCGTCATAGCCCTCGCTGGCCAGGCGCCGCAGGTCGCTGTCGCTGGCGGTGCTCAGGCCGTACCAGGCCCATTGGGTTTTCAGCAGCCGCAGCCGGCCTATGGCCACGTCCCGGTTGCTGCGGTAGTTGTCCCAGGGCGCGGTCTTGTTGAGCCAGTAGTCGGCGCCAAGACCGAGCAGCAGATGAGGCTCGCGGTAGCCGTTTGGTGCGATGGGTTCGGCGCGTGCCTCGACCAGCACCAACATGCCGCAGAGTTCGCCGGCGGGCAGGCTGCTGCGGCCCGAGCGGGGCCAGAAGTGGTAAGCACTGTCGGTGCCGAAGGCGATTGCATCGGCACCGGCCTCGATCACGCCGGGCGATCCCGCCGGCTTGGCGATATTGCCCGCGTAATCAGGACGGAAGGCGGCCCCCTCGGTCGCAGAGCCCTGCACCAGCGACCAGCGACGCGCGCTGCCATGGCAGACCAGCGTCAGCTGCCTGCGCAGCATCAGGTAGGCACCGGGCTGGCGGGTGCCCTGGGTCCAGAAGGCCTGGCCCCAACCGGTCAGCGCGCCAAAGCCTGCAGGCGCGGTGTTCCAGCTGCCCTTGCGCGGCCGGGCGTACCAGTCGTACGCGGCGGGCACGCCTTGGGGGGCGGCCTCATGGCTGTGGCGGAAGTCGCTGTTGAGCTGCAGCAACGCTTCCAGGCTCAGCGGCAGGTGCTGCCGGGCGATTGCGGCACCGGTGCCCGACGCGGCAGAGAAGCCCGCAGGCTGCGCCGATCCAGCCGCCACAGCAGCACAAGGCCCCGGCATGGCGAGAGCGTTCAACAGGCACAGCAGTTCCAGCATAGGGCGCCGAGGGTAACTGCTGGCGCAGCCTCGCGCCAGCGGGCCGCCAGTCGGCGATGAGCTCGCCGGCACGCCATCCCCCGAACACGGGCCCGGCGTCTGGGCCAGCCGCGCCCGTGGGCGAGAATACGTGCAGCCTTGCGGCCCCTGGCGGCATGGGCCTGAGCTGAACCATTCTCACGAATCACTGACTGGAGCCCCTTTTGAAGGTACTCGTCACCGGCGCCGCCGGCTTCATCGGCATGCATGTCAGCCAGCTGCTGCTGGCGCGCGGCGACCAAGTCGTGGGCCTGGACAACCTGAACGACTATTACGACCCCCAGCTCAAGTACGACCGCCTGGCGCGGCTGCAGGGCAAGCCGGGCTTCGAGTTCGTCAAGCTGGACGTGGCCGACCGCGACGGCATGGCCAGGCTCTTCGCCGAGGGCGGCTTCGACCGCGTGGTGCACCTGGCCGCGCAAGCCGGGGTGCGCTATTCGCTGCAGAACCCGCATGCCTATATCGAGAGCAACGTCAGCGGCTTCACCAACATTCTCGAAGGCTGCCGCCACGCCAAGGTGCAGCACCTGGTCTATGCGTCCAGCTCCAGCGTCTACGGCGGCAACAAGCTGATGCCCTTCTCCGAGCATCACAGCGTGGACCATCCGGTCAGCCTGTATGCCGCGACCAAGAAGGCCAACGAGCTGATGGCGCATACCTACAGCCATCTGTTCAACGTGCCGACCACCGGGCTGCGCTTCTTCACCGTCTACGGCCCCTGGGGCCGGCCGGACATGGCGCTGTTCCTGTTCACCAAGGCGATCCTGGAAGGCAAGCCCATCGACGTGTTCAACCACGGCAAGATGGTGCGCGACTTCACCTATGTGGACGACATCGCCGAAGGCGTGATCCGGGTGCTGGACCGGGTGGCAACGCCTGACCCCGATTACGACCCGGTGAAGGGCGACCCGGCGCGCTCCAACGTGCCGTACCGCGTCTTCAACATCGGCAACCACAACCCGATCGAGCTGATGGACTTCATCACTGCGATCGAGCAGGCGGTGGGCCGCGAGGCGCAGAAGAACTTCCTGCCGCTGCAGGACGGCGACGTGCCGGCCACGCACGCCGACGTCGAGGAGCTGGCCGCCTGGACCGGTTTCCGTCCCGCGATGCCGGTGCCCGAGGGGGTGAAACGCTTCGTCGCCTGGTACCGCGACTACTACAAGCTGTGATGTGCCGGGGACACCATCCCCAACCATAGCGATGTGATCGCTGCGGGCTGACTCCTAGGATCGATCGCGCCAAGTTCGGCGTCGATGCCAGGGAAGGAGCCCGTCATGCCCACCAAGAACGTCGCCATCGGTGCCCGCAAGGTCGCGCTGGATGCGCGTCCTGACCGTCTGGATCTGCGCGACCGCATCTACCTGCCGCCGCTACAGAACCTGCCGCCGCAGTACCCCAGCGACAAGCAGGTGCAGCAGTGGCTGCCCGCCTATGCGAAGGCGGACCTGGTGCTGAACCAGGGCCAGGACGGCGCCTGCACCGGCTTCGGCCTGGCTGCGGTGATCAACTACCAGCGCTTCGCCAGCGAGCTGCTGCAGGGCATCAAGCCGACGATGCGGCGTGCCAGCCCGGCGATGCTCTACGAGTTGGCGCGACTCTACGACGAATGGCCCGGCGAGGACTACGAAGGCTCCAGCTGCCGCGGCGCGCTCAAGGGCTGGCACCGCCACGGCGTCTGCCGCGATACGCTGTGGCCCTTCGTGATCGACAAGAACGGCAAGCGCCAGTTCAAGCCGCCCAAGGAAGACCCCAAGCTGCCTGATGACCCGGATCGCAACTGGGACGTCGATGCGCTGGCATGCACGCTGGGCGTGTACTACCGCGTGGACACGCGCTCGGTGGTGGACATGCAGGCGGCGATCTACAACAACGGCGCGCTCTATGTCTCGGCCACCGTGCACGAGGGCTGGGATGTGCCGGGCGGCAAGCCGCTGCGCGGCCATGCGGATCTGGCGCGCATCACCTCGGTGGCCGAGCCCAAGGACGCCGGCGGCCACGCCTTCGCGCTGGTGGGCTACAACGAGTTCGGCTTCGTGGTGCAGAACTCCTGGGGGCCGGACTGGGGCTCGCACGGCTTCGCGCTGCTGCCCTACGAGGACTGGGTGCTGCACGGCAACGATGCCTGGGTGCTGACGCTGGGCGTGCCGCGCCAGCGCGCGGTGCTGGCCGGCGCGCCTGTTGCGGGCAAGGGCAAGCGCAAGTCCGCGCCGGCCGAGGCTGCGCAGCGGACGCTGCGCACGCCGCGCTTCTACCTGCCTTCGGGATCCGGCGCCGCGGCTGCGGCGATGGAACGGCCCGCCGGCATGATCGGCGCCGACGATGCGCTGACACGGCGCGCGCGCGGTGCGGCCGACAGCGCACCAGCGCCGCTGGACACCGAGGGCGCCTATCGCCACACGGTGATCCTCGATCGTGGCTTCCCGGTACGCAACGACATCACCGCCGAGGACGCCGCTGCCGCGCTGCAGGCTGCGGTGCTCAAGCGCCCGCTGGACTGGCTCAAGGCCCAAGGCGCCGACAAGCTGATGATCTATGTGCATGGCGGGCTCAACAGCGAGGAGGCCTCGATCACGCGCATCCGCGCGATGGCGCCCTATGCGCTGGCCCATGGCATCTATCCGCTGTTCATCAGCTGGCGCTCCGGGCCGATGGAGACGGTGGGCGATCTGGTCGAGGAGGCCCGGGCCAAGTCGGGCCTGGGGGCGCCGGGTGCGGCGCCGGCACGCGGCTTTCTCGACCGCATCACCGACACCACCGACCGCATGCTGGAGCCGGTGCTGCGTGGCCCCGGCGGCGCGATGTGGAGCCAGATGAAGATCAACGCGGTACGTGCCAGCGATCACGAGCAGGGCGGCGTGCGCCAGATGGTGGCGCAGCTCGCAGCGTTGAAGGCCAAGCGGCCGGGGCTGGAGATTCATCTCGTCGGCCACTCGGCCGGTTCCATCGTGCTGGGCCCGATGCTGGGCCTGCTGGGCCAGGCTGGGCTGAAGGCAGCCAGCACGCGGCTCTTCGCGCCAGCCTGCACCGCGCGCTTCGCGGTGCAGCACTATGTGCCGGCGGTGCAGGGCGGCGTACTGGCGGCCCAGCATCTGCATGTGCACCTGCTGTCCGACAAGAACGAGCAGGACGATGCGGTGGGGCCCTATCGCAAGTCGCTGCTCTATCTGGTGAGCCGCGCCTTCGAGGACAGCCACAAGACCCCGCTGCTGGGCATGGCCCACTGCTTCGACCCGGCCAAGGTCAGCGACAAGGCGGCCGACGATGTCTGGGCCCAGAGCTGCATCGCCGATGCGCGCCAATGGCAGTCGTTCTGGCGCAGTGCGGGCGGGCCCGGCGATGCGAATCTGCATGTGCTGGCCGAGCGCAGCGTCTCCACCGGCGTGCGCAGCATCCAGGCCACGCACGGCTGCTTCGACAACGATGTGCAGACGATGGGTCAGGCGCTGGGCTACATCCTCGATGCCAGCGGCAGCACCACCGTGCCGGTGGCGAGGCTGGACTACTGAATCGACGCCGACGGAGGCCCAGCGATGAAATACCCCGGCCGCACGATCAAGCTCGGCGAGGGCGATGCGCGCATCGTCAAGGCGCTGAAGACTGCGCTGAACAAAGCGCTGGTGCTGCGCGGCAACGAAGCGCTGCGCCTGGATCCGGAGAACCCCAGCTTCGGCCCGCGCATGAAACAGGCAGTGCAGCTGTTCCAGGCGCGGCATCTCGATTCGCGCGGCCAGCCGCTGAAGATCGACGGCGAGGTCGGTGCGCTGACCTGGGCGGCGCTGTTCGGCGAGACCCGCGTGCCGCAGGCCGATGGGGTCGTCGATCCCTTCCTCGGCGCCGTGCTGGCCAAGGC
The DNA here is from genome assembly GCF_057219915.1 of Roseateles sp. T103. NCBI lineage: Bacteria > Pseudomonadati > Pseudomonadota > Betaproteobacteria > Burkholderiales > Sphaerotilaceae > Roseateles > Roseateles sp. T103. The sequence continues at coordinate 147,315 of NZ_JBXVVS010000001.1, forward strand.
CGGCGCGGCCGCGGACGCAGAGGTGCGTGAAGTGCCGAGGAACAGCAACCGCGGCCCCGAGGTGGACGAGTACCTGAAGCGCGCCGGCGTGCCGGTGGGGCTGGCCTGGTGCTGCGCCTTCACCTACTGGTGCTTCGACGAGGCGGCGCAGGATGACGGCCGCGAGAACCCGATGTTTCGCACCGCCGGCTGCCTGATGCACTGGAACAAGGCCGCGAGCCGCGGCGCCGCGCGCATCCTCGCGCGCGACGCGACGGCCAACCCCTCGCTGGTGAAGCCGGGCATGGTCTTCATCATGGACTTCGGCGGCGGCCTGGGCCATACCGGCTTTGTCGAGCGGGTGGAGGGGGGCTTCATCCATACCATCGAAGGCAATACCGACGCCAGCCAGGGCCGCGAAGGCGGCGGCGTCTACCGGCTGACGCGCAAGCTGGCGAGCATCAACAAGGGCTTCATCGATTACGCGGGGCTTTGAGCAGCCTTCTGCAGCGCCGCGTGCGGCCGGCGGGGCCTCGCAGCGGGCCAGGGCCAGAGCTCATCGCTTGCGCGGCTCAGTCGAAGTGCAGGGCGTCGGCCAGCAGCGGTGCCTTCGCGTCCTTGTCGGCCAGCGTCGGTGCGCCGCCGAAGTCGGGCCACTGGATGCCTATCGTCGGGTCGTCCCAGCGCACGCAGGCTTCGGCCTGAGGCGCGTAGTAGTCGGTGGTCTTGTAGAGGAAGTCCGCCGTCTCGCTGAGCACGACGAAGCCATGCGCGAAGCCTGGCGGGATCCACATCTGGCGCTGGTTCTCGGCGCTGAGCTCCACGCCGACCCAGCGGCCGAAGTTGGGGCTGCTCTTGCGCATGTCCACCGCGACGTCGAAGACTGCACCGTTGACGCAGCGCACCAGCTTGCCCTGCGCATGCGGCGGCAGCTGGAAGTGCAGGCCGCGCAGCACGCCACGTGCCGAGCGCGAATGGTTGTCCTGCACGAAGCGCACCGGGGTGCCGACGGCCGCGTTGAAGCGCTGCTCGTTCCAGCTCTCGGTGAAGAAGCCGCGCGCGTCGCCGAACACGCGCGGCTCGACGATCAGCACTTCGGGCAGCGCGGTGGGGGTGATCTTCAGCAGGGGAGGCGCGGACATCGTGTGCTTCGTCTATTCGATCTTCAGAAAGCCTTGTCGACCAGCAGGCGCTGCAGGTACTGGCCGTAGCCGTTCTTGGCCAGCGGCTGGGCCAGCTTCTGCAACTGCTCGGCGCTGATCCAGCCGGAGCGGAAGGCGATCTCCTCCGGGCAGGCGACCTTCAGGCCCTGGCGCTTTTCCAGCGTGGCGATGAACTGGCCGGCCTCGAGCAGGCTGTCGTGCGTGCCGGTGTCCAGCCAGGCATAGCCGCGGCCCATGATCTCGACCTGCAACTGGTTCTGGCGCAGGTAGTGGGCGTTGACGTCGGTGATCTCCAGCTCGCCGCGCGCGCTGGGCTTGATGCCGGCAGCGATGTCGCAGACCTGGCTGTCGTAGAAGTACAGGCCGGTCACCGCGTAGTTGCTCTTCGGTGCCTTGGGCTTCTCTTCGATGGAGACGGCGCGCTGCTGCGCGTCGAACTCCACCACGCCATAACGCTCCGGGTCGGTGACGTGATAGGCGAAGACCGTCGCGCCGGTGGGCGTGTCGGCCGCGTGGCCGAGCAAGCCCTGGAAGTCGTGGCCGTAGAAGATGTTGTCGCCGAGCACCAGCGCGCTGGGTGCGCCGTTGATGAACTGCTTGCCGAGGATGAAGGCCTGGGCCAGGCCGTCGGGGCTGGGCTGCACGCAGTAGCTGATGTTCAGGCCCCAGCGCGCGCCGTCGCCCAGCAGGGCCTCGAAGCGCGGCGTGTCCTGCGGCGTGCTGATCAAGAGGATGTCGCGGATGCCCGCCAGCATCAGCGTGCTCAGCGGGTAATAGACCATGGGCTTGTCGTAGACCGGCAGCAGCTGCTTGCTCATCGCCAGCGTGGCCGGATGCAGCCGGGTGCCGGAGCCGCCGGCCAGGATGATGCCCTTGCGTGCAGAGGTCGTCGTGGCCATGGGGGAAGGTCTTTCCTGGTCAGAGGATTTCGTCAAGCATGCGCTCCACGCCCTGTTGCCAGGGCGGCAGCACCAGGCCGAAGGCGGCCTGCAGCTTGGCGGTGGACAGGCGCGAATTCAGCGGGCGTTGCGCCGGCGTCGGGTATTCGCTGGTCGGGATGGCGAGGATCTGCTCCGGCGCCACCTTGATCGCCGTTGTGCCGCGTGCGCGGGCGTACTCGATCACATGCTGCGCATAGGCATGCCAGCTGGTCTCGCCGGCGGCCACTGCGTGGTAGGTGCCGGACAGCTCGGGCCGCGCCAGCGTGGTGCGGATCATGTGCGCGGTGAGGTCGGCCAGCAGCTCGGCGCCGGTGGGCGCACCGATCTGGTCGGCGATCACCTTCAGCTGCTCGCGCTCGGCGGCCAGGCGCAGCATGGTCTTGGCGAAGTTGCCGCCGCGTGCCGCATAGACCCAGCTGGTGCGCAGGTTCAGGTGCCGGCAGCCGCTGGCGCGGATCGCCTCTTCTCCGGCCAGCTTGCTGGCGCCGTAGACGCTCAAGGGGCCGGTGCTGGCGCCTTCGCTGCGCGGCTTGTCGCCGCTGCCGTTGAAGACATAGTCGCTGCTGTAATGCACCAGCAGCGCGCCGCGTGCGGCGGCCTCCTGGGCGAGCAGATTGGGCGCGACGGCGTTGATGGCCTGGGCCTGCTCGGGCTCGCTCTCGGCCTTGTCCACGGCGGTATAGGCGGCGGCATTGACGATCACCTGCGGCGCCTCCTGGCGCACGCGCGCGATCAGCGCATCGGTATCGGCGAGGTCGCCGCCGGCATCGCGCCGGTCCAGCGCGACCAGCTGGCCCAGCGGCGCCAAGGCGCGCTGCAGTTCCCAGCCGACCTGGCCGTTCTTGCCGAGCAGCAATATCTTCATTTGAACCATCAGCTACCGTACTGCTGGCTGACCCAGTCGCGGTAGCTGCCGCTCTGCACATGGGCCACCCACTCGGGGTTGTCCAGGTACCACTGCACGGTCTTGCGGATGCCGGTGGCAAAGGTCTCGGCCGGGCGCCAGCCCAGCTCGCGCTCGATCTTGCGCGCGTCGATCGCGTAGCGGCGGTCGTGGCCGGGGCGGTCCTTCACATAGGTGATCAAGCGCGCATAGGGGCCGTCGGCCGACGGGCGCAGCTCGTCGAGCAGCGCGCACACCGTCTTGACGATGTCGATATTGGCCATCTCGTTCCAGCCGCCGACGTTGTAGGTCTCGCCCAGGCGGCCTCCGGCCAGCACCGCGCGGATCGCCGACGCGTGGTCCTTCACATAGAGCCAGTCGCGGATCTGCTGGCCGTCGCCGTAGACGGGCAGGGGCTTGCCGGCCAGCGCGTTGACGATCATCAGCGGGATCAGCTTCTCGGGGAAGTGAAACGGGCCGTAGTTGTTCGAGCAGTTGGTGGTGACCACCGGCAGGCCGTAGGTGTGGTGCCAGGCGCGCACGAGGTGGTCGCTGGCGGCCTTGCTGGCCGAGTAGGGGCTGTTGGGCTCGTAGGGATTGGTCTCGGCAAACGGCGGGTCGTCGGCCTTCAGCGAACCGTAGACCTCGTCGGTGGAGACATGGTGGAAGCGGAACGCCGACTTGTCCGCTTCACCCAACGTGGACCAATAGGCGCGGGCGGCCTCCAGCAGCGTGAAGGTGCCTTCGACATTGGTCTTCATGAAGGCGCCCGGGCCGCTGATCGAGCGGTCCACATGGCTTTCGGCCGCGAAGTGGACGATCGCGCGCGGCTTGTGCTCGGCCAGCAGGCGGTCGATCAGCGCGCGGTCGCAGATGTCGCCCTTGACGAAGACATGCCGAGCATCGCCCTGCAGGCTCTTGAGGTTCTCCAGATTGCCCGCGTAGGTGAGGGCGTCCAGATTGACCACCGGCTCGTCCCGGCGCTCGGCTGAGGCGAGCCAGTCCAGCACGAAATTGCTGCCGATGAAGCCGGCGCCGCCGGTGACGAGGATGGTCATAGCAGGAAGTCTCTGTCCGGGTGTTTGGGGCGCATCGTATCGCGGGCCGGTGAGTAGCTATGGCCGCATCAGGGCGGCTGGTAGCCCCTAAATCGGCCGCTGGCTCGTGCGTTGTGCGCGCGAAGGATGGCGTCGCACTGGGCGCATGCGGAGGGCGGCGCGACGGGCCGGCGGTGGCGAGCAGCTGCTTTCGGCTCACGCTCGCGGGCCAGCACCGCGCGGATCGGCGTTCGCCTCGTCAAGACGAGCCTGCCCTTGCCATGAGCCAGGACACCGCGAATGGCGCCTGCGCAGCCGCTCACCACCACCGGCCCGCGAGGCAGCGAGGCGCGCCATGGACGCATCAAGCCGGTCTAGAGCTCATTTCGGGGCTGGGCTGGATTCAGCTGCCTGCGGCTTGGTCGATGCGGGTTCGGCCGGACTCACGGTGCCGCGAGGACGCGCACAATGCGCGCTATGAAATCAACTCGCCCAGATCAACTCACATCAGCTGTACGCACTCAGCCTGCGACTGTGTGGGGGGGGTGGACAGCTTCGTTAGGCATAAAAGCATCAAAGTTCTTGCCACTCAACCATTGAAAACAGAACCCCTATGAGAGGCCTTATCTTTCTCCTTGCGACTTCTTCGATCCTTACGAGCTGCGGCGGGGGATCCGGCTGTCAACGAACGCAGGACTACGCTTACTCGCGTTACTCACCTTCTCCAAATAGTCCGGCTGGAGGAACCATCACGCTTCAATATCACCTCGGTCAGACCAACGCATGGAAGTTTGAACTTGTAGGAGTGAACGAAGCCTGCATGGTGGGCCTTAAGGCTTCTGTAGCAGCGGGCCGCCGTCCGTTGCCGAATGAAATCCATCTGGATCCAAATACAGCGGATCTCAGCACGGCCATCCTTACTAAACACATCGAAGGTCGATGCGTCAGCAAAGAGCCGGGGATAGCTGACACCCCGTCTTTGAATCGAACTTGCCCGGCAGGCACTGAGTTGAATAGCGTTCGCTATGACTTGGAAATAACGACCAATTCGGTTACGAACCTCGCTACCCAAGTGATCTTCGAGCCCGCAGACAAGTAGCAATTGCAGGGAATGCTCCTGACCTGCGTATGGAAGTTGTACCAACCCAGGCCGCGAGTCCCGGCCTCATGGAAAGGCAGCGCGGGTAGGCGCTGAACCAAGCAGGTCGCCGCGCCTCACGCCTGCCCTCACTTGCGCCCGTACGTATCCTCGAACCTCACGATATCGTCCTCGCCCAGGTAGGAGCCCGACTGCACCTCGATGATCTCCAGCGGCAGCTTGCCCGGATTGGCCAGGCGGTGGGTCTGGCCCAGCGGGATGTAGGTGCTCTGGTTCTCGCTGAGCAGCAGCACCTTGTCGCCGTTGGTGATCTCGGCGGTGCCGGAGACGACGATCCAGTGCTCGGCGCGGTGGTGGTGCATCTGCAGGCTCAGCGAAGCGCCCGGCTTGACCATGATGCGCTTGACCTGGAAGCGCTCGCCGGCGTCGATGCTGTCGTACCAGCCCCAGGGGCGGTGCACCTTGCGGTGCAACGTGGTCTCGCCACGCCGGCGCGACTCGAGCTGCTGCACGATCTTCTTCACGTCCTGGCTCTTGCTGCGGTCCGCCACCAGCACGGCATCGGGTGTCTCGACGATGACCACGTTGTCCAGCCCGACGGCGCCGACCAGGCGGCTGGTGGCCTGCACCAGCGTGTTGCGGCTGTCGGCCACGATGGCGTCGCCGCGCAGCACATTGCCGGCCTCGTCCTTGGCGCCCACCTGCCAGACGGCTTCCCAGGCGCCGAGGTCGTTCCAGCCGGCGTCGAGCTCGACCATCAGCAGCGGGAACTCGCTGCCGGGGCAGCGCTCCATCACCGCGTAGTCCACCGACTCGCTGGGCACGGCGGCGAACTCGGCCTTGCCCGGGCGGACGAACTTCGCGTCCACCGCGCGTGCGGCAAACGCCGTACGCGTGGCGTCGAGGATATCGGGGCGGAACTTCTGCAGCGCGGCGATCCAGGCGCTGGCGCGCAGCACGAACATGCCGCTGTTCCAGAAGTAGCCGCCTTCGGCCAGATAGCGCTCGGCGGTGGCCAGGTCGGGCTTCTCGACGAATTGCGCCACCTTCAGCGCGGCGCCGGACTTCTCGGCGCGGATATAGCCATAGCCGGTCTCGGGGCGGTCCGGTGTGATGCCGAGGATGACGATGGCGCCGTTGGCCGCCTCGCGCACCGCGCGGCGCAGCGCCGTGGTGAAGGCTTCGGGACTGGTGACGGTCTGGTCGGCCGGCGTGACCACCAGCACCGGATCGGCACCGTTCTCGATGGCTTGCAGCGCGGCCAGCGTCAGCGCCGGCGCGGTGTTGCGGCCCATCGGCTCCAGCAGCACGGCGCCGGGGTCGAGCTTCATCTCGCGCAACTGGTCCAGCACCATGAAGCGGTGCTCCTCGTTGCCGACGATCAGCGCCGGGGCCAGGGTCAGGTCTTGCGCCTGCGGGCCGGCGATGGCGGCGATGCGCTGCGCGGCCTGCTGGAACAGGCTGCTATTGCCTTCCAACACGAGGAACTGCTTGGGATAGCCGGCGCGCGACAGCGGCCACAGCCGCGTGCCGCTGCCGCCGGCCATGATCACGCCTTGCACCTGGATCGCTTCGCTGGATGCGTTCGTCATATTTTTTGCTCCCTGTTCAAGCCTGGAAACCGTTGGGGTTCATCTGCTGCCAGCGCCAGCTGTCTTCGCACATGCGGCGCAGGTCGTGCTGGGCCTGCCAGCCGAGCACGCGCTGCGCCAGCGCCGGGTCGGCATAGCAGGCGGCCACGTCGCCGGGGCGGCGCGGCGCGATGCGGTAGGGCACAGTGCGGCCGCTGGCGGCCTCGTAGGCGCGCACCACCTCCAGCACGCTGTAGCCGCGGCCGGTGCCGAGGTTCACGGTGATGCCTTCGCGGCCGTTCAGCAGGAAGCGCAGTGCCGCCACATGGCCTTCGGCCAGGTCGCTGACATGGATGTAGTCGCGCACGCCGGTGCCGTCCACGGTGTCGTAGTCGTCGCCGAACACCGCGAGCTCGGCACGGCGGCCCACCGCGACCTGGGCGACGTAGGGCATCAGGTTGTTGGGAATGCCGCGCGGGTCTTCGCCGATCAGGCCGCTTTCGTGCGCACCCACCGGGTTGAAGTAGCGCAGGCAGGCGGTCTGCCATTCGGGGTCGGCGGCGCCGAGGTCGCGCAGGATGGTCTCGCCCATCAGCTTGGTCTGACCGTAGGGATTGGTGGCCGAGACCGGCGCGTCCTCGCGCAGCGGCAGCGATTCGGGCGCACCGTAGACGGTGGCGCTGGAGCTGAAGACGATGCGGCTGCAGCCGTGGCGGCGCATCGTTTCGCAGACGTTGATCAGGCCGCCGATATTGTTGCGGTAGTAGGCCAGCGGCATCGTCGTCGACTCGCCCACCGCCTTGAACGCGGCGAAGTGCACCACCGCGGCGATGGGCCCGTGGCGCTGGAATACCGCGTCCATCGCGGCGGCGTCGCAGACGTTGGCGCGCTCGAACTCGGGCGCCTGGCCGCTGAGCTTGGCCAGCCGGTTCAGCACCTCGGGCGAGCTGTTGGAGAAATCGTCGACGCCCAGCACCGCATAGCCGGCGGCCTGCAGCGCCAGCCAGGTGTGCGAGGCGATGTAGCCGGTGGCGCCGGTCAGCAGGATCTTGGGTCGAGTGGGGCTCATTTCAGCAGGATCTGGGCATAGCAGCCGTAGCTGCTGGCACTGTAGTTGAGCAGACTGATGTCGCTCGTGCGCTTGTCACGAGTGGCCTGGCAACCGATCTGGCTGTTGCGTGTGGGCAACCAGCGCAGGCCCAGCGAATAGCTCTGCTCGCGGTCGTCGCCCAGCGTCAGGCCGCTGCGGCCCAGGCGGGCGGCCCGCGCGCTGGCGTCGATGAAGAGTTTGCTGCTCAGCGTGTAGCTGCCGTTCAGCTGCAGCGTGTCGGTGACGCGGTTGGCCTCGCTGCTGCCGCTCAGGCCGCTGTAGAGATAGTTCTCCTGCACCGTGTCGCGCGCCAGCGAGGTGGTGAGCTGCAGCTTGGCCGTGGGCTTCCACAGCCAGCTCAGCCGGCCGGTCAGCCCGGAGTAGCCGTCCAGGTCGGCGTTGTCGTTGTCGATGCGGCTGAGCGAGACACGCGCGTCCAGCGTGCTCGCGTCGCTGGGCCGCCAGTTGGCGCTGAGCTCCAGGTCCTGGCGCTGGTAGTCGTAGGGCACGATGAAGATCAGCAGCCGCGCATAGCCACTGCCGCGCGTCTCGCGGCCGGTGAGGTTCAGGCGCAGCGCGCCGCTGGCGCGCCAGCCCAGGCCGGCGAACAGGCTGTGCTGGTCGAAGTTCAGCAGCCGGTAGGCCTCGGCGCTGTAGTCGCGGCGCTGGTAGCCGGCGCCGCCGTCCAGCGACAGCGCGCCGGCCAGGCCGTAGCGGGCGAGGAACTGGGCCTGGTCGCTCTGCTCGATGTTCTTCTCGGTGATCTGCGCGACCTCGGTGCTGGGGTTGTACTGCGCCAGGTTGCGGCTGGAGCGCAGCGTCAGGCTGCCGCTCCATTTGTCGAGCAGGGCCCAGTCCAGGCCGCCGGCCATGGCGTAGCCGATGTTGTCCAGCCGGCTGTCGCGACGGTAGCGGTTCTGTCGCACCGCCATGTCGCCGAACAGGCGCTGGCGTCCCAGCGGCTTGTCCAGGCCGGCCAGCAGCGACAGGGTGACGACATCGTCGCTATTGGGCAGATCGGTCGGCTGCGCCGTGCCTGGCAGCCGATAGATGTTGGACACATGGGTCAGCGCGGCCGAGGCGCCCAGGTACCAGGGGCTGCTGCCGTCCTGCTGGGCTCGGGCCAGGCCGGGGGTCAGCGCAGCGGCGAGCAGCGCCGCGAGCATGGGCAGGGCGGTTCGCATGGAGTGGGCACGCTGCGCGCAGCGACGATCGGTAGGCAGATCAGTAGGCATTGCGGTCGAAGAACATCAGCTTGACGGTGCGCGCGATGATCTGCAGATCCAGGCCGAGCGACCAGTTGCGCAGGTATTCGAGATCGTATTCGACGCGGGCTTTCATCTTCTCCAGCGTATCGGTCTCGCCGCGCAGGCCGTTGACCTGGGCCCAGCCGGTGATGCCGGGCTTGACCTTGTGGCGCACCATATAGGCCTTGATCAGCTGGCGGTACTGCTCGTTGTGCGCGACGGCATGCGGGCGCGGCCCGACGATGCTCATGCGCCCCTGCAGCACGTTGATGAACTGCGGCAGCTCGTCCAGCGAGGTGCGGCGGATGAAGGCGCCGAAGCGCGTGGTGCGCGGATCTTCGCGGGTGGCCTGCGGCACCACGGCGCCATCCTCCTGTGCGCGCATCGAGCGGAACTTGTAGACGATGATCTCCTCGCCATCCAGGCCGTTGCGGCGCTGCTTGAAGATGACGGGCCCCGGCGAACTGAGCTTCACGCCGATCGCGATGGCCAGCAGCAGCGGCGAGACCAGCAGCAGGATCAGGCTGGCGAGCAGCAGGTCGCTGAGCCGCTTGACCAGCTCGTTGGTGCCGGTGAAGGGCGTCTCGCAGATGCCCACCACTGGCACGCCGTTGAGGTCGCGCAGCCGGCCCTGGATGATGGAGATGCCGAACACGTCGGGCACGAAGTACAGCGAGGCGGTGGTGCCTTGCAGCTTCTCCTGCAGCGCCAGGATGCGCGGTTGCGTGCCCAGCGGCAGCGTGATGTAGACCTCGCGCACGCCGTGCTGGCGCACATAGTCGCTGACCTCGGCCAGCGTGCCGAGCATGCGGCCGGCGGTCTCGGCGTGCACGCGCTCGTCGCTGCGGTCGTCGAAGAAGCCCAGCAGCTCGGCCCCGCTGTCGGCGCTGTCGTCCAGCGCGCGTGCCACCTTGGCGCCCAGGGCGCCGGCGCCGACGATCACCGCGGGGCGGCGCGACTCGGGCCTGGCGTTGTGCCAGCGGCGCACGCGCCGGCCGATCTCGACCGCGGCGATCTGCGCCAGCGGCGTGATGCCCACCCACCACAGCAGCACCTCGCGGTCGAAGTAGCCGAAGCTGCTCGTCGCATAGCCGCACAGCGCGAGGATGAGCAGCAGCACGATCCAGGAGCCCAGCACGTCGATGACGGCGCTGGCCGGATGATCGGCAAAGCGGTTGCGGCCCGGGAAGGTCAGCGCGAACACCAGCAGGCACAGGGTCAGAGTGGAGCGCAGCACCGGCTCGCCGAACCAGGCGTTGACCGCCAGATAGACCCCGACGATCAGGCCGGGCTCCAGCAGTGCGGCGACGAGAGACTCGACCGACTGCGGCGCGCTGTAGAAGGCTCTCTTGTAGTTCCTGTCTTCGAACATCGATCGTCAACCGGCTCCAGGCCCTGGCGTGCGCCCCTCGTTCGCGCCCGGGGTGGGCGCAGACCGCAGCGGCGGGTGGCGCGGATTCTCCCGTAAAAACCCTGCACCGCCGGGCCACTGCCCCCTGGGTCGAGGGCGGCCGCCTGGGGCCCTGCCTACAATCGCCGCCATGTTGCAAGACTGGTCGAAACTGATGGCGCCCGCAGTGCTGGATCGCATCTGCCTGCTGCTCAACCATGTGGTCTCGCGCGAGAGCGTGGCCACCGAAAGGCTCAGGCCCTTCGCCGGGCGCCATGTTCGCGTGCATCTGGCCGGCTGGCCCAAGCTGCTGCCGCCGGCGCCGGATCTGGTGCTGGCGATCACGCCGGCCGGCTTGTTCGAACGGCTGGACGAGGCCGGCCCGGACGCGCTGGCCATCGAGATCGACGCCTCCAACCCGGCGCTGATGGCGCTGTCCACGCTCAGCGGTCTGCGTCCGCAGGTCAGCGTGGCCGGCGACGCGGCGCTGGCTGGCGCCTTCAACTGGCTGATCGAGAACCTGCGCTGGGACATCGAGGACGACCTCGCCGCGCTGGTGGGGCCGGGCATCGCGCATCAGCTGGCGCGCTGGGGCCGGGCCGCGGCAGACGGCATCGCCCAGCTGGCCAAGCTGGCGCAGGGCGCGGCGGCGCTGCGTCCGGGCGGGCGTGCAGGCGGCGCATGAGGTACTTCGCGCGACTGCTGGTCATCGTCTGGACGGTCTTTCGCTTCGGCCTGGACGAGTTGGCGCTGTCCGGGCTGCGGCAGCGGCGCTTCCGACTGCTGCGTCGGCTGATCAGCGTCGGACGCAGCTGGGACCAGCCGCGCGGCGTGCGCCTGCGCCTCGCGCTGGAGCGGCTGGGGCCGATCTTCGTCAAGTTCGGTCAGGTGCTGTCGACGCGGCGCGACCTGGTGCCGCCAGACATGATCGACGAGCTGGCCAAGCTGCAGGACCGCGTGCCGCCGTTTCCTGCGGCGCAATCGCGCGCGCTGGTCGAGCGCGCCTTCGGCAAGTCCGTCACGGAGCTGTTCGAGACCTTCGATGCCGAGCCGGTGGCCAGCGCCTCGATCGCGCAGGTGCACTTCGCCACGCTCAAGGGCAGCGGTCGCGAAGTGGCGGTGAAGGTGCTGCGCCCGGGCATGCTGGACATCATCGAGGACGACCTGGCGCTGCTGCGCACGCTGGCCGGCTGGGTGGACCGGCTTTCGGCCGACGGGCGGCGCCTGAAGCCGCGCGAGGTGGTGGCCGAGTTCGACAAGTACCTGCACGACGAACTGGACCTGGTGCGCGAGGCGGCCAATGCCGCCCAGCTGCGCCGCAATATGGACGGGCTGGGCCTGGTGCAGGTGCCGGAGATGTTCTGGGACCTGTGCACGCCCGAGGTCATCGTGATGGAGCGCATGCACGGCGTGCCCATCAGCCAGACCGAGCGCCTGCGCGAGGCCGGCGTTGACTTCAAGAAGCTGGCCCGCGACGGCGTGACGGTGTTCTTCACCCAGGTCTTCCGTGACGGCTTCTTCCACGCCGACATGCACCCGGGCAATATCCAGGTGAGCCTGGACCCGGCGAGCTTCGGCCGCTACATCGCGCTGGACTTCGGCATCATCGGCACGCTCACCGAGGTGGACAAGGACTACCTGGCGCAGAACTTCATCGCCTTCTTCCAGCGCGACTACAAGCGCGTGGCCGAGCTGCACATCGCTTCCGGCTGGGTGCCTGCCAACACGCGGGTGGACGAGCTGGAGAGCGCGGTGCGTGCCGTCTGCGAGCCGCATTTCGATCGGCCGCTGAAGGACATCTCGCTGGGCCAGGTGCTGATGCGCCTGTTCCAGACCTCGCGCCGCTTCAATGTTGAGATTCAGCCGCAGCTGGTGCTGCTGCAGAAGACGCTGCTGAATATCGAAGGCCTGGGCCGTCAGCTCGACCCCGAGCTGGACCTCTGGGCCACGGCCAAGCCCTTCCTGGAGCGCTGGATGGCCGAGCAGGTCGGCTGGCCGGCTTTCATGCGCCAGATGAAGAAGGAGGCGCCACGCTTCGCGCAGTACATGCCCGAGCTGCCGCGCCTGCTGCACGATGCGCTCAAGCGCCAGGCCGAAGCCGGCGAGACGCGGGCGCTGCGCGCGCTGCTGCACGAGCAGCGCCGCACCAACCGGCTGCTGCAGACGCTGCTCTATGGCGCCATGGGCTTCATCCTGGGTCTGCTGGTGGCGCAGATCCTGGTGCGTTCCGCCCCGCTGTTCTGATCCGGGCGTTTTTGCCGGCTCGCGCGTCGCGGCGCGCGCATTTGGGGATAATCCGGCGCGCCCGAAATCCGTCCCGGCGGATCCCCTCCAACTCTTGCATCGCCTGCGAGCCAGGCCCCGGTCATGAACGTCACCCTGATCGTCTTCGTCGTGCTGTACCTGTTGGGAACCCTGGCCCTGGGGGTCTGGGCCGGCAGCCGGATCAAGAACACCGCCGACTTCGCCATCGCTGGCCGTAGCCTGCCGCTGATCATGGTGGTGACCACCACCTTCGCCACCTGGTTCGGTGCCGAAACGGTGATGGGCATCCCGGCCAAGTTCGTGCAGGGCGGCCTGAACGCCATCGTCGAGGACCCGTTCGGCGCCGGCATGTGCCTGATCCTGGTCGGCCTGTTCTTCGCTGCCAAGCTGTACCAGCGCAATCTGCTGACCATCGGCGACTTTTACCGCGAGCGCTACGGCCGCGGCGTGGAAATCTTCTGCTCGCTGGCCATCATCCTCAGCTACCTGGGCTGGGTGGCGGCGCAGATCACCGCGTTGGGCCTGGTGTTCAGCGTGATCACCAACGGCGCGATGAGCCCGGCGGCGGGCATGATCATCGGCACGCTGGCGGTGCTGATCTATGTGGTGATCGGCGGTTTCATGGCGGTGGCCTGGACCGACTTCATCCAGATGGTGGTGCTGGTCATCGGCCTGCTGGCCATCGCCTTCTTCGCCGCCGACCTGGCCGGCGGCGCCGGCGTGGTGCTGGATCTGGCTGCCCAGAAGGAGCTGTGGAACTTCCTGCCGGCGCCCAGCTTCCACGACATCGTCTTCTTCTTCGCCGCCGCGATCACGATGATGCTCGGCTCGATCCCGCAGCAGGACGTGTTCCAGCGCGTGATGTCGGCCAAGGACGCCAAGACGGCCCAGCGCGGCGCGGTGATCGGCGGGGCCAGCTACATCCTGTTCGCCTTCGTGCCCATGTTCATCGTGCTGGCGGCCGTGGTGGTGATGGGCAACTCGGCGATGGAGCTGGCGCAGAACGACTACCAGCGCGTGCTGCCGGCCTTCATCATGGGCCACATGCCGCTGGTGATGCAGATCCTCTTCTTCGGCGCGCTGCTCTCGGCCATCAAGAGCACCAGCTCGGCCACGCTGCTGGCGCCGTCGACCAGCTTCGTGGAGAACATCCTCAAGCAGATCCGTCCGGGCATGAGCGACAAGCAGCAACTGCAGGCCATGCGCGTCACCATCGTCGTCTTCTCGGCCTGCGTGCTGATCTACGCGATCGCGATGCAGGGCACGCCGATCTACGAGCTGGTCAGTGCCGCCTATCAGGTGACTCTGGTCGGCGCCTTCGTGCCGCTGGTGCTGGGCCTGTACTGGAAGAAGGCCACCACCCAGGGTGCGATCTTCTCGATCTTCGGCGGCGTCTTCACCTGGGTGCTGTTCTTCCCGCAGGTGACGACCTGGGGCGAGGTGTTCCCTGGCCAACTGGCCGGCCTGCTGGCTGCATTCGCCGGCATGTTCGTCGGTTCGCTGGCGCCGCAGTGGCTGAAGAACCGCCATGTGCACAAGCGCCATGTCGAGGGGCTGCCCGACGAGGCGAGCAGCTGAGGCCGGCGGTCTATAATTTCACCTTTTTAATCAACGGGTTAGACAAGCCATGCCGATCTACGCCTACCGCTGCAGTTCCTGCGGTCACGCCAAGGACGTGCTGCAGAAGCTTTCCGATGCCCCTTTGACCACCTGCCCGGCCTGCGGTGCCGAGACCTTCGGCAAGCAGGTCACCGCCGCCGGCTTCCAGCTCAAGGGCTCGGGCTGGTATGCCACCGACTTCAAGGGCGGCGCCGGCGCCGCCTCCGCTGCTGCTGCCGGCAGCACTGCCGCTGCCGAGAGCAGCGGCGGCGCGTCCGGCGACAGCGCCGCCAGCGCCGCGGCGCCGGCCGCCTGTGGCGGTTCTTGCGCCTGCCACTGACGCGTTCGACCGCGTCCATCTCAAGAGGAGCATGTGAGAAAGTACCTCATCACCGGACTGCTGGTCTGGCTGCCGCTGGCCATCACCGTCTGGGTGCTCCTCTGGGCGCTGGGCGTCGTCAACGGCGTGTTTGCCGGCCTGCTGATCGGGCTGGAGACGGTGCTGCCGGTCTCTCTGCATCCGAGCATCGACAGCCTGCGTCATGTGCCGGGCCTGGGCCTGGTGCTGATGACGCTGGCCATGCTGGTGACCGGTGTGGCGGTCACCAATGTGGCCGGCCAGTGGTGGCTGGCGCAGTGGAACCGTCTGCTTTCGAACACGCCCATCGTCAAGAGCATCTACAACTCGGTCAAGCAAGTCTCTGACACGCTGTTCTCCAGCAGCGGCAATGCCTTTCGCGAGGCGGTGCTAGTGCCTTATCCGCATGCGGGCTCGTGGACGATCGCCTTCGTGACCGGCAAGCCCAGCAACGACGCGGCGCGGCATTTCGGCGAAGAGCATGTCAGCGTCTATGTGCCGACGACCCCCAACCCGACCTCGGGCTTCTTCCTGATGATGCCTCGCTCCAGCATCCGTCCGCTGAACATGAGCGTGGACGCAGCGCTCAAGCACATCATCTCGATGGGCGTGGTCGCGCCACCCGAGCCGGCCAACGCGAATGGACGAAATCTGCCGGGTTGAGCGCAACGGCATGCGCTCAGCCCTGAGGGCCTGACACGGCCCCGCAACAGCCCCCACAAGACCTGATTCCGGCCGCCACCACGAAGGAGCAGGCGGCCCCACCGAATTCCGGAGAAAAGAAGATGCGTACCTGCTATGCCGGCCAAGTCAGCGAAAAGCTGCTCGACCAGACCGTGACCCTGATGGGCTGGGCCCATCGCCGCCGCGACCACGGCGGTGTGATCTTCATCGACCTGCGCGACCGCGAAGGCCTGGTGCAGATCGTCTGCGACCCCGACCGCCCCGAGATGTTCAAGGTGGCCGAGGACGTGCGCAACGAGTTCTGCCTGAAGGTCGTCGGCAAGGTGCGTGCGCGCCCCAGCGGCACCGAGAACGCCAACCTGGTCAGCGGCAAGGTGGAGGTGCTGGCCTATGAGCTCGAGGTGCTGAACCCCAGCGTCACGCCGCCGTTCCAGCTCGACGACGAGAACCTGTCGGAGACCACGCGCCTCACGCACCGCGTGCTGGACCTGCGCCGTCCCTACATGCAGAACAACCTGATGCTGCGCTACCGCGTGGCGATGGAGTGCCGCAAGTACCTGGACGAGCATGGCTTCGTCGACATCGAGACGCCGATGCTGACCAAGAGCACGCCCGAAGGCGCGCGCGACTACCTGGTGCCCAGCCGCGTGCACGACGGCATGTTCTTCGCGCTGCCGCAGTCGCCCCAGCTGTTCAAGCAGCTGCTGATGGTGGCCGGCTTCGACCGCTACTACCAGATCACCAAGTGCTTCCGCGACGAGGACCTGCGCGCCGACCGCCAGCCCGAGTTCACGCAGATCGATATCGAGACCTCCTTCCTGACCGAGGAAGAGATCCGCGCGATGTTCGAAGGCATGATCCGCCATGTGTTCCGCAAGGCGATGAACGTCGAGCTGGGCGACTACCCGGTGATGAAATATGCGGATGCCATGCACCTGTACGGCTCGGACAAGCCCGACCTGCGCGTCAAGCTGCAGTTCACCGAGCTGACCGACGTGATGGCCGATGTGGACTTCAAGGTCTTCTCGACGCCGGCCACGACCAAGGGCGGCCGCGTGGTCGCGCTGCGCGTGCCGGGCGGTGCGGCGATGAGCCGCGGCGAGATCGACGCCTACACCGAGTTCGTCAAGATCTACGGTGCCAAGGGCCTGGCCTGGATCAAGGTCAACGAGGTGGCCAAGGGCCGCGAGGGCCTGCAGTCGCCGATCGTGAAGAACCTGCACGATGCGGCCATCGCCGAGATCCTCAAGCGCACCGGCGCAGCCGACGGCGACCTGCTGTTCTTCGGTGCCGACAAGGCCAAGGTCGTCAACGATTCGATCGGCGCGCTGCGCCTGAAGATCGGCCACAGCGAGTTCGCCAAGGCCAACGGCCTGTTCGAGGACCGCTGGGCGCCGCTGTGGGTGGTCGACTTCCCGATGTTCGAGGAAGACGAGGAGAACCACCGCTGGGCCGCCGTGCACCACCCGTTCACGGCACCCAAGGACGGTCACGAGGACCTGATGAGCAGCGACCCGGGCAAGTGCGTGGCCAAGGCCTACGACATGGTGCTCAACGGCTGGGAGCTGGGCGGCGGCTCGGTGCGTATCCACCGTGCCGACGTACAGGCCAAGGTCTTCGAGGCGCTGAACATCACGCCGGAAGAGCAGCGCATCAAGTTCGGCTTCCTGCTCGACGCGCTGCAGTACGGCGCGCCGCCGCACGGCGGCCTGGCCTTCGGCCTGGACCGCCTGGTCACGCTGATGACCAAGGCCGAGTCGATCCGCGACGTGATCGCCTTCCCCAAGACCCAGCGCGCGCAGTGCCTGCTGACCGGCGCACCGTCGAACGTGGACGAGAAGCAGCTGCGCGAGCTGCACATCCGCCTGCGCAACCCGGTGGCGACGCCGGCAGCTTGATGCGCTGAGCGCTTGTCTCGTGACAGTGGAAGAGGGCGCCGCGGCGCCCTCTTTGCATTTCCGCTTGCAGGCGCTCAACCCGGCGGCGGCCAGGGCCGCAGTGGCTTCGCTATGCTTGAGGCCATGCAAGAAGCGCTCGCCCAAGACGCTGCAGCTGCGCAGCCCCACTACAAGATCCCGGAGTCGGTGCTGGTGGTCATCCACACGCCCGCCTTGCAGGTCTTGATGCTCGAACGCGCAGACCGGCCGGGCTACTGGCAGTGCGTGACCGGTTCCAAGGACGCGCTCGACGAACCGCTCGAGCAGACTGCGGTGCGCGAGGTCTTCGAGGAAACCGGCATCAGCATCGGCAGCACCGACGTGCCGCGCGAGGCGCTGCGCGACTGGGGCCTGGCCAATGTCTACGACATCTACCCGGTCTGGCGCCACCGCTACGCACCGGGTGTGACGCGCAATACCGAGCATGTCTTCGGCCTCACCGTGCCGGAGGGCACGGCGGTGCTGCTCTCGCCGCGCGAGCACTTGCAGTACCGCTGGCTGCCCTGGCGAGAGGCTGCCGACCTGTGCTTCTCGCCGTCCAATGCCGAAGCGGTGCTGCAGCTGCCGAGCTTCGTGCCGGCTGCGACCGGGGAGGGCCGCCCGTGAGAGTGAAGACAGCCGTGCGTCACGGCACGCATTCGGGCTTCGGCGCGCAGACCAGCATCCTCAGCCCCTATCTGCGCGTGGCCACCTACAACATCCACAAGGGGGTGCGCGGCATCGGTCCGCGCAAGCGCCTGGAGATCCACAACCTTGGCCTGGGCGTGGAGGCGCTGGACGCCGACCTGGTGTTTCTGCAGGAGGTGCGGCAGTTCCACCACCGCGAGGCCAAGCATTTCGAGCGCACCTGGTTCGGCTGGCCCGACCAGGGGCAGGCCGAGTTCCTCGCGCCCGAGGGCTATGAGGTGGCCTACCGCACCAACGCCTATACCAAGTACGGCGAGCACGGCAATGCGCTGCTCTCGCGCTGGCCCATGTTCGACGACCTGATCGGCCACCACGACGTCTCCGACCACCGCTTCGAGCAGCGCGGCCTGCTGCATGTGCCGGTGCGCTGGCATGAGCTGACCGTGCATGCCATCGTCGCGCACCTGGGCCTGATCCATGGCAGCCGTGTGCGCCAGGTGCAGCGCCTGGCCGAGTACATCGAGGCCCATGTGCCCAGGGACGAACTGCTGGTGATCGCCGGCGACTTCAACGACTGGGGCGAGCGGCTCGATGCGCCGATGCGCGAGCACGGCCTGGCGCGCGCCGAGGTGCCGGGCGCCCGGCGCGTGGCGACCTTCCCGTCGCGCGTGCCCTTCTTCTCGCTGGACCGCATCTACACGCGCGGCCTGCGCTGCGTGAAGACCGAGGTGCCGCGCGGCCCGGCCTGGGCGCGCATGTCCGACCACCTGCCGCTCGTGGCCGAGCTCGAACTAGAGTGAGCGCCGCCCGGCCGCCCGTAGGCGCTCGCCCCCGCTCGGCGGGGCAGCGCGCAGCGCGTGGGGTGCGGAAATGACCACAGCGGCAGAGATCGATCCGCTGTTGTCCTGGCACACCGTGCCGCTGCCGGAGTTCAGCGGCGGCAACGAGGTGCGGCTGCTGCGCGGCGGCGACGAACTCTTTCCGGCGCAGATCGAGGCGATGCGCCACGCGCGCCACGAGATCTGGCTGGCGACCTACATCTTTCACAACGACGCCGCCGGCGCCGCGACCGTGGCCGCGCTGCGCGTGGCAGCCGCGCGTGGCGTGCGCGTGCGCGTGGTCGTCGACGGCTTCGGCTCGCGCGCCAGCCTGGGCTGGCTGCAGCAGCAGCTCGAAGGCTCGCGCGTCGCGCTGGCGGTGTTCCGCCCGATCGACCGCTGGTGGCGCTGGCTGCAGCCCGGGCAGCTGCGCCGCCTGCACCAGAAGCTCTGCGTGGTCGATGCCGAGCAGGCCTTTGTCGGCGGCATCAACATCATCGACGACCGCATGGATCTCAACATCGGCGTCATCGACAGCCCGCGGCTGGACTACGCGGTGGGCCTGCGCGGACCGGTGGTGGAGCCGATCGCGCAGGCAGCGCGCGCGGTGTGGACGCGCGCCTGGCTGGGCCGCGACTTCGGCGAGGAACTGCTCGCCCTGGTGCGCAGCCCCGAGCCCTTCGCCCGCCTGCGCCGTCTGGTGCGCCGGCTGCGCATGCCCGGTGGCAGCCGCTGGCGCGACCGCGGCGGCGCTGCCGGCATCGAAGCGCAAGACCTGACCCCGGTCTACGCCGCCTTCGTGCTGCGCGACAACCTGCGCCAGCGCCGCACCATCGAGCGCGCCTACATCGAGGCGATCCGTGCGGCCCAGCGCCGGGTGGACCTGATCACGCCCTACTTCTATCCGGGCCAGGCCTTCCGCCGCGCGCTGCGCGACGCGGCACGGCGCGGCGTGCGCGTGCGCCTGCTGCTGCAGGGCAAGGTGGACTACCGCATCGCCGGGCTGGCGGCGCAGGCGCTGTACGCCGAACTGGCCGGGCATGGCGTGCGCATCTACGAGTACACGCCGGCCTATCTGCACGCCAAGGTGGCGGTGGTGGACGAGCAGTGGGCCACGGTGGGCAGCTCCAACATCGACCCGATCTCGCTGCTGCTGAACCTCGAAGCCAATGTCGTGGTGCAGGACGAGGCCTTCGCTCGTGCCGTCACCGCCGAGTGCGAGGCGGCGATCCGCGTCTCGACCGAGGTGGACCGTCGGCGCGTCGGCGGCTTCAAGGGCATCGTCGCCCGCGCGCTGGTGGCCTGGGTGGCCTATGTCTATCTGCGCGTGGCCGGGGCGGCCGGCCGCTACTGACCGGTGATGCACTGCATCAATTGACGTCTGTCAATGTCCAGCCCGCCTAGAGCGGCGAAGCTGTCGCCATGGACGAGAAGAACGCAGCCGAGCTGCCGGTGTTCCTGGCACGGCAGCTCAGCAAGGTCTATGGCGAGGGGGAAACGGCGGTGCACGCCTTGCGCGGCATCGACCTGGAGGTCATGCGCGGCGAGTTCATCGTGCTGCTCGGCGCCTCGGGCAGCGGCAAGTCCACGCTGCTGAACATCCTCGGCGGGCTGGA
This sequence comes from Roseateles sp. T103, assembly GCF_057219915.1. Taxonomy (NCBI): domain Bacteria; kingdom Pseudomonadati; phylum Pseudomonadota; class Betaproteobacteria; order Burkholderiales; family Sphaerotilaceae; genus Roseateles; species Roseateles sp. T103. The sequence goes on from NZ_JBXVVS010000001.1 coordinate 167,619, forward strand.
CGTGCCCAGCAGCGGCGAGCTGCGCTTCCACGACCACCAGCTCACCGGCGCCAGCGAGGCCGAATTGACGCGCTACCGGCGCGAGCATGTGGGCTTTGTGTTCCAGTTCTACAACCTCATCCCCAGCCTGACCGTGCGCGAGAACGTCGCGCTGGTCACCGACATCACCAGCAATCCGATGCCGGTGGACGAGGCCATCGGCATGGTGGGCCTGCTGCCGCGGGCGGACCATTTCCCGGCCCAGCTCTCGGGCGGCGAGCAGCAGCGCGTGGCCATCGCGCGCGCCATCGTCAAGCGGCCGGATCTGCTGCTGTGCGACGAGCCGACCGGCGCGCTGGACTATGTGACCGGCAAGCTGGTGCTGGAGGTGATCGCGCGCATCAACAAGGAGCTGGGCACCACCGCGGTGGTGATCACCCACAACGCGGCGATCGCCGGCATGGCCGATCGCGTCATCCACCTCAGCGACGGCCGCATCCAGAGCGTGGAGCGCAACACGCGCAAGCTCTCGCCGTCCGAGCTGAGCTGGTAGCGATGTTGGCCCCCACGCTTGCTTCGCTCTGTGCCCGGCGCCCGTCGAGGAGCCGTCAGTGAAGGCCCTGGACCGCAAGCTGCTGCGCGACCTGCGCCTGATGTGGAGCCAGGCGCTGACCATCGCCTTGGTGGTGGCCTGCGGCATGGGCGGTTTCCTGACCACGCTGTCGGCGGTGGACTCGCTGGCGCTGGCCCGCGACGCCTTCTATGCGCAAGGTCGCTTTGCCGACGTGTTCGCCAGCGTCAAGCGTGCGCCGCTGGCACTGGAGGAGCGGCTGCGCGAAGTGCCCGGCGTCGCCGACGTGCAGACGCGGCTGGAGCAGATCGTGCGGCTCGAGCTCGAGGGCGTCGACGACCCGGTGCTGGGCCAGCTGATCGGGCTGGATCTGCGTCACGAGTCGCGCATGAACCGTGTCTTCGTCTCGCGCGGCCGGGCCCTGCGCAATGGTGGGGCAGGCGGCGCCGATGGCGGAGCCGCCGCCGGCAATGCGCCGATCGAGGTGCTGCTCTCGTCCGCCTTCGCCGAAGCGCGCGGCCTCGTGCCCGGTTCGCGGCTGAAGGCCTTGATCAATGGCCGGCAGCGCGAACTGGAGGTGGTCGGCTGGGCCTTGTCGCCGGAGTTCATCTTCGCCGGCCTGATGGGCATGCCGGACATGCGCGGCTTCGGCGTGCTGTGGCTGGACCGCGAGCAACTGGCCGGCGCCTACGACATGCGCGGCGCCTTCAACCAGGTCGCCATCAAGCTGGCGCCCGGCGCCTCGGAGGCGGCGACGATCGTGCGGCTGGGCGAGGTGCTCAAGCCTTACGGCGGCCGCGAGGCCTACGGCCGCGAGGACCAGACCTCGCATGCGATGCTGGACAACGAGATCAAGGAGCAGCGCGTGCTCGGCACGCTGCTGCCGGTGATCTTCCTCGGTGTCGCGGCTTTCCTGCTCAACGTCGTCGTCTCGCGCCTGGTCTCCACGCAGCGCGAGCAGATCGCGGCCTTGAAGGCGCTGGGCTATCCGAACCGCAGCATCGCCGTGCACTACCTGAAGCTGGTGCTGGTGATCGTCGCCTTGGGCATCGTGATGGGCATTGCGCTGGGCAAGAGCCTGGGCATCCTGCTGACCGGGCTGTATGCCGAGTTCTTCCGCTTCCTGTCCTTCGTGCATGTGCTGGAGCCGGGCCTGATCCTCGGCAGCGCTGCGGTGACAGCGGTGATGGCGGTGGCCGGCACCCTCAACGCGATCGGTGCGACGGTGCGGCTGGCGCCGGCCGAGGCCATGCGCCCTGCGGCGCCGGGGCGCTACCGCGCGTCGGCGGCGGAGAAACTGCCGCTGGTGCGCTCCAGCGTGCCGCTGCGCATGATCCTGCGCCAGATGGAGCGCCGACCCTGGCGCACTGCGCTGGCAGTGGCGGGCGTGGCGATGGCGGTGGCCATCGTCGTGATGGGCAATTTCTTTCGCGACGCGATCGACTACATCGTCGACACGCAGTTCAACGTCAGCATGCGCTCGGACGTGATCGTCTGGCGTGCCGAAGCCGGCACCGAGAGCGCGCGGCTGGAGCTGGCGCGTCTGTCCGGCGTGCTGCAGGTCGAATCCGGGCGCGACGTGCGGGTCAGGTTCATCAACGGCTCGCGCAGCGAGCGCGGCGCGCTGCAGGGCTTTGCCGCCGTGCCGCAGGCGCGGCGCATCATCGATGTCGACGGGCATCCCAGCCTGCCCAGCGAGACCGGCCTGGTGATGACCGACCGCCTGGCCGACAAGCTGGGCCTGCGCGTGGGCGATCTGGTGCAGGTGGAGCTGCTCGAGGGCCGCGTGCGCACGCTGAACCTGCCGCTGGAGGCGACGGTGCGCGAGATGATGGGCCTGAACGCCTACATCGAGCGCCGCGCGCTGAACCGCCTGCTCGGCGAGGGTGATGTGGCCTCGCAGTTCTCGCTGATCGTCGAGCGCGGACGAGAGACCGAGCTGCTGCGCGAGCTGAAGGAAAGGCCGCAGGTGGTGGGCAGCTTCAGCAAGGCCACGCTGCTGCGCAATATGCAGGAGATCAGCGCGCGCAATGTGCGCATCATGAGCACCATCCTGACCATGTTCGCCAGCGTCATCGCGGTCGGGGTGGTCTACAACAACGCGCGCATCGCGTTGGCCGAGCGCAGCTGGGAGCTGGCCTCGCTGCGCGTGCTGGGCTTTACCCGGGCCGAGGTCTCGGCGCTGCTGCTGGGCGAGATGGCCATCGTCATCGCTGTGGCGCTGCCGCTGGGCATGCTCTTGGGCTGGGGACTGACGCACACACTGGTCGGCATGCTCAAGACCGACCAGTTCCTGTTCCCGGTGGTGATACTGCCGCGCACCTATGCCTGGGCGGCGCTGGCGGTGCTGGCCGCCGGCGTGGCCAGCGCGCTGGTGGTGCGCCGGCGCATCGACAAGCTCGATATGGTGGCCGCGCTGAAGACGCGCGAATGACAAGGAACGAAGAGGGAAGGCAGGACGCAATGCAAGCGAAGACGAAATGGATGGCTGCCGGCGGCGTCGTGGTGCTGGCGGTGCTGCTGGCTTGGGCCTTTGCACCGCGGCCCACGCTGGTGGAGCTGGGCGAGGCCCGGACGGGCCACTTCGAGTCCGGCATCGAGGAAGACGGCAAGACCCGTGTGATCGCGCGCTATCAGGTGTCTGCACCGCTGGCGGGCCGCTGGCTGCGGCCCACGCTGGAGGAGGGCGACGCGGTGAAGGCCGGTGACGTGATCGGTCGCATCGAGCCGACGTTGTCGCCGCTGCTCGATGCGCGCAGCCAGGCCGAGCTCAGCGCACGTGAGCAGGCGGCCCAGGCTGCGCAAGCTCGCGCCGCGGCGCGCTTGGCCGCGGCCGAGATCGCGGTGGCGCAGGCGCAGAAGAATCTCGAACGCGCCGAGGCGCTGGCCAAGCAGGGCTTCGTCGCCGCCTCCAGCCGCGACGATGCGCGGCTGGCGCTGCAGGCCGCCCAGCAGGAGCAGCGCAGCGCGCAGGCCGAGGCCCAGATCGTCCGGTATGAGCTGCAGCAGGCCCGTGCTGCGTTGGGCGCTTTCGGCGCAGCGGGGCAGGGTACTGTGCGCCCCTTCGAGCTGCGTGCCCCCGTGGCTGGCCAGGTGCTGCGCGTGCAGCAGCCCAGCGAAGCGATGGTGGGCCTGGGCGCCCCGCTGCTGGAGCTGGGCGACGTGGGCCGGCTTGAAGTGGTGGCCGAGCTGCTCAGTACCGACGCGCTGCAGCTGAAGCCCGGCCAGCCGGTGCGCATCGAGCGCTGGGGCGGACCCGGCGTGCTGCAAGGCCAGGTGGAGCGCGTCGAGCCGGGCGCGTTCACCAAGGTTTCGGCACTGGGCGTCGAGGAGCAGCGCGTCAAGGTGCAGATCGCGCTCGCCAGCCCGCCGGAGCAGCGCCGCGGACTGGGCGATGGCTACCGCGTCGTGGTGCGCGTGCTGACGCGTCAGCAGGATGGCGCGCTGTTGGTGCCGGTCAGCGCGGTCTTCCCCATGCCTGGGGGCGAGCCGGGACGGCATGCGGTCTTCCGCGTCGATGCAGGTCGTGCGCGCCTGAGCGAGGTGCAGGTCGAGGCGCGCAACAGCAGCGACGCGTGGATCGCCAAGGGCCTGGATGCCGGTGCCAAGGTCGTCATCTACCCGCCTCAAGGGCTGGTCGACGGTGCGCGCATCAAGGCGCGCTGAATGGTCTAGTAATCGCTAACGAGTTGGCGGCGTGCGCTGCGCCGCTGCGACGGATCTCGCCCCAATGGGGGTGCCCTAACCCTTCGGGTTCGTGACTCGTATCGCTTGTCCGCATCGCGTACGAGTGCACAAACGTTGGCCGCTCAATGATCGGGTAAGCGATCACGAATTGCGTTCGACTTGAGCGACATGACCATTTATTTCCGCGCCTTCTTGCTTCATGATCGCTGCAAAAGAGGATGACCTCGCAACGCTCAGGGAGTGAGAGATGAAAGCACTGTCGAATGTGAAGATCGGCACCCGGCTTGGCATGGCTTTCGCCGTGCTCGTGGGGCTGCTGCTGCTGATGGCGGCCACCGCGCTGGGCCAGGCGGGCCGGCTGCAAGGCAACACCGAGTACTACTCGGGCAACGTGCTGCCGTCGATGAAGACCATCGCCGAGTTCTACGAAGGCGCGTCGGACGCCCGCCGCACGACCTTTCTGCTGATCACGCTCGCCGATGCGGAAGAGATCAAGAAGGTGGAGGCGCGCTACGCCAAGGAAGTTGAGGCGGCGCAGAAGGCGATCGATGCCTACGAACAGCAACGCATGTTCTATGACGACAAGGATCGCGAGCTCTGGGCGGCGGCCAAGGAGAAGCTGCAGGCCTGGCGCCTGTCCCACCAGAAGGTGCTTGAACTCAACCGCTTGCGGCTGGCCGATCCGAGTCAGGCCGACGCGGCGCGCAATCTGGTGCTTGGCGATGCGCGGGTCATCAACCTGGCGCTGATCAAGGCCAAGAACGAATGGCAGAGCCACAACGACGCTGTCGCCGCTGCAGTGACAGCGCGCGGCCGCCAGACCTACCGGGCGGTGCTCTGGACCTTGGGCGGCATCACGGCGGTGGCCTTGCTGATCGGTGTGCTGGCGGCGGTGGCGATCACCCGCTCGATCACCCGACCCTTGGCCGAGGCCCTGCGGGTCACGCAGGCCGTGGCAGCCGGCGATCTGACCCAGCAGCTGCACAGCGAGGCCCGCGACGAACTCGGCGATCTGCTCAACTCGCTGGACAAGATGTCCGGCAATCTCTCGCAGATGGTGCAGTCGGTGCGCGTGGGCACCGATGCCATTGCCACGGCCTCGGCCCAGATCGCCCAGGGCAATAGCGATCTGTCCTCGCGCACCGAGCAGCAGGCGGCCAGCCTCCAGCAGACGGCTGCATCGATGCACGAGATGACCGGCGCGGTGCGTTCGAACTCCGACAATGCGCGTGCCGCCAGCGATCTGTCGACCAAGGCCTCCGAGGTGGCTGCGCGTGGCGGCGAGGCTGTCTCGCAGGTGGTGCAGACGATGAGCCGCATCCAGGACGCCAGCCGCAAGATCGCCGACATCACCTCGGTGATCGACGGCATCGCCTTCCAGACCAACATCCTGGCGCTGAATGCCGCCGTCGAGGCGGCCCGTGCGGGCGAGCAGGGCCGCGGCTTTGCGGTCGTGGCCGGCGAAGTGCGCTCCCTGGCGCAGCGCGCGGCACAGGCGGCCAAGGAGATCAGCAGCCTGATCAATGACAGCGTGGAAAAGGTCGAAACCGGCACGCATCAGGTCAACAGCGCGGGCCACACGATCCAGGAGGTGGTCGATCAGGTACGCAAGGTCAGCGAGCTGATCACCGACATTACCCGCTCCAGTTCCGAGCAAAGCAGTGGCGTTGACCAGATCAATACCGCGGTGAACCAACTGGATCAGGCGACCCAGCAGAACGCCGCACTGGTCGAGGAGACGGCTGCAGCGGCCGAGAGCCTGCGCCTGCAGGCCGAACGGCTCAGCGCGGCGGTGGCGGTGTTTCGCATTCCCGTCGTGCAGCACTGAGCAGCCGGGCGGCACCGCCGGCCGTGCAGCGCCCTCGTGATGGGCGCACGATCAGGGAGAAGACCGTGAGCAACTCCGCCAAGCTGGCCTCGGAGGCCAGCCCGTCCGCCCAGCTGCAGGGTTCGGTGGTGGCCGGGCAGATATGCCGTCATGTCGGCCATGTGCCGGTCGAGAGGCGTGAGTGCGCTTTCCGGCAACGGGCGCTGACGCTGTGGATGACCGGTCTCAGCGGTGCCGGCAAGTCTTCGATCGCCTATGCGCTGGAGCAGCGGCTGTTCGAGCTCGACCATCCCTGCTATGTGCTGGATGGCGACAATCTGCGCCACCATCTCAACCGCGATCTGGGCTTCAGCGACGCGGAGCGCAGCGAGAACATCCGGCGCACTGCCGAGGTGGCAAGGCTGATGAACGATGCCGGCCTGATCGTCGTTGGCGCGCTGATCTCGCCCTTGCGGCATGACCGCGAGATGGCGCGCGCGATCGTCGGCGCCGAGCGCTTCGTCGAGATCCACGTCAGCACCGGTCTGGCCGTCTGCGAGACGCGCGACCCCAAGGGGCTCTATGCCCGGGCCCGGTCTGGCAGCCTGCCGCGCTTTACCGGCATCTCCGCACCCTACGAGGTACCGCCGGCGCCCGATCTGCAGATCGACACCCAGTGCCTGGGCATCGATGAGTCGGTACAGGCCCTGCTCGAACTGCTGCAGCAGCGCGGCGGCCTCGGCTGAGCCGCAACCCGGCCGGATACGCCGCCGGGCCTGGGACCGGCGGTGCCATGCCAGCTGCGCCCAGGCGCCACAGGGAGAAGCAACAAGATGATGAACGCCAACCAGCAGTCCCGGCCACGCCCGGTGCTGATGATTCCGCTGCGCCGCTGCGGCAGCCACGCGCTGCGCCTGCGGCTGAACTTCAACCCGGCCTTCTATTCGCCCTATCCGCTGCACATCGTCGACTTCATGCCGCTGCTGCCGCTGTACGGCGACCTCAGCGACGACAAGCGCTATTTCCAGCTCGTCGTCGACGTCATCGGCCTGCAGACGGCGAGCATGGTGAAGTGGCCCGACATCGTGTTCGATCCGGTCGAGGTGTTCAACGCCATTGCGGAGCAGCCGCGCAGCGTGCACCGCGTGGTCTGGGAACTGCTGCTGCGCGCGGGCGAGCGCCAGGGCGCGTCCATCGTGATGGACAAGTCGCTGGACTCGGTGGCCTGGGGCGAGGAGCTGCTGCAGCTCTTCCCCGACATGCTCTTCTTCAACGTGGTGCGCGACCCGCGCGCGCAGGTCTCGTCGATGAACCGCGCCATCATCCACGACTTCGACAGCCGGCTGAACGCGCTGACCTGGGTGAAGGCTCACGAGCGCGCGCAGGCGCTGATGCAGCGCCATCCGGAGCGCGTGCTGACGATACGCTACGAGGACTTCGTCTCCGAGCAGGAAGCCACGCTGCGCAAGATCTGCGCCTTCTTCGGCATCGCCTTCCTGCCCGAGATGCTCGATGTCTCGCGCTCCAGCGAGGCGCAGCAGATCGCCAAGATGTCGGCGCTGTGGGAATCGAACGCCTTCCCGCCGATTCCGGCGAACAAGGACAAGTTCAAGACCCAGCTCGCGATCGAGGACATCGAGGCGATAGAGACGCTGACGCAGGACTGGATGCGCCGCTATGGCTACGAGCTGATGACGCCGGCGAAGGCGCCGGCGCTTGACGAGGCCTTGCTGGCGCAGTGCCGCGAGCGCTCTGAGCAGAGCCGGCGCGAAGCCTGGGCGGCGCTGCAGCAGCGCAACTACCAGGACTACGTGCTGCGCCGCTACCGTGCCGACTACCTGGCCGACCTCAAGGCACGCTTGCAGCGCAGCTGATCAGTGCCGCCCTCAGCGCAACAGCGCGCCCAAGCTGAAGTCGTAGCGCCGCAGCTGCGGGTTCAGCCGCTTGCTGAACGGGCGGAAGTCCAGCCGCGGCATCGCCGTGCCGAAGCGCGCCAGGTAGCGCCGAGCCTCGGCCTTGCCGAAGAGCAGGAACATTGGGCGCGACTGCTCCAGCCCCTCGGCGGCGAAATCGTGGCCATGGTGGTAGTCGTACAGCATCACCATGGCCCAGGCTCCGGCCATGAAGTGGCCGCCGGCCAGCGCGGCGAGCCGTCCGTCGATGACCGCCTGCATCGCCTCGGGCGAGGTGTTGATGGCCGAGAACAGCAGATCGCGGCCGGGCTTGCGGCCCTGCTGCTCGGCAGCCTGCATCGCGCCGAAGGCCATCTGGTCGCTGCCGGCCCAGACCAGCTGGCTTTGCGGATGCCGCTGCAACAGCTGCTGCGCCTGCTCAGCGGCAAGATCGCGGCGCCAGTCGGCGAACACGGTCTCCATCAGCTCGACGTCACGCTGTTCGGCGATGGCGCTGCGCATGCCTTCGTTGCGCTGGATGGAGGTGGGCGTGGAGCGGTCGCCGGCGAATACCAGCAGCTGCAGCGGCTGGCCCGCCGGGCGCATGCGGCGCCCCTGGGCGATCAAGGTGCGCGCCGTCAGGTAGCCGGCCTGGTGGGCATCGGGCTCGAGGCTGCCGAGCAGCAGCGGCAGGCCCTCGCGCGGCGCGCGGCTGCGGCGCTCCTGTGGCAGCAGGGCGCTGAAGGCGGCGAAGGTCTTGATGCCGGCGGCCCCCAGCGTCTGCGCATTGGCCACCAGCGTCAGCTTCTCATTGACCAGCACCACGTAGTCGGGGCGCTGCGCTGCCGGACGCGCGGCGATCTCGCGCGCCAGCTGCAGCGCGCGCTCGGGGTCACGTTCGGCGTACAGCACCTCCAGCTGCATCTGCAGGCTCGTCGCCGCGGCCTGCATGGCCTGGCTGGCGGTCAGCCAGAAGGTCTCGTCCGAGCGGCCAGGGTTGATGAAGGCCACGCGTTGCGCCAGCGCCCAGCTGCTGCAGCACAGCAGCAGCGCGGCAACGGTGGCGTGGCGAAGCAGGTTTGAAATCAGCGCAGGCCCAGTCATTGGCCGCCATTGTGGCGTGAGCCCGTGTCCCGCGCTGATGCGAGGGCTTGGTTGGTGATCTGGCGTTCAGGCCAGCACCACCAGGCTGGCCTCGCGCTGCAGCAGGCGGGCGAGCGCGCCGCTGTCCACCAGCGCGGTGGCGCGCTCGATGCTGGGCGCGAGGTAATGGTCCTCGGGCATTGCCGGGCAGTCCTGGCGCAGCAGCGCATGCACCTCTTCCAGCGCTGCGGAACTCTTCAGCGGGCGCAGGAACTCGATGCCTTGCGCTGCGGCGAGCAGCTCGATGCCGATGATGTGCGCGGTGTTGTCCAGCATCGCACCCAGGCGCCGCGCGGCGAAGGTGGCCATCGAGACATGGTCCTCCTGGTTCGCGCTGGTCGGCAGGCTGTCCACGCTGGCCGGATGCGCCAGGCTCTTGTTCTCGCTGGCCAGCGCCGCGGCGGTGACATGGGCGATCATGAAGCCCGAGTTCAGGCCGGCGTTCTGGGTCAGGAAGGGCGGCAGGCGCGATACGCCGGTATCGATCAGCATCGCGATGCGCCGCTCGGCGATTGCACCGACTTCGGCGATCGCGCAGGCCAGCGCATCGGCTGCCAGCGCCACCGGCTCGGCGTGGAAGTTGCCGCCGCTGACCATCGTTCCGCTGCCATCTGGGTCTGCAAAGACCAGCGGGTTGTCAGTCACCGCATTGGCCTCGCGCAGCAGCACCGTGGCGCAGTGGCGCGCGTGGTCCAGGCAGGCGCCCATCACCTGCGGCTGGCAGCGCAGGCAGTAGGGGTCCTGCACGCGCTCGTCGCCCTCGCGGTGCGAGGCGCGGATCGCGCTGCCGGCCAGCAGCTCGCGGTAGGCTCGCGCGGTCTCGATCTGGCCCGGCTGGCCGCGCACCTCGTGGATGCGCGGGTCGAAGGGCCCGTCGCTGCCACGAGCCGCGTCAAGCGACAGCGCGCCGGAGACGACGGCCGACGCGAACACCTGCTCGAAGCGCAGCAGCGCATCCAGCGCCAGTGCGGTGGAGGTCTGCGTGCCGTTGATCAGCGCCAGGCCTTCCTTGGCCTGCAGCACCAGTGGCGCGATGCCGGCGCGCTGCAGTTCGGGCAGGGCAGGGCGGCGCTGGCCGTCAACCAGCATCTCGCCTTCACCGGTCAGCGCCAGCGTCATGTGCGAAAGCGGTGCCAGATCACCCGACGCGCCCACCGAGCCCTGGCTGGGCACATAGGGCACGAGGCCGGCGTTGAAGACATCGAGCAGGCTCTGCACCACCGCCTCGCGCACGCCCGAATAGCCGCGCGCCAGCGAGGCTGCCTTGGTGGCGAGCATCAGCCGCACCACCGCGGGCGACAGCGGCGCGCCCACGCCCACGCAGTGCGAGCGGATCAGGTTGCGCTGCAGCGTGGCCAGGTCTTCCTTGCCGATGCGCGTGGAGGCAAGCTTGCCGAAGCCGGTGTTGACGCCATAGACCGGCGCGTCGCCGGCGGCGGCGGCCTGCACCAGTGCGGCGCTGCGGCGGATCTGTTCCGCGCTGCCGTCGGCCAGCACGAGGCGCACGCCACCGGTGCGAATCGCGCGCAGCTGCTCCAGCGACAGCTGGCCGGGGGTGATTTCCAGACGGGTCATGGGGTCAGTCCTTGAGCATGGGCAGGTTCAAGCCGCGGTCTTGGGCACACTGTTGCGCAATCTCATAGCCGGCATCGGCATGGCGCATCACACCGGTGGCGGGATCGTTCCAAAGCACGCGGGCTATCCGCTTGGCTGCCGCATCCGTGCCGTCGCAGACGATCACCACGCCGCTGTGCTGGCTGAAGCCCATGCCCACACCGCCGCCATGATGCAGGCTCACCCAGGTGGCGCCGCCGGCGGTGTTCAAGAGCGCATTGAGCAGCGGCCAGTCGGAGACGGCGTCCGAGCCATCCTTCATCGCCTCGGTCTCGCGATTCGGGCTGGCCACCGAGCCGCTGTCCAGGTGGTCGCGGCCGATCACGATCGGTGCCTTCAGTTCGCCCTTGCGGACCATCTCGTTGAAGGCCAGGCCGGCCAGATGGCGCTGGCCCAGGCCCAGCCAGCAGATGCGCGCCGGCAGGCCCTGGAAGGCAATGCGCTCGGCCGCCATGTCCAGCCAGCGGTGCACGCGGGCCTCGTCGGGGAAGAGCTCCTTGATCTTGGCGTCGGTCTTGTAGATGTCCTCCGGGTCGCCGGACAGCGCCACCCAGCGGAAGGGGCCGCGGCCCTCGCAGAACTGCGGGCGCACATAGGCGGGCACGAAGCCGGGGAAGTCGAAGGCGTTCTTGACGCCTTGCTCGAAGGCAACCTGGCGGATGTTGTTGCCGTAGTCCACCGTCGGCACGCCCATGGCCTGGAACAGCAGCATCGCCTTCACATGCTCGGCCGCGCTCTTGGCGGCGGCGGCTTTCAGCTCGGCATGCTGGGCCGGGTCGGCGGCAGCGGCCTTCCACCGCTCGACGCTCCAGCCAACCGGCAGATAGCCGTTGATCAGGTCGTGAGCCGAAGTCTGGTCGGTGACCAGGTCGGGCTTGATCGCGCTGCCCTGCTTGCAGCGCTCGGCCAGCGCCGGCAGGATGCGCGCCGCATTGCCCAGCAGCGCGATCGAGCGCGCCTTGCCCTCGGCCGTGTAGCGGGCGATGCGCGCCAGCGCGTCGTCCAGGTCGGCGGCCTGCTCGTCCACATAGCGGGTCTTCAGGCGGAAATCGATGCGCGACTGCTGGCATTCGATGGTGAGGGAGGTCGCGCCGGCGAAGGTCGCCGCCAGCGGCTGCGCGCCGCCCATGCCGCCGAGGCCGGCGGTGAGGATCCATTTGCCCTTGAGCGAGCCGCCGTAGTGTTGACGTGCAGCCTCGGCGAAGGTCTCGTAAGTGCCCTGCACGATGCCCTGGCTGCCGATGTAGATCCAGCTGCCGGCGGTCATCTGGCCGTACATCATCAGGCCCTTGCGATCGAGCTCGTTGAAGTGATCCCAGGTCGCCCAGTGCGGCACCAGATTGCTATTGGCCAGCAGCACGCGCGGCGCGTCGGCATGGGTGCGGAACACGCCGACCGGCTTGCCGCTCTGGATCAGCAGCGTCTCGTCCTCGTTCAGGTCCTTCAGCGTCGCGAGGATGGTCTCGAAGCAGTCCCAGTCGCGCGCCGCCTTGCCGATGCCGCCATAGACGACCAGCGCGTCCGGGTTCTCGGCCACCGCCGGGTCGAGGTTGTTCTGCAGCATGCGGTAGGCGGCCTCGGTGAGCCAGTTCTTGCAGTACAGCTGCGTGCCGGTGGGCGCGCGCACGGTGCGGGCTTGGGCAGTCATGGTGGAGTGCTCCGGTCGGTGTTCGATGGCGCGGACTCTAGTTGTCTATACAAGTAAAGTCAACTACGATCGCCGCCATGGCCACGAGCAAGACATTGGCAAAGCCGGCGGGCAACAGCAGCGGCACGGTCGGTGCGCCCGAGCCGCAGTACCTGAAGGTGAAGAACCACCTGCGCGAGGGCATCGCCGCCGGCCGCTGGGTGCCGGGCGACCTGCTTCCGTCGGAGGCCGAGCTGACGCAGCAGTTCGCCGTCAGCCGCATGACGGTGAACCGCGCGCTGCGCGAGCTGCTGCAGGAAGGGCTGATCGAGCGGCTGCAGGGCGTGGGCACCTTCGTCGCGCAGTTGCACAAGATTTCGTCCACGCTGACGGTGCGCGACGTGCACGAGGAGATCCTCGCCCGCGGGCATGCGCATGAGGCGCGGGTGCATGTGCTGGAGAAGATCCGTGCCAGCGCCGCGCAGGCGTCCGATTTCGGCCTGAAGGCCGGCGCGACGCTGTTCCACAGCCTGATCGTGCATCTGGAGAACGGCCAGCCCATTCAATGCGAAGACCGCCTGGTCAATCCGGCCTGCGCGGCGGACTATCTGCAGCTGGATTTCGCCGCCAGTACGCCGACGCAGCATCTGCTCGAGGTGGCGCCGCTGTCCGAGGCGCGCTACACGATCGAGGCCTTGCTGCCCGATGAGATCGAGGCCAAGCTCCTGGGCATAGGCCGTCGCGAGCCCTGCCTGGTGGTCAAGCGCATCACCTTTAGCCGCGGCGTCGCGGTAACCTCGGTGCGCCTGACCCATCCGGGCTCTCGCTACCTGCTTCAGGGGAGTTTCCAAGCATGAGCTGGACTTCGATTGCCGCGGCGGACGTCGTGCCGCAGCGCTGGAAGAACGATGGCGGCTGGACGCGCGAGCTGCTGGCCTGGCCGCATGCCAGCGACTGGGTGCTGCGCTTCTCGGTGGCCGACATCGAGCGCGACGGGCCGTTCTCGGCCTTTCCCGGCGTGCAGCGTTGGATCGCGGTGCTGGAAGGCGGCGGCATCTCGCTGGCCGGACAGCCGCTGCATCCCGGCGACGCACCCTGGCCCTTCGACGGCGCGCTGGCACCGCATTGCCGGCTGCTTGGCGGCGCGACGCGCGACTTCAACTTGATGCACAGGCGCGGCCAGGGCCGTGCTGACCTGCGCAGCGCACAGCGCTCGGTGCAGCCGGAGGGCGCGGACTTTGTCGCGCTGTTCAGCGTCGGCGGCGGCGAGCTGCTGCACGGCGGCCGCGCGATGGCGCTTCCATCGCTCGGTCTGGCCTGGTGCGAGCAGCCTGCCGAGCAGGCGCTGCAGTTCACCGGCCACGGTCCGGCCTGGTGGCTGCGCTGGTGGAAACCGCAGCAGGGCGCTTGACCAACATGGCGATCAACGTGACATCGCCGCGGCGCGTGCTGTGGCACAACGCCCGCATCGCCACGCTGGACGGCGCCCAGCCCTGGGGCCTGATCGAGCATGGCGCGCTGCTCAGCGAGGGTGAGACCATCCTCTGGGTGGGCGAGGCCGCCGAGCTCTCGCCGGAGCTGCTTGCCGGCACGCCGCATCGGCACGATTTGCGCGGTGCGCTGGTGACGCCGGGCCTGATCGACTGCCACACCCATCTGGTCTACGGGGGCGACCGCGCGCAGGAGTTCGAGCTGCGCCTGCAAGGCGCCAGCTACGAGCAGATCGCCCGCGCCGGCGGCGGCATCCGCTCCACCGTGGCGGCGACGCGCGAGGCCGACGAGGACGCGCTGCTGCGCGCCGCGCTGCGCCGCGCGCGTGCGCTGATGGCCGAGGGTGTCTGCACGCTGGAAGTGAAGTCCGGCTACGGCCTGACGCTGATCGACGAGGCCAAGCAGCTGCGCGTGGCGCGCCGGCTGGCTGAAGTGAGCGGGCTGACGGTGAAGACCAGCTACCTCGGCGCCCATGCGCTGCCGCCCGAGTACGAAGGCCGTGCCGACGACTACATCGCCGCGGTCTGCGACTGGATGGCCGAGCTGCAGGGCATGGGCCTGGTCGACGCGGTCGACGCCTTCTGCGAACGCATCGCCTTCACACCGGCACAGACGCGGCGCGTCTTCGACGCAGCGCGGCGCCAGGCCCTGCCGGTCAAGCTGCATGCCGAGCAGCTCAGCGACCAGGGCGGCACGCAGCTGGCCTGCGAGTTCGGCGCGCTGTCCTGCGATCACCTTGAATACCTGAGTGACGCAGGCGTTGCCGCGCTGGCGCGCGCCGGCACCGTGGCGGTGCTGCTGCCCGGCGCCTTCTACTGCCTGCGCGAGACCCAATTGCCGCCGCTGCAGGCGTTGCGCGATGCCGGCGTGGCCATCGCGCTGTCCACCGACCACAACCCGGGCAGCTCGCCGCTGCTGTCGCCGCTGCTGGTGCTGAACCTGGCCTGCACGCTGTTCCGCCTGACGCCCGAGGAGGCGCTGCGCGGCATGACCGTCAACGCGGCGCGTGCGCTGGGCCTGGCCGATCGCGGCCGGCTCGCCGCGGGGCTGCGTGCCGACTTCTGCGTCTGGGACGTGGGGCATCCGCGCGAGCTGGCCTATCTGATCGGCGCGCGGCCCTTGCGCCAGCGCGTGGTCGGCGGCGTCGTGCATCAAACAGCTTTGGATTGCTCATGACTACTGCATCCGTCTTCACGCTGCGCCAGGGGCGCACGCCGCTCTTGATCAGCATGCCCCATGTGGGCACGCTGATCCCCGAGGATCAGCGCGAGCGCTATCAACCGCGCGCGCTGCAGGTGGAGGACACCGACTGGCATCTGGAGCCGCTGTATGCGCCGATTGCCGAGGCGCTGGGCGCCAGCCTGATCGTTCCGCGCTACTCGCGCTACCTGATCGACCTGAACCGCCCGCCCGAGGACACGCCCATGTATCCCGGCGCGTCCAATACCGAGCTGTGCCCGACACGCTTCTTCAGCGGCGAGCCGCTCTATCGCGACGGCCAGGCGCCCGACGCGGGCGAGCAGCAGCGCCGCCTGCAGCGGTACTGGCTGCCGTATCACCGCGCGCTCACCGCCGAGTTGAACCGGCTCAAGGGCCTGCACGGCCATGCGCTGCTCTTCGATGCGCACAGCATCCGCTCCGAGCTGCCCTGGCTGTTCGAAGGCCGCCTGCCCGACCTGAACCTGGGCACGGTGGAGGGCCGCAGCTGCGACGCGGCGATCACCGCGCGGCTGGGCGAGATCCTGGCCGCGCAAGGCGACTACACGCAGGTGGTCAACGGGCGCTTCAAGGGCGGCTTCATCACCCGCCATTACGGCCAGCCGGCGCAGGGCTGGCACGCGGTGCAGCTGGAGATGTGCTGGCGCTGCTATCTGCAGCAGGAGGGTGCGCCCTGGGCCTTCGACGAGACGCGGGCGGCGGCGATCCGGCCGCTGCTGACGCGGCTGCTGCAGGCCATGCTCGACTGGAAGCCGGTGGCATGAGCGGCGCTGCGCAGGTCTTCTTTGCCGATCTGGCCTGGGTGGACGGCCGCTGGCAGCGCGACGTGCTGCTGGAGGTTGACGCGGCAGGCCATTGGGCTCGGGTCTCGCCCGGCAGCGTATGCCCGCCGGCTGCGGAGCGTCTGGCGGGGCCGGTGCTGCCCAGCCTGGTCAACGCGCACAGCCACGCCTTCCAGCGTGCTTTCGCCGGCCTGGCCGAGCGGCGCGACAGCGAGGCGGACGATTTCTGGTCCTGGCGCGAGCGCATGTACGGCGTGGCGTTGCGCATCACGCCGGAGCAGCTCAAGACCATCGCGCGCCAGCTCTACCTGGAGCTGCTGCAGGGCGGCTACACCCAGGTCTGCGAGTTCCACTACCTGCATCACGACGTCGACGGCCGACCCTACGAGGACGAGCTGGCGATGGCCTGGGCGCTGGCCGACGCGGCGACCGAGGTGGGCATGGGGCTGACCCTGCTGCCGGTGCTCTACGCGCATGCTGGCTTTGCGCAGCGCGGCCTGCGTGCCGAGCAGCGCCGCTTCGCCACGGATGCGCGCTGGGTCTGGCAGGCGGCGCAGCGCATCAATGCGGCGCGTCTGCCCGGCATCAACGCCGGCGTGGCGCTGCATTCGCTGCGTGCTGCGCACGAGGACGACATCCGCGCGCTGCAGGCCCTGGTTGGCGATGCCGATGTGCCGATCCACATCCACATCGCAGAGCAGCAGCGCGAAGTCGACGACTGCCTGGCCGCCACCGGCCGCCGGCCGATCGAGCAGCTCTGCACCTCTTTTGTGCCCGACGCGCGCTGGCAGCTGGTTCATGCCACGCATGCCACGCCGGCCGAGATCGATGCGGTGGCAGCGTCCGGTGCCGGCATCGTGATCTGCCCGGGCACCGAGGCCAATCTGGGCGATGGTCTGTGCGATCTGCCGCGCTGGCTGGCCGCCGGCGTGCCGATGACCGTGGGCTCGGACAGCCAGGTGACGCGCAGCTGGCCCGAGGAGCTGCGCTGGCTGGAGTACGGGCAGCGCCTGCGACTGCATCAGCGCAATGTGGCCGCTGCGCCGGCGTCGCAGCCCTCCAGCGCCGCGAGGCTGCTCGAGGCCTGCCGCGCCGGATCTGCTGCGCCGGCAGGACTGTCCTGCTGGGGGTTGCAGGTCGGCGCGCGTGCGGACTTCCTGGTGCTGGACCAGGACGTGCCCGGCTTGCTGGGCCTGCGGGAAGCGGCGCTGCTGGATGGTCTGGTGTTCGCCACGCAGGCCAGTGCCGTCGCCAGAGTGTTCGTGTCCGGGCTGTGCCGGCTTGGCGGCGATGCCGACCTCGAGCGTGGCCGCGCCGCCTTCGCCGCCACGATGCAACAGTTGCACGGCAAGGACTGACCCCAGTTGGCGTGACGCGCGGCGCCGCGCGCCCGCTTTGCAGTCACGTCATTTCCAGCTAGCCTGACTCCAAGTCCAACAGCTTGCTGATGTTTGGGGAGGCTTATGCTGGATTTGCGTCGCTTCACGATTCGTGCGCGTCTGTTCGCGCTGGCTGGCATGGCAGTGCTGATGCTGCTGCTGATCGGGGGCTATGGCCTGTGGAGCCTGGCGCAGGCGCGCGAGCAGTTTGCGCACTACTCGGACCACGATGTCCAGGCGCTTGCGAAACTGGGCGACGTCCGGGCAGGGGTGGGCAATCTGCGCCGCTTCGAGAAGGACCTGCTGATCAACCTGGACGATGCCAAGCTGGTCGAACGCTATATGCGGGACTGGGAGTCGACCTACGAGAAGGTGGTCCAGGGACTGGGCGTCATCGCGAAGCTGGACATTGCGCCGGCCGTCCAGAAGATGCCCGCAGAGATGGTGCTCGCCTTGCAGGCCTACCGCAGCGGCATCCAGGGCATCCATGCGCGCGTGCTTAAGGCCGAGTTCGCCGACACCGCCACCGCCAACAAGGCCACCGAGCCGATCAAGGGGCCGGTGCGCGAGCTGGACAAGCAGCTCGGCGAGATGACCAAGCTGATCGACGAGCACTCGGACAAGGAGATCGCGCGCCTGGCCGCCGAGGAGCGGGCCATCCGCTGGTCGCTGGGCTCGGTGATGCTCTTGAGCATCGTATTCATCCTGGCGTTCACGGCGTTCAATCTCCGCTCCATCCTCAGGCCGCTGGGCGAAGCGGTGGAGAGCGCCCGGCAGATCGCCCAGCGCGACCTGAGCCGGCGCATCCCGACCGAGGGCGCCGACGAGACGGCCGCGATGATGCGCAGCGTTGACGAGATGCAGGCTGCGCTGCGCGACGTGGTCTCCGGCGTGCGTGGTGCGACCGACGGCATCGCCACCGCTTCCAAGGAGGTGGCGACTGGCAGCCAGGACCTGAGCCTGCGCACCGAGCAGGCTGCGTCCAATCTCGAGGAGACCGCGTCTGCGATGGAGCAGCTGACGGCCAGCGTCGGCCATAACGCCGACGCGGCACGGCAGGCCAGCCAGCTGGCCCGGGAGGCTGCCGAGGTGGCGCGCCGCGGCGGCTCCGAAGTCGGCGAGGTGGTGCAGACCATGGGTCGCATCAGCCAGTCATCGAGCAAGATCGCGGACATCATCGGCGTGATCGACGGCATCGCCTTCCAGACCAACATCCTTGCCCTCAATGCTGCGGTCGAGGCGGCGCGCGCCGGCGAGCAGGGGCGCGGCTTTGCGGTGGTGGCGTCCGAGGTGCGTGCGCTGGCCCAGCGCAGCGCCGATGCAGCCAGAGAGATCAAGTCCCTGATCGCCGGCAGCACGCAGAACGTGGACAACGGCGCCGCGCTGGTGGAGCGTGCCGGGCACACGATGCAGTCCATCGTCGCGGCGATCGAGCGCGTCAACGGCATCGTCAGCGAGATCAGCAGCGCCAGCGCCGAACAGCGCAGCGGCATCGGGCAGATCAGCCAGGCGATCGCGTCGCTGGATTCGATGACGCAGCAGAACGCTGCGCTGGTCGAGCAGAGCGCCGCCGCGGCACAGAGCCTGCAACTGCAGGCCGAGCAGCTCGCGCAGACGGTGGCCGTGTTCCGCCTCAGCTGAGTTCGACGCGGATGCGCTCTGCCCGGCCTGCCGGGCAGTGGCGTTGCTCGCCCCGGCCTTTAGCTTCGGTGCTTTTCAGCCGATAAACCAGGCACTCGGCGCCGGCAAGCGCTGCCGCAGTCTGGGTGGCTTGGGCTCGAGGTCGGCGTTCGTGCGCAGTTTGTCGCGGCCCCAGTCAACTCGTGTGACTGGCGCGCGCCGACCCTGCTAGGCTTCGCCGCAACAAGAAGACAGATCGACTGGCCTGCAGGGAGGCTGGCGCCTGGGCTGCGGCCCGGGCAATGTGCTTCGTGCACGGTGATGCACAAGGAGTTTCCCTCGCATGATGAACCTGCGCAGTCTTTCGATCCGGACGCGGCTGTACCTGCTGGCGGCTGCATCGGCTTTGGCATTGGTGCTGGTCGGCGGTGCCGGGCTCTTGGGCCTGGCCAGTGCGCGCGCCCAGTTCGAGCACTACGCCGCGAACGAGGTCGCCTCCCTCGCCAGGCTGGCCGAGATCCGCGGCGGCGTCGGCAATATGCGTCGCTACGAGAAGGACATGTTCCTCAATCTGATCGCTACCGATGCGGTGGCTCGCTACAAGAAGCAGTGGGACGCCAGCTACGAGGAGGTGCTCGCCGGGCTGAAGTCGTTGGAGCAGCTAGAGATCGCCGACGAGATCAAGCAGGCGGTGCCGAGCATGCTGCAATCGCTGCAGAGCTATCGCAGCGGTCTGCAGAACATCCATGCCGAGTTGGTGAAGGGCTCGTACTCGGACGCCAGCGCGGCCAACTACGCGACCGAGCCGATCAAGCAGCCGGTGCGCGAGATCGACCGGAAACTGGCCGAGATGAACAAGCTGATCGAGCAGCAGGGTGCGGCACGCAGTGCCGAGCTGGCGCAGGAGGAGCAGCGCCTACGCTGGGCGCTGGGTCTAGGGATGCTGGCGGTGTTGGCGGTGATAGGCGCCTACACCATGGCGGTGATCCGCACCGTGCTCGCACCCTTGGGCGAGGCCTTGGCGCAGTCGGCGCGCATCGCCCAGCATGACCTCAGCCAGACGGTGCATGTGGTCGGTCAGGACGAGACGGCCGCAGTGATGCGCGGCATCGCCGGTCTGCAGGATGAGTTGCATGCGGTCGTGAGCCGGGTGCGCCAATCCACGGACAGCATCACCACGGCCTCGCGCGAGGTGGCCGCCGGCAGTCAGGACCTGAGCCAGCGCACCGAGCACACCGCGTCCAGCCTGGAGGAGACCGCTTCGGCGATGGAAGAGCTCACCGCCAGCGTCACCCACAAAGCCGACGCTGCGCAGCAGGCCAGTCAACTGGCCCGGGAGGCCGCAGAGGTGGCGCGCCGCGGCGGCAGCGAGGTCGGCGAGGTGGTGCAGACCATGGGCCGCATCAGTCATTCCTCGCACAAGATCTCCGAGATCATCGGCGTGATCGACGGTATCGCCTTCCAGACCAACATCCTGGCGCTGAACGCGGCGGTGGAGGCGGCGCGTGCCGGCGAGCAGGGGCGCGGCTTCGCCGTGGTGGCATCCGAGGTGCGTGCGCTGGCCCAGCGCAGCGCCGATGCCGCCAAGGAGATCAAGGGCCTGATCGTCAGCAGCACCGAGAGCGTGGACAGCGGCGCCGCCCTGGTGGAGCGTGCCGGACACACGATGCAATCCATCGTCGCGGCGATCGAGCGCGTCAACGGCATCGTCGGCGAGATCAGCAGCGCCAGCGCCGAACAGCGCAGCGGCATCGGCCAGATCAGCCAGGCGATCGCATCGCTGGACACGATGACGCAGCAGAACGCCGCGTTGGTCGAAGAGTCCGCTGCGGCTGCGCAAAGCCTGCAGCAGCAGGCCGAGCAGCTGGCCGAGGCGGTGGCGGTATTCCGGCTGCGCTGAGCGGCGTCGCGTGGCTCAGCCCGGCTCGACCCGGTTGCGCCCGCCGCGCTTGGCGCGGTAGAGCGCGCGATCGGCGCGCTCCTGCAGCTGGCGGGCATCGAAGGTCTGCTTGTCGCCCGGCTCGGCCGCGGCGATGCCCAGGCTCACGCTGACCTGTAGGCCCGCAGCGAGGCTGCTCCAGCGCCAGCCCTGCACCTGACGGCGCAGGCGCTCGCATACGGCCTGAGCCTGCACGGCGCTGAGGCCGAGCATGGCGATCTGGAACTCCTCGCCGCCCACGCGGGCCAGCAGGTCGGCGCCGCGCAGGCTGTCGCGCAGGATGCGCGCCAGCTGCTGCAGCACCTGATCACCCAGCGCATGGCCGAACTCGTCGTTGATGGCCTTGAAGTGGTCCACGTCGAGCAGGGCCACGATCAGGCTGCGGCCGCTCTGGCGCGCCGTCTCGACCAGCAGCACCAGGGCTGACTCGGCGTGGCGGCGGTTGTGCAGGCCGGTGAGCACATCCTCATGTGCGGCGCGGCCCCAGGCGGCAGCCTCGTCGCGCAGACGCTGCTGCTCGCGTTCCAGCTCGCTGGCCCGCTCGCGCTCGCGCTGGGCGTCGGCCAGCGCATGCTCGGCGCGCCGGTGAGCGTTCTCGACCTCGCGGCGGATCATCAGCACCTCGGTCTGCAGCGCCAGCATGTCCTGGCTGAGCTGGCGCTCCATCGCGACAAGAGCCTCCAGCGCGTGCAGCGCCTCGCGGTACTGGCCGCAGTCCTTGTGCGTCTCGTAGAGTGCACGCATCACCCGGCGCCGCTGCGGCGGCGCGAGCTGGTCGGCGCGTCCGTCCAGCAGAGTCTGCAGGGCCTGCAGCGCGGCGTCCCGCTCGCCATGCTGACGCTGCAGATGCGCGCGCTGGCACAGCGCCTGCAGCTCCAGGCTCAGATAGCCGTTGCGCACGGCCAGGGTCTGGTACTCGTCGATCAGCGCCAGCGTGTCGTCGTGCTCGCCATCGGCGAGGCGGGCCTCGCAGAGATTGGAGATCGCGATCGCAGTGCGGAACTGGTTGTTCTGGCGGCGCGCGATCGCTGTGGCGCGCTCGGCCAGCTGCAGCGAGGCGCTGCGCGCCTGCGCGGCGGTGGCCAGGTCGCCCTGGCGCGTGGCTTCCTCGAGCAGCTGGAGCTGGAAGTAGGCCAGGTTGTTCAGGCAGGTCAGGTCCAGTTCCTCGTCATGCAGGGCTGCGGCGATTTCCAGCGCCTGCTGCGTCGTCTCGCAGGCCTGGCGCGGGTTCTCCAGGCTGGCGTAGGCGTTGGCGATGCGTGCCAGCGCCCATGCCTCGCGCAGCGGGTCGCGGCAGCGTCTGGCTGCGGCCAGCGCGCGCAGGCCGCAGGCCATGGCCTCGCGCCCCATCAGCAATTGCGAGTAGACGAAGGTCAGGGCCGTCAGCGCCTCGGCCAGCGCACCGTCGTCGCTCAGTTCCTCGGCCAGCGCGACGGCTTCGCTGGCGCTGCGCACGCTGTCCTGCAGCCGGCCGAGGCGGCCGTGCAGGCGGGCCTGGCTGGCCAGCAAGCGCGATTGCATGCCGCGGTGCTGAGGCGGGCAGTGCGCCAGAGCCAGCTCGAGTGCTTGCAGGGCTTGCTGGTAGCGGCCGGCGGCGGAGTCCGTAGCGGCTTGCGCGACCAGACGGTCGAAATCCTGCGGGCTGATGGCGGTGCTGCTGCTCATCATCTTCGGTGAGGCTGCGTGGACAAGAGGCTGTGCGCAGCATCGGTCCCGCCGGCAGCGCCGTCAAGCCGAGTCCCGGCGCTACAGTGGCGGCGATGATCAACAGCAACAACAAGGCCGAGGCTTGCGGCAGCGGTGCGCTACGCCTGCTGGGCGTGGATTTCAGCAGTTCGCCCTCGCCGCGCAAGCCCATCGTGGTGGCCAGCGGCCAGCGCCGGGCTCAGCTGGTGCTGCTCGATGGGCTGGAGACCTTGGCCTCACTGGAGGAGTTTGCGGCATTGCTGCAGCGGCCTGGCCCCTGGCTGGGCGGCTTCGACTTTCCTTTCGGCCTGCCGCGCGAGCTGGTGCTGACGCTGGGCTGGCCGCAGCAGTGGGCGGCGCTGATCGGTCACTATGCGGCGCTGAGCCGGGCGCAGATCCGCGAGCAGTTCGCAGCTTTCTGTGCGGCACGGCCGGCGGGCGCCAAATTTGCGCATCGCGCCACGGACATCCCGGCAGGCGCCTCGCCGTCGATGAAGTGGGTGAACCCGCCGGTGGCCTACATGCTTCATGCGGGCGTGCCGCGGCTGCTGGCGGCTGGCGTGCACCTGCCGGGTCTGCATGACGGCGACCGTGGCCGGGTCGCGCTGGAGGCCTACCCGGGCCTGCTGGCGCGCGAGGTGCTCGGCCGCCGCTCCTACAAGAGCGACGATCGCGCCAAGCAGAACGGTGAGCGGCTGATCGCGCGCAAGGACCTGATCGACGCGCTGGAGCAGGGCCGCACGCGGCTGGGCCTGCGCCTCAAGCTCAGCCATGCGCAGCGCGAGGCGCTGGCCGACGACGCCAGTGGTGACCGTCTCGACGCCGTGCTGTGCCTGCTGCAGGCGGCGTGGGCGCTCGGGCAACCCGACTGCGGGCGGCCCGCCGATACCGATCCACTGGAGGGCTGGATCGTCAGCGCGCCGGCTTGATCACGCAATGGAAAGAGGAATAAAAAAGAGCGGGCCGAAGCCCGCTCTGTGCTTGGCGCCTGTGCCTCAGGCGTCAGGGCCGCGCGATGGTCAGCACTGGAGAAACCCACGTTTCCCAGTGTGCGGCATTGGCCGGGTCGCCCAGTGGCTTCAGTGCCGAGACGCGAATCTTGTAGCTGCCGTTGGGCGTGACACCGTTCGTCGTCGTGCCGTTCCAGTTGAAGGTGAAGGCCGCGTTGGGGCTGGGGGTGGAGGCCCGACCCAGGTAATGGTCCTCACTGATCACGCCGACGACTGCATCGGTGCTCGCATCCAGAGCTTCCAGACGCAGCGTACGTGCCTGATGCTGCAACTGCAGCACCACCCAGGGCGAGCTGGTGGCGCCAGCCATGGTGTAGCTGCAGTCCGGTAGGCCGACGCTGCCGCAACGCGAGTAAGTGGCACCGTTGAAGGTCGTCAGCCAGGGGTAGCCGGCCGTCGAGGCGCGCAGCAGCTGCGTGGTCTGGTAGTCACCCTTCAGGCCAGCATAGGGCACCACCAGCGGGGTGGCGGTGCTGCTCAGCGGGGTCAGCGTGATGTAGCCACCGTAGAGACCCAGATTCGTCAGATCGGCGTTGGCGGTGATGTTCACGCTGACCGTCGTGAAGCCGCGGGCCGGCACGGTCACCGTGCCGCTGCTGAAGCCCACCGTCGCCGGCGCGCTGAACGTGCCGCTCAACACCCAGGAGGTCGTGCCGTTGGCCGCGTTCGGGCCAGCGGCTACCGAGGCGGTGTGACCCAGGGTGTAGGTCACGGGCTGCGACGAGTCGTTGCGGATGGTCAGGGTGCGCGTTGCCGGGCCGGCCTCGCTCTCGCCGAGGGCGAGTTGCGAAGGCACGACGAACTGCTGGCTCTGGATGGCTGCTACCGCGTCCACCATGCCCGCGCCCTGGCGGAAGCTGTAGTCCAGGAAGCCCAGTGCTGGGTTGCCTGACCAGGCCTTGGGCTTGGCGGTGTTCATCAAGCGCGTGGTCATGTCGATCAGCGGCGCATTGCGGTTGACCACCACGCTGCGGCCGGTGGCAGCCGTCGGGATGGCCTGCAGCACCAGGGCTGCAACGCCGGCCACATGCGGGGCGGCCATCGAGGTACCCGACAGTGTGGCCGCTGCGCCTTGCTCCAGCGGATAGGCCGAGAAGATGCCTCCGCCCGGGGCGCCGAGCTGGGGCTTGAAGGTCAGGTCCGGCGCCAGGCCGAAGGAGCTGAAGCCGGAGATCAGACCACCGGTGCCGAAGGGGTAGCCCACATAGGTGCTGGTCCAACTCATCGTGGTATCGCCCGCGGCGATCAGTGCATCCAGAGTCGCGCCTTGTGCCGCGGTGATACCGACCACCGGGATGGTCAGTGCCGGGGAGCCCGAGGCATTGGCGTTCAACGCACCGGCTGCATTGTTGTAGAGCACCACACCCACCGCACCTGCGGCCTGGGCGTTGAAGGCCTTCTGGTAGAAGCCGCAGGTGCCACGGCGGATCAGCGCGACCCGGCCGGTCAGGCTGCCGGCGGGCAGCGCGTTGCAGGCATCGTTAGCCGTGCTCGTGGTGCCGGTGCGGGCCATCAGGAAGCTGCCGCTGGTCGGAGTCGCCGCGGCGCCGGAAGCCGGGGTGTAGCCATAGGGTGTGCTGCCGACCGAGAAGGAGCGCTGTCCGTTGTCGAACGAGGCGACGCCGATCACGCCTTCGGCCACGCCGGGCGCGCCGCCGGCGAAGAGCGCATCCGGCTGCGAGCCGCCTGGTCCGTTGTTGCCGGCCGAGACCACCACCACGATGCCCTTCTTGGCCAGACGCGTGGCGGCCTGGGCCGTCGGGTACTGGGGCCACTGGCGTGCCGCGCCGATGCTCATGTTGATGACCTGCATGCCATCCTTGAGCGCGCGTTCCATCGCATCGATCATCACGTCAGCCGTGGTCGTGCCATTGCAGCCGAAGACGCGGTAGGCGCCGAAGGTGACGCCGGGCGCCACGCCGACGATGCCGCCGCCATTGCCGCCGACGATGCCGGCCACATGGGTGCCGTGCCCGCCGCAGTCATCGGGATTGTTGTCAGGCGCCGGCGTCAGCTCGGCGGCCGTGGTCCCGTTGGCGTTGAAGGCATCGCCGACGAAGTCGTAGCCGGCGATGATGCGAGCGGTCGGGAAGGACGTGGCGCCGTTCGTCCCGCTGCCGCCGAAGGCCGGGTGGTCGATATCGATGCCGGAGTCGATCACACCCACCTTCACACCCGTGCCGGTCAGGCCCAGTGTGTCTTGCGCCTGCTTGGCGCCGGTCAGGCCGATGGCGGCGATCAGATTGGGGACGTTGTCGGCGTCCTTGACCGGATCTGGTGCCTGGATGCGCTCGACCGGGTAGATGGCTTTGACGCCGCTGAGATTGGACAGGCGAATGCGGTCCAACGCCGACGCTTCCATCGCGAAACCGTTGAACAGCGTGTCGTAGCTGCGGCGCTCGACGAAGTTGGCGCCGGCCGCACGTGCACGGCTGCGGAAGTCGGACTTCTCGGCCTGCAGTGCCGTCAGCGTTCCACCATCGGCAAGCGGCTTGCCGGTCAGCTCGACAAACCACAGCTTGGCGTTCTCGGGCGTGACGCTGACGGTCTGCGCGGACACGGCACCGCAGGCGAGGGCGGCGCTGATGAACAGCGCGAGAGCGCTGGGCCTGGGCATCGACGGCTTCATGGGCATGTTGAGCTCCAACGGGTGAATTCGAAGGCGCCATGCTCGGGCGCAGTCTCGTTGCGCTGATCGGTGCTTTCCCGAGGCTGAGTCATGGGATACCCCCGTGAATGGGTGGAGGGTTAAACCCTTTGTGTGCACGTTTGCGGCTGCATTGGACGCCGCAGAACGGCGCAGTGCGGCCAGTGCTGCCGGGGTGCACGCCCCTTGTTATCGGGGTGCGCTTCGATGAGGCGTCTGGGCGTGCAAAGCGACCCGCTTTGCATCGGGGTTCACCCTGTCGGGACTGTCCCTCCCACATGAGCGCGGGGGAGCGCGTTGTGGCGGGCAGCCGCGGCTGGCACATTCGCCCCATCGTGGCGCCCGGTTGGGGGCGTCAGGAGCGATTTCCAACTTCCTCCCTTTCCCAGGAGTACATGCATGAACCTAATGCGCATCAGGCAGTGGCTGCTGGCGGTGGTCGCCGTCGTCGCCACTTCGGCCTTCCTGCCGGCTCAGGCCAGCACGATGATCTTGTCCCGCACGCTGGACCTGTCGGAGACGCCTAGCGTCGGTACGCTGGGCGATCCCGCCAATGCCCGCTATGAGTGGAACATTGGTGCCGATTCACGAGTGCTGGGCGTTGGCTGGAACGTGAATCTGTTCGCGAGCGATCCGAGCTTCCTGTCCGATTTGGGCGTGGACATCAGCGCCACCGGTGGGGCCGGTATCCAGCTGTGGCCAGGTCTTGGTGACGACGTTCCTGGCACCAGCGAGTACTCGGGCTTCTACGACCTGGTTGCGGCAGGCCTGGACTTCTTCACTGCTGCCGACGGCCTGTTGGCCTTCGAGTTCTTCGAGTGGTACGACGATTTTGTCGGGGAGTGGGACGGTGTGTGGACCGGCTCGCTGACGGTTCGCTACGAGGTGATTCCCGAGCCGAGCTCGACCGCGCTGGCAGCGCTGGCGCTGGTCGGCATGCTGGCGGCATCGCGTCGCCGTCGCCAATCGCGCTGAGCGCGGATGCCTGACCCGGCTTGCCGGGTCTGCGCAAGAACGGGCACCTTGGGTGCCCGTTTGCACTTCTCCGTTCAGGTTTGAGGGCAGGGGCGACTGACTTCCTCGTCAGGGTGCCTTTCCCGTCCGCCGCCGGCAGGGCAAGCTCACTTCCTCATCAAGGTCGACTTGCCAAACAGCGACTCGATCAGGTCCACCGCCAGCTGCGCGGTCTTGTTGCGCACGTCCAGCGCCGGGTTCAGCTCCATCACATCCAGCGAGCCCAGGCGGCCGGTGTCGGCGATCATCTCCATGCACAGCTGGGCTTCGCGGTAGGTGGGGCCGCCGGGCACGGTGGTGCCCACGCCGGGGGCGATCTCCGGGTCGAGGAAGTCGACGTCGAAGCTGACATGCAGATGCGTGTTGGCATCCAGCGTGGCCAGGGCCAGTTCCATCGCGTGGCGCATGCCCATCTCGTCGATGTAGCGCATGTCGAAGACTTCGAGCTCCTGCTCATGCACGAAGCGCTTCTCGCCGGGGTCCACGCTGCGGATGCCGATCTGGCGCACCCACTTCGGGCTGATCGCGGGCACCTTGCCGCCGATCTCGATCAGCGCCTGCGGGCCGAAGCCGCACAGGCAGGCCACCGGCATGCCATGGATGTTGCCGCTGGGCGTGAGGGCGCTGGTGTTGAAGTCGGCATGCGCGTCCAGCCAGAGCACGCGCAGCTTCTTGCCGGTCTCGCGGCAGTGGCGCGCCACTGCGCTGATCGAGCCCAGGCCCAGGCAATGGTCGCCGCCCAGCAGCATGGGCATGCGGCCGAGCTGCAGCTCGGCATGCACCGCCTCGTGCACCGCGCGGTTCCAAGCCACCACCTCGTCCAGATGTCGGTAGCCGTTGACCGGCGGCAGCCAGGGGTTGGCCGGGCCGCTGAGGTTGCCGCGGTCGACCACGTCCACGCCGTGCGCCTGCAAGGCCTGTGCGATGCCGGCGACGCGCATGGCCTCGGGGCCCATGCTGGCGCCCCGCGCGCCGGCACCGATATCGGTGGGTGCGCCGATCAGCGAGACTGCTGCGGGCTTGTTGCTCATCGGAATCCTTTCGTCTGCTTCAGCTAGCTCATTCGGTGCCGGCCTGCGGCTGGGCCGGACTGATGTCGTATTCGCGCTCCAGCAGCGCCCAGCCTTCCTCGGCGGTCTCGACGAAGTGGAACAAGCGTTCGTCGCCGCGGCTGATCATGCCGGTCTCGACCAGGTATTCGAAGTCGATCAGGCGTTGCCAGAACTCCTTGCCGAAGAGCAGCACCGGGCGGTGGCGGCTCTTGCCGGTCTGCACCAGGGTGAGCGTCTCGAACAGCTCGTCCAGCGTGCCGAAGCCGCCCGGGAAGCAGGCCAGCGCGACCGAGCGCATCAGGAAGTGCATCTTGCGCAGGCCGAAGTAGTGGAACTGGAAGCACAGCTCCGGCGTGATGTAGGGGTTAGGCGACTGCTCGTGCGGCAGCACGATGTTCAGGCCGATGGAGCGCATGCCTGCCTCGTAGGCGCCGCGGTTGCCGGCTTCCATGATGCCCGGGCCGCCGCCGGTGACCACGTAGATCGGGTTGCCGCGCTCGGCCGAGACCTTGGAGACGATGCCGGCGAAGCGTCGCGCCTCCTCGTAGTGCCGGCTCATCTTCAGCTGCGTCTCGGCATTCTTGATGGCCTGCGCATCGCCGCCGGCCTTGGCATGCGCCAGCGCCTCGCGTGCGTCCTGCTCGGACTTGATGCGTGCGCTGCCGAAGATGACGAGGGTCGACTTGATCTCCTGTTCCTGCTGAACCAGCTCTGGCTTGAGCAGCTCCAATTGCATGCGTATCGGGCGCAGCTCTTCGCGCAGCAGGAAGTCGTTGTCGGTGAACGCCAGGCGGTAGGCACTGTTCGGGCCGGCGTAGTCGGCCGGCGGCACGGCCACGCGCGCCTCGTCCTTGGCGCTGGGGAAGTTGCGAGCGGTCAGCGTCTTGCGCTTGTCGGTGCTGGTCTTGGTGCTCATGGCAGTCTGGCGGCGCGGCGGGCGCAGCATAGGTGTGACAGCACGGAATTTAATTCCGTCCTCACGGGATGTGGCCGATTATTCTGCGGTGCGGCTGGCGCAGACCGGGCAGGCCGGGTCGCGGCCTATGCCGATCTCGCTCCATTCCATGCGGCGCGCATCGAGCATCTGCAGGCGGCCGCTCAGCGTGCCGGGCATACCCAGCAGCAGCTTCAGCGCCTCGGCGGCCTGCATGGCGCCGATGATGCCCACCAGCGGCGCGAACACGCCCATGGTGGCGCAGCGCGCTTCGGTCACCGCAGCGTCCGGCGGGAACAGGCAGGCATAGCAGGGTGCCGTCTGCCGGCGCGTGTCGTAGACGCTGATCTGGCCGTCGAAGCCGATGGCCGCGCCGGCCACCAGCGGCACGCCGTGCGTGACGCAGGCGCGGTTGACGGCCTGACGGGTGGCGAAGTTGTCGCTGCAGTCCAGCACCACGTCGGCCTCGCGCACCAGTTCGTCGAGCCGCGCGGCGTCGGCGCGCTCCTGCAGGGCGAGCACGCGCGGCTCGGGATTGATGGCGGCAATGCCCTGTGCGGCTGACTCCACCTTGGGCCAGCCCACACGTGCCAGGCTGTGCGCCAGCTGGCGCTGCAGATTGGTCAGATCCACGGTGTCATGGTCCACCAGCGTGATGCGGCCGACACCGGCGCTGCCCAGATACAGCGCCACCGGCGAGCCCAGGCCCCCGGCCCCGATGACGAGTGCACGGCTGTGGAGCAGGCGCTGCTGGCCCTCGATGCCGATGTCCTCGAGCAGGATGTGGCGCGAGTAGCGCAGCAGCTGCTCGTCGCTGAGGTCGGGTGCGGAGATCTCGTCGTGGCTCATGCCGGCAGCATAGGCGAGAAAACAGCACGGCCCGCCGTTCCCGGAGGATCGGCGGGCCGTGTCGGGCCGTCGTGATCGGCGAGCGCGGTCTTACTCGTCGACCTTGGCCTCGGCCTTGCGCTCAGTGGCGGTCTTGGAGGCTTGCACCGGCTTGCCCTTGAGCTGGTTCAGCGCCTGGGCGAGCGGGAAGTCCTCGGCGCTGCCGAACTCGGGCAGGGGCTTGATCTCGCCAGCCTTGGCACGCTCTTCCTCGAGCTTCTTGCGCGCCTCGTCGCGCGCCTTCTGGCGGGCCTCGTCCTTGGTCTCTTCGCCGTTCTCAAGGTGCTTGATCAGATCGGCTTCGCGCACGCGCAGCGCGGCGAAGACATTGCCGTCGGCGGTCTCGTCCAGCAGCACGTCGGGCACGATGCCCTTGGCCTGGATCGAGCGGCCGCTGGGCGTGTAGTAGCGCGCGGTGGTGATCTTCAGCGCGGTGTCGGGGCCGAGCTGGCGCACCGTCTGCACCGAACCCTTGCCGAAGGTCTGCGCGCCCATCACGACGGCGCGCTTGTGGTCCTGCAGCGCGCCGGCGACGATTTCCGCAGCAGAGGCGGAACCCTCGTTGACCAGCACGACGATCGGCACGCTCTTCACCGCGGCCGGCAGGCGCTTGAGCGGATCGTTGCCGCCGCGGCGCAGGTAGAAATCGGGGTTGGCCTTGAAACTGGCCTTGGAGTCGGCCACCTGACCGTTGGTCGAGACCACCTCGACATCGCGCGGCAGGAAGGCTGCCGAGACGGCCACCGCACCCTCGAGCAGGCCGCCCGGGTCGTTGCGGAGATCCAGCACCAGACCCTTGAGGTTGGGGTCCTGCTTGTAGAGCTCCTCGAGCTTCTTGGCGAAGTCCTCGACCGTGCGATCCTGGAACTGGCTGACGCGCAGCCAGGCATAGCCGGGCTCGACCATCTTGGCCCGCACGCTCTGCACGCGGATCTCCTCGCGGGTGATGGTCACCGGGAAGCTGCGGTTCTCGTTCTTGCGGAAGATGGTCAGCTGCACCTTGGTGTTGGGCTCGCCGCGCATGCGCTTGACTGCCTGGTCGATGGACAGGCCGCGCACCGGGGTGTCATCGATGCGGCTGATCAGGTCGCCGCTCTTGAGCCCGGCGCGGAAGGCGGGGCTGCCCTCGATCGGCGAGACGATCTTCACCAGCCCGTCTTCCATGCCGATTTCGATGCCCACGCCGACAAACTTGCCCGAGGTACCTTCGCGGAATTCCTTGAAGCTCTTCTTGTCGAAGAACTGCGAATGCGGGTCGAGACCGGCCACCATGCCGGCGATGGCGTCGTTGATCAGCTTCTTCTCGTCGACCGGCTCGACATAGTCGCTCTTCACGATGCTGAACACCGAGGCGAGCTGCTGCAGCTCCTCCAGCGGCAGCGGCGTCATCGTGCTGCGTGCATTGGCCTGCAACTGCATGGTGGTCAGCGCGCCTGCCATGGCGCCCAGCGCCACCCAACCTGCAACTTTCAATTTGGCACCCATGATGCGAGCGCTCCCTCTCGGTCGATGTACTGCTGCAATATCCATCCAGCGGGATTCCGCTGCGCGCCCAGTATAGGGCGCGCCCCTTAAGCTTGCCTGAGGCGGGATGGCCGCCAGGCACGGAGATGCGCGGCCTATTGCGCGCTTTACTTCGTGCCTTGCGGCGCTTTTTCAATCGGCCTGCTGCGGGCTTTGCCGATCTTTACCTGTTCGGCGCCGGTGCGAAGGTGACCACATGGTCCACGTGGGCGCGGATGCCAATCCACTCGCCCACGGCATGGTCATGGTGCGAGGGCACATGGGCCAGCAGCTGTTCGCCGCTGGCCAGGCGCAGCGTGTAGAGGAACTCGGCGCCGCGGAAGATCTTGCGCTCGATCTGCGCCTTCACCGGCGCCGCGTCGTCGTGGACGATGTCGTCGGCGCGCAGCAGCAGCTCGCAGCGGCCTTCCGGGAATGCTTCGGGCAGCGGGCACTCGCCGGCGTCGGCCAGATCGCCCAGCGGCGTGCGCACCAACGGCCCGGCCGGGCCCTGGACGATGCGCGCCGGGGTGAAGACGCCGTGACCGATGAAATCGGCCACGAAGCGTGTGGCCGGCCGGTGATAGACGGTGTAGGCCTCGTCCCATTGTTCCAGCCGGCCCTGCTGCATCACGCCGACCACGTCGCCGATGGCGAAGGCCTCGGCCTGGTCGTGGGTGACGAAGAGCGCGGTGGTTCCGGCAGCCTGCAGGATGGCGCGCAGTTCCTGCGAGAGGTGTTCGCGCAAGTCCACGTCCAGGCTGGAGAAGGGCTCGTCCAGCAGCAGCAGCCGAGGCGAGGGCGCCAGCGCCCGAGCCAGCGCCACGCGCTGCTGCTGGCCGCCGGAGAGCTGGTGCGGCGCGCGCCGGGCCGCATGAGCCAGGCCGACCAGGTCCAGCACCTCGGCGATGCGCTGCTCGCGTGCGCTGCGGCTCAGATGGCGCAGGCCGAAGGCGACGTTCTCGGCGATGGAGAGGTGCGGAAACAGCGCATAGTCCTGGAACACCATGCCGATGCGCCGCGCCTCCGGCGCCACGTGCAGGCCGGTCGCCGCGTCGGCCAGCGATTCGCCCTCGATGGTGATGCGTCCGGCCTGCAGCCGTTCCAGGCCGGCGATGGCGCGCAGCAGCGAGGTCTTGCCGCAGCCGGAGGGGCCGATCAGCACGCCGATCTGGCCGCGCCCCAGCGTGAGCGTGACGCCGTCGACGGCGCGTCTTGTGGAGCCTGCGCCGGGGTAGCGCAGACCGACCTGATCCAGGGCGAGAAACATGATGGGCCTATGATACCGGGCTCAAATGCGGATCGTTCTCATCTGTGCGACTTTCCGCCCATCCAGCCCCACTTGTTCATGCTGCGTTTCGTCACCCTGTTGTGTCTGCTGCTCGCCGTTCCTGTGCTGGGCGTGCTGGGTTCCTGGTTGGCGATGGACGCTCAGGCACTGGAGATCCTGCGCCACCAGCTCGACACCGTGCTGCCCGAGTACGCCTGGGCTTCGCTGCTGCTCAGCGTGGCGGTGGCGCTGGGTGTGGCGGCGCTGGGCGGTGCGACTGCCGCTGCGGTGAGCTTGTTCGACTTCCCGGGGCGGCGCGTGTTCGAGTGGGCGCTGTTGCTGCCCATGGCCATGCCGGCCTATGTGGCCGCCTATGCCTATACCGACTTCCTGCAGTTCAGCGGCCCGCTGCAGACCGGCCTGCGCGAGCTGCTCGGCGCCAGCCGGCCGCTGTGGCCCGATGTGCGCAGCCTGCCCGGCGCGGTGCTGCTCTTTGTGCTGTGCCTCTACCCCTATGTCTACCTGCTGGTACGCACTGCCCTGGCTGAGCGCGGCGTGGCGCTGATGGAAGCGGCGCGCATGCTGGGCGCCGGCCCCTGGCGCCGCGTGCGCGAGGTGGCCTTGCCGCTGGCCCGGCCAGCGCTGGCGGCGGGCGTGGCGCTGGCGCTGATGGAAACGCTGGCCGACTACGGCGTTGGCGCCTATTTCGGCCTGGCCACGCTGACCACCGGCATCTACAAGGCCTGGCTGGTGATGAACGACCGCATCGCCGCGGCGCAGCTGGCCTCGGTGTTGCTGGTCGCCGTGGCGCTGCTGCTCTGGCTGGAGCGCCGTGCGCAGGCGCGGCTGCGCTTTGCCAGCAGCCGTGCGGGTGCACTGCATGCCGCCGAGGCTAGGCCGCTGCCCTTGCACGGGCCGGCTGCATTGGGCGCCTGGCTGCTGTGTGCGCTGCCCATCGTGCTGGGCTTCCTGGTCCCGGTGCTGGTGCTGGCGCGGCTGATGTGGCAGGAGGCGATCTACGGCGAGTTCGGCCTGCCGATCGAGCGCTTCATCCAGTGGAGCCTCAACAGCGTGAAGCTCGCCGGCTTGGCCGCCGTGCTTGCCGTGGCACTGGCGCTGGTGCTGGCCTATCTGGCGCGTGCTCGCCAGGGACAGGGCCAGACGCAGGGCCTGCTGTTGCGCGCCTCCACCCGCGTGGTGGCGCTGGGCTATGCGGTGCCCGGCGCCGTGATCGCGGTGGGCATCCTGCTGCCGCTGGGCTGGCTGCAGGAAAAGGCGCCTCAGCTGGGCCTGCCTGCGCTGATGACCGGCACCATCCTCGGCCTGCTCTACGCCTATCTGGTGCGCTTCTCCGGCGTGGCGCTGCAGTCCATCGAGGCCGGCTATGCGCGCATCTCGCCGACCTTGGACGAGACCGCGCGCATGCTCGGCGCCTCGAAGGCGCGGCTGTTCCTCGCCGTGCACGCGCCGCTGCTGCTGCGCTCGGGGCTGGCGGCGGCGCTGCTCGTCTTCGTCGACGTGATGAAGGAGCTGCCAGCTACGCTGGTGCTGCGGCCCTTCAACAGCGACACGCTGGCTGTCGTGGCTTATCAGTTGGCGCGCGACGAGCGCCTGAGCGAGGCGGCCCTGCCCTCGCTGGCCATCGTGGCGGTGGGGCTGATTCCGGTGATCCTGCTGTCGCGGGCGATGCGGCGGAGTGGCTGAAGCCGGGAGGGCCGGCCGGGCCACGCAGCTGAACTTCCATCGCAGATCGGAAAGCCCCCCGGGCTTTCCGATCTGCGATGGTCCCTCCGACAGGAATCGAACCTGTATCTGCCGCTTAGGAGGCGGCCGTTCTATCCATTGAACTACGGAGAGCGCCGGACACAAGAAGCGTCGCGCCCGGCAGGGTGCCGGGCGGCGCGCATTGTCTCATGAGCAAGTGGCGTTTCCGGCGAGCCGGGCGCCTCAGCGCCACTGCCACTGCCAGATCAGGTCCATCGCGTTCTGCTCGCCGCTTTGCGCGCGCAGCGTGAAGCGCTGCGCGATGCGGTAGATCAGCTGCCAGCTGCCGGTGGTGGCGTTGAGGCTGCGTTCGTAGCCGAGATAGACGCGCTTGGAAATCTGCTTGCCCACGCGGACCACGGTGCCGCGGGTTTCGTCGACGTCCTGGCCGACCGAGACTTCGTCCAGGCCCAGGTTCCTCATCAGCTTGCCCGTGGTGCTCTGGCCTTCTCCGGCCAGCAGCGCCAGCGCAGCGCGCTGCACCAGCAGCGTGTCGGAGCGGCCCAGCGTGTCGGGCCCGCGGCCCAGCACCAGCCAGGCGATCTTCTCGGCCTCGCTGAGCTCGGGCTCCGAATAGAGCTTCACGCGCGGGATCAGCGCGGTGCCGGTCAGCGTCACGCCGACCTTGACCTCGTCGGTATTGGGCCGCACCGCCAGCACGTCCAGGCGCGGGTTGTCCAGCGCGCCGATGAAGACCAGCTCGCCCTTCTCGATCTCCAGGCGCTGGCCGTAGGCCTCGTAGCTGCCGCCGACCGCGCGCAGCGTGCCATGGAGCTGCGGGCGTCCTTGCGCATGGCTGAGCAGCAGCTCGCCGCGCAGATGCGTGTCCAGACCGCGGCCGAAGACATGCAGCTTGTCGCCGAAGTCCAGCGCCAGCTTCATGCTGATGCGCCGCTCGCTGGCGCGGCGTGCGGCCGGCGCGGCCTGGGCCGGGGCGTGCGGACGTTGCACGCGCACATCGTCGTCCAGCGCCGGCGCGTCGGCGCGCGAGAAGTCGAACAGGCCTTCGTCGAAGGCAAAGCGACCGTCCAGTGCCAGCGACTGGCGGCCCATCTCCAGCCTGCCCTTGCCGCTGGCCACCAGGCGGCGGTCTACGCGGTTCAGCAGGCGGAAGCGCTGTGCCTGCACGCTCAGGCGTGCCAGCGGTGTCTCGCCGAGCTCGACCGCACCCTCGGCGCTGAGCGTGCCGTCGCCGCCGCGGGCGCTGAGTTCCTTCAGCGTCGCTGTCGCCCCCTCCAGCGCCAGGGTGAAGCGCCCCTGGTCCACGTCGACGCCCAGCAGCGGGTTGCGCACGGCGATCTGCTCGCCACTGGCCTGGCCCTGAATCTGCGGCGCGCCCAGCTTGCCGGCCAGGCTGATGCCGGCGTCCAGCCGCCCGCCCAGGCGCCAGCCCGGCGGCACCCAGGCACCCCAGTTGCCCAGATTGGCCACATGCGCGGTGAGTACGCCTTCCAGCGTCGCGTCGGCGCCGGGCCAGGCCGCCTGCGGCGAGGTCAGCGCGGTGAAGGCACCGCCGATCGCACCGAGGTGTTCGCCGGCGATCGCCTGGGTCAGATGCCAGCGGCCATCCTGCGCCAGCAGCGCCAGACGCAGCTCGCTCAGGCCCAGCGCATGTACGCCACCATCGTCGGTGACGCTCAGGTCCCCCTCGGTGCGCTGCAGCACGATGTCCACCTCCATCGTCGGACTGCTGCGCAGGCGGACCTGGCCCCCCATCACCAGGTCGCCGCCCCAGCCGAAGTCGGGCTGCCAGCGTGACAGCAGCGGTGCGACCGCCAGCGGCTCCAGCTCGAGCTCGGCGCTCAGCTCGGGCAATGTGCCGCCGCTGACGGGGGGCTGCCACAGCAGCTCGCGCCAGCGAATGCGTGCGCCGGCCAGTTCGGCGTGGCCGGGCGCGAGTGCCAGGCGCTGCAGCGCTGGGGCTTTGAACCGAGGGTCGACACTGAGGGCCAAGGCCAGGCCCTCGGCGTCGAACCAGGCGGGCAGCCCCGGCCTGTCGGGGCGCAGCTGCACGGTGCCGGCACGGCCCTGCCATTGCAGTGGCGCTGGCGCCGGGGTGGCCTTGCGGCTGCTACTGCTGTCGCGCAGCGTGACCCATGGCGATCCGCTGAACTGGCCGTCGAACTGCGCGGCCGCGCTCAGCGGCGCGTGGCTGCTGTCGCTGCCGGCCAGCGTGGCCAGCCAGGTGGGCAGCGCGATGGCGCCTTTGCCATCGAGCTTCAGCTGATGGCGCGCCCAGCTGCCGCTGAGGCCCAGCGTGGCCTGGCTCAGCCGCGCGCCGCTGACCAGCAGCTGGCGGGCCTCGGCCGTGAGCTGCAGCGGCGCATCCAGCTGCGTGCCGGTGCGTGCATCGATGCGGACTGCGCCCAGGCTCAGCGTGCCCAATGTCAGCTGCTCGGCGCTGCCTTTGAGTGCCAGCTGCCAGTCGCCGGCAAGTGCGGGCTTCTGCCCGTCCGCCGGCTTCAGCTCCGCCTGCAATCGTGCCGCGCCGGCAATACGCGCCTGCGGCTGCCACAGCGCCAGCAGCGGCTGCAAGCCGGCCAGCGCGTCGGCGCGCAGCTCCAGCGTGGCCAGGCCATCGATGCCGGCGCGCCACTGCAACTGGTTGCCGGCCGCCGTGAACCCGCCTTGCAGCTGCGGTGCTGTGGTCGCGGCATCGGCACGGTAGCTGAGCTCGCCGGCCAGCGGCATGCCGTTGATCTGGCTGGGCAGCAATTGCAGCCGGGCCTCGCCGCTGGGCCAGGGGGCGGTGCCCGCCGGCTGCGTCAGGTTGGCCTGCAGGCTGGCGTTGATCTCGTGACGGCCGCGCTGCCAGGCGCCGCCGTCGCGGCCGCCCCAGAGCAGGCGCGGGTCGAGGCGCTGGGCCTGTGCGCCGAGCTCGGCCTGCCAGCGGCCGTCGTCACTGCGGGCGAGTTGGGCCTCGGCCTGCAGCGAGGCTTCGCCCGAGGCCAGCTGCAGGCGCTGCAGCGTCAGCGTGCGGGCGAGGTCGCTCTGCGCCTGCAGCGTCAGGCGCACCGGCTGCGCGCCGCGCGGCGTCTGCCATTGGCCGCTGAGCGTGCCGTCGAGCTGCAGCGTGCCCGCGTTCTGCTGGTCGCCAGTGGGCGGCTGGCCCTGCAGCGCCAGGCTGCCGCCGAGCTGCAGGCGCGGCAGCCGGCTGTCCAGCGCGGTCGGGCGCAGCTCGGCGAACTGGGCGCGCAGGCTTTGCAGCGTGCCCTGGGCGCTGATGCGTCCGCCGGGATCCGCTGCACTGCCCAGCAGCAGTTCCAGCGTGTCGACGCGCGTCTGCTCGCGCCAGTGGCTGATCTGGTCGGGGCGTGCGCTCAGGTCCAGCGTCAGGCGGCGCAGCGGCAGCCGGCCCTGGTCCCAGCGGCCGGCGCGGGCGTTGTCCAGCTGGGCCTTGAGATGGGCCGGCTGCTGCCAGCCGGCGAAGTCCAGCTGCGCCTGGCCCTGCAAGGCCGTGGCCGGCAAGCGCGGCGTCAGAGCGGCCAGGTCGAAGGCCTGGGCGCTGGCGGCGGCCTTGCGCATCGGCCAAGCGGCGAGCGGTGCGAGCTCGGCCTGCAGGTCCAGGTGCTGCCCCAAGCCCTCGATGCGCGCCTGCAGCTGCGGCGCGGGCAGCGGGCCATCGAGCGTGGCACTGGCGCGCCAGTCCTTACCGGTGGCGGCGTCGCTGCGTTGCGCCTGCAGGCTGGCCTGGGTGCGCAGCTCGCCGCTGGCGTCCTGATTCAAGACACCCTGCAGCCGCCAGTGTTCCCAGTCGAGTTGCCTGAGCTGCAGCCGGTGCGTCCGGCCCTGCGTGTCGCCCAGCGCCAGGCGGGCATCGAGTGCGCGCAGCGGCGCGGCATCACGGCCCAGCGCGGGCAGCGCCAGCTCGGCGATGCGCACCGAGCCGATCGTCAGCCCGACTGGCAGGGTCAGGTCTTGCGGCGTCGGCAGGTCGGTGGCGCTGCTCGGAAAGGCGATCTCCACGCGGTCGGCCTGCAGGCCCTGCACATCGATCTGCGCCCAGGCGCTGGCCGCGGCACTGCGCGAAAGGCTCAGGCCTTGCCAGCGCAGCTGCTGCACATCGATGCGCCAGTCGCCGCTTTGCCAGAGCAAGCGTCGCGCCGAGAAGTCACCGAGCAGCGCGCCGCTGGGCGCGTCGAGTTGCTGCATCCCGGGCAGCTGGCGCAGCAGCCAGGCGCTGCCCGATGCGGTGGCCAGGCTCCACCACAGGCTGCCGGCCAGTCCGCCGACGAGCAGCGCCGCGGTGCCGGCCAGCGTGGCGGCCAGGCGCAGGCCGCGGCGCGACGCTGGCTTGGCGATGGGCGGCGCGGCCTCGCTCACAGCGCGATCCCCACACTAAAGTGCAGGCGCCAGCGCTGCAGCTCGTCGCCGCGCGCGAGGTCCAGGCGCAGGCTGCCCACCGGGCTGCGCACGCGCAGGCCCAGGCCGTAGCCCAGCACCGGCTTGTAGTCGCTCCAGCGCTGCGCGGCATGGCCGGCGTCGACGAAGACGGCGCCCCACAGCGCCGGATAGCGCGCGCTGAGCGGCCGGGCCAGTTCGGCGCTGCCGGTCAGCAGCACGCGGCCGCCGACATCACTGCCGTCGAGCGCGGTCGGTCCCAGGCTCTGGTAGGCATAGCCGCGCACCGAGTTGTCGCCGCCGGCGCGGAAGAGCAGGCGGTCGGGCATGCCGACCTCGTCCTTGGCCAGCACCTGGCCGGCCTCGCCGCGCAGCTCGGCATGCCAGCCGCTACTGCCCAGTGGCCGGTACCAGCCGAGCTTGGCATGCGCGCGACCGAAGAAGCCATTGCTGCCGGCAGAATTGTCCGCTCGGCCCAGGCCCAGCTGCAGCCAGGCAGTGTGGCCGCGCGTGGGCAGCAGCTTGTCGTCGACGCGCCGCAGCGTCCACTGCACATTGGCCGAGCTGGCGCCGGAGTTGAGCGTCTGGCCGGTGGTGCCGCTGGTCTCGCGGGCGCGTATCGCCTCGATGAAGACCAGCCGCTCGTCCGAGCCGCGTTCGCGCAGCCGGCCGACGCGGGCGACGAGGCTGGTGTTGACGTCGCCGGTGGAGCGGTCTTCCTCCACGACCAGCGAGCCCAGATTGCGCTGCATGTCCTCGCGAGGGTAGCTGCTCAGCTCCAGCTCGGCGCTGCGCAGGTCGCGGCCCAGCTCCAGCTTGCTGCGGCTGCGCAGTGCCAGGCCGAAGGGCCGCCGGTGCAGATGCTCCAGCGTGATGCGCTGGCCAGTGTTGGCGTTGTAGCCGATGCCAGTGGTGGCCTGCTGGCGTGGCGACTCGCGCAGCCGCACCAGCACCGGCGTGGCCGCGGCGTTGTCGGCGTCCGGCGCGATGCTCACGGTGATGGCATCGAACAGCCTGGTGGCCTGAACGCGTTCCTGGAAGTCCAGCAGCAGCTTCTCGCTGTAGGGCGTGCCGGGCGTGAACTGGGCCAGGCGGCTGACTGTCTCGGACGGCTGGTGCTCCAGTCCTTCGATGCGCAGCTCGCCCAGGCGTACCAGTGGGCCGGAGCTGACCGTCAGCCGCAGCGTGGCCGAGCTGGCCTCGGTGTCCACCTCGGCGTCGGTGGCCTCCAGGTGGGCCAGCGCATAGCCGCTGGCGCGCGTGCGGGTCAGCAGCGCGGTCTTGGCCTCGGACCAGGCGGCCTGCCGGAAGGGCTGGCCCACGGGCAGGGCCCAGTTCTGCGTCAGTGTCTCGCGCAGTGCCGCGTTGCCGGGCTCGTCCTGCAGCGGGCCCTCGAAGGCGATCTCCACCGCCTTGACCTGCACGCGCGGACCGGGTTCGACTTCGAGGACGAGAGTCTCGACGCCGCTTTCGCTGCGCCGGCTCAGACGCAGCTGCGGGTCGAAATAGCCCTCGGTCTCGAGCAGCGCGCGCGCCTGCGGCGGCGCGGCATTGGCCAGCCGGGCCAGCTCGCCTGGGCTCAGCGCCTGGCCCTCGGTCAGGCGGCGGTAGCGCGAGAGGTCCAGATGCTCTTCGAGCAGTGCACGTAGCGCGCCGGGGGCGCGCAGCTCCAGCTGGTAGGCGACACGGGTCGGCGCCTGCGGACCGGCCACCGCCTTGCCGACCACCGGCACTTCGCCGAGCAGTTCGCCGAAGCGGGGGCTGAGTTGGGCGCAGCCGCCCAGGAGCCCGCTGGCACCCAGCAGCAGGGCGCTCGCAGCCAGGCGCGCCAGGGTCATTTGCTCAGCAGGCGCATCGCGCTTTCCAGCCCCTGCAAGGTGAGCGGGAACATGCGCTGGTGCATCAGCTGCTGGATCAGCGAGATGCTCTGGCGGTACTGCCAGACGCCTTGCGGCTCGGGGTTGATCCAGGCGTACTTGGGGAAGGCGTTGACGAGGCGCTGCAGCCATTCGGCGCCGGGCTCCTCGTTGTTGTACTCGACGCTGCCGCCGGCCTGCAGGATCTCGTAGGGGCTCATCGTCGCGTCGCCGACGAAGATCAGCTTGTAGTCGCGGTTGTACTTGCGAATGATGTCCCAGGTCGGCGTCTTCTCGGCGAAGCGGCGGCGGTTGTTCTTCCAGACGAAGTCGTAGACGCAGTTGTGGAAGTAATAGAACTCGAGGTGCTTGAACTCGCTCTTTACCGCGGAGAAGAGCTCCTCGACGCGATGGATGTGCTCGTCCATCGTGCCGCCCACGTCCATCAGCAGCAGCACCTTGACCTTGTTGTGCCGCTCCGGATGCATGCGGATGTCCAGCAGGCCGGCATTGGCGGCGGTGCCGTGGATGGTGCCGTCCAGATCCAGCTCTAGCTCGGAGCCTTCGCGCGCGAAGCGGCGCAGTCGGCGCAGCGCCACCTTGATGTTGCGCGTGCCGAGTTCCTTGGTGTCGTCGTAGTCCTGGTAGGCACGCTGGTCCCAGACCTTGACGGCGCTCTTGTTACCGCCCTTGCCGCCGATGCGCACGCCCTGCGGGTTGTAGCCGCCGTTGCCGAAGGGGCTGGTGCCGCCGGTGCCTATCCACTTGCTGCCGCCTTCGTGGCGTTCCTTCTGCTCCTCGAGACGCTTCTTCAGTGTCTCCATCAGCTCGTTCCAGCCCATCTTCTCGATGGCGGCCTTCTGCTCGGGCGTGAGCTCGAGCTGCAGGTGCTGCTTCAGCCACTCCATCGGCAGATCCTTGTACAGATCCGCGGTGAGCATCTCCACGCCCTTGAAGTAAGCGCCGAAGGCGCGGTCGAACTTGTCGAAGTTGGCCTCGTCCTTGACCAGCGCGGTGCGGGCGAGAAAGTAGAACTTGTCGACCGTCGGGCCGCCGTCGTCGTCGATCACGCCTTGCTTGAGCGCTTCGAGCAGGGTGAGGAATTCCTTCACCGAGACCGGCAGCTTGGCGGCGCGCAGCGTGTAGAAGAAGGGGATGAGCATGTCAGGCGGCGCCCCGCACCTGCGGGGCTCTCCGGCGATCGATTATGCAGGCGACTCAGCCACGTCGCGGTCGCGACGCGGCCGGGTCGTGGCGCTTGAGCCAGTCGAAGAACTCGGCGTACCAGAGCTTGCTGTTGCGCGGTTTCAGGATCCAATGGTTCTCGTCGGGGAACCACAGCAGCTTGGCCGGCACGCCGCGGGCCTTCAGCGTGTTGTAGTAGGCCAGGCCTTGCGCATCGGGCACGCGGTAGTCCAGCTGGCCGTGGATCACCAGCGTCGGCGTTTTCATGGCCTTGGCGAAGGCATGCGGGCTCTGCGAGGCGACCTTGGCCGGATCGTCCCAGTACCAGGCGCCCAGTTCCTTGGCATGCCAGGTGTAGGCATCGTCGGCGAACATGGCCTGCCAGTCGTAGCAGCCGGCATGGCAGACATAGGCCTGGTAGCGGCCGGGTTTCACATGGCCGTTCATCCACGCGACCATATAGCCGCCATAGCTGCCGCCGGTGGCGAAGACGCGCTGGCGGTCGATCCAGGGCTTCTTCAGCAGCAGGTCGGTGGCGGCCTCGACGTCCTGCAGCTCCAGCTCGCCCCAGCGGTGCGTGATCGAGTCGAGGAACTGGTAGCCGAAGCTCGACGAGCCGTGGTAGTTGACGCAGGCCACCACATAGCCTTGCGCCGCCATCACCTGGTGGTTCCAGCGGAAGTGCCAGCTGTCGCCAAAGGCGGTGTGCGGGCCGCCGTGGATCACGTGCAGCAGCGGGTACTTCTTCTTGGCGTCGAAGCCGGGCGGGTAGACCAGCCACATCTGCACCTGGTCGCCCTGCGCGCCCTTGTAGAAGACCTCTTCATGGCGCGAGAAACGGTACTGCGCCAGCAGCTTGTCGTTGAAGGACTCGATGCGGCGGGCGACGCAGTCGCTGCCTTCGCCCTCGCTGTCCAGCACCGAGATGCGCGGCGGATGCTGCACGCTGTCGTGCTGCACGACCAGCGTGCCGGCCTGCAGCGCGAAGCCGGTGGCGTTGCCGCCCTCGAAGAGCTTGAAGGCCTCGCAGGTCTTCACGTCGAAGCGCCACAGGTGACGGCGCCCCGCTTGCTCGGCACCGAAGATCACGCCCAGATCGTCCTCGTCCCAGCGCAGCGGCGCGGTGACCTCATGGTCCCAGTGCTCGGACAGCACCGCCCAGTGGCCCTGGGTGTCCAACACCGCGAGCTGGTCGGGCATGGTGTGCTTCTTGCCCTGATTCGAGGCCAGGAAGGCCAGGTGCTGGCCGGCATGGCTGTAGCGCGGCGCGGTGAAGTGCCAGTCCTTGTCCTGCAGCAGCGTGCGGATGCTGCCGCTCCTGAGCTCGATCTCGGCCAGCGCATAGCGGCTGTCGATGCGCTTCTCGGCGTTGGGGTCGTAGCTGAAGACGATGCGCTTGCCGTCGGGCGAGATGTCGAAGCAGTTGGCGTCCGGATCGGCGCGCGTGAGCTCGAAGTCGGTGCCTTCGAACAGGTCGCGCACCTTGCCGCTGTCCACGTCGATCACATGCAGATGGGCGACGCGGCCCATCGGGATGTGGTGGTCCCAGTAGCGGTAGACGGCTTCCTCGGTGAGGTAGCCGCTCTCCTTGCGTTCCTTGAACTCCTTCAGCGCCTTGGCCTGCGCGGCCGCGCCCTTGAGCTTGGGCCAGACCCAGGAGAGGAAGGCGATGCGCTTGCCGTCGGGGAACCACTTGAAGGACTCGACCCCGGTGGCCACGGTGCCGACACGGCGTGCCTCGCCGCCGTCCGGTGCGATCAGATAGAGCTGCGCCTCCTCGTCCTTGGCGCCC
Organism: Roseateles sp. T103; assembly: GCF_057219915.1. Taxonomy (NCBI): domain Bacteria; kingdom Pseudomonadati; phylum Pseudomonadota; class Betaproteobacteria; order Burkholderiales; family Sphaerotilaceae; genus Roseateles; species Roseateles sp. T103. Next base: position 211,310 of record NZ_JBXVVS010000001.1, read on the forward strand.
TCCTGCTCGCGTCGGGCGACGAAGGCGATGTGGTCGCCCTTGGGGCTCCACTGCGGCGCGCCGTCCTTGCTGTCAGGACTGCCGGCGCTGGTCAGCATGCGCGGCGCGCCACCCAGCGTGGAGAGCAGCCACAGGCTGGAACTGCTCTTGTTCTTGTCCATCGAATAGCGCGTGACCGCCACCACCGCCTGCGCGCCGTCCGGCGACAGGCTGGGTGCGCCGACGCGTTCGATCTGCCACAGCGCATCGACATCGAAGGACTTGCTGCCTGATCGTTTGCGGCTGTTGGTGGTCTTGCTTGCCATGGGGTCTCCTGGTTGTGTAGGGACTTGAGGGGAGTCCTTCCGCACAGATCGTGAGCGGATGACAAAGAAACAAGGGGTCAGCGCGGCCGCTCGAGCTGCCAGCGCAGATGGGTGCGAATGGTCGGCCATTCGGCTGCGGTGATGCTGTACACCGCGGTGTCGCGCAGCGTGCCGTCCGCCATGCGTTGATGCGCACGCAGCACGCCGTCGAGCTGCGCGCCCAGGCGCTCGATGGCGCGGCGGCTCTGCGTGTTCAGCCGGTGAGTACGGAACTCCACGGCAATGCAGTCCAGCGTGTCGAAGGCATGCGCCAGCAGCATCAGCTTGCATTCGGTATTCAGACCGCTGCGCTGCACGCGTCGCGCGTACCAGGTGGAGCCGATCTCGACGCGGTGGTGCCTGGCGTCGATGTTCATGTAGGTCGTCATGCCGCAGGGCTGCCCCTGGGCATCGAGCACCGTGAAGGGCAGCATGCTGCCGCTGGCATGCAGCGCCAGGCGCCGCTCGATCTCGGCGGCCATGCCGTCAGCTGTGGGCACGCTGGTGTACCAGAGCCCGTGCAGCTCGCCATCGGCGCTGGCCTGCTGCAGGCCTGCCAGGTGATCCGCAGACAGGGGCGTCAGCGTGGCATGGCGACCGCTCAGCGTGACGGGGGCGAGCAGGCGGCTCATGAGCCGGTGCGGCCGCCCCGGCCCAGCAGCAGGGTGCGCATCAGCCAGCGGCCCAGGCCGGAGCCGGCCAGGATCAACAGCAGGCCGCCGAACTGCGCCGGCCCCCAGCCGCTATCGGCGATGAAGTCGATGCCGAAGAAGCGCCGGCCTATCCACCAGCCGACCAGGGCGCCGAGCACGAAGCCCAGCGCGTCGGCCACGCCTTCAAGCAGCGCCTTGCGGGTGTCGTTCTGCATCAGGGCCACCCGTTCAGCGGTTGCGGCTCTGCATGAAGACCAGCTTCTCGAACAGGGTCAGGTCCTGCTCGTTCTTCAGCAGCGCGCCGACCAGCGGCGGGATCAGCACCTTGTCGTCCTCGCTCTTCAGCGCGTCGACGGGGATGTCCTCGGCCACCAGCAGCTTCAGCCAGTCCAGCAGCTCGCTGGTCGAAGGCTTCTTCTTCAGGCCCGGCAGGTTGCGCACGTCGAAGAAGGTCTTCAGCGCCGCGGCGAGCAGTTCCTTCTTCAGTCCGGGGAAGTGCACGTCGACGATGCTCTGCATCGTGGCCGCGTCGGGGAACTTGATGTAGTGGAAGAAGCAGCGGCGCAGGAAGGCGTCGGGCAGCTCCTTCTCGTTGTTCGAGGTGATGAAGACCAGCGGACGGTGCTTGGCGCGCACCATCTGGCGGGTCTCGTACACATAGAACTCCATGCGGTCGAGTTCGCGCAGCAGGTCGTTGGGGAACTCGATGTCGGCCTTGTCGATCTCGTCGATCAAGAGCGCCACCGGCTGGTCGGCCTCGAAGGCCTGCCAGAGCACGCCCTTGACGATGTAGTTGGCGATGTCGCGGACCTTCTCGCTGCCTTCGATGCCGGCCAGCTGGCTGTCGCGCAGGCGGCTCACCGCGTCATATTCGTACAGGCCCTGCTGGGCCTTGGTCGTGCTCTTGATGTGCCACTGCAGCAGCGGCATGCCCAGCGAGCGCGCCACTTCCTCGGCGAGCATGGTCTTGCCGGTGCCCGGCTCACCCTTGACCAGCAGCGGGCGCTGCAGAGCCATGGCGGCGTTGACCGCCAGTTTCAGGTCATCGGTGGCGACGTACTGCTCGGAACCCTGGAATTTCATGGTGTAGATCAACGACAGATGGGTAGCGGGCCAGTATAAGAGGCCGCCTATAATCGCCGCCGGTGATAGATCAAGGACTCAGTTCCAGAACAACCGGCTCTATGAACACTCTGCTGAAGATCTCGCTGGCCGCGGCCGCAACCCTGGGTGCTTTCGCTCATGCGCAGGCGCAAGATGTGGCCGCCGGCCAGAAGAAGGTGGCAATGTGTATCGGATGCCACGGCATTCCCGGCTACCAGGCCAGCTTCCCCGAGGTGCACAAGGTGCCGATGATTGCTGGCCAGAGCGCCAAGTACATCGCGGCCGCGCTGAATGCCTATGCCAAGGGCGAGCGCAAGCACCCGACCATGCGCGGCATCGCGCTGTCGCTGTCCGAGCAGGACATTGCCGACATCTCGGCCTACTACGAGCAGCAGAGCAAGAAGCCCGCTGCGCCTGAGAAGGTTGCCGAGCCCAGCGCGCAGGTCAAGGAATTGCTGACCAAGGGTGCCTGCATCTCCTGCCACGGCGCGAACTTCAGCAAGGGCATCGATCCCAGCTATCCGAAGCTCGCTGGCCAGTACGCCGACTATCTCTATGTGGCGCTGAAGTCCTACCAGACCGAGGGCAATGCGGTCATCGGTCGCAGCAACGCGATCATGGCAGCCCAGGTCAAGCAGTTCAGCCACGCCGAGCTGAAGGCCCTGTCCAAGTACCTGGCCTCGCTGCCGGGTGAAATGGACGTGGTGCCGCAGGGCCGCTTCCGCTGATTGGGGTGCCGGGTCGTCCGGCCCAGTTGCTGCAGTGCCGTGCTCTATGCGGCTGCTGTGAAAAGCCGCCACCCGGGCGGCTTTCTCTTTTCGCTTGCTGCACCCCGTCTCGGGTAAATTGCTAGCAGACGCAGTGCCACAGGGTGCTGCGCAGCATTGATGTCCGTGTCAGCCAAGTCTCCTCCATCCAACTCGCTGAAAAAGATTCCTGTCCACGAGGTTCGCCTGGGCATGTATCTGCACGGGCTCGAGGGATCATGGCTGGCGCATCCCTTCTGGAAGACCAAGTTCGTCATCGACGATCCGGCTGACCTTGCCGCCTTGCGTGGCAGCAAGGTGGCTGGCGTCTGGATCGATGTGTCGCGCGGGCTGGATGTGGTGCCGCCGAGCGTGCGGGCGGATCCGCCCGCACCGCCTGCAGCCGCGCCGGAGCCTGTGGCGATAGCGTCCCCCGCCCCTGTCGCGGCGGTGCCGGTGGCGCCTGCCGATCCGGTGCGCTCGCTCAAGCGCGTGCCTGCCGGTGAGGAGATGGCTCATGCCGTCAAGCTGGTGGCGCGCTCCAAGGAGGCGGTGGTCGCGATGTTCGGCGAGGCGCGACTCGGCAAGGCCGTCAGCGCCGAGGACTGCGTCCCGCTGGTGGCCGACATCGCCGATTCGGTGGCGCGCAACCCCTCGGCCCTGGTCAGCCTGGCACGGCTGAAGACCAAGGACGACTACACCTATATGCACTCGGTGGCGGTGTGCGCGCTGATGGTGGCGCTGGCACGGCAGATGGGCATGGACGAGGCGCAGACGCGCGAGGCCGGACTGGCCGGCCTGCTGCATGACATCGGCAAGATGGCCATGCCCATGGATGTGCTCAACAAGCCCGGCGCGCTGACCGATGCCGAGTTTGCGGTGATGCGCTCGCACCCGGTGCGCGGCTACGAAATGCTCAAGGAGGGCGGCGCGGTGCCGGAATCGGCACTGGATGTCTGCCTGCATCACCACGAGAAGATCGACGGTTCAGGCTATCCCAAGAAACTGGTCGGCGAGCAGATCTCGCTGCTCGCCCGCATGGGCGCCGTCTGCGACGTGTACGACGCCATCACCTCGAACCGCCCCTACAAGAATGCCTGGGATGCAGCCGGTTCCATTCAGCGCATGGCGCAGTGGCAGGGGCATTTCGATCCGGCCGTGTTCAAGGCCTTCGTGATGAGCGTCGGCATCTATCCGGTGGGCACGCTGGTGCGCATGCACTCCGGCCGGCTCGGCGTGGTGATCGACCAGAACCCGGGCAGCCTGGTCGCGCCCAAGGTGCGGCTGTTCTTCTCGACCAAGTCCAAGATGCCGATTCCGGTGCAGGTGCTGGACCTGGCTGATCCTGCGGTGGACGACAAGATCGTCGGCCGCGAGGCGGCGCAGGACTGGGGCTTCAGCCACATCGACGAGCTCTGGTCCAAGCCCGACGTGCGCTAGGGCTATCCCGCTGCGAGGCGCTGCGAGCGCTGTCTACACTCCGGCCCATTCCTACCCCTGGAGTGAGCTGATGAAGCGATTCTTTGCCTTGAGCCTGATCGGCCTGTCTGCATGCTTGGCCGTGCAGGCGCAGACCTTGCGCTGGGCAAGTCAAGGCGATCCGCAGACCATGGATCCGCACTCGCAGAACGAGAGCATGACCAATATGGTCAACGGTCAGGTCTACGAGCGTCTGACCAAGCGCGACCGTCATCTGAACATCGGGCCGGGGCTGGCGACCGAGTGGAGCCAGGTCTCGCCGCTGGTTTGGCGCTTCAAGCTGCGCCAGGGCGTCAAGTTCCACGATGGCTCGCCCTTCACCGCCGACGACGTGGTCTTCTCGATCAATCGCGCCAAGGAACCCACCTCGCAGGTCAGTGTCTATGCCAATGCGCTGGGCACGCCGCGCAAGATCGACGATTTCACCGTCGAGTTCCAGCTCAGCCAGCCCAACCCGATCTTTCTCCACCATCTGGACGCGATGTGGATGATGAGCAAGGCTTGGAGCGAGAAGCACAAGGTCGGCCGGCCGCTGGACTTCAAGAACAAGGAAGAGACCTTCTCGGCACGCAATGCCAACGGCACCGGGCCCTACATGCTGGTCACGCGCGAGCCGGGTATCCGTACCGTCTTCAAACGCAACCCCAACTGGTGGGGCAAGTTCGACGGCAATGTGCAGGACATCGTGTTCACGCCGATCGGCAATGACGCCACCCGCCTGGCTGCCTTGGTCTCGGGCGAGATCGACTTCGTGCTCGATCCCGCGCCGCGCGACGTGCCACGCCTGCGCAACACCCAGGGCGTCAAGGTGATCGACGGCCCGGAAAACCGTCTGGTGATCATCGGCATGGACCAGGCGCGCGACACCCTGCTGTACGGCAAGGTGCCGGGGGACCGCAACCCCTTCAAGGACCTGCGCGTGCGCAAGGCGCTGTACCAGGCCATCGACGTGGAGACCATGCGCACCAAGTTGATGAATGGCCTTTCCATCCCCACCGGGGGTCTGACGCCATCGCCGCTGGGCGCCTACAACGATCCGGCGATCGAGGCGCGCTACCCCTTCGATCTGGCAGCTGCGCGCAAGCTGATGGCCGACGCCGGCTTCGCCGACGGCTTCGAGGTGACGCTGGACTGCCCCAACAACCGCTACATCAACGACGAGGAGATCTGCCTCGCGCTCGCCTCGATGTGGGCGCAGCTCAAGGTGAAGGTCAAGGTCAACGCAATGCCGCGTGTGACCTTCTTCCCCAAGGTCGAAAAGCTCGATACCAGCATGTATCTGTACGGCTGGGGCGGCGCCATCACCGATGCCGAGACCATGATGACCCCGGTGCTGCGCAACCGCGGCGAGAAGGGCGTGGGCTACTACAACTACGGCAATTTCCGCAACGACAAGTTCGACGCCCTGGCTGGGCAAAGCAGCGTCGAGGCCGACCCGAAGAAGCGCGAGCAGCTGGTCAAGTCCGCGCTGATGGAGGTCAAGGAGCAGGTCAACATCATCCCGCTGCACCGGCAGATGATCCCCTGGGCCGCACGGACCAACGTCAATGTGGTGCACCGCGCCGACAACTGGTTCGAGGTCGCCTGGGCCAGCGTCGGCCCGAAGTGACGCGGCGCCGCAACCTGCGGCGGCTCGCGTCTAAGCGCCGGGCGAATGCGGGGCTTTCGCCCCGCTGATGAAGGCATAGCTGGGCGGCGCGCACGGCCATACTGGTGGGGACTTCGTCATCCCGACCAGCCCCGACCATGCGCGCCCAAGCCCCAGCCTCGCCTGTCAAGCACCTGTTCCTGTCCCTGCTGGCCGCCCTGGCTCTGAGCGCCTGCGGCGGAGGTGGGGGCGATTCCGGCGCGTCTTCCGGAGGCTCGGCGGGCGGCTCGTCCGGCCTGGCCAGCGAGCCGGTGCTTAGCGGCGTGGCCGCGGTCGGCGCACCGCTGGGCGGCGCCACCATCACCGTGATCGACAGCAAGGGCACGGCGCTGGGCACGACCACCGCGCATGCCGCGGACGGCAGCTACAGCCTCAAGCTGAGCTCGAAGAACATCTCCGGTGCGGTGTTGGTGCAGGCCAGGGGCCTGGATGCCACCGGCGCGCCGGTGCTGCTGCATTCGGCGGTGGCCACGCCGGCAGTGACGATGACCGCCAACATCACGCCGCTCAGCGACGCGGTGCTGGCGCTGGCGCTGGGCACCGAGCCCGGCCCGGTGTTCGCAAAGGCGGCCGATCAGCAGAGCGTGCTGGCCGGCCTGGCTCAGCTGACTGCGGCAGCGGACTTCCTCAAGGTGCTGATCAAGACGCCGCTATCGGATGTGAAGATCAGCGACGCGAAGACGCTGGATCTGCTCAATGCCAGCGGCTTCGCAGCCAACAAGGGCAGCCAGGACCTGCTGCTGGACCTGCTGCGCGTGAACCTCACGCGCAACGCGCAGGACCAGGCCCTGCTGCAACTGTCCAACAAGTTCCTGGTCTCCGGCGCCGCCGAAGTCGTGGTGGACCTGGCCACCGCGCGCACCGAGCTGGCCAAGACCACCGGCAGCACGCCCACCAATGCGATCAGCTCGACGCTGAAGGCCACCACCGCCGCGGCAGCCACGGCGGCCAATCTGGCCACCATCGACGATGTCGCCGTGGCCTTGAATCAGCTGATCGCGCAGGGACCTGGCGCCATCGCCGCCTCGAACGCGCTGTTCAGCGCCTACGACAAGCACAACGGTAGCGACGCTACAGCGCTGGCCACGCGTCTGGCCGGCTTCGCCACGACCAACTGGCAGCTCAGTCGCTTCCAGCTGCTGGGTTGCGCCGACGACGTGCTGACCTCGGGCAACTGCTCGCGCGTGCTGGTGGGCTCCTTCGTGACCGACAGCAGCGGCAAGCGCATGGACTATTTCGCCGATGCGTTGAGCTACGACACCAAGACCAAGAAGTGGTCGCTCAAGGGCAACGGCCGCAAGCTGGACTTCCGCATCCGTCCGCTGGCCTGGCTGGCGCTGGATGCCGCCGGCGCCGTCGACAGCGCCGCCAGCAGCCCGAACCCGGCACTGGGCGTGCAGGTGCTGCTGCAGGCACAGGACAGCGGCGACGCGCAGCTGCTGGACAAGGCCACGGTGCAGACGCCCAGCGGCTTCAGCCTGCCGTTTGCCTATTGCGCCCAGGACTGGATGTGCGTCAGCGACACCGCAGGCGCCACCAGCGTTGACGCCACCGGCAAGGTCAGCGATACCTTGCTGGCCTCGGCCAGTGTGGGCTGGCTGGGCGGCGCGGATACGCTGCGCGGCGCCCGGTACATCGCCAGTTTCACGCTGGCCGGTGCCAACGAAACTCGCGTGGCCCATCTGCCGGCCCACCTGCAGACCAGCGCGCCGGCCTTGGCGCGCTACCCGGTCTTCGATGGTGTGAGCAGCAGCGCGCCGCTGACGGCTGCCGCGCTCCGGGCGGGCCTGGATCCGTCGTGGAGCGGCTGGGCCACGGCCAACCCCGATCTGCGCCTGCTCAGCGTGAAGGCGGTGATCCGCTACGCGGACGGCCGCCTGCAGCAGCGCGAGTTTGTGGTCGCCCCGTCGGAGACGACGCGCTTTGCCAGCCCCATGGCTGGCGTCGGCCCGCTGGCGATCGGCACACCGGTGGCCTTCGAGCTCTGGCTCACGGCACAGGATGGGGCCGGCCGCCGACTGGTGAGCCGTTACCGCATTCCGCTCTAGCGCTCTGGTCCGTATTCCTTGATCTAGCTCAGACTTCCCCCCGCGAAGCAGGGGGGGAGTGTGGTCACTCGCGCAATTAGGTGTCGCTTTGACACCGGTGCCGGCGTCTACTCGTTCACAGACCCTGCCTCGTCACCGCGGCGGGCAGTTCGATCCTGAACGGGAAGCCGCCACCGATGACACGCCTGCGTCACCTCGCTGCGAGCCTGCTGCCTGCCGTTGCGGCAGCGGCCGTGCTGGCCCAACAGCAGACCCCGCCGCTGCCGCCCACCGCCGATCCGGCGCAGCTGCAGCGCCAGCGCGAGGAACTGGAGCGCCAGCGCCAGCAGCGCAAGCCTGAGGCCACCGCGCCCAAGTTGAGTGCACCGGCGTCCGGCGAGCCCGGCGCCGTCCCGGCCGGCCCGAGCTTCATGCTCAAGCGCGTGGATTTCGACGAAAGCCAGCTGCTCAGCCGTGCGCAGCTCGATGCGGCGGTCGCGCCGCAGCTGGGCAAGCCGACCACCTTCGCCGATGTGCGCGCGCTGGCGCAGCGTATCAATGCGCTCTATTACGCCGCCGGGCACATCACCGCGCGTGCCTTCGTGCCTTCGCAGAAGATCGTCGACGGGGTGCTCAAGGTGCGCTTGGTCGAAGGGCGCCTGGCGCGCATCGAGCTGCCGGCCCAGACGCGGCTGGACAAGGACTTCATCGTCGGCCTGATCGACACACCCGAAGGCGCGCTGCTCGACGTGCCGAGCATAGGCCGGCGCCTGGAGCGGCTGCATCGCGGCACCGACACCCGCATCGGCCTGGGCTTTGTTGCCGCCGAGACCAAGGAGCCGGGTCTGAGCGTCGCGCAGGTGCAGATCGAGGAGCCGCCTGCCTGGACGCTGCGCGCCTCGCTCAGCAACGAAGGCGCCGAGTCGGTGGGACGCGAACAGCTCAGCATCACGGGAACATGGAACAACCTGCTCGGCCGCGCCGACAAGCTCAGCCTGCTGCTGATCGGCTCAAAGGGCTCGGCCTCGGCCAATGCGCAGTACAGCTTGGCGCTGCCGGGGCCCTTTCTGGCCTGGGGCACACGGCTGGGCGCGGGCCTTTCGCATGGCCTGACCCGCGCGGTGTCGCCGGGCTTCGAGACGGTACGGCTGGACGGCAAGTCCGATGGCGCCAACCTCTCGCTGACCCAGCCGCTGTGGATCAGCGGTGCCTGGGCGCTGGATGGCGGCGCCACCTTGTCGCACACGCGCTCGGCGACCGACATCGCTGACGAGCGCTTCTCCGACGTGCGTACCGACAGCCTCGCGCTGTCGCTGACCTTGTCGCGCCTGGGCGAGCGCTCGAACTGGATTGCCTCGCTGGTGGCGACGCCGGCGCGCACGCGCGCCGAAGGCGTGGAGTCGCGCAGCACCGCACACTACCAGCTGCTCGCCAGCGGCCAGCAGCTGATCGGCGAGAACTGGTCGCTGCAGGGCCGCGCCGGTCTGCAGTACAGCGGCGACGTCAGCCTGCCGTCGACGCTGCAGTACCAGATCGGCGGCTCGTCCAGCGTGCGGGGCTACCGCTCGCCGACCGCGTCGGGCGACAAGGGCGAGACGCTGAGCCTGGAGGTGCACCGCCGCTTCCTGGAGCGCTACGACGCCTTCGTCTTCGTCGACCACGGCGCCACGCGCACCGAGGGCGGCGCGACGACGCGCCTGCTCAGCGCCGGCTTCGGACTGGTCTGGACCCATCCGGTGTGGACCGTGTCGGCCACGCTGGCTGCGCCGCAGCGGCGCATCGAGGGCCAGGACAAGAAGCCGGAGCTGCTAGTGCGCCTGTCGGCCGATCTGGACAAGCTCTGGCGCTGAGCGGCGCCGCACGAATACGACCCATAGCGAGAGGAGGACGCGAACCATGAAGACCCTGCTGATCTACGACAAGCTCGTCACGCTGCACCGCGATGCGCACCGCCATCTGCGCCTGGACCTTGCTGCGCAGCAGCCGTTCTCGTTCGCACGCGAGACCAACTCGGTACTGCTGGCGGCCGCCGAGCTGCCGCAGGCAGCGCTGGATTTCCCCTGCGTCTTCATCGAGACGGCCGGGCATCACACGCTGGCTGCGCTGGTGGGCCTGCGCGACCGCGAGAACCTGTTCGTCGATGGCGAGGCGCGCTGGGCGCGTGGCAGCTATGTGCCAGCCTTCATCCGGCGCTATCCCTTCGTGCTGGCCGAGGACGAGAGCCAGCCGCAGGAATTCACCGTCTGCGTGGACCAGGCTTATGCCGGGCTGAATGCCGAGAGCGGCCAGCCGCTGTTCGACGAGAGCGGCCGCGAGAGTCCCTGGCTGCAGCAGGTGATGCAGTTCCTCGTCGGCTTCCGCCAGGAGATGACGGCCACACGCGAATTCGCCGATGCGCTGGCCCAGGCGCAGCTGCTGCAGCCGCGCAGCATCGAGTACACGCTGGCCGGCGACGCGCAGAAGCAGACGCTCGGCGGTTTCCAGGTGGTGGACGAAGAGCGCCTGCGCGCCTTGCCGGCCGAGACGCTGCAGCAGTGGCTGCAGCGCGGCTGGCTGGGCCTGATCTATGCGCACCTGCTGTCGCTGAACCAGGTGCAGCGACTTGCGCTGCGCCTGGACCAGCGCGTGGCCGATGCGGCCGCGGCAGTGCCGCCGGAGGTCGCCGCCATGGGTCCGCTGCACTGAACGAGCGCAGCGCCAGACACAACAGCAAGAAGTCCAGGGAGTCCCACCATGCAGTCCACCGCCCGTCAGCGCAGCGCCAAGGCCCGCCGCAATCCCCCGCATGGCGCAGGCGCCAGCGTGCCCCGTGTCGCTGCGCATCCCTGGCGGCGCAGCCTGCGGCGTGGCGAACGCGTCTGCCGCAGCCCGCGCGCGGTCTGGCGGCTGCTGGCGCTGACCCCGATGGGCGCGGCGGTGGCCGCGATTGCCGGCCTGCCCAGCATCACCGCCTGGGCGCAGAGCACCGGCAACGTGATCAAGCCCGATGGCCGCACTGCCACCCAGCTGCAGGTGCAGGGCGCGCGCACCGACATCACCACCGGCACCGTCAAGGGCGACAACGCCTTCAACAGCTTCCGCCGCTTCGAGGTCGGCCAGGGCCAGACTGTCAACGTGCATGTGCCCACGCAGGCGCAGCGGGTGATCAACATCGTCACCGACGCGCCGATCAAGGTCGATGGCGTGCTCAACGGCCTGAAGAACGGCAGCCTCAGCGGTAACCTGGTCTTCGCCGACCCGATGGGCATGGTGGTCGGCCGCGAGGGGGTCATCAATGTGAACTCGCTGCAGGTCGTCGCGCCGACGCGCGCGCACCTGGACGCGATGATGGACGCGCAGGGCCGCATCGGCGACGCTGCAGTCAAGCAGCTGCTCGGCGGCCAGGCGCCGCAGAGCGAGGACGGCCGCGTGCAGATCAGCGGCCGCATCAATGCGCTGGAGCGCGTGCGCATCGAGGCGCGTCGCATCGATATCGAGGGCCGCATCAAGGCCGGTGCCGACGCGGCGCACGATGCCGCCTTCCGCGCCGCGGTGAGCAGCAACGAGCTGCAATCCGCCACCGGCATGGTGGAGCGCGGCGGCGTGATCGAATTGGTGGCCGACGACGCGCTCCAGGTGTCCGGCACGCTCGATGCGTCGCAGCGCATCGCCCCTGCGGTCGCGGCTGCCACGGGGAGCGCAGAGGTAGCTGCCGGTCGCGGCGGCGAGGTGCAGCTGCGTGCGCCCGCCCTCACGCTGGATGCCGGCGCGCTGGTCGACGTCTCCGGTCTGCTCGGCGGCGGCGTGGCTCAGATCGGCAGCATGGCGCCGGCCGAGGTCGCGACCGTGGCCGGCGAGGGCCCTGGTGCAGCGGCGCCGGCGGCACCGCTGACGCAACAGCTGCACGTCGCGCGCGGTGCCGAGGTGCAGGCCGACGCGATTGAGCGCGGCGAAGGCGGCCGTGTGCAGTTTCTCAGCGATGGCCATACCGACTACGGCGGCCTGGCCCGTGCGCGCGGCGGCGCGATGCTGGGCAATGGCGGCTTCGTCGAAGTCTCCGGCCGCCGGCGCCTGCAGTTCTACGGCCTCGTCGACACCCGGGCGCCCAAGGGCGCCAAGGGCCTGCTGCTGATCGATCCCGATGCGCTGACGATCAGCGATGGCGCTTCGGGCGACAGCAGCTGTCTTGGCACCAGTGGCGACTGCAGCATCACCACCGGCACGGTGTTGACGCTCGCGGTGAGCAACAGCCTGGTCCTGCAGGCGGCCGAGTCGATCACGCTGGGCAGCAGCGGCGGCGGCGCCGCGACGCTGGACCTGAGCAGCGTCTACACCAGCAGCAGCGACAGCATCACGCTGCTGAGCAAGGACATCACCTTCAATGCCGGATCCAAGCTGATCACAGGCGGCGGCGCGGTCAAGTTGATCGGGCTGGGCGATGTGGACGCCAGCAAGTACTTCGACGCCGGCACCTTCAGCTACACGAGCAATATCGGCTGGGGTCCCTTGTCCATCGGCGAGAAGGTGGACGGCGGCACGATCACGCTCAATAGCGGCTCGGCCATCATCACCCGCGGCGTCAGCAGCGGCGACGCGGCAACGGGCAATCTTGCCCGCGATGCCGGCGACGTGACGCTGCGTGCCAAGAACCTGGATCTCAAAGCGGGTTCGCAGATCCTCGCGCAGGCACAGACCGGCAGCAGCCACAAGGGCGGCGCGGTGGAGTTGACCTCCTATGCGCTGGAGCAATGGAACCTCGGCAAGGCCACCGCCATCAGCAGCGCCAGGCTGGGCGGCACGGTCAAGGCCGACAGCATCACCGTCAACGCGGTCGCGCGTGCCGAGGCCTCGCCAGACGGCACCTGGGGTTTTGCTGTCTCGACCATCCAGAAATCGCTGGGAGCCCTGACCGGATTCAGTGCGGCCTATCACGAGACCCAGGCCGACGCGACGCTGGAGGTGCTGGGCACGGCCACGCTGGAGGCCAAGACCGATCTCTCGCTCAATTCCGCCTCGATCAACAAGGCGGCCGGCTCGATCAGTCTCTTCACGATGGACGAACTGGGCAGCAAGCTGGCCGCGGCCGCGGCGGCCTATGTGAAGACGGCCGGCGACGCCGAGTTGCTGGTACGCAGCGGCGCCACGCTCAATGCCGGCGGCAAGCTCAGCGCCTTGGCGCACAACGATGCCACCGCGAAGAGCAGCGTCAAGGTGCTGTCCAACAGCGCGATTGCCGGCGTGGCGGTCAGCTATCTGGAGACGGACGTCAAGGCCAATGCGCAGATCGACAGCGGCGCGAACCTCAATGTCGGCTCGCTGGAACTGCTGGCACTGCAGACCGGCAACTTCCGCAACATCGCCAAGTCCACGATCGCGCAAGAAAAGGCCACGCAGGACAATCCCAACCCGGCCCAGGCGGCGATGGGCGCTTCGGTGGCGATCAGCGACATCAGTGCATCGAGCAGCGCCACGCTGGGGGCCTCGGTGGGCAAGCCAGATGGCAAGGTCGGCGACGTCACCGTGGTGGCCGACACCTCGCTGTGGCAGAACTACATTGCCGCGCGCAACGACGCGGGCGGCGACCCGGCCAAGGCCGACAAGCTCAAGGCCGGTGTGGCGGCCGATCTCCAGGGCTTCGCCGCCAACGCGCTGAAGCTGGACAACTGGCTGAGCGAGAAGACCGAGGCGATGGGCAATCTCGCCAAGGGCGCGCCGCCGATCAAGGGCGCAGCGGTGGTGACGGTCAACGATACCGATCTGACGAGCACCGCCAGCATAGGCGCTGGCGCCGTGATCCAGTCCGGCGGCAAGGTCGGCGTCGTCGCGCAGACCGAAGGCCGCTCGGTGCACAACATCGCCGAGAGCAAGAGCAGCACCAAGGACGCGGCCAAGAACGGTCCGGCGCTGGCTGCCGCCGTGGCCGTCGGCCTGTATGACCAGGGCGCCGAGGCGACGGTGGGCGAGGGCGCGCAGATCAACGCGGCGCAGTTCGGCCTGCAGTCGCATGTCTACCAGCCGCTGGACGTGACCTGGCTGGCCAGCCTGGACGTGACGAATCCGGACGCCCTGCGCGCGCCGAGCGAGCTGTTCTCGCATTTCGCGCCGCCCAAGCTTGGCATGCCGCAGTTCGTCTTCACCTCCTGGGCCACGGCGATGTCCAAGGAGGAGATCGACCCGAAGAACAGCGATCCCGACAAGGCCGTGGCGGCGGCCGGCTCCTTCAACTGGACCTCGTTCACCAACCGCTCCAGGGCCTGGGTGGGCGCCAGGGCGACGATCACCACCACCGGGCCCGATCTGGACTGGAGCATCAGCTGGACGACGCCCACGGCGCCCTTGCTCGACGGTGATGTGGACTTCGCTGGCGAGAGCGCGGATGCGGCGGGCTCGAACATCCTGCGCGAGGATCAGGGTGCGGTCGATTCGGTGCTGTCGCTGGCGAAGAATGCCATCGGCGAGATCACCGGTCTGCTGGACAGCAAGGAGGTGCTCCTGGGGGTCACGCTGCTCAATTCGGCGAGTTTCAAGAAGGCGGTCGACATCAAGGCGCTGAACGAGTCGGCCTTCCTGACGCTGGCCGGGCAGCCGGCGAACTTCGGCTTCGAGGGCGTCAAGCCGAATGTGCAGGGCGGCCCTTTCTCGGCCGGCGCAGCCTTCAACTACGCGGGTGCCGAGCACACGACGATCGCCGGCATCGACGATGGCGCGACGCTCACGCTCAGCGCCGGCACGCTGGGGCTGGAGGCGCGCAGCGCGGATCGCATCATCGCCGTGGCGCCCACGGCCGGGCGCGGCGACGGCGCGGTGATCAATCTGATCGCGGCCTATTCCGAGTTGGACAACCGAACGATCGCGGTGCTGAGCAACAAGGCCACGGTCAGCGCGCCGAACGTGGACGTGCTGGCCGTCGAGGACGTCTCGGTGTGGAGCGCAGCCGGCGCCGCGGCCTTTGGCGGCAATGCCGCCGGGGTGGGTATCGCGATTGCAGTGAACGAGCTCGATGGCCGCACACTGGCCGCGGTGGCCGATCCTGACGACCTGATCGCCAGCTATGGCGCGCTGCGGCCGACTGGCTTCAACGGCACCACAGTGCAGGGTACGCCGCAGATCAGCGCCGACGCGGTGCGGGTGATCGGCAGCACCCAGGGCAGCAGCGGAGCGCTCAGCGCTTCCGTCGGGGCGGTGGAGAGCGAGGATCCGAACGCGAAGAAGCCGGACGAGAACGTCAAGAAGGACGAGAAGGGCTGGTTCTCCAAGAAGTGGGAGTGGCTCACGACCAAGACCGGTGCCTTGCGCAGCAAGGCGGTGGACAAGCTGCACACCGATGACGGCGCCCTGGCGAATTCGCGCAACGCGATCGCCGACCTGATTGCGAAGAAGCAGGAGGCTGCCAAGCCCACCAAGCCCACTGCTCCCAAGCTCGCGCTGGCCGGTGCCGGCAGCGCCAGCGTCAACCTGGGCAATCTGGACACCGAGGCGCTGGTCGACCGCGCCAAGATCGTCGCCGGCACAGGCACGCGCAACAGCCTGATCGTGCGTGCGTCCAACGAGACGCACCAGTACTCGATCTCCGGCTCGGGCGCGCTGCTCAAGCTCAAGGCGCCGGAGTCGCAGAATGGCGTCGGCGTCTCGGGCGCGATCGCGATCGACATCGAGGAGAACGACACCACCGCACGTCTGGTCGACTCGACGGCCAACCAGTTCGACACCGTGTCGGTGGAGTCGCTGAGCGCCGGCCAACGCATCTCCGCGGGTCTGGGCATCGCCGGCGGCACGGGCAACAAGCCGACCTATCTGGCCAGCGTGTCCTACTCGATGACCGAGTCGGACAACAGCACGACCGCGGCCATCGACGGCGGCAGCATCGACGGGCTCAGTACCGGCAAGACTGGCGTCGAGGTGCTGGCTTACGACAAGACCGAGACTGGCGTCGGCGCCGGTGCGCTGACGGTGCAGAAGAGCAAGGGCGGCGCCGCCGGAGCCGCGATCGGTGTGGCCCTGGTGCACAACACGGTGGAGTCGCGCATCGCCGGCGCCACGGTGAAGAACGCCGGCGCGGTCGACGTGCGTGCCTACGACCCGGTGCTGATCGGCATCGGCGCGGCCTCGCTGGGCATCAGCACCGAGAAGAACAGCTACACGCTGGAGGCCAGCGTCGCCTATGCGGAGCTGGAGAACACGACGCGCGCCTATGTCGGTGAGCGCAGCGTCGGCCAGACGGTGACGCGCAGCGAGATCGACAGCAATGCGCGGCTGACCGTGCAGGCCAGCGATCTGGTCGGCGGCAGCTACAAGACCCGTTTCGACAACGTGCTCGCCGCCGACGGCACGCCGCCGGCCGACAGCGAGTACGACTTCGGCGCTTCGCTGCGCCAGGGCGAGCAGGAGGACTTCGGCGGCCAGCGCATCGGCAGCAGAGAGCCCGGCGACGGCGCGCTGGTGATCGGCGTGGCCGGCGGCATTGCCGCGGGCAGCAGCCAGGCCGTGGGTGCCGCCGCCTCGGCCAGCCGCGTGGCCAATGTGCACGAGGCCATCGTCGAAGGCGCGACCGTCAACGCGCTGGACATGGCGGTCGATGCCACCGACGCGACGCTGATGGTCAACGTCGGCCTGGGCGTGGCCGGGACCAGTGACAAGATCGCGCTGGCGGGTTCGGTGGCGGTGACGCTCAACGAGGCGCGTGCCACTGCGCGCATCGGCGCCAGCGGCAAAACGACCAGCATCACCACCACCGGCGGCGATGGCCTGGGCCTGACTGCGGCCAGCAGCGAGCGTGCTTTCACCATCGCCGGCTCGGTGGGGGTCTCCACCAGCGGCACCGCGGGCGGCATCGCCGCCGTCTACGGGCAGGGCGACAACGTCGCCGAAGCCTTGCTCAGCCACGCCACGGTGACGACGGGCGCGGCCAAGGTCGAGGCGGGCACGGCCAGCCAGCACATCGGCGTGGCCGCGGCCGGCGGCTATGGCGACAAGGCGGCGATCAACGGCTCCTTCGTCATCCACATGGTCGGCGAGCGCACCACGGCCAGCGTGGCCGACTCCAAGCTCACCGCCGACAGCCTGCGCGTCAAGGCCGGTGACAGCGAGAGCCAGGCGGCGCTGGTGTACACCGGCTCGGGCTCCATCGGCTTCTCGAAGAATGTCGCCGGTGGCGCGGCACTCAGCACCAACGCCATCACGATGCAGCGCCAGGCGCTGGTCGAACGTTCGGATCTGACACTGAACGGCAACGGCCTGGTGCTGGACGTGCAGGCCGCGTCGCGCGCCCGCATGATCGGCGTCACGCTGGCCGGCGGCGGCAGCCAGGATGCGGCCTTCAACGGCGCGGTGACGAGCAATGGCATCGGCAACACCGTGCAGGCCGAGGTGGCGGGCAGCAAGGTGCAGGCGCTGGGCAGCAGCAACACCGGCAACGCAAGCATCGTCGCCAAGGATCAGGCCGAGATCGACTTCGGCACCGGCGCGATCAGCGTGGCCGGCAAGGCCGCCTTCGGCGTGGCGACCTCGTTCAACTACGTCACCAACGAGGTGTCTGCGGCGCTGCTGGGCGATGACGCCTATGGACGGCGCCATGCCAATGGCTCGGCCGTCTCGCTGGGCGATCTGCGCGTGGACGCCTCCAGCGATGCCACCATCGTCAACGCCGCCTATGGCGTGGCGCTGAGCAACCAGCTCAGCGGCGCCGGCTCGATCGCGGTGAACCTGATGCAGACCGAGGTCTCGTCCCATATCGGCCGCGGCGCCGATGTCAGTGCCGAGGGCACGGTGGCCGTGCAGGCCACCGGATCGGACGACATCAAGTCCTTCGGCGGCGCGGCGGGCATAGGCCTGGGCGCTGGCGGTGTGGGCTTGTCGTCGACAGTCAATGTCATCGAGGGCAGCACCGGCGCCAGCATAGGCGCCGATGACGAACTGCGTACCAAGGTCGATGCCAAGGGCAAGGGCGACGGCCTTGTCGTGAACAGCGGCACGCTGACGCAGGCGCTGCCGGGCCTGACCGCGGCAGGCACCGATCCCAAGTCCTTCGACGGCCTGGCCGCGATGAAGAACTACGACGCAACGCGTCCCAAGATGCGCGAGAGCACCGAGACGGTCAAGGGCGTCGCGGTGAATGCCAGCGCCATGCACCATGTGCTGTCCTACGACACGACGATAGGCGTCGGCAAGGCCGTCGGCATCGGCGCCAATGCCAGCGCGCATGTGATCAGCGGCGCGACCCTGGCCGAGGTGGCCAATGCCGAGCTCAACCAGCGGCCGAGCAGCGACACCAGCACGACCCAGTCGGTGCGCATCAAGGCCAGCAGCCACAACGTGATGGCCAGCTTCGCGCTGGGCGCGGGCGCCAGCACCGGCTTCAGCGCCGCTGGCGCCATCGGTGGCGATGTCTTCATCAACAGCACCAAGGCCTTGGTGCGCGACTCCAAGGTCAAGGCTGCAGACGACATCACGGTGCAGGCTTCTGCCGAATCGGCGCAGTCCTCGCTGCTGGTCGGCTTCGCCGCCGGTGCGGTGGCGGCGGCAGGCACCGCCGGTGTGGTGGTCTTCGATGGCGAGGTGCAGGCCGCAGTGCTGGGCGGTGAGCTGCGCTCGGGCGACGACACCAAGGTGGAGGCCGACAACGCGGCCACGCTCAACGTGATCTCCGGCGCTGCGGGGCTGGCCGCAGGCGCGGCCGGCGCGGGCGCGATCACCGTGCTCGTCTCCGATACCAAGACCGAGGCACTGATCGGCCGCGAGACTGACACGACGAAGGCGACCAAGGTCTCCACCGGCGGCGATCTCAGCGTTCTGGCGGACAGCACCACCTCGGTCAATACGATCACGGTGGCGGTGGGCGGCGGCCTGGCTTCGGCAGGCGCAGCGATCGGCACCGTCTCGGTGGTGACCAATGAGGTCAGGGCCGCGGTGCGCCAGGCCGACCTTGAGGTCGGCGTGACGACGAACTGGGTCTATGGCGTCGGCACGGCCAATGGCGCGGGCAGCGGCGAACTGGGCAGTGGCGCGTCCGCGGCGGACTCGGCGGAGGATGCGGCGCCGCCCGGCGGTGCCTTGCATGTGGAGGCGGGGGACCACGTCGCGATCACCCAGGTCAGCGGCGCGGCGGGCCTGGGCTTCGGCGGCAGCGGTGTGGGCGGCACGGTCTCGGTGCTGGTGGCGCGCTCCAATGTGGCCGCCGAGCTGCGTGGCAGCGAAATCGACGCCGGCACGCTGAACCTGCAGTCGCAGAACACGCAGAACCACAAGGTTGGCACCGTGGGCGTCGGCGTCGGCAGCGGCGTGGGCGCCGGCTTTGCCGTCTCGCTGATGATGCTGGGCACCGGCAATCCGGACGCCGAGGCCTTCGGCAGTGGCGACAACGCCAAGGGCAGCGCGCTGATGTCCTCGGCGGTGAGTCTCGCCAAGGGCAGCCGCCTGGGCGACACCAGCGGCACACTGAGTGCCCAGCAGCGCAGCAGCCTGGAGAACAACAGCAAGCGCGACCTCGGCGGGGTGCTCAAGGACACCGGCAGCAACAGCGCCAGCGCCAGTGTGGATGCGAGCACGGTGCGCGCCACCGGGCAGGTGGACATCGGCGCCAGCCAGGACACGGCCTTGCAGAACTATGCCGGCGCAGCAGGCGCGGGCCTGACCGCCGGTGCAGGTGGCTCGGTGGGCGTCAGCCTGGTCTACAACGCCGCGGTCGTCGAGGTCAGCGGCAACAGCAGCATCGAGGCCGGCGGCGCGCTGAACCTCGCCAGCACCACGCGTGATCTCTTGGCCTCGGACAGGAAGAAGGCGCTGGTGACAGAGACGGCGGCAGGCGGCGTCGGCTTTGCCGGCCTGGGCGCCTCGGTCGGCGTGGGACGGCTGGACAACCTGGTCTCGACGACGGCCAGCGGCATGCTCAAGGGCACGAAGGTCAGCCTGACGGCCGTCGACAGCAGCAGCGCCTCGGTGGCCAATGTGACCGCGGCCGCCGGCGCCGGCGCACTGGGTGTGGCGGTCAGCACGCTGGACCGGCGCGGCGCGGTCGAAGCCTGGGTCAACAAGGGTGGCGCCGAACAGCGCAGCGTCAGCGGGCAAGAGCTGCTGGTCAGCGCCGCCGTCGACGGCAGCATCGAAACCTACTCGCTGGCCGTAGCTGGCGGTCTGGTGGTCAGCGGCAATGGCGCGGGCGCGACGGCCAGCGACCATCAGTCGGTGCGTGCCGGCATCGGCGACAACACCGCGGTCCACATCGGCGACGGCGTCGCCGGCGGCAGCGCCGGCACCCAGGTGCTCGCGCAGCGCGGCACCCAGCTGGATGCCACGGCGCAGGGCGTGGGCGTATCCGGCGGCGTGCAGCTGGGCGGTTCGGTGGCGTTGGTGGACCTGCGCGGCGAGACATCCGCCAGCGTGGGCCAGAAGGTGGTGTTCGATGCCGGCGGCACTCTGGCCGTCGCCGCCGAGGAAAGCAGCGCCAACCATCTGAAGGCCAAGGCGAACGCCTCCGGCGGTGGCTGGACGGCCGCGCTGAATGCCAGCGTGGCCAGCGCCGACAACCAGGGCGCGGTACGCGCCAGCATCGGCGACGACACGCTGCTGCCCGACGATGCGGTAGCCGTGGTGGCCAGCCACACGGCCCTGCAGCGCGCCGACGCCAGCGGCGTGACGGTCGGCGGTCTGCTGGCGCTGGGCGGCAACGTCGCAACGGCCGACACGTCCGCGCAGACCAGTGCGACGCTGGGCAATGTGCGCACGCGCAGCACGCGCCTCGGCGATCTGCAGGTGGCGGCACGTGGCACCGACGAGACTCTGGCCGCGGCCCTGGCGGGTGGCGGCGGTCTGGTGTCCGGCCAGGCGGCCGTCGCCCAGGTCAATGACACCAGCTCCACCGCGGCGACCATCACTGCCTGGGGCGACAGCGCGCAGGCCGCACCCGAGGACTACACGCTGCGCGCCGGTGCCACGCTGATCGGCGCCGCGCATGTAGCCAAGGTGCGGGCCGACTCCGACACGCTCAACGCCTCGGTGGTGGGCGGCAGCGGCGCGCTGGCCTTCAGCGAGGTGGACAGCGATGTGACCGCGTCCATCGGCGAGAAGGTGCGCCTGCGCGCGCTGGGCATCGGCATGCTGGCCGAGAACGAGGCAGCCGAGCAGAGCGGCGGCGACAACGCGGCCGGCGCCGGTGGCGGTCTGGCCAACGGCAGCGCGGTGCAGGCGAAGACGCACGTCAGCACCACGGCCGATGCGCTGGTCGGCAAGGATGCCCAGCTGACCGTGATCGGCGATCCCTACAGCGATGGTGTGGGGCGCATGATCATCGTGGCCGGCACCGATCTGCTCACGCGCACCAGCGGCTCGCTCAACACCGGCGGGCTGGTGGATGTGCCCTTTGCCGATGTGGAGAGCATCGCCAAGGGCAGCAACAAGGTGAGCATCGGCGAGAACGCCCAGCTGCGCAGCGCTGGCGACATGGTGCTGGGCACGACGACGCTGAATCGCAGCAGCGCTGATTCGCTGATCAAGACCTATGGCGGCGTGGGGGTCACCGGCGGCTCCAGCTTCGCACGCAGCGAGCAGAAGGACAGCGTCGAGCTCGCGGCCGGCACCTTGCTGCAGGCCTACGGCGACATCACCGTGGCGACTGGCCGCAATGCCGACGGCGGGCTCAACCTGATGCGCGCTGATGCGAGCACCCAGCTCTACAACTACACCATCATTCCGATCACTACCAGCCATCCGGCCACCGCGCAGGTCGACCAGCAAAGCGAGATCAAGCTGGCCGCCGGCAGCCAGGTGCTGGCCGGCGGCACGGTCTATCTGCGGGCCTTCAAGGGCGAGCAGGGCGTCAGCGCGCTGGGCGAGGGGCACAACCCCTATCTGGAGCTGTTCAGCGTCACCACGCATGACAGCCGTCCTGACGCGCGCTACAGCGGCACGCTCAAGCTGGACGGCACGGTGACCGCCGGCTACTACCGCCGCCATGAGTTCGCGATCGACCGCCAGGGCAATCTGACGCAGACCACCGACAGCCCCGAGCTGCGTCTGCCGGTGAAGGTGTTCACGATGGACGCCGGCGGCAACTACTTCGATGCCGACGGCAAGACCGTCAGTGCCGCGCTGGTGCTCAATCCGCAGGGCTACGTCGCCCACATCAGCAACTTCAACCCGAGCCACTACTACGACGACACCGTCAAGGCCAAGTTCGGCGGCGTGCCGGACGCGGCGATGGGCGCCTATGTGCTGCCGGACCTCTATGCGGCCGGCGGCAATATCCAGGTCGAGGGCACGAACGTCAGCGGCTCCGGCGCGCTGCGTGCCCAGGGCGGGCCGCTGTTGAAGGTGGCCAATGCCAGCAACCACTATCTGCTGGCGAACAAGCTGATCATTGCCGATGCCGACAGCGGCGGCAATGTCGATGTCATCGGGCGCACGGCGCTGCCTTCGAGCCTGAGCGTCACCGAGCTCGATCCCGGCCGCATGCCGGCGATCGATCTGCGCAACAGCTTCGACCCGACCTTCGGCGGCGGCCAGCCTTCGGACATCGTGCTGCAGGCCGCCATCGACAAGTCGGTCACGGTGCGCAACCCGCGTGGCAAGGTCGCCATCTACAACGACTGGGGCAACTTCTGGGGCGGCGCTGTCGATGCGCTGGAGCAGGACGTCAAGGTGCCGCAGGGCACGACGGTGCTGGACGCCAGCGGCTACTTGGCGCTGGGCGGCACGCCGCAGAACACCTGGGCGGCGCTGGATGCGCAGTTCCGCCCGTCGGACATGGGCGCCTTCATCGACACGGTGGCCTATGGCTACTACCAGCGCTATCTGGGTGGCACGTCCACCGACTCGGCGACCTATTCGGCGCAGCTGCAGGGCATCACCTCGTCCTACAGCACGAATCCGGGCTATCTGTTCCACGCCAACCTCGGCAACCGTCCCTGCGGGTGGTGCTGGTTCTTCGGCTATACGCCGTCCGGCTATCTGGGCTGGTATGGCCAACGCTACAACTTCGATGTGCTGCCGGTGAAGAACCTCAGCGCCCAATCGAACAACGGTGGCGCGGTCACTGTGAATCCGCCGCGCGTGCACAACCGCCTGGTCGTCAATGCCAAGTACATCGACGTCAACACGACCATCTATGCCGGCACGGCGCGCAACATCGATGTCACCATCAAGGACGCCAAGCTCTATGCCGCTGACTGGAAGTCCTTCTTCAACCCCTTCGCGACCCGGCTGAACTTCTTCGAGTGCGTGGCCAGCGCGTCTTGCCGCAGCCTCAACGGCCTTTCGCCGGTGGACAACGGCCTGTACAAGGTGCCGGCCTCGGCGCTGTCCTTCGGCGCCGACAGCCCGCCGATCACCGTGGTCTACGACCCGAGCACCAAGCGTGTCAGTACCCAGGCCATAGGCAACACCAACCCGGGGGCGGTGACCCTGGTCGGCCACATCCTCAACAGCAACCCGGGCACGGGGTCGAAAGCCACCTCGATCGAACTCTCCACCGGCGCGATCAAACTGAACATCGACAACCAGTCCGGCGTGGCGCTGGAACTGCCGCGCATCGAGACCAGCTCAAGCGGCGCCGGCGTGATCACCATCACCGATCTGGGTCAGATGGACAAGGTCCTGAACCCCAAGACCAACAAGGAGGTGTTGGCGCCTCTGACCACCTGGTATGTCAGCGAGAACGGCAGTGACGTCAAGATGTACCAGAGTCGCATCGCCAGCGACTACAAGGGGCTGACGGCCATCACGACCAGCGACATCAACAGCGCCACCGACGCCAGCTACGCGCCGGCAGCGGGATGGCGCTACGGTTGGTCGCGCGAGGCCAGCGCCAAGCGCCAACTGATCGCGTCCAACACCGGCTACTGGGACGACTACTACACCACCGGCTGGGAATACACCAACAAGAGCGGCACGGCGATCACCTCGGTCGACTGGCGTCTCACCGGCAGCGAGCGCGTCTTCCGCGACCTCTCGCTCAAAGACACCTACTACACCACCAGCTTCACCTCGAGCGCCGGCTTCACCTTCCAGAAGAACGGCATCACCTACGGCGGCGTCAACACGCACTACACCTCGTCGAACGACCTCTATCACCTCTGGTATGTCGCCACCTCGGCATCGCTGACCCAGACCAGCAGCGTCAAGGCGGATTTCGGCATCGGCATCAAGTTCAAGGGCTACACCGATGGCGCGGTGACGATCTCATCGAACGCCGATACCTACGTCAACAAGACGCTGTCGAATGCTGGCGGCGATACCAGGTTCACGCTCAGCAACGGCGCGCGTCTGCTGGGCAACCAGAACGGCCTGATCGTCTCGCGCAATCTGACCATCACCGGCAAGGACTCCAAGCCCGACGGCGCCGGCGATGTTGGCGGCTATGGCGAGAGCAGCGCGCTCAACGTCAAGCTGGACGGCGGCAGCCTGAATGCAACGACGCTTGGCAATCTGGCCATCCACGGCGTGGGCAACTTGGCCGTCGAGCAGGCCAGTGCCGGCAAGCCCGGCCTTGGGCGGCGGCTGACGATCTCGGCCACCGAACATCTGGTGGCGGCCAGCGACAAGTCGCTTCTGCAGGGCTTCGAGGTCAGCCTGTCCAGCGAGAACGGCCGCATCGGTGGTGTCGCCGCCGGCGATCCGCTGACGGTCGAGCTCTACAACACCGGCAGCAAGGTCGAGCAGCGTGGCCTGTTCAGCGCCGATGCGCGCGGCGACATCCGACTCGATCTGCGCGGTGGCGACAAGCGCATCGCATCGATCGCCTCCATCGAGGGCAATGTCACGCTGGCCACCGATGGCTCGCTCTACGACGCATCGGCAGGCGCTGCCGCCGGTGGCCGCAGCGCGGATGATCTGCTGGCGCTGTGGGAGAAACGCCTGCACATCGCCGGCGATCGCGCTGCAGCGGTGCAGGACGTGCTCAAGCACACCATCGCGCCGCTGGATCAGATGGTCAACCGCGACTATCGCGACTACTGGGCGCTGCGTGCGCTGGGCAGCATAGGCAGCGACGGCAAGATCCAGCTCAGCGCCACGGGCCTGACCACGCTGCGTGCCCAGACGGCCGCCGCGCTGGGCGTGGCCCAGCCCAGCGACGCGCAGATCAACGGCTGGGCCAACACGCTGTTGTCGCGCTACACCGCGACCTTCGACAAGCTGCTCGGCAAGGACCAATGGCAGCAGCGCGCGGAGTTCCAGGCGCAGCAGTCCAACTATCGCTTTAGCGCCGATCGCTACAACGAGTACTGGCAGCTGATCAATGCCACCGACGCCGGCCGCAAGCTGACCGCAGCGGGCAGGGACACGGTTCGCCAGATGGCGAGCACGGTGATAGGCGGCGCGCCCAGCGACACGCAGCTGCAGGCCTATGTGGACCAGCGCTTCGCGGCACTGGCAGGCGACTTCAGCGCCGGCCTGGGCAGCGACTGGGCCAGCAAGGCGGCGTTCAGGAACTACGACGCCGGCTACCAGTTCGCTGGCGACGCAGCGCTGCTGGCGACCTACACCTACGGCAGCTACTGGGGCAAGGACAAGCTGGAGAACCAGTTCCGCCAGTCGGCGATCGGCGCCGGCGGTGGCAGCACCAGCATCGACCACCTCAACATCAGCGGCAAGCAGGTCAAGATCAGCAGCAGCGTCAAGGGCACGACGCTGGGCCGCGATGCCGGCGTGCGCACGCTGCTGCTGGGCAAGCCGCTGAGCGACGAGGACCGCTTCGCGCTCTCGCAGGCCAGCGCACCGGGCGATGTGCAGGTGTTGACCGACGCCAATGGCCAGGTCATCGGACTGAAGGTGCGCGATACCCGCGCCTTCTACGTGGACGCGAGCCGACAGTTCGATGCCAGCATGCCGGGCCAGATCTACGTGATTTCGCCGGAGCAGTTGCTGCTCGGCCAGGTGAAGAGCGAGGGCATGGTGCGCCTGTTCGCCCAGAACGGCATCGCCGGCGTGGCCGGTGGCGCGCGGCCGCAGATCGAGGCGGCCAGCCTGGTGCTCGATGCCGGCAAGGGAAGCATCGGCAGCCGGAACGATCCGCTGCAGATCAAGGCCAGCGAGATCGGTCTGGCGCGCGCGGCCGAGAGCATCTTCCTCAGCCAGGCCGATGGCATGCTGACGATAGACCTGATCAGCGCCGGGCAGGATGTGGTGCTGGATCTGCTCAAGGGTGGCCTGTTGCAGAAGCAGCCGGAGCTGCTCAGCCTGTCGGCGCAGAACATCGCGCTGAACGTCTTCGGCAGCATCGGCGCCGATCCGGCCACGGGCGGCCATGCGCTGCAGCTGCAGACGCTGGGCGGCGCACTGACGATGAAGGCCGGTGGCAGTGCCTGGCTGGGCGTCTGGGGCGATCAGCTGAAGCTGAGCGACAGCCAGCTCGGCGGCGCGTTGACCATTGCTGCACCGGGCAAGGCGGGGCTGGCGATTGCCGGCGACGTTGGCGTCGGGACGCAGACCACGCTGCTTATCGGCGGCACGGTGGAGCAGGCCGCCGGCAAGAAGCTGCAGGCCGGCGGCGATGTAGTGCTGACGGCGCAGAGCCTGGACATGTCGGCTGGCAGCGCGATGGCCAGCACAGTCGGCGCGATCGACCTGACGCTGGCTGGCGGCGATGCGCGGCTGGGCAGCCTGACCGCGAAGACGGGCATCGAAGTGGATGCAGAGCTCGGACGCATGCTTGCCGCCGATGGCGCGTCCACGCTCAGCGCGACTGACACGGATGCCACCATTGCGCTGAATCGGCGCCAGCTGGGCGGCAAGGGCATAGGCGAGGCGCAGGCGCCGCTGCGCCTGGCTGCCGACCATGTGGCGCTGCACAGCGCCGCAGGTGATGTGCATGCGACGCTGCTCAATGCCAGTGTTGATCTGGAGGCGGCACAGGCGACGCAGGGCTCGCTGCAAGTCAACGCGGCGGGTGCGCTGCGCAACAATGCGGACCTGTTCGCCGGCGGCAGCGTCGCGATCCAGGCGGCCGGTCCCTTCCAGCAGGCGGCCGGCACGAGCATCGCCGCCGGCGACCGCCTGCAGCTCGACGCTGCGACCATCACCATGCAGGCCGGCAGCCGCATGAGTGCCGAGCAGATCGAGCTGAACGCCACGCAGGGCGATGCGCTGCTGAGCTCGCTGCAGGCCGGCAGCAGCATAGGCGTCGTGGCAAGCCAGGGGCAGATCGCTGCCGGGGCCACGCTTTCAGCTGGCAGCTTCGTCGGCCTGAGCGCAGGCAGCGGCATCGGTGCGGGCGGCGCGATCGCTGTCAACGCGCCGCGGGTCAGTGCCAGCACCGGCAGTGGCGGCATTCAGCTGCAGCTGGCCTCCAGCCCGACGCAGATCGACACCGCGCGAGCCGGTAGCGGCGACGTCAGCCTGCTCGCTGGTGGCGCGTTGCATCTGGCCGGTGCGGTGGGAAGCAGCAATGGCAATGTGGCCATCACGGCGCAGGGCGTCCTGTCGTCCGACAGCAGCATCGAGGCGCGTGGTGCCGGCCGCCGCCTGGATCTGAGCGCGGCCGCGCTGGATCTGGACGGCGCGCTGCTGGCCGACGGCGATGCGGCGCTCGTCAGCCGCAGCGGCAGCCTGCGCATCGATGGCAGCCTGAAGGCCGGCGGATCGGCGAGTCTGAGCTCCGCTGCTGCGATGCATCTGGAGCAGGTGGATGCCGGACAGGACATCCGCATCGACTCCGTCGGCCCGGTCAGCGGCGGCCGTGTGGCGGCCGCGCGCAGGCTCGAGCTGCTGCGCGCGCCATCGCTGTCGCTGCGCGAGCTCGGTGCGGGCAGCGATCTGGCGTTGAAGCTCGAGCAGATCGAGCTGCAGCGTCTGACTGTCGGCGGTGTGCTGGACCTCAAGGCGCGCAATGCGGCCATCGCTGCGCTGCAGGTCGGTGGTGATGCGGCGCTGGATGTCACGCAGTCGCTGCTGCTCGGCGATGGCTCGATTGGCGGCAGTCTGCTTGCAAAGGCGGACGATCTGACACTCGGCACGCTGACGGTGGGCAAGGCGGCGACGCTGACGGTGCTCGACCGCCTCGATGGCGGCAGCCTCAGCGCGGGAGGCAGCCTCGATGCGACGGCGCGCCTGATCGCGCTGCAGGGCCTGAAGTCCGGTGCGGCCATGACGCTGAGGGCCGACGAGGTCGAGCTTGCGGCCGTGGACAGCGCTGCTTCGCTGCAGCTTGAGGGCAAGCGGGCGAGCCTGGGCAGCCTGCGGGTGAAGGGCGCGACGACGTTGAACCTCAGCGACGAGCTGACGCAGAGCGGCGCGGCCGTGCTGGAAGGCGATCTCGTCGTCGCCGCGCAGCGCATCGCGCTGGGTGCGCTCGACGTCGCCGGCACGTCGAGCCTGAATGCGGCCGGCGCACTGACGTTCGATGCGCTGAGCGGCAAAGGCAGCGTCACGCTGAAGAGCGGCGAGCTGACTGCTGGCCAACTCAGCGGCAGCACGCTGGGTCTGCAGGCCAGTCAGGCCAGCATCGGCGCGGCGAGCAGCAGCGGCACAGCGCTATTCGATGTGCTCGGGGCGCTGAAGCTGGAGCAGGGCCGCTTCGCTGCCGACTGGCGCGTGACGGCTGGGAACATGACGCTGGGGTCTGTCGTGGTGGGCGGCAATGCAGCGCTGAGAGCCTCGGGCCAACTGAGGGCCGGTAGCCTCGCCGTCGGCAGCACGCTGGGCGTGCAGGCGGCGGCACTTGAGCTGGGCCGAATCGAGGCGAAGGGCGCGACGCAGTTCAGCGTCGACGGCTTGCTGGCGATGTCGCAGGCCAGCTTCGGTGCCGACTGGCTCGCGAGTGCCGGCAGCATGGAGATGGGCACGGTGGCGGTGACGGGCGATGCGACGCTGAAGGCCAGCGGCCTGCTGCAGGCCGACAGCCTGGAGGTCGGCGGCGCCCTGAGCGCCGAAGCCGGCACGCTGAAGCTCGGCAAGGTGCAGCTGGCGCAGCCGACTGCCGACAGTGCGTCGCTGCCTGGGCTGAAGGTCGGCAAGACCGCCAGCCTGAAGGCGGACGCCATCGAGCTGCAGCGTGCGCAGATCGGCGGCGATGCGCTGCTGGTGGCCAGCTCGCAGATCGTGCTGGGCGGCAGCTCCAGCTTCGGCGGCGCGCTGAACGCCAGCGCCGCCAGGCTGCAGATCGACGACATCGCCGTGCAGGGGCCGGTGCAGCTGAAAGCTGGCGACAGCCTGGTGCTGAACCGCGCCAGTGCTGCTGGCACGCTGGACCTGCAGGGCAAGGCGATGCAGCTCGGCCAGCTGACCGCGGGCGGCGCGGTGACGATAGGCGCCGACAGCTTGCAGCTCGGCAGCCTCAAGGGCGACAAGAGCCTGCGTGCCGCCGTCAGCGGCGACGCCGACATCGGCACGCTGGAGATGGCCGGCGAGGTGAGGCTGGAGGCGGGCAAGCAGCTCAAGGTGGCCTCGCTGACGGCCAGCGAGGCGCAGCTCAGCGGCGGCAGCGTGCAGCTCGATCGCGCCACACTGTCGCAGCAGCTCGGTGTCAATGCTGGCGCGGCTCTCGTCGGCGGCTCGCTCACCGCTGCGCAGCCGATGACGCTGAAGGCGGGCGGCGCTGTCTCGGCGACGCTGGTCAAGGCGCCGACGGTGGACGTGCAGGCCGGCGGCGACATGCGCCTGAACCTGCTCGACGCCAATGTGGCGACGTTGGCCACGCCCACGCAGATCGCGCTCGGCGAGGCGCGCATCGGCCAGAGCATCACGCTGCGCGCCGACCAGATCGACGCCAAGCTGGCGGCGGTCAATGGAGCGGATCTCCGCACCAGTGCCGCCGGCTTCGGCACCGACGTGGCAGCCAGCCTGGTGAAGCTCGGCCTGACGACGCCGACGCGCTGGATCATCACCGATCTGGACGCCGTCGATGCCAGCCTGAGCACGCTGGGCAGCTGGACGCAGTTCGACAAGGTGAGCCTGAGCGGCCGCATGACGCTGGACACGCCGCATGGTCTGATTGCGGTGACCAACGACAAGGTCGAGCGCGTGCCCGGTGCCGACGTGCAGCTCTATGCGCCGAGCGGCGACTTCATCCTGCTGCGCGACCGCCAGTACGCCTACACCACGGCGATGGCGCTGGTCTACAAGCCGGGGCAGTTCGTCTCCGCGCCCAACACCATGCTCTCGCCGTTGATCGTGGCCCAGGGCAACGGGCAGGGCGGCGCGGGCGCGCTGGCTCAGGCGCTGGGGGCGATGGCGCTGCGTGGCGGCCTGGCCAGCAATGTGGCCGCGGCCGACTACGAGGAACTGCTGCGCCGTGCGCCGACGGCCAGCGGCCAGGACGAAGAGCTGGTCGGCGAGCTGGAGTTCTGAGGCAGGACCGAGCACAGTGCAGACGCACTGTGCGACGCCTGCCGAAGGACCGGCCGCCTGCCAGCGGCCGGGCTGAGGTCGCGCACAGGCTCCGGGAGGAGCCTGTGGCTACCGAAGGACTGCTCGCGATACCAGCGGGCAGACTGAGCTGGGTCGCTGAGAGCAGCCGGGGCGTGCTTGCCTGCGCGCGCTGGCCTCGGGTTTTCCATGAGGATCCAACAGCTTGTCGCTGTCGAGACAGCAATCGTGCTCGCGGCCTTCCTAGAATCGAACGAGCGTTCTTTTTTGCGGCAGCCCTGGCGTGGCAATCCAGCCAGCACCTAAGCTGCCGTTCTTCACCATTCGATGGCTTACCAGGAAGGGTCGAGCATGAGTGCCAATTACGAAGTCCGCGACGGCATCGCCGTCATCACCTTGAACAACCCGCCGGTCAACGGCCTGGGCCTGGCCACGCGCCAGGCTGCGGTCGCGGGCGTGGAGCGTGCCGAAGCCGATCCCGCCGTCAAGGCCATCGTCATCACCGGTGCCGGCAAGGCCTTCTCGGGCGGCGCCGACATCCGCGAGTTCGGCAGCCCCAAGGCGCTGGCCGAGCCCAATCTGCTGAGCCTGATCTCTGTGGTGGAGAACTGCACGAAGCCGGTGGTCGCCGCGATCCACAGCGTCTGCATGGGCGGCGGCCTGGAGCTGGCGCTGGGCTGCCACTACCGCCTGGCTGCCAGCGGCACCAAGGTGGCGCTGCCCGAGGTGAAGCTGGGCCTGCTGCCCGGCGCCGGCGGCACTCAGCGCCTGCCGCGCGCGCTGGGCGTCGAGCCCTCGCTGAACATGATCGTCTCCGGCGAGCCGGTCAATGCCGAGATGCTGGCCATGGTTCCCGGCCAGAAGCTGTTCGACAAGATCGTCGATGCCGACGTGCTTGAGGCTGCGATCGCCTTCGCCAAGGACGTCGCCGACAAGCGTCCGCTGCCCAAGGTGCGCGAGCTCAAGGCGCGCCATGCCGAGCCGCAGGCCTACTTCCAGTTCGCCCGCAATATGGTCAAGGGCATGGCGAAGAACTTCCCGGCGCCGGGCCGCTGCGTGGACGTGGTCGCCGCGTCGCTGGACAAGCCCTTCGACGAGGGCATGCGCCTGGAGCGCGAGGCTTTCGTGAACCTGATGTTCACGCCCGAATCCAAGGCGCTGCGCCACGCCTTCTTCGCCGAGCGCGCCGCCAGCAAGATCTCCGACGTGCCGGACGACACGCCGCAGCGCGAGATCAAGAAGGTCGCCGTCATCGGCGCCGGCACCATGGGTGGCGGCATCTCGATGAACTTCCTCAACGCCGGCGTGCCGGTGATCATCCTCGAGACCAAGCAGGAAGCGCTGGACCGCGGCATCGCCACGATCAAGAAGAACTACGAAGCCCAGGTCAAGAAGGGCAAGCTGAAGGAAGACAAGTACCAGCAGCGCATGGCCCTGCTGAGCAGCACGCTGAGCTATGACGAGATCAAGGATGCCGACCTGGTGATCGAGGCGGTGTTCGAGGAGATGGGCGTCAAGGAAGCCGTGTTCAAGAAGCTCGACGAGGTGATGAAGCCCGGTGCGATCCTGGCCTCCAACACCTCGACGCTGGACGTGGACAAGATCGCCGCCTTCACCAAGCGTCCGCAGGACGTGGTGGGCATGCACTTCTTCAGCCCCGCCAATGTGATGAAGTTGCTCGAGGTCGTGCGCGGCAAGGCCACGGGCAAGGACGTGCTGGCCACGGTGATGGCCATCGCCAAGAAGATCAAGAAGACGGCCGTGGTCTCCGGCGTCTGCGACGGCTTCATCGGCAACCGCATGATCGAGCAGTACAGCCGCCAGGCCGGCTTCCTGCTCGACGAGGGCTGCTCGCCGCAGCAGGTGGACAAGGCGGTCGAGAAGTTCGGTTTCGCGATGGGCCCGTTCCGCATGGGCGATCTGGCCGGCAACGACATCGGCTGGGCGATCCGCAAGCGCCGCTACATCGAGAAGCCGAACATGAAGTACTCGGCCAGCGCCGACCGCCTGTGCGAGCTGGGCCGCTACGGCCAGAAGACCGGCGCCGGCTGGTACGACTACCAGGCTGGCAAGCGCGATGCGATTCCGTCGCCGGTGGTCGCCGAAATGCTGGAGAAGCATCGCGCCGCGATCGGCATCACGCCGCGCAAGATCAGCGACGAGGAGATCGTGCAGCGTCTGGTCTTCGCGCTGGTCAACGAGGCCGCGCATCTGCTGGAAGAGGGCATCGCTCAGCGCGCCTCCGACGTGGACATGGTCTACCTGACCGGCTACGGCTTCCCGCTGCACCGCGGCGGCCCGATGTGCTATGCCGACACCGTGGGTCTGTTCAACGTCGTGCAGGCTATGAAGCGCTTCGCGAAGAACCCCAACGACGACGCCAGCTTCTGGCAACCCGCACCGCTGCTCGCCCGCCTGGTCGAGCAGGGCAAGGGCTTCAACGACTGAGCGTCGCAGCAGCGACATCCTGCGCCGCCCGAGGGTCTGACGACCGCGGGTGGCTCCTGAACGAACAAGTTAGGAGAGAGCCATGAGCAAGGCTGTGATCGTTTCTACCGCACGCACTCCGCTGGCCAAGAGCTGGAAGGGTGCATTCAACATGACCCACGGCGCGACGCTGGGCGGCCACGCGGTCAAGGCCGCCGTTGAGCGCGCCGGCATCGAGCCCGGTGCGATCGAAGACGTGCTGATGGGCTGCGCCAACCCCGAGGGTGCGACCGGCGCCAATATCGCGCGCCAGATCGCGCTGCGCGCAGGCCTGCCGGTCACGGTGAGCGGCCTGACCGTCAACCGCTTCTGCTCCAGCGGCCTGCAGACCATCGCGATGGCCTCGCAGCGCGTCATCGCTGGCGAAGGCGATGTCTACGTCGCTGGCGGCGTCGAGAGCATCTCCTGCGTGCAGCAGGAGATGAACCAGCACATGCTGACCGACTCCTGGCTGCTGAAGAACAAGCCCGAGATCTACTGGAGCATGCTGCAGACCGCCGAGCAGGTGGCCAAGCGCTACAACATCAGCCGCCAGCGCATGGACGAGTACGGCGCCGCCAGCCAGCAGAAGGCCTGCGCCGCTGCGGCTGCCGGCAAGTTCGCCGACGAGATGATCAGCGTCACCACGACGATGGGCGTGGCCGACAAGACCCTGGGCCTGATCACCAAGGAAGTCACCATCAGCGCCGATGAAGGCCTGCGCGAAGGCACCACCTACGACGCGATCAAGGACCTGCGCTCGGCGCTGCCCGGCGGCCTGGTCTCGGCCGGCAACGCCAGCCAGTTCAGCGACGGCGCCGGTGCCTGCGTGGTGGTCAGCGAAGACTACGCGCAGAAGCACAACTTGAAGCCGATGGGCCGCTTCCTCGGCTTCGCGGTGGCCGGCTGCGAGCCCGACGAGATGGGCATCGGCCCGGTCTTCGCGGTCCCGAAGGTGCTGAAGAAGCTGGGCCTGAAGGTCGAGGACATCGATCTGTGGGAGCTCAACGAAGCATTCGCTGTGCAGGTGCTGTACTGCGCCGACACGCTGGGCATCCCGATGGAGCGCCTGAACGTCAACGGCGGCGCGATCGCGGTGGGCCACCCCTACGGCGTGTCGGGCCAGCGCCTGACCGGCCATGCGCTGATCGAAGGCAAGCGCCGCGGTGCCAAGCGCGTCTGCGTGACGATGTGCATCGGGGGCGGCATGGGCGCGGCCGGCATCTTCGAAGTGCTCTGAGCGATCGCGGGCTGAAGCATGGACACGCTGCGCACCCCGGAAGACCGCTTCGCGGATCTGCCGGGCTGGCCTTACAAGCCGCACTGGCTGCATCCGCTGAAGGGTGAGGACTCTGGGCTGCGCATGGCCTATGTGGACGAAGGGCCGCGCGACGCGGCCGTCACCGCGCTGTGCCTGCATGGCCAGCCGAGCTGGGGCTATCTGTACCGCAAGATGCTGCCGGTCTTCACCGCGGCGGGCCTGCGCGTCGTGGTGCCCGATCTGTTCGGCTTCGGTCGCTCGGACAAGCCGGCGGACCAAGGCTGGTACAGCTTCGAGCGCCATCGCGACAGCCTGCTCGGCCTGGTCGAGCAGCTGGACCTGCAGCATGTGCTGCTGGTCGTGCAGGACTGGGGCGGCTTGCTGGGCCTGACGCTGCCGGTGGCCGCGCCGCAGCGCTACGACTACCTGCTGGTGATGAACACCGGCCTGGGGCTGGGCCAGGTGACCGAAGGCTTCCGCCAATGGCGGGCCTACAACAACAGCCAGCCCGATCTGGCGGTGGGCAAGCTGCTCAAGCGCGGCACGCCGGTGCTCAGCGATGCCGAGGCGGCGGCCTACGACGCGCCGTTCCCGGACGCCCGCTACAAGGCCGGCGTGCGTGCCTTTCCGAACCTGGTGCCTGATGGGCCGGACGCGCCCGGCGTGGCGATCAGCCGCGAGGCCGCGGCCTTCTGGCGCGAGCGCTGGCAGGGCAAGAGCTTGATGGCCATCGGCATGCAGGACCCGGTGCTGGGCCCGCCGGCGATGCAGTCGCTGCACCGCCTGATCCGCGGCTGCCCGCCGCCGCTGGAAGTGGCCGAGGCCGGCCACTTCGTGCAGGAGTGGGGCGGCCCGATTGCCGAAGCCGCGCTGCGCGATTTCGGCCTGGCCCGCTGAGGCCGGCACGCGGGAGGCGCCACCATGCAGACCGACATCGACTCGCTGCGCCGCTTCATCACCAACACGCCCTTCATGGTGGACCTGGGCGTGGACGTGCTCGGCGGCGAGCCCGGCCGGGTGCGCACCGAGATCGTGCTGCAGCCGCGCCATCTGCAGCACACCGGCGTCGTCCATGCCGGCGTGATGGCCGCGCTGGCCGACCACACGATGGGCACGGCGGCGCAGACCCTGGCCTCGGACGAGGTCTGGGTGCTGACGGCCGAATTCAAGATCAATCTGCTGCGCGGTGCGCGCGGCGAGCGGCTCTTCTGCGAGGCCTGGGTGATCAAGCCCGGCCGGCAGCTGAGCTTCACCGAGGCCGAGGTCTACGCGATCGACGCCGCCGGCGAGCGCCAGCTCTGCGTCAAGGCCTCGGGCACGATGGCCCTGACCGCGCGCCGCTGATTTCAACGAACACGAAGGAGGGCGCGATGCGCCAGACCCTGGAATTCCTGCTCGACGACTGGCTGAAGGTGCAAGACCTGTGCAGCCGCGAGCGCTTTGCCGAGCATTCGCGCGAGACCTTCGGCGCGGTGCTGGACACCTGCGAGAAGATCGCCCGCGAGAAGTTCGCGCCATTCAACCGCCTGGCCGACACGCAGGAGCCGCATTTCGATGGTGAACGCGTGCACCTGCCGCAGCCCACACATGACGCGATGGCCGCCTATGTCGAGTCGGGCATGCTGGCCGCCGCGCAGGATTACGAGGTGGGCGGCATGCAGCTGCCCTGCGTGATCGAGATGGCCGCGAACGCCTTTTTCAGCAAGGCCAGCGTCGCGATGGGCGGCTACGCGATGCTCACTAGCGGCAACGCCAGCCTGCTGATGGCGCATGGCACCGAGTTGCAGCGCGAGGTCTTCGCCAAGAACGAGTTCGCCGGCCGCTGGTTCGGCACCATGTGCCTGTCGGAGCCGCAGGCAGGTTCGTCGCTGTCGGACATCGCGACGCGTGCCGAGCCGGACGGTGAAGGCTTCGAGCAGGACGCGTTGGGCCCGCGTTATCGCCTCAAGGGCAACAAGATGTGGATCTCGGGCGGCGAGCACGAGATCACCGAGAACATCGTGCATCTGGTGCTGGCCAAGATCCCAGGGCCGGACGGCAAGACTATTCCCGGCACCAAGGGCATCTCGCTGTTCATCGTGCCCAAGAAGCTGGTGGACACGAAGGGCCAGCTCACCGGCGAGCGCAACGACGTCTCGCTGGCCGGCCTGAACCACAAGCTGGGCTATCGCGGCACGACCAACACGCTGCTGAATTTCGGCGAGGGCAAGTTCAAGCCGGGTGGCAAGGCGGGTGCGGTGGGCTATCTGGTCGGCAAGCCCGGCGAAGGCCTGAAGTGCATGTTCCACATGATGAACGAGGCGCGCATCGGCGTGGGCCTGGGCGCGGTGATGCTCGGTTATGCGGGCTACGAGGCCAGCCTCGAGTACGCGCGCCAGCGTCCGCAGGGCCGGCCGATGACGGCCGCGGGCAAGGACGCCGCGTCGCCGCAGCGTCCCATCGTCGAGCATGCCGATGTGAAGCGCATGCTGCTGGCGCAGAAGAGCTATGTCGAAGGTGGGCTGGCACTTGAACTGTTATGCGCCCGTCTGGTCGACGAGCAGCACACCGGCGATGCCGAGGCCGTGGCCGAGGCGAAGGCGCTGCTGGACGTGCTGATCCCGATCGCGAAGAGCTGGCCCAGCGAGTGGTGTCTGGAAGCCAACTCGCTGGCCATCCAGGTGCTGGGCGGCTACGGCTACACGCGCGACTTCCCGGTGGAGCAGTACTGGCGCGACAACCGCCTGAACATGATCCACGAGGGCACGCACGGCATCCAGGGCCTGGACCTGCTGGGCCGCAAGGTGGTGATGGACCAGGGCCGCTCGCTGGCGGTGCTGGCCGCGCGCATCGAGAAGACGATCCGTGCCGCGCTGGCCCGGCCCGAGCTGGCAGAGCAGGCCAAGCAGCTGGGCGCTGCGCTGGCCCAGGTCGGCCGCGCCACGCAGGGCGCCTGGTCGACCGGTCAGCCGGAAGAGGCGCTGGCCAATGCCACGCCCTATCTGCAGGCCTTCGGCCACACGGTGCTGGCCTGGCTGTGGCTGGACCTGGCGCTGGCCGTGGGCGCGCGCGACGATGCCTTCGCGCAGGGCAAGCGCGCTGCGCTGCGCTACTTCTACGCCTACGAGTTGCCCAAGATAGCCGCCTGGCTCGCGGTGGTGGAGCGGCGCGAGCCGCTGTGCCGCGAGGTGCAGGACGCCTGGCTCTGAACCACAGGGCGCACCGCGATGAACAAGCGCGCACTGCAATGGATCGAGCGCCTGGTCTGGGTGTTCATCTACGGCGGTCTGCTCGCCGCCTCGCTGGGGCTGTTCGTGCTGGAGGGTGGCGACGAACTGCTCGGCTGGCTGCTGATCGGCAAGGGGCTGACGGCAGCAGCAGGCGGCGTGGTGCTGATCGTGCTGCGCTCGCGCTGGCCTTGAACGAAGCGATTTCTACCGACTGAATTGGAGACAAGACAATGACTGAACAAGCTCGCCAGAACGTGATGGAACTCTTCGACCTGCGCGGCCAGGTGGCCCTGGTCACCGGCGGCTCGCGCGGCCTGGGCCTGCAGATCGCCGAGGCGCTGGGCGATGCCGGCGCGAAGATCATGCTCAGCTCGCGCAAGGCGGCCGATCTGGAGGAGGCCGTGGCCTCGCTGCAAGAGCGCGGCATCGACGCGCGCTGGATCGCCGCCGATGCGGCCGACGAGGTACAGGCCCGCGGCATCGTCAGCCAGACCATGGAGCGCCTCGGCCAGATCGACATCCTCGTCAACAACGCCGGCGCCACCTGGGGTGCGCCGGCCGAGGAGCACCCGGTCGAGGCCTGGGACAAGGTGATGAACCTGAACATCCGCAGCCTCTTCGTGATGAGCCAGGAAGCTGCGCGGCAGAGCATGATCCCGCGCCGCTACGGCCGCATCATCAACGTGGCCTCGATCGCCGGTCTGGCCGGCAACACGCCGGAGATGAAGACCATTGCCTACAACACCAGCAAGGGCGCGGCGGTGAACTTCACCCGCGCGCTGGCCGGCGAGTGGGGCGGCTACGGCATCACCGTCAACGCACTGGCGCCGGGCTTCTTCCCCAGCAAGATGACCAAGGGTCTGCTCGCCACGCTGGGCGCCGACAATATGGCCGCCAAGGCGCCGCTGAATCGCCTGGGCGACGATGAAGACCTCAAGGGCGCCGCGCTGCTGTTCGCGTCGCGCGCCGGCAAGCACATCACCGGCCAGATCCTCGCCGTCGACGGCGGGGTTTCGGCAATTCACGGAGCCTGACCCGATGACGAAGAAGAGCGCACCCCCGATGAAGTTCCCGGTGCGCATCCCTTTCGTCGAGAAGCTGGGGCTGGAGTTGCATGGCGTGGGTCATGGCAGCGCCGAGCTGCGCCTGGACGCGACCGAGCAGCATCACAACTCCTTCGATGTGGTGCATGGCGGCGTGATCATGACGCTGCTGGACGTGACCATGGCCTTCGCGGCACGCAGCATCCATGCCGACCAGCCCAACTACGGCCCCGGCGTCGTGACCATCGAGATGAAGACCAGCTTCATGCGCCCCGGTGAGGGTGTGCTGCGCGCCGAGGGCAAGCTGCTGCACCGCTCGGCGACGATGGCCTTCTGCGAAGCCTCAGTATTCGATGCGCAGCAGCGCCTGGTGGCGCACGCCACCGGTACCTTCAAATACCTGAAGGCGCTGCCCGCCGGCGAGCGCAAGCTGAAGAACCTGCAGCTGCCGACCGACGGGTAACGCCGCGCCGGGCGGCCCTGGTGCTCACACCTGGGCCAGCCGGAACACGGCCACCGTGCGCACCAGCTGCTCGGCGCGCTGCTTCAGACTCTCCGCCGACGCGGCACTCTGCTCGACCAGCGCGGCGTTCTGCTGCGTGACCTTGTCCATCTGCGCGATCGCGTCGCCGACCTGGGCCACCCCGCTGCTCTGCTCGCGGCTGGCCTCGCTGATTTCGCCAACGATGTCGGTGACGCGGCGGATCGCGGTGACCACCTCGTCCATCGTACGGCCGGCCTCGTCGACGAGGCTGCTGCCCTGCTCGACGCGCTCGACGCTGCTGCTGATCAGTTCCTTGATCTCGCGTGCCGCCGCCGCTGAGCGCTGCGCCAGGCTGCGCACCTCGGACGCGACGACGGCGAAGCCGCGGCCCTGCTCGCCAGCACGCGCGGCCTCGACGGCAGCGTTCAGCGCCAGGATATTGGTCTGGAAGGCGATGCCGTCGATCACGCCGATGATGTCGGCGATGCGTTGCGAGCTCTGGTTGATGTCGCGCATCGTGCGCACCACGTCGGCCACCACCTCGCCGCCGCGCTGCGCCACCTGCGAGGCGCCCAGCGCCAGCTGGTTGGCCTGCTGCGCGCTGTCGGCGTTGTGCGTCACGGTGGCGCCGAGCTGCTCCATCGTCGCGGCGGTCTGCTGCAGCGCGCTGGCCTGTTCTTCGGTGCGCTGGCTGAGGTCGGCATTGCCGTGGGCGATCTCCACGCTGGCGGTGGCCACGGTCTCGGAGTTCTCGCGCACCTGGGCGACCAGCTTCTGCAGCTGCGCGCGCATCGCTTCCAGCGCGCGCAGCAGCTGCGCCACCTCGTCGCGGCCGTGCACCTTCAGCGCCTCGCTCATATCGCCCTCGGCCATGCGCTGTGCGGCAGCAACGGCCTTGGCCAGCGGCCGGGTGACATGGCGGCTGATGCCCAGGCCCAGCGCCACGCCGACCAGCGCGCCGATCACGATCAGCGCCAGCGTCAGATTGCGCGAGCTCGCGTAGAGCTCGCCGTTGGCCTGAGCCACGCTGCCGGCGTGTTCCTCACTGAGGCTGGACATCTTGCTCATCGCCGCGCCCAGCTTGATGCTCTGCGGCACCTGGTCTTCCTTCATCTGGCGCAGTGCCTCGGTGGACGTGATGAGGTCCGAGACGCTGATCTGCTCGATCAGCGTCTCGGTGGCGCTGCTGTCGGCCTTCAGGGCCTCGCGCAGCTCGGCGAGCTGCTGCTCGGCCGCCTCATCCCCGTGCATCAGCTCCTCAGCCTGGCGCAGCAGCTGCGCAGTGCTGGTGCGCGCCTCCTTGAGCCGCTTCAGCGCATCGTCGCGCTCCTTGCCGCTGGTGGCGATGACCGCGTCGCGCAGCGCGACCACGCCTTGCAGGCGCTTGATGTTGGCTTCCTTGACCAGCGAAACACCCATCAGCTGCTGCTCGTAGAGCCGGCTGTCGGCATCGGCCAGGCGCTTCATGTTGAGGATGGAGATGGCGCCCATCGCCGCGCCGATCAGCGCGACGAGGACGAAGGCACCTACGAGCTTGACGGCGGTGCGGTAGTTGGACAAGTGCATGGCGTTACTCCTCCTGCAAAGATGAATGAC
Organism: Roseateles sp. T103; assembly: GCF_057219915.1. Classification (NCBI taxonomy): domain Bacteria; kingdom Pseudomonadati; phylum Pseudomonadota; class Betaproteobacteria; order Burkholderiales; family Sphaerotilaceae; genus Roseateles; species Roseateles sp. T103. The sequence goes on from NZ_JBXVVS010000001.1 coordinate 251,642, forward strand.
TGATGGCATGTCGAGATGCGGCTTGGCGCCGCCTGCCCATTGGCCCCCTCAGGCCTCCGGGCTTTCCCTGTCGCTGGAATCAGCAAGTCCGGGGCCAACCGGGACAGCCAGCCGTGCAGGAATTCACAGGCCATGCAAATCGAACGATCGTGCTTTTTTGTCGCCCATGAGACGGCCAGGGCGGCCGGGCTCGTGCTTCAATCGCGCAGTCCTCACTAGGAGACTGCTTCATGAGCCAACTGATCAACCGTCAGATCCATCTCGTCTCGCGCCCGGTGGCCGAGCCGACCGTCGACAACTTCAAGCTCGTGGAGGCGCCGGTGCCGGCGCTGGCCGAGGGCCAGGTGCTGGTGCGCAACCACTACCTCAGCCTCGACCCCTATATGCGCGGCCGCATGAGCGAGTCCAAGAGCTATGCCGACCCGCAGCCGCTGAACGCCGTGATGATCGGCGGCACGGTGGGCGAGGTGGTCGAGTCCAAGAACGCCAACTTCAAGGCCGGCGACAAGGTTGTCGGCATGGGCGGCTGGCAGGAATACCAGCTGGTCGATGCCAGCCAGCGCGGCGTGCTGCAGAAGGTCGACACCACCCATGTGCCGCTGTCGGCCTATCTGGGTGCGGTGGGCATGCCCGGCGTCACCGCCTGGTACGGCCTGGTGAAGATCATTGCCCCCAAGGCTGGCGAGACCGTGGTGGTCAGCGCCGCCAGCGGCGCTGTGGGCGGCGCGGTGGGGCAGCTGGCCAAGGCGCGCGGCGCGCGCGCGGTGGGCATCGCCGGCGGACCTGACAAGTGCCGTTACGTGGTCGAGGAACTGGGCTTCGACGCCTGCATCGACTACAAGGAGCACAAGGACCTGAAGAGCCTGTCGGCCGCGCTGAAGGCCGCCTGCCCGAACGGCATCGACGGCCACTTCGAGAACGTCGGCGGCATGATCCTCGACGCAGTGATGCTGCGCGCCAATGCCTTCAGCCGTGTGGCGATGTGCGGCATGATCGCCGGCTACAACGGCGAGCCCATCCCGATGATGGCGCCGCAGCTGATCCTGGTGAACCGCATGAAGGTCGAGGGCTTCATCGTCTCCGAGCACATGGAGGTGTGGCCCGAGGCGCTGAAGGAACTGGGCACGCTGGTCGCCACCGGCAAGCTCAAGTTCCGCGAGAGCGTGGCCGACGGCATCGCCGCCGCGCCCGAGGCCTTCCTGGGGCTGCTCAAGGGCAAGAACTTCGGCAAGCAGCTGGTCAAGCTGATCTGAGGCGCCGATGGCGGACCTCGCCTGGACCTGCCACGCGCTCGATGAGCTGAGCGCGCGTGAGCTCTACGCGCTGCTGAAGCTGCGCAGCGAGGTTTTCGTCGTCGAACAGCGCTGCATCTACCTGGACCCGGACGGGCAGGACCTCGATGCATTGCACCTGCTGGGCCGCGACGCGCAGGGCGAGCTGCTCGCCTGCGCGCGGCTGATCCCGACGCCGGACGGGCCGAAGATCGGCCGCGTGCTCACCGCACCGGCGGCGCGCGGCGCCGGCCAGGGCAGGGCGCTGATGCATTGCGCCATCGCGGAATGCGCGCAGCGCTGGCCGGCGCAGCCGATCAGGCTCAGCGCGCAGGCGCATCTGCAGGGCTTCTATGCCAGCCTCGGCTTCCGGCCCACCTCGGCCGTCTACGACGAGGATGGCATTCCCCACATCGATATGCAAAGACAAGCGACACCATGAAGAACTACGAAGGCAGCGTGGCCGTGATCACTGGCGCCGGTTCCGGCTTCGGCCTGGAGGTGGCGCGCATCGCCGCCGCGCGCGGCATGAAGCTGGTGCTGGTGGACGTGCAGCAGGACGCGCTGGACAAGGCTGCGGCCGAGTTCGCCGGCAGCGAGGTGCTGGCGCGCCGCGTCGATGTCGCGAAGGCCGAGCAGATGCAGGCGCTGGCCGACGCAGTGCAGCAGCGCTTCGGTGCGCCGCACTTCGTCTTCAACAACGCTGGCGTGGGCGGCGGTGGGCTGATCTGGGAGAACTCGCTCAAGGATTGGGAGTGGGTGCTCGGCGTCAACCTGATGGGCGTGGTGCACGGCGTGCGCCTGTTCACGCCGATGATGCTGGCGGCGGCCAAGGCCGACCCGTCCTACCAGGGCCACATCGTCAACACCGCCTCGATGGCCGGCATGGTCAATGCGCCGAACATGGGCGTGTACAACGTCTCCAAGCACGCGGTGGTGTCCTTGAGCGAAACGCTCCATCAAGACCTGGCCCTGGTCACCGAGCAGATCCGCTGCTCGGTGCTGTGCCCCTTCTTCGTGCCCACCGGCATCTCGCAGAGCCATCGCAACCGCCCCGGTGAGCTGGCGGCCGACAAGCCGACCAAGAGCCAGCTGGTCTCGCAGATGATGAGCGACAAGGCCGTGTCGTCGGGCAAGGTCACTGCGGCCGAGGTGGCGGCGATGGTCTTCGATGCGATGGACCGCGAGCAGTTCTACATCTTCAGCCATCCCAAGGTGCTGTCCGGCGTGCAGACGCGCATGGAAGACGTGCTGCAGCTGCGCAACCCGACCAGCCCTTTTGCGGACAAGCCCGAGCTGGGCGAGCAGATCAAGGCGCTGCTCAAAGGCGACTGAGGCCTGTCGGCCTCATGGGTTGCACAGCTCGCAGCGCGCGGCCGGCACGGTCTCGCGCAGCGGCCATTCTTCCTCGTGGCGGCAGACCGGGCACTGCAGGCGCTGTGCCCGCGCTGCCGTCGTCTCGTGGCCGCAGCAGTCGCAGCGTGCGCCGGTGATCAGCCCCACCGGCCCCCAGCCTCTGGCTTCGCAGCGCGGACAGCGTTCGCGCAGCCTTTGCACCAGCGCCTCGCCGGCCTGCGCAATCATCGCCATGCGGCTGGGGTTGCGGTGCGCGCGCATATCGGTCTCCAGCCAGAGCTCGCCGTGCTGCAGGGCCTGTTCAGCCCGCTGCCTGAGCTGCGCCAGCCCGCACGCGTCCTTGTCGAACCAAGGCTCGTCTGGCCTGCCGATGATCAGGCCCTGCGCGGGAAAGCCGATCTCGCTGGCGAAGGCGAGCGCGGCGTCCAGGCTGCCGACGCCGGCCTGACGGTAGGCCGGAGCCGGCCCCTGGGCGACCGCATGGACCTGGCTGTTGGTCTGCGCGTCGTGCAGCACCAGCAGCTCAATGCCCCAGGGCACCTGGGCCAGATAGGGATCCGGTCCGAAGCTGCCTTCGCTGCCCAGGCCCCAGCGGCAACCCGAGAGTCCGCAGGCCAGCCGCGCCTTGGTCAGCGCGGCGTCGAACTGGCTGCCTTGACGCGGCCGTTCCATCGTGAAGGTGCCCAGGCTGTCGGTGTCGAAGCCATCGACGAGCTGCAGCGCGACGCCCAGCTCCTCGGCAACGCCGCCCAGCACGGCGGCCTTGCCGTGGCGGGTCAGCAGGGCCAGCCGGTTCGCGTGGCTCATCCGTGCACCGCGGCGTAGCCGGGCGCGCCGTCGAAGGTGTAGAGGTTCTCGGTCTTCACCACATCGAAGCCCTGGGCATGCAGCCGCTCTTGCAGCGACAGCACCTCCTTGAAGTCCAGCCCGCCAGAGGTCGCGGTGAAGCGGCAGCGCCAGTGGTCGACGCAGAAGGTCTCCGGGAAGCCCTGGGGCCAGACCTTGACGCCGCGGTTGGTGATCAGCTGCAGCGGCAGCGACGGAGCGGCCAGCGCCTTCAGTTGCGGGCCCAGCTGCTCGGGGCTGCCTGCGCACCATTGCAGGAACACGTCCACGCCCACCAGCTGCTTGTCCAGCGGGGCCTGGCGCACCGGCGCAGGCAGTTGCATCGGCGGCTGCGCGGCGTAGCGCACCGCCTTCAGCACCTCGGGCTTCTTGCCCAGGCGGGCGATCACGGCGTCGGCGAAGGCCTGGGTGCCCAGGCGCTGGTAGCTCTGCCCCTCGCGATAGATGTCGGCGGTGTGCAGCCCTTCCTCCAGCGTGCGCAGCCAGGCGTTGTGCAGGCGCTCGGCTACGTCGGCCTGGCCGATGTGCAGCAGCATCTGGATGGCGCCGCTCAGCAGGCCCGAGGGGTTGGCCAGGTCCTGGCCGGCGATGTCGGGAGCCGAGCCATGGATGGCCTCGAACATTGCGCACTGGTCGCCGATATTGGCGGAGCCGGCCATGCCCACCGAGCCGGCGATCTGCGCCGCGACATCGGAGAGGATGTCGCCGTAGAGATTGGGCATCACGATCACATCGAAGCGCTCGGGCGTGTCGGCCAGGCGCGCGGCACCGATGTCCACGATCATGCTGTCGCGCGCGATGTCCGGGTACTCGGCGCCGATCTCGTCGAACACGCGATGGAACAGGCCATCGGTGAGCTTCATGATGTTGTCCTTCACGAAGCAGGTGACGCGCTTGCGGCCCTGGCGGCGCGCGTACTCGAAGGCATAGCGGACGATGCGCTCGCAGCCCGGCCTGGTGATCAGCTTCAGGCACTGGTAGACCTCGTCAGTCTGGCGGTGCTCGATGCCCGCGTAGAGGTCTTCCTCGTTCTCGCGCACGATCACCAGATCCATCGCCGGATGCCGCGTCTGCACGAAGGGCGCGTAGGCGATGCAGGGCCGCACATTGGCATACAGGCCCAGGGCCTTGCGGGTGCTGACGTTCAGGCTCTTGTAGCCGCTGCCTTGTGGCGTGGTGATCGGCGCTTTCAGGAAGACACGCGTGCGGCGCAGCGACTCCCAGGCGGCCGAGCCGATGCCGCTGCTGTTGCCGGCCAGGTAGACCTTCTCGCCGATCTCGATGACTTCTGGTGCCAGCTGCGCGCCCGCCGCATCGAGCATGCGCAGCGTGGCGCGCATGATTTCGGGGCCGATGCCGTCGCCGTAGGCCACGGTGATGGGGGTCTTGTTCATGGGTGGAACCTTTTCAGTCGGAAGAGCCGTTGTGCGGCGACGGGGCGGATTCTGAAAGTTCCGATGAATCTGTAAAAATAGATTTTGATTGAGACTTCAATCTACGATTGGCTATGCGTAAGCGGCTTCACACCCGACAGGCGACGTTCAGGCAGCTCGAGGTTTTCCGCGAGGTGGCTGAGCGGCTGAGCGTCACCGATGCCGCCCGCGTGCTGCACCTGGCCCAGCCGACGGTGTCCACCCAACTGACGCGGCTGGCGCAGGCACTGGATGCGCAGCTGTTCGAGCAGATCGGCAAGCAGCTCTATCTCACCGACGTCGGCGAGGAATTGCTGACCACCTGCCGCGAACTGTTCGACGTGCTGGACCGCCTGGAGATGCGGCTGGCCCAGCGCGCCGGGCTGTCCGTCGGGCGGTTGCGGCTTGGCGTGGTGACCACGGCCAAGTACCTGGTGCCTGCGCTGCTGGGACCTTTCTGCAAGGCCCATCCGCAGGTGCAGGTCGAGTTCCAGGTGGGCAACCGCGCCGAGATACGGCGGCGGCTGCAGGACAACCTCGACGATCTCTATGTCTTCAGCCATCCGCCCCGCGAGCTCGACATCGAGCTGACCCTGCTGACCGAGAACCCGCTGGTGGTGATCGCCCCGAGCGAGCACCCGCTGGCCGGACGCAAGCGCATACGCTGGGAGGCGCTGGCCGGCGAGCGCTGGCTGATGCGCGAGCCGGGCTCTGGCACCCGCCATGCGATCGAGCGGCACTGCGAGGCCCATGGCCTGCGCCTGGACAATCCGATCACCATCGCCAGCAACGAGGCCATCAAGGAGGCTGTGGCTGCCGGTCTGGGGGTGGCTATCCTGAGCCGCCTGGCCCTGACTCATATGGCGCCGGGCAATCTGGTGGAGCTGCCGGTGGAGGGCTTCCCGATCGCCAACAGCTGGTACCTGGTGGTGCCACGTGGCAAGCAGCTCTCGCCGATCGCCGAGGCCTTCAAGCGCTACTTGCTCAGCGAACTCGGCGTCGCTGCCTGAGGCGCGGCGGCTTCTGGCACACTGGCGCGCCCCGAAACCGCAAGAGCAGTCCCCGATGTCCGACCCTGTCCCCACACCAGCCAGAGCCGCGGTCATCGGTGGCGGCCCGGCCGGGCTGATGGCGGCCGAGCGGTTGCGCGCCGCCGGCTGCGAGGTCGACGTCTATGACGCCATGGCCTCGGTGGGGCGCAAGTTCCTGCTCGCCGGCAAGGGCGGGCTCAATCTGACCCACGCTGAGCCCAAGGCCGACTTCGTCGATCGATTCATCACCGGCCGCGGCGAACGCTGCGCCGAGGTGGGGCGGTGGCTGGACCGTTTCGATGCCCAGGCTCTGCGTGCCTGGTCGCGGGAGCTGGGCGTGGAAACCTTCGTCGGCACATCGGGCCGCGTGTTCCCGACCGACATGAAGGCCGCGCCGCTGCTGCGGGCCTGGCTGGCGCGGCTGCGCGGCTCCGGTGTTCGCTTTCATATGCGCCACCACTGGATGGGCTGGAGCGAGTCGCGCGAGAACCTGCTGTTTTCGCACCAGGGCCAGGAGGTCGTCGCTGCGGCGGATGCCGTCGTGCTTGCGCTGGGCGGGGCCTCGTGGCCGCAGCTGGGCTCCAATGCCGGCTGGGTGCCGCTCTTGAGCTCGCGCGGTGTGCGCATCGCCGGCCTGCGCCCGGCCAACTGCGGCTTCGACCTCGGCCTGCGCCGCGCCGATGCCGCCGAGCCGGGCTGGACGCCGTTCTTCCGCGAGCGCTTCGCCGGCCTGCCGGTCAAGCCGGTGGCGCTGCATTTCGAGGCGAAGCGCAGCGGGCGCAGCTTCGCGCGCCAGGGCGAGTTCGTCATCACCGCCAGCGGCATCGAGGGTTCGCTGGTCTATGCCGCGTCCAGCCTGCTGCGCGAGGAGATTGCCGACGAGGGCAGTGCGCTGATCCACCTCGATCTGCTGCCTGCGCGCAGCGAGGCCCAGGTGCTGGCCGAGGTGGCGCGCCCGCGCGGCAGCCGCTCGATGGCCACGCACCTGAAGAGTCGGCTGGGCATCGAGGGCCTGAAAGCCGCGCTGCTGCGCGAGGTGCTCAGCAAGGACGAATACGACGACGCGGCAACGCTGGCGCGTACGCTCAAGCGGCTGCCGCTTCAGCTCTCCGCGCCGCGGCCGGTGGCCGAGGCGATCAGCACCGCCGGCGGCGTGTGCCTGGACGAGCTGGACCAGGCGCTGATGCTCAAGGCCATGTCCGGCGTGTTCTGCGCCGGCGAGATGCTCGACTGGGAAGCGCCCACCGGCGGCTACTTGCTCACTGCCAGCATGGCCAGCGGTGTGGTCGCGGGCGAAGGCGCAGCGGCCTGGCTGCGCCGCTAGCACTCAGAGCTTGATCTCCAGCCGCGCCTGCCAGTTGGTGAAGGTCCGCCCTGCGGTTTCGGTGCTGGTCAGCAAGCGCGTGGTGCTGATGGTGTTGGTCGTCGTGTAGTCCAGCGGGCCGAGGTTGCTGGCAGTCAGGCGTAGTGCGACGTCGCGGTTGAAGCTCCACAGCGCATAGGCATCGATCACCTGCTTGCGCGTGCTCTTGCTCTCCAGCAGCACGGTCTGCTGGATGGTGGTCGCGGGCGTGAAGTTGATGCTGCCGCCCAGGCTCAGCGGCATGCTGCGCAGGCGGTAGTCGGCGCCCAGGTTGGCCGTGCCCTTGGGCTGCGCGTCCAGGCGGTTGTTGGGGCCGGGAATGCCGTCCACCGAGGAGCGGAACAGGCTCAGATTGCTGCGCACCGAGACCGGCAGCGCGCCGTCTATGAACTCGTCGAGGCGGAATTTCGCTTCCAGCTCGATGCCCATCGTCGTCGCCTCGCCGATATTGCGCGGGCGCTGCACCCAGCGCGGCGTGTCGGACCAGCTGACCGTCTCCAGCGCGGTGACGTTGCGGATCAGGTCCTTGATGCGCCGCGCGAAGCCGCTGACGCTGAGCACGCCACCCTTGCTGAGATAGCGCTCGAAGGCGATGTCGATGCCGGTGGCCATCTCGGGCTTGAGATCGGGGTTGCCGGCGCGGTCGGGGTAGCTGCCGGTCTCGGGATCGAGCTGGTACTGCGCGTTGATGCTGGGCTTGGCGATCAGGGCCTGCACATCGGGCGCGCGGTAGCTGCGCGTCAGGCTGACGCGGATCTGGTCGCGGCTCTTCTCGTCGAGCTTCCAGACGGTATGCAGCAGCGGCGTCCACACGCTGGAGGTATTGCGAACCTGGTAGGCCAGCGCGCTGCTCTCGGTGCGTATGCCTTCCCAGCGCAGGCCGGCATAGGCGGACCATTGCTTGCTGAGCTGGAACTCGTCCTGCGCATAGGCGGCCAGGCGCAGCGTCGAGGCCTGCAGGTTGTCGCCGAAGTCGGCCAGCTCGGCGCGCGGCTGGCCGTCGAGCAGGCTGATGCGCGTCTGGTCGCGCTTCACGCCCTCGGCCTCCAGGCCGCCGACCAGGCTATGCTCGCCGCTGTTGTCCATCTGGTGCGAGAGCTTGGCGATGCTGCTCCAGCTGCGGTCCAGGCTGTTGGTGGTGTCGTCCTGGCGGTGCGAGGGCATCAACGCGCCGGGCTGGCCGAGGTATTCCTGGCGCAGTGAGTTGCTGTCCAGCTTGGCCTGACCCAGGCCGCCGCGCAGCTCGAAGCGGGTGCTGTCGGCGATGCGCTTGTTCCACTGGCCGTTCAGGCGCGCCATGCGGAACTGGCCGTCGCCGCTGGTCTGCACGAAGTCGTAGTCGCGCGTCGGCACCTGGCTGAACTGGCTGCTGTTGCTGCCTTTGGCCGCCACCAGGATGGGCATCAGGTTGAGGCTGTCGCCGCCGCCCAGGCGCCACTGGATGCGCGCGTTGACATTCAGGCTCTGGCGCTCGTTCTCGCTGACGCCGCTCTGCTGGAAGCTGCTGCTTTCCTGCGTGTCCAGTCTCAGCGTGGTGGTACGGATATCGATGTCGTCGCGGCGTCGGCGGTCGTTGGCCACCACGGTCAGCGTGTAGGCGCCGTTGCCGTCCTCGGCCAGCGTGTCGTTGCGCGTCCAGCTGAAGTCGGGGCTGTTGACGCCGTTCTCGTGCGCGAGGCCGACGCGCAGGTCGTTGTTGCGCTTGACCAGCGCCTCGCGCAGCACGATGTTGATGGTGCCGGCCACTGCACGGGCGCCGAACTCGGCGGTGGGCGCGCGCATCACCTCGATGCGATCGACCTGCTCGGGCGGCAGGTCGTCCAGCGAGAAGCCGGCCGGCATGCGCTCGCCGTTGACCAGCACCTGCGTGTAGCCGGCGCCCATGCCGCGCATGCGCGGCCCGCCGCCGCGGCCGGGCCGGCCACCGGTGGTGACGCCGGGCAGGCGCTTGAGCACCTCGGCGACGCTGGAATCGCCGAAGCGCTCGATCTCCTCACGACCGACGACGATCTTCGACGCGGTGGACGCGCGGCGCAGCGAGGTATCGCTGGCGCCGCCGCTGACCTCGACGCGCTCGAGCTGCTCGGCCGGGGGCGTCGCGGTTTTGGCGGCCGGTGCCGGCGGCGTGGCCGGCTTGCGCTGCTGCTGCGCGGCGGGCGCGCTGGCGGCGGCCGAAGGCGCGGCGGGCGCATCAGCGGTCTGCGCCTGGGCCGATAGATGAGTCAGCAGGCCGCAGGCGGCGAGCAGGCTTGCGAGCGGCAGACAGCAGGGGTGGTGGCGAGCGTCGGCGGAGGCGAGGGCGGTGGAAGCTGGGCTCATGGCGCGGTGGCGTCGTGTTCGTTCGTGGTGCTTGTTCTTCTGCATAGGCTTCAACCCGCGAGGGCACCTTCTCTTACGCCGGCATTCTCAGCCGACGCGCGTGAAGCGCAGCCCCTTGGTGCGCGCACTGTCCACCACCAGCGCCTGCACGCGGCCCTGGGCATCGCGCTCCAGGCGCAACAGCTGGCGGCCCTGCATCCAGTAGCCGGGGCTGAGCAGCTCGATGCAGTCGCCCTGCAGGCCCAGCAGCGGCCAGCGCTGCAGCGGCTTGAGCAGCGGGCCGTCGACCTGCACGGCCAGGCTGCCGGCCGACTCTCCGTTCACGAGGGTCCAGCGCGTGGCGATGTCGGCGCTGAAAAAAGCATCGCCCGCTGCCAGCCCATCGGGCAGTGGGGGGCGAGCGTCAGGCAGGCGCTGCAGTGCCACAGTCTGGCCGCGTGCGCCGCCGAGCAGCAGGCGGCCCTGCGCGTCGAGGCCATCATGAATCTGCTGCTCGTAGGCGCCGCGCAGCGGCTGCCACAGGCCCGGCGTCGCAGCTTGCTGGGCGAGCTCGTAGCTGACGCCCCACTGCTGCGCCATCAGGCGCTTGCCGCCGGGGATGGCCAGCTCCAGCAGCTGGCCCGAGGCGGCGTCAAACCAGCGACCGGCCAGTGCCGGATCGGGCGCGACGCTCGGCAGCGGCGGCAGATCGAGCACCAGCCGGGCGATGTCGCGAGCGGTCTTGTAGGGGTTGTGGCCGCCGTCGTTCGTGATGACGACCACCGCCAGCTCGCGCTCGGGCACGAACAGGAACTCAGTGCGGTAGCCGGGCCACAGCCCGCCGTGGCCGATGCAGGCCAGGCCTTCCAGCGTGCTGCGCTCCAGCCCGCGCGCATAGGGCGAGGCTTCGCCGCCGGTCAGCGGCGCAGCTTCCATCAGCGCCGCAGCCACATCGGCCACGCCCGGTGCGGGGCGCAGCAGATGGCCGGCCCATTGCAGCAGGTCGTTGACGCTGGAGACCAGGCCGCCTTCGCCGCCATGCTCGAAGCCATGTTGGGCGCGGCGCCAGGCGCCCTCGCCATCAGGGAGATAGGGCGACGCCAGGCGCGGCAGCGGCAGGTCGCTTTCCACCAGCATGCGCGTCTGGCGCATCGCCAGCGGCACGAAGAAGCGCTGCTGCAGCAGCTCGCCCAGCGAGCATCCGGCGATGCGCTCGACGATCAGGCCGAGCAGCGCGAAGCCGCTGTTGCAGTAGAGGAACTGGCTGCCCGGCGCGAAGTTCAGATGGTGGTTGCGCGCCATCGCGGCCAGCAGCGTGGCGCGGTCGACGCGCAGGTCCAGCCCCACGCCGCCCAGGCGCAGCAGCTCCAGCACATCGGGCAGGCCGCTGGTATTGCGCATCAGGTGCTCGATGCGCACGACCGCGCCGGGCATGTCCCACTTGGGCAGCTCAGGCACATGCGTGCGCACATCGTCGGCGCGCGAGAGCCGCCCCTCGCGCTCCAGCAGCAGCGCCGCTGCCACGGTGAACTGCTTGGACACCGAGGCGATGCGCAGCACGCTGTCGGCCTTCAGCGGCTGGCCCAGCGCCAGGTCGGCCATGCCGTAGCCCTTGGCATGCAGCACCTCGCCATGCCGCAGCACGCCGACCGTGGCGCCGGGCACGGCGCGGCCGGCGAGCTCGGCGAACAGGGCGTCGATCCGTGAGGACAAGGCGGCGTTGTTCTTCATGGCGGAGGCCGGCCCGGCGGCACGGCGTGAGCGGTGACGGGGCAGTGTCGCATGCGGCTTTGCTGCTCAGTCACGGTCGCGCCCCTGCTTGCTCGCGATGCGTTCGCGCGCCGCACGGCTGCGGCGCTTCCACTCGGCCAACAGCTGCTGGCGCAGCCGCGGATCCTGCTGCGCATGGCGGGCTTCGCGCTGCAGCTTGTGATAGCTCTGCAGGCGTTGCGGGCTCAAGTGCTCGCGCACCGCGCAACCGGGCTCGTCGCCATGCGTGCAGTTGCGGAAGCGGCATTGCGCCGCCAGCCGCGCCACATCGTCGAAACCCGCCGCCAGCGCGGCCTCGTCGGCGTCGAGCTGCAGGCCGCGCAGGCCCGGCGTGTCGATGATGCAGGCGCCTTCCGGCGTGCGGTACAGCGAGCGCACCGTGGTGGTGTGGCGGCCGCGGCTGTCGTCCTCGCGCACCGCGCCGGTGGCCTGCAGCGCGCTGCCGCACAGCGTGTTGGTCAGCGTGCTCTTGCCCGCGCCGCTGGAGCCCAGCAGCACCAGCGTCTGGCCTTCTGCAAGCCAGGGAGCGAGCCGCTCGCGCGTGGCGGGCTGCGTGGCGTCCACCGCCAGCACGTCCAGCGCGGCGCTGTGCGCCAGATGCTGGCGCAGCTCGGCCAGGCGCTGCGCACTGCTGTCGGCATGCAGGTCGGCCTTGGTCAGCACCACCACGGCGGCCACGCCGGCGGCGCGGGTCAGCAGCAGGTAGCGGTCAAGCCGCGCGAGCTTGAAGTCGTGGTCCAGCCCCATCACCAGCAGCGCGGTGTCCACATTGGCCACCAGCGGCTGCCAGTGGCCCTCGGGGCTGCGCCGCGACAGCACATTGAGCGGCGGCACGCGCTGGTGGATCCAGCCGTCTTCGGCCGCGAGCACCCAGTCGCCCACCGCGAGCGATTCGCCGCGGGCGAAGAGTTCGCGCTGCAGCTCGGGCAGCACGCGGCCGCTGCGTGAGCCCTTGCCGTCGAGCAGCGTGCAGCGTTCGCGCTGGATTTCGGTGATGCGCGCCGGCCAGGTGCCGGTGGTCTCCGGCATTTCGATCAGGCGGGCGAGCAGGCTGTTGTTGAGGCCCAGCTGGCGCAGGGCGGGGAGGTCGTCGAGGTCGAGCATGATGTCGAGCTTCACTTCGCTTAGAGGTGGCCCGCGTGCCAGAAGTAAAGATGGCGCGCACGGGCGTGGTCGAACCGTCGTCCCGCCCGGCTGACTGTTCAGCTCAGGACAGAGGACGAAATGGCAAGCGATGTCGGCCGCAGGGTGCGGCGCTCGGCGAGGGAGATGAAACTGACTAGAGCAGCGCTCGGCAGGGATCGACGGCTAGTGGCCGTCGGCAGCGAGGCAGGCTTGGCTCAGTTCAGGCGCGGCGAGAGAGGCGCGCAGCAGCCGACAGGAGGTGCAGGGCAATATCCGTCTTGGCCATGGTCGTCTCCTGTGGAAGTTGAGGAAGAAAGAGCTGCGCAGTCTGCGGCGTGCGCCGGCTGCGGTCAAGGAGTGCAGCGTCTAGCTGTCGAAGCCGCGCCACAAAAGCAAAAGGCCACCCAGCGGCGGCCTTGCTTACCGGACATGAAGCGACGGTAATCGATGTCGCTTCAAGACGGATCCTTTGGCACTGGTGACGGGTTCCAGGACTCTGCCCAATCTGCAGCCGGTTGTTTCGCCTCGGATGCCTTGCATTGTGCATCTCGTTTGTGACAGCTGTTTGACGATAAGCAAGCGATTTGCAGCGCAAATCCTTGGCGGCTCCCGCGAATGCGGGGGGCAGATCTTGTCCGGCCGCCAGGGACGCGCAGCAAAGGTGTTTGCATCTCAGCGCTGGCTGATCTGGTCGAAGATGCCGCCGTCGTCGAAGTGCGTCTTCTGCGCGGCGCGCCATCCGCCGAACACTTCGTCGATGGTGATCAGTTTGGTGCGGGCGAACTGCTTGCTGTACTTGGCGGCGGCCTTGGCATCCCTGGGGCGGTAGTAGTGGCGCCCGGCAAGGTCCTGCCCCTCGGGGGTGTAGAGGAATTCCAGGTAGGCCTGGGCTTGTTTGCGCGTGCCACGCTTGTCCACCACCTTGTCTACCACGGTGACTGGCGGCTCGGCGAGGATGGACAGGCTGGGCGTGACGATCTCGAACTTGTCAGGCCCGAGTTCCTTGACGGCAAGATAGGCCTCGTTCTCCCAGGAGATCAGCACATCGCCGATGCCGCGTTCGGTGAAGGTGGTCAGTGAGCCCCGTGCGCCTGAATCCAGCACCTTGGTGTTGGCGTAGATGCGCTTGACGAAGGCCTTGGCCGAATCGGTATTGCCGCCCGGCTGGCTGAGGGCATAGGCCCAGGCTGCCAGGTAGTTCCAGCGCGCGCCGCCCGATGTCTTGGGGTTGGGCGTGACCACGTCAACGCCGCTGCGCGCCAGGTCGGGCCAGTTGGTGATGCCTTTCGGATTGCCCTTGCGCACCAGGAACACGATGGTCGAGGTGTAGGGGCTGCTGTTGTGGGGCAGTCGCTTCTGCCAGTCGGCCGGGATCAGCTTGGCCTTGTCATGCACGGCATCGATATCGTAGGCCAACGCCAGTGTCACCACGTCGGCCTCCAGCCCGTCGATCACCGATCGGGCCTGCTTGCCCGAGCCACCATGCGACTGCCTGATCGCCAGCGTCTCGCCGGTCTTGCTCTTCCAGTGCGCGATGAAGGCCTTGTTGATGTCTTGATAGAGCTCGCGCGTCGGGTCGTAGGAGACGTTGAGCAGGCTGCTCTGTGCCTGTGCAGTGCTGGCGATCAGCGTGGTGGCGAGCAGGGCGAAGGTGCGGCGTGTGAGGGCATTGAATCGCATGGGGACCTGGGAGTGAAGTCGATCGGTATGACGCTCACTCTAGGCCGCTGCCCTCCGGCAGGGAAACAAGAAGTTCTGCTTTGCATTGCAGGACCTTCGCAAACCTGCGGCCGCCGGCGGCCAGCCTTGCTGCCAGAGCGCGCCGCCCTTGCAGCGTGGGTCGGTGCTGCTGTCCGCTCAGTCGACCGACAGCGCCGTCTTCACCGCTTCCTCGCTGAGGTCGGACGCGCACTCCTGCAGGAAGCGGTAGGCATAGCCGCGCAGGTAGTGGCCGCGCTTGAGCGCGATGCGCGTGGTGTTGCCGGCGAAGAGATGGCCGGCGTCGAGCAGCGCGAGGTCGGTGTCGCGCTCGGGCTCGAAGGCCATGGACGCGACGATGCCCACGCCCAGGCCCACGCGCACATAGGTCTTGATCACGTCGGCATCCAGCGCCGACATCACCAGGTCCGGCGCCAGGCCCGCGGCGGCGAAGGTGGCGTCGATGCGCTCGCGGCCGGTGTAGCCCTCGTGGTAGGTGATCAGCGGCAGCTCGGCGAGCTGCTCGATCGTGATCGGCTCGCGCTGCGTGGCCAGCGCATGGCCTTGCGGCACGACCAGCGCGTGGTGCCAGTCGTAGAAGGGGAAGGTGACGAAGGCGGGATGTTTGTCCAGCGCCTCGGTGGCGATGCCGATGTCGGCCTCGCCGGAGTCCAGCATCGCGACGATCTCCGCCGGGCTGCCCTGGTGCAGCACCAGGTGCACCTTGGGAAATGCGGCCTTGAAGCGCGCCACCACCTGCGGCAGCGCATAGCGCGCCTGCGTGTGCGTGGTGGCGATGGTGAGCTGGCCGCTGTCGGCATCGGCGAATTGGTCGGCCAAGCGCTTGATGTTGCGCGCGTCCTGCAGCATGCGCTCGACGATCACCGCCAGTTCCTTGCCGGGCTCGGTCAGGCCCAGCAGGCGCTTGCCGCGGCGCACGAACAGCTCCACGCCCAGCTCGTCCTCCAGGTCCTTGATGTGCTTGGAGACGCCGGACTGCGAGGTGAACAGCGCGGCGGCCACCTCGGTGAGATTGAAGTTGCGCTGCACCGCCTCGCGGATGATGCGCAGTTGCTGGAAGTTCATCGCTAGTCTCGGCTCAGGCGGCTGCCTGGTCGAACAGGCTCAGCCGGCGCGCGCTCAGCCGCACCGCCTGGCCGGGCTGCAGGTTCAGCGCGCCGGCCTGCTCGCGGCTGAGCTCGGCCTCCAGCGGCCGGCCGTCGGCGCTGCTGAGCTCCACGCGGCTGGCCGAGCCGAAGCTGAGCACACGCTCGACGCGTGCGGGCAGGCCCTGGGCGGTCGGGTCGGTGAGGATGGCGAGCTCGTGCGGCCGCGCATAGGCCTGCACCGGGCCGGCCGGCTGGGCCTGGCCGAGCAGCGCGATCTCGTCGGCGCGCTCGAAACGGTTGACCGCGCCGAGGAAGCCGTAGACGAAGGGTGTGGCCGGCTGTTCGTAAACCTGCTGCGGCGTGCCGACCTGCTCGACCTTGCCGTGATCCATCAGCACCACGCGGTCGGCCACCTCCAGCGCCTCTTCCTGGTCGTGGGTGACGAAGAGGCTGGTGATGTGCAGCTCGTCGTGCAGGCGGCGCAGCCAGCGGCGCAGTTCCTTGCGCACTTTCGCGTCCAGCGCGCCGAAGGGCTCGTCCAGCAGCAGCACGCGCGGCTCCACCGCCAGTGCGCGGGCCAGCGCGATGCGCTGGCGCTGGCCGCCGCTGAGCTGCGGCGGAAAGCGATCGGCCAGCCAGTCCAGCTGCACCAGGTTCAGCAGCTCGTGAACCTTCTTCTTGATCGCGGCCTCGCTGGGCCGCTCCTTGCGCGGCTTCACCCGCAGGCCGAAGGCGACGTTGTCGAACACCGTCATGTGGCGGAACAGCGCGTAGTGCTGGAAGACGAAGCCGACCTGGCGCTCGCGCACATGGGTGTCGGAGGCGTCCTCGCCGTCGAGCAAGACCTGGCCGCGGTCGGCCGTCTCCAGCCCGGCGATGATGCGCAGCAGCGTGGTCTTGCCGCAGCCCGACGGGCCCAGCAGCGCGACCAACTCGCCGGTGGGGAAGTCGAGGCTGACATCGCCCAGCGCGGTGAATGCGCCGAAGCTCTTGTGGATGTTGCGGACTTGAATGCTCATGATGCAGCGGCTTCCTTGATGGCGAGGGCATGGCGCCATTCGACGATTTGCTTGAGCACCAGCGTCACCAGCGCCAGCAGCGCCAGCAGCGAGGCCACCGCGAAGGCGGCGGCGAACTGGTACTCGTTGTAGAGGATCTCCACATGCAGCGGCAGCGTGTTGGTCTGGCCGCGGATATGGCCCGAGACCACCGACACCGCGCCGAACTCGCCCATGGCGCGCGCATTGCACAGGATCACGCCATAGAGCAGGCCCCACTTGATGTTGGGCAGCGTGACATGCCAGAAGGTCTGCCAGCCGGAAGCGCCAAGCACGGTAGCGGCCTCCTCCTCGTCGCGGCCCTGGGCCTGCATCAGCGGGATCAGCTCGCGTGCGACGAAGGGGAAGGTGACGAACACCGTGGCCAGCACGATGCCCGGCACGGCAAAGATGATCTTGATGTCGTGGGCCTGCAGCCAGGGGCCGAACCAGCCCTGCGCGCCGAACAACAGCACATAGATCAGCCCGGCGACCACCGGCGAGACCGAGAAGGGCAGATCGATGAAGGTGATCAGCAGCTGCTTGCCACGGAAGTCGTGCTTGGCGATGGCCCAGGCGGCGCTGACGCCGAAGACCAGGTTCAGCGGCACCGAGATCGCGGCGGCCAGCAGCGTGAGCTTGATAGCCGAGAGTGCATCGGGCTCGACCAGTGCGGCCAGGTAGGCGTCCCAGCCCTTGCGCAGCGCTTCGGTGAAGACTGCCAGCAGGGGCAGGATGAGGAACAGGAAGAAGAAGCTCAGGCCCAGGGCGAGCAGCGTGTAGCGCACCCAGGGCGCCTCACGTGTGGCGGGGTTGCTCTGGTAGCGGCCCTTGGGCGTGCCGAGCGACGAAACGGCGCCGCTCATTTGCGCACCTCCAGACCGTTGCGCCTTGCGCTCCATGCCTGCAGACCGTTGATGGCCAGCAGCAGCACGAAGGAGAAGATCAGCATCACGGTGGCGATCGCGGTGGCGCCGACGTAGTCGAACTGCTCGAGCTTGGAGATGATCATCAGCGGCGTGATCTCCGAGACCATAGGGATGTTGCCGGCGATGAAGATCACCGAACCGTACTCACCGACCGCGCGCGCGAAGGCCAGTGCAAAGCCGGTCAGCAGTGCTGGCAGCACGATGGGCAGCACGACCAGTCGGAAGGTCTGCCAGCGGTGGGCGCCCAGCGACGCGGCGGCCTCTTCGAGCTCGGTCTCCATGTCTTCCAGCACCGGCTGCACGGTGCGCACGACGAAGGGTAGACCAATGAAGATAAGGGCGACCAGAATGCCCAGCGGCGTGAAGGCCACCTTGATGCCCCAGGGTTCGAGCAGGGCGCCCAGCCAGCCGTTGCCGGCATAGAGCGCGGTCAGCGCGATGCCGGCCACCGCGGTGGGCAGCGCGAAGGGCAGGTCGATCAGCGCATCGACAAGCTTCTTGCCCGGGAACTCGTAGCGCACCAGCGACCACGCGAGGATCAGGCCGAACACGGTGTTGATCGCCGCGGCCAGCAGCGCGGCGCCGAAGGACAGCTGGTAGGACGCGAGCACGCGTGGCGCGGTGGCTGCGGCCCAGAAAGCATCGAAGCCATGACCTGCGGCCTTGATGAACACCGCCGACAGGGGGATCAGCACCAGCAGCGACAGGTAGAACAGCGTGAAGCCCAGCGTGGGCGCGAAGCCGGGCAGCACGCGGCGCGGCTTGCGCCGCGGCGCCGCTGCAGGCACGGGTGCGTCGAGGACGGCAGTGCTCGTCATGTGGGCGGCCTCGTCAGCGCTTCAGGACGAGCTGGTCGTAAACGCCACCATCGGCGAAATGGGTCTTTGCCACGGCAGGCCAGCCGCCCAGCAGCGAGTCCACGGTGAAGGTCTTCACCACCGGGAAGCGCGCTGCATGCCGCTGCGCCACGGCTTTGTCGCGCGGGCGGAAGTTGTGCTTGGCGATGATCTCCTGGCCTTCCGGCGAGTAGAGGAAGTCAAGATAGGCCTTGGCTGCGGCGGACGTGCCTTTCTTGGTCACCACCTTCTCGACCACCGCAACCGGCGCCTCTGCTTCGATCGTGATGCTCGGATAGACCACGTCAAACTTGCCCTTGCCGACCTCGTTCTCGATCAGCTCGGCCTCGTTCTCGAAAGTCACCAGCACATCGCCGATGTCGCGCTGCGTGAAGGTGGTGGTGGCGCCGCGACCGCCGCCGTCCAGCACCGGCACATTGGCCAGCAGCCGGGCGACGAACTCGCGTGCCTGCGCTTCGCTGCCGCCCTTGGCGATCACCGAGCCCCAGGCGGCCAGATAGGTGTAGCGGCCGTTGCCCGAGGTCTTGGGATTGGGCACGATCACCGAGATGCCGCTGCGCGCCAGATCGGGCCAGTCCTTGATGCCCTTTGGGTTGCCCTTGCGCACCAGGAACACGGTGGTTGTCGTGTAGGGCGCGGCGCCATGCGGGAAGGCCTGGCGCCAGTCCTTGCGGACCAGACCCTTGTCGGCGAGCAGGTCGAGGTCAGTGGCCTGGTTCATCGTCACCACGTCGGCCTCCAGTCCTCCGGCCACCGACAGCGCCTGACGGCTGGAGCCGCCGTGTGACTGGCTCACGCTCACGGTCTTGCCGGTCCTGGCCTTGTGCTGCGCGACGAAGGCGGGGTTGATGTCCTTGTAGAGCTCCCGGCTAACGTCGTAGGAGACGTTGAGCAGCGTGGCATCTGCGCTCTGGGCCCAGGCGGGCAGCAGAGGCAGGGACAGCAGCAGGAGCAGCAGGGGGCGACGAAGATGGGGCTTCATGAACTGACAGGCATGGCTTGCGGGAGCCGAAGCTTGCCAGCGAGTGCTCGCGAGGTGAACGAAGCTTTTCGCCTTTGCTTATTCGTCCGATGCACAAGGCCTGCAGGCATGGGAAGGGCGCCGTCTTGTCACGGCCGTTCAGCCGTCCGACTGCTTGATGCGGCCGTCGAAGGCGCACGCAACGGCTTGGCTCGCCGGGCTGCGGGCTTCAGCGATGTCGAGTCGGCGGCGCCTCGGCCCTCAAGCCCCTGGCGACGTTGTAGTCGCTCGCCCCACCTTGTGCGGTGATCGATGAGCGACCGGATACTCGCAGCCAAGTCCAACCTGGCGCACACCCCAATCCATCCACCACCATGCAACGCCTTCTGCTTGTGCTCCTGCTCGCGATCTTGCCCATGCGAAGCCACGCCATCGAAGAGCCCGGCTTTGAGCTCATTCGCACCCTCGACAAGGTCGAATTGCGCCGCTACGCGCCCTATGTGGTGGCCGAAGTGCTGATGGATGGCCCGGCCGATGAGGCCGGGAATCGCGCTTTCCCCATCCTGGCGGGCTACATCTTCGGCAAGAACAAGGGCGAGAAGAAGTTCGCCATGACTGCGCCGGTGATGCAGGCCGCCGAGCCCATGCGCATGGCGATGACAGCGCCAGTGACCCAGTCGCCCGTGGCCGGTGGTTTTCGCGTGCAGTTTGTGCTGCCGAAGTCGGTGACGCTCGAAACGGCACCTGAGCCGATCGATCCGCGCGTGCAGCTGCGCGAGGTGCCCGCGTCGATCTGGGCTGTGCTGCGCTACTCGGGAAGTTGGTCCCAAGCCAACTACCAGGAGCATCTCGGCCTGCTCAGGCAGACCCTGCAGGCCCACGGCGTTGCCACCGAGGGCGAGCCTGTGCTGGCGCGCTACAACGCCCCGCTGGTGCCCTGGTTCCTGCGCCGCAATGAGGTCTGGTTGGCTGTGCGTTGACGGAAGCCATCCAGCGCCCGAACTGAGTCCGGGGCGGTCAGCGGCGCGACGCACGGTGTTGCGCGAGTCTGTTGTGCGGCCCCTGCGTACGAGGGCACTCGCTGGGCAGGCGGTAACTGGCAGGGGATTTGTACTGATCAGTATCTTTGTGAACTGATCGGTATAGACTGTGGCTTTCAATCATCCGGAGCGCCGTCCCATGAGGTCCATCAAAGCCGCCCTTGTCGTCACCGCATTCGCCGGCACGCACGGCTTCGCGCATGCGCAGGCTGGCTTCTACCGTGCCGTCACGCCGCCAGGGGCTTCCCAGGGCGGTCTGGCCTCGGCGGCCTTGCTGGTCGGGCGTGAGTACCAAGGGTCGGACGAGTCTCGCGTGCGCCTGCTGCCCGGGCTCGACTACCAGTGGCGCAACGGCTTCTTTGCAGGCACGTCCACCGGACTCGGCTTCAATGCCTCATCTGCGCCAAGCATGGCTTATGGCGCGCGGATCACTGCGGACTTCGGACGCAAGGAACGGCGGAGTAACGCACTGCGCGGTCTGGGCGATGTCGAGCCGCGTCCGGAGATCGGTGCCTTTTTCAGTATCAGCCCGACGAGGAATGTCGCGCTGAACTCGTCGCTGCGCTACGGCAGCGGCAACGACCGTGATGGCCTGCTCGTGGAGGTCGGCGCCAGCTGGAGCGTGGCCCTCAATCCGGCGCTGCGGCTGGGTACCAGCCTTGCGGCGACCTGGGGCAACGCAAAGTACCTGCGCGACTACTTCGGCGTCAGCGTCGCGCAGTCCGGTTCGAGTGCTTATCAGCCCTTTGTTCCGGATGCGGGTCTGCGCGACCTGCGTCTGGGGGTGTCGCTCGCCTACCGGATTGCGCCCGCCTGGACCTTGATCGGCGCGGTCACTCATACCGGGCTTCAGGGTGATGCACGGCGCAGTCCCATCGTGCGAGAAACGGGCACGAACTCGGCGCTGCTGTCATCGGGCTACAGCTTCTGAGCCGCAGGCCTCCATCGGGTTGTCTGGACTCGGCTCCAGCCAGGCAACTCATGGTGGTCTTCTGGGGCTCGGTAGCAAAGAGAAAAGCCCCGATGCATCGCTGCATCGGGGCTTCAGTGTTTTGGCTCCCCGACCTGGGCTCGAACCAGGGACCTACGGATTAACAGTCCGGCGCTCTACCGACTGAGCTATCGGGGAATCGCTGTGCGATCGATTTTCTGCGGCCCGGCGTACGGTTGCGCCTGACCTGATGGGTCACAAAAAACGCACCTCTCGGGAGGTGCGTTCTTCGCTGCTGTTCTTGGCTCCCCGACCTGGGCTCGAACCAGGGACCTACGGATTAACAGTCCGGCGCTCTACCGACTGAGCTATCGGGGAACAGAGCCTCGCATTATAGCCAGAGTTTTTTGGTCGTCACAACTGAATCTCGACACTGGCGCGCCAGCTGCGCGGCGCCAGCGGATAGAGATAGGCATGGCCGTACTGATAGGGCGATTCGCGCCAAGCGCGCTTGTCGGCCAGGTTGTTCACGCCCAGGCGCCAGACGACGAGTTGCTGCGCGCTGCGGGCCTGCTCCCAGCGCAGGCCGGCGTCGAGGCGAGTCCAGCCAGGGATCTCGACGCTGGCGTCGGGCAGCACCAGGCGCGGCCCCTCGTAGACCAGGCCGCCATCGACGCTCAGCTGGGGCAGGCCAGCAGCGCTCAGGCGCTGGCGGGCGTTGAGCTTGAGCGTCGTCTCGGGCACGTTGACCGGACGCAGACCGTTGAGCGTGGCGTCGAGCGCGCCTTCGCGACGCGCGTGGAGCTTCATCGCGCTGGCCAGCAGGCTGCCGTCCTGCCATTTGATGTCGGCCTGGGCCTCGATGCCGCGATGGCGTGCGATGCCGTCGGCCTGGCGCGTGCAGCTGGAGGGCGTGCTGTCGCAGGCGCCGATGTCGCTCCACACCGGGCGGCGCAGGTCGAAGGCGGCGACGGCCCAGTCGACTGTGGAACTGCCGGCCTTCAGGCCGAGTTCGAGCTGCCGGCTCTTCAGCGCGGGCAGGGCCTGGCCGGCATTGCTGTAGCGGCTGCGGTTGGGTGCGACTTCGGATTCCACGCCTTCGCCCCAGCTCGCATAGGCCATCAGCCGCGGGCTGAAGGCATAGCTGAGGCTGGCCCATGGCGTGCTGAAGCTCTGCGCATAGTCGGTGGCACGCGAACCATCGGTGCGCACTGACTCGCGTTCGATGCGGCTGTGGCGCAGGCCAAGCCAGGCCTGCCATTGCGCGCTCAGGCGCACGCTGTCGCGCAGGTAGAGCTCGGTGCTGCGCTCCTCGCGGTTGGTGTTGACGTCATTGGGCTCGGGCACGGCGGGCGAGGGCATGTCCATGAATACATTGCCGATGCCCGACCACTGGTAGGTCTGCGCGCCGAGATGGGCCTGGTAGCGCGACAGCAGCAGTCCGGAGGCGAGCTGGTGCTGCAGGCCGGCTGTGGCGAACTTGCCAGCCAGCGAGAGGTCCAGCGCCTGGCTGCGGCGGCGCTCGTTCTCGCTGCGGAAATCCCAGCGGTCGAAGTCGCCGTTGCTGCAGTAGCGGTCCCAGCGGTCTTCGGCCGAGCAGCCATAGGCGTAGGCCAGGCGGTCGTCGGTCCTGAGTTCCTGCACGCCCAGATGCGCCTGGGCACGCCAGTCGGCATTCAGGCGCTGCTGCAGGCGCAGCGAGGCATGGGTGTTGTCGAACACCACCGGCAGCGACCAGTCGAGGTTGTTCAGATTGCGGCGCGGATCGATGCTCTTGGCCGAGGGCAGCGCGTCGCCCAGCAGGCTGAAGCCCGGCTGGCTGCGCTGCGACTGACGGTTCCATTCGAACTCGGCCTCGAGCAAGGTGTCCGGCGCGACGCGCCAGTCCGTGGCCACCGCGAAGAGCTGGCGCTCGCCGTCGGCATCGCGGAGCTCGGGGTGCAGGCGTGCGCCGGCCGCATTGATGCGCAGGCCGAAGGCGTCGCCGCTGCCGAAGCGTTGGCTCCAGTCGACACCGGCTTCCAGCGTGCCGCGTTCGCTGACGCCGAAGTTCAGCGTCAGCAGTTTCGCGTCGGGCCGCTTCACCACCAGGTTGACCAGTCCGCCCGGCGCGCTGGTGCCTGCCTGGATGCCGCTGGCGCCCTTGAGCACCTCGACACTGGCCTTGTTGCCCAGCGCCAGTGCGGTCTCGGCGTTGATCGGCAGGCCGTCGCGGCGGAAGTTGAAGCGGTTGTCCAGATCGAAGCCGCGTACCTTCAGGTAGGACACATAGCCGACCGAGTTGTAGGCGTCGCCGACGCTGGCATCGAGCTGCGTGAGGCCGGCCAGGCTGGAGATGCCGGCATCGGCCAGCCGCTCGGCGCCGAGCACGCTGGCCTGCAGCGGCAGCTTGGCCACCGGGGTGTCGCCCCAACCGCCCGCTTGGACCGGGGCCTCGGCATTGCGGCCGCTGACGGTGACGGCCGGCAGGTTCGCCGTGCTCTGTGCCTGCGCATTCAGTGCAAGGAGCAGCGCGGCTGCGAGCGTGCCGAGGGGGGGGAGGTGATGCTTGTCGGAGTTCTTGGTGTTTGCCATCGTCGGACTACTGGGTCGATGGCAGGTCGGCGAACGCGTCCAGCGTGCCCGGGCATCACGAGAGAAAGAAGCCGTGAAGGCCCGTTTGCGGCGGCTGGCGTTTCAGCTTCCCTGCGCGAGGATTAACTCGATCCCCTGTCGGGGACTCCTTGACGCCAGCGGCGCCGCGGATCAGGTTCAAAGGGACTTTCTCAGCCAGCTTCCTTGCGAAAGCCAGCACCCCTAGCGAAGGCGCCCATTCTATCGGCGTGTGCAAAGAAAAAGCCCGCCGAGTGGCGGGCTCTTTGCGAAGACCAGACCTGGGCTCAGTCGAACACCGGCGTCTCGACGCCAAGCACCTTGTGCAGCTTGGGGCTGGTGGTCGTGTACTGCAGCAGCACGCGCTTCTCAGGGAAGATGTAGGGCGCAGCGGCGAAGGCGGCCAGCGCGGCCTCGTGGAAGCCCGACAGGATCAGCTTCTTCTTGCCCGGGTAGGTGTTGATGTCGCCCACGGCGAAGATGCCCGGCACGCTGGTCTCGAACTTCTCGGTGTCAACGACGATCTGCTTGCGCTCCAGTGCCAGGCCCCATTCGGCGATCGGGCCCAGCTTGGGGCTCAGGCCGAAGAACACCAGCACCTGGTCGCAAGGTACGACGCGGGTGACACCGTCGCCGCCGGTGACCTTGACGCCCTTGAGCACGCCATCGTCGCTCTCGTCCAGGCCGGTGATCTGGCCGACCATGAACTGCATCTCGTAGTTGTCGCAGAGCTCCTTCATCTTGGCCACCGAGGCCGGCGCGGCGCGGAAGCCGTCGCGGCGGTGCACAAGGATCACGCTCTCGGCCTTGTTGGCGCTGCCGTCGTCATTGCCGGCGCAGAAGTTCAGCGCCCAGTCCAGTGCCGAGTCGCCGCCGCCGACGATGACCATGTTCTTGCCGGCGAACTGCGCCGGGTTGCGCACGCGGTAGTGGACCTGCGAGCCCTCGTACTTGTCGATGCCGTCGACCTTCAGCGTGCGCGGCTGGAACGAGCCCACGCCGCCGGCGATGAAGATGGTCTTGGTCAGGAACTGCGTGCCCTTGGAGGTGGCGACGAAGAAGCGGCCGTCCTCGCGCTTTTCCACCGTGGTGACTTCCTGGCCAAGATGGAAGGTCGCGCCGAAGGGCTCGATCTGCTTCATCAGGTTGTCGGTCAGCTCCTTGCCGGTGCACACCGGCACGGCCGGGATGTCGTAGATCGGCTTGTCCGGGTACAGCTCGATGCACTGGCCGCCGGGGTAGGCCAGCGAATCGATGATGTGGGCCTTGATTTCCAGGAGGCCGAGTTCGAACACCTGGAACAGGCCGACCGGGCCGGCGCCGACGATGACGGCATCGGTTTCGATCACGCCCTGGGCGGGGGAGGTCGTCGCTTGAGTCACTTGAGTTTCCATTCGGTGGGCGGGCGGGCCGGCACAGCTGCGGCGCGGCCCCGCAGGTTCAGCGGATCAGCTCGGAGAGCTTGCCCTTCTTGTCTTTCCATTCGTCGGCATCGGGCAGCGGCGTCTTGCGCTTGGTGATGCTGGGCCACTTCTTGGCCAGCTCTTCGTTGAGCTTGATCATGTGCTGCTGGTCGCCGGGCACGTCTTCCTCGGGCACGATGGCGTTTGCCGGGCACTCGGGGATGCAGACCGCGCAGTCGATGCACTCGTCCGGATCGATGGTCAGGAAGTTGGGGCCTTCGCGGAAGCAGTCGACGGGGCAGACGTCGACACAGTCGGTGTACTTGCAGCGAATGCAGCTTTCGAGAACAACGTGGGTCATGGATCAGCTCGGAAGTGTTGGTGGCCCGGCGACGCCGTGATCCGCATTGACTGCGGCCTGTTGCGGCGCACAAATGGGCGATTTTAATCGTTCGCCCTGAGGGCGGCAGCTTGTGCTCGATCAAGCTGGGGGATTTGTCGCTGGCGGCGCTTGGCCGGCAGCGGGCGCGCGCCCACGCCGACGGTGACGACGGTCGGTCGGCCCTGGTGCAGCAGTGCTGCCGCGCCCAGGCTGCCGACCTGGTGGTCGCTGGCCAGCGCATCGGCGCAGCCGGCGCGCGAGACCACCGAAACCGACGTGTCCACGGGCCAGCCGGCCTCGAGCAGCTTGCGCGACAGCGCGGCGAGCTGGCGGCCGGCCATGTAGAACACCTCGGTATCGGCGCTGCGCAGCGCCTGCAGATCGCCATCGCGCGTCATTGCCGTCGTCAGGCTGACGCTGCGGCCGGCGCCGCGGCGCGTCAGCGGGCGCTGCGTCTGCGCAGCGGCTGCGATCGCCGCGGTGACGCCGGGCACCACTTCGGACGTGATGCTGGCTTCGGCCAGCGCCTGCAGCTCTTCTTCGAGGCGGCCGAAGATGCTGGCGTCGCCGCCCTTGAGGCGAACGACGCGCTGATGCGTCTGCGCCTGGCGCACCAGTGCGGCGTTGATGGCAGCCTGCGCCGTGGAGTCGCAGAAGCCGCGCTTGCCCACGTCGATCCAGCGCGCCGTTGGCGCCAGCTCGCGCAGCGCGGGGTCGGTCAGTGCGTCGAACAGCACCACCTGCGCCTGGGCCAGCGCGCGGGCGCCGCGCAGCGTGATCAGGTCGGCGGCACCGGGGCCGGCGCTGACGAAGACGACATGTCCCATCGCGTGGTCCCTGCGCTTCAGCGCACCAGCAGCGCGCCGCTGGTGCGGTTGCTGGCTGGGTCGACGATGATCAGCGCACCGCCGACGCGGTTGCTGGCATAGGGCTCCACCGGCAGCGCGGCCTGCACCTCGATCTGCACATGGCCGATCTCGTTGACGGCCAGTTCGTGCGCCTCGGTCTCGGCCAGCGTGTGGATGTCCACCTTGTGCTCGATGCCGGCGATTCGTGCCTGCACCCAGCGGTTGCCATGGCGCAGCCAGTACTTGCGGCCGGGCACGGCCGGCTCGGTGTCCAGCCAGGCCAGCGTGGCCTCGAAGCTCTGCGTGGGCTTGGCGCTGCCGGGCGTGACGATCCAGTCGCCGCGGCTCACGTCGAGCTGGCGGTCCAGCACCACGCCGGCGGATTCGCCAGCCACGCTGTGTGCCACCGTCTCGCCCGCGCGGCGCACCTTGGCGACCAGGGCCGTCTCGCCGCTGGGCAGGATCTGCACCTCGTCGCCGGCCTTGACCTGGCCGTGGGCGATGCGGCCCCACAGCGTGCGCGGCTGGTTGCCCGTACCTTCGCCTTCGCGTGCCACGTACTGCACGGGAATGGCCAGCTTGCCTTCGACCGTCTCCTGCACGGTGGGCAGGCGTTCCAGCACCTGCAGCAGCGAGGGGCCGTCGTACCAGTCTGCCGCCAGCGGCTGCGTGACGTTGTCGCCGCGCAGCGCGGAGACCGGCACGATGGCCGAGACCTTGATGCCAGCCTGGGCCGCGAAGCGCTGCAGCGCGGCCTTCACCTTGGCGTAGCCGGGGCCGGGCTGTTCCAGCGCGTCGATCTTGTTGATCGCGAACACCAGGCCCGGCACGCGCAGCAGATGGGCCAGCAAGGTGTGGCGGCGCGTCTGCGGCAGCAGCACCACCTCGGCCTGGCTCAGGTCAAGCTTGGTCACGTCCACCAGCACCACGGCGGCATCGCTGCCGGCAGCGGCAGTGACCATATTGCGCGTGTACTGCTCGTGGCCCGGTGCATCGGCAATGATGAACTTGCGCTTCTTGGTGGCGAAGTAGCGGTAGGCGACGTCGATGGTGATGCCCTGCTCGCGTTCGGCTTCCAGGCCGTCGGTCAGCAGCGACAGGTCGATCGGCTGGCCGGCGGCGCGCTTTTCCAGCGTGTCCAGTTGGTCGGCCAGGATCGCGCGGCTGTCGAATAGCAGGCGGCCGATCAGCGTGCTCTTGCCGTCGTCCACGCTGCCGGCGGTGAGGAAGCGCAGCGCGCGGTGCTGGGTGTCGACGTCCTGCTGGTGGATCAACTCATGAGTGGCTATGGCGCTCATATCTAACCTTGTCTTGATCGAGTGGAGTCCATGGAGCCGGCTTTGCCGGGCCATCGGACTCGCCCCCTTGAGGGGGAGGCGCGGAGCGCCTCGGGGGTGGGCTTAGAAATACCCTTCTTTCTTGCGGCGCTCCATCGAGGCATCGGAGGTGCGGTCGTCCATGCGCGTGGCGCCGCGCTCGCTGACCGTGACGGTCAGCGTCTCGGCGACGATGTCAGCGGCGTTGGCGGCGGAACTCTCGACCGGGCAGGTGCAGGTCATGTCGCCGACGGTGCGGAAGCGCACGGTGGCGGTCTCCACCGTCTCGCCGGCCTCCGGCGGCGTGACCTCGGTCAGCGGCACCAGCAGGCCCTTGCGCGGGATGACCTGGCGCGGGTGGGCGTAGTACAGGCTGGGCAGCGGGATGTTCTCGCGGGCGATGTAGAGCCAGACGTCGAGCTCGGTCCAGTTGCTGATCGGGAAGGCGCGGAAGTGCTCGCCGGGACGGATGCGGGTGTTGAACAGCGTCCACAGCTCGGGGCGCTGCTCCTTGGGCTGCCATTGGCCGAAGCTGTCGCGGTGGCTGAAGATGCGCTCCTTGGCTCGAGCCTTCTCCTCGTCGCGGCGGGCGCCGCCGATCATGCAGTCGAAGCGGTGCTCCTCGATGGTCTCCAGCAGGGTCACGGTCTGGTGGCCGTTGCGCGACTCCAGCGGATGGGCCAGGCGCACGGTGCCGCGCTTGATGCTGTCTTCCAGATGGCCGACGACCAGACGTTCGCCCATTTCGGCGACGCGCTCGTCGCGGAACTGGATCACCTCGGGGAAGTTGTGGCCGGTGTCCACATGCACCAGCGGAAAGGGCAGCTGGCCGGCAAAGCGCGGGCGCTCGCCGGGTGCGCTGATCTTGCGCTTGAAGGCCTTCTCGGCCAGGTGCAGCACGACGCAGCTGTCCTTGCCACTGGAGAACAGCAGGCCGGGACGCTCGAAAGCGGCGGCGACCTCACGCAGGATGAAGATGGCCTCTTCTTCCAGATGGTCCAGGTGGCGCTGGTCCACGCTGGGCAGGAGTTTGTCGAGATTCACTGGGGCATTCATGCCTGAACTCCAGACTTCGTCAGTTCGTCGTTGCTCTTGGCCTTGTGCAGGCCGCATTCCTTGGCATTTTCGTCTTCCCACCACCAGCGGCCGGCGCGGAAGTCCTCGCCTACCGCGATGGCGCGCGTGCACGGCGCGCAGCCGATGCTGGGCATGAACTGGTCGTGCAGCGCGTTGTAGGGCACCTTGTGGGTCTGGATGAAGTGCCAGACGTCGGCCCAGCTCCATTCGGCCAGCGGGTTGTACTTGCTGCGGCCCTGGCCGTCGGGCTCGCTGAAGGGCACGTCGGCGCGGTTGCTGCTCTGCTCGCGGCGCAGGCCGGTGATCCAGGCGCTGCGGCCGGCGAGCATGCGCGACAGCGGCTCGAGCTTACGGATTGCGCAGCATTCCTTGCGCAAGGCGAGGCTCTCGTACATCGCGTTCTCGCCGCGCTCGCGCACGAAGTGGACGACCTGCTCCTCGACAGGCTTGAACACCTCGACCTTTAGACCGTAGCGCGACTCGATCTGCGGCAGCAGCGCCAGCGTCTCGGCGTGCAGACGGCCCGTGTCCAGCGTGGCGACGGCCACCGGCAGGCGGTCTTCGGCGATCAGCGCGGTGATCACCATGTCTTCCGCACCCAGGCTGCTCGACAGCACCAGGCTGGCGCCGTGGGTGCCTACCGCCTCGGCCAGCACGGCGCGCGTGCGCGCCAGACGTTCGTCGAAGCCGGCGGTGGCGCGGGCATAGAGGGTGATCGCCGAGCTGGCGCCCGGAACGCTGCTCGGCAGTGCCGAGACTGGAAGGCTAGCCACGTCGCCGCTCATGCCGGCACCTTGGCAAACAGCGGGCGTGGTTCCTGCACATCGCCCTGGTAGTGCGCCGGGAAGAAGCCCAGCGCGCGGCGCGCGGCATCCAGGCTCTGGTCCGGGCGCAGCTGCGCGGCATCGAAGCCGGTGCGCGCCAGCAGCGGCAGCATGTCGACCAGCACCTCGCCCACGGCGCGGATCTCGCCGCCGAAGCGGTAGCGCGAGCGCAGCAGGCGCGCCTGGCTGTAGGCGCGGCCGTCCACCCATTTCGGGAACTGCAGCGCGACCAGGCTCAGGCGCGGCAGGTCGGCGGCCAGCTCCTCGATTGCGTAGTCGTTGGCGACCTGCACGCCCACCTGCATGCCTGCGGGCCAGGTGTCGCGCACGGCATGCCATTGCTCCAGCGTCAGCAGCAGGTTTGGTGCGGCTACCGGGTGCGACACCGGACCGTCCTCGCCGGCCACGCGATGCCATTGGTCGTGATGCGTGTCGATGAACTTCATGGTGCTCATTGTCGGGCGGGCTCAGGCGGTGGCTGTCGCAGTTGAGGAGCGCACCGCATTGGCGGCGCTCTTGAAGGGCTCGATGCCGACGCGGCGCACGGTGGCTATGAATCGCTCGGCTGCGCTGCTGCGCTGGCTGCGGTAGGTCTGCACGACGGCTTCGATCACATCGGCCACCTCGTCGGCGGCGAAGGAGGGGCCAATCACCTTGCCGGCGCCGGCCGCACCCGACAGCGTCGAGCCGTCCGAGCCGCCGAGCGTGACCTGGTACCACTCGCTGCCGTCCTTGTCGACGCCGAGGATGCCGATGTGGCCGCTGTGGTGGTGGCCGCAGCTGTTGATGCAGCCGCTGATGTGCAGGTCGATGTCGCCGATGTCGTAGAGCTCGTCGAGGTCCTGGAAACGCTCTGTGATGTCGGCGGCGATCGGGATGGAGCGCGCATTGGCCAACGCGCAGAAATCGCCGCCGGGGCAGGCGATCATGTCGGTTAGCAGACCGATGTTCGGGGTCGTGAAGCCGATTGCCTTCGCGGCCTCGAAGACGGCGGGCAGCTCGCTTTCGCGCACCCAGGGCAGCAGCAGGTTCTGGTCGTGCGTGACGCGCAGCTCGCCGAGGCTGAAGCGATCGGCCAGATCTGCCGCGGCTTCCATCTGCGCATCGGTGGCGTCGCCCGGTGCGATGCCAACGCGCTTGAGCGACAGCGTTACCGCGCGGTAGCCGCTGACGCGGTGGCCGTGCACATTGCGCTCCAGCCAGCGCTTGTAGGCGCCGGGCTGCACGCCCTCGAAGACGTCGATGGGCGGCACGGCAGCGACGCCGGTGGGCACGACGAAGCAGGCCGCGACGCGGTCCAGCTCGGCCTGCGGAATGATGTGCTCGTGGCCGCCCTCGTCCTGCTCGAAGATCTGGCGGAACTCCTCGTTCACCGCATCGAAGAACTGCTGGCCTTCGGCCTTGACAAGGATCTTGATGCGCGCCTTGTACATATTGTCGCGGCGGCCGTAGCGGTTGTAGACGCGCACGATCGCCTCGATGTAGACGAGGATCTGCTGCCAGGGCAGGAACTCGTTGATCACCTGGCCGATCACCGGTGTGCGCCCCATGCCGCCGCCGACCAGCACCTTGAAGCCGACCTCGCCCTGATCGTTCTTCAGCAGCTGCAGACCGATGTCGTGCCAGGCGATCGCCGCACGGTCCTCGGCGGCGCCGGAGATGGCGATCTTGAACTTGCGCGGCAGGAAGGCGAACTCCGGATGCAGCGTGCTCCACTGGCGCAGCACTTCGGCATAGGGGCGCGGATCGACGATCTCGTCCGGTGCGATGCCGGCCAGGCCGTCGCTGGTGATGTTGCGGATGCAGTTGCCGCTGGTCTGGATGCCGTGCATGTCCACCTCGGCCAGCAGGTCCATCACGTCGGCGGCCTTGGGCAGCGGAATCCAGTTGTACTGCAGGTTCTGGCGCGTCGTGAAGTGGCCATAGCCGCGGTCGTACTCGCGGGCGATGCGCGCCAGCTGTCGCAGCTGGCGGCTGGAGAGCACGCCATAGGGCACGGCCACGCGCAGCATCGGCGCATGGCGCTGCACGTACCAGCCGTTTTGCAGGCGCAGCGGGCGGAACTCGTCGTCGGACAGCGTGCCGGCGAGATTGCGCTCCAGCTGGTCGCGGAACTGTGCGGCGCGAGCGCGGACGAACTGGCGGTCGAAGTCGGTATAGACGTACATGGTCAGCGGGAAAACAGCGAAATCAGTGGATGACCTTCCAGCCGGCCATCACCAGAGAGGCGCAGAGCAGGCCTCGGACGATGCCGTCGGGCAGGCGGCGTGTGGCGTGGGCACCCAGCCAGATGCCCGGCACCGAGCCGATCAGCAGCGGCAGCAACAGGCCCCAGTTGCGTGACCCAGGGTCGCGTGGCCGATGCCGGCGACCAGCGTCAGCGGCACCGCATGGGCGATGTCGGTGCCGACGATGTAGCGCGCCTCGATGCGCGGATAGATCAGCAGGATCAGCGTGGCGCCGATTGCGCCGGCACCGATGGACGACAGCGAGACGAGGAAACCGAGCAGCACGCCCGAAGCCACCGTCAGCCAGGGCTTGCGCGATTCGGGGATGTAGCGTTCCAGCCGCAGGCCCAGCGCCTGCCAGGACGGGCGGAACGCCACGACGACGGCGGTGAGCAGCAGCGCGATGCCCAGCGAGAAGGTCAGCGCGCTGGCCCAGCCCTTGGTCAGCCCGGTCAGGTGCATCAGCGCCACGGTGATCAGCGAGGCCGGGATGCTGCCGGCCAGCAGCAGACCGGTGATGCGCCAGCGCACATGGCCGTGGCGCGCATGTGCGACTGAGCCCGAGACCTTGGTCAGCGCTGCGAACCAGAGGTCGGTGCCGATCGCGACGGCCGGGCTCAGCTTGAACACGGACAGCAGCAGCGGCGTCATCAGCGAGCCGCCGCCGACGCCGGTCACCCCGACGATCAGGCCGACGCCAAGTCCGCTTGCGATTGCGATCCAGTCCAAGTTGCTCCCTCACGTCGTCGCCCCGATGGCAACGCCAGGCTGCGAACTGTATTGAGGGTCCTTATGCGGACAAACTACAGATTTGTAGATTGCTTATCCAGCCTGGTGAATTTGGTTTGCACAGGCCGCCAGGGGAGCTGCCTTGGCTGTCGCGCCTGTCGTGCGCATGCTCCAGTCACTCGTGCTGTCAGCTTCTTGTAGGGCAGAGCCGGGCGCGCACCTTACACTGTAGGTTCAGGGAGTCATCCAGCTTTTTCAGGATTACTCATGAAGGTCAGAGAAGCCGTGATCTACAACGGAGAGAAATTCTCCGTTCCACAGTGCATCCAGCGCATAGACCATAAATCGACTCATGGTTGGCAACTCCGCTACGGCGGCACCAAGCTCTACTCCGACGGCACCTTCGGTGACGCGGCGAAGGCCCTGGCTGCTGCGACCAAGGAGCTGTCCAAGCGCATGACGAAGTTGCCGGCCCCGTCCCGGCTGAAACCGACACCCAGCGCCAACAAGAGCAGCGGGTTGCCGGTTGGCATCTCGGGGCCCATCGTTCGTGAGCGCAGCCCCAACCGTCGAGACTGCAGCTTCTCGGTGCTGCTGCCTCGTTATGGGGCGGCCGCGCAGCGACGCAGCGTCTATATCGCCTCGGAGAGCACCTACACCATCGAGCGCTATCAAGAGGCGCTCGAGAAGGCGATCGCACTGCGTCAAGCCGCCGAAGAGGCCTACCGACGTGATGCGACCAAGGCCAAGCGCAAGGAAGGCCGCGCGCTGCTGGGCCGTTGAGCGTTTCGCCGCCGGGCTGCGGGACTGTGGCGGCGCGGGGCATGGGCGCGACTTCTAGAATCGCGTCCATGTCTTCGTTTCCCGATCGGCCGAGCGCCCTGCGGCGACGCGCGGCGCTGCTGGTGTGTGCGTCGGCTTTGCTGGGCGCATGCAGTTCCGTCGCGCCGCCACCTGTCCCGACGCCCCCACCCGAGCCGTCCCGCCCACCGGCGGCGCCAAAGCCGCCGTCGATCGGTTTGGCGCTCGGCGGCGGCGCCGCGCGTGGCTTTGCGCATATCGGCGTGATCCAGGTGCTGGAGGAGCAGGGCATCAAGGTGGACCTTGTCGCCGGCACTTCCGCAGGCAGTTTCGTTGCCGCGCTGTATGCCTCGGGCATGAACGGGCGCGAACTGGCCACGCTGGCCGAGAACATGGATGAAGGGGCGATCACCGACTGGTCCTTCCCCGGCCGCGGCGTGATCCGCGGCGAGGCGCTGGCGCGCTATGTCCGCGAGAAGACGGGCGGCAAGCTGATCGAGCAGATGCCGCTGCCCCTGGGCATTCTGGCGACCGATCTCGCGGATGGCTCAGGCGTGCTGTTCCGCAGCGGCGACACCGGCGCGGCGGTACGGGCTTCCAGTGCCGTGCCGGCGGTGTTCCAGCCGGTGAAGATCGGCGCACGCGAGTTCGTCGATGGCGGCCTGGTGGCACCAGTGCCGGTGCGGCATGCGCGTCAGATGGGCGCCG
The DNA here is from genome assembly GCF_057219915.1 of Roseateles sp. T103. Taxonomy (NCBI): domain Bacteria; kingdom Pseudomonadati; phylum Pseudomonadota; class Betaproteobacteria; order Burkholderiales; family Sphaerotilaceae; genus Roseateles; species Roseateles sp. T103. The sequence goes on from NZ_JBXVVS010000001.1 coordinate 285,584, forward strand.
AGCTGGTGATCGGCGTCGACATCTCGTCGCCGCCAGCGGACAAGTCTCCGGCCGACGCGATGCGCATGCTGCTGCAGACCTTTGCCATCATGGGACGCAGCATCAATGTCTTCGAGCTGCGCGAGGCCGACGTGGTGATGCGCCCGCGGCTCGATGGCGTTGGCAGTGCCGACTTTACCGCACGGCGCCGGGCCATCCAGGCGGGACGCGAGGCGGCGCTGGCGGCGCTGCCGCAGCTGCGTGAGCGCATCGCCGCGAAGACACGCTAGGCCCAATCGGCAAGAGGAGGGCAGGCATGGACGACGACGAGCTGTTGACCGACCTGCCGTTGTTCCCGTTGCAGGCACCGCTGTTCCCGGACGGCGTGCTGCACCTTCGCATTTTCGAGCCCCGCTACCTGGACATGGTGCGGCGTTGCCAGGAGCAGGGTCGGGCCTTCGGTGCCGTTTGCCTGATCGAGGGCGGCGAAGTCCGCCGCAACGATGGCGCGGGTGGCTTTGTGCGCGAGCGCTTTCACGAGCTCGGCACGCTGGCGCACATCGTCTCGATGGAACGGCCGCAGCCTGGCTTGCTGACGCTCCGATGCCGTGGCGGGCGACGCTTTCGCCTGGAAGCCTGCGAGTGCCTGGCTCATGGGCTGTGGGTCGGGCGCGCACGCCGCCTGCCCGACGATGCGCCGATGGCGGTGCCGGCGGATCTGGCTCCGCTGGTGCCACTGCTGCAGAGTCTGGTGCACAGCCTGGCTCAGGGGGCGGCGCTCACCGAGATGCCGGTGCAGCCGCCCTACCGCTGGCAGGACTGTGGCTGGCTGGCCAACCGCTGGAGCGAGCTGCTGCCCTTGCCGACCAGCGAGCGCCAGCACCTGCTGGCGCAGGACAGCCCGCTGCTGCGTCTGGAGCTCATTGCCGATCAGCTTGAGCGCCTGGGCATCATGCCCAGCGCAGGTCCGTCGGCGCCTGGCGACTGAGCGCCGCAGGGACGAAAAAAAGCCCGGTGAGTACACCGGGCCTTGAACGGCACCTTGGAAGCGATGCTTCCGCCGGGCCGAGGAGACAAAACCGTACGCGAGTGATCCGATCAGGCAGCGCGCTTGCGCGAAGCCGGGGCCGAGGCCTTCACCGCAGTGCTGGTGACAGCCTGGAAGTTCGACTCGGCCACTTCGGTCGCCTGCTTGACAGCCTTCTGCACGCTCTCGAAAGCATTGCTGGCGGCGGCGACAGCCGACTTCATCAGCGCCACAGCGTTCTCGCTGCCGGCCGGTGCATTCTTGGCGGCGCTGTCGACGACGGCGGCGAACTTCTTCTGTGCGTCGGCCAGCTGAGCCTCGGCCACCTTGGCCACTTCGGCATTGGTCGCGGCAGCGATGTCATAGACATGGCGGCTGTACGAAGCGGCCTTCTCGGCGCTCGGTTGCAGCAGCGTGGCCTGCAGGGCCAGCAGTTCCTGAGCGTCCTTGACCGACAGGGCGGCCTGGGTGTTGTCAGCGGCCTCGCTCAGCGCGGCCTTGGCAACCTGGAGGTTCAGCTCGACCAGCTTCTCAACGCCTTCGAAGGCCTTGTTGGTGAGACCGAACAGGGTCTCGACGTTGGCTTTTTGGGCGGCGAAAACTTGTTCAGCAGTCAGCATTTGAGGCTCCTTGCGGGGTTGATGCGAATTGGGTGATCGGTGCTGCAATTCATGTTGCACTGCAGCATGGATCGAAGTATGGGGGCACGAAAACCGGATTGCAAGAACTTTTTGTGCGGCGCAGCAAAATTAGGGAGGCCACCCAGGAAAGCATGCCCGCAAGCCATGACGAGCAGGTGACAGGCAGAAGTCGGGGAAGCGGGCTATCGTCGGTGTCGACACGCCATGCAAGCCTTTCACTCCGACGCCCACAGCCTGCAACTGCCGCCTGGCCACCGCTTTCCGCAGTCCAAGTACCGCCTACTGCGCGAGCGCATCGAGGCTGAGCCGGGGCTGATCCTGCTGCACGCCGCTGTGCCGGCCAGTGAGGACGAGCTGCTGCTGGCGCACACGCCGCGCTACATCGAGGCGGTGCTGCACGGCCAACTCAGCGCGGCCGAGTTGCGCGAGATCGGCTTTCCGTGGTCGGTGTCGATGGCCGAACGCTCGCGTGCCTCGGTGGGCGCAACCATCATGGCAGCAAGGGCGGCGTTGGCTGAGGGCGTGGCAGCCAATCTGGCGGGCGGCACCCACCATGCCTATGCGGACAAGGGCTCGGGCTACTGCGTCTTCAACGATGTTGCGGTCGCAGCGCGGCTGATGCAGGCCGAACAGGGCTGTTTGCAGCGCAGCCTGCTGCGCGTGCTGGTGATCGACCTGGACGTGCACCAGGGCAATGGCACCGCAGCGATCTTCCGCGACGACGACAGTGTCTACACCTTCTCGATGCACGGGGCGAAGAACTTCCCCTTCCGCAAGGAGGCCAGCGACCTGGACGTCGAGCTGCCCGACGGCTGCGGCGACGAGCCCTATCTCGGGGCGCTTGACACCGCACTCGAGCGCATCTGGAGCCAGTTCGGCGACACCCCGCCAGGACTGGCCTTCTACCTGGCCGGCGCCGACCCTCACGAGGGCGACCGGCTCGGCAGGCTCAAGCTGACCAGCGCCGGCCTGCGCGAGCGTGACCGCCGGGTGCTCGCTGCGCTGCGCGCGCGGCGCATTCCCGTCGCGCTGAGCATGGCCGGCGGCTACGGCCACGACCTGAACACCACGGTCGATGTGCAGGTGAATACCCTGAGTGAAGCTGCGCACAGCTGGACGCTATGGCGGCAGCAGCGATGAAAGAATCCCCCACCATGAGCCAGTCAAGACCGCAAGCCGAGGGCCGCGAGGCCTATGCCCGTTTCGTGCCCGTGGGCACGCGCTGGATGGATAACGACATCTACGGTCATCTGAACAACGTCGTCTACTACAGCCTCTTCGACACTGCGGTGAACCAGTACCTGATCGAGCAGGGCGCGCTGGACATCCACGGCGGCGAGGTCATCGGCCTGGTGGTGGAGACGCACTGCAACTTCTTCGCCTCGCTGGCCTTCCCGCAGCGCATAGCCGCCGGGCTGCGCGTCGCGCAGCAGGGCCGCTCCAGCGTGCGCTACGAAATCGGCCTGTTCGCCGAGGGCGAGCCGCTGTGCGCCGCGCGCGGCCACTTCGTCCATGTCTACGTCGACCGCGACAACCGTCGTCCGGTCGCGCAACTTCCGCCAACCTATCTTCAAGCCCTGGAAGGACTGAAGCTGTGACGCTCCCCGGTCTCTACGACATCCCCACTGCCGAGCAGACCGCGCTGGTCGACGCCGCCATCACCAGCCGCCACTCGATGCGCGCCTACCTGCCGACGCCGGTGCCGCGCGAGACGATCGAAGACATCCTGCGCGTGGCCTCGCGGGCACCGTCAGGCACGAACACCCAGCCCTGGCAGGTCCATGTGCTGAGCGGCGCGGCGCGCGACCGCCTCTGCCAGCGCGTGCTGGCTGCGCACAACGATCCTGCCGAGGCCGCACAGCACCAGGAGGAGTACGCCTACTACCCGCGCGAATGGACCTCGCCCTATGTGGACCGCCGCCGCAAGGTCGGCTGGGATCTCTACGGGCTGCTGGGCATCGCCAAGGGCGACAAGGCGCGCATGCACCACCAGCACGGCCGCAACTACCTGTTCTTCGACGCGCCGGTGGGCCTGATCTTCACCATAGACCGCGTGATGCAGCAGGGCAGCTGGCTGGACTACGGCATGTTCCTGCAGAACATCATGATCGCGGCGCGCGCGCGCGGCCTGCACACCTGCCCGCAGGCGGCGTTCACGCAGTACCACCGCATCATTGCCGACGAGTTGCAGCTGGCTACCGAGCAGATGCTGGTCTGCGGCATGGCGCTGGGCTACGCCGATCCCACGGCGATCGAGAACAGCCTGGTTTCCGATCGCGAACCGGTCAGCGGCTTCGCGCGCTTTCTGGGCGACTGAGGGCGCGAGCGCTCAGTGCCGCGTCAGCCCCTGCGCGCAGAATCGCCGCCCATGATGAAAACCCTGCTCAATCGTTGGCCGCAGCTGCTTGCCGCGGCCAGCCTGCTGCTGCTGGCGCCACTGGCCCAGGCGGCCGAAATCGACGGCCGCGCCTTCGGCGCGCTGTGGGGCATCCCATTTGCCGGCATGCTGCTGTCCATTGCGATCATGCCCTTGGCGCTGCCCAAGATCTGGCATCACCATTTCGGCAAGATCGCAGCGGGCTGGGCGCTGGCCTTCCTGCTGCCCTTCGCCCTGACGCAGGGCCCGGGGGCCACAGGCGGCGTACTGGTGCACACGCTGCTGGCCGAGTACCTGCCCTTCATCATCCTGCTCACCGCACTGTTCACCACCGCCGGCGGCATCTATGTGCGCGGCAATCTGCACGGCAGCCCCGCTCTGAATACCGGTCTGATGGCCATCGGCGCGGTGCTGGCCAGCTTCATGGGCACGACCGGCGCGTCGATGCTGCTGGTGCGCCCGCTGATCCGCGCCAACGACAACCGCAAGCATGTCGCCCATGTGCTGGTGTTCTTCATCTTCATCGTCAGCAACGCCGGCGGTTCGCTGACGCCGCTGGGCGACCCGCCGCTGTTCCTGGGCTTCCTCAAGGGCGTGGAGTTCTTCTGGACCGTCAAACACATCTTTCCGGAGACGCTGTTCCTGGTTGGCAGCCTGCTGGCGATCTTCTTCGTGATCGACAGCTACTGGTATCGCAAGGAGGGCGTGCTGCCCAAGGACCCGACGCCCGACAGCCACTCCTTCGGCATCGAGGGCGGCATCAACTTCCTGCCGCTGGCCGCGGTGGTCGGCCTGGTGTTGATGAGCGGCATCTGGAAGCCGGGCATTGCCTATGACGTATTCGGTACGCCGGTCGAGCTGCAGTCGCTGCTGCGCGACATCGGTTTGATCGCGGTCACCTTCATTTCGCTGGCGATCACCCGCTACGAGGTGCGCGAGAAGAACCAGTTCAGCTGGGCGCCGATGCAGGAAGTGGCCAAGCTCTTCGTCGGCATCTTCATCACGATGATCCCGGTGCTGGCCATGCTCAAGGCCGGCGAGCAGGGCGCCTTCGCCGCGGTGACGCGCGCCGTCACCGGCGCCGACGGCCAGCCGCTGCCCTGGGCCTACTTCTGGTTCAGCGGCCTGCTGTCGTCCTTTCTGGACAACGCGCCGACCTATCTGGTGTTCTTCAACCTCGCCGGCGGCGATCCGGCGGAGCTGATGACCACGCTCTCCGCGACCTTGGCCGCTGTGTCCGCCGGCTCGGTCTTCATGGGCGCCAATACCTATATCGGCAACGCGCCCAACTTCATGGTCAAGGCGATCGCCGAGGACCGCGGCATTCGCATGCCCAGCTTCTTCGGCTACATGGCCTGGTCGGGCGCGGTGCTGATCCCGCTGTTCGTCGTGATGACCTTCATCTGGTTCCGTTAAGAGGCTACCGCCCATGACTTCAGGCCACCGTCCGCGCGTACTCGTCGCCCGCCGCGTCTTCGACTCTGTCGTGCAGCGCCTGGCTGCGCACTTCGAGGTCGACTTCAATGCCGACGACACGGTCTGGAGCAAGTCCGAGCTGATCGCCCGGCTGCAGGGCAAGGACGGGGCCTTCATCACCGGCAGCGAGCGCATCGACGCCGAAGTGCTGGATGCCTGCCCGCAGCTCAAGGCGGTGTGCAATATGGCGGTGGGCTTCAACAACATCGACCTCGCGGCCTGCACCGCACGCGGCGTGCTGGCCAGCAACACGCCCGATGTGCTGACCGAGACCACGGCCGATTTCGGCTTCGCGCTGATGATGGCCACCGCCCGTCGCATGGCGGAGAGCGAGCATTTCCTGCGCCGCGGCGAATGGACCAAGTGGTCCTACGACATGTTCATCGCCCCCGATGTGCACGGCGCCACGCTGGGCATCCTGGGCATGGGCCGCATCGGCCGCGCGATCGCTCGGCGCGGCCACCTGGGCTTCGGCATGCCGGTGATCTACCACAACCGCAGCCGCCTGCTGCCTGAGCAGGAGGCCGAGGTCGGCGCGCGCTATGTGTCCAAGGACGAGTTGCTGCGCGAGGCCGACCACCTGGTGCTGGTGCTGCCGTACTCCGCCGAGTCGCATCACGCCATCGGCGCTGCCGAGCTGGCGAAGATGAAACCCACGGCGACGCTGACCAATGTGGCGCGTGGCGGCATCGTCGACGACGCGGCACTCGCTGCCGCCTTGCGCGAGCGGCGCATCGCCGCCGCAGGACTGGACGTCTTCGAAGGCGAGCCGCGTGTGCATCCGGACCTGCTCGCGGTGCCCAACGTCGTGCTAACCCCGCATATCGCCAGTGCGACGGTGAAGACCCGGCTGGCGATGGCGGATCTGGCCGCAGATAACCTGATCGCTGCGCTGACCGGCGGCGTGCCGCCGACGCCGCTGAACCCTGAAGTGCTCGTCCGCTGAGCGGCAGCGGCCGCCCGCTGCCTGTTGCATTGGCGAGCCACGCTGCGGTCAGGCGTTGCAGTCGTGACAAAGGTCACAAGGGGCTGCGCTTTGGCAACGTTAGAGTCTGACCTGCATACGGTGGCGCCAAAACGCCACAAGAACGAGAACAACGGTTGAGATTCCGACAAGAGGGAGCGGTGCGCCTGCACCGCATGTGCGGGGGCATGCGCGAGCGACTATCTTTACGACTGCACCGGTTGCGGCTTTGGCTGCTCAACGGCGACGAGCCGGCGGCGGCGCTGCGCGATGCGGGCAGCACGGCTTCCGATCCGCTGCGCGGTAGCGTGCTGCGCGTATTGCTGCTGGCCTCGGTGGCGCTGGCTGCCGTGGTCGGACTGCACAGTGCGGTGATGGGCGTGCTGCTGCAACGCTGGCTGTCGGTGCCCATCGTGATCGTCATCGTCGCCGTGCTCGCCGTGGCGGCGCGCTGGGCCGGCCGGCAGCCGCGTCGCGGCGCGATGGCGCTGGTGCTGGCGGTCTACCTGGCGAGTGTGTCTATGCTGGTGACCACCGGCTGGTCCCCCGATCTGGCCGGACTGGGCTATGTGTTTGCCTATGCCGCGCCGATGATCGCTGCGCTGCTCATCGGCCAGCGACTCGCGCTGTCGCTGATGCTGCTGAACTCGCTGGGCTTCGTGCTGGCGGCGCAGGGCTTTGTGTGGCCGCAGCTGCCGCAGCAGTGGGTGCGGCTGCCGGATTCGCCGCTGTACCTGCATGCCTCGGTGTTTGCCTTCTTCAATCTCGCGCTGCCGCTGGCCGCGTTCCGGCTGAGCAGCGGCATGCGCGCCCGTCAGGCGCGTCTGGCCCGCAGCCTGGGCGAGACCGAGGATGTGCTGCAGGCTTTCGGCGCACCCATCCTGGTCTGCGACGAGCAGGACCGCATCGTACGTGCCAACGGCACCATGTTGGCGGTGCTGGGCGTCCACGACGAGGCGGCGCTGCGCGGTCGTGCCTTGGCAAGCGTGCTGCAGGCGCGCGCCGATGCGCCAGCCGCCATGCCCCCGGGCTGGCGCGAGGCGCTGGGGCGTCGCTGGCGTCTGGGCGAGGGCCCGCAGGCGCGCGCGATCGCGCTGCGCGCCGCCCGACGCACGGCGGGCGGGCAGTGGGTGTACAGCTTCGAGGACCAGACTCGGCTGCTCAGCGTCCAGTCCGATCTGGCCGAGGCCTTGCGCCGCGAGCGTGGCGCACGGCGGCTGGACGTGGTCACCGGCCTGCCCAATCGCGCGCGCTGCGTGCGCCTGATCGACCGGCTGCAGCGCCGCGAGACGCCGCAGCGCCTGCGCGGGCTGCTGACCGTGCGCATCAACAACCTTCGCCAGATCAATGCGCGCTTCGGCGTGGATGGCGGCGACGAGGCGCTGCGCGGGCTTGCGCGGCTGCTTCAGGAGCGGCTGCCGATGCGCTGCTTCCTGGCGCGCGTGCGCGCCTCGGTGCTGGCCGTGGTGTTGCCGCCGCTGCACGACGCGGACGTGGTGCTGGAGGTGGCGCAAAGCCTGCGGCGCTCGCTCGAGGCACAGCAGATCTGGATCGGCGAACAGCTGGTGCAGCTGGACCTCGGCTGGGGCCTGGTCGTCGTGCCCGGCGAGGCGGGCAGCGAAGCCGGCGCCCCTGACGGCGCCGAATGCTTGCGCCGCAGCGAGTTGGTGCTGGACCTGGCGGGCGATGCGCGCTGGCGCACGCGCTTCGACGGGCTGGGCGTCTTCGATGCAGAGACGGCCGCCCGCATCGACCGCCAGCTGGCGGTGGAGGCGGCGCTGCCGCATGCGCTGGCGCATCAGGAGCTGCATCTGCTCTACCAGCCCAAGGTCGGTGTCGACGGGCAGCTGCTCGGCTTCGAGGCGCTGGCGCGCTGGCGCTGCCGGGAGCTGGGGCCGATCTCGCCGCTGGACTTCATCCCGGCAGCCGAGGCCTGCGGACTGATCACCTCGCTCACCGACTGGGCGCTGGAGACCGCCTGCGCCCAGCTGGCGCGCTGGCATGCGCAGGGCAACCGGCAGCTGTCGATGGCGGTCAATCTCTCGGTGCGGGACCTGGAGCGCGAGGGTCTGTGCGAGCGAGTGCTGGCCACGGTGCGGCGCCATGGCCTGCCGCCCGCGGCGCTGCAGCTCGAGCTGACCGAGTCAGCGCTGGCGCAGCACGAGGATGCTGCGCTGCTGCAGCTGTATCGCCTGCGCGCGGCGGGCTTCAAGGTGGCGGTGGACGACTTCGGCACCGGCTATTCCTCGCTGGGCAAGCTCGTCGACTTGCCGCTGGATGTGCTGAAGATCGACCGCAGCTTCCTCAACGGCTGCCCCGGCGACACGCGCCGCGAGCGCGTGGTGCGCAGCATCGTGATGCTGGCGCACGGCCTGAAGATCGACGTGGTCGCTGAAGGCGTGGAGCAGCAAGCGCAGGCGGAGTTTCTTGCTTCGCTTGGCGTGCAGGTGCTGCAGGGCTTTCTGTACGGACGGCCCGAAGAGCCGGGCCACTGGCACGCCTGGCTCGAGCGCAGCCGTCAGGCCGCAGCATCGGGAGTCGCCGCCGACTGAAGCACGGCGGCACGCCGTTCGATGCGGATGATCGAACGACAATGGCGGGATGAATGCTCTCGACCTCCTGATCCTCGTTACGCTGGGCTTGTTGCTGCTGCTGGCGGTGTTGAACTTGCGGCGACTCGGCCGGCTGGACAGCCGCGAGCTGTCGGAGGAACTGGCGCAACGCCTGCAGACCGATCTGTCGCGGCTGGAGCGCGAGCTGCGCGACGAACTCGGCCGCAGCGGCGCCGGCACGCGCCAGGAGCTGCTGGCCACGCTGGCGCAGTTCCAGCAGACGCTGCTGACGCAGAGTGGCGACGTGGCGCGCACGCAGAACGAACAGATCGACAGCTTCCGCGTGCAGCTGGGCACGCTGCAGTCGGCGCTGGCCGCGCAGGCGCTGGCCGCGCGCGAGGCGCAGGACGCGGCCGCTACGCGCAGCGCGCAGGCGCAGACCGAGGCGCTGCAGCGCTTGGCCGAGACCTTGCGCGAGCAGCTCAAGGCGATGAGCCAGAGCAACGAGCAGCGCCTGACGCAGGTGCAGGCCGCGGTGGACCAGCGCCTGGCCGCGATCCAGCAGGACAACGAGAAGAAGCTCGAGCAGATGCGCGCCACCGTCGACGAGAAGCTGCACGCCACGCTGGAGCAGCGCCTGGGCGAGAGCTTCAAACAGGTGGCCGAGCGGCTGGAACAGGTGCACAAGGGCCTGGGCGAGATGCAGAGCCTGGCGCGCGACGTCGGCTCGCTGAACCGCGTGCTGACCAATGTGAAGACGCGCGGCATCTTCGGCGAGGTGCAGCTGGCCGCGCTGCTGGAGCAGGTGTTCACGCCCGAGCAGTACGCCGCCAATGTGGCCACCGTGCCGGGCAGCGCCGAGCGCGTGGAGTTCGCGATCCGCCTGCCGGGCCAGCGTGACGACGGCATGCCGCTGTGGCTGCCCATCGACGCGAAGTTCCCGCGCGAGGACTACGAGCGCTTGCTGGAGGCGCATGAGGCCGCCGATGCCACTGGCGTCGAGGCGGCCGCGAAGGCCATCGAGGCGCGGCTGCGCCTTGAGGCGCGCACGATCCGCGAGAAGTACGTCGCGCCGCCGCACACCACCGATTTCGCGCTGCTCTTCGTGCCCACCGAGGGCCTGTATGCCGAGGCGCTGCGCCGCCCCGGCCTGGTCGAGGGCTTGCAGCGCGAGCACAAGGTGATGCTCTGCGGCCCCACTACGCTGCTGGCCACGCTGTCCAGCCTGCAGATGGGCTTCCGCACGCTGGCGCTGGAGAAGCGCTCGGCCGAGGTCTGGGAGGTGCTGGGGGCGGTGAAGACCGAGTTCGGCAAGTTCGGCGAGGTGCTGGCCAAGACCAAGAAGAAGCTCGAGGAAGCCAGCAACACCATCGATGCCGCCGAGGTGCGCACCCGCGCGATGACGCGCAAGCTCAAGAGCGTGGAGGCGCTGCCCGACGACTCGGCACAGCGGCTGCTGCAACTGGGCCTGGGGGCCGAGGAGCCGGACGAGGGCGGCGAGGGCCGCGCTTGAACGAAGCTGCTGGCGAAGAGGCTGCCGCAGCGCGCCCTGGCCTCAGCCGTGCCTTCGCGTGGCTGATCGCCACGCTGGTCGCGGTGCACGCCTGCATGGCGCTGACGCGCACCACAGCCAGCCTGTGGGTGCTGCATCAGGGCCATGGCGAGTGGACGGTGGGTGTGCTGCTCAGCCTCTTCGCGGTGGCACCGATCTTTCTGGCCCTGTGGGCCGGCCGCCTGGCCGACCGCCACGGCTTGCATCGCCCGGTGGGGCTGGCCGTGCTGCTGGGGCTGGCTGGCGCGGCGCTGGCCTTGCTGGCGGTGTCGCTGCAGATCGGTGCCCTGTGGGGCATCCTGCTGAGCTGCCTGTGCAGCGGCGGTGCGATCAGCGTGGCGGCCGTGGCGATACAGCGCGAGGCCGGACAGATGGCCGACGGTAGTGGCGATCTCAAGCGCGTGTTCAGCTGGGTGGCGCTGGGGCCGGCGCTGTCCAACGCGGTCGCGCCGGTGATCGCCGGCCTGCTGATCGACCATCTTGGATTCGTCTGGGCCTTCGCGCTGGCGCTGCTGCTGCCGCTGCTGGCCTGGGCTCTGGCCCTGCGTGTGCCGCGCCATCGGCCGCCCGCGCCGGCTCGGCTTCAGGCGCGCAGCTCCAGGGCTTTCGATCTGCTGCGCGAGCCCATGCTGCGCCGCCTGCTGATGCTCAACGTGGTGCTGGCCGCGGGCTGGGACGCGCATTCCTTCGTCGTGCCCGTGGTCGGCCACGCGAGGGGGCTGAGCGCGTCGAGCATCGGCCTGGTGCTGGGTGCGTTCGCTGTGGCGGCCACGGCGGTGCGCCTGGCCATCGTGAGATTCGCCAGGCATCTGGACGAGATCAAGGCGCTGCGCAGCGCGATGCTGCTGGCCATGCTGACCATGGCGGTCTATGTCTGGCTGCCCGGCACGCTGGGGCTGATCTGTGGCTCGGCCCTGTTGGGCCTCGCACTGGGTTCGGTGCAGCCGATGGTGTTGGCCCTGCTGCATCAGGTCACGCCGCGAGATCGCCAAGGACAGGCGCTGGCCCTGCGCATGCTGGCCACCAATGCGGCGACTGTGGCCATGCCCCTGGGCTTCGGGCTGTTGGCCAGTGTCAGCGTCGTCGCGGCACCGTTGTGGCTGATGGCCGGGCTGCTGGCACTGGCGCAGTGGCCGGCAGCGGCGCTGGCGCGGCAGCGCTGAGCCCCGCTTTGCCCTTCAGCGGCGCGTCAGCGGCAGGCGCAGCGTGAAGCAGGAGCCCTCGCCGGGCTCCGACTGCAGGGTCAGCTGGCCGTGCATCAGCTCGGCCAGAGCCTTGGACAGCGCCAGCCCGAGGCCGGTGCCGCCATGCTGGGTGCTGACGCGGGCGTCGCCTTGGCGGAACTTCTCGAAGATCAAGGCCTGCTTCTCGACCGGGATGCCGGGTCCGGTGTCGCTGACCTGCACGAGCAGATGCTCGCTGTCGCGCGTCAGACTCAGCCGCACCTCGCCGCGCTCGGTGAACTTGATCGCGTTGGAGAGCAGGTTGTTGAGGATCTGTTTGAGGCGCAGGCCGTCGCAGACGATGTGCGTCGGCAATTCCGGTGCGATCGTGCTGACGAGCTGCAGGCCCTTGGCATGGGCGCTCATCGCGAAGAAGTCCACCGTGCCCTGGACCAGGGGCTGCAACTCCACCGGCTCGGCATTGAGCACCATCGCGCCGGCCTCGACCTTGGCCAGGTCGAGGATCTCGGTGAGCAGATGGTTCAGGTGTTCGGCGCCCTTGCGGATCAGACCGGCCGACTCACGGTAGCGCTCGTCAGGCAGGCGCCGCTCCATCAGCTCGGCGAAGCCGCGGATGCTGGTCAACGGCGTGCGCAGCTCGTGCGAGACCGCAGCAAGGAACTCGCTCTTGGCCTGGCTGGCAGCCAGCGCCTCGGCCTCGCTGACGCGCAAGGCCTCGTTGCTGCGCTCCAGGCGGCGCAGGCCGCGCACGAAGATCGCTGCAGCGGCCATTACGGCAGCGCTGAGCAGTGCGGTCAGCGCCAGCGTCACGTTGCGCTCGAATCGCCAGCTCGCCAGCGCCTCGTCCTCGCCGCTGCCGACGACGACGAACAGCGGGTATTCGGGCGCCACGCGCTTGAAGGCATAGATGCGGGCAAGGCCGTCCAGGCTGCTGAGCGAGCGGTAGCTGCCTTCGTTGCGTTGCAGCTGCGGCACGATGGGCGAGTCGGCGGGCAGCATCGTGCCCAGGCCCCGGGCTGCGCCGCCGACGACGCGGGCACGCACGCTGAGATCGCTGCCCACCAGCGTGATGCTGCCGGTGCTGCCCAGCTCGACGCGGTTGAACACCTCCTCGAAGTAGCTCGGCTCCAGCGATGCCACGCTGACGCCCTGCAGCCTGCCCGTCTCGTCGGCGATGGCGCGCGAGAGCTGGATGGTCCACAGGCCGGAGACCTTGCCGAGGACCGGCTTGCCGATGAAGAGCCGCTCGCGCCCCAGCCCCTGGCCCGACTGCAGGTGCACACTGACATGCTCGCGCTGCGACAGATCGACCGGGCCGGTGCGCCGGCCCTCGGGGTCGAGGTTGCTGCCGACGAAGCGGCCCTGCGCGTCGATCATCGAGAGCTGCACCAGGATCTTCGGTGCCAGCCCGGTCTCGTTGGCGAAGCGGATCAGGTCCTCGGGCCGCATGCGGCCGGATAGCCGCTCCTCGCCCAGGCGCTGCAGGGCCTGATCGCTGGCGGCCAGCACGCGCAGCGTCTGCTCGGCGAGCACACGGGCCAGATTGCGGTTCTGGCGCGTTTCCGCTTCCAGGGCCTCGTTGCGCTGGGCGGCGAGCAGGGCCAGCACCGCGGCCCAGACAAGCAGCAGCATGCCGGCGGCATAGAGCCCGGCACCGGCGCTCAGCCGCCAGCCCGGCTTGGCCGCAAGGCGGGCTCTGCTGTCTGGCTGCTGCATGGGCCTTGCGTGCCGCTTCAGTGTGGCGCGCCGGCGGTCATGCCTTGATGGCGCAGCAAGGCATCGATGCGCGGCTCGCGGCCGCGGAAGGCCTTGAAGCTCTCCATCGCTTCGCGCGAGCCGCCCATCTCGAGGATGCTGCGCAGATAGCGCGTGCCGGTGTCGGGGTTGAAGACACCTTCCTCCTCGAAGGCGCTCCAGGCGTCGGCCGACAGCACCTCAGCCCACTTGTAGCTGTAGTAGCCCGCCGAGTAGCCGCCGGCGAAGATGTGCGAGAAGCTGTGCTGGAAGCGGTTGAAGTCCGGTGGCGGGATCACCGCGAGCTCGGCGCGCACCTCGTCGAGCACGGTCTGCACATCGGCTTCGCGGCCTGGCTCGCCGTGCAGGCGCATGTCGAAGAGCGCGAACTCCAGCTGGCGCAGCGTCTGCAGGCCGGCCTGGAAGTTCTTCGCCGCGACCATCTTGTCGAACAGCGCGCGCGGCAGCGGCTCGCCGGTGTCGACATGGCCGCTGAGCTTGCTCATCACCTCCCATTCCCAGCAGAAGTTCTCCATGAACTGGCTGGGCAGCTCGACCGCGTCCCACTCGACGCCCGAGATGCCCGAGATGCCCAGCTCGTCCACCTGCGTCAGCAGGTGATGCAGGCCGTGGCCGAACTCATGGAAGAGGGTGGTCAGGTCGTCGTGCGTCAGCAGCGCCGGCTTCGCGCCGGAGGGCGAGGAGAAATTGCACACCAGATGCGCGACCGGCACTTGCTGCAGGCCATCGGGGCGCAGCCAGCGGCTGCGCACCTCGTCCATCCAGGCGCCGGGACGCTTGCCGATGCGCGCGTAGAGATCGAGGTAGAACTGGCCGATCAGCTGGCCCTGGCGCTCGAGGCGATAGAACTTCACCGACTCGTGCCAGACCTCGGCCTGGGCTTCGACGATCTTCACGCTGAACAGTCGTTCGATGATCTCGAACAGGCCGGCGAGCACCCGCGGCACGGTGAGGTACTGGCGCACCTCCTGATCGCTGAAGGCGTAGCGCGCCTGCTTGAGCTTCTCCGATGCGAAGGCCAGGTCCCAGGCATGCAGCTCGGCCAGGCCCAGATGCTGTGCGGCGAAGTCCTTGAGCTCGCGCAGGTCGCGTTCGCCGAAGGGCCGCGCCTTGGCACCCAGATCGCGCAGGAAGGACAGCACCTGCTCGGGCGACTCCGCCATCTTGGGCACCAGCGAGACCTGCGCGAAGTTGCGGTAGCCCAGCAGCTGTGCTTCTTCCTGGCGCAGCATCAGCAGCTGCTGCATCAGCCGGCTGTTGTCCAGCTCGGCCGGGCCGAATTCGCTGGCGCGGGTGACATAGGCGCGGTACAGCGTTTCGCGCAGCGCGCGGTCCTGCGCGTACTGCATCACCGGTCCGTAGCAGGGGAAGTGCAGCGTCAGCTTGTGCAGCTCCGGCTTGCCGTCCGCAGCGGCTGCTTCGCGCGTCTGCGCCACCACGTCCTGCGGCACGCCGGCCAACTGCTCGCTCGTCGCGTAGTAGCTGTAGCCGTCGGTCGCATCCATCACGTGCTCGCTGAACTTCTGCGCCAGCTCGGCACTCTCTTCCTGGATGGCCGCGAAGCGCTCGCGCGCCGCGCCCTGCAGCTCGGCGCCTGAGAGCACGAAGTCGCGGATCCACAGCTTCAGCGCGCGCTGGCGCGCCGGGCTCAGCGCGGCAGCATTGGCAGCAATGGCCTTGTACTTGGCATAGAGCTTCTCGTCGGCGCCGAGCTGCGTGTAGAACTCGGTCACCGCGGGCAGCATCGCGTTGTAGGCCTCGCGCAGCTCGGGCGTGTTGGCCACCGCGTTCAGATGGCCGATCGCGCCCCAGGCCGTGCCCAGGCGCTCGGTCGCGACGCTGAGCACGCGTGCCAGCGTGTCGAAATCCGCCGGCGTGGCCGGGTCCGTCGCCTGGGCCAGCGCGGCCCGCGCCTGCTCCAGCAGTTCGGTGATTGCCGGTGCGATATGTTCCGGCTTGATCTGCGCAAAAGCCGGCAGTGCGGCGGTGCTCAGCAAGGGGTTGCTCATGGTCTTCGCTCGGTCCTCGGTCATCAGGCTGCGGCGCTGCCCGCCGCACGTTCTGCTGACTCTAGCGTGTTGACCAGCAGCATGGTGATGGTCATCGGGCCGACGCCTCCCGGCACCGGCGTGATCCAGCCGGCCACCTCCTTGACGCCATCGAAGTCCACGTCGCCGCAGAGCTTGCCGGCGTCGTTGCGGTTCATGCCCACGTCGATCACCACAGCGCCGGGCTTGACCATGTCGGCGGTCAGCACATTGCGTTTGCCCACCGCGGCGACAACGATGTCGGCCTGGCGCGTGAACGCGCCCAGGTCCGGCGTCGCGCTGTGGCAGATCGTCACCGTGGCATTGGCCTGCAGCAGCAGCATGGCCATGGGCTTGCCGACGATGTTGGAGCGGCCAATCACCACCGCATGCTTGCCCTTGGGGTTCACGCCGATCGATTCGAGCATCTTCATGCAGCCATAGGGCGTGCAGGGCTTGAAGCCGGGCTGGCCGACCATCAGCGCACCGGCACTGCCGACGTGAAAGCCGTCGACGTCCTTCTCGGGCGAGATCGCTTCGATGACCTTGTTGGCGTCGATATGCGCAGGCAGCGGCAGCTGCACCAGGATGCCGTGGATGCTGGCGTCCTGGTTGAGCGCCTCGATGCGCGCCAGCAGCGCGGCCTCGTCCATGTGCACGTCGTACTTCTCCAGCACCGAGTGCAGGCCCGACTCCTCGCAGGCCTTGACCTTGTTGCGCACATAGACCTGGCTGGCCGGGTTGTCGCCTACCAGGAGCACCGCCAGGCCGGGCTTCACGCGTTTGGCGGTGAGCGCGGCGGCGCGCTGCGCCACCTCGGCGCGGATCTGCTTGGACAGGGCGTTGCCGTCGATCAGTTGTGCGGTCATGTCAGGGACTCCGTAGAAATGAAAAAGGCCGCTGATGGCAGCGGCCTGGATATGTGGTGCGGGCGATCAAGCCTTGGCGGTGGCGCCCAATGCGATCTTCAGCAGATCGGCCACCGTGTTGGCGTTGAGCTTTTCCATGATGTTGGCGCGGTGCGCTTCCACCGTCTTGATGCTGATGCCCAGGTCGTCGGCGATCTGCTTGTTCAGCCGACCAGCGACGATGCGCTCCAGCACTTGGGCCTCGCGCGTGGTCAGGCGCGAGAGCAGCGCGTCGCGGCTGGCGGCTTCCTGGTGCGTGGAGAAGGCGTTGCGGGCCTGATCCAGCATGCGCTCAACCAGCGCCAGCAGCTCGTCTTCCTTGAACGGCTTCTCGATGAAGTCCATCGCGCCTTTCTTCATCGTCTGCACCGCCATCGGCACGTCGCCATGGCCGGTGATGAAGACGATGGGCAGCGGGCTGCGGCGTTCCAGCAGGCGGTCCTGCAACTCGAGCCCGCTCATGCCTTCCATGCGGATGTCTGCGATCAGGCAGGCGACTTCGCGCGGGTCGTAGCGGGAGAGGAAGCTCTCTGCCGAGTCGAAGCACTTGACGCGGTAGTCCTTGCCTTCGAGCAGCCACTGCAGCGAATCACGCACGGCCTCGTCGTCATCGACGACGTACACATTACCCTTCTTCGGAATCAGACTCATGGTGTCGCAGCTGTGTTCATCGAGTTGCCCGAGGGTGTCTCGGGACGGGGAATGTCCACCGGGATGGTGAAGGCGAAGCGGCACCCCACGATGGCCGAACCATTGTATAGATTCTCGGCCCGGATCCGGCCCTGGTGCGACTCGACGATGGACCGGCATAACCCTAGGCCTATGCCCATGCCATCGACCTTGGTGGAGAAGAAGGCTTCGTACATGCGGCCCAGCACCTCCTCGGGCAGGCCAGGGCCCATGTCGGTGACTGAGAACTCGACATGGCCACCCAGCTCGGGGGTGTGCTTGGGCACCACGCGCAGCTCGATATGGCGGCGCGAGACCGGCAGCTTGGCGTTGTCGATCGCCTCGGCCGCGTTCTTCAGCAGGTTCAGCAGCACCTGCTCGATCAGGATGGGGTCGACCAGCAGCTGCGGCAGCCGCTGTGCGACATAGGTGTGGATGGCGATGTTGCGGCGGCGCAGCTCGATGCCGGCCAGTTCGACCGCATCTTCGACGATCTCGTGCGCGCTGCTGGGCTGGCGCTGCGGCTCGCTGCGCTTGACGAAGTTGCGGATGCGATGCACCACCTGGCCGGCGCGCTGCGCCTGCTTGGCGGTCTTCTCCAGCGCGGCGAGCAGATCGTCCTTGCTGATCGCGTCGTTCTTCACCCGCGAGACCATGCCGTTGCAGTAGTTGCTGATCGCGGTGAGCGGCTGGTTCAGCTCATGCGCGACGCTGGAGGCCATCTCGCCCATCGTCATCAGGCGGCTGGTGACCTGCGCCTTCTCGGCCTGCTGCGCGGCCAGGCGCTCGGCATGGCGGCGCGCGGTGATGTCGGTGGCGATCAGCATCTGCGCCAGGCGGCCGTCGGTCCACTGCAGATAGCGCGCGCGCACGTCGAACCACATGTCCAGCGCATCGACATAGACCTCCTTGGGGTCCGAGCCCATCTCGGTGAGCTGCTGTGCGGCCAGGCCCGAATAGTCGTCGACCTCTTCATCGAGCTCGGTGCCTTCGCGCGGCTGGCTGAGCTGGCTGCCGGCCAGCAGGGCATGGCCCTTGGGGTCGGCGCCGAACCAGAGCCGGTAGCTGCGGTTGGCAAACAGCAGTTCGCCCTGCTGCACCGAGACCACCGAGACCGCGGCGTCCAGTCCTTCCAGCACGGTGGTGAAGCGCTCGTGCGAGGCGCTCAGCTGATCGCGCACGCGCTTGGCCTCGGTGATATTGGTCATCGAGGTCATCCAGCCGGTCTGCTTGCCGCGCGGATCGATCAGCGGCGACACGTACATGCGCGCATCGAACATCGTGCCGTCCTTGCGCATCACCTTGACCTCGGCGCCGCCGGCCGGGCTGCGGCCCTGCACCTCCTGCTGCAGCAGGCGCGTGTTCTCTTCGTAGCGGTCCGGCGGCCAGTAGGGGAAGGGCGGCTTGCGGCCGATCAGCTCGGCCTCGGAGAAGCCGGTCATCGCGCAGAAGGCCGGGTTGACGTAGGTGATGCGCGATTCCATGTCCATCGCGCGCATGCCGGTGAGCATGGAGTTCTCCATCGCCCGGCGGAAGTTGGTTTCGTTGGACAGTGCGGTCTGGATCTGCAGGCGACGGCGCATGTGTTTCCAGGTGCCCAGCAGCATCCACACCGTCAGCACCGACAGCGCCACGACCATCCAGAACAGCGTATTGGAGATCAGGCCGATCGAGGTACGGTAGCCCTGGCCGCGCAACACCAGGCCGTTGAGCGCCGGCGCCAGCGGCACCTCGTGCAGGATGGAGGCGCGCTGCATGCGCTGGCCCGGCATCGGCGTGACGGTGCTGGCCAGCCATTGCTCGCGCGAATCGAGCACCGCCACCGGATGGCGCGAGGCCACTTCCGCCGGTACGTAGTAGCGCAGCAGTCCTTCGACCGAGTATTCGGCCACCAGGACGCCCGCGAAGCCGGTGCGGTCCAGCACCGGCACCTGCACCTGGAAAACCGCCTGGTTGCCGGCGTCGCTGAAGGGCAGCGAGTAGACCGGCTGGCGCCGCTCGCGTGCCGCCTGGAACGCCAGCTCAGGCGCGCTGCTGCGGCCGGCGATCGGCAAGGAGGGGTCGCGGTCCTCCGGGTACATGCCCAGCAGCTCGGTCTGGAAGCCGGCTGCACTGATGCTGGCGCGCCGCTCGCGCCGACTGGACAGCCAGGTCACATGGGTGATCTCCGGCCGCTCGCGCGCGAACGCCGCCGCCTGGGAGGCGAACTGCTGACCATCCAGCGTGCGCGTGGCGATCTCGCGCGCGATGCGCACCAGCTGTTCCTGGTTTTCGATCAGGCGCAGGCGGATCTGCTGCTGCGCGATCTCGGTATCGCGCTTGACGGCATCGGTCTCGCGCTCGATTTCCTCGTTGCGCAGGTACCAGAAGGCCGAAATGATCGCGGCCAGAAAGAGCAGCACCGAGACCAGCGGCCCGAGGGTGGCAAAGCGATCCTGACGCGCAGGAGACTGCTTGCGCCACCAACTGGTGACCAGACGTCGCGCGGGCTGTATCAGTCTGCGCAGAGGGCCGATGAGCTCGGAAGGAGGGGGCATGCGGGGATTATCGGATGCCGCCGGCAGCGGCGATTCGATCCCTTTCATCCTAAAAATCCACATAGTGAAACGAAGTCGCGCTATTTGGAATTGCGCGGAAGCTGTGCGACACTCGCGGCCACTCGTCCCAGGAACGGTCAATACAAAGCAAAGGAGACATTCATGTCCGCCCAGCCGCAGTCTTTTCCCGGTGCTCCTGCCGTGGATGCCGATGCTCAGGAAACCAAGGAATGGCTGGATGCCCTGTCCGCCGTGATCGGCGAGGAGGGCGGCGAACGTGCCCACTTCCTGCTCGAGGCGCTGATCGATCACGCGCGGCAGGCCGGCATCGACGTGCCGTTCTCCGCCAACACGGCCTACCTGAACACGATCCCGGTCGATCAGGAGGCGCACTGCCCCGGCAACATCGCCATCGAGAAGCGCTTGCGCGCCTATATGCGCTGGAACGCGATGGCCATGGTGGTGCGCGCCAACCGCCTGAACCCCGCCGACGGCGGCGATCTGGGCGGCCATATAGGCTCCTTCGCATCGCTGGCCTCGATGCTGGGCGCCGGTTTCAACCACTTCTGGCATGCCGAGAGCGAGAACCATGGCGGCGACCTGCTCTACATCCAGGGCCACAGCGCGCCCGGCATCTATGCGCGTGCCTTCCTTGAAGGGCGCCTGACCGAGGAGCAGCTCGACAGCTTCCGCCAGGAAGTCGACGGCAAGGGCCTGTCCAGCTATCCGCATCCCAAGCTGATGCCCGACTTCTGGCAGTTCCCCACCGTCAGCATGGGCCTGGGCCCGCTGATGGCGATCTACCAGGCGCGCTTCCTCAAGTACCTGCACGCCCGCGGCATTGCCGACACCGCCAACCGCAAGGTCTGGGCCTTCATGGGCGACGGCGAGATGGATGAGCCCGAGAGCCTGGGCGCCATCGGCCTGGCGGCGCGCGAGGGGCTCGACAACCTGATCTTCGTCATCAACTGCAATCTGCAGCGCCTGGATGGTCCGGTGCGCGGCAACGGCAAGATCATTCAGGAGCTGGAGAGCGAGTTCCGCGGCAGCGGCTGGAACGTCATCAAGCTGGTCTGGGGCAAGGGCTGGGACGAGCTGCTGGCGCGCGACAAGAGCGGCAAGCTAAAAGCATTGATGATGGAGACGCTGGACGGCGACTACCAGGCCATGAAGGCCAACGACGGCGCCTATGTCCGCAAGCACTTCTTCGGCAAGTACCCCGAGACCGCCAAGCTCGTCGAGCACATGAGCGATGAAGAGATCTTCGAGCTGCGCCGCGGCGGCCACCAGCCGGAGAAGGTGTTCGCCGCCTTCCATGCCGCTCATCACAACACCACGGGTCAGCCGACGGTGCTGCTGGTCAAGACCGTCAAGGGCTACGGCATGGGCAAGGCCGGTGAGGGCAAGAACACGGTGCACCAGACCAAGAAGCTTAGCGACGAGGACATCCGCTACATCCGTGACCGCTTCGGCATTCCGATTCCCGACAGCGAACTTCCCAAGCTGCCCTATTACAAGCCGGCCGACGACACGCCGGAGATGAAGTATCTGCACGAGCGCCGCAAGGCCCTGGGCGGCTACCTGCCCAAGCGCCGCGTGAAGGCCGACGAGAGCTTCACCGTGCCCTCGCTGGAGACCTTCAAGGCCGTGCTGGAGCCCACGGCCGAAGGCCGCGAGATCAGCACCACGCAAGCCTATGTGCGCTTCCTGACGCAGCTGCTGCGCGACCAGGCGCTGGGGCCGCGCGTGGTGCCCATCCTCGTCGACGAGGCGCGCACCTTCGGCATGGAAGGCCTGTTCCGCCAGATCGGCATCTACAACCCCAAGGGCCAGCTCTACACCCCGGTCGACAAGGACCAGGTGATGTACTACCGCGAGGACAAGGCCGGCCAGATCCTGCAGGAAGGCATCAACGAGGCCGGCGGCATGGCCAGCTGGATCGCCGCGGCGACGAGTTACTCGACGAACAACCGGGTGATGATTCCCTTCTTCGTCTACTACTCGATGTTCGGCTTCCAGCGCATCGGTGACCTGGCCTGGGCGGCGGGAGATATGCAGGCGCGCGGCTTCCTGCTCGGCGGCACTTCGGGCCGCACCACGCTGAACGGCGAAGGCCTGCAGCACGAAGACGGCCACAGCCACATCCTGGCCGGCACCATCCCGAACTGCATCTCCTACGACCCCAGCTTCGCGCACGAGGTGGCGGTGATCATGCAGCACGGCCTCAAGCGCATGGTCGAGGACCAGGAGAACGTGTTCTTCTACCTGACGCTGCTCAACGAAAACTATGCGATGCCCGGCCTGAAGCCCGGCACCGAGCAGCAGATCATCAAGGGCATGTACCTGCTGGACGAGGCCGCGGCCGACAAGCCGCTGACGGTGAATCTGCTCGGCTCGGGCTCCATCCTGCGCGAGAGCCAGGCTGCCAAGGCCCTGCTCGAAGCCGACTGGGGCGTTGGCGCGCATGTCTGGTCTTGCCCCAGCTTCAACGAGCTGGCCCGCGACGGCCAGAACGCGGAGCGCTGGAACCTGCTGCACCCGACCGAACTGGCCTGCGTGCCCTTCGTGACGCAGCAGCTCAGCAAGACCAGCGGCCCGGTGATCGCGTCGACCGATTACATGAAGAACTACGCCGAGCAGATTCGTGCCTTCATCCCCAAGGGCCGCGAGTACAAGGTGCTCGGCACCGACGGTTTCGGCCGCAGCGATTTCCGCTCCAAGCTGCGCGAGCACTTCGAGATCAACCGCCACTACATCGTCGTGGCGGCGCTGAAGTCGCTGGCCGAGGAGGGCAAGCTGCCCGCGACGACGGTGGCCGAGGCGATTGCCAAGTACGGCATCAACGCCGGCAAGATCAACCCCTTGTACGCATGACCACCCCCGAGGCGCTGCGCGCCTCCCCCTCAAGGGGGCGCGCCCGGCAGCCCGGCAAAGCCGGATCTGCGCGCGCCGCTGGGCAATGCACGCAATGCACTGCGTAACGAACTCAACGGAGACATCCGAATGGCATTGGTCGAAGTGAAGGTCCCGGACATCGGCGACTTCAAGGACGTGGCGATCATCGAGGTGCTGGTCAAGCCTGGCGACAGCATCCGCGCCGAGCAGAGCCTGATCACCGTCGAGAGCGACAAGGCCTCGATGGAGATCCCCAGCTCGCATGCGGGCGTGGTCAAGGAGCTCAAGGTCAAGCTCGGCGACACGGTCAACGAGGGCACTCTGCTGCTGCTGCTGGAGACGGCAGACGCCGCGGCCGGTGCGGCGCCGGTGGCCGCGGCAGCAGCGCCCGCCGTAGCTGCGCCAGCGCCTGCCGCCGCAGCGGTGGCCGCCGCGGCAGCTGCTCCAGCTGCCGCGGCAGTGGTCGAGATCGCCGTGCCCGACATCGGCGACTTCTCCGAGGTGGCGGTGATCGAGCTGCTGGTCAAGGAAGGCGACCGTGTCGCCGTCGAGCAGAGCCTGATCACGGTCGAGAGCGACAAGGCCTCGATGGAGATTCCCAGCGCGCAGGCCGGCATCGTCAAGAAGCTGCTCGTGAAGCTGGGCGACAAGGTGTCCAAGGGCACGCCGCTGGCACTGGTCGAGGTGGCCGGTTCGACCGCAGCTGCCGCCCCTGTTGTTGCGGCCGCAGCTGCTCCTGCCGCCCCGGCTGCTGCACCCGCTGCACCCGCTGCGGCGAGCGTGCCGGCGGCGGCCGCCGTGGCCGCTGCAGCGCTGCCCGCGCACGAGCCCACCGCGGCCAAGGGCCGTCTGCCGCATGCCTCGCCGACGATTCGCAAGCTGGCGCGCGAGCTGGGCGTGCCGCTGGACGAGGTCAAGGGCAGCGGTCCCAAGGGCCGCATCCTCGAGGCTGACGTGCAGGGCTTCGTCAAGGCGGTGATGGCCGGCAGCGTGCAGACGGCGGCGCAAAAGGCTGCCGCGCCTGCCGGCGGCGCCGCCGCCGCTGGTGGTGGCGCCTTCCCGGGCCTGCTCGCCTGGCCCAAGGTCGACTTCGAGAAGTTCGGCCCCGTCGAGCGCAAGGAGCTCTCGCGCATCAAGAAGATCAGCGGCGCCAATCTGCACCGCAACTGGGTGGTCATTCCGCACGTCACCAACCACGACGATGCGGACATCACCGAGCTCGAAGCCTTCCGCGTGCAGCTGAACAAGGAAAACGAGAAGTCCGGCATCAAGGTGACGATGCTGGCCTTCATGATCAAGGCCGCGGTGGCGGCGCTGAAGAAGTTCCCCGAGTTCAACGCCAGCCTGGATGGCGACACGCTGGTGCTGAAGAACTACTTCCACATCGGCTTCGCGGCGGACACACCCAACGGCCTGGTGGTGCCGGTGATCAAGGATGCCGACAAGAAGGGCATCCTGCAGATCAGCCAGGAGATGTCGGAGCTGGCCAAGAAGGCCCGCGATGGCAAGCTCGGCCCGGCCGACATGAGCGGCGGCTGCTTCTCGATCTCGTCGCTGGGCGGCATCGGCGGGCGCTACTTCACGCCCATCATCAATGCGCCCGAGGTGGCCATCATGGGCGTCTGCAAGAGCAGCCTCGAGCCCAAGTGGGACGGCAAGCAATTCGTGCCGCGGCTGATGTTGCCGCTGTCGCTCTCCTGGGACCACCGCGTGATCGACGGCGCCGCTGCCGCGCGCTTCAACGTCTACTTCGCTTCGCTGCTGGCGGACTTCCGCCGCATTGCCCTGTAAGGAGAGCCCAGACATGGCAATTATCGAAGTGAAAGTGCCGGACATCGGCGACTTCAAGGACGTGGCCATCATCGAAGTGCTGGTCAAGCCCGGCGACACGGTCAAGGCCGAGCAGAGCCTGATCACCGTCGAGAGCGACAAGGCCTCGATGGAGATCCCGAGTTCGCATGCAGGCGTCGTCAAGGAGCTGAAGGTGCAGCTCGGCGACAAGATCAACCAGGGCACGCTGATCCTGACGCTGGAGGCGGATGCCGTCGCTGCGCCCGCCCCGGCGGTTGCGGCGCCTGCTGCTGCAAATGCAACATCCGCAGCAGCGCCAGCGGTGACTGCGCCGCAAGCAGCCAGCTATGCCGGCAGCGCCGACATCGAGGCCGATGTGTTGGTGCTCGGTGGCGGTCCGGGCGGCTACTCGGCCGCCTTCCGCGCTGCCGATCTGGGCCTGAAGGTCGTGCTGGTCGAGCGTTATGCGACGCTGGGCGGCGTCTGCCTGAACGTGGGCTGCATCCCGTCCAAGGCGCTGCTGCATGTGGCTGCGGTGATGGACGAGGTCTCGCATATGGCGGAGCTTGGTGTGGACTTCGGTGCCCCCACGGTCAATATCGACAAGCTGCGCGGCCACAAGGAAAAGGTCATCGCCAAGCTGACCGGTGGCCTGGCCGGCATGGCCAAGATGCGCAAGGTCACGGTCGTGCGCGGTTACGGTTCCTTCCTCGATACGAACCACCTGAGCATCGAGGAGACCACCGGCGAGGGCCAGGACAAGACCGGCGCGACGAAGACGTTGCGCTTCAAGAAGGCGATCATCGCTGCCGGCTCGGCCGCGGTGCGCCTGCCTTTCCTGCCCGACGACGAGCGCATCGTCGACAGCACCGGCGCGCTGGCGCTTCAACGCACGCCGAAGAAGATGCTGATCATCGGCGGCGGCATCATCGGCCTGGAGATGGGCACGGTCTACTCGACACTGGGCGCGCGCCTGGACGTGGTCGAGATGATGGACGGCCTGATGCAGGGCGCCGACCGCGACCTGGTCAAGGTCTGGGAGAAGATGAACAAGCACCGCTTCGACAACATCCTGTTGAAGACCAAGACGGTCGGTGCCAGCGCCACGCCCGAAGGCATCAAGGTGCAGTTCGAGGGCCTGGACGGAACCAAGAGCGAAGGCCTCTACGACCTGGTGCTGCAGGCGGTGGGCCGCACGCCCAACGGCAAGAAGATCGCTGCGGACAAGGCCGGCGTCGCGGTGACCGAGCGCGGCTTCATCAACGTGGACGTGCAGATGCGGACCAACCAGCCGCATATCTTCGCGATCGGCGACATCGTCGGCCAGCCGATGCTGGCGCACAAGGCGGTGCACGAGGCCCATGTGGCAGCCGAGGTCATCGCCGGCGAGCTGCTCGGCGACGCCGATCTGGCCAAGAGTCAGTTCGACGCGCGCGTGATCCCCAGCGTGGCCTACACCGATCCGGAAGTGGCCTGGGTGGGCCTGACCGAGGAGCAGGCCAAGGCGCAGGGTGTCAAGGTCAAGAAGGGTCTGTTCCCCTGGGCGGCCTCGGGCCGCGCGATCGCCAACGGCCGCGACGAGGGCTTCACCAAGCTGCTGTTCGACGAAGAGACGCACCGCATCGTCGGCGGCGGCATCGTCGGCACGCATGCCGGCGACATGATCGGCGAGATCGCGCTGGCCATCGAGATGGGCGCCGACGCGGTGGACATCGGCAAGACCATCCACCCGCATCCGACGCTGGGCGAGAGCATAGGCATGGCGGCCGAGGTGGCGCACGGCAGCTGTACCGACGTGCCGCCGGCCAGGCGTTGAAGCCTCAGCTGCGCTGCGTCTGCCGTTGACGCCGGCGCAGCTGACGGCCGCTCAGTACGAGCATCAGTGCCGCAGCCACCAGCGGCAGTGAGCCAGGCTCGGGCACCGCGCTATCGGTGCCGAAGCTCAGCTGCGCATTCAGTGCGCCGCGTGTCGACGCGTCCTCGCAAGAGTAGTTGCCGTCCAAGCATATGCCCCATGAGCTGAGGTGCAGGAAGACCTCGTAGAAGTACTCCGTGGTGCGCCCATTGACCGCCGAACTGGCCAAGCCGGCCAAGGTGCCGAAGTCGAATGCGCCGAAGCCCGAGGCAAGCAACTCCGAGTTGAGTTGCCCCGGCCAAGCCGGGTCGCTGCTTTCCTCCCACTGCCAGCGCTCCGCTGACCAGCGTCTGTAGCCATCGTCTTCGGCATAGATCACCGTGCCTAGCAGATTGCGTTGTGCGCCTGGCTGTGCGCCAGGCTGCTGGCTATAGATCAGCACGCCGGTGCGCGCGCTGTAGAAGGTGTACGGCGCCTGGCTGACATTCAGAGCAAAGGCGGTGGGCAGGTCGCGTGTGAGCAGGTTCAGCGATACCAGCGACGCCGCATCACTCGAAGATAGCGTGATGGGCCGCTGCAGCTCGGCGCCTGCGATGCCCTGATTCACATCGACATAGGCACGACTGTAGGAGATGTCCTGCGCTATCGCCCTGCGGTCTGTCAGCTCCTCGCGTGTGTTGTCGCGTGCAACCGTGCCGCCGTAGACGAAGCTGCTGACCGGCAACTGGTAGTCAGCCAATCGGCCGGGACCCCAGTAGCTGACCAATTGCGGGAGGACGATGACGCCGGCCGCACCGACCACGGTGCTGCCGTAGCCGTCATAGGGATCGACCAAGCGCAGCGGCGCGGCCGTCGCGCACTGCAGCAGCAGGGGCAGGCCAAGGCCAAGTCCGAGCAGGACTTGCCGAAATAGCTGTCGTGTGGCGCGTGATGCCGGCATGGAACTCTCTCTCCCTTGAGCTTCGTTACTAGTGCGACCGCACGCCATCGCGCGGCCGACCTCACTGCAAATTCAGTGTGGCCTGAGCGGCGGTATGTGCGTCTTGTGTCAAGTCAAGCGCGGCTGGCCGCTGCCTAGAGTCGTGCCACTAGGCTGGTCGCCTCTTCAGCCTGCGCCGCGGACGCTCGCGCAGTCCGCCACGCCGAAGCGATCGACCTGCAGGCGCAGGCGCTGGCCGGTCTTCATGCGGGCCCAGTCGGCGGCGCTCAGGCGGCAGGTCCAGCGCTGGTCGCGCTGGTTGGCGAAGATCGCCTCATAGCGCTCATGCCGTCTGCCGGTGCGCTCGTCGCTGGCATGGGCGATGTAGGGCCAGTGCGGTGCAGGCGACTGGCCCTCGCCCGCGGCCCGGAGGCTGTAGACCGCACGCCAGCTGCGCGCTGCATAGCGGCAGTGCTCGCCTGCCATGCCGCTGGCCGGGTCGGGCAGCTTGCGCCGCTCGAGCACTCGAGCGCCCTCAGGCAGCTGCGCACACCAAGCGGAGTCGGTCACCGTCACCTGGCGCTCGATCTCGATGTCGCGGCTCCAGTTCATGGCGATCAGCTGCACTTCGGTCCCTGCAGGGGCGAGCAGCCAATACGCCAGACCCAGCACCGCAGGCGCGAGCCACAGCCAGGCCCAACGCCAGGGGCGCAGTCCCAGCTGCAGCGACTCGTCACGGTCAGGCATGGCGGCATTGTCGGTGGCGCGCCCATGCTGCCTGGCGATCGGTGCGAGACTCCTGCCATGTTGCTGACCAGTCTGAGCGCCCATCCCTGGGCCTATCCTGCACTCGAAGTCGTGCATCTGCTGGGCCTGGCCATGCTCTTCGGCGGCCTGCTGGTGTTCGAG
Source organism: Roseateles sp. T103 (assembly GCF_057219915.1). Classification (NCBI taxonomy): domain Bacteria; kingdom Pseudomonadati; phylum Pseudomonadota; class Betaproteobacteria; order Burkholderiales; family Sphaerotilaceae; genus Roseateles; species Roseateles sp. T103. Next base: position 313,601 of record NZ_JBXVVS010000001.1, read on the forward strand.
CTGCGCCTGCTCGGCATGGGCTCGGCCGTGCCGCTGGCCGCGCTGGCTCGCCTGACGCTGCTGCCGGCGCTGCTGGGTTTTGCGCTGTGTGCAGCCAGCGGCCTGCTGATGTTCGCCACCCAGGCACAGGAGCTGCTGGCCAACCGGACCTTCCTGCTCAAGATGGGTTTGATCGCCGCGGCGGGCTGCAATGCCGGCCTGTTCCATTCGCGCCGGGACGTGCTGCAGGCCCCTGACCGGACGGCGCGCGTGCAAGGCCTGCTCTCACTGGGGATTTGGTGCGCTGTCATCATCTGCGGCCGCTGGATCGCCTACTCGTGAAGGAGCCTCGATGATGAACACCGTCCATGCCTCGCGCCGCCGTCTGCTTGCGGGTGCCACCTTGCTGGCGCTGCCGGGCTGGGTCCGCGCCCACCATGGCTGGAGCAGCTTCGACCAGGAACGCCCGATCTATCTGGCCGGCAAGGCGCGGACAGTGGCCTGGCGCAACCCGCATGCCGAGCTGGAGCTGGAGCTGGCCGAGAACCTGGCGCTGCCTGCCGATCTGAAGCAGCGTGCGCTGCCGCGGCAGTCGGCCGCGGTCGATGGTGCGGCTCTGCTGGCCAAGGCACAGCTGCCCACGCGTCGCGACCGGCGCTGGCAGGTCGAGCTGGCGCCGCTGACGCGCATGCAGGCCTGGGGTGTGGCCGAGATCAAGCCCGGCGATGCGCTGGAGCTGCTCGGCTTCACCTTCGCGGGCGAGCGGGGCGAGGCGGTGCTGCGCGCGGAGTTCCTGTTTGCCCAGGGCCGCGTGTTCGGCCTGCGCTCGGCGCCGGTCTGAGGGCGGCTCAGGCCTCGTCAAGCAGCGGCGAGAGCTGCTCTTCCCACTGCTCCAGATCGTCGGCGCCGATGTGCAGCCAGTCCATGGCGGCGGCGCTGTAGTGCCGCCAGTCGGCGTCCTCCGGCAGGGCTTCGTGGCGGCGCATCAGGTATTCGGCCACCAGCCCCGCGGCGACCAGGGTCTGCACCTCGGCTTCCACGTCGCCCTTGCCCAGCGCGTCGAAGTCGTGGTGCAGACGGATCGCGGCCATGATCTCCGGCGCCATGTTCCAGGCACGGATCACCAGCGCACCGACCACCGCATGGTCGGTCTTGTGATTGGCATTCTCGGTGGCGATGTAGGGGCGGTCGATGCGCGCGGCGGCCTCGACCATGGTCGAGCCGTAGCCGCGCACGCTCTGCAGCAGCACCGGCATGCCGACGTGGCAGAACAGGCCGTAGGTATGCGCCAGGTCCGGTGAGAGTCCGGGCAGCTGCCTGGCGATGAAGGCGCAGGCGATGGCGCGCTTGGTCGAGCGCTCCCAGAAGCGCGCCAGGTGCGGGCTGTTCACCGGGATGGACCGCTTCACCAGGAAGGCGGTCATCAGCGTGGCGGTTTCTGCCAGCCCGATGCGCGTGAGCGCCTGACCCACGGTGCTGCAGGGGTGCGAGCCTGGCGGCATGTAGACCGGGCTGTTCGATGCCCGGATCAGCGTGGCAGACATCGCCACATCGCTCGCGGCGATGCGTGCGACCTCGTTCAGATCGGGCTCCGGCAAGGCCATCTGCGCCTGCAGGCGCGTGAGCAATTCGGGGCAAGGCGGGATGACGATCTGGCGCAGCGAGCCGCGTTCGCGTGCCTGATCGAGCTCCTGTCGGACGGCCTGGGATTTCATGGTCGGGGCGGGCGAGTGCCGCCTGGGGAAAACACTGGCGGCGATTATGGCAAGCGTTGACTCGTGCAGATGGGTAGAAATGCACACCTGCGCAGGGTCGCCGCTGCGAGCTGCACGTTAAAGTGCTTCGACCATGGCGTCGGCCCAGCCTCACCGCACTCCTGGCCTGCTTGCCCTGCCTCGCTGCGGCGGGCCGGGGCCGGCTTGGCTGCGGCCATGGCTTGCCGCGGTGCTGTTGGCGCCGTGGCTGCTGCTCGGCGGTGTGGCCTCGGCCTGGGATGTGGATCGCGTCCTCGAGGCTGCGGCGCGCCAGGGCTCTCGAGCCCAGGCGGGCGCAAGGGCGCTGCAGCCGCTGGTCGAGCGCGCAGCGCGGCAAGCCGAGCTGCAGCGGCTCACGCTGATCAACGATTTCTTCAACCAGCGCATCGCCTTCAAGGACGATCTGGAGACCTGGGGCAAGGTGGACTACTGGGCCAGCCCGCTGGAAACGTTGGAGCGGGGCCAGGGCGACTGCGAGGACTATGCGATCGCCAAGTACTTCAGCCTGCTGGCGGCCGGCCTGCCCGAGGCCAAGCTGCGCCTGGTCTATGTGCGGGCGATGCTCGGCGGCCGGCCGCAGGCGCATATGGTGCTGGCCTACTATGCGGAGCCCGACGCGGAGCCGCTGATTCTGGACAATCTGCACACGGCGGTGCAGCCGGCCTCCAGCCGGCCCGACCTGCAGCCGGTGTTCAGCTTCAACAGCGAAGGCCTGTGGCAGGGCGTGGGGCGCAGCAGTGCCGGCAGCGCGGTGGCGCGGCTGTCGATCTGGAGAGAGGCCTTGGCCAAGATCAAAGCGGAGGGGTTCTAATGCAGCAACACAACTACAGCAAGCACGCCACGTTGGGGAAGGCCTCATGTCGCTGATCCGTCAAGTCTGGTTCCTGGTGCTCGGCGCGGTGCTCGCGTCGCTGGTGGGCAGCGTGGCCGTGTCCACCGGCGCGATGCGTGGTCTGATGCAGACCCAGCTGCAGATCAAGAACAGCGACAACGCCGCCGCGCTGGCGCTGGCGATGTCGCAGCAGGGCGGCGACGCGGAGCTGATGTCGCTGGTGATGTCGGCCCAGTTCGATACCGGCTATTACCGCAGCATGCGCTGGAAGCGTGCCGACGGCACGGTGGGCTTCGAACGCAGCGCGCCCGGCCAGCCCAGCGGCGCGCCCGGATGGTTCGTCAGCTTGCTGCCTATTGAGGCGGCTGCGGGCACGGCCAAGGTCTCGGATGGCTGGAAGGCTGCCGGCGACATCGAGGTGCAGAGCCACAACGCCTATGCCTACGACGCGCTGTGGGCCGCGACCTGGCGCACGGCGCTGGTGTTGCTCGGCGTGGGGCTGGCTGCGGCAGCGGTGGCCTACTGGGTGCTGCTGCGCATCCGCCGTCCGCTGGAGCGCACGGTCGAACAGGCCCATGCGCTGGTCGAGGGCCGCTTCACCACGGTGGAAGAGCTCTCGCGCGTGCCTGAGCTGCGCCGCCTCACCGAGGCGATGAATGCGATGGTGCTGCGCCTGCGCCAGATGTTCGAGGCCCAGGCCGAGCAGCTGAAGATGCTCAGCGCCCAGGCGCATCAGGACACGCTCACCGGCATGAGCCATCGCAAGCACTTTCTGGCCGAGTTCGACTCGGCGCTGCAGCGCGACGATGGTCCCACGCACGGCGGATTGGTCCTGCTGCGTCTGCGCGATCTGGCCGGGCTGAACCAGCGCCTGGGTCGCGCCCAGGTCGACCAGGCTCTGGTGGCGATCGCGCAGGCGGTGCAGATCTATCCTGACCGTGTGCGCGGCTGCCTGGCCGGCCGGCTCAACGGCGCCGATTTCGCGCTGTGGCTGCCGGCGCCGGATGTGGCGGCCGAGACGGCGCGGGCCCTGGCCGATGCCTTGCAGGCCAGCCTGGGCAGCCTGGGCAGCGGCGTGCATGTGGCGCTGGGTGCCGTGGACCTGGCACGCGAGAGGCCGATGAGCGACTGGTTCTCGGCCGCCGATGCAGCGCTGGCACGCGCCGAGGCGCATGCCGGCTTTGCGGTGGAAGCGCTCAAGCTCGACGACCAGCAGGCAGTGCAGGGCGAGCGTGCCTGGCACGCGCAGATCGAGGAGGCGGTGCAGCAGCGCCGCGCCCGTCTGCATGAGTTCCCGGTGCTCGACCGCCAGGGCAATCTGCTGCATCTGGAGTGCCCGCTGGAGCTGCAGCTGGCGGCCGGTGGCACCTGGCTCAACGCCGCGCGCTGGCTGCCGCTGGCGGTGCGCAGCCGCCTCACCGCCGAGGTGGATCTGCTGGCGGTGACGCTGGCGCTGGAAGCCATCGCGCACGACGGCCGGCAGCGCTGCGTGAACCTGGCGCCAGCCTCGTTGCTGGACGGCAGCTTCGTCGCGCGGCTGCGCGAGCTGGTCTTCCAGTCGCCGCAGGCGGCGCGCAAGCTGGGCCTGGAGCTGGCCGAGGGCGCGGCGACGCAGCACTTCGACCTGCTGCACGAGCTGGGCCGGCAGCTGCGCCCGCTGGGCGTCAAGCTGGGTCTGGAGCATGCGGGTGCCGGCCTGGCGCAGGTGGAGCGGCTCTACCAGGCCGGGCTGGACTATGTGAAGCTGGACAGCGCGGTGGTGGTCGGCGTGTCGGGTGACGCGGCGCGCGCCGCCTTCGTACGCGGCATGGTGGTGATGCTGCGCAGCCTGGCGCTGCAGGTCTATGGCGAGGGGGTGGTCGACGCGCTGGATGCTCAGGCGTTGTGGGACTGCGAGCTCGACGGCGTCACCGGTCCCTGGGCCACCGCCCAGCTCAGACGCTGAAGCCGGCGCCTCGAGCGTCGCTCAGCCGATATCGGCGCAGTGCAGCGCGAAGGGCCGGCCTTCGCGCCGGTCGTCGAAGTAGCGCTGCAGCGTCTCCTTCACGGTGCGGAAGGCGAGCTCCTCCCATGGCACCTCGTGCTCGTGGAACAGCCGCGCCTCGATGGTTTCGGGCCCCGGATTGAACCGGTCGGAGAGCAGCCGGGCGCGGTAGTAGAAGTGGATCTGCCCGACGCGCACGACGTTGAGCAGGCAATAGAGGCCCTGCAGCTCGATCTGCGCGCCGGCCTCTTCGTCGGTCTCGCGCAGTGCGCCCTCGGCGCTGCTCTCGCCCAGTTCGAGAAAGCCCGCCGGCAGCGTCCACTTGCCCCAGCGCGGCTCGATATTGCGCCGGCACAGCAGCACCTGCTCGCCCCAGATCGGCAGCGTGCCGACCACATTGATAGGGTTCTCGTAATGGATGCTGGCGCAGGCCGGGCAGGTCGCGCGCTCGCGGTTGTCGTCGGGCGGCACCTGGTAGCTGACGGGCGTGCCGCAGCTGGGGCAGTGCTTGAAGCGGCGAGGAATCAGCATCGCATCAGTGTAGCGGCCGCCACCTTCCAGCGTGGCTGGCCTGCATGGCATCATCGTTGCCATGGAACTCTTCAACTACTTCCGCTCCTCGGCCTCCTACCGCGTGCGCATCGCGCTGGCGCTCAAGGGCCTGGACTACGACTACCGCGCGGTGCATCTGGCCAAGAACGAGCAGTTCGGCGAGTCCTATTCGGCGGTGTCGGCCGCGCGCCTGGTGCCGCTGCTGCGCGACGGCGATGCGGTGGTGACGCAGTCGATGGCGATCATCGAGTACCTCGACGAGACGCATCCGGAGCCGCCGCTGCTGCCGGCCGATGCGCTGGGCCGCGCACGTGTGCGGGCGCTGGCGCAGGACATCGCCTGCGAGATCCATCCGCTGAACAATCTGCGCGTGCTGCGCTACCTGACCAAGGAACTGGGCGTCAGCGAGGACAACAAGAACCGCTGGTACCGCCACTGGGTGGAGACCGGGCTGGAGGCGGTGGAGCGCCGGCTCAGCGACGGCGAGACCGGCCGCTTCTGCCATGGCGACGCGCCCGGCCTGGCCGACTGCGTGCTGGTGCCGCAGATCTTCAACGCGCAGCGCTTCGACTGCCGGCTCGAGCATGTGCCGACGGTGATGAAGGTGTTCGAGCACTGCATGTCTCTCGATGCCTTCGCCAAGACCCAGCCCAGCGCCTGCCCCGATGCCGAGTGAGGGCGGCATGTCCACCGCGCTGCACCCCGACTGGCTGCGGCCAGATTGGGACGCGCCGCAGGTGCATGCCTTCATGACAACGCGCGCGGGCGGCGTGAGCCGCGGCAGCTATGCGAGCATGAACGTCGGCAGCGCGGTGCAGGACGATGCGGCAGCGGTGGCCGCCAACCGGGCGCGCCTGGCCGAGGCCACGGGTGCGACGCCAGTGTTCCTGCGCCAGGTACATGGCCATCGCGTCGTGCGACTGAGTCCTGAACTGGCGCTGCCCGGCGCAGCATCTCCCGAGGCCGATGCGGCGGTCAGCACCGATGCGCGGCTGGCGGTGGTGATCCAGGTCGCCGACTGCCTGCCGGTGCTGTTCGCCGCGCCGCATGGCGTGGCGGGCGCGCATGCCGGCTGGCGCGGGCTGGCCGGCGGCGTGCTGGAGAACACCGTTGCTGCACTCTGTGCCGCTGCCGACTGCTGCCCCGACGAGATCCAGGCTTGGCTAGGTGCCTGTATTGGCCCGCAGACCTTCGAGGTGGGCGCCGATGTGCTGCAGGCCTTCGGCGCCGATCCGTCGGCGCCCGATCCAGCGCTGTTCGTCTATCGCGCCAACGCGCGCGGCGAGCCGCGCTGGCTGGCCCATCTGGCCGAGCTGGCGCGGCGCCGGCTGCGCGCCGCCGGGATCGTGCGCATCAGCGGTGGCGGCTGGTGTACGGTCAGCGAGGCCTCACGGTTCTTTTCGTTCCGGCGCGAGCCCCCCAGCGGCCGCATGGCCGCCGTCATCCGCCTGCGCTGACCCCTCTTGTGGGGACGATGGCTGCGCCGCCTGTTGCGCTGCCGCTGCTGCTGCGGCGGCCTCCTGCGCCTCGGCCCGGCGCCGCGCGGCGCGCCGCGACGGCGTGCCGAGGATGTACATCAGCACCGTCACCGGCAGCAGGCCGTAGAGCAGGAAGGTGAAGAAGGCGCCCAGCACGCTGCCCTGCGTGCTGGTGGCTTCGGCCAGCGCCATCATCAGGGCTACATAGAGCCAGGCAATTGCTACCAGGTACATCGGCTGTCATCACAAGGTAAGTTACTAGCGCACAAGATACCGTATCGGTGGCAAGCTTTTTGCGATGCACAGGGTGACGGGCACGGCTCGTCATCTGATCCGGACGCGCGACAGCGCTTGCTTGCCTATAGGAACGGGAGACGCATGAAGAACGAGCCGCAGCAAAAGAGCAGCCGGGCCAGGAAGGCCGCAGGCAGCGCAGCACCGAGCACCGCCGAGGCCGGGCTGCTGGCCGCCGAGATGAGCGAGATGTGGAAGTCGGTCGCCGGCTTGCACGTGCCGGTGGAGTCGTGGTCGACGCTGCAGGCCGAATACCTGAAGCAGGCTGGCGAGCTGTGGAACGCCGCGCTGCGACCCGGCGCCACGCAGCAGCCGCTGGGCGACAAGCGCTTCTCGTCCAGCGCCTGGCTGGAGAACCCGGGCAGCAACTTCCTCGCCCAGCTCTATCTGCTCAACGCCAAGACGCTGCAGAAGATGGCCGAGCAGGTCGAGGCCGACGACAAGACCCGCGCGCGCATCCGCTTCGCGGTGCAGCAGTGGGTGGATGCCGCGGCGCCGAGCAACTTCCTCGCCCTCAATGCCGATGCGCTGAAGCTGGCGATGGAGACCAAGGGCGAGAGCCTAACCAAGGGCATGCAGCAGCTGCTGGCCGATCTGCAGCGCGGCCATGTCTCGCAGACCGACGAGAGCGCCTTCGAGGTGGGCCGCAACGTCGCCACCACCGCGGGCGACGTGGTGTTCGAGAACCCCTTCTTCCAGCTGATCGAATACAAGCCGCTGACGCCCAAGGTCTATGAGCGGCCGCTGTTGATGATCCCGCCCTGCATCAACAAGTACTACATCCTCGATCTGCAGCCGGACAACTCGCTGATACGCTACGCGGTGGAGCAGGGCCACCGCGTCTTCGTGGTCAGCTGGCGCAACCCCGACGAGAGCTGCGTGGCCTGGACCTGGGACGACTACATCGAGCATGCGGCGATCCAGGCGATCCGTGTGGTGCAGGAGATCAGTGGCGCGCGCACCATCGACACGCTGGGCTTCTGTGTCGGCGGCACGATACTGGCCACCGCGCTGGCGGTGCTGGCGGCGCGCGGCGAGCAGCCGGCCGCAAGCGTGACGCTGCTGACCACGCTGATCGACTTCGCCAGCAACGGCGTGCTCGACGTCTTCGTCGACGAGCCTTCGGTGCGCATGCGCGAGCTGACCCTCGGCGACGAGAGCCCCAAGGGCCCGGGCCTGCTCAAGGGCCAGGAACTCGCCACCACCTTCAGCTTCCTGCGGCCCAACGATCTGGTCTGGAACTACGTCGTCGGCAACTACCTGAAGGGCGAGGCGCCGCCACCCTTCGACCTGCTGTACTGGAACGGCGACTCCACCAATCTGCCGGGACCGATGTACTGCTGGTATCTGCGCCACACCTATCTGCAGAACGAGCTGAAGATCCCCGGACGGCTGACCGTCTGCGGCGAGTCGCTGGACCTGGGGCTGATCCAGGCGCCGGTCTACATCTACGGCTCGCGCGAGGACCACATCGTGCCCTGGGACAGCGCCTACCGCTCCACCCAGGTGTTCAAGGGCAAGAAGCGCTTTGTGATGGGTGCCTCGGGCCATATCGCCGGCGTGATCAACCCGCCGGCCAAGGGCAAGCGCAGCCACTGGATAGGCAAGACCGCGGCGCTGCCGGCCGAGAGCGACAAGTGGTTCGCCAGCGCGGTGGAGCACCCGGGCAGCTGGTGGCCGGACTGGGCCAAGTGGCTGGGCGCCCACGCCGGCGCGCTGAAGGCGGCGCCGAAGACGCCGGGCAACCGCAAGCACAAGGCCATCGAGCCGGCACCGGGCCGCTACGTCAAGCAGAAGGCCTGAGCCTCAGGCGAAAGAAACAGGAGAAGACAAATGAGCAATGACATCGTCATCGTCGCCGCGGCACGCACCGCGATCGGCAAGTTCGGCGGCAGCCTGGCGAAGACGCCGGCAGCGGAGCTGGGCGCCACCGTGATCAAGGCGCTGCTGGCGCGCAGCGGCCTCGACGGCGGCCAGGTCGGCGAGGTCATCCTCGGCCAGGTGCTGCAGGCCGGCTGTGGCCAGAACCCGGCGCGCCAGGCGCTGATCAAGTCCGGTCTGCCGGATGCCATTCCCGCGATGACCATCAACAAGGTCTGCGGCTCGGGCCTGAAGGCGGTGATGCTGGCTGCGCAGGCCATCCGCGACGGCGACAGCGAGATCGTCATCGCCGGCGGCCAGGAGAACATGAGCCTGTCGCCCCATGTGCTGCAGGGCTCGCGCGATGGCCAGCGCATGGGCGACTGGAAGATGATCGATTCGATGATCGTCGACGGCCTGTGGGACGTCTACAACCAGTACCACATGGGCATCACCGCCGAGAACGTGGCCAAGAAGCACAGCATCAGCCGCGAGGCGCAGGACGCGCTGGCGCTGGCCTCGCAGCAGAAGGCCACGGCGGCGCAGGATGCCGGCCGCTTCAAGGACGAGATAGCTCCGGTGCTGATCCCGCAGAAGAAGGGCGACCCGCTGGTGTTCGATGCCGACGAGTACATCAACCGCAAGACCAACGCCGAGGCGCTGGCCGGCTTGCGTCCGGCCTTCGACAAGGCGGGCAGCGTCACCGCGGGCAATGCCTCGGGCCTGAACGACGGCGCCGCGGCGCTGCTGGTGATGAGCGCGAAGAAGGCCGCTGCGCTGGGCCTGACGCCGCTGGCGCGCATCGCCTCCTATGCGTCGGCAGGCCTGGACCCGGCCTATATGGGCATGGGCCCGGTGCCGGCGGCTCGCAAGGCGCTGGAGCGCGCCGGCTGGAAACCAGCCGACCTGGACCTGCTGGAGATCAACGAGGCCTTCGCGGCGCAGGCCTGCGCGGTGCATGCCGAGATGGGCTGGGACACCAGCAAGGTGAATGTCAACGGCGGCGCGATCGCGCTGGGGCACCCGATCGGTGCGTCGGGTGCGCGCATCCTGGTCACGCTGCTGCACGAGATGCAGCGTCGTGGTGCCAAGAAGGGCATCGCCTCGCTGTGCATCGGTGGCGGCATGGGCGTGGCATTGACCGTCGAGCGTTAAGCGCTTGTGACGGCGCGACTGACGCAAACCCTGATAGGTGCAACCCGCTTGACCGCTTCTCGTGCATGCGGGAGGCTGAACACGCGCCCATTGACTTCAGAGTAGTGCGGCCGGCTGGCAGCGAAGGGCGCGCTGCCGACCGGTCATCAAGCAAGAGACAAGCCCTGGTGGCTCAGGAGAGAGACGATGAGCAAGAAAGTTGCATATGTGACCGGCGGCATGGGCGGCATCGGTACCGCCATCTGCCAGCGCCTGCACAAGGAGGGCTTCAAGGTCATCGCCGGCTGCGGACCCAGCCGCGACTATGACAAGTGGCTGAGCGAGCAGGCTGCGCTGGGCTACACCTTCTACGCCTCCGTCGGCAACGTGGCCGACTGGGACTCCACCGTGGCGGCCTTCCAGAAGGCCGTCGCCGAGCATGGCGTCATCGACGTGCTGGTCAACAATGCCGGCATCACCCGCGACCGCATGTTCCTGAAGATGACGCCGGACGACTGGCGCGCGGTGATCGACACCAACCTGAACAGCATGTTCAACGTCACCAAGCAGGTGGTGCCGGGCATGGTCGACAAGGGCTGGGGCCGCATCATCCAGATCAGCTCGGTCAATGGCGAAAAGGGCCAGGCCGGCCAGACCAACTATTCGGCCGCCAAGGCCGGCATGCATGGCTTCACGATGGCGCTGGCGCAGGAGGTGGCCGCCAAGGGCGTGACTGTCAACACGGTGAGCCCGGGCTATATCGGCACCGACATGGTCCGCGCGATCAAGCCCGAGATCCTGGAGAAGATCGTCGCCACCATCCCGGTCAAGCGCCTGGGTACGCCCGAGGAGATCGGCTCCATCGTCGCCTGGCTGGCCAGCGAGGACTCCGGTTTCACCACCGGCGCCGACTTCAGCTGCAACGGCGGGCTGCACATGGGGTAATTAACTCTTCAACTGCAACAACCTCGATATCTGCCCCGCCGCTTCCAGCAGCCGGGGCAGCCATTGCTCGATCATGAGCTCGGGCGGCGTGCGGTTGAACTGGCCGCTGACGTTGAGGGCCGCCAAGACCCTGCCGTTGCGGTCCACGATGGGCGCGGCCAGCGAGACTAGGCCTTCTTCGAGCTCCTGGTTCACCAGGCTCCAGCCCTGCTCGCGTGCCACCGCGATGCGGGCGCGCAGTTCGTCCTTGCTGCGCACCGTCTTCGGCGTCAGCGGGCGCAATTCCAGGTCGGCAAGATAGGCGTCCAGCTCGGGCGCCGGCAGGCCGGCCAGCAGCACGCGACCCATCGAGGTGCACCAGGCCGGCAAGCGGCTGCCCAGGCCGAGATTGATGCTCATGATCTTGCGCGCCGGCACGCGCAGCACGTAGACGATGTCGCCGTCGTCCAGCACTGCGGCCGAGCAGGACTCGCGCAGATCGGCGGTCAGGTTCTGCATCACCGGTTCAGCGAACTGCCACAGGGGCTGCGAGCTGAGATACGCGAAGCCGAGATCGAGGATCTTGGGTGTCAGCGAGAACAGCCGGCCATTGCACTTCACGTAGCCCAGCGTCTCCAGCGTCAGCAGGATGCGGCGTGCACCGGCGCGGGTGAGACCGCAGCGCTTGGCCACGTCGGTCAGCGTCTGCCGCGGCGCTTCGGCGCTGAAGGCGCGGATTACCGCCAGTCCGCGCGCGAAGGACTGGACGTAGCTGTCGCCGGGCTTGAGCGCCGGCAATGCAGGGCTGGTCTCGCTCATCGGCGCAGTATAGGCAGGGGCCAGTAGGCCGATGTCGGTGCGGATCATCCAAACTTGGGTAGCATCGCGGCCGAATTTTTCTGATTTCCCTTCAAGGAGACTGTGATGGCAATGGATGTGGTGGACTACGAGATCAAGGGCGCCGAGATGCAGTTCGTCGAGGTCGAGCTCGATCCGGGCGAGGCCGCCATCGGTGAAGCCGGCTCGATGATGTTCATGGACGCGGCGATCCAGATGGACACCGTGTTCGGCGACGGCGCCAAGCAGCAGGGCGGCTTCTTTGGCAAGCTGCTCGGTGCGGGCAAGCGCCTGATCACCGGCGAGTCGCTGTTCACGACGATCTACACCAACCAGGGGCCGAGCAAGCAGCGCGTCGCCTTCGCTGCCCCATATCCGGGCAAGATCCTGCCCATGGACCTGAAGCAACTCGGCGGCACGCTGATCTGCCAGAAGGACTCCTTCCTCTGCGCGGCGCGCGGTGTGTCGCTGGGCATTGCGCTCCAGCAGAAACTCTCCACCGGCTTCTTCGGCGGCGAGGGCTTCATCATGCAGAAGCTCGAGGGTGACGGCCTGGCCTTCGTCCATGCCGGCGGCACGGTGGTCCGTCGCACCCTGCAGCCCGGGCAGACCCTGCTGGTCGACACCGGCTGCGTGGTGGCCTACACCCCCAGCGTGGACTTCGAGATCCAGTACGTCGGCAAGATCAAGACCGCGCTGTTCGGCGGCGAGGGCCTGTTCCTGGCCAAGCTGACCGGCCCGGGCGAAGTCTGGCTGCAGAGCCTGCCGTTCTCGCGCCTGGCTTCGCGCATCTTCGCGGCGGCACCGCAGACCGGCGGTGGTGGTCGCGAGCAGGGCTCGCTGCTCGGCGGCATGGCCGCGGGCGGCGTGCTGGGCGGCATCCTCGGCGGCGACGACGAGTGAGCCTGCTGCCGGCCATGCCGGCGCAGCGGCCGCTGCGCCGGCGTTGATCCAGGGCAGATGCCCGCGGGCGCGGGCACTGCGGGCCGGCCTTACACTGACAAAGCCCGTCGGGAATCGGCCCGATGTCGGCTTTCTAGGTGTGTTTTCATGCGATTCATCAGCTGGGGGCGTCAGGCCCTCCTGGCGGTGCTGGCCGCGGGTGTCGCGCAGGCGGCGCTCGCGACAGGGCGACCGATCTTCGTGCTCAATTCGCTGGATGCGAATGTCAGCGTCATCGATGGCAAGAGCTTTGAGGAGATCAAGCGCATTCCCACCGGCAAGGAGCCACATCACCTCTATCTGACCCCCGACGAAAAGTCGATGATCATCGCGAACGCGCGCAGCGACTCGCTCACCTTCATCGACCCGGTGACCGCCCAGGTGCAACGCGTGATCACCGGCATCATCGACCCCTACCACCTGCGCTTCTCGCCGGACATGAAGTGGTTCGTGACCGCCGGGAACCGGCTCAACCATGTGGACCTCTACCGCTGGCAGCCGCAGAGCGCCGAGAAGCCGCTGGAGCTGGTCAAGCGGCTGCCGGCAGCCAAGACGCCCAGCCATCTGTCCATCGACAGCAAGAGCCGCACCGTCTACATGAGCCTGCAGGACAGCGATGAGTTGATGGCCGTGGATCTGGGCACGCAGACGGAGCGCTGGAAGATCGGTGTCGGCAAGATGCCTGCCGATGTCTATCTCACGCCGGACGACAGGCATCTGCTGGTCGCGCTGACGGGCGACAAGCAGGTCGAGGTCTACGATGTGTCGGCTGCGCAGCCCAAGCTGGTCAAGCGCCTGGTCACCGGCGATGGCGCGCATTCGTTTCGCTCCATGGGGGATGGCCGCCATGTGCTGGTCAGCAACCGCGCTGCCAACTCCATCAGTCGCATCGATCACCAGGCGCTGGCGGTGGTCGAGACTTTCGCGGCGCCAGGCGGGCCGGACGATATGGAAATCCTGCCCGACGGACGCACGCTGCTCTTCACGTCGCGCTGGGCGCGCAAGCTCAGCGTGATGGACCTGCAGACCAAGAAGATGATCCGCCAGGTCAAGGTCGGCAAGTCACCGCACGGTGTCTGGACCCTGGATCACGTCAAACGGCAGTGAAGACCCGCGCAGCCAGACTCGCAAGCCTCGCGGCGCTGACCCTGACGGGCCAGCTGCCCGGCTGGGCGGCCGCCTGCACGAAGCCGGTGTACCTGACCTTCGACACCGGGCATATGGGTGTGGCCGATCTGGTCGCGCAGACGGCGCGTCGCTACGACGCCAAGCTGACCTTCTTCATCGCCAAGGAGCCCACGCTGGAAGGCGGCCATACGCTGGACGACAAGTGGGCGCCGTGGTGGCGCGCGCGTGCGGCCGAGGGGCACGACTTCGCGTCGCACACCTGGGCGCATGACATCTGGCTGGCCGATCTGCCCGATGGGCGTTTTCGCTTCCGCACCGCCGCGGGCAAGCAGCGCGGTGTGATCCGCGAGCTCAGTGCAGCGGACTACTGCGAGGAGCTGCGCAAGCCCGCCCGCTGGTTCGAAGCCGCCACAGGCCAGTCCATGGTGCCGCTGTTCCGCGCGCCCGGCGGGCGCAGCTCGCCGGCCCTGCTGGCCGCTGCGCAATCCTGCGGCTTCACGCATGTGGGCTGGAGTGCAGCAGGCTTCCTGGGCGACGAGTTGCCCAGCGACAGGTTCCCCAACGACCAGCTCTTGGCCAAGGCGCTGCGCGAGATCCGTCCCGGCGACATCCTGATGGCGCATCTGGGCATCTGGTCTCGCGCCGAGCCCTGGGCGCCAGCCGTGCTGGACCCGCTGATGCGGGGCCTGAAGGAGCGGGGCTTCTGCTTCGCACCGCTGCGCGAGCATCCGCGCTATGCCGCGCTGGTGCGGGCGGCAGCCAAACCCTGACGAGACGATGCTGGACTTCCTGATCGACGGCTTTGCCCAGACGCAGCAGGCGCTGTTCGAGGCCCTGGTGCAGCCGCTGGTCTTTGCGCTCGGCGGCGGCAACCTGCTGGAGCCGGCCTACGAGGCCACGGGCTGGCTGCTCGTCGGCCTGTTGCAGATTGCGGTGATGTTGCTGCTGATACGCGCGCTGGAGCGCTGGCGACCGGTCGAGCCGCTGCGCGACCGCGCCGCCGTGCGGGTGGACGTGCTGTACACGCTGATCCATAGGCTCGGACTGTTCCGGCTGGCGATGTTCTTCCTGCTGGACCCGCTGTTCGACCTGCTCGGAGGACAGCTGGCGCTGTGGGACGTCGCGCCGCTGCATCTCGACGCGCTCGTGCCGGGCTTGAGCGATCGTCCGCTGCTGGCCTTCCTGATCTACCTGCTGGTGTTCGACTTCGTCGACTACTGGCTGCACCGCGCACAGCACCAGTTCAACTGGTGGTGGGCCCTGCATGCGCTGCATCACAGCCAGCGGCAGATGACGATGTGGACCGACAACCGCAATCACCTGCTCGACGACCTGTTGCGCAGCCTGGTGTTCGCCTTGCTGGCGCAGGCGATCGGCGTGGAGCCGCGGCAGTTCGTCGCGCTGGTGGCGCTGTCGCAGCTGATGGAGAGCCTGCAGCACGCGAATCTGCGGATCTGGTTCGGCCCGGTGTTCGAGCGCGTGCTGGTCAGCCCGCGCTTTCATCGCCGGCACCATGCGATAGGCATTGGTCACGAGTCGCAGAAGGGCCGCGGTACGCTGGGCGGCTGCAACTTCGCGGTGCTCTTTCCGGTCTGGGATCTGCTCTTCGGCACCGCCGATTTCAAGCTGCGCTGGGATGCCACCGGCGTGCGTGACCAGTTGCCGCAGGAGGGCGGGCGCGATTACGGCCACGGCTTCTGGGCCCAGCAGTGGCTGGGGCTGCGTCGCCTGGTCGGGCGCTGAGCCGCTGGCCGCGCTGTGCTGACGGGCAGGTATGCTTGCCGGTCCCTCGCTCACGTCATAGACGAACACCAACGATGGTCGACAAGATGGGCCGGCTCGGCGACGCGTTCTGGCGCGCTGCTGTCTATTGCCTGCACCCGCGCGTGATCGCGCTTTCGCTGTTGCCGCTGCTGATTGCGGCCGGCCTGTGCGTCGGCCTGGCCTACTTCTTCTGGGAGTGGGCGGTGGACGCGGTACGCGGTGGCCTCGAGTCCTGGCTGCTGGTCGGTGCACTGCTGCGCTGGCTGGCCAGCATGGGCGCCGAGGACTACCGCGCGGTGATCGCGCCGCTGCTGGTCATCGCCATGGCCGTGCCGGTGGTGCTGATGCTCAGCATGTTGCTGGTCAGCGTGCTGATGACGCCGGCCATGGTCAGGCTGGTCGCCGAGCGGCGCTTCGCCCAACTGGAGAGGCGTCGCGGCGCAGGCTTCATGGCCAGCGTGCTCTGGTCGCTGGCGTGCTCGGTGCTGGCGCTGCTGCTGGTGGTGCTGTCGCTGCCGCTGTGGCTGGTGCCACCGCTGGTGCTGGTGCTGCCGCCGCTGATCTGGGGCTGGCTGAGTTTCAAGGTCTTCGCCTTCGATGCGCTGGCCGACCATGCGTCGGCTGAGGAGCGCCAGCGCGTGATGCGCGAGCATCGCGGGCCGCTGCTGGCCATCGGCGTGATCAGCGGCTATCTGGGCGCTGCGCCCTCGGTGATCTGGGCCTTCAGCGCGCTGGCCGTGGTGCTGGCGCCGTTGCTGGTGCTGGTGACGGTGTGGCTGTACACGCTGGTGTTTGCCTTCTCCAGCCTGTGGTTCACCCATTACTGCCTGGATGCGCTGAGCACGCTGCGCAGTGCCGAAACGCCGCCGCCGGCCCAGCCGGCGGTGCCCGCCTCTCCCGAGATCCCGCCACTTCCGCCCCTGTAGCCATGAACATCGGTCTGATCGTCGTCGGCGACGAAATCCTCTCCGGCAAGCGCCAGGACAAGCACATGAGCCGCTTCATCGAGATCCTGTCGGCGCGGGGCATGAGCCTGAGCTGGGTCGAGTATGTGGGCGACGATCGCGAGCGGCTGACTGCCACGCTGCGGCGCGCCTTCGCCAGCGCAGACCTGGTGGTGAGCTGTGGCGGCATCGGTGCCACGCCGGACGACCACACGCGCCAGGCTGCTGCAGCGGCACTGGGGCGCGAGATGCAGTTGCACCCCGAGGCCAGAGCACTGATCTGGCGGCGCGTTCAGCAGATCGCCGCAGAGCGTGGCGAGGCGGTCGCAGAGGACCATCCCGACACGCTGCGGCGCTTCGAGATGGGCGTCTTTCCCGTCGGCGCCGGCATCGTGCCCAACCCGTACAACGGCATCCCCGGCTTCCATGTCGGCACGGTGTACTTCGTGCCGGGCTTTCCGGTGATGGCGCACCCGATGATGGAGTGGGTGCTCGACGAGAAGCACCGCGACCTGCATCGCAGTCATGGCATGCGCGAGTACTCGCTGATCCTGCAGGGCGCAATGGAGGCGACGCTCACGCCGCTGATGGAACGCATCGAGGCCGAGCATGCCGGCATCAAGGTGTTCAGCCTGCCCAGCGTCGACCATCCGACCTGGGGGCGCCATATCGAGCTGGGAGTCAAGGCCGGGCCCGAACTGCCGCTGACCATGCTGCAGGCCGCCTATGCAGAGCTGAAGAAGGGCTTGTCCCAACTTGGTGCGAGCATTTGCTCTGAAATGGTGCGCTAGACATCACCAATGTGGTGCATGACTTGTGTCCAGCTTGCGCCGTGTCAGTTGCGGGCAGGCCGGCGACCGCATAATCCCTGCGTCGGCTCGGCGTGCACCGAGCTGGCGCTGTATGCCCTTGCTTGGCATGCAACCTGCTTTGATCAGAGGGCGCGCCTACAGCGCTAGTCCAAGAACTCAAGGTTCCCGTTTCGCTAACCGTACCTACCGTACACAGCTATCCGCTAGGAGTGACTGATGGCCAAGACCGTCGCCGATGTGATGAACATGGTGAAGGAAAACGAAGTCAAGTTCGTTGACTTCCGCTTCACCGACACCCGTGGCAAGGAGCAGCACGTTTCCGTGCCTGTCTCGCATTTCGACGAAGACAAGTTCACGTCGGGCCACGCTTTCGACGGCTCGTCGATCGCTGGCTGGAAGGGCATTGAGGCGTCGGACATGCTGCTGATGCCGGACCCCGACACCGCCAACATCGACCCCTTCTTCGAAGAGCCGACCCTGATCCTGAGCTGCGACGTGGTCGATCCGACCGACGGCAAGGCCTATGAGCGCGACCCGCGTTCGCTGGCCAAGCGCGCCGAAGCCTATCTGAAGGCCTCGGGCCTGGGCGACACCGCCTACTTCGGCCCGGAACCCGAGTTCTTCGTGTTCGACAGCGTGCGCTGGGGCAACGAGATGTCCGGCTCCTTCTTCAAGATCGAATCGGAAGAGGGCGCCTGGAACACCGGCAAGGAATACGAGCACGGCAACACCGGCTACCGTCCCACCGTCAAGGGTGGCTACTTCCCCGTGCCTCCGGTCGACAGCGGCCAGGACATGCGCTCGGAGATGTGCCTGATCCTCGAGCAGATGGGCATTCCGGTCGAGGTGCACCACCATGAGGTGGCCAACGCCGGCCAGATGGAAATCGGCACCAAGTTCGCCACGCTGACCAAGCGTGCCGACTGGCTGCAGCTGCAGAAGTACATCATCACCAACGTCGCCCACGCCTACGGCAAGACCGCGACCTTCATGCCCAAGCCCATCGTCGGCGACAACGGCTCCGGCATGCACGTTCACCAGTCGATCTGGAAGGACGGCAAGAACCTGTTCGCTGGCGACGGCTATGCCGGTCTGAGCGACTTCGCGCTGTACTACATCGGCGGCATCATCAAGCACGCCCGCGCGCTGAATGCCATCACCAACCCCGGCACGAACTCGTACAAGCGTCTGGTGCCCGGCTTCGAAGCCCCGGTGAAGCTGGCCTACTCGGCCAAGAACCGCTCGGCCTCGATCCGCATCCCCTATGTGGCGAACCCGAAGGGCCGCCGCATCGAGGCGCGCTTCCCCGATCCTTCCGCCAACCCCTACCTGGCCTTCTCGGCCCTGATGATGGCGGGTCTGGACGGCGTGGAGAACAAGATCCATCCGGGCGAGGCTGCCACCAAGGACCTGTACCACCTGCCGCCGGAAGAGGACAAGCTGGTCCCGACCGTGTGCCACAGCCTGGACCAGGCGCTGGAGTATCTGGACAAGGACCGTGCCTTCCTGACCAAGGGTGGCGTGTTCACCGATTCCTACATCGATGCCTACATCGACCTGAAGATGCAGGAAGTGACCCGCTTCCGCATGGCCACGCACCCGGTCGAGTTCGACATGTACTACGCGCTGTGATGACGATGGGCGGCATGCGTGCAGCAGAGCGCGCATCGCTGTCCCACCGCGGCGAGGGACGGCTTTTGCCGTCCCTTTTCTTTTGCTTACGCGGCGATGCGCCACAATCGCGCCATCATGCTGCAGCCCATGCGAACCGCTCTGCTTCTTGCCGTTCTCGGTCTGGCCAGCGCTGCTGCGCTGGCGCAATCGGTGGTCTATCGCTGCCCCGGCCCGCCGGTGCTCTACACCGACGCGCTGACGCCCAAGGAGGCGCAGGAGAAGGGTTGCCGTCCGATCGAGGGTGCGCCCATCACCATCGTGCAGCCGGTGCGTCCGCGTGCCCCGACTCCGGCGGCCGGCACCGCGCCAGCTCCCGCGCCGCGCAGCGCCGAGGGGGCGCGTGGTGAGTCGCGTGTCGATCCCGCCCAGCAGCGCAACCGCGACGACGAGCGTCGGCGGGTGCTGGAGACCGAGCTGCGCGATGCGGAGGGACGCCTGGCTGCGCTGCAGCGCGAGTACGCCGGCGGCAACCCCGAGCGGCGCGGCGACGAACGCAACTACCAGAAGTACCTGGACCGGGTGGCCGAGCTCAAGGCGGCCATCACCCGTCAGGAGAACGACATTCAGGCGCTCAAGCGCGAAATCAGCAAGCTGCCCTGAGCAAGAGCGCGGGGCGGCTCGGCGAGAACCGACCCCATGAACGAGCAAACCACAGCCCGCCCTCAGGGCGGCTTCGATCCATTCGACCTGCTGGCCACCATGGTGGCGGTGGTGCGAGCGGGCGGCGAATGCGTCTTCGCCAACACCACCTTCGAGGACGTGATGCGCCTGTCGCGGCGCACCGTGGTCGGGGCCAATCTGTTCGACTGGTTCGCCGATCCGCAGCGCCTGGCCGAAGTCGTCGGCGCGGTGGCGGCCAACCATGTGGCCAGCAGCCGTCTTGATGCGACGCTGCGCCGCGGCCCGAGGCCGCACGAGGACCTGCTGCCGGTGCAGGTGATCGTCAGTCAGACCGACAGCGCCGATCTGGTGCTGATCGAGCTGATCGAGAGTGCGCAGCAGGCGCGACAGGACCGCGAGGAACGCACGCTGGATCAGGTGCAGGCGACCAAGGAACTGGTGCGCAATCTGGCCCATGAGATCAAGAACCCGCTGGGCGGCATACGCGGCGCTGCCCAGCTGCTGGCCATGGAGCTGGAGGGCACCGAGCTCGGCACCGAGCTTGCCGAGTACACGCAGGTCATCGTGCACGAGGCCGACCGGCTGCAGTCGCTGGTCGATCGGCTGCTAGCTCCGCACCGGCGCGCGCAGGTGGTGGGCGATGTCAACATCCACGAGGTCTGCGAGCGCGTGCGCTCGGTGGTGTTGGCCGAGTACCCGCGCGGCCTGACGGTGCTGCGCGACTACGACGCCTCGCTGCCCGACTTCCGCGGCGATAGAGAGCAACTGATTCAGGCGGTGCTCAACATCGTGCAGAACGCGGCGCAGGCGCTGCAGGCGCAGATCGCTGACGGCACGGCGGTGATCACCTTGCAGACGCGCATCGCCCGGCAGGTCACGATCGGCAAGCAACGCTGGCGCTTGGCACTGGAATTGCATGTGCAGGACAACGGACCCGGCGTGCCGCCGGAGATCCGCGAGCGAATCTTCTATCCCTTGGTATCGGGACGCGATGGTGGATCAGGACTGGGGCTGACCTTGGCACAAACGATTGCACAACAGCACCAGGGCATGATCGACTGCGACAGCGAGCCGGGGCGGACGGACTTTCGCATTACCTTGCCGCTGCCCTGAGATCCAGGCGGCGGCCGCAGACACAGTGAACGACTGAAGCACCATGAAATCCATCTGGATTGTCGACGACGACCACTCGATCCGCTTCGTGCTGGAGAAGGCCCTGGCCCGCGAAGGCCTGCCGGTGCGCAGCTTCAGCAATGCCCGCGACCTGCTCGCGGCGCTGGAGCAGGACAGCCCGCAGGTGCTGGTATCCGACATTCGCATGCCGGGCGGATCGGGTCTGGACCTGCTGGCCAAGGTCAAGGAGAAGCTGCCCGGCCTGCCGGTCATCATCATGACCGCCTACTCCGACCTGGACAGCGCGGTCGCGGCCTTCCAGGGCGGTGCGTTCGAATACCTGCCCAAGCCCTTCGACCTTTCGCGTGCGGTCGAGCTGATCCGCCGTGCGCAGGAAGAGAGCCAGCGCGAAGCGGTGGCCGAGGAGGCCGCGGCGCAGGTGCCCGAGATGCTGGGCCAGGCGCCGGCGATGCAGGATGTGTTCCGCGCCATCGGCCGGCTCTCGCAGAGCAATGTCACGGTGCTGATCACCGGCGAGTCGGGCTCGGGCAAGGAGTTGGTCGCTCGGGCGCTGCACAAGCACAGCCCGCGTGCCGACGGCCCCTTCGTTGCGATCAACACCGCCGCGATCCCCAAGGACTTGCTGGAGAGCGAGCTCTTCGGCCACGAGCGCGGCGCCTTTACCGGCGCGCAGGCGACGCGGCGTGGCCGCTTCGAGCAGGCCGATGGCGGCACGCTGTTCCTCGACGAGATCGGCGACATGCCGCTGGACCTGCAAACGCGACTCTTGCGCGTCCTCTCGGACGGGCAGTTCTATCGCGTCGGCGGCCACAGCCCGCTGCGCGCCAATGTGCGCGTGATCGCGGCAACGCACCAGAACCTGGAAGAGCGGGTGCGCCAGGGTGTGTTTCGCGAAGACCTGTTTCACCGCCTCAACGTGATCCGCCTGCGCCTGCCGCCGCTGCGCGAGCGCCGCGAGGACATCCCCGTGCTGGCGCGCTACTTCCTGCAGCGCAGCGCCAACGAACTGGGCATCGAGCCCAAGCGCCTGTCCGACGCAGCACTGGCCAAGCTCACCAGCTTCGAGTTTCCCGGCAATGTGCGCCAGCTCGAGAACGTCTGCCACTGGCTCAGCGTGATGGCGCCGGCCCAGGTGGTCGAGGCCAAGGACCTGCCGCAGGAACTGCTGGCGCAGCCGCCTGCGCTGGGCGCGGCATCGTCGCTGGCCAGCCCGCTGCTGACCGCCACAGCCGGCCAGCCTGCCGCAGCACTGCCTGCCGAGCTCGCACCGGCTGGTCTTGCGGCGCAACCCGCGGGCCCCGGCCTGGTCGGTGGCTCGGATGCCTGGGTGGCCGAGATGGCCCGCGAGGCGCGCCGCCTGCTCGCTGCGGGCGAGCCCGAGGTCTGGGATGCGCTGACCCGCCGTTTCGAGGCCAGCCTGATCCTCACCGCGCTGGAGGTGACGCGGGGCCGCCGCATCGAGGCGGCGCAGAAGCTGGGCATAGGCCGCAACACCATCACGCGCAAGATCCAGGAGCTGGGCCTGGACGCCTGAGTGCGCACGGTGCGGCACCAATAACCCCAGGCCTCACCCTGGTTCCGCCGTTGCGGCGGGCGCGCCGAGCCAGTCGTCGCGAAGATGCAGACTGTTTGGTTCAATTCTCAAACTGGAGAGTCTGCATGCTCAATCGACGTACCTTCCTCGGTGCCGGCCTGGCCACCACGGCCTATGCGGCCAGCAGCTTCGTGCCGCTGTGGGCGCAGAACGCGCCGAACTTCGGCACGCCCACATTGGCCAATCCAGGCTTTCATCGCGCCAAGGTGGGCGATGTCGAGGTGATCGCGCTGCTGGACGGCGTGGCGCGCCGGCCGCTGGGCGAGGAATTCGTCAAGAACGCGCCGCTCGCCGAGGTGCGCGCGCTGCTGGCCTCGCAGGGCTTGAGCACCGACTACATCGACGTGCCTTTCACGCCCTTCCTGGTCGTGGCGGGTGGGCGCCGCATCCTGATGGACACGGGCCTGGGCGAGTTCGGTGGTCCGACCACCGGCAAGCTGCTGGAGCAGCTGCGCGCTGCCGGCTTCCAGCCCGGCGACATCGACACGGTGCTGATCTCCCACTATCACGGTGATCACATCAACGGCCTGCGCAACAAGGCCGGCGAGTATGTCTTCCCCAAGGCCAAGGTGATGGTGCCGGCCGCCGAGCATGCGTACTGGATGGACGACGCGAGGATGGCTGCAGCGCCTGAAGGGATGAAGGGTGCATTCAACAATGTGCGCCGCACCTTCGCGCAGATGCCGGCGGGCATGCTGCAGCCCTTCGAGGCGGGGGTCGAAGTGGCACCCGGCATCCGCTCGGTCGCCGCCTATGGCCACACGCCGGGCCACACGCTGTTCCAGCTGCAGTCGGCCGGTCAGAGCTTCTTCTACATCGCCGACCTGACCAATGTGCCGGCGCTGTTCGCCCGCAACCCCGACTGGGCGGTCAGCTTCGACATGGATGCCGAGGCCGCACGCAAGGTGCGCCGCGAGATGTTCCAGCGCATCGTCGACAGCAAGGCCATGCTGGGCGGCTTCCACTTCCCGTTCCCGGCCTTCGGTCGGGTCATGCCCAGCGGCACAGGCTACGCGTTCCAGCCCATTGCTTGAGCCCGTAGGCGCCAGCCGGCAGCGGCGCTCTGCGACACTGCCGGCATGAGCTTGTCGAGTCTGCTGCGCGGCCTGGCCGCGCGTTTCGAGCGCTGGGTCGATGCCTACCCCGCCGCTGCACTGGACGCGCCACCGGCGCGTTTCTTCGCCTTCCTGTGGCGCTGTACCGGAGGGCTGCGGCCGCAGCTGCTGCTGGTCACGCTGCTGACCGCCGGCATCGCTGCCGCCGAGGCCCTGCTGTTCAGCCTGATGGCGCGGCTGGTGGACTGGCTGGCCGGCATGCAGCCCGCGCAGCTGTGGCGCGAGCCCCAGCCCGTGCTGTGGCTGCTGGGCGGCGTGCTGGTGGCCAGCGTGCTGCTGGCCGCTGGTCAGGCGCTGAGCAAGTACCAGGCCGTGTTCGGCAACTTCCCGATGCGGCTGCGCTGGCTGTTCCACCGCCGCATGCTGGCGCAAAGCCTGTCCTTCTTCGGCGACGAGTTCGCCGGCCGCATCGCCACCAAGGTGATGCAGACCGCGCTGGCCGTGCGCGACACGTGGCTGATCGTCGTGGACATCCTCGTCTACGTGATCGTCTACTTCGGCACGCTGGTGGCCATCGTCGGCAGCTTCGATCCCTGGCTGATGCTTCCCTTCGCCGTCTGGCTGCTGGCCTATGTGGCGGCGCTGCGCTTCTTCGTGCCGCGCCTGGGCCAGGTGGCGCAGCAGCAGGCCGATGCGCGCAGCCTGATGACCGGCCGCATCACCGACGCCTACACCAATATCGCCACCGTCAAGCTGTTCGCGCACAGCCAGCGCGAAGCCAGCTACGCCCGCGGCGCGATGGACGAGTTCATGACGACGGCCTATGCGCAGATGCGCCTGGTCACTGGCTTCGAGGTGGTCAATACGCTGCTCTCGGCCTTACTGGTGGGCAGCACTGCGCTGCTGGCCATTGCGCTTTGGGGGCAGGGCGCCATCGGTGCCGGTGCGGTGGCGGCGGCCACCGCGATGGCCATGCGCCTGAACGGCATCTCGCACTGGGTGATGTGGGAGATGGCCTCGCTGTTCGAACACATCGGCACGGTGCAGGACGGGCTGCAGACGCTGAGCAAGCCGCAGACCGTGGTCGACGCGCCCGGCGCTACCGAACTGGTGGTGCCGCGCGGCGAAATCCGCTTCGAGCAGTTGCGCTTTGCCTATGGCGAGGGCACATCGAGCAAGACCGTCATCGACGGACTGGAGCTCACCATCCGCCCCGGCGAGAAGATCGGCCTGGTGGGCCGCAGCGGTGCGGGCAAGAGCACGCTGGT
This sequence comes from Roseateles sp. T103, assembly GCF_057219915.1. Taxonomy (NCBI): domain Bacteria; kingdom Pseudomonadati; phylum Pseudomonadota; class Betaproteobacteria; order Burkholderiales; family Sphaerotilaceae; genus Roseateles; species Roseateles sp. T103. Next base: position 338,165 of record NZ_JBXVVS010000001.1, read on the forward strand.
GAACCTGCTGCTGCGCCTGCACGACCTGCCCGCTGGCGGCGGCCGCATCCTGATCGACGGCCAGGACATCGCGCGGGTCACGCAGGACTCGCTGCGCAGCCATATCGGCATGGTCACGCAGGACACCTCGCTGCTGCACCGCTCGGTCGCCGACAACGTGCTCTACGGCCGGCCCGACGCCACGCCCGCCGAGCTGCAGGCCGCGATCGAGCGCGCCCACGCGGCCGAGTTCATCGCCACGCTGGCCGACCCCAAGGGCCGCACCGGGCTGGAGGCCCATGTGGGCGAACGCGGCGTCAAGCTCAGCGGCGGCCAGCGCCAGCGCATCGCGATCGCCCGCGTGATGCTGAAGGACGCGCCCATCCTGCTGCTGGACGAAGCCACCAGCGCGCTGGACAGCGAGGTCGAGGCGGCCATCCAGCAAAGCCTCTACACGCTGATGGAAGGCAAGACCGTGGTGGCCATCGCTCACCGCCTCTCGACCATCGCCGCGCTGGACCGCCTGGTGGTGATGGACGCCGGCCGCATCGTCGAGCAGGGCACGCACGCCGAGCTGCTGGCCGCTGGCGGTTTGTATGCGCGGCTGTGGGCGCATCAGAGTGGGGGCTTCCTGGGGCTGGAGGCGGAGGGGTGAGGGCGGGGCAGCTTACGACCCGGTTTTGTGCTTCGTATCGCCAGATTCCCGATCGAGAAGCAGTCGCACGATGCAGAGTCAGGCCGCAGCGGGGCGCTCCAGTTCGTCGTCGGTGACGGGACCATCGATCTCGATCTCGCGGCGTACCTCGATCGTTTCCGGCGTCACGCCGCCACTGCGCACGACTTTGCGCAGGGTCATCGTCATCTCGTGGATCCACAGAGACTGCTCCCAACCTCTGTGACTGGCTGACAGCCCAACACACTCTGTGCCTTCGACAGCCTCGCGGCGAAGGAATCTCCAGCCAGGGATGTGGCCCAGCATGAGGCCGCCGATGTCTGGCAGCAAGAGCCCTGCAATGGTGTGGGCCGCGCCACGCGAGATTCCGGTTGCTCCAGCAATTGCCGAGGAGAGGTCGTCATGGACCTCAAAGCTGCTGGGCTCCTCATGGTGCTTTGTCCAAGAGTAGGCGCCAATCGAGTCAGCGCCGACACAGTGTTGGCTGACCATGTGTGCCAACGGGGGGTACGGATGCGCGGTGGCAAATGAGAACCTGAACCCGCTTGGCCGCCGGAACAGCGTCGAGAACGGGATCGGCGTTGGCGCGCTGCCGTCTCGGCAGGCCCGCGAGACGAACCCTCGGTCTCTATACGTTGATATGGCTGCGTACCGTTCCAGAAGAGCGCGGATCAACGAGTCCGGGTTGACAGCGGTGTTCATGACTGAGACTCAGGTTGCCTCTGTTCGCGGGCGAGACGAAGAATGGAATTTGCTCGCCCTAACGGGTGTATCCGGATCATTGAGGTTTTCGCCCGACATTCAAGCATGCGCACAGGTCGCGCGCTAGCTTGACTGTATGTACGCCCTTGAATCAGACATGGGCCGGTTGCAGCTCCTGGCCGAAAGTCACCTCCGCCGAGTCGCTTTTGCCCCGGGCTTGCCGCTCTTCACCACGCGCTTGACCTCACCCGCCGCCCGCCTCCCCAGCCCGGGTGTATAAGCCCCCGTTTGAAGCAAGGCAGCGAAGCCAAGAAGGAAAGAGAAAGTCGTATGGGCGCACAGTGGAAGGCCAAGCACAAGGACATCGCGGCGAATGCCAAGGGCCGGATGTTCACCAAGCTGTCCAAGGAAATCATGCAGGCCGCGCGCAATGGCGCCGACCCGGACATGAATGCGCGGCTGCGCATGGTGGTGGAACAGGCGAAGAAGGCCTCGATGCCGCGCGAGACGCTGGAGCGCGCGATCAAGAAGGGTGCCGGCCTGCTGGGCGAGGCGGTGAGCTTCGAGCGCGTCACCTATGAGGGCTTCGCGCCGCACCGCGTGGCGGTGATCGTCGAGTGCCTGACAGACAACGTGAACCGCGCCGCGTCGGAAATGCGCGTGCTGTTCCGCAAGGGCCAGCTGGGCGTCAGCGGCTCGGTGAGCTGGGATTTCGATCATGTGGGCATCATCGAAGCCAGCCCGCTGCAGCCGGGTGCCGATGCCGAGCTGGCGGCCATCGAGGCCGGCGCGCAGGACTTCGAGATCCTGGCGCCGGACGAAGACAGCGGCGAGGGCGGTGGCGCGCAGTTCTATACCGACGCAGCCGATCTCGACCTCGTCTGCCGTGCGCTGCCGGCGCAGGGCTTCCATGTGAACTCGGCCAAGCTGGGCTATCGGCCCAAGAACCCGGTCACGCTGGGCGCGGCTGAGCTGGAGGAGGTGGAGGCCTTCCTCGCCGCCATCGACGCGAACGACGATGTGCAGGAGGTCTACGTGGCGCTGGCGGGCTGAGTCTCCGCTTCGCTACTGCTGCTTGTCCAGCCAGACCTCCAGGCCCTGCGCGTTCAGCTCCACGTCCGAGGCCAGCAGCTCGGCCACGGCCTCGGTCGTCAGCGCCGGCTGGTGTGCGCAGGCGTGCTGCTGGTACAGGGCCAGCAGCCGCGCTTTCAGGGCCTTATGGCGCTCCGGGCCGGCCAGGTCTTTCACCGCCAGCGCGGCGGCCACCATCGCGTCGACCAGCTGCAGCAGATAGTCGGCCAGCGCGCGCACCTCGTCGGCGCTGCGGCCCACGCGGCTGTAGTGCGTCAGGTACATCGCGCGCGGTGATTTTTCTAGCAGGCGCGCGACCGAGGCGCGCAGCGCCTCGGGCTCGAACTGCACCGGCGTGCTGGTGGGGAAGAGCCAGGGCGCGCCGTCCGATGCGCGCGTGAACTCCGGGTAGGCGATGCCGAAGGTGTCGCCGGTGAACCAGCCGCCGCTGCGCTCGTCCCAGATGCAGTGGTGGTGGCGGGCGTGGCCGGGGGTGTCGATCAGCAGCAGGGGACGCCCGGCCAGGCTTATCAGCTGCCCGTCCTGGCTGGCTTCGGCGCGCTCTTCGGGCACGCCGACCAGGCGGCCGTAGCTGCGCTGCATTTCCTCTTCGCCATAGACCGCCAGTGCGCCGGCCCACAGCGCCGTCGGGCTCACCAGATGGCGCAGGCCGCGCGGGTGCACCAGCAGGCGCGCCGAGGGCAGCGACTGCATCAACAGGCCCACGCCGCCGGCATGGTCCAGATGCACATGGGTGGGGATGACCCAGTCCACCGCCTCGCGCGCGATGCCCAGCGCGGCTAGGCTGGCCAGCAGGCGCGGCACGCTGTGGTTCGTGCCGGTGTCGATGAAGGCGGCGCGGCCGGCTTCGGTAATCAGGTAGGCGGCGTCGAAGCGCTCGCGCTGGAAGCCGGTGTCGATGGCGTAGATGCCATCGCCCAGGGGCTGCAGAAAGTCGGGCATGGGATCGGGTCTCCGTCGGTGTTCTTGAGGCGTTCTTAGAATGGCCGCCACCTTAACCCAAGCGAGCAAAGCTTCGCCCCGACCATGGCCGTTCACGAGATTCTGAAGATGGGCGACGCGCGCCTGCTGCGCGTGGCGAGGCCGGTGACCGAGTTCGGCACGCCCGCGTTGCGCGAGCTGGTGGCCGATATGTTCGAGACCATGAAGGCCGCGCAGGGCGCGGGCCTGGCGGCGCCGCAGATCGGCGTCGACCTGCGCCTGGTGATCTTCGGCTACGAGCGCATCACGCGCTATCCGGATGCGCCGCCGGTGCCGCCCACGGTGCTGCTGAACCCGGTGATCGAGGTGCTGGGCAGCGAAGTGGAAGAGGGCTGGGAAGGGTGCCTCTCGGTGCCGGGCCTGCGCGGCGTGGTGCCGCGGGCCGCGCGCATCCGCTACCGCGGTTTCGACATCGAGGGCCAGCCGATCGAGCGCGAGGCCGAGGGCTTTCATGCCCGCGTGGTGCAGCACGAGTGCGACCACCTGGACGGGGTGCTCTATCCGATGCGGGTGAAGGACTTCAGCCGCTTCGGTTTCACCTCGGTGCTCTTCCCGGAGCTGGACCCGGCGGCCGACGACTGAGGCGCCGCTTCGGCTCGGTGGAGAGCCGGGCTCCAGAGCGCGCGCGCAAATTTGTGTAAACGCGGTCGGCGCAAGACCGGTCTCGTGCGTTCAGCATGCGTCACGAGGAGATGTCGAACATGACGACCCGTCCCATGCGCGTTGCCGAGCCCAGCCGCATTCCCGAACCTGCCGCTGCTCGCTTGCGGCGTTTGCGCACTGCATTTGCCTTGTTCATCGGCTTGGCGGTGCTGACTGGTGCCGCGCGTGCCGAGGATCCGCCGGCTCGTGCCGGCCGAGTGGCCGAGATCCATGGCGGCGAAGCCTGGGTCTTCGACCGCGATGCGCGTGATTGGGAGCGTCTGGCGCGCAACCAGACGCTGGAGGAGGGCGACCGCCTGCGCAGTGACGCCGGTGCCCGCCTGACGCTGCGCATCGGCTCCACCACACTGTGGCTGGACGAGCGCAGCGAGATCGAGTTCGAGCGCCTGGACGACGAACGCGTGCTGCTGCGCGTGGAGCGCGGCAGCCTGGCCTTGCGCCTGCGCAGCCGGGAGCAGGCGCAGGACTACAGGCTGCTCACCCGCGAGGGGCGCGCCTACCCGGAGGGCGAGGGGCTGTTCCGCGTCGATCAGCTGCAGCGCGGCAGTCGTGCCACGGTGTGGCAGGGCCGCCTGCGCTTCGAGTTCCGCGATCCGCAGGCTGAAGCCGTCTGGCTGTCCGGCAGCGAACAGGCCGAGTTCTGGTGGGCCGATGGCCCGCGTACCGAACGCCAGGGCAGCGAGCGCGATGCCTTCGCGCGCTGGCTGCAGAACCAGCGCGAGACCGAGGGCGAGATCGAGAGCTACCGCTATGTGTCGCCGGAGATGACCGGTGCCGAGGATCTGGACCGCTACGGCCGCTGGGAGAGCCATGTGGAGTACGGTGCGATCTGGTTCCCGACGCAGGTCGCGCCTGGCTGGGAGCCTTACCGCCATGGCCGTTGGGTGTGGACGGCACGCTGGGGCTGGACCTGGGTCGACGAGTCGCCCTGGGGCTTCGCGCCCTTCCACTATGGCCGCTGGGTGATCGTCGGCGGACGCTGGTGCTGGGTACCGGGGCGCTACGTGGCGCGGCCGGTCTACTCGCCGGGCCTGGTCAGCTGGAGTGTCCATATCAACCTGGGCAGCGCCGGCCGACGGCCGCCGCCGCCGCGACCCGGCACCTGGGCGCCGCTGCCGCCGCGCGAGGTCTACAAGCCGATCTATCGCCACACGCCCGCACATCGTGAGCGCATCGAGCGCGAACACCTGCCGGCGCCACTGCCGCCAGCGCGCGGCGTGATACCGCCCTCCCGGCCGGGTGAGGGGCGTGGTGACTATCGGCCGGGTGAGCGTTTCCCCGACCGGCCCTATGAACGAGGAGAGCGCGTCGAACGTGGCGAGCGTGGCGGCGAACGCGCGTCGCAGCCGGGCCGCGGCATCCAGTGGCCGGTCACACCGCCGGGCACCTCCACGCCGTCTGTCACGCCGCTGCCGTCACAGCCGCCGCTGTCGCAGCAACCGCAGCCGCCGCGTGTGATGCCCGAGCCGCCGTTCCCGCGCCAGCCCAGGCCGGAGGATGGTCAGGCAGCGGAACGCCCGCGCCAGCGTGTCGAGCCCACGCTTCCTGATGCGCGCAGCGAGCCGCCAGCCATCGGGCCTGTGCCGCGCCGCGTGGACGGCATGCCGACGGACCTGACGCCCGGGCAGTCTCAACCGCAACCGCAACCTCAGCCCTCGAGGCGCTTCTTCGATCGCTCTGCCGAACGTCAGCTGGAGCCGCCGACCGAGCGCCGGATCGAGCGCCCCGCGGAGCCGCGGCAGTTCGAGCGTCCCATCGAGCGGCCGACCGAGCGCCAGATCGAGCGTCCGCCCGAGCAGCGCGCCATGCCCATGCCGGCCCCCATGCCCTCGCGGCCGCAGGCGCCGGCCGTGGAGCGTCCTCGCCCGGCTCCGGCCGAGCGGGGCGGCGATGCCGACAAGGGCAACAGGAACCGCGAGAACCCGCGCGAGCATCTGCGCTGAACTGCCGGTGGGGAGGTGGCCGCTGCCCCTCCCGGTGCCAGCTCAGAGCAGGGGGGCGAGATCGCGCCAGACCTGCTCCAGCATCAGCGGATGGGCCTTGGCCAGCGGGTGGATGCGGTCGGGCTGGAACCAGGACTCGGCGTCCGGTCGGTCGGCCACGCCTGCGAGCAGGAAGGGCGTCAGCGCCGTCTTCTCCTCGCGCGCGATCTCGCCGAACAGCGCGGCGAAGTCGCGGCTGTAGGCCGGGCCGTAGTTGGGCGGCACCTGCATGCCCACCAGCAGCACCTTGGCCTTGGCGGCCTTGCCGGCGCGCACCATCGCGCGCAGGTTGTCGCGCGTCGATGCCAGCGGCAGGCCGCGCAGCGCGTCGTTGCCCCCCAGCTCGATGATCAGGTGCGTCGGGCGCTGTCGTTCCAGCAGCGCCGGCAGGCGTGCGCGACCACCGGCCGTGGTGTCGCCGCTGATGCTGGCATTGACCACCTCGGCGGAGATCTTGCGCTGCTGCAGGCGGCGCTCCAGCAGCGCCACCCAGCCGCTGCCGCGCGCGATGCCGTACTCCGCCGACAGGCTGTCGCCGAGCACGACGATGCGGCGCGCCGGCGTGGCGCCCACAAGACCCGGTAGCACCGTGGACAGCGCCAGCAGGCTACAGTCCCGCATCCACTCACGCCGCTTGCTGCTGCTGTCCTTGCCGAAGAAGTTCAAGCCAGTACTCCCCATGTCGTCACAAAGCTCTCGTCACGCGCCCATTATCGAAGTCGATCAGGTCAGCAAGCAGGTGCAGGACGCCGGCGGCCAGCTCACCATCCTGCACGACATCTCGTTCACGCTGCAGCCGCGCGAGTCGGTGGCGGTGGTGGGCGCCTCGGGCTCGGGCAAGAGCACCTTGCTGGCCATTCTGGCCGGTCTGGATACGCCCAGCAGTGGCAGCGTCAGGCTCTGCGGCCAACAGCTCTTCGAGCTCGACGAGGATCGTCGTGCGGCGCTGCGTGCGCGCCATGTAGGCTTTGTGTTCCAGAGCTTCCAGTTGCTGGCCCATCTGACCGCGCTCGAGAACGTCATGCTGCCGCTGGAGTTGCGCGGCGAACGCGATGCGCGCGCGCAGGCCACGGCGATGCTGCAGCGCGTTGGCCTGGGCGAACGCCTGGGCCACTATCCGCGCGTGCTGTCCGGCGGCGAGCAGCAGCGCGTTGCGCTGGCGCGTGCCTTCGTGCAGAAGCCCGAGCTGCTGCTGGCCGACGAACCGACCGGCAGCCTGGACTTCGCCACCGGCGCGGCGGTGATGGAGCTGATGTTCGAGATGAACCGTGAAGCCGGCACGACGCTGGTGCTGGTGACCCATGATCCGCAGATCGCGGCGCGCTGCGAGCGTCAGCTGCGCATGGAGGCCGGGCGCCTGAGCGAGCTAGCGCGCGCGGCGGCGTAGCCGCCGCCAGCGCTCGCCGCGGATCACGGCCCACCAGCCCAGGTAGACCACCGCATAGGCTGCGGCACCCAGCACCAGCCCCGCAAGCGGCAGCCCCACCAGCAGCGGATGGCCGAGGGCCTGCACCCAGGCCCACAGCGTCGGCCCCCAACTCGCCGGCTCGGTCCAAACGATTTGCAGCATCTCCGGCGTGGCGATCGGGCCCTCGTGCCCCGAGGCCAGGCTGCCCAACCAGATCGCCAGACCCCAGATGGGGACCAGCGTGAAGGGGTTGGTCAGCCAGGTGGCAGCCACGGCGGCGGCCACGTTGCCGCGAAAGACGATGGCCAGCAGCGCCGCCAGAAACATCTGCGTCGGCAGCGGAATCACGCCGATGCCCAGGCCCAGCGCCACGCCCAGCGCGACACGGCGCCGATGCGCCACCCACAGCCAGGGGCGCGTGGACAGGTAGCGGCCCAGCCAGGCCAGGCTGCGCGTCTGCATCAGCACATCGGGATGCGGCAGCAAGCGGCGGGCGATGCGGGTGGCGGGCACGGGCGGGGAACTTCCCTTGTGACGCGGCCCGCGCACGCCGCAAAGCGTGGCGCGGGCCGCTCGGACTAGTCAGGTCTGGGCGCGGATGACGATCAGCGCGAGAACTTGTAGTCGGTCTTGGCCTTGGACTTCAGCGATTGCTGGAAGTCCATCAGCTTCTGCTGCTGCAGGCGCTGCACGATCTGCGCCTTCACGTCGGCAAAGGGCGGGAACTGCGCTTCGCGCGTGTCTTCCAGCTTGATGATGTGGAAGCCGAACTGCGACTTCACCGGCTCCTGCGTCATCTCGCCCTTCTTCAGCGCGGTCATGGCCTTGCTGAACTCGGGCACGAAGCCATTGGGGTTGGCCCAGTCCAGATCGCCGCCATTGGCTGCAGAGCCCGGGTCCTTGGAGTTCTTGGCTGCGACGTCCTCGAACTTGGCGCCGCCGTTGAGCTGCTTGATCAGCGCCTTGGCCTCGTCTTCCTTCTCGACGAGGATGTGGCGGGCGCGGTACTCGGTGCCGCTGTTCTGAGCCTTGAACTTGTCGTACTCGCCCTGGGCCTCGGCGTCGCTGACCGGGTTCTTCTTGGCGTAGTCGGCAAACAGTTCGCGGATCAGGATGGACTGGCGGGCCAGTTCCATCTGTGCCTTGTAGTCAGCGCTCGCGGGGATGCCGCGCTTCTCGGCTTCCTGCATGAAGATCTCGCGCAGCACCACCTCGTCGCGCACCTGGCTCTCGAGCTCGGGCGTGACCTGCTGGCCGCCCTTGGTGACCTGGCTGATCAGCAGATCGGCGCGCGACTTGGGCACGGCCTTGCCGTTGACGATGGCGACGTTCTGCGCGCTGGCCGTCAGGGGCACAAGCGTTGCGGTCATGGCCGCGATGGCCGCGGCGAGCACGAGCTTCTTCATGGATATGTAGCGAGCAAAGAATGAAAAAAATGCGCCGGTAGGCGCGGTGTGCCGCTGGCTTCAGAGCTCATCCGGCGTCCTGGCGTCGATGGCCAGAGCGTGGATGCCGCGCTGCATCAGGTCGGCGAGGGAATCATATACGAGGCGATGGCGTGCCACCCGCGACAGGCCGGCGAAGCGCGCGCTGGCGATGCGCAGCTCGTAGTGGCCGCCTTCGCGCGCACCGGCATGGCCGGCGTGGCGAGCGCTGTCGTCGCGCAGCTCCAGCAGGCTGGGCTCGAGCCGCTCGCGCAGGCGGCGCTCGATCTCGTCCATCGAGGCACGCGGCGTCATGGCTGCGCCTCCTGCTTGGCGTCGGCCGTGCCCGCGTCGGGCTCCGGCGCATCGCTGAGATAGCGGCTCATGTACAGCCCCTGCACCAGCGTGAACGCCAGCATCAGCCCGGTGGTGCCGAAGACCTTGAAGTTGGCCCAGGCCGAGGTGGAGAAGTTGTAGGCCACCCAGAGGTTGAGCACGCCCATCGCGGCAAAGAAGGCGACCCAGGCCAGGTTCAGCCGCTTCCACACGAAAGCCGGCAGCTCCAGCTCCTTGCCCAGCATGGCCTGCAGCAGGTTCTTGCCGAAGAGGAGGGGGCTGAAGAAGAACACCAGCGCCATGGCCCAGTACAGGCCGCTGGGCTTCCACTTGATGAAGGTCTCGTTCTGGAACCATACGGTGGCCGCGCCGAGCACGACCACCAGCGCCAGGCTGATCCACAGCATCAGGTCGATCTTCTGCCGGCGCAGCTTCAGCACCAGGGCCTGGATCAGCGTGGCGGCCATCACCACCAGCGTGGCCAGCAGCACGGGCGCGACGCTGGCGTTCACATGGCCGCTGGCGACGAGGAAGCCGAAGTGCTCGGTGGCGAAGGCGGCAGCAGCATCCTGGTGCGACTCGGCGTACTTGAAGGTGCCGAAGAAGAGGATCAGCGGCAGGAAATCCAGCAGAACTTTCATGGTGCCGGATTGTCGGGCATGAAGTCGATGGCGGCCGAATTGATGCAGTAGCGCTCGCCGGTGGGCTCGGGGCCATCCGGAAACACATGACCCAGGTGCGAGCCGCAGTTGCGGCAGCGCACCTCGATGCGCACCATGCCGTGGCTCTCGTCCACCAGGCGCTCGATCACGTCGGCATTCACCGGGGCCCAGTAGCTGGGCCAGCCGCAGCCGGCGTCGAACTTGGTCTGCGATTCGAACAGCGGCGTGCCGCAGCCGACGCAGTTGTAGCGGCCGTCATGCCAGTGGTCCCAGTACCTGCCGGTGAAGGCGCGCTCGGTGGCGGCGTGGCGCGTCACCTGATACTGCATGGGGTCGAGCTGGGCGCGCCACTCGGCATCGCTCTTGTGCACCGGGTAGTCGGGGGCGTCGTGTGGCTTGGTCTGGCTCATGAGGAACAGGACACTTCGAGATGTTGCGCCCAGTCGGGCGGGAAGTCGGCGTCGGAGGGCTTGGCGGGCTCGTCGAAGGGGCGCTGCAGCACATCGTGCAGGCGCTGCACCTCGCTGAAGTCGCCGGCCTGCGCCAGGCGGATCGCGCCCTCGGCGAGATGGTTGCGCAACACCACGGCCGGATTGACCGCCAGCATGGCCGCCTGCTGCTCGGCGCTCGAGCGGGTTTCCAGGCCGAGGCGGTCCAGGTAGCGCGCATGCCAGGCGTCGAAGCGCTCGCGCTCGAGGAAGAGATCGCGCAGCGCCGTGGGCTCGGTGGCATGGCGGGCGAGGCGACGGTGCGCGATCGTGTAATCCACCTGGGTGCTGGCCAGCAGGCGCAGCCAGTCGTCGACCAGTTCGCGGTCGCCGTCGTGGGCTTGTGCCAAGCCCAGCTTGGCGCGCATGCGCGCCAGCAGCGCGCTGGGGAAGGTTTCGCGGTAGACCTCCAGCGCGCCGAGCAGCAGCTCGGTGGCGCGTTCGCGCTCGGTCTCGTCCGGTCCGCCGACCAGCGGCAGCAGGGCCTGGGCCAGCGCGTGCAGGTTCCAGAACGCGACGTTGGGCTGGCGCGCGTAGGCGTAGCGACCCTGGCTGTCGCTGTGGTTGCAGACATGGCCGGGGTTGAAGCCGTCCAGGAATCCGAAGGGCCCGTAGTCCAGCGTCAGGCCGAGGATGGACATGTTGTCGGTGTTCATCACGCCATGGCAGAAGCCCACCGCCTGCCACTGCGCCAGCAGCTCGGCGGTCTGGCGCGCGACAAGGCGCAGCAGCGCCACCGCGGGCTGCTGCGCGTCGGCGCAGTCGGGCGCGTGAGTGCGGACCACATGGTCGAGCAGGACTCGCAAGTCATCGTGCTGGTCGCTGTGCGCGAAGTGTTCGAAATGGCCGAAACGCACGAAGCTGGGTGCCACGCGTGCGACGACCGCAGCGGTCTCCAGCGTCTCGCGCCGCACCGGCAGGGCCGAACCGACCAGGGCCAGCGCTCGCGTGGTCGGCATGCCCAGCGCGGCCATTGCCTCGGAGCAGAGGAACTCGCGGATCGAGGAGCGCAGCACCGCACGGCCGTCGCCCATGCGCGAGTAGGGCGTCAGCCCGGCGCCCTTGAGCTGCAGCTCCAGCGCGCCGGCGGGCGTTTGCAGCTCGCCGAGCAGATGGGCGCGGCCGTCGCCGAGCTGGCCGGCCCAGACGCCGAACTGGTGGCCGCTGTAGACCGTGGCCACCGGGCTCATGCCGGGCCACAGCGCATTGCCGGCCATCACCGCCAGTGCGCCATCCTGCTGCCACCAGTGGGCGGGCAGGCCGAGCAGGGCGGCGCAGCCCTGGCTGTGCGCCACCCAGTGTGGCTCAGGCAGGCCCTGCGGTGGCAGCGGCGTGTGGAAGCTCGGCCCCAGTGCAGCGAAACGATTGATCCAGTCGTGGGCAGCAAGCGGGCCCTGCGGGCACAGTGGCAGGGCAGTCGGCGCATTCATCGAGTCAGTGTAGCCAGGGCCTGGCGACCCACCTCGGGGCAGGGGCTATGCGGCAGGTGATTACCCTGAGCATTTCTGTAACGAGGGTGACTCAGACTGCGCGGGCTGCGGATTAGACTGGATCGAAATGCTCGGGCCCGAGGGTGCGGCCTGCAGTCAGAACAACAGAATGTTCGCGAGTTTCTAGGAGACAGTAGATGTCCTTGATGGGCCAGATGATGTCCATGCCCCTGATGATCTCGTCGCTGATCAAGCATGCGGCGCGTCATGCAGGTGATGTCGAGATCGTCAGCAAGCGGGTCGAAGGTGACCTGCATCGCTATACCTGGCGTGATGCGGAACTGCGCTCGCGCAAGCTGGCCCAGGCGCTGGCGCGACTGGGCGCCCAGCCGGGCGACCGCATCGCCACGCTGGCCTGGAATGGCTACCGCCATCTGGAGATCTACTACGGCAGCTCGGGCTCGCAGCTGGTCTGCCACACCATCAACCCGCGTCTGTTTCCCGAGCAGATCGCCTGGATTGCCAACGATGCGCAGGACTTGGTGCTGTGCTTCGACCTGACTTTCCTGCCGCTGGTCGAGAAGCTGGTCGCGCACATGCCTTCGATCAAGCACTATGTGCTGATGACGGACCGCGCCCACATGCCGGCGCAGACCGTCATCCCGAACCTGCTGTGCTACGACGAGTTGGTCGAGGCTGAGGACGGCCACTACGTCTGGCCCGAGTTCGACGAGAACACTGCCTCGTGCATCTGCTACACCTCGGGCACGACCGGCAACCCCAAGGGGGCGGTCTACAGCCACCGCTCGACCATCCTGCATGCCTACGGCTCGGCGCTGCCCGATGCGATGGACTGCTCCAGCAAGGACGTCGTGCTGCCGGTGGTGCCGATGTTCCACGTCAACGCCTGGGGCCTGCCGTACAGCACCGCCATCGTCGGCTGCAAGCTGGTCTTTCCCGGCCCGCACCTGGACGGCAAGTCGCTCTATGAGCTGTTCGAGAGCGAAGGCGTCACCTTCAGCGCCGGCGTGCCCACCGTCTGGCTGGGCCTGCTGAACTACGTCGGCCAGAACAAGCTGAAGTTCTCCACCTTCACGCGCACGGTGATCGGCGGTTCGGCCTGCCCGCCGGCGATGTTGAAGACGCTGATGGACGATTACGGCGTCGAGGTGATCCACGCCTGGGGCATGACCGAGCTGTCGCCGCTGGGCACGCTGTCCAAGCTCACCGCCAAGCAGCTCGCGCTGCCGGTGGAGGAGCAGCGCCGCATCCTCGAGAAGCAGGGCAAGGTGATCTACGGCATCGACATGGCCGTGATCGACGACGAGGGCAAGGAGCAGCCCTGGGATGCGAAGAGCTCGGGCAACCTGGTCGTGCGCGGCCCCTGGGTGATCCGGAGCTATTTCGGCCAGGACAAGTCGCCGCTGGTCGAGGTCAAGGGCAGCGGCACCTGGTTCCCTACCGGCGACGTCGCCACCATCGACGCCGACGGCTTCATGCAGATCACTGACCGCAGCAAGGACGTGATCAAGTCCGGCGGCGAGTGGATCAGCTCCATCGACCTCGAGAACATCGCCATGGCACACCCGGCGGTGCACGAGGCCGCCGCGATCGCGGCCTTTCACCCCAAGTGGGACGAGCGTCCGCTGCTGGTGGTGGTGAAGAAGCCCGGTGCCGAGCTCAGCCGCGAGCAGATGCTGGCCTTCTATGAAGGCCGCATCGCCAAGTGGCAGATTCCCGACGATGTGGTCTTCGTCGATGAGATTCCGCACACTGCCACCGGCAAGATGCAGAAGCTCAAGCTGCGCGAGCAGTTCAAGAACCACAAGCTGCCCACTGCTTGAGGCCGCCTGTTGGCGGGGTAGCGGCGCGCCAGACGCCGCACCCCCGATCGCTCTTTTGTTGATGATTCGCTTTTCTCGCCTGCAACAACCCAAGGAGACAACGATGCAAAGCAAGCGCCCGACCCTGATTGCCATCGCCGCGGCCCTGAGCCTGAGCGCCGGTGCCGCCTTCGCCCAGAAAGGCGAGACGGTCAAGATCGCCTGGATCGACCCGCTGTCCGGCCTGATGGGCCCGGTCGGTCAGAACCAGGTGAAGAGCTTCCAGTTCTTCGCCGAGAAGTTCAACGCCAGCAACCCCGCCGGCGTGAAGTTCGAGATCATCCCTATCGACAACAAGCTCAGCCCGGCCGAGTCGCTGAACGCGCTGAAGTCGGCCATCGACCAAGGCGTGCGCTACGTCACCCAGGGCAACGGCTCGGGCGCGGCGCTGGCCATCATCGACGCCGTCAACAAGCACAACGAGCGCAATCCTGGCAAGGAAGTGGTCTACCTGAACCACTCGGCCGTCGACCCCGACCTGACCAACAGCAAGTGCAGCTACTGGCACTTCCGCTTCGACGCTGACACCTCGATGAAGATGGAGGCGATGACCTCCTTCATGAAGGACCAGCCGGACATCAAGAAGGTCTACCTGCTCAACCAGAACTACGCCCACGGCCATCAGGTCGCCAAGTACGCGAAGGAGAACCTCGGCCGTAAGCGCCCGGACATCCAGATCGTCGGCGAGGATCTGCACCCGCTGGCGCAGGTGCGTGATTTCGCGCCCTATGTGGCCAAGATCAAGGCCAGTGGCGCTGACACTGTGATCACCGGCAACTGGGGTTCGGACCTGGCGCTGCTGATCAAGGCCGCCAACGAGGCGGGTCTGAACGCCAAGTTCTTCACCTACTACGCCGGCGTCACCGGAACGCCTACTGCGCTGGGCACCGGCTCGGCCGGTCGCGTCTATCAGGTCGCCTACAACCACTACAACATGGGCGGACAGATGCAGAAGTGGCAGGAGGAGTTCCAGAAGAGGTTTAACGACGACTTCTATACCGGCAGCGTGATTCACATCTACACGACGCTGAGTGAGGCCATGGCTAAGGCCAAGAGCACCGACCCGGTGAAGGTGGCCGCGGCGTTGGAAGGCCTGAAGACCAAGAGCTACAACGGCGAGGTCGAGATGCGCAAGACCGATCACCAGTTGCAGCAGACGCTTTATCTGGGTGTGTGGCAGAAGACGGATGCCAAGCATCCGTACAGCCCGGAAAAGACCGGCATGACCTTCGTGCCGGTGCGGACCTTCGAGCCCTACGTCTCGAGCACGCCGACCTCCTGCCAGATGAAGCGCCCCTAATTTTTCGGGTGTCTGCCGGCTGCGCGGGCCGATCTTGGGCCTGCGGTGCTCGCCGTACTTGAGTACGGCTGTGCGCCGCATGCCCAACCTCGACCCGCTCGCGGCGGCAGCCATCCCGAAAAATTCGCGCTGTTCTCTCATCGCGCTGCGTCCTGCCGCGCCTGAACCCGAATCGCCGTGGACCAACTCCTGATCAATCTGCTGAACGGCCTGGCCTCCGGCCTGCTGCTGTTCATGCTCAGCTCGGGCCTGACGCTGATCTTCAGCATGATGGGCGTGCTGAACTTCGCCCATGCCAGCTTCTACATGGTGGGCGCCTATTTCGCCTACACGCTCACCGGACTGATCGGCTTCTGGCCGGCGCTGCTTGTCGCGCCGCTGCTGGTGGGCCTGCTCGGCGCGGTGTTCGAGCGCGGCGCGCTGCGCAAGGTGCACAAGTTCGGCCATGTGCCCGAGTTGCTGATCACCTTCGGCCTGTCCTATGTGATCCTGGAACTGGTGCAGCTGATCTGGGGCCGCACTGCGGTGCCGTTCACGCCGCCGCAGGCGCTGCAGGGCGCGGCCTTCACCATCGTGCAGCATCCGCTGCAGGGCCTGTCGGTACTGCTCGGCGAAGCGCCGGCCGGCCTGTGCGCGGCCGACGTGCTGTGCTCCAAGTTCCCGTTGACGCGCGCCTTCATGATGGGCGTCGCGCTGCTGATGCTGCTGGCGCTGTGGCTGCTGCTGACGCGCACCCGCATCGGCTTGGTCATCCAGGCGGCGCTGACGCATCCGGAGATGGCCGAGGCCCTGGGCCACAACGTGCCGCGGGTGTTCATGCTGGTGTTCGGCAGCGGTTGCGCGCTGGCCGGTCTGGCCGGCGTGATCGGCGGCATCACCTTCGTCACCGAGCCTTCGATGGCGGTAATCGTCGGCTCGATCATCTTCGTCGTCGTCGTCGTCGGCGGCGTGGGCTCACTGGCCGGTGCCTTTGTCGGCTCCATCCTGATCGGCCTGCTGCAGACCCTGCCGCTGACGGTGGATGCCTCGCTGGCCACGCTGTTCAACAAGTGGGGCGCGCAGATCGGCCCGCAGACCTTCGGCTACCCCTTCCTCAAGCTCACGCTGGCACAGGTGGCGCCCATCCTGCCTTACCTGCTGATGGTGCTGATCCTGATCTTCCGTCCCAAGGGCCTGCTCGGCACCCGGGAAGACTGACACGGCCCACGGACGCCGAAGAACTGCAAGCTACAAAGCCATGTCTCACACCCGCGCGACCCTGTCGCACTACCACTTCAAACCCTGGAACGTCGGCCGATGGCTGGTCTGGGGAATCTATGCGCTGATCCTCGTCGTGGCGCCGCTGCTGTGGACCAGCAGCCTGTCGCACACCATGCTCAGCCAGATCGGCATCGGCATCATCGCCTGCCTGTCCTACAACGTGCTGCTGGGGCAGGGCGGCATGCTGAGCTTTGGCCATGCGGTCTATACCGGTTTGGGCTCCTTCCTGGCCATCCACACGCTGAACCAGGTGGCCGGCGGCCACGTGAACATTCCGGTGAGCCTGGTGCCGCTGGTCGGCGGCCTGGCCGGATTGTTCTTCGCTGTGCTGTTCGGCTGGGTCTCGACCAAGAAGTCCGGTACGCCCTTCGCGATGATCACGCTGGGCATCGGCGAGCTGATCTGGTCGATGTCGCTGATGCTGCCGGAATTCTTCGGCGGGGAAGGCGGCATCTCCACCAACCGCGTGATCGGCAAGCCCTTCATGGGCATCAGCTTCGGCCCGCAGATCCAAGTCTACTACCTGATCGCGCTGTACTGCTTCGCCAGCACCGTGCTGCTGTTTGCGCTGACGCGCACGCCGCTGGGTCGCATGCTCAATGCGGTGCGCGACAACCCCGAGCGCGTCGAGTTCATCGGCTACGACACCCAGTGGGTGCGCTTCCTGGCCTTCATGATCTCGGGTTTCTTCGCCGGCGTCGCAGGCGGCCTGGGTGCGCTGAACTTCGAGATCGTCACCGCCGAGGTGGTCGGCGCGGTGCGTTCGGGCGGCTACCTGTTGTTCACCTTCCTGGGCGGCGCGACATTCTTCTTCGGCCCGATCATTGGTGCGGTGCTGATGGTGCTGGCCAGCGTGCTGCTCTCCGAGCTGACGCAGGCCTGGCTGCTCTATCTGGGCCTGGTCTTCCTGTTCATGGTGATGTACGCGCCGGGCGGCATTGCCAGCCTGATCATGATGAACCTGCGGGTGGCCGCCTTCGGCAAGCTGGGCAGGTTGTGGACGTCCTACCTGGCGCTGGCGGGCACGGGCCTGGCGGTGCTCACCGGCGCGGCCGCGATGATCGAGATGGTCTACCACCGTCAGCTTAACGAGGCCATCGGCCCCGTGCTGCGCTTCGCAGGCGCATCGCTGAACAGCGCTGGCGTCGATGCCTGGCTGGGTGCCGGCCTGCTGCTGGTCGTGGGACTGGGTCTGTTCGAGCTGGCGCGACGCCAGTTCAAGCGCGAGTGGGACCAGACCCAGGAAGAGATCGAGAAAGAAATCAAACGCCGAGAGTCGCTGTGAGCACGACGAATCCTTCCTCCGAATACGCGCTCGAGCTGCTGGATGTGCGCAAGAGCTTCGGCAAGAGCGAGATCATCCGCGGCGCGCAGCTGCAGGTGCGCCCCGGCGAGCGGGTCGCTGTGATCGGCCCCAACGGTGCCGGCAAGAGCACGCTGTTCAATCTGATCAGTGGCCGCTTCGCGCCCAGCAGCGGTCAGATCAAGCTGCACGGCCAGCGCATCGACGGCCAAAAGCCTTACGAGATCAACCGTCGCGGCCTGTCGCGCAGCTTCCAGGTCTCCAACCTGTTCACGCGGCTGTCGGTGTTCGAGAACATCCGCTGTGCGGTGCTCTGGAGCATGGGCTACAAGTACGCCTTCTGGCGCTTCCTGGCCGACCTCGACGACGCGAACGACCGCGCCGAGGAGGTGCTGGAGATGATCAAGCTGGACAAGCGCCGCGACGTGCTGGCGATGAACCTCACCTACGCGGAAGCGCGCGCGCTGGAGATCGGCATCACCATCGCCGGCGGCTCCAGCGTGATCCTGCTCGACGAGCCCACCGCCGGCATGAGCAAGAGCGAGACCAAGCGATTCATCCAACTGATCCGCGAGGTCACCGAGGGCAAGACCTTGCTCACCGTCGAACACGATATGGGCGTGGTCTTCGGCCTGGCCGACAAGATTGCGGTGCTGGTCTATGGCGAGGTGATCGCCTTCGACACGCCCGATGCGGTGCGCGCCAATGCGCGCGTGCAGGAGGCCTATCTGGGCTCGGTGCTGGCTGAACAGCAGGCTGCAGGCGTGGCCGGAGGGGTGGCGGCATGAGCGCTGCAGACAAGGACAAGACAGGCAGGCTGCTGAAGCTGGACAACGTGCACGCCTTCTATGGCAAGAGCCATGTGTTGCACGGCGTGAGCATGGAGGTTCGCCCGGGCGAGATCGTCGCGCTGCTGGGCCGCAACGGCTCGGGCCGCTCGACCACCGTGAAGGCCACCATGGGGCAGGTCGACGGCACCGGCTCGATCCGCTACGGCGACAAGGAACTGCTCGGCCGCAAGGCCTTCGAGATCGCGCATGAGGGCATTGGCTATGTGCCCGAGAACCGCGACATCTTCCCCAAGCTCACCGTGCATCAGAACCTGATGCTCGGGCAGAAGAGCGGCGCCAAGAACCCGCGCTGGGACTTCGACGACATGTACCGGATGTTCCCGCGTCTCAGGGAGCGTCAGCACACCGAGGCCGGCGTGCTCTCCGGCGGCGAGCAGCAGATGCTGACGTTGTGCCGCACGCTGATGGGCGATCCGGACCTGATCATGATCGACGAGCCCACCGAGGGCCTGGCACCGAAGATCGTCGAGCTGGTGGCCGAGTACCTGAAGGAACTCAAGCGGCGCGGCATCGCGGTGCTGCTGGTCGAGCAGAAGCTGGCTATCGCGCTGGAGATCTCCGAGCGCTGCTACGTGATGGGCCACGGGCGCATCGTCTTCGAGGGTACGCCCGACGAGCTGCGCGCGAACAGCTACATCCGCAAGGAGTGGCTGGAGGTCTGAGCGGCTGCCTTAGCGGGCGTCGGCGGCAGGCGGCGCCGTGTCGCCGAGGCCCTCGAGCTCCGGCAGCCACAGCACGAAGGTGCTGCCCCGTCCCGGTTGGCTGCTGATCTCGATGCGGCCGCCGTGCAGCGCGATGATCTCGCTGACGATGGCCATGCCCAGGCCGGTGCCGGGGATGTTGCCCGAGCTGTCCGCGCGGTAGAAGCGTTCGCAGACGCGGGCCTGCTGTTCCTCGTTCATGCCAATGCCGTGGTCGCTGATCGCCAGTCCGACCATCGGGCGTCCATCGTCGCGGCTGCGCCGCAACTGCACGAGCACGCTGCCGCCCTGTGGCGAGTACTTGTAGGCATTGCTGAGCACGTTGAGCAGCGCCTGCACCATGCGCTCCTGGTCGGCATTCACGATCAGCTCCGCAGGGATGTCCTCGAGCTGCGGCGCGTCCCGACCCGGCGTTGGCGCCAGCGCGGCCAGACCCTGCATGACAATGTCGCGCAGCGGAACCGGGCGCATCTCGAAGTCCTGGCCCTGGCGCGCCTCGATGCGGGCGAGATCGAGCAGCTGGTTCAGGATGGCGACCATGCGCGAGGACTGCTGCGTCACGATGGCCAGCAGCTCGTCGCGCCTGTCCTTGCTCATCTCGCGGGTGCGCAGCAGTTCGACAAAGCCGTGGATGCTCGTCATCGGCGTGCGCAGCTCGTGGGCGGCGGTGGCGAGGAACTCGCTCTTGATGCGGTCCACCTCGGTCTCGTGGGTGATGTCGCGCAGGTAGAGCACCTGGGAGACGCTCTCGGCTTCGGACAGGCGCAGGCCCACCTCCAGCACGCGGCGCCGCGGCAGCGCCAGCTCGAAGACCTGTCGCGGGGCTGCCTCGCTGCCTCTTGCGCCGTCCAGCAGCGCGGGCCGGCTGGCGACGAAACGGTCGCGTTCTTCGGCCGCCTGCCGCAGTGCGTCCATGCCCGGGAAGGCGGCACCGGCGACGCTGCGGCCAGCCAGCCGCTCGGCGAGTCCGCGCTCGTCGAGTCCGAGCAGCTCGGCATCGCTCAGGCCGGTCATGCGGATGAAGGCAGCATTCGCGAAGCCGATGCGCTGCTGCCGGTCGAAGGAGACAAAGCCATCTGGACTGAGCTCGAGGATGGTGTTGAGCTGCACGGTGCGCTCGCCGAGCTCGCGCGTGCGCTGCTCGACGCGCTGCTCGAGTTGCTGCCGGTAGTCGGCAATGGTCTCCAGCAGCTCGTCGAAGTGGCGCGCCAGTTGGCCCAGCTCGTCGTCGCGGCCGGTGCTGCCGACGCGCGCTTCGCGGCGGCCCGCGCGCACCGCGTTCATGGTCTGGCGCAGTGACTCCAGCCTCTGCGTCAGCTCGCTGCCGCTGCGCAGCACGACGAGGGACAGCGCGAGCAGGGCCAGCGCGAGCAGGCCTGCCACGCTGCCCAGCGCCAGCCAGATGGCGCGCTTGTAGGGCCAGTCCGGCATGCTGGCGGCCAGCATGCCGATGGGCTGGCCGTCGCCATTGACCAGCGGAGCGAAACCCATGGCATGCGACTGGCCGGCGAGCTCGGCGGCGCCTATCCAGGTCTCGCCCCGCGTCAGGGTGTGCTGCACCGCCGGCTGCGGCGCTGCCAGGCCGACTGCCGCATGCCCCTGCAGGCGCAGGCGGCTGGCCGCGACGCTGGTCGGCCCCAGATAGATGGCGGTCATGCCCTCGATGTCGCCGGGCAGGCTGCCGAGCGGAAAGAGCACCTCGCGCATATGGTCGAGCAGGGCGTGGTTGCGGTTGATGACGATGCCGCCGAACAGCATCGCATCGGGCAGCCGGATCGATAGCGGCAGGTGGGCGGCGGCGTTGATGAGCAGCGCGGCTTCGGTGCGCGCAGTGCCGCCGGCAGGCTGCGGCAGCAGCTGATCCAGCTCGCTGGCCTCCAGCCGCTCGTAGGCCACATTGGCCACGCCGTCGCGGGCCTGGCGGACCACATAGGAGGGCGGCAGCCGACTGCCCGGCACGGCGCCATGGCTGCCGGCAAGCACGGTGCCATCGGTGGTGGCAAGGATCAGGAAATCCAGACCGCTGTCTTGGGCGGCGCGTTGCAGCGCGTGCTCCAGGGCCTGCCGCGGCGGCGGCTGCAGGAGCAGCTGGGCCAGGCGCTCGGATCGCGCCAGCTGCTCCAGGCGCAGCCGGGCGGTGTCGCGCACCTGTTGCAGATAGCTGGCGCCGCCGGCAAGGCTGACGCGCAGATTGGCCGCGACCAGCTCGCGGCCGCTGCTGCCTCCCACCGTCAGCAAGGCGGCGATCACCAGTGGAAAGGCCAGCAGCAGCGGCAGCAGGCCCATGGCCAACAGGCGGAAGCGCAATGAGCGCTGCCACGCCAGGCGCAGGCGCATCCACGGCGTCGGTCCGCGTGCGGTGCCGCCGTCTTGTTCCGGACGGATCGGGCTGTCGCGAGCAGTCCGCGCAATGGGTTTCATATTTGGCAGTTTAGTGAGTAATCTTCTCGGCTGAATGGATCACAAGTATCAGGTCGGTAAGAATGCCCAGGCGTGTTGGCATGTCGTGCGGATTGCGTGTCGAGCCCCGGATGCTGCAGCGCGAGCCAGAGGGGCATTTCGATGAAGCATAGACAGGCTTGGCGAGTACTCGCCGCACTCGGTTTGCTGGCCTTGTTGGCGGCTTGCCAGCCGCCGCCGCCGATCCAGATCGGTTTCGTCGGCGGCTTGTCCGACCGCAATGCCGACAATGGCCAATCCGGACTCAACGGCGTGATCCTGGCGGTCGAGGCCTTCAACCGCGACGGCGGCGTCAATGGCCGTCTGGTCGAGCTGGTGGTGCGCGACGATGCGCAGGATCGCGCCGCCGCGGCGCGCGCCGCGCGCGAACTGGTCGCGGCCCGGGTGGAGGCGGTGATCGGGCCCTTCACCAGTGCGATGGCCAAGGAGATCGTGCCCATCACCGGTGAGGCCGGCATCTTCCAGGTCAGCCCCACCGTTACCTCGATGGATTTCTACGGCAAGGACGACAACCTGTTTCGCATCAACCGAACCACGCGCGACAACGCGCGGGACTACGCGCGGGTGCTGAAGTCCAGGGGGCAGCAGCGCGTCGCGGTGGCCTACGACCTGCGCAACAAGAACTTCACCGAGTCCTGGCTCGGCGAGTTTCGCGCCGTGGTGGAGTCCAGCGGCGGTCGGCTCGCCGCGACGGTGCCCTATACCTCGGACACGGATGCCGACTTCGCCGGCGTGGTCAAGGCCATGCTCGCTGGCAAGCCCGATGGGCTGTTCTTCATCGCTGGCGCGCTGGATGTGGCGCGGCTGGCGCAGCAGGCGCGCAAGCAGGCGCCTCAGCTGCCCATCGGTGCCTCCGAGTGGGCGGCCACCGAGCAGCTCATCGACCTGGGCGGCGAGGTGGTCCAGGGCCTGCTGATCGTGCAGAACTATGACCGCGACGACGAGTCGCCACGCTACAAGGAGTTCAGCGAGGCCTACTTCAAGCGCTTCCAGCGGCGTCCCGGCTACAGCTCGGTGTCAGCCCACGACGCGGCCACGGTGGTGCTGACTGCGCTGAAGAACCGCGCCAAGGGAGAAAGCCTGAAAGCGGCAGCCCAGCGCAGCGGGCCGTATGAGGGCTTGCAGCAGCGCATCGTCTTCGATGCGAACGGCGATACCGAGCGCCGCGTCTTCTTCACCGAGATCCGCGATGGTCGCTATGTACGGGTGAACTGAGCCGCGGCCCGGGCGGGCCTGGCGGAAGCGGTGAGATTCGAACTCACGGAGGGCGCAAACCCTCGCTGGTTTTCAAGACCAGTGCCTTAAACCACTCGGCCACGCTTCCCGGTTGAGGATGGCGATTCTAGTCTGAGCCTGCGCCTTGTCCCGGCACCTGTGCCTGGGCGCATTGCACCTGGATGAGTTCGCGCGTCATGCCGTCGATGCGCATCGCGCTGAGCTGGCCGCCCCAGACGCAGCCGGTGTCCAGCGCGAGCAGGTCTTCGCGGTCCACCAGGCCCAGCGTAGACCAGTGGCCGAAGGCGATCGGCGTGCCGGCGCTGCGCCTGTCGGGCACCTCGAACCAGGGCATGAAACCTGGCGGCGCATTGCCGGCACCTTCCTTGGCCTGGAAGTCCAGGCGCCCCTGGGCATCGCAAAAGCGCAGCCGCGTCAGCACATTGACGATGAAGCGCAGCCGCGCCGTGCCCTGCAGGCCCTCGCTCCAGATGTCGGGCTCGTTGCCGTACATCTGGTGCAGGAACTCTGCCAGTGCAGAGCTGCGCAGCAGGCGCTCGACTTCGGCGGCCAGCGCCAATGTCTGCGCGCAGTCCCATTGCGGCACGACGCCGGCGTGCAGCATCAGCCAGCCATGCTCGAACAGCGCCATGCGCTGCTGACGCAGCCAGTCGATCAGGGCCTCGCGGTCCGGCGCATCGAGAATGTCGTGCAGCGTGTCGCTGCGGCTGGGGCGGCGCGCTCCGGCGGCACTGGCCAGCAGGTGCAGGTCATGGTTGCCGAGCACAGCGATCGCGGCGCCTTCGAGTGCCTGCAGGCGGCGCAGGGTGGCCAGCGAGGCCGGACCACGGTTGACGAGGTCGCCGAGCAGGTAGAGCTGGTCGCGCGACGGCGAGAAGTCGATCTTGTGCAGCAGCTGTTCGAGTGCGTCGCAGCAGCCCTGGAGATCGCCGATCAGGTAGTTCATGCCGGGATTGTGCGGTGCGAAGCGCTCAAATCCTTCTGCTACGCTTGCGGCCTTCGCACACATGGTGCGCTTGGCGGCCAGCCCGGCCTTTGTCGAGCGCGCTTGCAATGGATACCGCTCTAGTCCTGTTCCTCATCCTGCTTAACGGCGCCTTCGCAATGTCAGAGATGGCGCTCACCGCCAGTCGACGGGCACGGTTGCAGGTCATGCTCGAGTCGGGCGAGGCCGGTGCCCAGGCGGCGATGGACCTGCACGAGAACCCGACCAAGTTCCTCTCGGTGGTGCAGATCGGCATCACCTCGATAGGCGTGCTCAACGGCATCGTTGGCGAAGCCGCGTTTGCCGGCCCGCTGGCCCAGTGGCTGCAATCCTTGGGCATCAGCGCGCAGCCTGCGCAGTTGATGGCGACCGGCCTGGTGGTGGTGCTGCTGACCATCGCCACCATCATCTTCGGCGAGCTGGTGCCCAAGCGCCTGGGTCAGATGTATCCGGAGACGGTGGCGCGCCTGGTGGCGCCGCCGATGGAGTTCCTGTCCCTGGTGGCGCGGCCGCTGGTAAAGCTGCTCACGGTGGCCACCGACGCAACGCTCGGGCTGCTGGGCTTGCGTGGCAAGGCGCAACGCGGCGTGACTGAAGAAGAGATCGCCGCCAGCCTGGAGGAGGGCCTGGATGCCGGCGTGATCGAGGAGCAGGAGCACCAGATGGTGCGCAATGTGTTCCGACTCGACGAACGCCAGGTGGGTTCGATGATGATCCCGCGCGGCGAAATCGCCTGGCTGGATGTCGAGGATGGCGCCAGTGCCGTGCTCGAGATGTTGCGGGCGCACGGCTACAGCCGCTATCCGGTCTGTCGCGGAGGGCTGGACGATGTGCTGGGCGTGGCATCGGCGCAGAGCCTGTTGCAGCGCGCGCTGTCCGGCGACCAGCTGGATCTGGCTGCCGACCTCGAGGCGCCGGTCTTCGTGCCCGAGACGCTGTCTGGCATGGAACTGCTGGAACATTTCCGCAGTTCCGATGCGCCGCTGGTTTTCGTCGTCGACGAATACGGTGAGGTGCAGGGTGTGATCACCGTGCGCGATGTGCTCGAGGCCATTGCCGGCGAATTCTCAGCGCCCAGCGACGAGGATGCCTGGGCGGTGAGGCGCGCCGACGGCAGCTGGCTGATGGACGGATTGATCCCGGCGACCGAGTTGAAGGATCGCCTGGAGCTGAAGGAACTGCCCGACGAGGGGCGTGGCCGCTACAACACGCTGGCAGGCATGGTGATGCTGCTGCTCGGACGGCTGCCGCGCACGACGGATGCGGTGGAATGGGGCGCCTGGCGCTTCGAGGTCGTGGACCTCGACGGCAAGCGCGTAGACAAGGTGCTGGTCACGCGATGTGCCGGCGAAGCGGAAACGGAGAAAGGACTATGAGCAATCCCCCCATGTACGGCAATGTGGTGCCGCTGGATCGGACCCAACACAAGAACCTGCGCCTGCAGGCGGAGCTGTCGACGCTGGAGCGGGTCGAAGGCCTGAATTCGCTGTTCCTCACCGCGGTCGAGTTTGCCGATGCCTGCAAGGAGTTCCCGGTCGTGTTCGTGCGTGTCGGCGAGCCGCCTGCCGACGGTTCGGCTCAGGCCGTCGCGCCGCTGGCCGTGCTGGGCCTGAAGCCCGGAGCCAATCTCTTCCTCAAAGACGGTCGCTGGACGGCAGACTACATGCCTGCCTACCTGCGCCGCTATCCGTTTGCGATGGCGCGCATCAGCGCCGACGAGGTCGCAGTCTGCTTCGACGAGCAGTGGCGAGGCTTCTCCACCACCGAGGGCATCCCGCTGTTCGGCGACGATGGCGAGCCGACCGAGTTCATCCTCAACGCCAAGAATTTCCTCGAGAGCTTTGAACGCGAGTCCGATCGTACCCGCATGGTTTGCGAGGAACTGCAGCGTCTGGAACTGCTTCAGGACATGCGCTTCGAGGCAACTTTGCCCAACGGCGAGAAGATCGATGTCGAGGGGTTCCTCGCCGTCAACGAGAAGAAGCTGGCCGAGCTGCCCGACGAGGATGTCGTGCGGTTGCATCGCAACGGCCTGCTGGCCCTCGTCGAGATGCACAGGCTGTCGCTGGGCAATATGGCCCGCCTGGCGCAGCGCCAGTAAAGACCTTGCCTCCAGCGCCGCCGTGTCGCCGCTGCGGGGCCGTCGGCCTGGTATCGATATGTAAATGTCGGGTTCGCCCCTGGCAAATCGTTACAGATCCGCCTCAGCTTTGTCGAAATCAGTGGCTAGACTCTCGGCTGGCAATGTTGGGGTGGAAATGGAGCAAATCCGGGCGATGTCACCAGTGCAGGACCGATCGATGCCGATTGGCGCGGTTCTTGGCTCCGTTGACGACGGCGAAGGCAGTTGCTCCGCCTTCGGTGGGCTGGGCGATGAGACGCTGCAGCAGCGCCACCAGTTCGCTGGCGGCTTCTCCATCCAACTGGCTCGCACCAGTCAGCAGCGGCGCAGCGCGCACTGGCTGGTGACTCAGCGCTACGCCCAGCGCGGCTACCTTCAGGTGCCGTGGGCGGCAGAGGCCGAGGCACAGCTGCTCACGCTCAGCGCTGTGAGCGAGCAGGGCACGCTGGGCACACTGGGTGTGCGGCTGGACTCCGTCCATGGTCTGAAGTGCGAAGAGTCCTTCGGCCCCGAGATCGCCGAGTTGCGCCGCAGCGGCCGCCGGCTGTGCGAGTTCACCCAGCTGGCGCTGGACCATGGCACGACCTCGCTGCCGGTGCTGGCCGCCTTGTTCCAGTCGGCGCATCTGTTTGCCTACCGGCTGCAGGGCGTCGAGCTGCTGGTCATCGAGGTCAACCCGCGCCATGTAGGCTACTACCGCCGCATGCTCGACTTCCAGGTCTGCAGCGACGTGCGCCAGAACCCGCGGGTCAATGCGCCTGCGGTGCTGATGTGCCTGGATCTCGTCTACGGGCAGAGCCGGATCGACGCGCTGGCGGGCACATGCCCGCTGGGTTCGCGCTCGCTGTATCCGCATTTCCAGGCGGACGAGGGTGAGCGGCAACTGCTCGACTCGCTGCGCGCCCAGCTGAATGCCATGGCCTGAGGCCGCCGAAGCGCTTCCCTCTACACTGCCTGCCTGGTCTTGGCGAAGTGAACCCCTGCCGACGGGCCGGGGTGACGAGGAGCGGCAGATGAATCAAAGAACCTTCGCAATGCGTCCGTCCAGTTTCGGTGAGCTGGACATGACGGAGTGCGGCGATTGTGCTTCTGGTTCCAAGCTCGAGTTTGCCTTCAGCTACGCCTACCAGCCGATCGTGGACCTGCGTGACGGCGAGGTGTTCGCCTATGAAGCGCTGGTGCGTGGGCCTGCAGGCGAACCAGCCTCGACCGTGTTGGCGCAGGTTAACCAGCACAACCGCTACCGTTTCGACCAGGCCTGTCGCGTCAAGGCGATCAAGGACGCGGTCGCGCTGGGTCTGCAGACCAAGCTGTCGATCAACTTCCTCCCCAATGCGGTGTACCGGCCGGAGGTTTGCATCCGTGCCACGCTGGCCGCAGCCAAGGCGCACGGATTCCCGATCGAGCAGATCATCTTCGAGACGACCGAGGGCGAGCAGGTCGGCGATGCGGCCTGGTATGCAGAGGTGATGCGCGAGTACCAGCGCATCGGCTTCTCGACAGCCATCGACGACTTCGGCGCTGGCTATGCGGGGCTGTCGCTGTTGGCGGACTTCCAGCCCGATTTGATCAAGCTGGACATGCTGCTGCTCCGAGGTGTCGATGCGCACCGGCCGCGCCAGCGCATCGTGGCACGCACGCTGGAGATTTGCCGCGATCTGGACATCGAGGTCATCGCCGAAGGCATCGAGACATGCGCGGAGCGCGACTGGCTCTGGGATCACGGTGTGCACCTGATGCAGGGCTATCTGTTCGCCAAGCCGGCTTTCCAGCAGTTGCTGACGCCGGGGCAGATCGACAATCTGCGACGCTGATCACGCGCCCGCGGACACGCCCTGCCAGCCCAGTTGCCGTGACAGTTCCATCCCATCGCGCCTGAGCCGCGTGGCGATGCTGCCGTCCAGTGCCAGATCGAAGCTGGCGCTGGGGCCGATCGCGGTGAGGCAGAGCACGATGCGGCCGCGGTCATCGAAGACCGGTGCCGCCAGCGCGCTCACCCCGGGCACCACGCCGCCATCGGTGCTGGCGATGCCTTGCTCACGCGTGAGTTGCAGCAGCGCCAGGAAGTCCTTGTCCAGGCTGGCCTTGCCGCCGTCCAGCGCGGCCTCCGCCTGTAGCGCGGCCAGCACCTCGGCGCGCGGCCGGTAGGCGGCGAACACACGGCCCGAGGCCGTGCCCCTGAGGCTCATCACCACGCCGTGGCGCATGCTGATGTGCACGGCAGTCGGCGCCTCGGCCACACGCACGATGGTCGGGCCGCGATTGCCCCAGACGGCGATGGCCACCGTGTGGCCCAGTTGATGTGCCAACTCTTCGATGCGCGGTGTGGCCAGGCGCACCGGGTCGTACTGCTGCAGGCTGATCAGCCCCAGCTGCAGTGCCAGCGGGCCCAGGCCGTAGCGGCCGCCATCGCTTTCCTGCTCGACCAGGCCCAGCTTGATGAAGCTGACCAGATACGGGTGGGCCTTGGCCGCCGGCATGCCCGCGGCGCGCGCCAAATCCTTCAGCGCCAGCGGCCGGCCCTGCTGCGCCAGGGCAACGAGCAACTGCCCGCCGACTTCCACGCTCTGGATGCCGCGCGGGCTGCGCTCGGTGGCGGCCTCGGCTGAGGCGAGTAGGCTGGTTTCGGTGCTGGCGGGCTTCATGAGGGATTGCGATATGTCGAATTTATTAGACATTAACAAACGAACTGATTAGCATCAAGCCCGAGATTTCATATAGACGAACTTGTTCGTTATTGGTTAAACGCACCATCCCCACGGAGACCGCCGCGCCATGAGCACGACCACCAAGACCTTTGCCTCGCAGGCCGACCTCGAAGAGAAGCAGGTCAGCTTCGACAAGCTGTCGGAGCATGCCTACGCCTACACGGCCGAAGGCGACCCCAACACCGGCATCGTCGTCGGCGACGACGCGGTTATGGTCATCGACACCCAGGCGACGCCGCAGATGGCGCAGGATGTGATCCGCCGCATCCGCCAGGTGACCGACAAGCCGATCAAGTACGTGCTGCTCTCGCACTATCACGCGGTGCGCGTGCTCGGTGCCTCGGCCTACAAGGCCGAGGGCTGCGAGCAGATCATCGCCAGCCAGGACACCTACGACCTGATCGTCGAGCGCGGCGAGCAGGACAAGGCCAGTGAGATCGGCCGCTTCCCGCGCCTGTTCCGCAATGTCGAGACGGTGCCGCCGGGCCTGACCTGGCCCACCATCACCTTCACCGGCAAGATGACGCTGTGGCTGGGCTCGCTGGAGGTGCAGATCCTGCAACTGGGCCGCGGCCACACCAAGGGCGACACGGTCGTCTGGCTGCCCAAGGACCGCGTGCTCTTCTCCGGCGACCTGGTCGAGTTCGACGCCACGCCCTATGCCGGCGACGCCTACTTCAAGGACTGGCCGCAGACGCTGGACAACATCGCCGCGCTCAAGCCCGCCAAGCTGGTGCCGGGCCGCGGCAAGGCGCTGCAGACGCCCGAAGAGGTGGCCGCAGGCTTGGCCGGCACGCGCGCGTTTGTCTCCGAGCTCTATGCCAATGTGAAGGCCGGCGCCGCGAAGGGCGAAGACCTGAAGACGGTCTACAAGAAGACCTTCGCCGAGCTGGAGAAGAAGTACGGCAAGTGGGTCATCTTTGCGCACTGCATGCCCTTCGACGTGACCCGCGCCTATGACGAGGCCACCGAGTTCCCCGATCCGCGCATCTGGACGGCCGAGCGCGACATCGCCATGTGGCGCACGCTGGAAGACGTCTGAACCTCACCGACTGAAGCAGGAGACAAGCCATGATGAAGTTGGACCGCATCCATCACGTCGCCTACCGCTGCAAGGACGCCAAGGAAACCGTCGAGTGGTACGGCAAGCACCTGGGCATGGACTTCGTGCTCGCCATCGCCGAGGACAAGGTGCCTTCGACGCAGGCGCCGGACCCGTACATGCACATCTTCCTCGACGCGGGCCAGGGCAACGTGCTGGCCTTCTTCGAGCTGCCGAACTCGCCCGAGATGGGCCGCGACACCAATACGCCGGCCTGGGTGCAGCACATCGCTTTCAAGGTCGACAGCGTGAAGACGCTGGAAGAGACCAAGGCTCGGCTGCAGGCCGCCGGCATCGAGGTGGTCGGCGTCACGGACCACACCATCTTCAAGAGCATCTACTTCTTCGATCCCAATGGCCACCGCCTCGAACTGGCTGCGGACGTCGGCACGCCCGAGATGATGGCCAAGCTCGATGCCTGCAAGTGGGAGATGCTCGAAGAGTGGAGCCGCACCAAGCGCGCGCCCAAGCATGCTGCGTGGATGCACGAGCGCGAATTCGCCGGAACTTGACCCACCCCCTACGGCCTTCGGCCGCCCCCTCGAGGGGGCAGGTGCGCAGGACCGGCGGAGCCGGATCCTCGCACCTCGCTAGGTCTGGATGGTGCCGTGCGTCGGTCGGCGCGCAGCCCCATCAGGCAACGAGCCTTCGCAGGCATAACGACGATGCTGCATACCTACACCTATCCTGAATACGAGTACCGCCAGAGCGAGGAGCAGGCCAGCGGCAAGCCGCAGCGCCATCCGCTGGTGATCATCGGCGCCGGCCCTGTGGGCCTGACGATGGCGCTGGACTGCGCGGCGCGCGGCATCAAGACCGTGCTGCTGGACGACAACAACAGCGTGTCCATCGGCTCGCGCGCGGTCTGCTACGCCAAGCGCGCGCTGGAAGTCTGGGACCGCCTGGGCGTGGCCGAGCGCATGGTCGAGCAGGGCGTGCGCTGGCAGGTCGGCAAGGTCTTCCACGGCGACAGCCTGGCCTACCAGTTCGACCTGCTGCCCGAGGCGCATCACAAGCTGCCGGCGATGATCAACCTGCAGCAGTACTACCTCGAGGAACAGCTTGTCGAGGCCTGCCAGAAGCAGCCGCTGATCGAGCTGCGCTGGAAGCACAAGCTGCTGGGCCTGGAGCAGGGCGCCAACGGCGTGCAGCTGCAGGTCGAGTCGCCCGACGGCCGCTTCGGCATGCACTGCGACTGGCTGATCGCCTGCGACGGCGCCAGCAGCGACACGCGCAAGATGGTTGGCGCCGAATTCACCGGCCAGGCCTTCCAGGACCGCTTCCTGATTGCCGACGTGGTGATGAAGGCCGACTTCCCGACCGAGCGCTGGTTCTGGTTCGATCCGCCTTTCCATCGCGGCCAGTCGGTGCTGCTGCACAAGCAGTGCGACAACGTCTGGCGCATCGACTTCCAGCTCGGCTGGGACGCCGACCCCGAGGCGGAGAAGAGGCCCGAGAAGGTGATCCCGCGCATCCAGGCGATGCTGGGCAAGGATGTCGAGTTCGAGCTGGAGTGGGTCTCGGTCTACCAGTTCGCCTGCCGCCGCATCGACAAGTTCCGCCACGGCCGCGTGCTCTTCGCCGGCGATGCTGCGCACCAGGTCTCGCCCTTCGGCGCGCGCGGCGCCAACAGCGGCGTGCAGGATGTGGACAACCTCGCCTGGAAGCTTCATGCGGTGCTGGCCGGCCAGGCGCCGGAAAGCCTGCTCGACAGCTACCACGAGGAACGTGCGCTGGCCGCGGACGACAACCTGCGCAACTCGACCCGTTCCACCGACTTCATCACGCCAAAGAGCAAGACCTCGCTGCGCCTGCGCAATGCGGTGCTCGAGCTGGCGCGTAGCGAGGACTTCGCGCGCCCGATGGTCAATAGCGGCCGGCTGTCCACGCCGACGCCCTATCTGGGCTGCTCGCTGAACACGCCAGACGTCGAGGCCTTCAAGGGCAAGATGCTGCCGGGCACGCCCTGCGCCGATGCGCCGGTCCAGATTGGCGGAAAGGGCGGCAAGGACGCCTGGCTGCTCAATCAGCTGGGCCGCGGCTTCACGCTGCTGGCCTTCGGCGACGGCGCCAAGGATGTCAGCGTCGGCGGCATCAAGGCCGAGCTGATGCAGGTCGGCCGCGACATCGCCGATGCGCAGGGCCTGCTGGCCGAGCGTTACGACGGCCAGCCCGGCACGGTCTACCTGATCCGTCCGGACCAGCATGTGGCGGCGCGCTGGCGCCGTTTCGACGAGGCCGCGATCCGGGCTGCGCTGTCGCGCTGCCTGGGCCAATGAAGACAGAGTAGAGGAGCAGCGACAAAGATGCCCCAACTGCAACGCAAACCCAATCTCAGCGATACCGACGGCTTCTACGAGGCCCTGATCGACGCGCAGCGCGGCCTCAGCGAAGAGCAGGCCGAGATGCTGGTCGCCAAGCTGGTGCTGATCCTGGCCAACCATGTGGGCGAGCAGGGCGTGCTCGTCGAGGCGCTGCAACTGGCGCGCGAGAACACGCTGGCGCACACCGCAGCGGCCTGATGCCAAGGACAATGCAGGCATGACCCTCACCGACCACACCCACGATCCCGAAGCCCAGAGCTGGGTGGCCAGCGCCAACGCGGCCGACACCGACTTCCCGCTGCAGAACCTGCCCTACGGCCTGTTCCGCCGTGCCGGCAGCCAGCAGGACTGGCGCGTCGGCGTCGCGATCGGCGACCAGATCCTCGACCTGCGCGCGGCCGCGCAGGCCGGCTGCTGGAGCAGCGAGATCCTCGTGCTGCTGCAGCCGCTAGCCGAAGGCGACCTGAACCGCTTCATGGCGCTGCCGCACGAGCGGCGCCGCGCGCTGCGCCTGGCGCTGTTCGACGCGCTGCATGCCGACTCGGGCCTGGACGCCAAACTGCGCGGCTGCCTGCTGGCGCAGAGCGAGGCCGAGATGGCCGTGCCCTGCCGCATCGCCGACTACACCGACTTCTACACCGGCATCCACCACGCCACCGCGGTGGGCAAGCTGTTCCGTCCTGACAACCCGCTGCTGCCCAACTACAAGTGGGTGCCGATCGGCTACCACGGCCGCAGCTCGTCGATAGTCGTTTCCGGCGGCACGGTGCGCCGGCCGCTGGGCCAGCTCAAAGGCCCGGACGCCGAGGCGCCGGTGTTCGGCCCCTGCAAGCGCCTGGACTACGAGCTGGAACTGGGCCTGTTCGTCGCCGGCGGCAATGCGCTGGGCGAGCCGATCGCGATGGCCGAGGCCGAAGACCATATGTTCGGCCTGACGCTGCTGAACGACTGGTCGGCGCGCGACCTGCAGGCCTGGGAGTACCAGCCGCTGGGCCCCTTCCTGGCAAAGAACTTCGCGTCGACGATCTCGCCGTGGATCGTCACGATGGATGCGCTGGAGCCCTTCCGCCTGCCCTTCGAGCGCGCCGCCAGCGATCCGCAGCCGCTGCCCTATCTGGATTCGCCGGCCAACCGTGCCGGCGGCAACTACGGCATCGAGCTGGAAGTCTGGCTGCAGACCGCGCAGATGCGCGCGGCCGGCCAGGAGCCGGTGCGCCTGATGCGCTCCAACTTCAAGCACGCCTACTGGACGCTGGCGCAGATGCTCACGCATCACGCCAGCAACGGCTGCAATCTGCAGCCCGGCGATCTGCTGGGCACCGGCACGCAGAGCGGCCCCGAGGCCGGCGAGGGCGGCTCGCTGCTCGAGCTGAGCCAGGGCGGCAAGCAGGCAATCGCGCTGCCCAATGGCGAGACGCGCAGCTTCCTGCAGGACGGCGACACGGTGATCCTGCGCGGTTACGCGCAGGCAGCGGGCGCACGCCGCATCGGCTTCGGCGACTGTGCGGCCACCGTGGTCGCGGCGCCGCAGGCCTGAGCCGGCTCGGCGATCAAGCCTGGCGCGTCGTTGTGAAGCGGCGCGCCAGCGCGGCGATGGCCAGCCCCAGCGCGATGCCGATCGCATCGGCCAGCAGGTCGGCCCAATCGCCTTGGCGCGGCGGCAGCTGCGATTGCAGAATCTCGATCAGCGCACCATAGCTCAGCAAGCCGATGGCGCAGCGCAGCGCATGGCTCAGCGTGGCTTGTGTACTGAGGCTCGCCGCCACAGCAAGGGCGACGAAGGCTGCCAGATGGTTGAGCTTGTCCCAGCCGCTGTCCAGCGTTCTGGGCGGCGTCGGCGTTAGCGCGAGCACGCTGATCGCCAGCAGCAGCATCAGCAGCGCCGCGCGCCACAGGCCGCGCCTGTCGAGCAGCGCCGCGAGCGCATTCCGAATCGTTGTCGTCATCAGGGGCGATTGTCGCGTCCCTCGCGCCAGCGGCTGGGCGACAGACCGGTGAGACGCTGAAAGAAACGGGTGAAGTAGGCCGGGTCGGCAAAGCCCAGGCCGTCGGCAATCTGGCGTATCGGCAGCGTCGTATAGCCGAGCTCGCGCTTGGCCTCCAGCAGCAGGCGCTGGTGCAGCAGCGACAGTGCGGTGCAGCCGAGCTCGCGCTGGCACAGGCGGTTGAGCTGGGTGGTGGTGATGCCCAGCGGCTGGGCCAGCCGTGCGACGCTGGGCTGGCTGCGGTAGTGCTGCTCGATCTGCTCGCGGTAGCGCGCCAGATGCTGCAGGCTGCGGCGGCTCTCATGGCTGCTTGCCGAGGGCGCGGCTGCGCCAGCCTCGGCGGGGGGCTGCAGCCTGGCCAGCGCCAGCGCCAGGCTGATGACGGCGCTGTCCAGCGCCAGGCGTCGCCAGGGCGCGGCCTGCACATATTCCTGCGCCAGCGCCTTCGCGGCAGCCAGCAGCGCATAGGTCTGCGGCGCTCGCCGGGGCAGGGCGGTGGCTCGCGGCGCCGCCAGCCGCGGCAGCAGGTCCGGCGCACCCTGCAGCAGGCTGTGCAGGCGCTGCTGCTCCAGGGTCAGCACCAGGCCTGCCGTGTCGGGTGCAAAGCGGAAACCATGGATCACCAGCGGCGGCACCAGCACAAGCGCCGGCGAGCGCAGCGTCAGCTCGTCGGCATCGAGCCGCACCTGTGCGCTGCCGCGCTCGATCAGCAGCAGCTGCAGCAGCGCGGCGTGGCGATGCGGCTGGATTTCCCAATTGTGCAAGCGGCTGCGGTCGGCGATCGACTCGCAGTGCAGCCCGTCCAGGGTGTCGTCCCTTGCCTGCTCGCCGTATAGCTCATACAGCGGCGGGGTCTGGCTTGCGGTCTGGCGCGGCATGGGTTCGAATTGTGCAAGTCCAGGTTTGCTGTGTCCATTGCGCCCGGCTGGGGCCAAGCCCTACGCTTCGAGTCCTTTTGAGCAAGGTCAACCGGAGACAGAGATGAAGACGCTAAGCACCCAGGTCCTGATCGTCGGCGCCGGCCCCTCGGGCCTGCTGCTGGGCCAGCTGCTGCACAAGGCCGGCATTGCCAACCTGATCGTCGAGCGCCAGAGCGGCGAGTA
The DNA here is from genome assembly GCF_057219915.1 of Roseateles sp. T103. NCBI lineage: Bacteria > Pseudomonadati > Pseudomonadota > Betaproteobacteria > Burkholderiales > Sphaerotilaceae > Roseateles > Roseateles sp. T103. Next base: position 373,308 of record NZ_JBXVVS010000001.1, read on the forward strand.
CGTGCTGGGCCGCATCCGCGCCGGCGTGCTGGAGCAGACCTCGGTGGAGCTGCTCGACGAAGCCGGCGTCGGTGCGCGCATGCATGCCGAAGGCCTGGTGCACGGCGGCTTCGATCTCTCCATCGACGGCCAGCGCCATCGTATCGACCTGCAGGCGCTGACCGGTGGCAAGGCGGTGATGGTCTATGGCCAGACCGAGGTGACGCGCGACCTGATGGAGGCCCGCGCCGCGGCCGGCCTGCCGACGCTCTACCAGGCCAGCGACGTTTCGCTGCACGGCTTCGACGGCAGCACGCCCAGTGCGCGCTGCGTGGTCGATGGCGAGGAGGTCGAGATCCGCTGCGACTTCATCGCCGGCTGCGACGGCTATCACGGCGTCAGCCGCGCCAGCGTGCCTGCAGGCGCGATCCAGAGCTACGAGAAGGTCTATCCCTTCGGCTGGCTGGGCCTGCTCAGCGACACGCCGCCGGTCTCGCACGAGCTGATCTACGGCCGCCATGAGCGCGGCTTCACGCTGTGCAGCATGCGCTCCAACACGCGCAGCCGCTACTACCTGCAGGTGCCGCTGACCGACAAGGTCGAGGAATGGAGCGACGAGCGCTTCTGGGGCGAGCTGCGCCTGCGCCTGGGCGAAGAGACCGCGGCAGGCCTGGTCACCGGCCCCGCGCTGGAGAAGAGCATCGCGCCGCTGCGCAGCTTCGTCGCCGAGCCGATGCGCTTCGGCCGCCTGTTCCTCGCTGGCGACGCCGCGCACATCGTTCCACCCACCGGCGCCAAGGGCCTGAACCTCGCCGCGTCGGACGTCTACTACCTCTGGCAGGCGCTGTCGGAGCACTACCGCGAGAACAGTCAGGCCGGCATCGAGCACTACTCGGCGCGCTGCCTGTCGCGCATCTGGAAGGCCGAGCGCTTCTCCTGGTGGTTCACCAGCCTGATGCACAACTTCAACAACGAGCCGGCGATCGACGCCAAGCTGCACCGCTCGGAGCTGGAATACCTGATCAGCTCCAAGGCTGCGCAGACGGTGATGGCGGAGAACTACGTGGGCTTGCCCTGGTAAGGCTCAGTCCTCGCCTCTGCACAGCTTCGCAATTGCCTCCGCCGTGCGCAGGTGCAGCGCATTGCGCCGCTTCTGCGCGCTGCTCGCGAGGCACAGCGTGCTGAAGATCTCCGGGGCGGTGATGGTGGCTTGCGCCAGGCCGTCGGTCTGGCCGTCGGCGCTCAGCGCGCTGCCGGTCAGCGCCGCATAGCCATGGCCGCGGCGGACCAGGTCCAGGATGGTCGGCACGCTGGAGACCTCCCAGGCGATCTGCAGCTTCACGCCGGCCAGCGCGGCCTGCGTCTCCATCAGGCGGCGGAAGCTGTGGCCCCATTGCGGCAGCACCAGCGGCAGCCGCGCCAGCTCGGTCAGAGGGATGCTGTGGCGGTTTCCAAGGCGCGCCATCTCGGCGCTAGGCCCTACCAGCATCAGCTTCTCCTGCAGCACCGGCGTGATCTCGATCGCGGGATTGGGCTCGGGGTTGTAGACCAGGCCCAGATCCACGCGGCCGGTGCCCAGCCATTCGCCGATATGGGTGGAGAAGCCTTCCACCACGGCCAGCTTGGCGCGCGGCATCTCGCGGCCAAAGAACTCGATCAACGGCACGGTGATGCGCCGCGCCAGGCTGGGCGGCAGGCCGACGACGATCTGGCCCACCGGCTCGTCGCGGCGCGCGCCGATCTCCTGCTGCGCGGCCAGCGCCAGCTGCAGGATGTCGCGGCCGCGGGCCAGCAGCTGCCGGCCGGGCTCGGTCAGCGTGACGCCGCGGCCGTTGCGCAGGAGCAGTGTCTCGCGCAGCTCGACCTCCAGCGCCCGCACCTGACGGCTCAGCGCGGGCTGGGCCACGCCCAGTTGCGTCGCAGCGCGGCTGAAGCTGCCCAGCTCGGCAACCTGCACGAAGTATTCGAGTTGCTTAAGGTCCATCGCGGTATTCTGCCTCGAGCCATGCCGTGGCGGCATAGCAGCTAGCGCCGGCACGGTCTTGGTGAAGCTTGCACCGTTTTCGAGAATCCACGCCCAGGAGACAAGCAACGATGAAGCAGACTGCCATTCCCTGCCTGCTGATGCGCGGTGGCACGTCCAAGGGGCCTTTCTTCCTGGCCAGCGACCTGCCTGCCGACATTGCCACCCGCGACAAGGTGCTGCTGGCCGCCCTGGGCTCACCGGACAAGCGTCAGATCGATGGCGTCGGCGGTGCGCATCCGCTGACCAGCAAGGTCGGCATCGTGGGGAAAAGCGAGCGCGCCGGCGTGGACCTTGAATTCCTCTTTGCGCAGCTGCAGCCGGACAAGGACACCGTCGACACTACGCCCAACTGCGGCAACATGCTCGCCGGCGTCGTGCCCTTCGCGCTGGAGATGGGCCTGGTGCAGCCGCAGGGCGACACCAGCACCTACCGCGTGCTGACGCTGAACACCGATATGGCGGCCGACATCACTGTGCAGACGCCCATGGGCGCCGACGGCCAGCGCTATGTCGAATACGAAGGCAGCGCGCGCATCGACGGCGCGCCGGGCTCGTCGGCGCCGATCACGATCAACTTCCTCGACACCGCCGGCTCGGTCTGTGCGGGCCTGCTGCCTACCGGCAGTGTGAAGGACAGCATCACCGTCGAAGGCGAGGGCTTCGCCCCCTTCTCGATCGATGTGACCTGCATCGACAACGGCATGCCGCTGGTGATCTTCAAGGCCGAGGACATCGGCCGCACGGGTTATGAAGGTGTGGCCGAGCTGAACGCCGACACCGAGCTGAAGACCAAGATCGAGGCGCTGCGCCTGGCTGTTTCTCGGAAGATGGGCCTGGGCGACGTGAGCAAGAAGAACTATCCGAAGATGACGCTGATCGCCCCGCCGCGCGCGGGCGGCGCGATCGCGACGCGTAGCTTCATTCCCCATGTCTGCCACGACGCCATCGGCGTGCTGGCCGCGGTCACCGTGGGCACGGCCTGCGTGCTGCGCGGCTCGGTCTGCGACGGTGTGGCGCAGATGCCGGTGGCCAGGCCGGGCGAGGCGACCACCGTGTCGGTCGAGCACCCGACCGGCGAGTTCAGCGTCGCGCTGGCCACCGACCCGGCCGATCCGCAGACCGTCACGCAGGCCGCGCTGCTGCGCACCGCGCGCGCGCTGATGCGCGGCGAGGTGCTGGTGCCCGGCTCGGTCTGGGCCGGCCGCTGAACAGCAACGATAGACAAAGAACACTCAGGAGAGAAAACGCATGAGCCGAGCCAAGCCCTTGATCATCGACGTCCACGGCCACTACACCACGGCGCCCGCCGCCTTGGGCGCCTGGCGCGATCTGCAGATCGCCGCGCTGAAGGACCCGAGCAAGAAGCCTAACCCCGCTGACCTGAAGATCAGCGACGACGAGCTGCGCGAGTCTATCGAGACCAACCAGCTCAAGCTGATGAAGCAGCGCGGCAGCGACCTGACCATCTTCAGCCCGCGCGCCAGCTTCATGGCCCACCACATCGGCGACTTCGAGACCTCGTCGACCTGGGCCGCGATCTGCAACGAGCTCTGTTACCGCGTCAGCGAACTCTTCCCCGACAACTTCATCGGCGCGGCCATGCTGCCGCAGTCGCCCGGCGTCGACCCCAAGACCTGCATCCCCGAGCTGGAGAAGTGCGTCAAGGAATACGGCTTCGTCGGCATCAACCTGAACCCCGATCCTTCCGGCGGCCACTGGACCAGCCCGCCGCTGACCGACCGCCACTGGTACCCCATCTACGAAAAGATGGTCGAGTACGACATCCCGGCGATGATCCACGTCAGCACCAGCTGCAACGCCTGTTTCCACACCACCGGCGCGCACTACCTGAACGCCGACACGACGGCCTTCATGCAGTGCATCCAGGGCGATCTGTTCAAGGACTTTCCGACGCTGAAGTTCCTGATCCCGCACGGCGGCGGCGCGGTGCCTTACCACTGGGGTCGTTTCCGCGGCCTGGCGCAGGAGATGAAGAAGCCGCTGCTCGACGAGCATCTGCTGAACAACATCTACTTCGACACCTGCGTCTATCACCAGCCGGGCATCGACCTGCTGACCAAGGTGATCCCGGTGAAGAACGTGCTCTTCGCCAGCGAGATGATCGGCGCGGTGCGCGGCATCGACCCGACCACCGGCCACTACTACGACGACACCAAGCGCTATATCGAGGCCACCGCCAACCTCAACGAGGAAGAGCGCTACCAGATCTACGAAGGCAACGCGCGCCGCGTGTTCAGCCGCCTGGACACCGCGCTGAAGGCCAAGGGCCTGTAATCAAGAACGAACGTCAGCGAGACAAGAAGGAATCCGCCATGTACGAACTCGGAGTCGTCTACCGCAACATCAAGCGCGCCGACCGCGCTGCCGCCGACCAGCTGGCCCAGTACGGCTCGGCCACGGTGCACGAGGCCATGGGCCGTGTCGGTCTGATGAAGCCATATATGCGCCCGATCTATGCCGGCGCCCAGGTCTCGGGCACTGCAGTGACCGTGCTGCTGCACCCGGGCGACAACTGGATGATGCATGTGGTGGCCGAGCAGATCCAGCCCGGTGACATCGTCGTCGCGGCGATCACTGCCGACTGCACCGACGGCTATTTCGGCGACCTGCTGGCCACCTCCTTCCAGGCGCGCGGCGCCCGTGCGCTGGTCATCGATGCCGGCGTGCGCGACGTGAAGGAGCTCACTCGCATGGGCTTCCCGGTGTGGAGCAAGGCCATCAGCAGCAAGGGCACGATCAAGGCGACGCTGGGCTCGGTGAACATCCCGGTGGTCTGCGCCGGCATGTGGGTGACGCCGGGCGACGTGATCGTCGCCGACGACGACGGCGTGGTCTGCGTGCCGGCGGCGCGCGCCGCCGAGGTGGCCGCCGCTGCCGCCGCGCGCGAAGCCAACGAGGGCGACAAGCGCGCCAAGCTGGCGTCGGGCGTGCTGGGCCTGGACATGTACAAGATGCGCGAGCCGCTGGCCGCCGCAGGTCTGAAGTACATCGACTGAAGCTGCAGCCATGGCCATCGTCGATCCGAAAAGCTGGCACGTCGGTCTCGTCGGTTATGGCGAGGTCGGCCGCATCCTCGCCGAGGATCTGCGCGCTCAAGGCGTGACCGTCAGCGCCTACGACCTGAAGCTCGAGCAGCCCGCCAGCGCGGTGAGCCTGCGCCAGCATGCGGGCGAGCGTGGCGTGTGGATCGCGGCCTCGCATGCCGAGCTGGCGATGCGCAGCGACCTGATCGTCAGCGCCGTCACTGCCAGCCAGGCGGTGCCGGTGGCCAAGGCCTGCGCGCTGGCGATCAAGCAGGGTGCCTTCTTCCTCGACTTCAACAGCGCCTCGCCCGGCGCCAAGCAACGCGCGGCGCAAGCCGTGAACGAAGCGGGCGGCCGCTATGTCGAGGGTGCGGTGATGACCAGCGTGCCGCCCTATCGCATCAAGGTGCCGCTGCTGCTGGGCGGCCCCGATGCCGCCGCGCTGACGGCGCCGCTGAACGCATTGGGCTTCGCGTCCAAGGTGGCGAGCGAGAAGCTGGGCGTGGCCTCGGCGACCAAGATGTGCCGCAGCGTGATGATCAAGGGCCTGGAGGCCATGGTGATCGAGAGCTTCACCGCGGCACGCCACTACGGCGTCGAGGATGCGGTGATCGCTTCGCTGCACGAGACCTTCCCCGGCATCGACTGGGAGAAGCAGGCGAGCTACTTCTTCCAGCGCGTCATCGAGCACGGCCGCCGCCGCAGCGAGGAAGTGCGCGAGGTCGCCGAGACCGTGCGCGAGGCCGGACTCACGCCCTGGAGCGCCAGCGGCACGGCCGAGCGCCAGGCCTGGGTGGCCGATCTCGCCGACGCGGGCCTCTTTGGCGCCAAGGGCAGCAAGGGCTTCGCACGCAGCGCCGACTGGCGCGTGGAAGCGGACCGCATGCTGGCCCACGTGAATTCCAAGACATCGAGCAAGGACTGACCCCATGAGCAAACCCACTTCGGGTGACTTCCAGAAGACGGCCGGCTGGCTGGACTGGTACGAGGGCCCGAGCAAGCCGCGCTTCCAGCTGCCCGCGGGCGCTGTCGACGCGCACTGCCATGTCTTCGGCCCCGGTGCCGACTTCCCCTATGCGCCCGAGCGCAAGTACACGCCCTGCGACGCGAGCAAGCAGCAGCTGTTCGCGCTGCGCGACCACCTGGGCTTCGCACGCAATGTGATCGTGCAGGCCACCTGCCACGGCGCCGACAACCGCGCGATGGTCGATGCCTGCCTGGCTTCGGCCGGCAAGGCCCGCGGCGTCGCGACGGTGCGTCGCAGCATCAGCGACGAGGAGCTGCGCCAGCTGCATGCCGCCGGCGTGCGCGGCGTGCGCTTCAACTTCGTCAAGCGCCTGGTCGACTTCACGCCCAAGGACGAGCTGATGGAGATTGCCGCGCGCATCTCCAAGCTGGGCTGGCATGTGGTGATCTACTTCGAGGCGGTGGACCTGCCCGAGCTGTGGGACTTCTTCACCGCGCTGCCTACCACCGTGGTCGTCGACCATATGGGCCGTCCGGACGTCAGCAAGCCCATCGACGGCCCGGAGTTCGCGCTGTTCCTGAAGTTCATGCGCGAGCACCCGAATGTGTGGAGCAAGGTCTCCTGCCCGGAGCGGCTCTCGGTCACCGGACCGAAGGCGCTACCTGGCCAACTGAGTGGCGAACAGGCCGGGTATTACCAGGACGTCGTGCCCTTCGCGCGCCGCGTGGTCGAGGAGTTCCCGGACCGCGTGCTCTGGGGCACCGACTGGCCGCACCCGAATCTGAAGGACCACATGCCCGACGATGGCTTGCTGGTGGACTTCATTCCGCAGATCGCCACCACGGCCGAGCTTCAGCGCAAGCTGCTGGTCGACAATCCCATGCGCCTGTACTGGCCGGAGGAACTCTGAGATGGCTCTCGACAAACCTTATCTGGACGTGCCTGGCACGATCATCTTCGACGCCGAGCAGTCGCGCAAAGGCTACTGGCTCAACCAGTTCTGCACCTCGCTGATGAAGCCCGAGAACCGCGAGCGCTTCAAGGCCGATGAGCGTGCCTATCTGGACGAGTGGCCGATGAGCGAGGAGCAGAAGCAGGCGGTGATGGCCCGCGATCTGAACTGGTGCATGCGCCTGGGCGGCAATATCTATTTCCTCGCCCGCATCGGCGCCACCGACGGCCTGTCCTTCCAGCAGATGGCGGGCTCGATGACCGGCATGAGCGAGGCCGAGTACCGCGACATGATGATCAAGGGCGGCCGCTCGCCGGAGGGCAACCGCTACCTCGGCGAGGACGGCGACGCGCAGCCGCAGCACCAGCCGCAGGGCGCGGCGGGCAAGAACAAGCAGCAGAAGGGGGCCTGAGCAAATGGCCAAGATCACCGCAAGCGTCTACACCTCGCATGTGCCGGCCATCGGCGTGGCCATCGACCTGGGCAAGACGCAGGAGCCGTACTGGCAGCCACTGTTCGCCGGCTATGAGCCGAGCAAGCAGTGGATGAAGGACAACAAGCCCGACGTCGTCTTCCTTGTCTACAACGACCACGCTACCGCCTTCAGTCTGGAGGTGATCCCGACCTTCGCGATCGGCTGTGCGGCCGAATTCCAGCCCGCCGACGAAGGCTGGGGCCCGCGCCCGGTGCCCGTCGTGAAGGGGCATCCGCAGCTGGCCTCGCACATCGCGCAGTCGGTGATCCAGGACGACTTCGACCTCACCATCGTCAACAAGATGCCGGTGGACCACGGCCTGACGGTGCCGCTGTCGCTGATGTGCGGCCAGCCCGAGGCCTGGCCCTGCCCGGTGATCCCTTTCCACGTCAACGTGGTGCAGTACCCGGTGCCTTCGGGCAAGCGCTGCTTCCAGCTCGGCCAGGCGATCCGCAAGGCCATCGAGTCCTATGACGAGCCGCTCAAGGTGCAGATCTGGGGCACCGGCGGCATGAGCCACCAGCTGCAGGGCGCGCGCGCCGGCTTGATCAACAAGGAATGGGACAACGCCTTCCTCGACCGCCTGATCGCGGATCCGGCGGGACAGGCGGAGGTGCCGCATATCGACTATGTGCGCGAGGCCGGCTCCGAAGGCATCGAGCTGGTGATGTGGTTGATCGCGCGCGGCGCGATGTCCGACATCAACGGTGGCCCGGCGCCGACGCTGCGCCATCGCTTCTATCACGTGCCTGCCTCCAACACGGCGGTGGGCCATCTGATTCTGGAGAACAACTGATATGGCTGAGAAAACCATCAAGGTCGCGCTGGCTGGCGCAGGTGCCTTCGGCATCAAGCATCTGGACGGCATCAAGAACATCGCCGGCGTCGAGGTCGTCTCGCTGATCAGCCGCGATCTGGAGAAGACCAAGGAAGTCGCCGCCAAGTACGGCATTGGCCACGTCACCACCGAGCTGGCCGACTCGCTCGCGCTGCCCGAGGTGGATGCGGTGATCCTGTGCACGCCCACGCAGATGCATGCGCAGCAGGCCATCGCCTGCATGAAGGCCGGCAAGCATGTGCAGGTGGAGATTCCGCTGTGCGACCTGCTCAAGGAAGGCGAGGAGGTCGTGCGCCTGCAGGCCGAGACCGGTCTGGTCGCGATGTGCGGCCACACGCGTCGCTTCAACCCCAGCCACCAGTGGGTGCACAAGAAGATCGTCGCCGGCGAGTTCAACATCCAGCAGATGGATGTGCAGACCTATTTCTTCCGGCGCACGAACATGAACGCGCTGGGCCAGCCGCGCAGCTGGACCGACCACCTGCTGTGGCACCACGCTGCGCACACGGTGGACCTGTTCGCCTACCAGTGCGGCTCGCCCATCGTGAAGGCCAACGCGATCCAGGGCCCGATCCATCCTACGCTGGGCATCGCGATGGACATGAGCATCCAGCTCAAGGCCGCCAACGGCGCGATCTGCACGCTGTCGCTCTCGTTCAACAACGACGGCCCGCTGGGCACCTTCTTCCGCTACATCGGCGACACCGGCACCTACATCGCGCGCTACGACGACCTGTTCAACGGCAAGGACGAGAAGATCGACGTCTCCACGGTGGACGTGTCGATGAACGGCATCGAGCTGCAGGACCGCGAGTTCTTCGCCGCGATCCGCGAAGGCCGCGAGCCCAATGGCAGCGTGGCCCAGGTGCTGCCTTGCTACCAGGTGCTGCACGAGCTGGAGCAGCAGCTGGCGCGCGACCAGTAAGCCGCATCGCGTTCAGCCTGCTCAGCCCACCCACGGACATGACCTGCCACAGCCCTCATCGCATTTCCGCCGCCCGGCGTCAGCCGGGATGCGGCGCGTCAGGCTTCGCCGGGGCCGCGGCTGAGCTCGCCGTGGCCGTCGAGCAGCTTGCCGAGCAGGCGCATGAAGTCGGCGCGCCCCTTCTCGCCCAGCGGCGCCAGCATGCGCTGCTGCGCAGCGAGCATCTGCGGAACGACGGCCGCCAGCAGGACCGCGCCTTCGCCTGTAATGGTCAGCAGACGGGCGCGGCGGTCGGTGGGCGAGACCTGGCGTTGCATCAGGCCTCGCGCTTCCAGGCGGTCGATGACGCCGGCGATGGTCGAGGTGTCGAAACCTATCGTCGCGGCCAGTGTGCGCTGGTCTATGCCCGGCGTGTTGCTCACTGCCTGCAGCGCTGCGTACTGCACGGGCGTGATGCCATGCACGGCGGTCTCGTCCAGAAAGATGGCCACCGCGACCTGGTGCAGGCGCCGGATCTGGTGGCCCGGCTGCGCATCAAGGTCGATCGACGGAGCGGACTTCTTTTGCTTTTGCGGCATTGCTTGGCGTGCGCTGGTGGCTTGACCGTGCGGAGCGCGGTGAGTCTATCACCATGCAAATTATGAGCATTCCTATCAATTTCTGAGTTTCTTCGGCTGCGGCAGAACAGCGCCTTTAGGTGCGGCAGCCGGCGCCATTCGAGAGGCGCTTCACCGCTCGCCGGCTGGCGGGCGGTGACCCCCAGGGAGATGGCCAGTTCGATTTTTTGCATCTTCAGGAGACCCCATGCAGGAACCTTTACCCCCCGAGATCGCGGACGCTGCGGCGCCCGTGCAGCACGGCCCCTATGGCCTTGCGCTGCGCGCCGTGGCGCGCTGGCTCGCCTTGGCGGGCGGGCTGGTGTTCGTCGCGCTCGTCATCATGTCCATCGTCTCCATCGTCGGCCGCAAGCTGTGGTCGGCGCCTGTTCCCGGCGACATGGAACTGCTGCAGATGTGCGCAGCCTTTGCCTCGGCCAGCTTCTTCGCCTGGTGTCATCTGACCGGCCATGACGTGAAGGTCGACTTCTTCACGCACAACTGGCCGCAGCGCCGCGTGGAACTGCTCGACGGCATCGGCTCGATCCTGGTCGCGGTGTTCGGCGCGCTGGTCGCCTGGCGCAGCTTCGTCGGCGCGCTGGCGCTGCGTGAGTACCAGGAGACCTCGCCCATCCTGGCCATTCCGGTCTGGATCGCACAGATGCTGATGGTTCCCGGTTTCGTCGTGCTGGCGCTGGCCGGCCTTTACATGGCCTCGCGCCTGCTGCGAGGAGAGAAAGCATGAGTGGCATTGCTTCCGGCGGCCTGATCTTCCTGGGCCTGATGGTGATGCTGGTGTTCCGCGTGCCCATCGGCATCTCGATGTTTATCGCGGGTGGCACTGGTTACCTCGCCCTTAGTGGCTGGGACACGCTGCCGCTGATGGCCTCGCTGAAGAACCTGGCCTATGCGCGCCTGTCCAACTACGACCTGATCGTCATCCCGATGTTCCTGCTGATGGGCCAGTTCGCCACGCACGGCGGACTGTCGCGCAGCCTGTTTCGCTTCGTCAGCGCCTTCCTCGGCCATCGACGCGGCGGTGTGGCGATGGCGTCGATCGGCGCCTGCGCCGGCTTCGGCGCGATCTGCGGCTCTTCGCTGGCCACCGCGGCGACGATGGGTCAGGTGGCGCTGCCCGAGCTGAAACGCAACGGCTATTCCGGCAGCTTGGCCACTGGCACGCTGGCAGCCGGCGGCACGCTCGGCATCATGATCCCGCCCAGCGTGCCGCTGGTGATCTACGCCATCCTCACGCAGGAGTCGATCGGCAAGCTGTTCATGGCTGCGGTGCTGCCCGGCATCATCGCGATGATCGGCTACATGCTGGTGGTGCAGATCGTCGTGCGCATGAACCCCGCTGCCGGTCCGGCCGGCCCCCGCATGCCCTGGCCGGAGCGCATCAAGGCGATGTTCGAGGTGCTGCCGGTGATGCTGGTGTTCGTCGTCGTGATCGTCGGCATCTACGGTGGCTGGGCCAATCCGACCGAGGCGGCTGCCATCGGTGCCGCGGCCTGCGGCGTCCTGGCAGTGGCGCGCGGCGGCATGCGCATGAAGGGCATCATCGACAGCGCGCTGGGCACGGCAAGTGCCACGGCGATGATCTTCCTGGTGCTGCTCGGTGCCGACATGCTCAACACCTCGCTGGCGCTGTCGCAGATGCCGGCCGAGCTGGCTGCCTGGGTGCAGGGCAGCGGACTGCCTCCGATGGTGGTGCTGGTGGCGATCCTGGTCATCTATCTCTTTCTCGGCTGCATCATGGACAGCCTGGCGATGATCCTGCTGACCATTCCGATCTTCTTCCCGATGATCATGGGCCTGGACTTCTACGGCATGGCGCCCAGCGACAAGGCGATCTGGTTCGGCATCCTGGCGCTGATGGTGGTCGAGATCGGCCTGGTCAGTCCGCCGGTGGGCATGAACGTCTACATCATCAACCGGCTGGCCAAGGACGTGCCGCTGACCGAGACCTTCAAGGGGGTGATTCCCTTCCTGACCTCGGACCTGCTGCGCATCGTGCTGCTGCTTGCTTTCCCGTCGATTTCCCTGGTCCTGGTCAAGACTTTCCAAACCTGACCGCCTTACCCTTGCCAACCCATAGGAGACATCCATGAAGCTACTCCGTCGTTCCATGCTCGCCGCTGCCGTGGCGCTCTGTGCAGCGGGTGCCGCCCAGGCCCAGCAGGTCGTGCTCAAGGTCTCGCACCAGATGCCGCCGAACTCGAACGTGAACAAGAATCTGGTCGAGCCCTGGTGCGAGAAGATTGCCAAGGAGTCGGGCGACAGGCTTAAGTGCCAAATCTTTCCGGCGATGACGCTGGGGGGCACGCCGGCGCAGCTGTTCGACCAGGCGCGCGACGGCATCGCCGACATCGTCTGGACGCTGCCCGGCTACTCGGCCGGCCGCTTCGTCAAGAGCGAGGTCTTCGAGCTGCCCTTCTTCACCAAGAGCGCCAAGGGTTCCAGCCAGGCGCTGTGGGCCTTCGTGCAGAAGCATGCGCAGGACGAGTTCCGCGGCGTGAAGCTGCTGTGGCTGCACACCAATGACGGTTCGTCCTTCCACATGGGCGGCGGCAAGCAGGTCGCCAAGCTGGAGGACCTGAAGGGCCTGAAGATCCGTGCCGCCACGCGATTGAACTCGCGCTTCCTCACCGCGCTGGGCGCCACGCCGGTGCAGATGCCCCTGCCTGCCGTACCTGAGGCCTTGAGCAAGGGCGTGGTCGATGGCGCGATGGTGCCCTGGGAAGGCGTGCCGGCCTTCAAGCTGCAGGAAGTTACCAAGAGCCATGTCGAAGTTGCCGCCGGCCATGCGAAGTTCGCCAACTCGATCTTCGCCTTCGTGATGAACCCGGCCAAGTACAACAGCCTGCCGCCGGAGCTGAAGAAGGTCATCGACGACAACAGCGGTCTGGCGACCTCGGCCTGGGCCGGCGAGAAGGGCTTCGACGCGACGGTTGTGCCGCACCAGAAGCTGGCCACCGACCGCGGCAACAGCATCGTCAAGCTCGACGCCAAGGAACTGGAGCGTTGGATCAAGGCCAGCGACGAGGTGGACGATCAGTGGGTCAAGGACGTCAGCGCCAAGGGCTTTGACGGCAAGGCGCTGCTGGAAGACGCTCGCGCGCTGATCAAGCAGTACGACCGCTGAGTCAGCCACGGCGCCTGAAGGCGCCCTCCCGGCGGTGCGCAGCTGCAGTGCCGCCGGGATCCATTCGAGGAGAGACGAGATGAGCACCCCCGGCGGCGACGCACCGATCCAGAGCTTTTCCAACTGCCACGCCGGCATCGTCACGCAGCTGCAGGCGCTGGACCAGTTGCCGGCCCTGCTGGCAGCGGCCGAGCAGGCGCGCAGCACAGCCGAGCGTGCGCTGAAGTTCTTCAGCCACGTGATCCTGCAGCACCATCAGGATGAGGAGCGCGAGCTCTTTCCCGCCGTGCTGGCCAGCGCCGTGGCCGGCGAGGAACGCCAGCGCGTGCAGGCGATGGTGGAGCAGCTGACGCGAGAGCACCGCAGCATCGAGGCGGCATGGTCCACGCTCGAACCCGGGCTCAAGCAGGCGGCCAAGGGGCAGGGCGGTGCCAGGCTGGACGCGGCGGGCGTAAAGGCGCTGGTCGAGACCTATCTGGGCCATGCGCAGTTCGAGGAGAACGAGTTCCTGCCGCTGTCGCAGACCATCTTGGCGCGCAACAGCAATCACATGGCGGCACTGGGCCTGTCCCTGCACACCCGCCATGAACTCAACGATCTCGACAAGGAGATCGGCTTCCACGTCTGAGCCGAGTCGGCCTTGCGCGACTGCGCCTTGGTCGGTACAGCGCAAAGAAGAAGGGGCAGCATCGCAAGATGCTGCCCCTCTCTATTGGTGCCGGTGAAGAGAGTCGAACTCCCGACCTTCGCATTACGAATGCGCTGCTCTACCAACTGAGCTACACCGGCGTAAGCCCGCCATTATAGAGGAAGTTCAAGGCTTGGCGTCAAGGTGATAGGCGGTGACGCGTTCGACTTCGTGCTTGGAGCCCAGCACCACGGCCACACGCTCATGCAGCTTGCTCGGTTGCAGGTCGAGGATGCGTTGGCGCGCGTTGGTCGCTGCGCCGCCGGCCTGCTCGACGAGGAAGGCCATCGGGTTGGCCTCGTACATCAGGCGCAGCTTGCCGGCCTTGCCCGGCTCGCGCTTGTCCCAGGGGTACATGAACACGCCGCCGCGGGTCAGGATGCGGTGCACGTCGGCCACCATCGACGCGATCCAGCGCATATTGAAGTCCTTACCGCGGGGGCCGGTCGTGCCGGCCAGGCACTCTTCGATATAGCGCTTCATCGGCTCGTCCCAGTGGCGCAGGTTCGACATATTGATGGCGAACTCTTTCGTGTCCTCGGGGATGCGCACGTTCTCGGTGGTCAGCACGAAGGAGCCTTGCTCGCGGTCCAGCGTGAACATCGCGACACCGTCGCCCACCGTCAGCACCAGCGTGGTCTGCGGGCCGTAGACGCAGTAGCCGGCCGCGACCTGGGCGCTGCCGGGCTGCAGGAAGTCGTCCTCGCTGACGCCCTTGCTGCCCTCGGGCTTCTTCAGCACCGAGAAGATCGTGCCGATGGAGACGTTGACGTCGATGTTGGACGAACCGTCCAGCGGGTCGAACATCAAGAGGTACTCGCCCTGCGGGAAACGGTTGGGCACCACGTAGATGCCGTCCATTTCTTCCGAGGCCATCGCGGCGAGGTGGCCGCCCCACTCATTGGCTTCGATCAGCACCTCGTTGGCGATGATGTCCAGCTTCTTCTGCACCTCGCCCTGCACGTTCTCGCTGCCGGCGCTGCCCAGCACATCGCCCAGGGCGCCCTTGTTGACGCTGATGGCGATGCGCTTGCAGGCGCGCGCGACGATCTCGATGAGCAGGCGCAGTTCCTGCGGGATGTGGCCGTGCTGGCGCTGCTGCTCGATCAGGTACTGGGTGAGGCTGACGCGACGGGTCATGATGGGGCTCTCAGATGAAGATGTCCGTAGGGATCAGGCCTGGCCGCTGGCCAACGCACGCTCGACGATCTCGCGCACGTCGCTGGACAGGTCCGGCTTGGCGGCCACGCGCGCGATCGCCTCACGCGCCGCGCTGCGGTAGGGCTCGGCCAGCGTGGCCCAGCGGTCCATGCCGCGCGCCAGGCGGCCGGCGATCTGCGGATTGATCGCGTCCAGCGCCAGCACCTGCTCGGCCCAGAACACATAGCCCGCGGCATCGGCGCGATGGAAGGAGGCCGGGTTGAACAGGCACAGCGACGCGATCAGGCTGCGTGCACGGTTCGGGTTCTTCAGCGTGAAGTCGGGATGCTGCAGCAGCTGCTTGACGCGGGCGAAGGTCTTGCCGTCCTTCTCCGGCGCGCGGGCCTGCAGTGCAAACCACTTGTCCACCACCAGCGCGTCGTCCTTGAACAGCGCGTGGAAGCGCTCCAGCGCGGCCGGCGCCAGCTCGGCATGGGCGCTGACCAGCGCGGACAGCGCGCCCAGGCGCACCGTCATGTCGCCGGCATCCTTGAAGCGCTGGTAGGCACGGCCCGGCCACAGCGGCGTGCCGCGCACCGTGGCATCCAGCACCAGCATGGACAGCGCCAGATTGGCCAGCGATCGCTTGCCGGCCGAGACCGGATCGGGCGTGTAGCCGCCCTGGATCTGGTGCGATTCGAAGGCCGCTTCCCAGTCGGCGTGCAGGGCCTGGGCCAGCTGCAGGCGCGCCGCCTCGACGGCCGCGTGGATGGCCTGCGGATCGACGACGTCGAGCTGCTCGGCGATATAGGCCTCGTCGGGCAGCGTCAGCGCCAGCGCCTTGAAGGCCGCATCGAGCTCCGGATGACGCAGCACGCTGCGCATCGCGTCGATGAAGGCCTCGTCAAGCTGCAGGTCCACGCCGGCGCGCACCGCGGCGATGATGCGGTTCAGCGCCAGGCGCTGGCTGGCTTCCCAGCGGTTGAAGGCATCGGCATCGTGCTTGAGCAGCACCAGCAGGTCGGCGTCGGACAGGCCGTCGTCCAGCACCACCGGTGCCGAGAAGCCGCGCAGCAGCGAGGGCACCGGCTCGCTGGTCACGCCGGTGAAGACGAAGTCCTGCTCGGCGGCGTCCAGCACCAGCACGCGCTCGGTGCCGGCCGGCGCGGCTTCGCCCTGCAGTTGCAGCGGCAGGTGCTCGCCGTCGCGCGACAGCAGGCCCATGGCCACCGGGATCACCTGCGGCAGCTTGAGCTCCTGGCCGGGCGAGGGCGGATTGCTCTGCTGCAGGCTCAGCGTGTAGGTCTGTGCCGCGGCGTCGTAGCGGCCGCGCGCCTGCACGCGCGGCGTGCCGGCCTGGCTGTACCAGCGCTTGAAGGCATCCAGGCGCGTACTCAAGGCTGAGCCGGGGTTGGCGTCGGCGATGGCCTGCGCGAAGTCGTCGCAGGTCACGGCCTGGCCGTCATGACGCTCGAAGTAGAGCTTCATGCCCTTGGCGAAGCCGTCGCGGCCGACCAGGGTCTGGTACATGCGCACGACTTCCGAGCCCTTGTCGTAGACCGTGGCGGTGTAGAAGTTGTTGATCTCCACGTAGCTGTCCGGGCGCACCGGATGCGCCATCGCACCGGCGTCCTCGGGGAACTGCATCGAGCGCAGCACGCGCACGTCCTGGATGCGGCAGACCGCGCGGGCGCTGGCGCTGCCCGCCATGTCCATCGAGAACTCCTGGTCGCGGAAGACGGTGAGGCCTTCCTTCAGCGAGAGCTGGAACCAGTCGCGGCAGGTCACGCGGTTGCCGGTCCAGTTGTGGAAGTACTCGTGCGCGACGATGCTCTCGATGCGCGCGAAGTCGGCATCGGTGGCGGTGGCGGGCGAGGCGAGCAGGGCGCTGGTGTTGAAGATGTTCAGGCCCTTGTTCTCCATCGCGCCCATATTGAAGTCGGACACGCCGACCACCATGAAGCGCTCCAGGTCCAGCGGCAGGCCGAAGCGGGCCTCGTCCCAGACCAGCGACGCGATCAGCGAGTTCATCGCATGCTCGGTCTTCTCCAGGTCGCCGCGGCGCACGTAGACCTGCAGCAGATGGTCCTTGCCCGAGCGGCTCTTCACGCGCTGTTCGCGCGTCACCAGATCGGCGGCGACCAGCGCGAACAGATAGCTGGGCTTGGGGAAGGGGTCGTGCCACTTGGCGAAGTGGCGGCCGTTGTCCAGGCTGCCGGTCTCCAGCAGATTGCCGTTGGACAGCAGCACCGGGTACTTCTTCTGGTCGGCGCGCAGCGTCACCGTGTAGACCGCCATCACGTCCGGGCGGTCGAGGAAGTAGGTGATGCGGCGGAAGCCTTCGGCCTCGCACTGCGTGAAGAAGCCGCCGCCCGAGGTGTACAGGCCCGACAGCGCGGTGTTCTTCTCCGGCGCGCAGGTGTTGCGGATCTCCAGCGTGAAGTCCGCATCGGGCGCGCTCTCGATCACCAGTTCGTTGCCCTCCTGGCGGAAGGACACGCTCTCGCCGTTGATCAGCACGCGCAGCAGGTTCAGCTCTTCGCCGTGCAGGCGCAGCGGAGCGTGCGCGACGGCGCTGTTGCGCTCGATCTGCATCTTGCTGGTGACCAGGGTCTTGGCCGGATCGAGATCGAACGTGAGATCGACGGTGCGGATCCAGTAGGCCGGCGCCGTGTAGTCTTCGCGGCGGATCAGGGTGGCAGTGCCTTCACGCATCATGGCGGGCATCCTTGGGTTCGGTACGAAGCAAAGCCCCGGTGGATCACACCGGGGCACGGGGTGGCGTCAGACGCCCTGCTTGAGACTTTCGGTGATGAACTGGTCGAGGTCGCCGTCCAGCACCTTCTGCGTTGCCGAGGTCTCGTAGTTGGTACGCAGATCCTTGATGCGGCTCTGGTCCAGCACGTAGCTGCGGATCTGGTGACCCCAGCCCACGTCGGTCTTGGTGTCCTCCAGCTTCTGCTGCTCTTCCATGCGCTTGCGCATCTCATGGTCGTACAGACGCGAGCGCAGGCGCTTCCAGGCCGTGTCGCGGTTGCTGTGCTGGCTGCGGCCGTCCTGGCACTGCACCACGATGCCGGTCGGGATGTGGGTCAGGCGCACCGCCGAGTCGGTCTTGTTGATGTGCTGGCCGCCGGCGCCCGAGGCGCGGAAGGTGTCGGTGCGCACATCGGCCGGGTTGATCTCGATCTCGATCGAGTCGTCGACTTCCGGATAGACGAACAGCGAGGCGAAGCTGGTGTGGCGTCCTCCCGAGCTGTCGAAGGGGCTCTTGCGCACCAGACGGTGCACGCCGGTCTCGGTGCGCAGATGGCCGAAGGCATAGTCGCCCTCCACCTTGATGGTCGCGCTCTTGATGCCGGCCACGTCGCCGGGCGTTTCTTCCTCGACAGTGGCCTTGAAGCCCTTGCGTTCGCAGTACTTCAGGTACTGGCGCAGCAGCATGCCGGCCCAGTCGCAGGCCTCGGTGCCACCGGCGCCCGCCTGGATGTCGACGAAGCAGTTCAGCGGGTCGGCCGGGTTGTTGAACATGCGGCGGAACTCGAGTTCCTCGACCTTCTCGGTCAGCTTGGCCGCGTCGGCCTCGATCGCCTCGAGTCCGGCGAAGTCGTCCTCCGCCTTGCTCATCTCGAACAGTTCGGTGTTGTCCGATAGATTGCTTTCGAGATGGTTGATGGTCTCGACCACCGTCTCCAGCGAGCGCTTCTCCTTGCCCAGTTCCTGGGCGCGCTTCGGCTCGTTCCAGACGTTCGGGTTCTCGAGGGCAGCGTTGACCTCGTTCAGCCGCAGTGCCTTGCGGTCGTAGTCAAAGATACCCCCTTAGCGCGGCGGTGCGCGCTGTCAGGTCGGCCAGGGTGGTGCCGATGGCGTTGATGCGTTCGATGTCCATGATCTTGTGGGGTGGCGGTGCCCGAACGGCAGCCGCAGGCTAGAGCAAGGGCGCTATTTTTACATGGCCCACTTGCAGGGGCCGGCGGCGGCGCCTGTCATGCCACTCAAGGGTTATCGATAGTGGGGCTGCCCCGAGTGATGAAGGCTTTGTCAGAAATCGGTAAGCCGTTTTCGCACACAGTACGGCACCCAACGGAGGAGATCCATGCTCTTGCTGACATCGGCCTTAAAGTTGATTGCCGAAATCGCCTTGATGGCGATGGCGGGTCAATGGCTGCTGGGCCTGCTCGCAGGGGCGAAGCGCGAGAGCAACTTTTTTTACCAGCTGCTCGGTGTGGTGACCAGGCCGTTCACCAAGCTGGCGCGTCTGATCAGCCCGCGCATCGTGCTTGACCGGCACATCCCGCTGGCCGCCTTCCTGATGCTGGTGTCGCTGTGGGTGGTCGCAACGATCGTCAAGATCAACATCTGCCTGCAGATCGGAGTCCAGCAATGTCAGTGATGCGTGCTCCCCAAGCTGCCCGCGGCTGGGCCTACCGGCTGCTGAAGCTCAAGGCCCTGGCGGCGCTGGTGTTCGGGCAGCGCGGCTTGGCGCGCGAGCTGTTCGATGAGATGCTGCAGCGCTGGCCTGGCGATGCCTACGCGCTGGCCAGCCGTGCGCACCTGCATTCGCAGGACGGCGCGCGCGAGGCGGCCATCGCCGACCTGCAAGCCCTGGTGTCCGCTTGCCCGCAGCGCAGCGCCGGAGACTGGTTCAATCTGGCCTTCCTGCTCGAGGCCGAGGGCCGCCTGGCGGAGGCGGAGTCGGCCTTCCGTCAGGCAGTGGCGCTGGACGCCAAGCTCGACCGTGCCTGGTACGGCCTCGGTTTGTGCCTGATCCGCATGCAACGCTTCGACGAGGCGATCACCGCCCTCAAGCGCAACACCGAACTGCAACCCATGAGCCCCTATGGCTGGTACCAACTGGCCCGGGTGCACATGGACCGTCAGGACCCCGACGAGGCGCGGCGCATCATCGCCCATCTCAAGGGATTCGAGCCCAAAGTCGCTGCGCAACTCGAGCGAGAGACCGGCTTGAGCGCCTGACGGTGCAGTGTGCGCCTTGATCACCTGCATGCGCGCTGTTGGCGCATGGGGCGCACCTTCGGTGCCCGACATTCCGCAGGGGATGAAGGCCTTCTAACGATACGAAGGAGACGACAGCGATGCAATTGACCGAACGACACCGCCAGTACTGGCAGAAGAACCTGCGGATCACCGCGGTTCTGCTGGCCATCTGGTTCGTGGTGACCTTCGTCGTGGGCTATTTTGCCCGCGACCTGAGCTTCACCTTTTTTGGCTGGCCCTTCAGTTTCTGGGTCGGATCCCAGGGCGCACTGATCGTGTACTGCCTGATCATCTGGTTCTATGCGCGGTACATGAACCGCCTGGACCAGGAACACGGCGTTGCCGAAGACGAGGAGGCTTGATATGGCAGGCATGAGTCCAGAAACTGCGGGCGGCACCTTCAGCGCGTCGTCCAATGCAGCCTTCAAGAAGCAGCTCAACAAGGTGTATGGCTGGTACACCGGCGGCTTCTTCGTCTTCATCGTCGCGCTGGCCATCCTCGAGCAGATGGGTCTGTCGCGTCAGTGGATCGGCTTCATCTTCCTCGGTGCCACCGTGCTGCTGTACGCCGGCATCGGCTTCATGAGCCGCACCTCCGACGCCAGCGAGTACTACGTGGCCGGCCGCCGCGTGCCTGCCGTTTACAACGGCATGGCCACCGGCGCCGACTGGATGTCGGCCGCGTCCTTCATCGGCATGGCCGGCACGCTGTACCTGACCGGCTACGGCGGCCTGGCCTTCATCATGGGCTGGACCGGCGGCTACTGCCTGGTGGCGCTGTTCCTGGCACCGTATCTGCGCAAGTTCGGCCAGTTCACCATCCCCGACTTCCTGGGCGCGCGCTATGAGGGCAACCTGCCGCGCATGCTGGGTGTGGCAGCGGCGATCCTGTGCTCCTTCACCTATGTGGTGGCGCAGATCTACGGCGTGGGCCTGATCACCGCGCGTCTGTCGGGCCTGGCCTTCGAGATCGGCGTCTTCGTCGGTCTGGCGGGCATCCTGGTCTGCTCCTTCCTCGGCGGCATGCGCGCCGTCACCTGGACCCAGGTGGCGCAGTACATCATTCTGATCATTGCCTACATGATCCCGGTGGTGTGGCTGTCGGTGAAGCAGACCGGCATCCCTGTGCCGCAAGCCATCTACGGCTACCAGCTGCAGAAGGTGAGCGAGGCCGAGAAGAAGCTCAAGGCCGACCCCAAGGAGCAGGAAGTCATCGCGATCTTCAAGGCCCGCGCGGCCGAGTTCGACGCCAAGCTCAAGGACGTGCCCGCTGCGCTGGCCGCCGACAAGGCCGCCGCGACGCAGAAGATCGCCGACCTGAAGGCTGCCAATGCGCCGGCCGACCAGATCGCTGCTGCGGAGAAGGCCCTGGCTGCATTGCCAGCAGACGAAGCGGCCGCGAAGAAGGCCTGGACGGCTGCCAAGACCGCCAACGAGGCCCGTGCCAAGCCGCTGGCCGGCATGCCGGCTCACGCCGCGCAGTTCGCCGGCGACCCCAATGGCGACGCCAAGGCACAGAAGACCTACGACGAGTCGCGTCGCAACTTCCTGGCCCTGGTGTTCTGCCTGATGGTGGGTACGGCCGCGCTGCCGCACATCCTGATGCGTTACTACACCACGCCATCCGTCAAGGAGGCGCGCGAGTCGGTGACCTGGAGCCTGTTCTTCATCTTCCTGCTCTACTTCTCGGCGCCTGCCCTGGCGGTGCTGGTCAAGTACGAGGTGTTCAACGTTCTGGTGGGCACGCCGTTCGATCAGCTGCCAGCCTGGATCGCGAACTGGAGCAAGGTGGACCCGGCGTTGCTTGCGGTGGCTGACGTCAACAAGGACGGCATCTTCCAGCTTGGCGAGATGCGCATCGGTGGCGACATCATCGTGCTGGCCACGCCGGAAATCGGTGGCCTGCCCTATGTGGTGTCGGGCATGGTCGCCGCCGGCGGTCTGGCTGCGGCGCTGTCCACCGCGGACGGCCTGCTGCTGACCATCGCCAACGCGCTGTCGCACGACGTCTACTACAAGATGATCGACCCGAACGCCTCGACCGCCCGCCGCGTCACCATCTCCAAGATGCTGCTGCTGGTGGTGGCCCTGGCTGCGGCTTACGTCGCGGCGCAGAAGCCGGCCGACATCCTGTTCCTCGTCTCTGCGGCGTTCTCCTTCGCGGCTGCTGCCTTCTTCCCGGCCCTGGTGCTGGGGGTGTTCTGGAAGCGTGCCAACAAGTGGGGTGCCAGCGCCGGCATCATCCTGGGCCTGGGCGTCACCTTCTACTACATGGTGACCACCCAGCCCTGGCTGCGCGGCGTGTTCGGCGTGACCTCGCCGGTGGAGCTGTGGTTCGGCATCCTGCCGATCAGCGCCGGCATCTTCGGCGTGCCGCTGGGCTTCGCGACGATCATCATCGTCAGCCTGCTCACCCCGGCACCCAAGAAGGAAACGCAGGAACTGGTCGAGCATGTCCGCTATCCGGACCTGAAGCTGGGCAAGGCCTGAGCGCCCTGAGGCTTAGCGCCTGAAGCACGAGGGCCCCGCAGTTCGCTGCGGGGCCCTTTTCATTTTCGTCAACCCGAGGCAGCGCAGGCCGCCTCATCATCGACGCATCATGAGCAGCAGCATCAGCCCCAGCAACGCCGGCGCGGCCGGCACGCCCTCGCACAGCCTGATCACGCAGCTGGCGGCCGAGATGCGCCGCCACACGCCATTCGCGCAGATGCAGGCCGAGCATGTCGAGCACTTCGTGCGCCATGCCAGCCAGGCCTACTTCGCACCGGGCGAGCAGATGCTCGCGCCCGAGCAGGGGCCGGTGCAGCATCTGTATTTCGTCCGCCAGGGCGCAGTCAGTGCGCAGCGCGGCATTGCCGAGGCCGCTGGCGGCTTTCACTATGAGCCGGGCGAGTTCTTTCCGGTCGGCGCCGTGTTGGGCGCCCGTGCCGTGACCGCCACCTACACCTCGCAGGCCGACACCTTCTGCCTGCTGCTGCCGGCCGAGCAGGTGCACGCGCTGGCCAAGCTCAGCGGACCGTTTGCCGACTTTCTGAACCGGCGCGTCGCCCAGTTCCTGGCGCTGTCGCGCCGCGCGCTGCAGGTGGCCTATTCCTCGCAGACCCTGTCCGAGCAGTCGATGGAGACGCCGCTGGGCCAGCTGGCGCGCCGCACGCCGGCCAGCGTGATGCCCGACACGCCGCTGCAGCAGGCGCTCGAGATGATGCACCGCAGGCACATCGGCTCGGTGCTGGTGTGCGACGCCGCCGGCGCGGCGCTGGGCATCCTGACGCGTCACGACATCCTCTCGCGCATCACGCTGCCGCAGCTGCCGCTGACGACGCCGATCGCCGCAGTGATGAGTCAGCCGGTGCAGTGCCTCAGCGTGGCCGATACCGCGCAGGACGCGGCGCTGCTGATGTCGCGTCATGGCGTGCGCCATGTGCCGGTCACCGAGGATGGCCGCGTGGTCAGCATCGTTTCCGAGCGCGACCTGTTCGCGATGCAGCGCCTCTCGCTCAAGCAGGTCAGCACGGCGATACGCGCGGCGCCCGACGTGGACACGCTGCGCGTCGTCGCGCAGGACATCCGCCGCTTCGCGCGCAATCTGCTGGCGCAGGGCGTGGCGGCG
The DNA here is from genome assembly GCF_057219915.1 of Roseateles sp. T103. Lineage (NCBI taxonomy): Bacteria > Pseudomonadati > Pseudomonadota > Betaproteobacteria > Burkholderiales > Sphaerotilaceae > Roseateles > Roseateles sp. T103. The sequence goes on from NZ_JBXVVS010000001.1 coordinate 396,691, forward strand.
CGACAGCTCACCGAGCTGATCTCGCACCTCAACGACGTGCTCACCCAGCGTCTGCTGCAGCTCAAAGCCGAGCAGCATGGGCTGGACGAGCGCCAGGCCTGCTGGCTGGCCTTCGGCTCCGAGGGCCGCGGTGAGCAGACCATCGCCACCGACCAGGACAACGGCCTGGCCTTCGTCAGCGACGATCCCGAACGTGACCGGCCGCGCTGGCTGGCCTTCGCACGCGAGGTCAACGAGGCGCTGGACGCCTGCGGCTATCCGCTGTGCAAGGGCGGCGTGATGGCCTCCAACCCCGGCTGCTGCCTGACGGTGCAGGAGTGGATGGAAGCCTTCTCCGACTGGATGGAGCACGGCGCACCCGAAGACCTGCTCAAGGCCAGCATCTATTTCGATTTCCGTCCGATCTGGGGCGAGGCGTCACTGGTGAAGCCCCTGCGCGAGCTGATCGGCGGCGAGGCCGCCCGGCTGCCGCGCTTCATGCGCCAGATGAGCGAGAACGCGCTGCGCAGCCGGCCGCCGCTGAACTGGCTGGGCGCGGTCGAAGGCGAGCGCGTCGACGGCGAGGAGGGCGTCGACCTGAAGCTGCACGGCACGGCGATCTTCGTCGACTCGGCACGCATACTCGCGCTGGCCAAGGGCGTCGCGACGACCAACACGCGCGAGCGTTTCGAGCAGGTCGGCCGTGCGCTCGAGCTTGCTCCCGCCGAAAGCGAAGGCTGGATCGGTGCCTTCGAGTTCCTGCAGATGCTGCGCCTGCGCGTGCAGATGGAAGAGGATGCAGGAGGCAGTGCCGCCGCGCGCAGCGAGCGACCCAACTGGATCGCGCTGGCGCGGCTCAACGACATCGACCGCCGCGTGCTCAAGGAGAGCTTCCGCGTCGCACGCCGCCTGCAGCAGCGCCTTGAACTGGACTGGTTGAGATGAGTTGGCTTGACTCGCTCAAGCGTGTCTTCGGCGGCGCGGCGTCCGAGGAGCCGCGCCGCTGGGTGGTGCTGGACGTGGAGACCAGCGGCCTGGACCTGGAGCGCGACCGGCTGCTGGCCATCGCCGCGCTGGCGGTGGACATGGCTGCGACACCGCCGCGCATCCTGCTCGGCGACAGCTTCGAGATCCTGCTGCGTCAGGACGAGCAGGGGCTGGAGCTCAACGAGGACACCCGCTTCAACATCCTGCTGCACGGCATCGGCCTCGGGGCGCAGCGCGGCGGCGTGGAGCCGGTGCTGGCGCTGCAGGCCTTCGAGCAATGGGTGGGCGACGCGCCGCTGATCGCCTTTCACGCCGCCTTCGACGAGGGGATGATCCAGCGCGAGATGGCCCGGCTGCTCGGCCGGCGGCTGAAGAACCCGTGGCTGGATCTGGAGCCGGTGGCTGCGCTGACGCATCCGCAGGCCGGCTGCCGCTCGCTGGACGACTGGATGGCGCACTTCGACATCCGCTGCGCGCAGCGCCACCAGGCTGCTGCCGACACCATGGCCACCGCCGAGCTGCTGCTGCGCCTGTGGCCGGCGCTGCAGGCCCGGCGCGAGACGCGCTTTGCCGAGCTGCGCCGCATGGCCGCGCAGCGCAAGTGGCTGCAGGCCTGAAGCCCGGGGCCTCAGGCGAGGAAGTCCTCCAGCGCAGCGGCCAGTGCCTCGGGCTGGTCGTGGTGCAGCATATGGCCGGCGTTCTCCAGCGTCACGCGCTGCAGGCGGGGCACCACGGCCAGGCGCGACTCGAAGTCCTCGCGCGTGTAGCTGCCCTTCCACCAGGCCTGCATATCGGTCTGCCGGCCTTCCACCCACAGCGTGGGCGCCTGGATCGCTGCCCAGCAGGCCACGACCTCGGCGCGGCGGTACAGCACCGGGTTGACGCGCTTGTGCGCCGGGTCGCCCAGGATCTGCCACTGGCGGCTGCCGTCGGCGCCCTCGACCTCGCGCGACCACATCGGCGCCAGCCAGGCCGCCTTGTCGGCGCTGAGCCGCGGATTGGTCTTCATCAGTCGCTGGGCCACCGCGTCCAGGCTGGCATAGGGCTTGAGCTGCTGCGGCGTCTTCAGCTCGTCCAGCCACTCGCGCAAGCGCTTGGGCGCCTTCTCCGGATGGCTGTCGGGCAGGCCGAAGCCCTCCAGATTGATCAGGCGGCGGATGCGCTCGGGCCGTGCGCTGGCGTAGTTCATCACCACATTGCCGCCCATGCTGTGGCCCAGCAGGTCCACCGGCGCGCCCGGGCTCACCGCGTCGAGCAGCGCGTCGAGGTCGCCCAGGTAATCGTGGAACCAGTAGGCATCGGCGCCGCTGCTGTCGCTCAGGCCGAAGCCGCGCCAGTCCATCGCCAGTACCGCGCGCTCCTCGCGCAGCGCATCGACGACGAACTGGAACGAGGCGCCCACGTCCATCCAGCCGTGCAGCATCACCAGCAGCGGGCGCTCGGGCGTGACGTGCGCGGCATCGCCCCAGCTCAGCACATGGTGGCGCAGCCCGCGCAGAGTCAGGAAGCGGCTGCGATGCGGCTTGCGCGGGATGTAGCTGGGCGCGATTTCATGGGTGCTCATGCCCGTCACTGTAGTGCTGACGCCGCAGTCCCGCTGTTGCCCCGGTGACAGGTCTTGCCACATGGCGGGCAGAATGCATGCATGAGGACTGCCAACTATTCCCTGCGCCCGGCCGAGCCGCGCGATGTGCCGGCGATCGCCGGCCTGATCGCCGAGCTGGCCGAATTCGAGAACCTCAGCCACATGCTGGACGTCACGCCGGAGAAGCTGCATCCGCATCTCTTCGGCCCCAAGCCGGTCGTCGAGGCCCTGGTCGGCGAGTGCGCCGGTCCCGAAGGCCCCGAGCTCGTCGCCTTCGCGCTGTTCTTCACCAACTTCTCCACCTTCCTGTGCAAGCCCGGCCTGTACCTGGAAGACCTCTATGTGCGGCCTGCGCACCGGCGCAGCGGCCTGGGCAAGCAACTGCTCAGCCGCCTGGCAGAGATGGCGGTCGAGCGCGGCTGCGGCCGCTTCGAATGGACCGTGCTCGACTGGAACGAGGACGCGATCCGCTTCTACGAGAACATGGGCGCCAGCGTGCTGCCCGAATGGCGCATCTGCCGGCTCACCGGCGATGCGCTGGCACGCTACAAGGCCTGAGCCTTCAGAGCAGCTGCAGCAGCAACTCTGGCGGTCGCGCGATCAGCGCGCGACCCTTGTGCACGACGACGGGCCGCTGCAGCAGCACCGGATGGTCGGCGATGGCCTGCAGCAGCTCTTGGTCGCTCAGGGCCGGGTCGGCCAGGCCCAGCTCGCGGTAGGCATCCTCGCCGCTGCGCAGCATCTCGCGCACCGGCAGGCCCAGCAGGCCTTGCAGCTGCTGCAGCTGCGCCAGGCTGGGCGGGGTCTTCAGGTACTCGATCACCTCGGGCTGCAGGCCTTGCGCTTGCTGCAGCAGGGCCAGGGCCTCGCGCGACTTGGAGCAGCGCGGGTTGTGGAAGATCAGAAGGTCAGCGTCGTAAGCCTGTGTCATCCGCGCAGTGTAGGCTGGGGTAAGCCATAGCTCCGGAGGGGGAAGCGCTGGCTACCCTGTCGGGCTTCGGCTTCCCGCCGTCGCAACCCAGGGCCACAACAACGAGGCAAGCCGAGGAGCTTGGGACAGATCGATGGACAAGACCAGGAACAGGACCGGCCGAGCACCGTCGGTCGGTGCGCAGCCTGACCGTTATGCGCAGATCCATGCGGCCTTCCGCTGGCAGGTGCCGGCGGACTTCAATATCGCCGAGGCCTGCTGCGGCCGCTGGGCGCGCGAGACGCCCGACGCGATCGCGATCCACTTCGAGAACGATGGCGGCTGCCGTGCCCACTACAGCTACGGCCAGCTGCAGCGTGCCGCCAACCGGCTGGCCAATGTGCTGCAACGCCAGGGCGTGCGGCGCGGCGACCGCGTAGCCATCGTCGTGCCGCAACGTTTCGAGACCGCGGTGGCCCATGTGGCGATCCACCAGCTCGGCGCGGTGGCAATGCCGCTGTCGATGCTCTTCGGCCCGGAGGCGCTGGAGTACCGACTGCAGGACAGTGCCGCGGTGCTGGCCATCGTCGAGGCCGGGGGCCTGGATGCGATGCGCAGCGTGCGCGCCAGCTGTCCGGCGCTGCGCACGCTGATCGTCGTCGGCGGCCAGGCGCAGCAGCAGGATGGCGAACTGGAGTGGATGGCTGCGCTGCAGGCCGAGGACGCGCGTTTCACGCCGGTGGGCACGCGCGCCGACGACCCGGCGGTGCTGATCTACACCAGCGGCACCACCGGTGCGCCCAAAGGGGCGCTGATTCCGCAGCGCGCGCTGATCGGCAATCTCAGCGGCTTCGTTGCCAGCCAGAACTGGTTCGGCTTCGACCCCTTCGACGCCAGCCGCAAGAGCGAGGCCGTGCTGTGGAGCCCGGCCGACTGGGCCTGGACCGGCGGGCTGATGGACGCACTGCTGCCCACGCTGTACTTCGGCCGGCCCATCGTCGCCTACCAGGGACGCTTCGGTCCCGAGAAGGCCTTCGAGCTGATGCAGAGCTATGGCGTCACGCACACCTTCCTCTTCCCGACCGCGCTGAAGGCGATGATGAAGGCGGTGCCGCATCCCCGCCAGCGCTATCCGCAGCTGAAGCTGCAGGCCATCATGAGCGCCGGCGAGTCGGTGGGCGACGCGGTGTTCGCCTACTGCGAGAAGGAGCTGGGCATCGTCGTCAACGAGATGTTCGGCCAGACCGAGATCAACTACGTGGTCGGCAACTGCAGCCGGCTGTGGCCGGCACGGCCGGGCAGCATGGGCCGCGGTTATCCGGGCCACCGCGTGGCGGTGATCGACGACGAGGGCAGGCTCTGCCCGCCCGGCGTGGCCGGCGATGTGGCGGTGCACCGGCGCGACGTGCACGGCGAGCTCGACCCGGTGTTCTTCCTTGGCTACTGGGGCCGCGAGGACGCGACGCGCGCCAAGTTCACCGGCGACCCGCTGGACAGCTGGTGCCGCACCGGGGACATGGCGATCCAGGACGCCGATGGCTACCTCTGGTACCAGGGCCGCAGCGACGATGTCTTCAAGGCCGCCGGCTACCGCATCGGCCCCGGCGAGATCGAGAACTGCCTGGTCAAGCACGAGGCGGTGGCCAATGCGGCGGCGGTACCCAAGCCCGACGCCGAGCGCGGCGCGGTGGTCAAGGCCTATGTGGTGCTGGCGCCGGGATTCAGCGGCTCGAACGCGCTGATCGAGCAGTTGCAGGCCCATGTCAAGGGCCAGCTCGCGCCCTACGAGTACCCCAAGGAGATCGAGTTCATCGATGCCCTGCCGATGACCACTACTGGCAAGGTGCAGCGCCGCGTGCTGCGCCTGCAGGAAGAGGAGCGGGCGCGGCAGCGCGCCTGACGGCAGTCCGGCCGATCAGGCCGGCCGCGCCACCCGCACGCTGAGCCGTGCATCCGCCGGCGCTAGCAGCCGCGCTGCGTCGGGCCAGGGCTCCTGGCCGGTGAGCGTGGTGCACTGGCCGCCGGGCATGCCGGGTGCCGCATCGGGGTCGCGGTCCAGCGGGTCGGGCTGCAGCCCCAGGCCCACCAGGCGCTGGCTCGACGGTTCGCGCCATTCCAGTTCCCACTGTGGCTGCGCGCTGCAGATCCGCACGCCTTCCACCTGCGGGAACAGCCAGCGCAGGTACCAGGGCAGCAGCTCGGCGCGCAGCGTGCGCGACACATTGACGATGCGGCGCACCGTCGCCATGTCGAGCTGCTCGGGCTGCGTCGTCAGCTGCAGGTGGCCGCGCAGTTCGGCGCTGCCTTTGGGCAGGTTGCTGGCCAGGTCGGCGCCCTTGGCTTCAGCCTCGGGCAGCACCGGCAGCTCGAAACGTCCCTTGGCGTTGCGCGGCACGTTCAGCGTGCGCTCCTCGCTGAGCACCGCCAGCCGCGGTTCGTGTGCCGAGGTCTTGCCAGTCTCCTTGCCGCGCAGCTCGAAATCGATGCGCACCAGCCCCTGGCCATGCTGCTGCAGGCCGGCCAGCAGCTTGTTGATGCGCGCATAGGGCAGGATGGCCGGGTCCTTCACCAGCGCAACGCTCACCTCGCCCAACTGGGCCACGCTGGCCGCGGCGGCAGGTGCTTGCGGCGCGGTGGCAAAGGCGGCGCCGGCCATCAGTAGCGTGGCGCAGGCGGCCAGGGTTCTGTTGCCAGTCATCGTGAGTCCTCCTTCCGGGTCGCCAGGGTTGGCGTAGTGGTTTCTTTCGCATCAGCGCCGGCATTTGCCGCGTGCTTCTGCCGCCAGCCAGAAGGGCAGGCTCAGCAGGCCCATGCCGCTGCCGGCGAATTCGCCCTTCAGACAGTCGCCGTCGGCTGCCTGCGCCATCTGCTGACTCAGTCGCTGTTGTGCATTGAGCCGGCCGGGATCGTCGCTGGCCATGGCGGCGCGCTCGGACAGCAGCGGCTCGCGCGTGGCCATGCGCACCGCCCGCCGCGTGGCTTCGCTGTCGAGCAGGGAGGGCTGCGTCGGCGGTGCCGGGTCCGGCGTGCTGGCCGCCTGGGCTGCGGAAAGCGCGGACCTCGCAGGGGCGGCCGGCTCGCTCGTCGTGATCGCTGCGGCCGCTGCCGTCGCCGGCGCGGCCTGTTCGGCTGGCGCGACGGCCGAGCGGGGCGCCAAGGCCGGCCTGCTGGTCTGCAAGGGCGGGCCTGCCGTGTGGCTGGCCCGCGGCGGCAGCAGGATCAGCACGCCCGCCTGAGCCTGTGCAGTCTGCGCGGGCGGGTGCTGGCGCAGTCCGGCCAGCAGGCCCAGCAGCGCCAGGCCATGGAGCAGGGTGGCCAGCAGCAGGCTGCCCGCTTGAATCGGTCGACGCTGCAGGTCCATGCGCACGGCCTCAGGTGTCCCGCTCGTCCTCGGGGCCTGGCTGGTAGGCCAGCAGCTCGCCGGGTTGGCAGTCCAGCGCCGCGCAGATCGCCGCCAGCGTCTCGAAGCGCACGCCGCGCACCTTGCCGGACTTCAGCAGCGACAGATTGGCCTCGGTGATGCCGATCCTCTCAGCCAGCTCGCGCGACCGCATCTTGCGTCGCGCCAGCATCAGGTCCAAGGTGACGACGATGGGCATCAGACAAATTCCGCGTTTTCTTCGGCCATGCGCACTGCCTCGGCCATCACCGTGGCCACGGCCAGCAGCATCAGGCCCAGCAGCAGGGCCAGCAGGTCCTGCAAGCCCAGACCGAAGTGCAGCATGCGCTGGCCCGGCGGGTTGCCCAGCGTGAGCGCCAGCACCGCCAGCGTCTTGGACAGCGGCAGTGCCGGTGCCAGCGCGGTCAGGGCCAGCGCGGCGCGGCGCAGATGGGTGATGCTCTGCGCGCACCAGATGTCGCCCCGCGCATAGCGGCCGAACAGGGCCCAGACCTGATGCAATGCCAGGCCGAGCAGCAGCGCGGGCGCCAGGCTGGCCAGCAGCCCGAGCAGCCGGGCCTGAGCGTCCAGTCGCAGCGGCGACGTCTCGGCAATGCCCCAGTGGCGGTGCACCACGTCGGCCACCAGCTCGGGCTGGCCCCACATCAGCAGCGGGGCAGTGATGCACAGCGCCATGCCGAGCAGGCACAAGGCGCGCACCCAGCGTGCGAGTGTGCGCACGCGCTGCAGGCTGGTCCGAGGAAGCGGTGTGGGGCTCATGGCGGTTTTTTTGTCTTATCAACAAAGATTATCGTAAAACAATAAGTCAATTGAGGCAACCCGCGTCGCGCTGCGATGCCGCGTCACAGCAAGGCCCTGCGGCGTCCGAGCCCGGGCTGAAGTGCCGATACAGTCGGGGCCGGGGACAGGACCAGGGTGAGCTGCCGCAGGACAGCGCGGCGCGACCGGCGAGGACGACAGACACGATGCACAGTGACCTGCAAGCGGAGAACCTGGCGCTGCGACGCCAGCTCGATACCCTGCTGCGCGAGGCGCGCGCCAACGAGGAGAAGATGCTGCGCTTCGAGCAGCTCGAGCACCGCCTGATCGGCGCGCGCTCGGTGGCCGAGCTGCTGCGTCTGCTGCTGGGCGAGTACAAGCTGGCTTTCGGCATCGAGGCGGTCACGCTGACCCTGCTGGACCCCGAGCATGAGGTGCGCCGCATCCTCGAGGCCGAGCTGCGCGACAGCTCGCCGCAGCTGCTGGAGGGCCTGCACCTCAGCCAGACCTCTTATGCGCTGCAGCTGCTGTACGGCGACACGCCCCAGCCTTGGCTGGGTGCCTACGCCGAGGGCCCGCATGCGGCGCTGTTCGGCGGCCAAGGCCGCGGCCTGGCCTCGGTGGCCCTGCTGCCGCTGACGCGTCATGGCGAGCTGATCGGCAGCCTGCACTTCGGCAGCATGCGCCGCGATCGCTACGACAGCGATGCCGGCACACGCTTCCTCGAGCGCCTGGCCGGTATCGTCGCCGTCTGCCTGGAAAGCGCGCTGAACCAGGAGCGCCTCAAGCTCGCGGGCCTGACCGACGTGCTCACAGGCGTGCACAACCGGCGTTATTTCGAGCATCGCTGCGCGGTGGAGATCAGCCAGGCGCGGCGCTACCGCCATCCGCTGGCCTGCATGTTCCTGGACATCGATCGCTTCAAGCAGATCAACGACCGCTTCGGCCACCAGACCGGCGACGAGGTGCTGCGTACCGTGGGCGAGGCGATCAGCAGCCAGCTGCGTGCCGGCGACACCATCGCGCGCTACGGTGGCGAGGAGTTCGTCGTGCTGCTGCCGCGGGCGCCAGGCTTCTTCGCGCGCGAGGTGGCTGAGCGCATCCGCGCCAGCATCGCCGAGCGACGCCTGCTGGCTGGTGGCGAGGATGCCGGCGTCACGATCTCCATCGGCCTGGCCATGCTGGGCGACGCGCCGGCAGGGCGGGCGGCGCCGGAGCTGGCCGAGCAGCTGGTCGCCGCGGCCGACAAGGCGCTCTATGCGGCCAAGCACGGCGGCCGCAACCAGGTGGTTTGCGACGCACCCGATGCGCCGGCTTGGGCGCAGCGCGAAACCGAGACGCGCTTCTGAGCTGCACGACAGGCCGCTGGCGGCGAGAATCGTGGTCGCCGTCATCGCAGCAGGAGCCGTCCTCGTGAACGCCAGACAACAGCCCGATCCGCGCAAGAGCCACTGGGAACAGGTCTACCAGACCAAGGCGGCCGATTCGGTCAGCTGGTTCCAGGCCCATGCCGAGCAGTCGCTGGCGCTGATCCGCGGCATCGCCGCGGGCCGTCAGGGCCTGCAGCTGATCGACGTCGGCGCCGGCGCGTCCACGCTGGTGGACGATCTGCTCGCTGCGCCTGAAGGCTTCGGCCTGTCAGTGCTGGACATCTCGCGCACCGCGCTGGAGCTGGCGGCCGCACGCTTGGACAAGGCCGCCGGCCGCGTCGAATGGATCGAGGGCGACATCACGCAAGTGGCGCTGCCCGAGCGCCGCTGGGACATCTGGCACGACCGCGCGGTGTTCCATTTCCTCACCGAGGCGGCGCAGCGCGCGGCCTATGTCGAACGCGTGCGCCGCGCGGTGCGGCCGGGCGGCCATGTGATCGTCGCCGCCTTCGCGCCGGACGGTCCGGAGCAGTGCAGCGGACTGCCGGTGATGCGCTATGCGCCGGGCGAGCTGCATGCGCAGTTCGGCGGCCGGTTCGAACTGATCGAGCACCTGAGCGAATCGCACCGCACGCCGTCAGGGGCGATCCAGCACTTCGTCTACTGCCACTGCCTGCTGCACTGAGTCAGGACCGAGCCGAGCCGGGACCGGGACGGTCACGGCCTTCGCCAGGCACGAACAGTCCTCAGGACTGTCCGTGTCCGGGCTCAGTCCTCAGGACTGTCTGTGCCCGGGCTCAGCCCTGCCAGCTGCGCACCGCGCCGGTGTCCACGTGGACGAAGCCGTCCCTGGGGTAGTAGCCCACGCCGCCGGCGCGCAGCGACAGCGCGGCCAGGCGCAGCGCCGCCAGCGGCACGCCGGGCAGGCGGATGTCCATGGCGCGGCCCTGCATGTGCAGGCTGTTCTTCGCCACGCCGCCCGAACGGCTGCTGCGGAGATTGGCATTCGTGACCGGGCTGCGGTAGGCCGAGATCACCTCGAAGGCGCCGCGGCCGGTCAGCTGCGCACCGACGCGTGCGCGCAGCGCGTGCAGCAGATCGAAGAGCTGCGGGTCCATGCGGCCGACCTCGCCGCTGTAGTGATCGCGCAGGAAATGGTTGAGCCGCTCCATCGCGACCGTGTCGAACTCGTTGCCCGCGGCATAGACGAGCTCGATGCGCTCGCCGGTATGCGTGTGCACGAAGGCCAGCGAACGCTCGACGTTTCCCGAGGCCGCCGTGGCGTCAGGTTTGATCGAGGCCTGCGCCGGCCGCACCCCAGTGGCGCCGACCACGCCGGCTACCGCCGTCAGCTCCAGGCTGCGGCGCAGAAAACCGCGGCGGCAGTGGCTGCCAGTGTGCCTGGTCAGGGCGCCGGGATCGTCGTGCTTGCGGTCGTTCATGCGGGTACTGCTGGCAGGAAGACGTCGGGGGAGAAGCTCAGCGTGCGCGCTGTTGCTGCAGCAGCGCCTCGTCAAGCCGGCGGTCATGACCGTAGAGGTCCGGGTAGAAGTGTAGCCGGCCCTGCTTGACCAGTGCGGTGCCATAGGCGATCAGCACCGGGATGGGCTCGGCCAGCTTCAAGACCTGCATGCGGCCGCTGTCCATTGCCGCCTGCACGCGCGCCTCGGTCCATTCGGGCATGTTCTTCAGCACGAACATCGCCAGGCGCAGCGGCTGCTCCACGCGTATGCAGCCATGGCTGAAATCGCGCCGGCTGCGCGAGAACAGCGTCACCGCCGGCGTGTGGTGCAGATAGATGTTGTCGCGGTTGGGAAAGACGAACTTGATGCCGCCCAGCGCATTCTTCGCGCCAGGGCGCTGGCGGATGCGCGCGCGGCCGGCCAGCACCTCGGCCAGCGCTTCGGCCGAAACCTCGGTGGAGATGCGGCCGTCGGCGCGGACGAACTCCATCTCCTCGCGCGTCAGGTAGCCCGGGTCGCGGCGCAGCGTCGGCACGGTCTCCTTGCGCGCGATCGACGGCGGCACGTTCCAGAACGGACTGAACTCGATGAAGCGCATCGCCTCGTCGAACACCGGCGTCTGCGTGTCCATGGCCTTGCCGACGATGACCTTCATCGTCTCGCGCACGACGATGCTGCCGTTCCTGTCCTGTTCGTAGGCGCGCAACGTGAACTCGGGGATGTTGATCGTCACCATGCGAGGCGCCTGCATCAGCGGCGTCCAGCGCAGCCGCTCCAGGTTCAGCTCCACCTGGCGGGCGCGCTGGGCTGGTGTGACCTCCAGCGCTGCGACGGTGGCGCGACCGATCACGCCATCAGCCTCCAGGCCATGGCGCTGCTGAAAGCGCGTCAGCGCGGCGACGAGCTCGCCGTCATAGCGTGTGGGCGGCGCTGCCTGCGCGGCCAGGTCGCCCATCGCCTGCAGGCGCTGCGCCAGCTGCTGAACGCCGGCCCAGTCCTGCCCTGGCTCCAGCTTGGCTGGCGCGCGCGACTTGGGCGAACGGGGCAGCGGCGGCAGCGGCTGCTCCCAGCCGGGCGCATGCTCGCCGAGCGCGCGCAACTGGGCCAGCGCGCTGCGCAGCTGCTCATAGAGCGGCAGCTGCGGCGCAGCCGCGCGCACCGCGTCGGGCAGGCGCTGCGCCGCCAGCGCCTCGCGCAGCCGTGCAGCGGCGTCGAAGGCTGGCTCGCCGCGATGCGCGGGTGGTTCGAAGTCCTGGCCCAGGCGGCGCGGGTCCACGCGGCCCTGGTGCAGCTCGCGCAGATAGCGCTGCAGCGCACCGTCCAGCGCGGCGGCCAGCGCCGGGCCATGGGTGGGCTGCTGCTCGGCCAGGTGCAGCGCCTGCTGCAGCGTGGCCAGGCCGTAGTCCTGCGGCTCCAGGCCATGGCTGGCCGCTTCCGCCAGCAGGCTCAGGGCTTGCCGGGCCTGGGCGCTGGGGCGGCCATCGGCGTTCAGCCAGGCGCTGCTGGCGGGTGGCGCCGCGCTGCGGGCCTTGGAGGCGAGCAAGAGCTGAAGCGGCAGTCCGAGCGCGGCGCGTCGTGTCCAGGGTGCGAAAGGCATGCTGCATTGTCGGCGCCACGCAGGCAGGGCTGCAGCGCTTGCTGCACACTTGCGCCCGAAATGCGCCCTGGGCGCTGCTGCACATTGGAATAAGGAGTCCACTCGAATGATTGAAGAGAAGACCAAGCTGGGCCGCTCGGCGCTGAGCGTGAGCCGCATCTGCCTGGGCACGATGACCTTCGGCGAGCAGGTGGACGAGGCGACCAGCCATGCCATCCTCGACCACGCGGTGGCGCGCGGCGTCGACTTCATCGACACCGCCGAGATGTACCCGGTGCCGGCACGCGCCGAGACCTATTCGCTGACCGAGCAGATCATCGGTCGCTGGCTGGCCGCGCGGCCCGGCATGCGCGAGAAGATCGTGCTGGCCACCAAGGTGGCCGGCCCGGCGCGTGGCTACAACTGGATCCGCGACGGCAGCGCCGATCTGCGCGCGGCCGACATCGTCAAGGCCTGCGAGGACAGCCTGGCGCGCCTGCAGACCGAGGTGATCGACCTCTACCAGATCCACTGGCCCAACCGCGCGGTGCCGATGTTCGGCGGCGTCTACTTCGACCCGACCAAGGAGGCCGCCGGCATCGCGACGATCCATGAACAGCTCGAGGCGATGCAGCAGCTGGTGAAGGCCGGCAAGGTGCGTCATATCGGCGTGTCCAACGAGACACCCTATGGCGTCGGTGAGTTCGTGCGCCTGGCCGAGCAGCATGGCCTGCCGCGCATCGTCTCGGTGCAGAACCCGTATTCGCTGGTCAACCGCGTGGTGGACAACGGCCTGGACGAATCGCTGCACCGCCATGGCGTCAGCCTGCTGGCCTATTCGCCGCTGGGCTTCGGCACGCTGACCGGCAAGTACGACGAGCGCGGCCTGGACGATCCCGCCAAGCCCGGCCGCATGGCGATCTTCGACAGCATGAAGAAGCAGCGCTGGGGTCGCCCGGCCACGCTGCAAGCGGCCCGGCGCTACAACGCGCTGGCACTCGAGCATGGCCTGACGCCGACGCGCATGGCCCTGGCCTGGTGCTACACGCGCTGGGTGACCGCCTCCACCATCATCGGCGTGACCAGCCTCGCGCAGCTCGACGAGAACATCGACGCCTGGGGCACGACGTTCGCGCCCGAGCTGCTCGCCGAGATCGACAAGATCCGCTGGGAGATCCGCGACCCGGGGCAGTGAAGCGCGGCGCAGGTGGGACGACGGCGCTGTCACGCCACCGTCATCGGCCGATAACGAAAGAGTGAACTAATTCACGGCGGCAGTCATCGCGTTGGGTCGGGATTTACCCGGCCGGCGCGGCCTGGTCTTGCCGCTCGCCCACTTCACTTGCACTTACGTTCGGAGCCCGCCGTGAATTTCGTCAAGCTCTGCGCCCGCCTTGCCGCGGTCGCTGCCATCGTCGCCCCCAGCCTTGCTGTCGCCGGTCCGCTGGTCGACAAGCCTATCGTCATCGCCCATCGTGGAGCGAGTGGCTACCTGCCCGAGTCCACGATGGCCTCGTACAAGCTGGCAGTGGGCATGGGCGCTGACTTCATCGAGCCGGACCTGTTCATGACTGCCGATGGCAAGCTGGTTGCGCGTCATGACCGCAACCTGAAGAACACCACCAGCGCTACGGTCGACACCAATATCGATGGCTTGAGCCTGGCGCAGGTTCTTGCCCTGAAAGCCACGTCGCGCGGTGACGAGGTCGGCACGGCCGGCTACTCCAGGGTCGGCAATGGCTACTACGGCAGCAGCGACAGCTTCGCCATCGCCACCTTCGGCGATGTGCTGGACTACGCCTACAGCCTTTACCTGGCTGATGGCACCATCGTTGGCGTCTATCCGGAAATCAAGACGATTACCGGCAACAGTGCCTACAACCTGGCCATGGCCGCGGCCATGCTCTCGCAGCTGCGCGACCCCAAGTACCAGGGCTTCTTCAATGGTGACCACAACAACGTCTTTCTGCAGTCCTTCGACGAGACGGTGGTGCGCTACCTGAGCGACAGCGCCAACAATGTGGACGACCTTCCGGTGGCCTACCTGATCACCAACTGCCAGACCGCCGGCGCCAATGCGGCCGCGATCAAGCAGATCGCCGACGGCGTGGGCACCAGCATCGCCAACATGACGCAGCAGTGCGTGGATCAACTGCATGCCGCCGGCCTGCTGGTGCATGCCTACACGCTGACCACCGATACGCTGATGGCCTCTTCAGGCAAGAGCTACGAAACCATCCTCGGCTGGGGCGTCGACGGCATCTTCAGCAACTACCCGGACCTGGCCCGTGCCGCCGTCGATGCGATGTACCCGGTGCCGGAGCCGGCCAGCCTCGCGCTGGTCGCGCTGGGGCTGGCTGGGGTCGGCGTCTCGACCCGCCGCCGCGGACGCTGAGCGACCAGGGGCCGGGCGCGCTGAGCGAAAATCCCGGCCATGTCCAAGAAGAGCAAAGAGGGCGCCGGCGCGCATGTCAGCGAGACGCCGGCCACGCAGTTCCTGCGCCGCCACAAGATCGGCTTCACCGAGCATGTCTACGACTACGTGGACCATGGCGGCACTGCCGAGAGCTCGCGCCAGCTGGGCGTGCCCGAGCATGAGGTGGTCAAGACCCTGGTGATGCAGGACGAGAAGGCCCAGCCACTGATCGTGCTGATGCATGGCGACTGCCAGGTGAGCACCAAGGAGCTGGCGCGGCAGATCCCCTGCAAGAAGGTCGAGCCCTGCAAGCCCGAGGTGGCGCAGCGGCACAGCGGCTATCTGGTCGGCGGCACCAGCCCCTTCGGCACGCGCAAGGCCATGCCGGTGTATGTGGAGGCGAGCATCCTCGATCTGCAGCGCATCTGCATCAACGGCGGCCGGCGCGGCTATCTGGTCGGCATCGCGCCGTCGGTGCTGACCGAGCTGCTGCAGGCCAGGCCGGTGCATTGCGCGCTGGGCAGTAGTGGCGGCGGCAGCGCCGGCGGGGCGGCGGCCGAGGCCGGTGCAGAATAGTGCCCCATGCAAAACACCCCGCTTTTCCCAATGCTGGCTGCCGTGGCCGGCTATCTGATCGGCTCGCTGTCCTTCGCGGTCATCATCAGCAAGATGATGGGTCTGTCCGACCCGCGCAGTTATGGCTCGGGCAATCCCGGCGCCACCAATGTGCTGCGCTCGGGCAACAAGAAGGCCGCCATCCTCACGCTGGTGTTCGATGCGCTGAAGGGCTATCTGCCGGTGCTGGCCGTCGTGCTGTGGGGCGCGCCGCTGGGCCTGGGCGAGGGCACGGCGTCGCTGGTGGGTCTGGGCGCCTTCCTCGGCCATCTGTGGCCGGTGTTCTTCAAGTTCGAAGGCGGCAAGGGCGTGGCCACCGCGGCTGGCGTGCTGCTGGCGCTGAACCCGCTGCTCGGCGCCGCGACGCTGGCCACCTGGCTGATCGTCGCCTACTTCACGCGTTACTCTTCGCTGGCGGCCATCGTCGCGGCGGTGTTCGCACCCTTCTACCAGATGCTGATCTGGGGCGGCGGGCCGATCACGCTGGCGGCCGGCCTGATGGGCCTGCTGCTGATCTGGCGCCACGAGGCCAATATCCGCAAGCTGCTCGCCGGCACCGAGAGCAAGATCGGCCAGAAGTCCGGCGCCGCCGCCGGAGCGACGCCGCCCGCGGGCAGCAGCAAGAAGCATCCGCATGGCGTGGGCCCCAAGCAGCCCGGCCACTCGCACCACCATTCCAAACCCAAAGGCAAGAACAGCAAATGACGACCACCAGTTCCATCCAGCGCTTCGACGTCGGCGCACGCATGTCCGAGATGGCCGTGCACAACGGCACGGTCTATCTGGCTGGACAGATCGCCGAGGACGGCAGCCAGGACATCAAGGGCCAGACCCGCCAGGTGCTCGCCGCCATCGACACGCTGCTGGCCCGCGCCGGCAGTGACAAGAGCAAGATCCTGCGCGCGCAGATCTTCATCAAGGACCTGGCCGACTTCGCCGCGATGAACGAAGTCTGGGAAGCCTGGGTCGTGCCCGGCCACACGCCGCCGCGCGCCACCGTCAAGGCCGACCTGGCCAAGCCGGAGTGGAAGATCGAGATCGTCGTCACGGCGGCGGTCTGATCCTCTGAGCCCGCACACAGCAGCTGAAAGGCTGCTGTGGCTGGCTGGCCGAGCCGTCGAGGCTTGACTGGGCTCAAGCCCGCGTCAGCGCCGGCCTCCTAGACTGCCCGCTCACTCACAGGGAGCGGGAGTTGCCCATGTCGATCGAGCTGTTCCGTCAGGGACACCATCTGTGCCTGATGTTCAGCGACCTGCACGACGCCGAGGGCGGCGAGGCGGTGCAGAGCAACCAGTTCCTCATCGTGCACGGCGGCTCGGGGGCCATCCTCGATCCGGGCGGCAACCTGGCCTACAACGAGCTATACCTGGGCCTGAGCCAGCATCTGGCGCCGCACAAGCTCGCGGCCATCCTGGCCTCGCATGCGGACCCGGACATCATCGCCTCGCTGGACCGCTGGATGACCACCACCAGCGACGCCAAGGTCTACATCTCCAGAGTCTGGGAACGCTTCGTTCCGCACTTCTGCAAGCCCGGCAAGACCGTGGGCCGCATCGTCGGCTTGCCCGATGCCGGCGCGCGCCTGCGCCTGGGCGAGGGCGGCGACGCCTTCGAGCTCTGGGCGCTGCCGGCGCACTTCATGCACGCCGAAGGCAATTTCCAGTTCTACGACCCGGTGTCGAAGATCCTCTTCTCTGGCGACCTCGGCGCCTCGCTGGGCGTGGGCCTGGACCCGGCCAGGCCGGTGACGTGGCTGCGCGAGCACCTGCCGCGCATGGAAGCCTTCCATCGCCGCTACATGGTCAGCAACAAGGTGCTGCGCCTGTGGGCGGCGATGGTGCGCGAGCTGGACATCGCGATGATCGTGCCGCAGCACGGCGCGCCGATGGCCGGCGAGGCGGTGAAGGAATTCATAGCCTGGGTCGAGGGCCTGGCCTGCGGCATCGACCTGATGGGGCCGACGGACTATCGCGTACCTGCCTGAGCCGCCCGGCGCGGCTGGCTAAGATGGCGCCGCCATGAAGCCATCGCTGCTCGCTCGCAAGGATCTCTGGGTGCTGCTCGCCCTGGTGGCGGGCTTCTATGCGCTGACGAAATGGGCCGGCGGTCGCCAGGCCGAGGATCAGGCCGAGCAGCTGCGCGCGCTGGCGCGGCCCGGCGACATCCTGATGATCTCGTCGGAGACCTGCGTGTTCTGCAAGCGCGCCCATGCCTGGCTGACCGAGCAGCAGGTGCCCTTCCGCGAATGCCTGGTCGAGCGCGACGGGGCCTGCATGGCCGAGTACCAGGCGCGCGGCGCCGGCGGCACGCCGACCTTCGTCGTGCGCAACCACACCGTGCTGGGCTTCGACCGCCCGCGCATCGTCGAGATCCTGCGCGGGCGCTGAAGCGATTGCTTAGCGAAGGCGGCTCACTCGAGCTCGATCTTCGCGCGGCGGATCACCTCGCCCCAGCGCTTGATCTCGCTGGCCAGCAGCGCCTGCGCTTCGGCCGGCGTGCTGGCCTGGTAGCGCATGCCGGCCTTCTCCAGCTTGGCCTGCACGGCCCGCGAGGCCAGCGCCTCGCGGATCGCGCGGTTCAGCCGCTCGACGACCGGGCCGGGCGTGCCGGCCGGCACCGCGATGGCGTTCCATGACGCGACCTTGTAGTTGGCCACGCCGGCCTGCTGCGCGGTGGGCACATCGGGCAGCGCGGCATTGCGGCGCTCGGCGCTGACCGCCAGCGCGCGCACCGTGCCGGCGCTGGTCTGGCCCAGCATCGGGCCGACGATCTCGGTGGCCATGTCGACTTCGCCGGCGATCAGCGCGGTCAGCAGCGCGGGCGAGTTCTTGTAGGGCACGACCAGCAGGTCCACGCCGGCCTCGGTCTCGAAGAGCTTGGCGGCCAGATGCTGCGTGCTGCCCACTGCGATCGTGCCTATGGTCAGCTTGCCCGGATTGGCCTTGGCCGCATCGAGCAACTGCTTCAGGTTCGCGTAGCGCGACTTGGCCGAGGTGAACACGCCGAGGTCGAAGAAGCCCAGCGTCGATACCGGCTGCAGGTCCTTGAGCGTGTCGTAGGGCAGCTTCTTGAACAGGTTCACGCTGACCGCATTGCCGTTGCTGAGCAGCAGCAGCGTGTGGCCGTCGGGCTTGGCGCTGGCCACCGCCTGCGTGGCGACGATGCTGCCGGCGCTGGGCTTGTTCTCCACCACCACCGGCTGGCCCAGGGTCTTGGCCATAGACTCGGCCACCGCGCGCGCGGTGACGTCGGCGATGCCGCCAGGTCCGAAGGGCACGACCAGCGAGATCGCGCGCTCGGGATAGGTGGGCTGCGCCTGCAGTCCAGTGGTGCCGAGGGACAGCAGGGCGAGGGTGGCCAGGGTGCGGCACAGGTGGCGCATCAGCATCAATGAAGCTCCTTGTCGGGGTGCACTCAGTCCGGCCGGACCTTGCCGGCTCGCACGACTTCGGCCCAGCGCGGGATCTCGCGCGCGATCAGTTCGCCGAAGGCCTTGGGCGTGGTCGGCATCGGGATCGCGCCTTCGGCGGCCAGCTGCTGCGCCACGCTGGGGTCCTGCAGCGCCGCATTGATCGCGGCATTCAGCCGCGCGACCACCGCCGGCGGCGTGCCGGCCGGCGCGACGAAGCCGTACCACTGGTCGGCCTCGAAGCCGGGGTAGCCGCTCTCCGCCACGGTGGGCACCTGCGGCAGCGCCGGGATGCGCTGCGCACTGGAGACCGCCAGCGCGCGCAGCCGTCCCGAGCGGATATGCGGCAGCACCGCCGGCGCGCCGGTGAAGGTGGCGTCCACCTGCCCGCCGAGCAGGTCGTTCACCGAGGGGGCGGTGCCGCGGTAGGGGATGTGCAGCATGAAGCTTTGCGTGCGCAGCTTCAGGTACTCGAAGCTGATGTGCGCGGCGCTGCCATTGCCGCCCGACGAATAGCTCAAGGTGCCGGGCTTGGCGCGCGCCTGCGCGATGAAGTCCTTCAGCGTCCGGTAGGGCGCGTTGGCATGGACCACCAGCACGTTGGGGACGCGGGCCACGCAGGCCACCGGCACGAAGCTCTTCAACGGGTCGTAGCCCAGTCGAGGGTAGAGCGCCGGGTTCACCGCCAGCGTGCCGATGTGGCCCATCAGCAGCGTGCTGCCGTCAGGCTCGGCCTTGGCTGCCTCGGCCGCGCCCAGCGAGCCGCCGGCGCCGGGCTTGTTGTCGACGAGCAGGCTCAGGCCCAGGCCTTGTGCGAGCCGGTTGCCGACGGCACGCGCCAGGATGTCGGTGGAGCCGCCGGGCGTGAAGGGCACGATCACGCGCAGCGTCTTGCCGGCCGGCTGCGCCAGCGCGTTCGCGCCAGCGGCGGCGCCCAGCGCGGCCACCAGCAGCGCGGGGATAGGCAAGGCGACCAAGCGCCGTCGGCCGAGGCACAGCGGGGTCAAGCGTGTCTCCTTGCGCCGCAGGCGGTGCTTGTGAGCAAGGCCACCGGGCCGGTCCAGGTGGAAGGGCGCGTCGCGGCCATGCCGCGGCGCCACGGAGTGGGCCGCCGTCGCTTCACAGTCCCAGCTGCGCAGGATCGCCGCGGCCCAACCGCACGATCTCGGGCTCGTCACCCGTCATGTCGACCACGGTGGTCGGCTGCATGGGGCAGGCGCCGGCATCGATGATCAGCTGCAGCAGCTTGTCGAAGCGCGCCTCGATCTCATGGGCGTCGTTGAGCGGTTCGCTCTCGCCGGGTGGGATCAGCGTGGTGGCCAGCAGCGGCTGGCCGAAGATGGCGAGCAGCTCCTGCGTGACCTTGTGGTCGGGCACGCGCAGGCCTATGGTACGGCGCGACGGGTGCGACAAGCGACGCGGCACTTCCTTGGTCGCCTCGAGGATGAAGGTGAAGGGTCCCGGCGTGGCGTGCTTGAGCAGGCGGTACTGGCGGTTGTCCACGCGCGCGTAACTGGCGAGTTCGCTGAGGTCGCGGCACAGCAGCGTGAGGTGGTGCTTGTCGTCGACGCCGCGGATGCGGCGCAGGCTCTCCGCCGCGGCCTTGTCGTCCAGGTGGCAGACCAGCGCGTAGCTGGAATCGGTCGGGATCGCGCCGATGCCACCCTGGTGCAGGATCTGCGCCGCCTGGCGCAGGAAGCGGGCCTGCGGGTTGTCGGGGTGGACTTCAAAAGTCTGGGCCATGGCGGCATTGTGCCGCCGGCCGCTACGCCGCAGGTCCCGACTTCAGGTGTCGGCGCGGACGACGCGGTCGCGGCCGCTCTTCTTGGCTTCGTATAGCGCGAGATCGGCATCGGCGATCAGCCGCTTGGCCACCGCCGCAGTGCCCTGGGCCGCCGACACGCCCACGCTGATGGTCACCGGCTGCAGCCCGGTGTCCGGCGTGAAGGCCTCGCGCACCGCCAGGCGCGCCTTCTCGGCCACGGTGGCCATCTGCGCGAGCTCGGTGTCGGGGGCGATGATGACGAACTCCTCGCCGCCCCAGCGGCAGACCATGTCGCTGGCGCGCCCGGCGCTGGCCAGCGCCGCGGCGACGCGGCACAGCACATGGTCGCCGACATCGTGGCCGTGCAGGTCGTTGACTGCCTTGAAGTGGTCCACGTCAATCATCGCCAGCCCGACCGACTGACCCTGGCGCTGCGCGCGTGCCAGCTCGGCCTCCAGATAGGCCATGCCGTGGCGCCGGTTCGGCAGGCCGGTCAGCGGGTCCCTGGAGGCGAGGCTGCGCAGTCTTTCCTCGAGCTGCTTGCGCTCGGTGATGTCCTGCACCATGCCCACCGCCCGCGTGGGCCGGCCGTCGGCGTCGCGGTCGCAGACGCGTCCGATGTCGTGCACCCAGCGATACACGCCGTTGCGGTTGCGCAGCCGGTACTCGGCCTCGAAGCGCACCAGACGGTCGTCTAGGTGCTCCTGCAGCAGCGCGACGACGCGCGGCGAATCGTCGGGATGGATGTTGTCGCGCCAGGTTGCTAGCACCGGTGCCATCTCGTCGGGGCCGTAGCCCAGCATGCGCTTGAGCTGCGGGCTGAAGAAGAGCTCGCCGCTGGCGATGTTCCAGTCCCACAGGCCGTCGGCCGCCTCGTTCAGCGCGAACCACAGCTGCTGCTCGCGCGAGCGCAGCTCGCCTTCCAGCGCCAGGCGCCGGCTGATGTCGCGGGCGACGGAGAGGAAGTACTCGCGGCCGTCCGCATGCAGCACCGAGGTGTTGACCTCGACGGCCACCTCATGGCCCGCTGCGTGGCGGTGTCGGCCGACGAAGGTGAAGCAGGGCGTGGCAGCGCGTATCGCCTCGGCGATGTCCGACCACTGCGGCAGGCCGGTGACGTCCTTCTGCAGGCTCAGCACGCTGTGGTTCAGCACATCGTCAGGCGCCAGTCCCAGCATTTCCCAAGCTGGCCGGTTGCCCCAGAGGATGCTGGAGTCGGCCGGGTCGATCAGGTACACCGCATCGGCCATGGCCTCGAACAGGGCGGTGGTGGAGGGCAGCGCAGTCGTCAGGCTCATTCGATCATCTTAGCCAGGGCGATCTGCCGGGTGCGTCCCGCCGGTGACCCACCGCGCCCGGCAGGGCGCGGGCCGCCGGTTTCAGTCGGCCATGGTGTCCAGCGCCACCGGCGAGGCCGCTCGCTGCGGCTGCGCGCGGCGCACGTTCAGCCACGCAGCGGTGGCGCCGCAGGCCGAGACCACCGCCATGCCCACCCAGGCCCAGCCGTCGGGCAGATGGTCGAAGGCCAGCCAGCCTATCGCCGCTGCCACGCCGATCTGCGCGTACATGAAGGGCATCAATGTGCCGGTGGGGGCCAGGCCCAGGGCCAGGATCAGCAGCAGGTGGCCTACGGTGCCCAGCGCGCCTATGGCCAGCATCAGGCCCAGCTGGCCGGCGGGGGCACTGCCCAGCGTGGCGGCCAGGTCGATCGGCGCGAAAGCCAGGATGACGCTCAACGCCACTGCGCCGGTCAGGCCGGTGTAGAAGTGCGTCGTGTAAGGGCTCTCAAGCGCGGACAGTTTGGCGGTGAGGATCTGGAAGCTGGCGTAGGTCAGCGCGCCGGCGAGCGGGAACACCACTGCCCAGCCGAACAGCCCGCTGCCGGGGCGGATCACAATCAGCGCGCCGGCAAAGCCGCCGATCACCAGCGCCCAGCGCAGGCGCGAGACCGGCTCGTGCAGCAACAGCGCAGCGAGCAGTGTCACCAGCACCGGCGTGAGCATATTGATCGCGGTGAACTCGGCCACCGGCATGTACTGCACGCCATAGAAGCTCATCGCGCTGGTGGCCAGCAGCAGCAGGCCGCGTACCGCCTGGAAGCGCGGATGTGCGGCGGCGAAGGGGCTGGCGTTGCCGCGCTTGAGCGCCGCCACACCCAGCCAGACCGCCATCACGACGGCCTGAAAACCGTAGCGCACCCAGAGGATCAGCAGCACCGGCAACAGGCCGCCGAGGTGGCGGGTGATGCTGTCCATGCTGGCGAAGCAGCTGGCAGCCAGCACGATCAGCGCGATGCCCAGCGCGGCGTGCTGCTGGCGTGCGCCTGCCGCGCTCATGCCGAGGCCAGCGCGGCGGGGCGATGGATGCGCGCCGTCAGCGCTTCCCACACCGGCGTCAGCTTGCCGGGCAGCTGCGGCAGCGTGCCCAGGTCGGTGTGGCTTTCCTCGGGGCTGTGGAAGTCGGAGCCGCGCGAGGCCAGCAGGCCGAACTCCAGTGCGGTGTCGGCGTATTTCACCGCCTCGGCGGCGCTGTGGCTGCCGGTCACCACCTCGATGCCACGGCCGCCATGGCCGATGAACTCGGTGATCAGCGCGTATTCCTCGGTGGGCGTGAAGCCGTAGCGGGCCGGATGGGCGATCACCGCCAAGCCGCCGGCCTCGCGTATCCAGCGCAGCGCATCGCCAAGCGCCGCCCAGCGGTGCGGCACATAGCCCGGCTTGCCCTCGGCCAGATAGCGGCGGAACACCTCGGAGACATCGCTGCAGTGGCCGGCCTCGACAAGAAAGCGCGCGAAATGCGTGCGTGAGATCAGCTCGGGGTTGCCCACATAGCGCAGCGCGCCTTCGAAGGCGCCCTTGATGCCGACCTTGGCCAGCTCGGCGGCCATGTCGCGGGCGCGCTCCTCGCGGCCGCCGCGCGTGGCGCGCAGGCCGGCGATCAGCGTCTCGTTGCGATGGTCGAAGCCCAGGCCGACGATGTGCACCACGCGGCCGGCGAAGGTGACCGAGATCTCCACGCCGGTCAGGTAGCTCAGCCCCTGGGCCAGCGCGGCGTCCAGCGCCTGCTGCTGGCCGGCGACCTCGTCATGGTCGGTCAGCGCCCAGAGCTCGACACCCTGGGCCCTGGCCCGCGCCGCCAGCGCCGCTGGCGTCAGCGTGCCGTCGGACACGGTGGAGTGGCAATGCAGGTCGGCGTTGGTGCAGATGCTCAGCGGATTCACACGGCCATTCTAGGAGCCTGGCCAAGACCCCATCGGGCCATGCACTCAGAGATGGAAGGCCTGCACCGTCGTGTCCATATCGGCGGCCTGACTGCGCAGTGAGGCTGCCGACGCAGCCGCCTGCTCGACCAGCGCCGCGTTCTGCTGCGTGGCGGCGTCGATGTCGCGCACCGCTCGGCCCAGCTCCTGGGTCTGTGCTGCCTGGGTCTGCGCCTGCGCGTTGATGCTGCGGATCACTTCGCCGACTGTCTGCACCGTGCTCACGATGCGCTGCATCGAGGCGCCTGCCTGCTCGGCAAGGGTGGTGCCGGATTCGACGCGCTCCACCGATTGCTGGATCAGCCCCTTGATCTCGCGAGCCGCGCCGGCGCTGCGCTGTGCCAGCGCGCGCACTTCCGAAGCCACCACCGCGAAGCCGCGTCCGGCGTCGCCAGCCCGCGCCGCCTCGACGGCCGCGTTTAGCGCCAGGATGTTGGTCTGGAAGGCGATGCCGTCGATCAGCGAGCTGATCTCGCTGATTCGCTGCGAAGAGGCATGGATGTCGCCCATGGTGCCGACGACGCGGGCGACCACATCGCCGCCCTCGCTGGCCACGCTGCTGGCCTGCCCGGCCAGCTTGGCGGCCTGCTCTACCGCCTGTGTGCCCGCGTGCACGGCCTGCTCAAGCAAGGCCACGCTGGAGGCCGTCTGCTGCAGCTGCGCGGCAGCCTGCTCGGTACGGCCGGCCAGGTCGTCGTTGCCGCTGGCGATCTCCTGGGCCGCGGCGCGGATACTGCCGGCGCCGTGGTGAATGTCGGTGACCAGCGCCCGCAGGCGCTGCTGCATATGGCTCATTGCCACGAGCACACGGCCGAGTTCGTCGTTGGTGCCAGCTGGCACCGCCGTGCTGAGGTCGCCGTCGGCAATGCGCTCGGCGGCTTCGACCAGCTGCTGCACCGGCAAGAGCAGCTGACGCATCGCTCGATGCATCAGCCAGCCCAGCGCGGCGAGCAACAGCGGGATGCTCACGAGCAGCAGGTTGCGCGTGCCGGCCGCTGCTGCCGCGCGTCGCGCCAGCTCTTCCTGCAGCAACTGCAGCACCTGGGTCGTCAAGTTGGACTGCAGCGTGGCCGCTGCCGCCAGCGTCTTGGACAGCTGCTCCAGCGGGTAGTTCACGTCTATCGCTGCGGCCTGCATCGTGCTGTCCACCATGCGCCGCTGCTCGATGGCCTGCTTGATCATTGGCGCGAGCTGCTCGGCCAGCTCGCCCCCAAGGCGCTCGGCGGCCTGCATGTGCTGCAGCATCGGGGTGGCATGCTCGCGGTAGCGGGTCAGCGAAGCCGACAGCGCGGCGGTGTCGTCCACCGCTGCGGCCCGCACCAGGCTGCCCAGTCCGGACAGCGCATCGGCGACGCGCGGAGCGGCCTGCAGCCCGGCGATGATCGCGAAGTAGCTGCCTGCCTCCGGATCGAGCAGCAGGCCGGTGTCGCTGTTGATCTCATTGATGGCATGGAAGGCCTGCTCGGCGATTTCCTGATGCTGCGCGAGCAGGCGCGGCACATCCAGTCCGTCTTTTGAAAGGCTGTCGACGAGCGCGGCATAGCGCTTGACCACGCTGTCCAGCGCCTCCAGATGACGTCCGTCATGCTTGGCGTCCAGACGGCTTCGCAGGATGTCGACCGCCTCGCGCACTGACTGCTGCTGCTGCGCCAGCTCGGCACGCGCATCTGGACGGGTGGAGAGCGCCTCGGCAGCGGTCTCGCGGTGCTGCTGCAGCCGTCGCAGCAGCTGTTGCCATCCTTCGTTGAGCGGCAGGCCGCGTAGCTCCGCCTGCACGGTTTCGTACTGTTGCATGCTGTGGTGCACCAGCAGGGAGCCTGGCAAAAGGCTCAGCAGCAGGGCAATCAGGGTGACGAGGCGAAGCCTCGCCTTGAGGCTTATGGCCTTGGCGGTAGGCATGGTGGTACTGCTCCTGGATCTCAGTGAGGATTGGCGGCGGTCGGCATTGCCCCGACCATGGCCGGCGCTACCGCGTTCTGGCGCCTGTCGATAAAGAAGCGGCTTGCGCCGCCCAGGCCCTTGGCGACGCGCTTGGGTTCGGCCAGCGCGGCCGAGATCTGGTGCGCGCCACTGAACTGCCCGGCGCGCACGCAGAGTACGCCGGCGCTGATCGTCGGCAGCGGCGTGAACAGCGCCTGGTTCTGCCGGTTCAGCGTGACATAGCCGCCGGCCTGCACATGCTCCGGGCTGAAGAAGCTGCGCACGCCGGCATCGAAGGCCTCGCAGACCGACTGCAGGCGCTGCTGCCAGTCGGACGAGCCGAGCACCATGATGAAGTCGTCGCCGCCGATATGGCCGACGAAGTCCAGCTCGGCATCGGCGGCCTGGCTGAGGATCTGTGCGGTCAGGCTGATGACCTGGTCGCCGCGGTGGTAGCCGTAGAGGTCGTTGAAGGGCTTGAAGTTATCGATGTCCCAGGTGGCGACGACGAAGTCGCGCTCCTCGCCGACCAGTGCGTCCAGGTGGCTGTCGATCGGCACATTGCCGGGCAGCTGGGTCAGCGGGTTGGCATAGCGCGCGCAGCAGACCTGCAGGTCGGAGACCGCCTTCAGCAGGTCCGAGGTGCGGCCCGAGCCGTAGTAGCGGCCGTCGCGGGTGACGATGAAGCCGTCCACCATCAGGCGGTCGTCGAGGTTGGAGATGGCCTCGCTCATCTCGCGCAGGCTGGTGGCGACGTCGAAGACCAGCGGGTTCGCATCCATCAGCTCCACGCAGCTGCGTTTGGCCTGGATCTCGCGGAAGAAGCGCTCGCTGCTGCGCTTGAGTACCTGCAGTGAGCGCAGGATGCCCACCGGGCGCTGCTCCTCGTCGAGCACCGGCATCGAGAACAGCAGCTCATCGGAGGTGAACATCTCCACCACTTTCTGGCACCGTACCGCGGCGGTGACGGTCGGCCCGCGGCGCGCCAGCTGCTCGGCCGTAGTGATGGCCTGCGGCGGCATGAAGGGCAGCATCGAGCGGCGTTGCTGGCGCTCGGCGCCGAGCAGGGCCAGCGTCTCGGCGCGCAGCTGCGGCCGCGGCGTGGCGCTGGGGCGGGCGATCAGATAGCCCTGGCAGAAGGGCACGCCCAGGCGGCGCAGCACGGCCAGGTCGGCGGGCTGCTCCAGCCCTTCGGCCACCACCTTGCAGCCGCTGCTCGCGGCCATCTCGAGGATGGAGCGCACGAACTGCTGCTTCAGCGGCTCCTGCGCGACGCCGTCGATGAAGTGGCGGTCGATCTTGACGAAGTCGGGGCGGATCTCCATCCAGCGCTTCAGGCCGGCGAAGCCTTCGCCGAGGTCGTCCAGCGCGACGACGAAGCCGTGGCTGCGCAGCGCGTCCAGCACGCGACCCAGGCGGGCGTATTCGAGGATGGGCCGCGTCTCGGTGATCTCGAAGACGATGCGCGACGGCGACATGCCGATCTCCGCCAGCTCGGCGACGAAGCCGGGCACGCGCGCCTCGGCGGCGAGCACGGTGTCCACGGTGACGTTGAGGAAGACCTGTCCTGGCAGGCCCAGCTCGCGAAAGCGGCGCAGCGCGCGGCGCAGCACCATGCGCTCCAATTCGATCAAGCGGCCGGCGTGAGCGGCGGTCTCGAACAGCACCAGCGGCGAATGCAGCGGCGAGTCCGCCGGTCCGCGCGTCAGTGCCTCATAGCCCAGCAGCGAGGCACGGTCGATATCGACCAGCGGCTGAAAGTGGATGTCGATCTGATGCTCGGCGATCAGGACATCGAGTTGCGCGAACAGGCGCGCAGCACTGGCAGGCGGGTTAGGCGACATGGCCGGCATTGTTGAAACTGCCGGTGTCAGTACCGTGACAAGGGGACAAGCCGCCGCGTGTGGCGGTACGCTAATCGCGCGCAACGTGAACGATGCCACGAATCGGTGGCGCACCCCGTCGCTATGCCGGCAGTGTGCACGCCGTGCTTGACGGTTTTGTGTCCGGAACGTGACGGACTTTCAGCCTGGTGTGGCCGCGGCCTCCACCACCATCTGCACCCGCTGCTGGCCCTGGTACTCGTCCAAGCTCAGCCGGTAGGCCAGCGTGGCGCTGTCGGGCAGCGGCTCGATGCGACCGAACCAGATCGCGTCGCGCTGCAGGCCGCCGGGCGTCTTCAGGCGCAGCTTCAGGTGGCGCTCGCCGACGATGCGCTGCGACAGCACCTGCACCTGGTCGCAGAACAGCGGCGCCTCGAAGGCCTGGCCCCATACCTGCGCCTCAAGTTCGGCGACGGTGGCGGGGTTGAAGGCCTCGGGCGGCAGCGGGCCATCGGTGCGCAGCGTGCGTGTCAGCGTCGCTTCGTCCAGCCATTCGCGCGCGACCTGCTCGAAGGCCGCGGCGAAGCGGGCAAAGCCCTGCTCCTCCAGCGTCGCGCCCGCGGCCATCGCGTGGCCGCCGAACTTCTTCAGCAGCTCGGGGTGGCGCTTGGAGACCAGATCCAGCGCGTCGCGCAGATGGAAGCCGGTGATCGAGCGGCCCGAGCCCTTGAGCAGGCCGTCGGCGCCGCGCGCAAAGACGAAGGTGGGGCGGTGCAGGCGGTCCTTGATGCGCCCGGCGACGATGCCGACCACGCCCTCGTGGAACTCGGGCTCGAACAGCGCCAGCGCCGGCGGCGCAGCCTCGTCGGGTGGGATCAGCTCATCGAGCCGCAGCTCGGCCTGCTCGCGCATGCCAGCCTCGATCTCGCGGCGCTCGCGGTTGATCGCGTCGAGCTGCCTGGCGAGCTCCAGCGCGCGCGCGCTGTCGTCGGTCGTCAGGCACTCGATGCCCAGCGTCATGTCGGACAGGCGCCCGGCGGCGTTGATGCGCGGGCCGAGCGCGAAGCCGAGGTCGAAGGCGGTGGCGCGCGACGCATCGCGACCCGCCGCCGCGAATAGCGCCGCAATGCCCGGCTGCATGCGGCCGGCACGCATGCGGCGCAAGCCCTGCGCGACCAGGCGGCGGTTGTTGGCGTCGAGCTTGACGACGTCGGCCACGGTGCCCAGCGCGACCAGATCGAGCAAGGCGTCGAGCCGTGGTTGATTGCTCGAGTCGAAGGCGCCGCGCCGGCGCAGCTCGCCACGCAGCGCCAGCAGCACGTAAAAGGCCACGCCGACACCGGCGAGGTTCTTGCTGGCGAACTCGCAGCCCGGCTGGTTGGGATTCACCAGCGCAGCGGCTTCGGGCAGCTCTATGCGCTCATCGATCAGCGCCGGCAGGTGGTGGTCGGTGACCAGCACCGGCAGGCCCAAGGTCTTGGCATGCGCGACGCCGGCCAGGCTGGCGATGCCGTTGTCCACCGTCACCAGCAGGTCCGGCCTTTTGGGCAGCGCGAGATCGACGATCGCGGGCGTGAGGCCATAGCCGTGCACCGCGCGGTCGGGCACCACATAGTCGACGCTGCCAGGTCTTGCCCCCAGCAGGCGCAGGCCGCGCAGCATCACCGCACAAGCGGTGGCGCCGTCGCAGTCGTAGTCGGCGACGATGCAGATGCGCCGGCCCTGCTGCAGCATGTCGGCCAGCAGCGTGGCGGCCTGGTCTATGCCCTTGAGCCCCTCGGGCGGCAACAGCCGTGCCAGGCCGTCGTCCAGCTCTTCCGGTGCGCGCACGCCACGCGCGGCGAACAGGCGCGCCAGCAGCGGCGGGATGCCCGCCTGCTCCAGCGCCCAGACGGCGCGCGGCGGCGCGTCGCGTTGGACGAGCGCGGGGCTGCTCATTTGCCGGCCCTCCTGTCGCGACGGGACATCCTCCCCGAGGGAGGGCGAGCGCACCCTTCGGGCGGCCGTGCGTGCGCGCTCATAGCGCCTCCAGCACTGCAAGAACGTCGGCGCGCGGCGCGGCGAAGCGCTGCCACAGCCGGCTGAAGGTGCTGCCAGGGCCGGCAGGCGCGAAGTGCTGTGCGCGGCGCTCGCCGGCCAACGTCAGGCTGACCGGCTCGCCGGCGCGCTGCCGTTCGAGCAGGGACTTGATGGGGCCGGCGTCCAGTGCCTGCCAGGCTTCGCGCCAGGCCGCCCAGTCGCCGGCGAGCAGGGGCTCGCGCAGGCGCGCGTCGAGCTGAGGCACGACGTCGCGGCGGCGCGGCCGGGCACGGCCGCAGCCGGAGATCCATACCGAGTTCAGCTCGTGCGCGCCACGGGCCTCGCGTGCGGCGTTCAGCGGCTCGCGGTGCAGCAGCATCTGCATCTCGTTCTGCAGCCGGCGCAGCAGGCGCGGCTCGGGCATCCAGGGGTCGACGTTGCGGTTGATGACGCGCTCCAGGCTCGCGCTGGGCAGGCCGGCTAGCGAATCATGCGCGACATACCAGCGGGTCGGCGCTGCCCAGGCAGTGCGCCAGCCTTCGTCGGCGGGGAAGAGCGGCGCCAGCGCGGCGAAAAATGCGCGCGATTCGGCCTCATCCAGCGCCAGCAGCTCCGGGTGCAGCGCAGTGACCTGGTCGCTGGTGACGCTGAGGTGCAGCGGCGTCAGCAGCGCCCAGGCCAGGCCGTCGGTGGCGATGCCATCGTCCTCGGCCTGCGCGGCGGCGAAGGCTTGTTCGCCCTCGTCCCATCCCCAGGCCTGGGCCAGCGCCAGCTCGTGTGGTGTCAGCGCGCTGAACTCGTCGCCGCCCAGGCTCTGCAGCGATTGCAGGCGCCCCAGCAGCTGGGCCAGATGCGGCAGGTTCAGGGTCTGTAGCGCAGGCGCGCAGGCCTCGTCCAGCGCGCTGGCATAGGGGATCAGCAGATGCATGGCGCGATTATCGATGCCGGCCCTGTCACGCGCTGGACGGCACTGTCACGAAAGCTTCACCGCCGCTTCATAGAATGCGCCGATGCACAGGGAGAAACGTGGCCAGGCCACTGCGTCGCAAGCTGACGCGCTGCCGGTGGCGCTGCTCAATCGCGAGCAGGCCATCCTCGAGTTCAACCGCCGCGTGCTGGCCCAGGCCCAGCGCGAGGACGTGCCGCTGCTGGAGCGGCTGCGCTACATCTGCATCGTCTCGTCCAATCTGGACGAGTTCTTCGAGGTGCGCTTCGCCGACATGCTGGACGCCGTGCGCGATGCCGGCGGCACGGTGACGCGCCGCGATATCGACCGCGTCGGCCGCGCCGCGCACGAGCTGATCGACCAGCAGTACGCGATCTTCAACGAGCAGGTGATGCCGGTGCTGCGCGAGCAGGCCATCGTCATCCTCAACCACGCCGACCGCAACGAGGCGCAGCGCCGCTGGGTGCAGCGCTTCTTCGAACGCGAGGTGCGGCCGCTGCTGGTGCCGGTGGGCCTGGACCCGGCGCACCCTTTTCCGCAGGTGGCCAACAAGTCGCTGCACTTCATCGTGCGCCTGGCCGGCAAGGACGCCTTCGGTCGCGACAACCACATCGCCATCGTCAAGGTCCCCCGTGTGCTGCCGCGGGTGATCAAGCTGCCTGCGGCCATCAGCGAGTGCCGCCAGGCCTTCGTGCTGCTGACCAGTGTGGTGCGCGCACATCTGGAAGACCTGTTTCCCGGCCGGCAGGTCGAGGCCTTCTCGCAGTTCCGCGTCACGCGCGACTCCGACCTCGAGGTGGACGAGGAGGAGATCGCCAACCTGCGCCATGCGCTGCGCACCGGCCTGACGACGCGTCACTTCGGCCGCGCGGTGCGGCTGGAGGTGGTCAACACCTGCCCGCAGGAGCTGTCGGACTTCCTGCTCGAGCAGTTCGAGCTGCCCGAGGCGGCGCTGTACCGTGTCAACGGCCCGGTGAACCTGGTGCGCCTGAACGAGCTGATCGACCAGACCGAGGCCGATCAGCTGCGCTTCGCGCCCTACGAGCCGGCCTGGCCGCAGCGCCGCCTGCCGCGCGGCAAGAACATCTTCGAGTGCCTGGCAAAGCGGGATGTGCTGCTGCACCATCCCTTCGAGAGCTTCGAGCCGGTGGTGGAGTTGCTGCGCCAGGCGGTGCACGACCCCGAGGTGCTGGCGATCAAGCAGACCATCTACCGCACCGGCAGCAAGTCCGAGCTGATGGACCTGCTGATCGAGGCGGCGCGCCGCGGCAAGGAGGTGATGGTCGTCGTCGAGCTGAAGGCGCGCTTCGACGAGGAGGCCAACATCAACTGGGCGGAGCGGCTGGAAGCCGTCGGCGCGCAGGTGGTCTACGGCATCGTCGGTCTGAAGACCCATGCCAAGCTGCTGCTGGTGACGCGGCGCGAGGACGGCAAGCTCAAGCGTTATGCGCACCTGTCGACCGGCAACTACAACCCCAAGACCGCGCGGCTCTACACCGATCTGGGCTATCTGACCGCCGACGCCGACATCACCGCCGACGTGGATACGGTGTTCCGCCAGCTTGCTTCGCTGTCCAGGACCAAGCCGCCGCGGCGCCTGCTGCTGGCACCGTTCAATCTGCATGCGCGCATGCTCGAGCTGCTCGCGCTGGTGACCAGGGCCGCCCGCGAGGGTTATGCCGCGCGCGTGGTGGTGAAGATCAATGCGCTGACCGATGTCGAGCTGATCGAAGGCCTGATCGCCGCGGGGCGGGCCGGTGCCAAGATCGACCTCATCGTGCGCGGCGCCTGCATGCTGCCGCCGGGGCTGCCCGAGGCGACCGACAACATCCAGGTGCGCTCGGTGGTCGGGCGCTTCCTCGAGCATTCGCGCGTCAGCTACTTCCGCTGGGGCGATGGCGACGACCAGGAGGCCTTGTACCTGTCCAGCGCCGACTGGATGAGCCGCAATATGTTCCGCCGCATCGAGGTGGCTTGGCCGGTGCTCGACGCCAGGCTGCGCCAGCGCGTCATCGACGAGGCGCTGCAGCCTTATCTGCACGACAGCCGGGACGCCTGGCAGCTGGGGCCGGATGGACGCTCGCAGCGCGTCAGCAGCAGCGGCATCAGCGCGCAGCAGGCGCTGATGCGCCGCTTCTCGCCGGGCGCCTCCGCCGAAGGCTCAGGCGACTGAGAGCTCCAGCGTCAGCACGCCGCTGCGCGCCCAGTCCTGCACTTCCTGCTCCAGCAGGTAGAGCGCGCGCGGCTGCTGTGCGGCCCAGCTGCGTGACACCTGAAGGCGCACGCGCTGGCGGCCGCCGGTGAGCGTGAAGGCCTGCGCGCGCA
This sequence comes from Roseateles sp. T103, assembly GCF_057219915.1. Taxonomy (NCBI): domain Bacteria; kingdom Pseudomonadati; phylum Pseudomonadota; class Betaproteobacteria; order Burkholderiales; family Sphaerotilaceae; genus Roseateles; species Roseateles sp. T103. Next base: position 429,217 of record NZ_JBXVVS010000001.1, read on the forward strand.
CATCGCTGCGCGCGTGGCAGGCCAGCACCGCCAAGCGCAGGCTGACGAGCTGGGCTAGGAACTCGGCGTCGTCGAAGCGCTGCTCCAGCTTGCGCAGGCCGCCGCGCTGGCCCAGCGCCAGATCGGCCAGTCGGCGTAGCTGGCTCTGCGAGAAGCCGGCCGCGTCCACGTGGCCGAGCAGGTAGGCGCTGTGGCGGTGATGGTCGTGGTGCGAGACCATCATGCCGATCTCGTGCAGCGCGGCAGCCCAGGCCAGCTCGCGCTGCAGCTCGCGCGCGGCCTTGGGCACCAGCTGGCGATGCAGTGCGCCAGCCAGCCGCGTCACGCGCTGTGCCTGCATCAGGTCCACCGCGAAACGCTGCTGCAGGGCACGGACCGAGTGGTCGCGCATGTCGCCGACGCCGGCGTGGCGCTGGGCGTCCAGGCGCTCGGCCAGATCGAAGATCACGCCCTGGCGCAGCGCGCCCTTGGCCGGGAACAGCGCGGCGATGTCGAAGTGGGTGAGCAGCGTGTAAAGAATGCAAAGCCCGCCGGCGACGACGGCGCGGCGCTCAGGCTTGAGTCCGGGCAGGCTCAGCTTGTCCACATGGCCGGCGGCCAGGCATTGCTCGATGCACCAGCGCAGGCCGGCCAGCGTGATGCGGCCGTCGGTGATGTTGTTGGCGGCGAGCAACTGCGAGACCGCGCCGACCGTACCGGACGAGCCCAGCGCCTCCTGCCAGCGCGAGCGCTCGAAGAGCTGCAGCGCCTCCTCCAGCTCGGCGCCGGCGGCGATCTGCGCGGCGCGGAAACCCTCGGCGGTGAGTCGGCCGTCGCCGAAGAAGCGCATCGACAGGCCGACGCTGCCGACCTGGAAGGACTCGGCCTGCTGCGGCTGGCGACCTTGGCCGAGGATCATCTCGGTGGAGCGCCCGCCGATGTCGATCACCAGGCGCGGCTGCTCCGAAGGCTGCAGACGCGCCACGCCGGCGTAGATCAGGCGCGCTTCCTCGCGGCCCGAGATCACCTCGATCGGGAAGCCCAGCACGGCTTCAGCCCGGCGCAGGAAGGCGTCGCGGTTGCGCGCCTCGCGCAGCGTCTGCGTGGCCACGGCGCGCACGCGCTCCGCCCCCATGCCCTTCAGATGGGCAGCGAAGCGGCTCAGGCAGGCCAAACCGCGCTGCGTGGCTTCTTCGGTGAGCATGCCCTGCGCGTCGAGGCCGCCGCCCAGGCGCACGGTCTCCTTGATGTAGTCCAGGCGCTTGTAGTCGCCACGATAGAGGCGGGCGATCTCGAGGCGGAAGCTGTTGGAACCCAGGTCGATGGCAGCAAGCGGCATGGCAGTCGAGGCGGAATGCATGGGCGAATTGTCGACGCAATGAAACCCCGGGCCCTGCCGGTCTGTTGCATGCGTGCCTAGAATCGGCGCGCCGTTGTAGGGGTGTGCGCAGCGTGCCTGCGCACCTCAGCGGATCGACATCATCGAGGAGACACCATGCAGATCGAACAAGAGGTGAACAGCCTGGCGCCCGGCCGCGACCTGAACCGTCGCGACTTCGTGCGCACCGCCGTGGGCAGCGGCTTCGCGGCCGCGGTGCTGCCGGTCACCGCGTCGACGATCAACACCGACGCCAAGGGTCTGGAGGTCGGCGAGGTGACCATCCCGGTGGGCGACTTCAAGATGCCCGCCTATCGCGCCAAGCCGGCGGGCGGCAAGGACCTGCCCATCGTGCTGGTGATCAGCGAGATCTTCGGCGTGCACGAGTACATCGCCGATGTCGCCAAGCGCTTCGCGAAGCAGGGCTATCTGGCGATCGCGCCCGAGCTCTTCGTGCGCCAGGGCGACGCCGGCAGCTATGGCGAGATCACCAAGCTGATGGCCGAGGTGATCTCCAAGGTGCCGGACGAGCAGGTGATGGCCGATCTCGATGCCACGGTGGCCTGGGCGCGCCAGGACGGCGGCGACCATGGGCGGCTGGGCATCACCGGCTTCTGCTGGGGCGGCCGCCAGACCTGGATGTACACCGCGCACAACCCGGCGGTGAAGGCGGGGGTGGCCTGGTATGGCCGCCTGGTCGGCAACGCAACGCCGCTGCAGCCGCGGCATCCGGTGGACATCGCCGGTCGACTCAACGGCCCGGTGCTGGGCCTCTATGGCGGCCAGGACACCGGCATTCCGCTTGACACGGTTGATAAGATGAAAGCGGCTCTCAGCCAGGGATCGCCTGCCGCCAAGCGCAGTCAGTTCCACATCTACCCCGAGGCACCGCATGCCTTCCATGCCGATTACCGCCCGAGCTTCCGCAAGGAGGCCGCGGAGGATGGCTGGAAACGCTGCCTGGCCTGGTTCAAGGCGAACGGGGTGGCCTGACGCGCAGCGGCAGTCTCTGGGTGAGCAGCGAACCGCGCCGTTTTGGCGCGGTTCGTGCTTTTTGGGATTGTCATGACGCTTCTGTACATCGTGCTCGTCACCTTCGCGGGCGGGCTGCTGTCGGTGCTGGCTGCGGCCAGCCTCACCGTCGCGCTGCTGGGCCGGGTGGTCAAGCATCTGGTCAGTCTGTCCACCGGCGTGCTGCTGGGCACGGCGCTGCTGGTGGTGCTGCCGGAGGCCTTCGAAGGTGGTGCGGCCAGTGCCGACAAGCTCTTCATGACCCTGCTGGGCGGGCTGCTGTTCTTCTTCCTGCTGGAGAAGGCCGAGCTCTACCGCCACACGCATCACCACGAGGGTGACGGTCACCACCATCACCACCACTTCGATACCGAGCAGGCCGGACGCGGCGGCCTGTCGGTGCTGGTGGGCGACAGCATCCACAATTTCTGCGACGGCGTCATCATTGCCGCGGCATTCCTGGCCGATACGCAGCTGGGCTTCATGACGGCGGCGGCCATCATCGCCCACGAGATCCCGCAGGAGATCGGCGACTACATCGTGCTGCTCAATGCCGGCTTCTCGCGGGCCCGGGCCCTGTTCTACAACGCGCTGTCGGGTCTGGCCGCGGTGCTGGGCGGGGTGCTCGGCTATTACATCGTCGGGCCCTGGGAGGGGCTGTTCCCCTATCTGCTCGTCGTGGCGGCAAGCAGCTTCGTCTATGTGGCGGTGGCCGATCTGATTCCGCAGCTGCAGCGGCGCCTGCCGCTGCGCGAGACGGCGGCCCAGCTGCTGTGGCTGGCTGTGGGGCTGGGTTTCGTGGTGCTGGTGGTGCTGGGCGGCCACGCGCATTGAATGGGGTCACCCCTAAGCGCTGCGCGCGGGCTCACCCCAAAGGACAAGGGCCAGGTCTTGCCTGGCCCTTGTCGCTTCCGTACCTGTGCTGCTGTCAGCGCACGACGAGCACGGGGATGCTGCTGTGTGTCAGCAGCTTCTGTGTCTCGCTGCCCAGCAGCAGCGCCTGCACGCCGCGGCGGCCGTGCGAGGCCATGATGACCAGGTCGGCCTGCTTGTCCTTGGCGTGATCGATGATCGCTTCCCAGGGATGCAGGGCCTCGACGCTATGCGCTTCGCAAGGCACGCCTGCGGCCTGTGCGGCGCCGGTCACGATCTTCAGCCTGGCGCTGGCGATGCGCTCCTGCGCATCGAAGAACTCCTGCGGCGGCGTCGGCTGCATCTCGGAAACGGCACTGTAGGGGAATGGCTCCTTCACGCTGATCGCGAACAGCTGCGCGCCGTGCAGCTTGGCCATTTCGATGGCCGTCGCGACGGCCTTGCTGGTGATGTCGGAACCATCGGTCGGGATGACGATGCGCTTGAACATGTCGGCTCTCCTCGGTAGTCCGCCCTGTGCAGGGCGGTGGCGCCAATCTTGCCCGGCCTGAGCAGGTCGGTCTTGCGCAATGTCAAGTCTTGGCAAGCGGGCGGCGCGGGTCGCCCGACCACTCGCTCCACGAGCCCGGGTAGAGCGCGCCGAAGCCCAGCCCGGCATGCGCCATGGCGAGCAGGTTGTGGCAGGCGGTGACACCGGAGCCGCACTGATGGACCACCGCGTCGGCCTCGTAGGGCGCGAGCAGCACGCTGAACTCGGCGCGCAATTGTTCGGTCGGCTTGAAGCGGCCGTCGGCGGCCAGATTGCGCTTGAAGTTGCGGTTGCTCGCGCCGGGGATGTGGCCAGCCTGCGCATCCAGCGGCTCGACCTCGCCACGGAAGCGTTCCTCGGCACGCGCATCGATCAGTCGCACGCGGCCCAGTTCGGCGAGCAGCGCGTCGGCATCCACGGTGCGCGTCAGAGGCTCGGCGGGCTGGAACGCGCTGGCCGCCGGTGCCTGCGGCAGGTCAGCGGTGAGCGCGCCACCCGTCGCATGCCAGGCGGGCAGGCCGCCGTCGAGCACCGCGACAGCCGCATGGCCCAGCCAGCGCAGCATCCACCAGGCGCGCGCGGCGAACATGCCGCCCTGGGCGTCGTAGCAGACCACCTGGGTATGCGGCGTCAGGCCCAGCGCCGCCATGCGCGAGGCGAAGGCGCTGCGCTCAGGCAGCGGATGGCGGCCGCGGAATACGCCGTCGGCACCGGTCTTGGCGCCGCAGAGGTCGCGATCCAGATGCAGGTAGTGCGCGCCGGGCAGGTGCGCTTGGGCATAGGCGCGTTCGCCGGCACTGGTATCGGCGAGATCGAAGCCGATGTCGAGCAGCAGCAGCGGTGATTGCTCGTTGAGCAGTGCGCGCAGCTGTTCGGTGCTGATCAGGGTCTGGTAGTTGGTGCTCATGACTCAGTGACGGAGTGTTGGCTGTCCTTGGGAGTGCTGCGGCTGCGCAGCAGCGTGGCGGCAAGGCCGGCGCCGACGATCAGCACGATGCCGGCCAGCGAGATTGCATCGATGCGGTCCGCGAAGATCAGCACACCATACAGCGCCGAGAACGCGATGCCCAGGTATTGCAGGCTGGCGTTCACCAGCGGTGAGCCGCGGCCATAGGCGCGCGTCATCATCAGCTGCGCGACGGTGGCCAGCACGCCGACGGCCAGCAGCAGCGCCGCGCCGTAGAGCGTGTGGACATGCCAGCTGCCGGCGGCGGTGTTCAGCGCCGCACCGGCCAGCGCACCGCCCAGCGAGAAGTAGAAGACGATGCGGTATTCGGGCTCACCGGCACGGCCCAAGGCGGTGACCTGCAGATAGGCCATCGCCGCCAGCATGCCGGAAACCAGACCCGCCAGCCCGTACCAGAGCTGCTGCTGTTCCATCGTCGGTCGCAGCACCAGCGCGACGCCTATGAAGCCCAGCAGCACCGCGGCGACCAGGCGCGAGTCGACGCCGCGACCGCCCAGCAGCACCGCGCCGCCGATGAGGAACATCGCCATCCAGATCGAGGACATATAGTTCAGTGTCATCGCCGTGGCCAGCGGCAGGCCGGCGATGGCATAGAACCACAGCGACAGCGCCATCACCCCGGCGACGCTGCGCCAAAAGTGCATGGCGGGCACTCGGGTCTTCAGCGTCAGGCCTTGCCAGCGTGCCAGCGCCGCCATCATCGCCACGCCGATCAGGCCACGGTACATGACGATCTCGCCGGTGCTGTAGAAGCTCGACGCCAGCTTGATGCACACGCCCATGGTGGCGAACAGGAAGCTGGCGAGGACCATCAGGAGCGGCGCGGACATGGGCGCGATTGTCGCGGCTTCCTGGAAGAACGCTCCGCGGGCCGGAGCCTCGCGGGGCGTTGTGCGCATCTGCTGGACGATGCTGGGCCGCAGCCTTTCGCCGGCCTAAGGGCCAGGCACATGGGATGTGCCCGGCGCCCTGCCTCAGCCCTTGTAGTTCATGACGCGGCGATACCACTCATGGAAGTGCTGCATGCCGTCTTCCATCGGGCTCTGGTAAGGGCCGACCTCGTTGTCGCCGCGCTGCATCAGCGCCTTGCGACCGGCGTCCATGCGCTCGGCGATTTCGTCGTCCTCGATGCAGGTCTCCATGTAGGCGGCCCGCTGCGCCTCGACGAACTCGCGCTCGAAGGCGGCGATCTCCTCCGGGTAGTAGAACTCCACCATATTGAGCGTCTTGTTCACGCTGATCGGGTACAGCGTCGAGACGGTCAGCACATGCGGATACCACTCGACCATGATGTGCGGGTAGTAGGTCAGCCAGATTGCGCCGCGCTCGGGCTTCTTGCCGTCGCGGTACTTCAGCAGCGCGTCATGCCAGCGCTGGTAGACCGAGGAGCCCGGACGGCCGAAGGCCGTGGACACGCCGACCGTCTGGACCGAGTAGTTCTCCTTGAACTCCCACTTCAGGTCGTCGCAGGTGACGAAGTGGCCCAGCCCCGGGTGGAAGGGGCCGACGTGGTAGTCCTCCAGATAGACCTCGATGAAGGTCTTCCAGTTGTAGTTGCACTCGTGCAGCTCGACATGGTCCAGTGTGTAGCCACTGAAGTCGAGCTGCGCGCGCGGCCCCATGCCTGCCAGATCGGCTTCGATGTCGCGGCCGTTGTCCTCGAAGAGCAGGCCGTTCCACTCGCGCAACTTGTAGTTGTTGAGATTCAGGCAGGGATCCTCGGCGAAGTGCGGCGCGCCGATCAGCTTGCCTTCCAGGCCGTAGGTCCAGCGATGCAGCGGGCAGACGATGCTGCTCTTGGTATTGCCGCGACCGCGCAGCATCACCGCCTGGCGATGGCGGCAGACATTGGAAATCAGCTCGACGCCCTTGGGCGTGCGCACCAGGGCTCGGCCTTCGCCTTCCTGTGGCAGGGCGTAGTAGTCGCCGACCTCGGGCACTGCCAGTGCATGCCCGAGGTAGCGAGGCCCAGGTTGGAAGATCAGTTCCTGTTCCTTGCGGAACAGGGCCTCGTCGAAATAGGAAGTGACGGGCAGCTGCGTCGTGCTGCGCTCAAGAGCCGAGAGAGTGATGCTCAGGTCGGACATGATCCAAGAGGTTCTCCAAGAAACCAATGTCAACCCCCCGGCGGCCGTCCCTGTGGATGCGATGCCTCATTGCGGAGCCGGGTTTGTGTCAAAAAGCCCGGTCCGGACCGACGTCCGCGACCAGGCTCCCCTGCGCGCCGCCCAGTGTTGATGCGGACCGACGCGAGGGCGGGATTCTACCTGCGCCACAGTGCCGAGCTGGGTGTCGGCGTAAATCCTTGCAGCCGGCTTGCCTGTGGTGCAGGTCCGACAGCGGCTGCTCCCCCTGAGAGGGGAGGGCTGAAGGGAGCCCACTACAATCCCTTTTTCGATTTCTCGCGATGACCAAGTCCACCACCAGCGCCAAGGCTGCGGCCCACAAAGAGGCCGTTTCAACCAGTTACGAGCATGCGCTCGAGGAACTGGAGCGTCTGGTAGCGTCCATGGAGGCAGGGCAACTGCCGCTTGACCAACTGCTGGCCAGCTACAAGCGCGGCGCCGATCTGCTCGGTTACTGCCGTGAGCGCCTGCAGGCCGTCGAACAACAGGTCAAGCTGCTCGAAGGGGGAGAGCTCAAAGAATGGGGAGACGCTTGAGTCATGGATGCGGGAATTTTTGAACAGTGGGTGCTGCGCTCGCAGCGCAGCGTCGAAGCTGCTCTTGAAGCCTGGGTGCCCGCGTCGGCGCCAGCCGGACTCGGCGACGCCATGCGTTATGCGGTGCTGGACGGTGGCAAACGCCTGCGTCCGCTATTGGTGCTGGCTGCTTGCGAAGCCGTTCACGGTCAGGCCGAGGCGGCGATGCGCGCGGCCTGCGCGGTGGAGCTGATTCACGCCTACTCGCTGGTGCACGACGACATGCCGTGCATGGACGACGACGTGTTGCGCCGTGGCAAGCCCACGGTCCACGTGGCTTTCGGCGAGGCGCAGGCGATGCTCGCCGGCGATGCGATGCAGGCGCTGGCCTTCGAGGTGTTGACGCCTGACAGCGGTGTCGAGCCGGCCTTGCAGGCCCGGCTGTGCGCGCTGCTGGCCCGCGCTGCCGGCCATGCCGGCATGGCGGGGGGGCAGGCCATTGATCTGGCCAGTGTCGGCACGCAGCTTGACGAGCAGTCGCTGCGCGACATGCACAGGCGCAAGACCGGCGTGCTGCTGCAGGCCAGCGTGCTGATGGGCGCGGCCTGTGGCGATACGTCGCCTGCCGCCTGGCAATCGCTGACCGAGTACGGCGCAGCCATCGGCCTTGCCTTTCAGGTGGTGGACGACATCCTCGACGTCACACAGGACTCTGCCGTGCTCGGCAAGACCGCCGGCAAGGACCAGGAAGCGAACAAGCCGACCTATGTCAGCGTGTTGGGTCTCGAAGCGGCCAAGACCTATGCCTGCCGCCTGCGCGACGAGGCCCATCAGGCTTTGCGTGCCTCAGGCCTGGCTAACACCGCGTGGTTGAGCCTGCTGGCCGACAAAGTGGTCGAGCGTGAGAACTGAGCCAGGAGTTGTGCCAGGAACGACGATGAGCTACGCCCTGCTGGAAACGATCAACAGCCCCGCCGACCTTCGCCGCCTGCCGCGCGGCGACCTGCCGCGCCTGGCCGACGAGCTGCGTCGCTATGTGCTGGACAGTGTGGCCAAGGTGGGCAACGGCCACCTGGGTTCCAACCTGGGAACGGTGGAGCTCACCGTGGCCCTGCACTATGTGTTCAACACGCCGGAAGACCGGCTGGTCTGGGATGTGGGGCATCAGACCTACCCCCACAAGGTCCTGACCGGACGGCGTGAGCAGATGGGCACGCTGCGCCAGCTGGGCGGCATCAGCGGTTTCCCGCGCCGCGACGAGAGCGTTTACGACACCTTCGGCACCGGGCATTCGAGCACCTCGATCTCGGCCGCGCACGGCATGGCCATGGCGGCGAAACTCAAGGGCGAGAGCCGCAAGGCAGTCGCCATCATCGGCGACGGCGCGATGACGGCGGGCATGGCCTTCGAGGCGCTGAACAATGCGGGCGTCCCGCATGGCGGCCTGATGGGCGACATGCTGGTGATCCTCAACGACAACGACATGTCGATCAGCCCGCCGGTGGGTGCGCTGAACAAGTACCTGGCGCGGCTGATGAGCGGCAGCTTCTATGCCGCTGCGCGAGAGGGCGCCAAGACGGTGCTGAAGAACACGCCCTTGTACGAGTTCGCACGCCGGTTCGAGGAGCACACCAAGGGCATGGTCGTGCCCGGCACCATCTTCGAGGAATTCGGCTTCAACTACGTGGGCCCGATCGATGGCCACGACCTCGATGCGCTGATCCCGACGCTGGAGAACCTGCGCGACAAGAAGGGGCCGCAGTTCCTGCATGTGGTCACCAAGAAGGGCGCCGGCTACAAGCTTGCCGAAGCCGACCCGGTGAAGTACCACGCCGCGTCGGGCAAGTTCGATCCGGCGGTGGGCTTCGTCAAGCCGGCTGCGCCGCCCAAGACCACCTTCACCCAGGTCTTCGGCGAGTGGCTCTGCGACATGGCCGAGCAGGACCAGCGCCTGGTCGGCATCACGCCGGCGATGCGCGAGGGCTCGGGCATGGTCGAGTTCCACAAGCGCTTCCCGGCGCGCTACTACGACGTGGGCATCGCCGAACAGCATTCGGTGACTTTCGCCGCCGGCCTGGCCTGCGAGGGGCTCAAACCGGTGGTGGCGATCTACTCCACCTTCCTGCAGCGCGCCTACGACCAGCTGGTGCATGACGTTGCCTTGCAGAACCTGCCGGTCGTCTTTGCGCTGGACCGTGCCGGTCTGGTCGGCGCCGACGGGGCCACGCATGCCGGCAACTACGACATTGCCTACACGCGCTGCATCCCCGGCATGGCGGTGCTGACGCCGGCGGACGAGAACGAGTGCCGGCAGGCCCTGTTCACCGCCTTCCAGCACGATGGTCCTGTGACGGTGCGCTACCCGCGCGGGGCCGGCATTGGTGCCGAGGTCAAGAAGGAAATGCAGGCGCTGCCCTGGGGCAAGGGCGAAATCCGCCGCAATGCCTCGCGCACGGCTTCGCGGCCTGGTGACGCGCCGCGCATCGCGATCCTGGCCTTCGGCACGCTGCTGTACCCGGCGCTCAAGGCCGCCGAGGCTGTGGACGCGACGGTGGCCAACATGCGCTTTGCCAAGCCGCTGGACGAGGAACTGGTGCTGGAGCTGGCGCGCAGCCATGACGCGCTGGTGACCGTCGAGGACGGCTGCCTGATGGGTGGTGCGGGCAGTGCCGTGCTCGAGTGCCTGCATGCCGCCGGACTTGCCGTGCCTGTGCTGCAGCTGGGCCTGCCCGACGAGTTCGTCGAGCATGGCGATCCGGTCAAGCTGATGTCGCTGTGCGGTTTGGATGCCGCCGGTATCGAGCAGAGCATCCTCAAGCGTTTCGGCGCGCGCCCCGCGCTGCTGCGCAACGCCGCAAATAGCTGAGGCCGGTCAGGCCAGCGCAGCCCGCAAGCGCTGCTGCACTGCCTGGGCTTCGTCGTGCAGGGCCAGTTGCATCGCCTCGGTCAGCCAGTGCCGGGTCCGCAGTTGCGGCCTGGCGAGCCAGACCTCATAGGGCACTGAGACTGCAAAGCGCCGCAGCATCAGCCCGGGTCCTGCACAGGCCAGCGCGGTCAGTGGATTGACGATGGCCACCCCAAGCCCGGCGCGCACCATCTCGCAGAGCGCCGCTGCGCTGTGCGTCTGGATGCGCAGCAGGCGCAGCACGCCATGTTCGGCGAAGAGTGCGTCCAGTTGCTGCCGATAGGGATCGGTGCTGGCCAGGCTCAGGAAGGACTGGCCCGCGAAGTCGCTGGGTTCCAGAGCGGCCTTGGCCACCAGCGGATGCGTGGCAGGCAGCACGCAGACCTCGTCGGCACTCATCAGGCGCTGCAACTCGAGGCCCGCCGCCGGCAGCCCCTGCTCGGTCAGACCGAGGTCAAAGCGCTGCGACTGCAGCCATTCGTCCAGCAGCGGCGGCTCCTGGGGCGTGATGTTGAGCCGCGCCTCCGGGTGCGTCTGCTGGAGCCGGGCACAGGCCGCGGGCAGCAGCGCATGACTCAGCGCGGGCAGGCAGAGCAGTTCCAGGCTGCCGGCGTCGTCGCGGGCCAGTTCCTGGGCGCGTGCATTGACGCGCTCCAGCCCCTGGTAGGCGCGCTGCACTTCGTCGAACAGGGCCAGTGCACGCTGCGTCGGGCGCAGCCGGCCGCCGAGCCGCTCGAACAAGGCGTAGCCCAGCACTTGCTCAATGCGCGCCAGCTCGCGACTGAGTGTCGGCTGCGAGGTGTGCAAGGCGCTCGCTGCGGCGGTGACGCCGCCGGCTGTCATCAGCGCGCGGAAGATCTCGACCTGACGGTGGTTCAGCATGCCTGAACCATATCAAAAGTGAATCAGTCGGCAAAGACAAAGCATTTGATTGAATGGCCTGCCTCGGCGATGCTCCTTGCCACTGCTCTCAATCCAGGCTGAGCCTGCCCGCACCATGCTTCGTCCTCTCAACGCCTCCCTGCTCTGGTCATTGGCCGAGCGCTTCGGCACGCCGCTGTGGGTCTACGACGCCCAGCTGATCCGCGAGCGCATCGCCGCGCTCAAGGCCTTCGACACCATCCGCTTCGCGCAGAAGGCCTGTTCCAACACGCACATCCTGCGCCTGATGCGCGAGCAGGGTGTCAAGGTCGATGCGGTGTCGCGCGGCGAAGTGCTCCGCGCGCTGGCTGCCGGCTACACGGCAGGCGGCGTCGACTCCGAGATCGTCTTCACCGCCGATCTGCTCGATCGCGACACGCTTGCGACCGTGGTCGAGCATGGCGTGCCGGTCAATGCCGGCTCGATCGACATGCTGCGCCAGCTCGGCGCTGCGTCTCCCGGTCACAAGGTCTGGCTGCGCATCAACCCGGGCTTCGGCCATGGCCACAGCAACAAGACCAATACCGGCGGCGAGCACAGCAAGCACGGCATCTGGCACAGCGAGCTGGAGGCCGCGCTGGCGGTGGTGCGTGAGCAGGGCCTGAAACTGATCGGCCTGCACATGCATATCGGCTCGGGCGTGGACTACGGCCATCTTGCTGAGGTCTGCGGTGCGATGGTCGAGCTGGTGCGCCGCACTCAGGCGGCCGGTCACGATCTGCATGCGATTTCCGCTGGCGGCGGCCTGTCAATTCCCTATCGCGAGGGCGATGCGGTGATCGATACCGCACACTACTTCGGTCTCTGGGATGCGGCGCGAAAGCAGGCCGAAGCCGTGGTCGGCCACGCGCTGGGTCTGGAGATCGAGCCGGGCCGCTATCTGGTCGCGGAGTCCGGTCTGCTGCTCGCCGAGGTGCGCGCCACCAAGGACGCCGGCGCCAACCACTTCGTGCTCGTCGATGCCGGCTTCAATGAGCTGATGCGCCCGGCCATGTATGGCAGTTTCCATGCGATGAGCCTGCTGGCGCGCGACGGCGTGCAGCGCGCGGCGCGGCCGTCCGTGGTTGCCGGGCCGCTGTGCGAGTCAGGCGACGTCTTCACCCAGGAGGATGGCGGCGTGGTGGCCCCGCGCCTGCTGCCGGCGGCACAGGTCGGCGACCTGCTGGTGATCCATGACACCGGTGCTTATGGGGCGTCGATGTCCAGCAACTACAACACCCGCCCGCTGATCGCCGAGGTGCTGATCGACGGCGACGATGCCGCCGCAGCACGCCTGATTCGACGTCGCCAGACGGTCGATGAGTTGCTGGCGTTGGAGGTCTAAGTTATTGCTATCGCACAAATTTTTCGTAATAGCTTGAATTAATAGGGTGGCTCAATGAGGGCGATTTGATTAATCAAACCAATGAGTTCCAGGGCGACCATATGATTCGGTCCATTCCTTAACCCGCAACCACAACGGAACTCACCATGTCCCTGATCAATACCCAAGTCCAACCGTTCAAGGCCCAGGCTTTCCACAACGGCAAGTTCGTTGAAGTCACCGAGAAGAACCTGCACGGCAAGTGGTCCGTGCTGATCTTCATGCCGGCGGCGTTCACCTTCAACTGCCCGACCGAGATCGAAGACGCGGCGGACAACTACGCCGAGTTCCAGAAGGCTGGCGCCGAGGTCTACATCGTCACCACCGACACGCACTTCTCGCACAAGGTGTGGCACGAGACCTCGCCGGCCGTCGGCAAGGCCAAGTTCCCGCTGGTTGGCGACCCCACCCACGCGCTGACCCGCGCTTTCGGCGTGCACATCGAGGAAGAAGGTCTGGCGCTGCGCGGCACCTTCGTGATCAACCCTGAGGGCGTGATCAAGACCGCTGAAGTGCACGACAACGCGATCGCCCGCGACGTCAAGGAAACCGTGCGCAAGCTCAAGGCTGCTCAGTACGTCGCCAACAACCCTGGCCAGGTCTGCCCGGCCAAGTGGAACGAAGGCGCCAAGACGCTGACCCCGTCGCTGGACCTGGTCGGCAAGATCTAAATGCCTCACCCCCGGAGCGCCTGCGGCGCTCCTTCCCCGCACGGGGCGATCCCGAGTGGGCCGGTCCAGCCGGTTCCCCGGGCTCTGCTCGGTCAAGTCCGAGCCACCCTGAAAGCGTCCGCCTGATCCCGCGGGTGCTTTCAGAGTGGCCCGCCCTGCCACGTCTGAAAGGAACCCTGCCATGTTGGACGACACCCTCAAGGCCCAGCTCAAGGCCTACCTGGAGCGCGTGACGCTGCCCTTCGAGATCGAGGCCTCGCTGAGCGACTCCGAGAGCTCCCGCGAGATGCAGCAGCTGCTGCAAGACATCGCCTCGATGTCCGACAAGATCACGCTCAAGCTCGATGGCCAGGATGCGCGCCGGCCGTCCTTCAGCCTGAAGCGCATCGGTTCCGAGCAGAGCCTGCGCTTTGCCGGCCTGCCGCTGGGCCACGAGTTCACCTCGCTGGTGCTGGCGCTGCTGTGGACCGGCGGCCACCCGCCCAAGGTCGAGCAGGAGGTGATCGACCAGATCAAGGCGCTCGATGGCGACTACGCCTTCGAGGTCTACATGTCCCTGTCCTGCCACAACTGCCCGGACGTGGTGCAGGCGCTGTCGCTGATGGCGGTGCTCAACCCCCGCGTGAAGACCGTGGTCATCGAGGGCGGTACCTTCCAGGACGAGGTTAATGCCCGCGAGATCATGGCCGTGCCCAGCGTCTATCTGAACGGCCAGGTCTTCGGTTCCGGTCGCATGTCGGTCGAGGAGATCGTCGCCAAGCTCGACACTGGCTCCGCCGCTCGTGAAGCGGCCAAGCTTTCGGCCAAGGATGCCTACGATGTGCTGATCGTCGGTGGCGGCCCGGCTGGCGCTGCGGCAGCGGTCTACGCGGCTCGCAAGGGCATCCGCACCGGCGTGGCGGCCGAGCGCTTCGGCGGTCAGGTCAACGACACGCTGGCGATCGAGAACTACATCTCGGTGCTGGAGACCGATGGCCCCAAGTTCGCTGCCGCACTGGAGGCGCACACCCGTGCCTATGACGTGGACATCATGAACCTACAGCGCGCCGAGAAGCTGATCCCCGCGGCGACGCCCGGCGGCCTGATCGAGGTGCAGATGGCCAACGGCGGCGTGCTCAAGAGCAAGACGGTGATCCTGGCCACTGGCGCGCGCTGGCGCAATGTCAATGTGCCCGGCGAGCAGGAGTACAAGAACAAGGGCGTGGCCTACTGCCCGCACTGCGACGGTCCGCTCTTCAAGGGCAAGCGCGTGGCGGTGATCGGCGGCGGCAATTCCGGTGTCGAGGCCGCGATCGACCTGGCCGGCATCGTCTCGCATGTGACGCTGCTGGAGTTCGGCGACGCGCTACGCGCCGACGCCGTGCTGGTGAAGAAGCTGGAGAGCCTGCCCAACGTGACCATCATCACGCAGGCGCAGACCACCGAATTCACCGGCGCCGAGGGCAAGCTGAACGGCCTGAACTACACCGATCGCGCCAGCGGCGAGGCCAAGCGCATCGAGCTCGAAGGCGTGTTCGTGCAGATCGGCCTGGTGCCCAACACCGAATGGCTCAAGGGCACGGTCGAGCTGAGCAAGTTCGGCGAGATCATCGTCGACGCCAAGGGCCACACCTCGGTGCCGGGCGTTTTCGCCGCCGGCGATGCGACGACGGTGCCCTACAAGCAGATCGTCATCGCCGCGGGCGAGGGCGCGAAGGCGGCGCTGTCGGCCTTCGACCATCTGATCCGCAGCTGATCGATCGCTGCGCGCTGGAGAGGCGGCCTGGGGGCGCGAGCCCTCAGGCCGATTGTCCTTGTGCGCTGTTGCGCCGTGACTGCCAAAGCCCCTCGGCGCTGTAGAGCAGCAGTGCCAGCCAGATCAGCGCAAAGCCGGCGACGCGCGAGCCACTAAAGGGCTCGTGATACAGCCAGATGCCCAGCATGAACTGCAGCGTCGGCGCGATGTACTGCAGCAGTCCCAATGTCGTCAGCGGAATCCGCCGCGCGCCGGCCGCGAACAGCAGCAGAGGCAAGGCCGTCAGCGGCCCGGCGAACATCAGCAAGGCCATGCCCGCCATGCTGGCTTGGGCGAAAGAGCTGCTGCCTTGCACACCCCACCACATCAGCGCTGCACCGGCCAGCGGCGCGAGCAGCACCGTCTCCAGCGCCAGGCCTTCCAGTGCGCCCAGCGGCGCGATCTTGCGCATCAGCCCGTAGAAGCCGAAGCTCAGTGCAAGCGTCAGTGCTACCCAGGGCAGCTTGCCGCCGAGCACGGTCAGCCACAGCACACCAGCGCCGGCCAGTGCCACGGCCGCCCACTGAACCGGCCGTGGGCGCTCGCGCAGGAAGGCGAAGCCCAGTGCCACGTTGACCAGCGGATTGATGAAGTAGCCCAGGCTGGCATCCAGCACATGGTCGTGCTGCACCGCCCAGACATAGACCAGCCAGTTGCCCGACAGCAGCAGCGAGGAGACGGCGAAGGCGCCCAGCACGCGCGGCTGGCGCAACACCTCGCTCAGCCAGGCCCAGCGGCGCAGCAGCGCGAGCAGTCCGACGACGAAGACCATGGACCACAGCGTGCGATGCGCCACCACCTCCAGCGCAGGCACCTGCGTGACCTGCTTGAAGTAGAGCGGGAAGAGGCCCCAGGCCGCGTAGGCGAGGGCGGCGCTGAGCACGCCTTTGCTTTGTTCTGAGTTCATTGCTGCGGCAGGTGGCGGGCTCGATTGTCGGGCCCGGTGCGGCCCGCCTTTTGGAGAGTTCAGTCCAGGCCGGCGTCCTGCCAAGCCTCTTTGCCCCCATGCTGCCACGCATACATTGCACGGAGCTGGCGCCACTCGGGGTCCGGCGGGCAGGCAATGAGCAGCGGCTCTCCGCTGGCCGGGTGGCTCAGGCGGATGTCCAACGCGTGCAGCCACAGCCGCGTCAAACCCAGATGCGCAGCCACAGCGCGGTTGAGCGGTCCCTTGCCGTAGGTGGCGTCCCCGATGATCGGATGCGCGATGTGCTTCAGATGGCGGCGGATCTGGTGGCGGCGCCCGGTCTCGGGCCGGGCTTCGAGCAAGGCGAAGCGGCTCGTCGCGTAGCGAGGGTCGGTCTGCAGCGGCCACTCCGTCCGGGCCAGGCAGCGCCATGCGGTACGCGCCGGCAGCAGCGTCTGGCCGGCTGAGGCGCGCTCGGGGTCGCGCGCCAGCGCATGGTCGATCAGGCCCTCGGGCTCGGCCGGCCAGCCGCGCACCAAAGCCAGGTAGCGCTTGGCAATCGTGCCGGTCTCGAAGGCCTGGCCCAGTCGCGATGCGGCCTCGGCATGCAGCGCGAAGAGCAGCACACCCGACGTGCCCTTGTCGAGGCGGTGCACCGGCCATACCGGCTGGCCGAGCTGATCGCGCAGCAACTGCAGCGCGAAGCGTTCCTCGTGGGCATCGAGCGCGCTGCGATGCACCAGCAGGCCTGCGGGCTTGGCAATGGCGACAAGGTGCTCGTCGTGATGAAGGATCTTCAGCATCCCGTGAACAAGTGGTGTTTCAGGCGTGGCAGCCCCACAAAGAGGGAATGACGTTGCGCTTTGTCCACCGAAACAATGCTGTCATGCGTTGAGCCCAATATCTCAATCGCTGCTGTACTTGGAGTCGGGGTGCCATATGCCTGAAATCGTGACTGTCGGACGTCGATCGCCGCTGGCTGCGGTGCTGGGTTGGATCATGAGCCTGCTGGGCCGCGAGCCGCGCAACTGGCCGCCGCGCCAGACACGCCTGGGCTGATCCGCTGCCGCAACGAAGCGCTGGCCGCCCGCGCTCTAGCGCAGCTCGCCGTCCACGTAATACCAGACCCCTGCCTCGCGCACGAAACGGCTGGTCTCGTGCAGCCGGTGCGCCCGCCCGCCAAGCTTGCTGCGGGCCACGAATTCCACCGTCGCATGGTCGGCATCTTGTGACAGATGCCGCCGCACTTCCAGCCCCAACCACTTCAGTCCCGGCTCGTTCGGCGGCAGCTCGGCAGGCCGCGTGCTGGCATGCCAGGTGGCCAGCAGATAGCTGAGCTCGTCGCGCACATAGGCGCTGTAGCGCGAGCGCATCAGCGCCTCGGCCGTGGGCGCGGCCAGCGTGCCATCGGCGGTGAAGCGGCGATGCAGTGCGCCGCAGCAGGCGGCATAGGTGCTGCCGCTGCCGCAGGGGCAGGGCGTTTTGTCTTCGTTCATGCCCAGATGATGCCAGTCCCTAAAATGCGGCAATGAGTCCGCATGCTCCCCAAGACGATTTGTTTGCCGCCCCCGCCAGCGGACTGCTGAAGAACCTCAACCCCGAGCAACTCGCCGCCGTCACCGCGCCGGCCGAGCCCGCGCTGATCCTGGCCGGCGCCGGCTCGGGCAAGACCCGCGTGCTGACCACGCGCATCGCCTGGCTGCTGCAGACGGGCCAGGCCTCGCCGGGCGCGATCATGGCGGTGACCTTCACCAACAAGGCGGCCAAGGAGATGCTCACGCGCCTGTCCACGATGCTGCCGGTGAATGTGCGCGGCATGTGGATCGGCACCTTCCACGGACTGTGCAACCGCTTCCTGCGCGCGCACTGGAAGCTGGCTGGCCTGCCGCAGGGCTTCCAGATCCTCGACGCGAGCGACACCGTCTCGGCGATCAAGCGTGTCATCAAGGCGATGAAGCTGGACGAGGAGCGCTTCGTGCCCAAGCAGGTCGGCTGGTTCATCGCCGGCGCCAAGGAAGACGGTCTGCGCCCCAAGGACATCGAGCAGCGCGACGCGCAGACCAAGACCCTGGTGGACATCTACCAGGCCTACGAGGACCAGTGCCAGCGCGAAGGCGTGGTGGACTTCGCCGAGCTGATGCTGCGCTCGTTTGAACTGATGCGCGACAACGCCGCGGTGCGCGAGCATTACCAGCGCCGCTTCCAGCATCTGCTGGTCGACGAGTTCCAGGACACCAACAAGCTGCAGTACGCGTGGCTGAAGATGTTCGCGCCACCGGGGGGCGGGCAGAGCGTCTTCGCTGTGGGCGATGACGACCAGAGCATCTATGCCTTTCGCGGCGCGCGCGTCGGCAATATGGCCGATTTCGAGCGCGAGTACCGTGTGAAGAACGTCGTCAAGCTGGAGCAGAACTACCGCAGCTTCGGCAACATCCTCGACACCGCCAACGAGCTGATCAGCCGCAACAGCCGCCGCCTGGGCAAGAACCTGCGCACCGAGGCCGGCCCCGGCGAGCCGGTGCGCGTGCACGAGGCGGCCAGCGACTTCGCCGAGGCACAGTGGCTGATCGAGGAAGCCCAGGCCCTGCATCGCCAGGGTATGCCGCGCCAGGAGATCGCGGTGCTCTACCGCAGCAATGCGCAGTCGCGGGTGATCGAATCGGCGCTGTTCAACGCCGGCATCCCGTACCGCGTCTACGGCGGCCTGCGCTTCTTCGAGCGTGCCGAGGTGAAGCACGCGCTGGCCTATCTGCGCCTGATCGAGAACGCCAACGACGACACCAGCTTCCTGCGCGTGGTGAACTTCCCCACGCGCGGAATCGGCGCACGCACCATCGAGCAATTGCAGGACGCCGCGCGCGCCAGCGGCCGCAGCCTCTACCAGAGCGTGGGCGCGGTGGCCGGCAAGGGCGGCGCCAACCTGGCTGCCTTCGTCAGCCTGATCGAGTCGATGCGCAACCTGACTGTGGGCCTGACGCTGCGCGAGATCATCGAGCAGATGCTCGAGACATCGGGCCTGGCCGACTTCTATCGCACCGAGAAGGAAGGCGCCGAGCGGCTGGAGAACCTGGACGAACTCGTGAACGCCGCCGAGGCCTTCGTCACGCAGGAGGGCTTCGGCAAGGATGCCGTCGCGCTGCCGGTGGACGAGCTCGCGCCGGGCGCGATCGCCGAAGGCCTGCCCAACGCGGTGGCCGCCGCCGCGGCGGCGACACCCGATGCCGAGACCGGCGAGATCATGTCGCCGCTGGCCGCCTTCCTGACCCACGCCTCGCTGGAGGCCGGCGACAACCAGGCCCAGGCCGGCCAGGATGCGATCCAGCTGATGACGGTGCATTCGGCCAAGGGCCTGGAGTTCGATGCGGTCTTCATCACCGGTCTGGAAGAGGGTCTGTTCCCGCACGAGAACTCGCTGTCCGACGCCGACGGCCTGGAGGAAGAGCGCCGGCTGATGTACGTGGCGATCACGCGCGCGCGCCAGCGGCTTTACCTGAGCTTCTGCCAGACGCGCATGCTGCATGGCCAGACCCGCTACAACGTGAAGAGCCGCTTCTTCGACGAGCTGCCCGAGGCCTGCCTGAAGTGGCTGACGCCGCGCAACCAGGGCTTCGGCTCCGGCTTCGCGAAGGACTATCAGAGTGCGTGGGAGCGCGGCTCGGGCCTGAAGTCCATGGTCGGCGCCGGCCGCGTGGAGCCCCGCCGTGCCGCCTGGGTGGAGCCGCCCGTGCCGGCCTCGATGAAGAAGACCGAGGACCAGGAACACGGTGGCCTCAAGGTCGGCAAGGGCGTGTTCCACAACAAGTTCGGCGAAGGCGTGCTGGTGACGCTGGAAGGCTCCGGCGCCGATGCTCGCGCCCAGGTCAACTTCGGCCGCCACGGCATGAAGTGGCTGGCGCTGAGTGTGGCGAAGCTGACGCCGATTGATTGATCGGGCTGGGGCTGGCGCTTTAGGCGATCGAGCGTGGCACTGCGGCCCGGGCAGCCGCCGGGTTCAGGTGCGGAGGTCGGCCCTGCGGGCCGACTGCCTTGCGCTGCTCGCCGCGCCGGGCTGGCGCCGAACTCCCGCCGCTCGCTCACGCTCGCTCTGGTCAGACAGGCGGCGCCAAGTCAGCTGTTGAAGCGCGCTGCGCGCGCGCCCGGCGCGGCTGCGCTGCTCAGCTCCGCACATTCACCCGGCGGCTGCCCGGGCCGCAGTGCCCGGTACGCTGAGCGATAGCACGAACTCGTGGCGTTCCACCAAAGTGTCCTGGCGGTGGCTCGGCCCGCTGTCGGGCGATTTCTGCGCGGCCGAGAGCGCAGCGTCCCGGGCTGGCGCGCGCAGCGCGCCTCAATATCTGACTGGGCGCGGTTGTCCGAGCGCAGTGAGCGAAGCGAACATAGCGAGTTCTGCGCCCCAGCCCGGGACGCGAGCACCGAGGGGAGCCGGCCCGCAGGGCTGGCCCGCGCAGCATGAGCCCGGCAGCGGGCTGAGCCGCCTCCACGCTCCTAACTCGGCAAGCGCGCGGCAGAGTCCTCGGCTGCGAGATGCAGAGACCGCGCGATCGACTTACTTCAAGCCGCCACTCAAGAACTGCTGCAGCCGCTGACTCTGCGGCCGCACCAGCACCTCGCGCGGATTGCCTTCTTCCTCGACACGGCCCTGGTGCAGGAACATCGTGTGGCTGGAGACCTCGCGGGCGAAGCCCATCTCGTGGGTGACGACGATCATCGTGCGGCCTTCGGCGGCGAGGTCGCGCATCACCTTCAGCACCTCGCCGACCAGCTCGGGGTCCAGCGCTGAGGTCGGTTCGTCGAACAGCATCACCTCGGGCTCAACCGCCAAGGCGCGGGCTATCGCCACGCGCTGCTGCTCGCCGCCGCTGAGCTGGGCGGGATAGACGCTCTTGCGGTGCGAGACGCCCACGCGCGCCAGCAGCGCCTCGGCCTTCTCGATGGCTTCGGCCTTAGGCACGCCCAGCACGTGCACCGGCGCCTCGATGACGTTCTCCAGCACGGTACGGTGGCCCCAGAGGTTGAAGTTCTGGAACACCATCGCCAGCCGCGCACGCCAGTGCTGCAGCTGTTTTGCATCGGCGGCCTTGAGGCTGCCGTCGCGGTCGCGCACCAGCTTCAGCTCCTCGCCGGCCAGCGTGAGCCGGCCTTCCCAGGGCTGCTCCAGCAGGTTCAGGCAGCGCAGGAAGGTGCTCTTGCCGGAACCGGAGGAGCCGATCAGCGTGATCACGTCGCCCTTGTTGGCCGACAGCGAGACGCCCTTGAGCACCTCGCGCTCACCATAGCGCTTGTGCAGGTTCTCGACGGAGAGGCTGGCAGTAGTCATTGTCTTTTCTGTTCAGTCACCCAGCAGCTTGCCGGTGCGCAGGGCCTCGGTGCCGGCGACCTTCGCCACCTTCATGCCGGCATGGGCATAACGGACGAAGTCGCGGGCGAAGAAGAGGCCGTCCACCGGGCTCTTCAGCTCGGTGACGGCATTGCTGATCGGGTCGATCACATGGGCCAGCACTTCACCGGCCGCCACCGTTTCGCCCACCTGACGCAGGAAGGTCAGCACGCCGGGCACCGGCGTGGCCACCGGCATGCAGCCGGCCAGCGGACGCGCATCGCCCACCGCGGCGGGCAGCGGCGGCGGCTCGCCTTCAATGAAGCCACGGAAGTGCAGGAACTCGAGGATGCGGCGCGCGTCGGCCTCGGCCATCGCATGCTCCACATCGGCCTGGCCGCGCAGCTCCACCGTTACCGACAGGCAGGCCTGCGGGATCGGGAAGCGCTCGCCGAAGCGAGCCTTGAGCTTCCACCAGGGCTGCGAGCAGGCCTCGTCGAAGGGCTGGTCGCCGGAGACCTGGGCCAGCAGCGTGACGCGCGCGCCCAGATAGGCGGCCAGCGGCTCGCACTCGGGCCAGCAGGGCGTCTCGGTGTAGAGGTGCATCAGGGCCTGCGCATCGCAGTGCAGGTCCAGCACGATGTCGGCATCGACCGAGAGGCTCAGCAGCGTGCGGCGCAGCGACTGCAGCTCGGTCTCGGCCGGTGCAGCGGCGGCAGCCTCGCGCAGCGCACGGCGGATGAGGCGCACGTTCTCGTCGGCATTGGCGCCCAGCTGCGGCGCGATGACCTCGGCCACCTTGGCGGCCAGGTCGGGATAGTGGCGGTTGAAGTTCTCGCCGCTGCAGCTCTCGAAGCGGCCCAGGTGGTAGTGCAGCAGATGCTGCGACAGGCCCACAGGGTTGGCCATGGGCACGAGCACGATCTCGCCGCGGATGCGGCCCTCGGTCTCCAGCGCGTCCAGGCGCTTGCGCAGATGGTGGGCCACCAGCATGCCGGGCAGCTCATCGGCATGCAGCGAGGCCTGGATGTAGCACTTGGGCCCGCTGCCCGGCGCGCCGTAGTGCAGCGAGACCAGCTCGCGCTGCGTGCCCGGCGCGGGCGAGATCAGCAGGTGTTTGCGTTGTTCAGCCATGGGAGGAATAGGTCGTCGACAGCAGGGCGCTTCAGCGCGGCATCATCGGCTTGAGCCAGCGCTTCTCGGCCTGGTGGAACAGGCCCACCAGCACCAGCGTCAGCAGGAAGTAGAAGACCGCCGCGGTGATGAAGGCCTCGAAGGGCATGTAGTAGGTGGAGTTGACCTGGCGCGCCGCGCCGGTGATGTCCAGCAGCGTCACGATGCTGGCCAGCGCGGTGCCGTGCAGCATGAAGATCGCCTCGTTGCCGTAGGCGGGCAGGGCGCGGCGCAGCGCGCCGGGCAGCACGATGCGGCGCAGCATCACCCAGCGGCTCATGCCCAGCGCCTTGGCGGCCTCGATCTCGCCGGCGGGCAGCGCCTTGATCGCGCCGGCGATGATCTCCACCGTGTAGGCGCAGGTGTTGAGCACGAAGGTCAGGCAGGCGCAGAACCAGGCCGAGCTCAGCCAGGGCCACAAGATGCTCTCGCGTACCCACTCGAACTGCGCGGCGCCGTAGTAGATCAGGAACAGCTGCACCAGCATCGGCGTGCCGCGGAACACATAGGTGTAGAACCAGATCGGAGCGGAGATCCAGCGCGAGGGCAGGCTGCGCAGCACCGCCAGCGGGATGGCCAGCGCCAGACCGCAGCCCAGCGAGATGATCAGCAGCTTCAGCGTGGTCCAGCTGCCCTCGAGGTAGAGCGGCAGGTTCTCGACGATGGTCTCGAAATTCATCTCAGAGCGCTCCCTGGCGCACGCCGACAGCCAGGCGCTTGCCCAGCCAGTCGAAGAACAGCTCCGACAGCGTGGTGAAGACCAGGTAGATCACCGCCACCGCCAGGTAGAAGGAGAAGGGCTCCTTGGTCGTGCCGGCGGCCTGCGAGCCGCGCGTCATCAGGTCGTGCAAGCCAATCACCGAGACGATGGCCGTGCTCTTGATCAACACCAGCCAGTTGTTCGACAGGCCCGGCAGCGCATGGCGGAACATCTGCGGGAAGGTGATGCGCCAGGCCACCTGCCAGGGCGACATGCCGAAGGCCAGGCCCGCCTCGCGCTGCCCCGGCGGCACGGCCAGGAAGGCGCCGCGGAAGGCCTCGGTCAGGTAGGCGCCGAAAATGAAGCCGATGGTCAGCACGCCTGCCAGGTAGGGGTCGATGTCGATGTAGTCCTCATGCCCCAGCGCCAGCGCGATCTCGTTCACCGCCACCTGGCCGCCGTAGAAGATCAAGAGCATCAGCACCAGATCGGGCACGCCGCGGATCAGCGTGGTGTAGACATAAGCGATGCCCTGGGCCCAGCGCCAGCGCGACAGCTTGGCCATGGCCCCGGCAAGGCCCAGCATCATGGCCAGCGCCAGAGACGACAGCGCCACGCTCAGCGTGACCGCCGCGCCCTCCAGCAAGCTGGGTAGAAAACCGTGCAGAAACATGAATGATCCGTCCGCCGCACCTCGCTGCTACAGCGAGCACCGGGCGCAGCCGGTGCGAGCCATCCAGCGGCGTCCGGGGATCCGGCTCCGCCGGGCCCTCGGACGCGCCCCCTCGAGGGGGCCGGCGCAGCCGGTAGGGGGGGAGCCTTACTTAGGCGAAATGTCGTAGGTGAAGTACTTGTCGTTGAGCTTCTTGAAGGTGCCGTTGGCCTTCAGCGCATCGATCGCGTCGTTGAACTTCTTGCCCAGCGCCTTCTCGTCGGCCTTGCGCATGCCCACGCCGGAGCCGACGCCGAAGTACTTGACGTCGTTGTAGCTCGGGCCGACGAAGGCGAAGCCCTTGCCGGCATCGGTCTTGATGAAGCCCATGTCGATCGCGACCATGTCGGCCACGGTGGTGTCGATGCGACCGCTCTTCAGGTCGAGGAAGACCTGGTCCTGCGTCGCATAACGCACGATCTCGGCGCCCTTGAAGACCTCGGCGGCGAACTTCTCATGGATGGTGGCGCGCTGCACGCCGATCTTCTTGCCCTTCAGGCCGGCCGGCGAGATCTCCAGCTTGCTGTCGGCCTTGGCGGCGAAGCGGGCCGGCGTGTTGTAGTAAGGCTTGGAGAAGGCGATGGCCTTCTTGCGCTCGTCGGTGATCGACATCGACGCGATGATGGCGTCGATCTTGCGCGCCTGCAGCGCGGGGATCAGGCCGTCGAAGTCCTGCTGCACCAGCGTGCACTCAGCCTTCATCTCCGCGCACAAGGCCAGTGCATAGTCGATCTCGAAGCCCTTGAGCTTGCCGTCGGCACCGACCTCGGAGAAGGGGGGATAGGCGCCTTCGACGCCGATGCGGATCTTCTTCCACTCGGGGGCCTGGGCGTGGGCGGCGACAGCGGTGAGGCTGCCCAGGGCCACGGCGGCCAGGGCGATCAGGTGACGACGGAGTTGCATGCGTGTGCTCCTTGATGAAGACGGTTGTGGTTGGCGATCTTGCAATGCCGGCATCGCTGCGGCATCAGGGTTTGAGCGATTGCAAAAAGCTGGCCAGCTCCGCCACGGTGGCCTGCGGATCTTCTTCCTGCGGCACATGGCCCAGTTCGTCGAACACCACCAGCCGGCTGCCCGGGATGGCCTGGGCGAACTGCTGGCCGACGGCCGGCGGGATGAGGCGGTCGCGACCGCCCCAGAGGATCAGCGTGGGCTGGCGCAGCGAGGCCAGACGATCCGCATAGTAGCCGGGGCGGCGCTGCTCGAAACGGCGCAGCAGCGCGGCTCGGTTGCCTTCGCGCAAGGTCAGCTCGAAGTAGCGGTCCACCACGCCGGGCTTGATGCGTGCTGGGTTGCCGTAGACATTGGCGACACTGCTTTCGATCACGCGGCGCGGCAAGATGCCCTCGACCAGCAGGCGCAGGCCCGGCAGTTGCGCGATACGGAAACCCAGCGGCACCGATTCGGACTGGAAGGCCAGTCCGCCGGCATCGACCAGCACCAGCGCCGCCACCTTCTCCGGGTGCAGTGCGGCCAGCTCCCAGGCGATCTGCCCGCCCAGCGAGTTGCCGCCCAGCACCACCGGCGGTAGCTTCCAGCGCTCCAGCAGCGCCAGCACGAAGGCGATATAGGCCTCGTCGCTGTAGTCGCCGGTGGCGCTCGGGCCGGTCAGCCCGAAGCCCGGCAGGTCGAAGCTGATCACGCGGCGCTGGCCCTTCAGCGCGTTCACCCAGCCTTCCCAGGTATGCAGGCTGGCCGAGGTGCCGTGGATCAGCACGATGGGCTGGGGATCGTGGCGCGGGCCTTCGTCGCGGTAGTGCACCAGCTGTCCACCGATCTCGGCGAAGTCCGACGGCGGCGGCGCCCAGCGCGCCACCAGGCTTTCCAGCGGACGCTCCGGCGCGCGCATCGCCGCCAGCATCAGCGCCAGCGCGGCGATCAGCAGGCCGGCCAGCCGCAGCAGCCAGCCCAACAGACCGATAGCCTCGTCCGAGGCGGAGGCGCTGGTGCGGCGGCGCGACAGCATCATGGCTTGGCGCGATGGGCCTCGCTGGCCGGGCGCTCGATCTGGCTGGAAGGCGCCATGCCCGCGTCCAGCGCCTCGCGCTGGTCGAAGACGAAGCAGCTGCCGTGGTAGTGCGCGCCACCGGCCTGTTCGAAGTACTTGAGGATGCCGCCCTCAAGCTGGTAGACCGGCCCGTCCAGCCCCTGCTGCTGCAGGTAGATCGCAGCCTTCTCGCAGCGGATGCCGCCCGTGCAGAAGCTCACCACCGTCTTGCCGCGCAGCTCGTCCAGATGCTGCTGCACCGCGGCGGGGAACTCGCTGAACTTGGCGATGCGCCAGTCGATTGCGCCGTCGAAGGTGCCGTAGTCCACCTCGAAGGCATTGCGCGTGTCCAGCGTCACCACCGGCCGGCCCTCGTCGTCATGGCCCTGGTCCAGCCAGCGTGCCAGTGTGGTGGGCAGCACCGCCGGCGCGCGCTCGGCGCGGTCCGGCCGGATCGCCGGGTGGTTCATGCGGATGATCTCCGGCTTCACCTTGACGAGCAGCTTCTTGAATGGCACGGCCGCCGACCAGCTTTCCTTGGGCTCCAGCGCCGCGAAGCGCGGGTCCGCGCGCAGCGTGGCCACCCAGGCACGCACGGCTTCGGGCGGGCCGGCCAGAAAGAGGTTGATGCCTTCCTCGGCGATCAGCACCGTGCCCTTGAGCTGCAGCTCCAGCGCGCGCGCATGCAGGCACTCGCGCAGGCGCTCGCCGTCGGCGATGCCGACGAACAGATAGGCCGAGATATTGAGGATGGGCTGTAGGGCGTCCATGGCGGGAAGGCGCGGATTGTAGGTGCGGCCCGCCCGTCGGCCGCGGGCGCGGGGCGCGGCAGGGCGCTCAGCGAGCCGCGGCCGGCGTCGGTCGGGTCGGCACCGGTGCAGCGCAGAGCTCGACGCGGCCGGGGTTGTAGACGAACCAGCCGCCGCGCTGGCGCCGCGCCTCCTGCAGTGCGGCGAAGGTCGGGCTGTCGCTCTTCAGCAGCTGCAGCGCCGGCCGCTCGGCTTCGGGCATGTCGGCCAGCAGTCGCACCCGCTGGATGCCCAGCCGCTGCTCGGCCTTGTCGTAGAAGCCCATACTGCCGCCGCCGCGCGGCAGGCTGGACAGATGCTCGATGCCCTTGACCACGCGCCCGACGGTGGTGATGTTCAGGTCCAGCGTGCGCGGCGCATGGCCGATCACCGCATACAGCGAGCTGCCGTTGCTGGAATCCGCCTCGTTGCCGCGGCCGGCGCCGACCATGCCGTAGCAATGCGCCAGCCAGGCGCGGCCACTCTTCGGGTCGGCAGCGACGGGGAAACCGTCCAGATAGCCGTTCAGTGGCGCCCAGCCGTCGGTTTCCTTCAGGGGTGTCAGCGGCAGGCCAGCCAGCGGGATGGAAAACTCCGCCGGCAGCTTGGCTTGCGCCGGCTCCGGCAGCGGCCGGCGCTTCTCCGGCGCATCGCCGCCCGGGTCTCCCCATTGCGTGACGAAACCGTCCTGCACGCGCAGCACGGACAGGCCATCGAAATAGCCGCCGCGCACCAGGGCACGGATGTTGGCGACATGCCGGGGCGCGAAGCGCGGCGCCAGCAGGATCAGCACCTGACCCTGCGGCAGGTCCATCTGCAGCGTGTTCTCGGGGTCCAGCGCCTGCCAGTCGCTCGCGGGGGACTGGGCGAGGATCTCGGCGGCGCTGCGTGGTGGCTTTGGCGGGTCGGCGGGCTTGGCAGCATCGCCCTGGGCGTTGGCGCCGCCGGCGGCGATGAGCATCGTCGAGCCCAGCAGCAGCGCTGCCAGGGCGGTCTTGGGTCTTGAGGTCTTGCGCATGGCTGACGAGCATAGTGGGCGCCTCGCTGTCGGTTGGACAGCGCTAACCCGTGGTCGGCCGCTCCCTACAATCGCCCCCATGTCTTTTGTCCACCTGCGCACCCATACCGAGTTCTCTGTCGTCGACGGCACCTTGCGGATCGACGATGCTGCGGCGGCAGCGGCCAAGGACCAGCAGGTGGCGCTGGCGCTGACCGATCTGGCCAACCTGTTCGGCGGCGTCAAGTTCTACAACGCCTGCCGCAAAAAGGGCGTCAAGCCCATCCTCGGCGCCGACTGCTGGATCGAGCCCGAGAGCGCCGACCGCCAGCCCACGCGCGTGCTGCTGCTGGTGCAGAACAGCCAGGGCTATCTGAACATCAGCGAGCTGCTGTCGCGCGCCTGGATACAGAACGTGCATCGCACCCAGGCCTGCCTGAAGCTGGAGTGGATGGAGGAGCTCAGCGAAGGGCTGATCTGCCTGTCGGGCGCGCAGTTCGGCGCCATCGGCCAGGCCTTGATCGCCGGCGACAAGGCGCGTGCCAGGGATTGGGCGCAGCGCCTTGCCGCGATCTACCCGAACCGCTTCTATATCGAGCTGCAGCGCGCCGGACTGCCGGGCCAGGAGGCGCTGGTGCGCGCCAGCGTGCCGCTGGCCGCCGAGCTGCAGCTGCCGGTGGTGGCCACGCATCCGATCCAGTTCCTTGGCGAGGAAGATTTCGACGCCCACGAGGCGCGCGTTTGCATCGCCGAGGGCGAGACGCTGGCCAACCCCAAGCGCGTCAAGCGCTTCCTGCCGGGGCAATACTTCAAGACCCAAGCCGAGATGGAGGCGCTGTTCGCCGACATCCCCAGCGCAATCGCCAACACGGTGGAGATCGCCAGGCGCTGCAGCCTGACGCTGGTGCTGGGCAAGCCGCAGCTGCCGGACTTCCCGACGCCCATCCAGGACGACGGCACGCCGATGCCTATGGAGCAGTACTTCCGCCAGCTGTCCTTCGAGGGCCTGGAGCAGCGGCTGGCACTGCTCTATCCCGACCCGGCCAAGCGCGATGCCGAGCGGCCGCGCTATGTGGAGCGGCTGGAGTTCGAGCTGGGCACCATCATCAAGATGGGCTTCCCGGGCTACTTCCTGATCGTGTCCGACTTCATCCGCTGGGCCAAGGCCAATGGCTGCCCGGTGGGGCCGGGCCGGGGCTCGGGTGCGGGCTCGCTGGTGGCCTATGTGCTGTCGATCACCGACCTGGACCCGCTGCAGTACAACCTGCTGTTCGAGCGCTTCCTGAACCCCGAGCGGGTCTCGATGCCCGACTTCGACGTTGACTTCTGCCAGGGCAACCGCGATCGCGTCATCGAGTACGTGAAGGACAAATACGGTCGTCCGGCGGTGAGCCAGATCGCCACCTTCGGCACGATGGCCGCGAAGGCGGCGCTGCGCGACATCGGCCGGGTGCTGGGCATGGGCTACGGCCATGTGGACTCGATCGCCAAGCTGATCCCCGCGCCGCCGGGCAAGACCGTCACGCTGGCCAAGCTGCCGCCGGACTTCGATCCGGACAAGGCCAAGATGATCTACGCGCGCCACGAGGCGCCCGAGCTGGAGGAACGCGAGAAGCAGGAAGAGGAAGTCGCCGAGCTGCTGAAGCTGGCCGCGCGCGTCGAGGGCATGGTGCGCAATATCGGCATGCATGCCGGCGGCGTGCTGATCGCGCCCGGCAAGATCACCGACTTCTGCCCGATGTACCAGCAGCCGGGCTCGACCAGCGCGGTGAGCCAGTACGACAAGGACGACGTCGAGGCGATCGGCCTGGTGAAGTTCGACTTCCTGGGCCTGGCCACGCTGACCATCCTGGAACTGGCCAAGGACTTCATCGTGCGGCGCTTCCCGCAGCACAAGGATTTCGCCTTCGAGACCATTCCTCTCGACGACAAGAAGGTCTACAAGCTCTTCTCCGACGGCCTGACCGAGGCGGTGTTCCAGTTCGAATCGACCGGGATGCAGAAGATGCTGCGCGAGGCCAAGCCTTCGCGGCTGGAAGACCTGATCGCGCTGAACGCGCTGTACCGCCCGGGCCCGATGGACCTGATCCCGACCTTCGTCGCGCGCAAGCACGGCCGCGAGGAGGTCGAGTACCCGCACCCGCTGACCGAGCCGGTGCTGGCCGAGACCTACGGCATCATGGTCTACCAGGAGCAGGTGATGCAGACCGCCCAGGTGCTGGGTGGCTACAGCCTCGGCGGCGCCGACATGCTGCGCCGGGCCATGGGCAAGAAGAAGCCCGAGGAGATGGCGCAGCACCGCCTGCTGTTCCGCAAGGGCGCGGCCGAGAAGGGCATCGACGAGGCCAAGGCCGACGAAGTCTTCGACCTGATGGAGAAGTTCGCTGGCTACGGCTTCAACAAGTCGCACGCCGCCGCCTACTCGCTGCTGGCCTATCACACCGCCTGGCTGAAGGTGCATTTCACGGCCGAGTTCTTCGCCGCGAACATGACCATCGAAATGGACGACACCGACAAGCTCAAGGTGTTGCTCAATGATGCGAAGGTCTTCGGCATCGAGTTCCAGCCGCCCTGCGTGAACCGGGGCGTCTATCGTTTCGAGCCGCTGGGCGACAAGCTGATCAACTACGGTCTCGGTGCGGTCAAGGGCACCGGGCGCGGCGCGATCGAGGCCATCGTCGCGGCGCGCGAGGAAGGCGGGCCCTTCAAGAGCTTCTTCGACTTCTGCGCCCGCGTGGACCGCAAGGCGGTGAACAAGCGCGTCGTCGAGGCGCTGATCAAGGCCGGCGCCTTCGACAGCCTGCAGCCCGACCGCGCGCGGCTGCTGGCCAGCGTGGCGCTGGGCTACACCTATGCGGAGAACCTGGTGCAGAACGCTGACCAGGGCGGGCTGTTCGACTTCGACGACACGCATGGCTCGTCGATGGCCGAGCCCGAGCTGGAGGAGGCCAGGCCCTGGAGCGTGAAGGAGCAGCTGGGCTTCGAGAAGACCGCGATCGGCTTCTATCTGTCCGGCCACCTGTTCGACCAGAGCGGCGATGAAGTGCGCCGCATGGTCAGGCGCCGCATCGTCGACCTGCAGGACAGCCGCGAGCCGGTGCTGGTGGCGGGCATCGTCGGCGACATGCGCATCATCAACGGCCAGCGCGGCCGCGTCGGCATCTTCAAGCTCGACGACAAGACCGATGCGATCGAGGCGGTGGCCAACGAGGAACTGCTCAACAGTGCCAAGGACATCCTCGCCGAAGACGAGCTGATCATCTGCTCGGGCAAGGTGCAGAACGACCGCTTCTCCGGTGGGCTGCGCATGAATGTGCAGCAGGTCTGGGACCTGGCCGGCGCGCGGGCGCGCTTCGGCAAGTTCCTGCTTCTCAAGGCCAACGGCGTGGCGCCGCCGGTCGCCGAGGTGGTCAAGACCTGGCCCCCGCGCACCGTCGAGATGGAGCAGGGCCGGCTGACCCAGGGGCTGACCTTGCGCCTGGCGATCGAGCGCGAGGGCGCCTCGGCCGAGCTGGACCTGGGCGATGCCGCCAAGTTCTGGCCTTGCGACGAGGCGCTGGCGCGCCTGGCCCCGGCCAAGGGCGAGGCGCCGCAGATCGTCTACGAGTGAGGGCGAGGAACTGGCGCAACACCCGCCTGTTCCGGGGCCCCAATCCGGCTGCCAGGGCTTAAGCTGGCGCCCATGAGTCTGTCGACGCCTTCCACCGGCCTGATCCTCACCGGCGGCGGCGCGCGTGCCGCCTATCAGGTGGGCGTGCTCGCCGCGCTGGCGCAGCTGCGTCGCGACGCCGGCATTGCCGAGGGCAATCCATTTCCGATCATCGCGGGCACCTCGGCCGGCGCGATCAATGCGGCGACGCTGGCCTGCCTGGCCGACGAGTTCGACTCGGCGGTCGATGGCCTGATGCACATCTGGCAGAACATCCATGTCGACCAGGTCTACCGGGCCGACTCGCTGGGCGTGATCCGCACCGGCGCGCGCTGGATGACGATGATGAGCGTGGGCTGGGCGCTCGCGCGCTGGACGCGCACCCGTCCGCGCAGCCTGCTGGACAACGCGCCGTTGGGCGAGCTGCTGCGCCGCTGGGTGCGGCTGGAGCGGCTGGACAAGATGCTCGACCAGGGCCATCTGCATGCGCTGGCGATCAGCGGCTCCAGCTACACCTCGGGACAGCATGTCACCTTCTACCAGACCAACAAGCCGGTCGAGCCCTGGATGCGCTCGCAGCGCGTGGCCTCGCGGGCGCGCATGAGCATCGAGCACCTGCTGGCCTCGTCGGCGATCCCCTTCATCTTCCCGGCCGAGCAGCTGGAGATCGACGGCCAGCTCGAATGGTTCGGCGATGGCTCGATGCGCCAGAGCGCCCCGATCTCGCCGGCCGTGCACCTGGGCGCCGAGCGCGTGCTGGTGATCGGCGCGGGCCGCATGCACGAGCCGCCCGGCCACCGGCATGTGGCGACCAACGGCCACCCGAGCATGGCGCAGATCGCTGGCCATGCGCTGTCGAACATCTTCCTCGACGCGCTGGCGGTGGATGTCGAGCGCCTTCAACGCATCAACCACACGCTGTCGCTGCTGCCCGAGGAAGCCAAGCGCGGCACCGCGCTGCGGCCGGTGGACGTGCTGGTGATCGCACCGAGCCGGCGCCTGGACGACCTCGCCGCCGAACACCAGGGCAGCCTGCCGCCGACCATGCGCGGCCTGCTGCGCAGCGTCGGCGTGCAGGGCGAGGGCAAGGGCGCCAGCGGCTCGGCGCTGACCAGCTATCTGCTCTTCGAACCCTCGTTCACCGGCGAGCTGATCATGCTGGGCATGGCTGACACGCTGGCGCGCCGCAGCGAAGTGCAGCGCTTCTTCGGCTGGCCGGCGCAGGCGCCGAGCATCGATCCGGCAGCGATGCGCCGGCGCAGCGCCGGCTTTGCCAGTGCCGCGGCGGCGCCAGCCCAGCCCTGACTCGTCCGCGGGCCGCGGTGGCGGCGGCTTGACCGCCAGGACCCGTGTGAATACATTACTGACCGGTCAGTCAGTACAGTTCGATGCGCCGCAATCCACCATCCCTGCAAGAGGCCGGCGACGCCATGGCGTCGCCGGTGCGCCGCCGTCGCAAGGAGGCCAGGCCGCAGGAGCTGCTCGCTGCCGCGCTGGAGCTTTTCGTCGAGAAGGGCTTTGCCGCGACGCGCTCCGAGGAGGTGGCAGCACGGGCCGGCGTGTCCAAGGGCACGATGTACCTGTACTACCCCAGCAAGGAAGAACTTTTCAAGGCGGTGGTGCGCGAGAACCTGGCCGCACATATCGCCGAGGGCGTTGAGGCCGCCGCCCAGCACCAGGGCAGCATGCGCGAACTGCTCGAGGCCTTCATGCACGAGTGGTGGGAGCGCATCAGCACCGGCCCGGCCGGCGGTATCAGCAAGATCATGATGGCCGAGGCGCGCAATTTTCCCGACCTCGCGACCTTCTATGTCGACGAGGTCATCACGCCGACCCATCAACTGGTCGGCACGTTGCTGGAGCGCGGCATTGCGACGGGCGAGTTCCGTCCGGTGCCGATCGCGGAGACGGTGCAGATCCTGATCAGCCCGCTGCTCCAGCTGGTGATGTTCCAGCAGGCCTTTGGCGGCTGTCCGCAGCACTGCCCGGCGATGGATCCGCAGGTGCTGCTGAGCGCGCAGCTGGAACTGACGCTGCATGGGCTGCTGGCCGAGCCGGCGCGTCAGGCAGCGCAAATCAAGAAGCGAAATCCGAGGCATTGATCAATGAAGCTCCCGCGCAAGAAATGGTGGATGGCAGCCTTGCTGCTACTTGTCGCGGTGGCAGCCTTGCTGGTGATGCGGCGTGCCAAGGCGCCCACGCCGGCGCCGGTGGTCACGACAGCAGCGGCGCCCGTGCTGGAGCTCGGTCCGCTGGACCTGGTGCAGGCGCAGATGCTGCACTTCGAACAGGTCATCGAGGTGTCCGGCGGCCTGCGTGCGGTGGACAGCGCGGTGCTCAAGGCCAAGGTCGCGGGCGAGCTGAAAAGCCTGACGCCGCGTGAAGGCGACAGCGTGCGCGCCGGCCAGCCGATCGGCGAGATCGACAACACCGAGCTGCTCTGGCGCTTGCGCCAGGCCGAGCAGACTGCGGCCGCTGCCAAGGCGCAGCTGGAGATCGCGCGGCGTGCGCTGGAGAACAACCGCGCCCTGGTCGGCCAGGGCTTCATTTCGGCCACCGCGCTGGAGGCCGCGCAGTCCAACGACGCGGCGGCGCAGGCCAATTGGCAGGCCGCGCAGGCGGCGGTGGAGCTGGCGCGCAAGGCACTGGCCGATGCGAAGCTGATCGCGCCGATCAGCGGGCAGGTCTCGCAGCGCCTGGCGCAGCCGGGCGAGCGCCTGCCGGTGGACGGGCGCGTCGTCGAGATCGTCGACCTGAGCCGGCTGGAGCTGGAGGCGGCGGTGCCCGCCGAGCGTGCGCTGGACCTGAAGCCCGGCGCCAAGGCGCAGCTGCAGGTGGAAGGGCGCGAGGTGACGGCGACGCTGGCGCGCATCAGTCCGGCCGCGCAGAGCGGCTCGCGCGCGCTGCCGCTGTATCTGCGCCTCGATGACACGCGCGGTCTGCGCCACGGCATGTTCGCGCGCGGCACGCTGGCCGTGGCCTCGCGCGACGCGCTGCTGCTGCCCCAGCATGCGCTGCGCATCGACAGGGCCAGGCCCTATGTGCTGGCCGTCAAGGACGGCCAAGTGCGGGCGCTGACCGTGCAGACCGGCGCCAGCGGCGAGGCGCTGATCGACGGCCGCCGCCAGCCCGCGGTGGAGATCCTCGCGGGTCTGGCGGCTGGCGAGCTGGTGCTCAGCGGCGCCGCCGGCGCGGTGGGCGAGGGTGCCAAGGTGCGCATCGCGTCGTCTGTCGCGGCGCCCGCGTCAGCGCCGTCCCCGGCTGCGGCCGCCTCGCGCTGAGACCAGGGCTGCACCATGTGGTTCACCCGCGTCTCGATCCAGAACCCGGTCATGGCCGTGATGGTCATGCTGGCTTTCGTCGTGCTGGGCGCCTTCAGCTACCAGCGCCTGCCGGTCGACCAGTTCCCCAATATCGACTTCCCCACCGTGGTCGTGCAGATGGACTATCCGGGCGCCTCGCCCGAGATTGTCGAGGCCGAGGTGACCAAGAAGGTCGAGCAGGCCGTCAATACGGTGGCCGGCATCAACTCGCTGTACTCGCGCTCCTACGAGGGCAGCTCGGTGGTGATCATCGAGTTCAACCTGGAGATGGACGGGCGCAAGGCCGCCGAGGACGTGCGCGAGAAGGTCGCTGCGATCCGGCCCAATCTGCGCGACGAGGTCAAGGAGCCGCGCATCACGCGCTTCGACCCGGCCAGCATGCCGGTGCTCAACATCGCGCTGCTGTCCACCGACGGCAAGACCAGCACGCAGGAGCTGACCACCTGGGGCACGCAGGTGCTGCAGAAGCGCCTGGAGAACGTGCGCGGCGTCGGCTCGGTGTCGGTGGTGGGCGGCCTGCAGCGCCAGGTGCAGATCCAGCTGCGCCCCGAGGCGATGGAGGCGCTGGGCATCACGATGGACCAGGTTCTCGCCGCGGTGAAGAGCGAGAACCAGGAGCTGCCCATGGGCACGCTGCACTCGGCGCAGCAGGAGCGCGTGGTGCAGATCAACGCGCGGCTCAAGCGCCCCGAGGATTTCCGCGACATCGTCGTTGCGCGCAAGAACAACGCGCCGGTGCGGCTCTGGCAGGTCGCCGACGTGGTCGACGGTCCGCAGGAGGTGGAGAGCCTGGCGCTCTACAACGGCCAGCGCACCGTGCTGCTGTCGATCCAGAAGAGCCAGGGCGAGAACACCATCGCTGTGGTCGACGGCCTGCAGGCGGCGCTGAAGGATGCGCAGGCCCTGCTGCCGCCGGGCGTGAAGACCGAGGTCAACCGCGACGCCTCGCGCGCGATCCGCGTCTCGGTCGCCAATGTGCGCCAGACACTGATCGAGGGCGCGGTGCTGACCGTGCTGATCGTCTTCCTGTTCCTGAACAGCTGGCGCTCCACCGTGATCACCGGGCTGACGCTGCCGATTGCATTGATCGGCACCTTCCTGTTCATGTACGTGTTCGGCTTCACGATCAACATGATCACGCTGATGGCGCTGAGCCTGTGCGTGGGCCTGCTGATCGACGACGCCATCGTCGTGCGCGAGAACATCGTGCGCCATGTGCAGATGGGCGCCAGCCCGCGCCAGGCGGCGCTGGACGGCACCGAGGAGATCGGCCTGGCGGTGCTGGCCACGACCTTCTCGATCGTCGCGGTGTTCCTGCCGATCGGCTTCATGGGCGGCATCGTCGGCAAGTTCTTCCACGAATTCGGCATCACCATCGTCGCGGCGGTGCTGATCTCGATGTTCGTTTCCTTCACGCTGGATCCGATGCTGTCCAGCGTCTGGCACGACCCGCAGGCGCACGGCGTGCATCGCGGACCTCCGGTCACCCTCTACGACAAGACCCTGGGTCGCGTGACGCTGGCCTTCGACCGCCTGACCGAGTGGCTGTCCGATCTTTACCAGCGTGTGCTGCGCTGGTCGCTGGCGCACAAGGGCGCGACGCTGGCGATCGCCGGCTCGACGCTGCTGGCCAGCTGCGGGCTGCTGGGGGCGATCGGCAAGGAGTTCGTGCCCAAGGCCGACCTGTCGGAAACGCAGATCAACTTCTACACGCCGGTGGGCTCCTCGCTGGAGGTGACCGAGGCGCGCGCTCGCCAGATCGACGCGGCGCTGCGCGAGCTGCCCGAGGTGGCCTACACGGTGACGACGATCAACAGCGGCTACGCGGCCGGCAAGATCTACGGCACGATCTATGTGCGCCTGACCGACCGCAAGCTGCGCCAGCGCAGCGTCAATGACCTGGTGATGCCGCTGCGCGAGCGGCTCTCGCGCATCCCTGGCGTCACCGTCACCAACATCGGCCAGACCGATCTGGGCGGCGGCAAGAGCCTGCAGTTTTCCATCCAGGGGCCGGACCTGAAGCAGCTGGAGCGCCTGTCCAAGTCGGTACTGGCCGAGCTGGAGAAGGTCCCGGGCCTGGTGGATCTGGACAGCACGCTCAAGCCCGACAAGCCCACGGTGGCGATCGAGGTCAAGCGCGATGCCGCGGCTGACGCGGGCCTGAACGTCAACGCGCTGGCCGGCACGCTGCGCACGATGCTGGCCGGCACCACGGTGGGCAACTGGCGTGCGCCCGATGGCGAGAACTACGATGTGCTGGTCCGACTGGCGCCCCAGGGCCGCGACAGCATCGAGGACCTGCGCCGCCTGCCGATCAACGTCGCTCCGGCCGCGGACGGCACGCCGCGCGTGGTGCGGCTGTCGCAGGTGGCGGACA
The DNA here is from genome assembly GCF_057219915.1 of Roseateles sp. T103. Lineage (NCBI taxonomy): Bacteria > Pseudomonadati > Pseudomonadota > Betaproteobacteria > Burkholderiales > Sphaerotilaceae > Roseateles > Roseateles sp. T103. The sequence continues at coordinate 466,159 of NZ_JBXVVS010000001.1, forward strand.
TCCAGCCTTCCAGCGGCCCCAACCAGATCAACCGCCGCGACCTCAACCGCGAGGTGCAGATCGACGGCAATGCGCTGGGCCGCAGCGCGGGCGAGGTCTCGGCCGACATCAAGGCCGTGCTGGACCGCACGCCTTTCCCGCCGGGCTACCGCTACAGCTTCGGTGGCTCGACCAAGAACATGACCGAGTCCTTCCAGTACGCGGTGGGTGCGCTGGCGCTGGCGGTGATCTTCATCTACATGATCCTGGCCAGCCAGTTCAAGAGCTTCCTGCAGCCGCTGGCGCTGATGAGCTCGCTGCCGCTGACGATGATCGGCGTCGTCTTGGCGCTGCTGGCCTTCCGCTCGACGCTGAACATGTTCTCCATCATCGGCATCGTGATGTTGATGGGCCTGGTGACCAAGAACGCGATCCTGCTGGTGGACTTCGCGATCCGCGCCCGCGAAGGCGAGCATGGTCATGGCGTCGACAACGAGCCGATGGACCGCGAGACCGCGCTGCTGCGCGCCGCCCATGTGCGGCTGCGGCCTATCCTGATGACGACGCTGGCGATGGTCTTCGGCATGGTGCCGCTGGCCTTTGCGGTGAGCGAGGGCTCGGAGCAGCGCGCGCCCATGGGCCAAGCGGTGATCGGCGGCGTGATCACCTCCTCGCTGCTGACGCTGGTGGTGGTGCCGGTGATCTATTGCTATCTGGACGACCTGTCGGCCTGGTTCAAGCGCAAGCTGGGGCCACGGGAGCCGGCGGCGGCGAAATAGAATCTGTCGCGATGATGGCGCCGGCATAGGCCTCGGGCGCCGGGTGAACTGAGGAAGACGTGATGAACATCGAAAAAGCCCGCTTCAACATGATCGAACAGCAGATCCGCCCCTGGGACGTGCTCGATCCCGAGGTGCTGGCCCTGCTGTCCGTGGTCAAGCGCGAGGACTTCGTGCCCGAGGCCTACCGTTCGCTGGCCTTCGTCGACACCGAGATTCCGCTGGGCCAGGGTCGCCACATGCTGCCGCCGCGGGTCGAGGCGCGTCTGGTGCAGGAGCTGAAGGTGCAGCGCAACGAGAAGGTGCTGGAGATCGGTACCGGTGCCGGCTACATCGGCGCGCTGCTGGGCCACCGCGCACAGCGCGTCGTCACGCTGGAGGCCGACCATGAGCAGGCGCGCGTCGCGACCGAGAACCTGCGTCGCGCCGGCGTGAGCAACGTCACCGTGCGCGAGGCTGACGGTTCGCGCGGTCTGCCGGCCGAAGCGCCCTTCGACGTGATCCTGCTGTCCGGCTCGGTGGCCGAGGTGCCGCAGGCCTTGCTGGAGCAGCTCAAGGTCGGCGGCCGGCTGCTGGCCGTTGTCGGCGACGAGCCGGCGATGCAGGCCACGCTGTTCACGCGCGGCGGCGAACGCGAGTTCCGCTCGACCGTGCTGTTCGAGACGGTGCTGCCGCGTCTGGCCGGCTTCGACGCCCCGTCGCGTTTCGTCTTCTGAGCGGACCCAGCCCGCCGATGCCCGTACAGCTGAGCTGTAGCGACCTGCTGGCCTTGTGCCGGGCCGAGGCCTCGGCATCGGCGCAGCCCCTGCTGCTGCTGGACGTGCGCCAGCCCTGGGAGGCCGCGCTGGCAAGCATCCGGCTCGATGGCATCGAGACCCGGCTGATTCCCATGGCCGAGCTGGTGGAGCGGCTCGGCGAGCTGGACCCGGCGCAGCCTGTCGTCGCCTACTGCCATCATGGCGTGCGAAGTCTGCAGGTCGTCGCATTCCTGGAGCGTCAGGGCTTCGAGTCGGTCTATAACCTCGCCGGCGGCATCGATGCCTGGTCGCGCGAGGTCGACGCCTCGGTGCCCAGATACTGAGCCCTTGCCGATGCCCGCAGCATTTGCCGAACCCGACAACCACCAATGAACAGCAGCGAGGAAACCCCCATGTCTGTAGCCCACCACCAGCCCCTGCGCCGCGTGTCGCGCCTGTCCCTGGCCCTGGCCGTCTTCTTCGCTGCGGCCGGTGCTGCGCAGGCACAGAGCCTGCAGGAGCTCTACGAGGCGGCGCGCGCCTACGACGCCAGCTACCTGGCGGCGCGCGCGCAGGCCGATTCGGCGGTCTACAAGGCCGAACAGGCCAATGCGCTGGCCCGTCCGAGCCTGGGTCTGGGCGTGACCGGCACCAAGAACGAGGTCGATACGCCGGCCGCACGCGTCGACGGACGTACCGTGCAGACCGGCCTTACCGCCAAGTACGCGCTCTTCAATCGCAGCAACAGCGTGACGATCGATCAGGCGCAGCGTGGCCTGAATGTCGCGCAGGCCGACCTGGAGAGCGCGGAGCAGGACCTGATCGTGCGCGTGGCCCAGGCCTACTTCGATGTGCTGGCCGCTCAGGATGTGCTGGCCACGACCAAGGCCAACAAGACCGCGATCGCCGAGCAGCTGGCGTCGGCCAAGCGCAACTTCGAGGTTGGTACCGCGACCATCACCGACACCCGTGAAGCGCAGGCGCGCTTCGACCGTGCGGTGGCGCAGGAGATCGCTGCCGACAACGACCTGCGCGTCAAGCGTGTCGCGCTGGATCAGATCGTCGGCCGTGTCGGCGTGTCGCCCAAGCCGCTGGCCATGCCGGTGGCTTTGCCGGCCGTGGCGCCGGCGACCGTGGACCCCTGGGTCAGCATGGCCGATGAGCAGCACCCGCTGGTGCGCAAGGCACGGCTGGGTCTCGACGTCGCGCGACTCGAGATCGAGAAGGCCAAGGCCGGCCATCTGCCCACGGTGGACCTGACCGGCACGCTCGCGTCCATCAATGCTCGTGGCGCGTCTTCGGGCTACCAGCCCGGCACGACCAACAGCGCCAGCGTGGGCGTTGCGCTGACCCTGCCGCTGTACGCAGGGGGTGCAGTGACCAACCGTGTCAAGGAAACCGTCTCGCTGGAAGAAAAGGCGCGCAACGATCTGGAGTTCGCGCGCCGCAGCGTGACCGAGGCCACGCGTCGCGCCTTCTTCGGCGTGCAGTCGGGCCAGGCCCAGGTGAAGGCACTGGAGGCTGCCGAGGCCTCGAGCAAGCTCGCGCTGGAGGCCACCCAGCTGGGCTACAAGGTCGGCGTGCGCGTCAACCTCGACGTGCTCAATGCGCAGACCCAGCTCTACTCGACGCAGAGCGATCTGGCCAAGGCGCGCTACGACGTGCTGCTGACCGGCCTGAAGCTGCGCCAGGCCAGCGGCCAGCTCAAGCCCGAGGACGTGGCTGCGGTCAACCAGCTGCTTGCCAAGTAAGCGCCGGGGGCGCAAGCCCCAGCGCCAGGACGCCGGCCGCGCGCGAGCGCCGCCGGCGTTGTGCTTTGTGGCGGCTGTTCTGGGTCGCCATCCTGCAGGGTCGACGGGTCGGCGGCAGAATCCGTCCCCATGCTCTACCTGCTTTCCCCCGCGAAGTCGCTCGACTACGAGACCCCGCTGTCGCCAGCCGTGCTACCGCTGGCCACCGAGCCACAGTTTGTCGAGCAGTCGGCCGCGCTGATCGAGACGCTGAAGGCCAAGACGGCCGCCGAGATCGCCGAGCTGATGGACTTGTCGCCCGCCCTGGCCGAGCTCAATGTGCAGCGCTACCAGGCCTGGCAACCGCGCTTCACCGAGGCCAACAGCCGGCCGGCGGTGCTGGCCTTCAACGGCGATGTCTACGAGGGCCTGGACGCGAAATCGCTCAGCCCGAAGCAGCTGCAATGGGCGCAGCAGCATGTCGCCATCCTTTCCGGCCTTTACGGCGTGCTGCGGCCGCTGGACCGCATGCAGCCCTACAGGCTGGAGATGGGCACGCGCCTGGCCACGGCGCATGGCGCCAATCTCTACGCTTTCTGGGGCGACCGGCTCGCCGAGCACCTCAACCAGCGGGCCGCGGCGCAGCAGGTGCCGGTGATCGTGAACCTGGCGTCGCAGGAGTACTTCAAGGCTGCCGACCGCAAGGCCTTGCAGCCGCGAGTGATCGAGTGCCAGTTCGAGGACTGGAAGAACGGCAACTACAAGATCATCAGCTTCTTCGCCAAGCGTGCGCGGGGGCTGATGGCACGCTATTGCATCGAGCAGCGCATCGACACGCCGGCCGGGCTGCAGGGCTTCAATGTCGAGGGCTACGCCTATCAGCCGGAGCTGTCCACGCCAGAGCTGCTGCTGTTCCGCCGTCGCCTCGACTGAAGGCAGAATCTTCGGCATGAGCACTGCACAGCGCATCACGCCGGAGCTGCGGCACTGGATTCTCGAGCAGGACAAGGCCGGCATCGCGCCCGAGCAGGTGCTGCAGGCCATGCGTGCCAGCGGCTGGGATGAAGAGGTGGCGCGGCGTGCGCTGGCGCAGACGTTCGAGGGCGTGCTGCTTGACCGCGGGGCAGGCCCGGATGTGCCGCAGGCCGAGCCGGCGCTGCCCGAGCCGGATCTGGCCAGCCAGCCAGCGGCGGTGTGGGCCGGCGATCGCGAGGTGCGCCTGCTGCTGACGATGAAGCAGCCGCGCATCGTGCTCTTCGGTGGCCTGCTGGCCGAGGAAGAATGCGATGCACTGCGCCAATCTGCGGCGAGTCGGCTTGCGCGTTCCGAGACTGTCTCTGCAGCCAGCGACGGCAGCGAGGTCAATGCGGCCCGCACCAGCCAGGGCATGTTCTTCGACCGTGGCGAGAGCGAGCTGTGCGCGCGTATCGAGACGCGCATCGCGCACCTGCTGAACTGGCCCGTGGACCATGGTGAGGGCTTGCAGGTGCTGCGCTATGGCGTGGGCGCCGAGTACCTGCCGCACTATGACTACTTCGATCCAGGGCACGCCAGCACAGCAGCGATCCTGGAGCGCGGCGGGCAGCGCGTCGCGACGCTGGTGATCTACCTGAATACCCCGCAGCGTGGTGGCGGCACCGTCTTTCCGGATGTGGGTCTGGAGGTGGCGCCGATCAAGGGCAACGCAGTCTTCTTCAGCTATGCGCAGCCGCTGCCGAGCAGCCTCACCCTGCATGGCGGCTCGCCGGTGCTGGAGGGCGAGAAGTGGGTGGCGACCAAGTGGCTGCGCCAGGGCGTTTTCGCCTGAGCCGGTACGCCGGCACAGGGAAGGGTGCGTCTTAGAATGCCGCTGGCGCGGGTGACGCGCTCCCACTCCCCTCGAACATGACGACCACGACCAAGACGCTTGCCCTGTTCCTCGGCGCGCTGTTTGCAGGCCACGTTGCCGCGCAGACGCCGGTCACGCCCGCTCCTACGCCGCAGCCGGTGCCGCCGGCGGTGGTCGGCACGCCCCTGCCAGCGCCTGCTCAGGCCGAGACCAAGAAGGCACCCGCGAAGAAGAAGGTGGCCAAGAAGTCGGCCGCCAAGAAGAAGCAGTTGGCCAAGAAGGGCAAGAAGGCGGGCAAGCTCGCCGGCAAGTCCGGCGCAGCCAAGGTCCAGAGCAAGCGCGCCGCACGCACGCTGCACTGAGGGCGCCCGGCTCGCCGCGGCCATTGCCGGCCAGGGCCATTCAGGCAAAAGAAAAGGCACCCGAGGGTGCCTTTCTTGTTGCTGCAGTGCCTGGGTTCAGACGCGCTTGCGGTACTCGTGCGTGCGGGTGTCGATTTCGATCTTGTCGCCGTTCTCGACGAACAGCGGCACGGCGATCTCGAAGCCGGTGCCCTTCAGGCGGGCGGGCTTCATGACCTTGCCCGAGGTGTCGCCCTTGACGGCCGGCTCGGTTTCGATCTCGCGCACCACGCTGGTGGGCATTTCCACCGAGATGGCCTTGCCGTCGTAGAAGGTCACTTCCACCGGCATGCCGTCTTCCAGGTAGGAGATGGCGTCGCCCATGTTCTCGGCCTCGACCTCGTACTGGTTGTACTCGGTGTCCATGAACACATACATCGGGTCGGCGAAGTAGGAGTAGGTGCACTCCTTCTTGTCCAGGATGATCTGGTCCATCTTGTCGTCGGCCTTGAAGACGACTTCGGCACCTGCGCCATTGAGCAGGTTCTTCATCTTCATGCGCACGGTGGCGGCGCCGCGGCCGCCGCGGCTGTATTCGGTCTTCAGCACGACCATGGGGTCCTTGCCCTGCATGATCACGTTGCCGGCGCGGATTTCTTGAGCGATCTTCATAGGTGTTCCGTCTGAGTAGCGGGAGTGCGGTATCGGTTGGCTGAGCCGGGTGCTGCGATGGGCTTGGCTCGCCCTCGTTCGCGGTCTCCCTGCGGCCTGCGCGCCCGAAATCCCTGTTGACTTCGCCTTGGCGCGGCAAAGCCCGAGATTTTAGCGGGATTCGGTGACGAACCCCAGCAGCTGCGTCGCCAGATCGGGCTGCGCGGCCAGCTTGCGGCTCCAGTCTCGAGCCAGGGCTTGCTGCTGCTCAAGGGCCGGCAAGCCTTGACTGCCCCATGGCACCAGCCCGTTCCAGGCGCGCCAGAGCTGCCGCAAGCCCGCGGCGAGCCCCGGGTCTGCGTCGTGCAGCCAGAGGTCGAGAAAGGCTTCCAGCTTGGGGCCGTGGGCGCCGTCGTGCTGCGGATAGAGCTGCCACAGCAGCGGCCTGGCGGCCCACTGCGCACGCACGAATGAGTCTTCGCCGCGCACCAGATTCAGCTCGCAGGACCAGAGCAGGCGGTCGTAGTCCGTCTGGCTGAGATAGGGCAGGGCCTGCCAGCGCAGGCCGGCCGGAACGTCAAGACCCGCCAGTTCGCGCTGGGCTGGGCCGGGGCAGACGAGCAGCAGCGTTGCTGCGTCCGCCGCCAGACGGCGCAGCAACTGCTGCAGTCCGGGATTGGCATAGCAGAACAGGCTCACCAGGCGCTCGCCCGGTCGGCGCACGATGCCCTGGGCGTGCAGCCAGGCCTGGGCATCGAAGGACTCGCGCTCAGCCAGCAGGCCGGGCTCGCGCAGCAGCCCGCCGGTACGCGGCGTGAAACCGGGGTAGAAGAAGCGCTTGTCCAGCCCGCGGCCCGGGCCGCTGAACTGCGGCGAGGCCAGGCCGTGGCTGCGCTCCACATAGGATTCGGCGCTGAGGTATTCGAGGTTGATCCAGCGCGGCGCGGGCTGGCGCTGTGCCATGCGCGCGACAAAGGGCTCGGGCAGCTCGCAGCCGAAGGTCTCGATGACGACGTCGCCGACTTCTTGGGCCGCGAGGCTGGCGTCCCAGGGCAGCACCTCGATGCCTGCCGGTAAGCCACCGGGAGACATCCAGGCCAGTGCCGATGCATCGTCGACGAAGAGGCGCACCCGCTGGCCGCGCGCCGCCAGATCGCGCGCCAGCCGCCAGCTGACGCCGATGTCGCCGTAGTTGTCGATGACCCGGCAGAACAGATCCCAGCGCAGACTCTTCATGGCGCGCGATTATCCCGGCGCGCGGTGCTGGCTCGCGCGGGCTCGCGGCACAATCGCGGCCCATGCAGGAGACTGATCCGACCACGCCCGATCCGCAGCGCGATGCCGCCCAGCTGGGCGAGCAGGTGCAGGCGGAGTGGGCTGCCGAGCGCGCCGCCTCCGAAGCTGCGGAAGCGCTGCGCGTGGCCGCGGTCGAGAAGGCCGCGGCGGAACGCCGCGAGGCGCTGCTGGCCGAGGTGGCGGCGCTGCCCGGCCTGCCGGGCGTGTACCGCTACTTCGATGCGCAGGACCAGGTGCTCTATGTCGGCAAGGCGAAGAGCCTGAAGAAGCGCGTCTCTAGCTATTTCCAGAAGGACCATGGCGGCACGCGCATCGGCATGATGGTGGCGCGCATCGCGCGGCTGGAGACCACGGTGGTGCGCACCGAGGCCGAGGCCCTGCTGCTCGAGAACAACCTGATCAAGGCGCTGAACCCGCGCTTCAACATCCTGTTCAGGGACGACAAGAGCTATCCCTACCTGCGCATCTCCTCGCACGCCTGGCCGCGCATGAGCTACTACCGCGGCGCGGTGGACAAGCGGCACCGCTACTTCGGGCCGTTCCCGAGCGCCTGGGCGGTGAAGGAGTCGATCCAGCTGCTGCAGAAGGTCTTTCGCCTGCGCACCTGCGAAGACACGGTGTTCAACAACCGCAGCCGGCCCTGCCTGCTGTTCCAGATCCGTCGCTGCTCCGGGCCTTGTGTGCCCGAGGGCCAGACCGAGGACTACGCGCGCGACGTGCGCAATGCCGAGCGCTTCCTGCTCGGCGAGACCGACGAGGTGATGGCCGGGCTGCAGGCGCAGATGATGGCCTATGCCGAGGCCTACCAGTACGAGCTGGCCGCCGAGGTGCGAAACCAGATCCAGTCGCTGGCCAAGGTGCTGCAGCAGCAGGCGGTTGACGAGAACAGCGCCACCGGCCGCGACCGCGACGTGGACATCCTCGCCGTCAAGGTGCAGGGCGGCCGTGCCTGCGTGAACCTGGCCATGGTGCGCGGCGGCCGCCACCTGGGCGATCGCGCCTATTTCCCCAAGCATGTCGAGGACGCCACCGCGGTGCAGCTGCTCGACGACGAGGAGGGCGAAGGCGCCGATGCGCAGGCGCCGCGCGCCAGTGCCGAGCGCCAGGTGCTGGAAGCCTTCATGGCCCAGCACTATCTGGATGCGCAGGTACCGGGGCTGATCGTCGTCAGCGATGCGGTCGACGACGGACTGGCCGACGCGCTGTCGGCGCAGGCCGGCTCAAAAGTCACGGTGCAGGCGCAGCCGCGCGGCCAGCGGCGCATCTGGCAGGAGATGTGCGTCAAAGGCGCCGAGCTGGCGCTGGCTCGTTTGCTCTCAGAGGAAGGTTCGCAGCAGGCGCGCACGCGGGCGCTGGTCGAGGCGCTGGACCTCAGCGTGGCCGAGCTGGACAAATTTCGTATCGAGTGTTTCGACATCAGCCATACCGCCGGCGAAGCGACGATGGCATCCTGCGTGGTGTTCGAGAATCACCAGATGCAGAGCAGCCAGTACCGCCGCTACAACATCGACGGCATCACCGGCGGCGACGACTACGCCGCGATGCGCCAGGTGCTGACGCGGCGCTACAGCAAGCTGGCCGAGGCGGCGCAGCAGGGCACGGGGCGTCTGCCCGATCTGGTGCTGGTCGACGGCGGCCGGGGCCAGGTCGCTATGGCGCGCGAGGTTTTCGAGGAGCTGGGCCTGGACCTGGGGCTGATCGTCGGCGTCGAGAAGGGCGAGGGGCGCAAGGTCGGCCTCGAAGAGCTGGTCTTTGCCGACGGACGAGAAAAGGTCTATCTGGGCCGCGATTCGGCGGCGCTGATGCTGGTGGCGCAGATCCGCGACGAGGCGCACCGCTTCGCGATCACCGGCATGCGCGCCAAGCGTGCCTCGGCGCGCACCGGCGGCTCGCGCCTGGAGGACGTGCCGGGCGTGGGGCCGAAGAAGCGTGCGCAGCTGCTGCAGCGCTTCGGCGGCGTGCGCGGCGTGGCAGCGGCCAGCGTGGACGAGCTCTGCAGCGTCAAGGGCATCTCACGCGAGCTGGCCGAGGAGATCTACCGCGTGCTGCGCTGAGCGCAGAGCACGCGAGCTGGCCGAAGAGATCTACCGTGCGCTGCACTGAGGGCAGGGCGAAGGAGTTTGGCGATGAAATCAAGCGTGCAGTGCATCGACGATCAATCTAGCGATGGCCGGCGCGCGCCGGCGTGGCGTTATGCCGCGGCCTGGCTTAGCTTGGGCTTGCTGGCCGGTCTGTCGGGCTGCTCGCTGACGGGCGGGCCGTCGGCGCCCGAGGCGTCTAGCAGCCGGTCGGCGTCATCCGAGCGCGGCAGCACGCCGACGCCGGCGCCCAAGCCGGCCGATGGTGGCAAGCAGGCAGCGGCGGCACCGCTGGCGCCGCCCAAGCCGGCGCGCAGCCTCGATCACCTGCGCCGCCAGGCGGCCGAGCGCCTGGTGGCGGCCAATCCCGACGGCACCTATATGGGCACGCCGCCGGACGTGCTGCTGGCCATCCCGGTGCTGGAGATCGAGCTCAGCGCCAACGGCAGCATCAAGCGCATCGAGGTGCTGCGCAAGCCGCGCCAGGCGCTGGACACGGTGGACATCGCGATCGCCGCGGTGCGCCGTGCGGCGCCCTTTGGCGATGTCTCTGCGCTGCCGCGGCCCTGGAAGTTCACCGAGACTTTCCTGTTCAACGACCAGCGCCAGTTCAAGCCGCGCACACTGGACACGTGAGGCGCGCGGAATTGGGCACAATGCCCGCATGTTCTTCACGCTGCCAACACTGTTCACCTGGGCGCGCATCGTCGCGATCCCGCTGATCGTCGGGGTTTTCCATCTGGGTATCGCCCAAGAACACCGCAACCTTATTGCGACGGTGTTGTTCGTGGCGGTGGCGCTGACCGACTGGCTGGACGGCTACCTGGCGCGCAAGCTCAACCAGACCTCGTCCTTCGGCGCCTTCCTGGACCCGGTGGCGGACAAGTTCCTGGTTTGCGCATCGCTGCTGATCCTGCTCGAACTGGGCCGCGTCAATGCAATGGTGGCATTGGTCATCATCGGCCGCGAGATCGCGATCTCGGCGCTGCGCGAGTGGATGGCGCAGATTGGCGCCTCGCGCAGCGTGGCCGTGCACATGGTCGGCAAGCTGAAGACCACGGTGCAGATGGTGGCCATCCCCTTCCTGCTCTTCGACGGACTGCTGTTTGGCCTGATACCCACGCGCACCTGGGGCACTTGGCTGATCTACGCGGCCGTCGTGTTGACGATCTGGTCGATGGTCTACTACCTGCAGAAGGCCATTCCGGAGATCCGAGCGCGCGCGCGCTGAGGTCCGCGGCCCGTGCCGTTCGGCGGGGCTTGTGTCGCGGCCGCAGCGTGGGCTGTATGCAAGGCTGCGTGATGCATTGCTCAGGCTTCCCATCAGCCAGGGCCGCATTGGGAGAATTCCGGCCCCTGATAGGGTGTGGAATCCATCTAGAATCCGCTTCCCGCAGCGCGTGCGTGTGCAAGAAAGCGCCAGGCTGGTCGAGCGTCGCCGCGGGAGCGCGTTCCGGGGCGAATGTCAGTGCCATTGCCCACGCGGCGTCCCTATCCACATCAGGGGGTTATCTGTGAACAAGTCTGAACTGATCGAGCACATCGCCAAGCAGGCAGATATTTCCAAGGCGGCCGCTGGTCGTGCGCTTGATGCGCTGGTTGGTGGCGTCAAGACGACGCTGAAGAAGAACGGCACCGTGTCCCTGGTGGGCTTTGGCACCTTCAGCGTGACCAAGCGCGCTGCTCGCAGCGGCCGCAATCCACGCACTGGTGCGACGATCAAGATCAAGTCGGCCAAGGTGCCGAAGTTCAAGCCTGGCAAGGCTTTGAAGGATGCAGTCAACTGATCTGACTGCACCCATCCCGGTCATACCGGGTGCTTAGCTCAGTTGGTAGAGCGGCGCCCTTACAAGGCGTAGGTCAGCGGTTCGAGCCCGTTAGCACCCACCATTTCCAGGCCGCGCAGCGAGGACGGGCGTCCGGCGGCCGTTGGCTACAATCAGCCCGATGCAAAGGCGAACCGTGGTTCGCCTTTGTCGTGTCTGCGCTAAACGCCGGCGCCTTGCCCCGCCAGTCGGGGCCGAGTCGCCGGGCCGAGGTCCATAGTCCATGTTTGAATTCGTTCGCACGCACAACCGACTGTTCCAGTTCCTGCTGCTGATCCTCATCCTGCCGGCCTTTGTGCTCGTCGGCGTCGAGGGCTACAGCAGTTTCATGGCCGAGGGCAGATCCAGTGTCGCGGTGGTTGACGGGGTGAAAATCACTCAGTCCGAGTGGGATGCGGTGCAGCGCCAGCAGGTGGAGCGCATGCGTGCGCAGATGCCCAATATCGACGCCAAGCTTTTCGATACGCCGGAGTTCAAGCGCGAATCGCTGGATCAGTTGGTGCGCGAGCGGGTGATGCAGGCGGCAGCGCTGAAGCAGCGTTTGCAAATCAGTGACGAGCGACTGAAGACGGTGTTCAGCACTGACCCGCAGTTCGCTTTCCTGCGCAATCCGGACGGCTCGGTGAACAAGAACCTGCTTGTCGCCCAGGGCATGAGTTCCGAGATGTTCGCCCAGCGCCTGCGGCAAGACCTGACCCTGCGGCAGGTGATGGCGGGCGTGGGCGACAGCGCCCTGGCCGGCAAAGCAGAGGCGGAACTCGCCTTCGATGCCTACCTGCAGCGGCGCGAGGTCCAGTTGCAGCGCTTTGATGCCAGCGACTTCATGGCCAAGGTCAACCCCAGCGAGGCTGAGGTCGAGGCCTTCTACAAGGATCCGGCCAATGCGGCGCGCTTCCAGTTGCCCGAGAGTGCCGAGATCGAGTATCTGGTGCTCGACGCCAGTGTGCTGCAAGGCGAGATCAAGCTCTCCGAGGAAGAGCTGCGCAAGTACTACAGCGAAAACGCCTCGCGCTACACAGTGGCCGAGGAACGTCGTGCCAGCCACATCCTGATCAAGGCTGACAAGGCCGCGCCACAGGCAGAGCGTGACAAGGCCAAGGCACGGGCAGATGAGCTGCTGACTCAGCTGCGCAAGAACCCCGCCGCCTTTGCCGAGCTCGCGCGCAAGAATTCGCAGGACGAAGGCTCGGCTGCGAGCGGCGGTGATCTCGACTATTTCGGCCGCGGTGCAATGGTCAAGCCTTTCGAGGATGCGACCTTCGCCCTGAAGAGCGGCGAGATCAGCAACGTGGTCGAGTCGGACTTCGGTTTCCACATCATCCAGCTGACCGGCTTGCGCGGCGGAGAGACCAAGTCTTTCGAAAGCCTGCGCGCCCAGATCGAGCAGGAAGTCCGCAAGCAGCTTGCCCAGAAGCGCTTCGCCGAACTGGCGGAGCAGTTCGGCAACACGGTCTATGAGCAGTCGGACAGCCTCAAGCCCGCCGCCGATCTGGCCAAGCTGAAGATCCAGACCGCGACTGTGCTGCGCCAGCCTCAGCCGGGAGCCAGCGGCCCGCTGGCATCGGCCAAGCTGCTCGATGCGGTGTTCGGCGACGATGCAGTACGTAACAAGCGCAACACCGAGGCTGTCGAGACCGGCCCCAGCCAGCTGGCCGCGGCACGTGTCGTCAAGCACAGCCCGGCGCGCGTGCCTCCGTTCGCCGATGTTCAGGTGCAGGTGCGTGCGCAGCTGATGCAGAAGCTGGCCAGCGAGCTGGCGGTGAAGGCCGGCAAGGAGCGTCTGGAAGAGCTGCGCCGCAGCGGCGCTGCGGAAGGACTGGCTGCACCGGTGCTGGTGTCGCGTGCTGCGCCAGCCAATCTGCCGCGCCAGGTGCTGAGCGCGGCGCTGTCCGCCGACGCGAGCAAGCTGCCTGCCTATGTGGGCGCCGAAGCAGGGGCGGGCAGCTATGTGCTTGTGCGCATCAACAAAGTGATGCCGCGGGATCCTGCCCTGCTCGATGACAAGCGCGCTACGCAGCAGTACGCTCAGGCATGGTCCGGCGCCGAAGCTCAGGCCTATTACGCAGCGCTGAAGTCCCGCTTCAAGGTCACCGTCAACGCGATCGCTGCAGGCACCGGCACTCCCGCGCCTTGATTGCGAGCATCTTGCGTGATTCCGTGCGGCGACTACTAGTCAGTGCGGCTGAAATCGGTCTATAATTTGCGGCTCTACGGTGGCTATAGCTCAGTTGGTAGAGTCCCAGATTGTGATTCTGGTTGTCGTGGGTTCGAGTCCCATTAGCCACCCCAAGAAATGAAGCACGAAGGCCCGGATGCGCAAGCATCCGGGCCTTCTGCATTGTGGCCTCGCCGCGCCGCCACCGGGCGTGCGGCGAGGCTTGGCGATCAGCCGTAGCGGTAGAAGCCCTGGCCGCTCTTGCGGCCCAGGCGGCCGGCGGCGACCATTTCCTTCAGCAGCGGTGCAGGGCGGTACTTCGGGTCGTTGAAGCCCTCGTAGAAAACGTTCATCACCGCCAGCATCGTGTCCAGGCCGATCATGTCGGCCAGCGCCAAGGGACCGATCGGATGGTTGCAGCCCAGCTTCATGCCGGTGTCGATGTCTTCGGCGGTGGCCAGGCCTTCCTGCAGCACGAAGATCGCCTCGTTGATCATCGGGCAGAGGATGCGGTTGACCACGAAGCCGGGGCTGTTCTTCACCGTGATCGGCGTCTTGCCGACCTTGTGCGCGAACTCGACGGCCAGCGCATGCGTGGCGTCCGAGGTCTGCAGGCCGCGGATCAGCTCCAGCAGCTGCATCAGCGGCACCGGGTTGAAGAAGTGCATGCCGACAAAGCGCTCGGGGCGGTTCACCACCGCGGCCAGCTGCGTGATCGAGATCGATGAGGTGTTGGTGGCGATCACCGTCTCGGGTGCGACCAGCGCGTCGATCTGGCGCAGGATGCGCAGCTTGAGCTCGAGGTTCTCGGTGGCGGCCTCGATGACCAGCTGCGTGCCCTTCAGGTCCTCATAGCTCGTCGAGCCCTTGACGCGCGCCAGCGCGGCGTCGCGGTCGGCGGCGCTGAGCTTTTCCTTCTTGACCAGGCGGTCCAGGCTGCCGCTGAGCGTGGCGATGCCGCGCTGCACGGCGGCATCGTTGATGTCGATCATCGTGACCTGCAGGCCGGCGACGGCGCAGACCTGCGCGATGCCGTTGCCCATGGTGCCGGCGCCGATCACGCCGATGTGCTGGATGTTGTTGCTCGTGCTCATTTGTTTGCTGTCCTCGTTCAGATTCAGACGCGTTCGAAGATCGCGGCGATGCCCTGGCCGCCGCCGATGCACATCGTGACCAGCGCATAGCGGCCCTGGATGCGCTGCAGCTCGCAGATCGCCTTGGTGGTGATGATCGCGCCGGTGGCGCCGACCGGGTGGCCCAGCGAGATGCCCGAGCCGTTGGGGTTGACCTTCTCGGGGTCGAAGCCCAGCAGCTTGCTCACCGCGCAGGCCTGGGCAGCGAAGGCTTCGTTGGACTCGATCACGTCCAGGTCGCCGACCTTCAAGCCGGCGCGCTGCAGCGCGATCTTGCTGGCCGGCACCGGGCCCAGGCCCATCAGCTTGGGGTCCAGGCCGGCATGGCCGTGGCTGACCAGGCGGGCCAGCGGCTTCAGGCCCTGGGCCTTGACGGCCTCGCCGGTGGCCAGCACCACGGCGGCGGCGCCGTCGTTCAGGCCGGAGGCATTGCCGGCGGTGACGCTGCCGCCGTCCTTGAAGGCCGGCTTCATCTTGGCCAGCTGCTCCATCGTGACTTCGCCACGCACATGTTCGTCGGTGTCGAACAGCACCGTGCCCTTGCGGCTGGCGATCTCCACCGGGACGATCTGCTCCTTGAAGCGGCCCTCGGCGATGGCGCGTGCGGCGCGCTGCTGGCTGACGATGGCCAGCGCGTCCTGCATCTCGCGCGTGATGCCTTCTTGCGCAGCGACGTTCTCGGCCGTCACGCCCATGTGGATCTTGTGGAAGGGGTCGTGCAGGATGGTCAGCATGTAGTCCTGCAGCTGCGTGTCGCCCATGCGCGCGCCCCAGCGGGCAGCAGGCATCAGGTAGGCGCCGCGGCTCATGCTCTCGGCGCCGGCGCCGATGGCGATCTCGGCATCGCCGGCCTTCAGCGCCTGCGCGGCCATCAGGATGGCCTGCAGGCCCGAGCCGCAGAGGCGGTTGACGTTGAAGGCCGGCGCTTCCTGCGGCATACCGGCATCCATCGCGGCCACGCGCGAGAGATAGGCATCGCGCGGCTCGGTGGGGATGACGTTGCCCATCACCAGATGGCCGATACGGCCGGCGTCGGCGCCGCTGCGCTTGATCGCTTCGCGCACCGCGACGGTGGCCAGACGGCTCAGCGGCTGGTCCTTCAGCGTGCCGCCGAAACTGCCGATGGCGGTGCGCGCCGCAGCGACGACGAAGATTTCCGGGGTGGACATGGTGAGTGCTCCTGAGGATGACGATGCGTTGAAAGCGAAACAGCCGCGGCCGCGCCGGGTGCCGGCGCGCGATCCGCGGACTGCGTGTGGAGGGCGGCCTGTGTCGGGCCGCGGGGGGCTGGTCGGTGCTGTGGGTGCAGTCCTGCCTACATGCTACGACGGTACTGGCCGCCCACCTCGAACAGCGCGCTGGTGATCTGGCCCAGCGAGCAGACGCGCACCGCGTCCATCAGCACCGCGAACACGTTCTGGTTGGCGATCACCGCTTCCTGCAGGCGCTTGAGCTGCACCGGCGCCTCGGCCGCGTGGCGGGCGTGGAACTCGGCCAGTCGCGTCAGCTGGCTCTGCTTCTCGTCCTCGGTGGAGCGGGCCAGTTCGATGTGTTCCGGCACCGGGTCGCCCTTGGGATTGCGGAAGGTGTTGACGCCAATGATGGGGTACTCGCCGGTGTGCTTGAGCATTTCGTAGTGCATGCTCTCTTCCTGGATCTTGCTGCGCTGGTAGCCGGTCTCCATCGCACCGAGCACGCCGCCGCGCTCGGCGATCTTCTCGAACTCGGCCAGCACCGCTTCCTCGACCAGCTCGGTCAGCTCGTCGATGATGAAGGCGCCCTGGCTGGGGTTCTCGTTCTTCGCCAGGCCCCACTCGCGGTTGATGATCAGCTGGATCGCCATCGCACGGCGCACGCTGTCCTCGGTCGGCGTGGTGATCGCCTCGTCGAAGGCATTGGTGTGCAGGCTGTTGCAGTTGTCGTAGATCGCGATCAGCGCCTGCAGCGTGGTGCGGATGTCGTTGAACTGGATCTCCTGCGCATGCAGCGAGCGGCCCGAGGTCTGGATGTGGTACTTCAGCTTCTGGCTACGTTCATTGGCGCCATAGCGGTCGCGCATCGCCACCGCCCAGATGCGCCGCGCAACGCGGCCCAGCACGGTGTACTCCGGGTCCATGCCGTTGCTGAAGAAGAAGCTCAGGTTGGGCGCGAAGTCGTCGATGTGCATGCCGCGTGCCAGATAGGCTTCCACATAGGTGAAGCCGTTGGACAGCGTCAGCGCCAGCTGCGAGATCGGGTTCGCGCCGGCCTCGGCGATGTGATAGCCGGAGATCGACACCGAGTAGAAGTTGCGCACGTTGTGGTGCACGAAGTACTCGGCGATGTCGCCCATCACCTTCAGCGAGAACTCGGTGGAGAAGATGCAGGTGTTCTGGCCCTGGTCTTCCTTCAGGATGTCGGCCTGCACCGTGCCGCGCACATTGGCCAGCACCCAGTCCTTGATCTTCGCGGCCTCGTCCTGCGTGGGCTCGCGGCCGTTGTCGGCGCGGAACTTGGCGAGGTTCTGGTCGATGGCGGTGTTCATGAACATCGCCAGGATGGACGGCGCCGGGCCGTTGATCGTCATCGACACGCTGGTGCTCGGGTTGCACAGGTCGAAGCCGTCGTACAGCACCTTCATATCGTCCAGCGTCGCGATGCTGACGCCGGAGTTGCCGATCTTGCCGTAGATGTCCGGGCGCGAGGCCGGGTCGGCGCCATAGAGCGTCACCGAGTCGAAGGCGGTCGACAGGCGCTTGGCCGGCATGCCTTCGCTGACCAGCTTGAAGCGGCGGTTGGTGCGGAAGGCATCGCCTTCGCCAGCGAACATGCGCGTCGGGTCCTCGCCCTCGCGCTTGAAGGCGAACACGCCGGCGGTGAAGGGGAAGGAACCCGGCACGTTCTCCAGCATCAGCCACTTCAGCAGCTCGCCATGGTCCTCGTAGCGCGGCAGCACGACCTTGCGGATCTTGTTGCCCGACAGCGTGGTCTGGACGAGGTTGGTGCGGATCTCCTTGTCGCGGATCTTCACCACGTACTCGTCGCCCGCATAGGCCTTGACCATGTCGGGCCACTGCTTGAGCAGCTGGCGCGCGTCGGCATCGAGCTTCGCGTCGCGCACCTGGGCCTGCTCGGCCAGCGCATCGCGGGCGCGGTGCTTGTCGGGGCAGGCCTCGTGCAGCATGCGCGAGGCGGCATTGAGCTGCTGGATCTCGCGCGCCAGCGTGGCCTGGCGCTGCGCGCGGGCCTTGTAGCCGCGCACGGTGTCGGCGATGTCGGCCAGGTAGCGCACGCGCGCCGGCGGCACGATGGGCGTCTGCTGCGTGCTGTGGCGGGTGCTCACCAGGGGCAGGCGGCCCTCGTGCACCTTCAGACCTAGCTCGGCCAGGCGGCCCTTGAGCGCCTGGTACAGCGCGGTGACGCCGTCGTCGTTGAAGCGGCTGGCCATGGTGCCGAACACCGGCATCTCCTCGGGCTTCTTGCCGAAGGCCTCGCGGTTGCGCTGCACCTGCTTGGCCACGTCGCGCAGCGCGTCGGCGGCGCCCTTGCGGTCGAACTTGTTGATCGCGACGAACTCGGCGAAGTCCAGCATGTCGATCTTCTCGAGCTGGCTGGCCGCGCCGAACTCCGGCGTCATCACATACATCGGCACGTCGACCATCGGCACGATGGCCGCGTCGCCCTGGCCTATGCCCGAGGTCTCGACGATCACCAGGTCGAAGCCGGCCACCTTGGCTGCGGCGATCACGTCGGGCAGCGCTGCGCTGACCTCGCTGCCGGTGTCGCGGGTGGCCAGCGAACGGACATAGACGCGCGAGCCCTGGCTCCACGGCCCGGTGGCATTCATGCGGATGCGGTCGCCCAGCAGCGCGCCGCCGCTCTTGCGCCGCGAGGGGTCGATGCTGATCACCGCGATGCGCAGCTGGTCGTCCTGGTCGAGGCGGAAGCGGCGGATCAGCTCGTCGGTGAGGCTGCTCTTGCCGGCACCGCCGGTGCCGGTGATGCCCAGCACCGGAATGGTCTTGCAGGCCGCGGCCTGCTCGCGCAGCTGCGCCACCAGCGCAGCGTCGGCCTTGCCGTTCTCCAGTGCGGTGATCAGCTGGGCCAGCGCACGCCAGGCCTTGTCTTCATGGCCCTGGATGGCGTCCAGCGTGGTCGGCGCATGGACCGAGAGGTCCTTGTCGCAGCGCATCACCATCTCGCCGATCATGCCCTGCAGGCCCATCATCTGGCCGTCCTCGGGGCTGTAGATGCGCGCCACGCCGTAGGCCTGCAGCTCGCGGATCTCGGCCGGCACGATCACGCCGCCGCCGCCGCCGAAGACCTGGATGTGCTCGCCGCCGCGCGCCTTCAGCAGGTCGACCATGTACTTGAAGAACTCGACATGGCCGCCCTGATAGGAGCTGATCGCGATGCCCTGGGCGTCTTCCTGCAGCGCGGCGGTGACGATCTCGTCCACCGAGCGGTTGTGGCCCAGGTGGATCACCTCGGCGCCCATGCTCTGCAGGATGCGCCGCATGATGTTGATCGCCGCGTCGTGGCCGTCGAACAGGCTCGCGGCGGTGACGAAGCGCACCTTCTGGGTCGGGCGGTACTGGGCAAGTGCCTTGTATTCGGCGGACAGGTCGGTCATGGCAGAGGTCTCCTTGCTGTCACTTTAGAAAAGCGCACGGTAGCGCGCCATGACCTCGGCTGCCAGCGCTATGGCGTTTTATGCCAACTTGGACGCGATAATCTGCCGGTGAAAGCGCAGAGATCCACTGCAGAAGGTCCGGTCGAGAAAGACACGGTCTCGGTGTATTTTGCCAATGCCGCGGTGTCGCGGCTGTCGCCGTTGCAGCGGGAGCGGGTGTTGCGTGCGGCCGGCATTCCTCCCGCCTGGCTGGCGGCCTCGCATGCCCGCGTGCCGGCGCCGGCCTTTTCCGCCTTGTGGCTGGCGGTGGCGCGTGAGCTGGACGACGAGTTCTTCGGTCTGGACGTCCGCGCGATGAAGGTCGGCAGCTTCGCGTTGGTCTGTCAGGCGGTGATCTCCTGCGGGACGCTGGACCGCGCGCTGCGGCGCATGCTGCGGGGGTTTGCCCTATTCCTGGACCAGATTCGGGCCGAGCTGCGTGTCGATGGCCAGGTGGCCGAGCTGCGCCTGCACAACCGCATCGCCGACGCACAGGCACGGCTGTTTGCCGATGAGACCCTGTTGATCCTGATCCACGGCCTGATGTGCTGGCTGGCCGGCCGGCGCATCACGCTGGATGAAGTCTCGCTCGCCCATCCGCGGCCGGCGCATGCCGACGAGTACACCCGCATGTTCTCGCGGCATCTGCGCTTCGATGCCGAGCACAGCGGTGTGCGCTTCGATGCGGATGTGCTGGGCTTGCCGGTGGTGCAGGGGGCCGCGACGCTGCAGCAGTTTCTGCGCAGTGCGCCGCAGTCGGTGTTTCTCAAGTTCAAGAACGAGGACAGCTGGACAGTGCGCGTGCGACGCCGTCTGCGCGAGGAGTTGGAGCGCGGTGCGGGCGCGCTGCACTGGCCCGTGTTCGAGGAGTTGGCTGCACAGCTGGGGATCTCGCCGACCACGCTGCGGCGCCGCCTGGAAGCAGAAGGGGCGAGCTACCAGGGCATCAAGGACAGGTTGCGAAGCGACTGGGCGATCGATCGCCTGGGGCAGGGCAAGGTCACGCTGGATGAGCTAGCGGTTCAGCTCGGCTTTCATGACGCCAGCACCTTTCATCGTGCCTTCCGGCGCTGGACCGGCTTGCAGCCCGGCGAGTACCGGCGACGCCTCATCGCTGCCTCCCAGGGCGGACGCTGAGCGCTTGCTGTCGTTCTGACGCAGCGAGAATCGTCTCCCATGAGCCAGAGTCATCAGGCCGGACCGCACCGGGCTTCTTCCGCCGACGGGGGCAGACAGGCCGGGCTCCGCCGCCTGCTCTGGCTGCTGCTGGCGCTGCTTGTGGCTACGGCCCTGTGGCGGTGGCTGCCGTTCGACGACGGCATCAACAAGGCGCTGGCATTGACCGCCTTCATCGGGCTGCTCTGGCTGAGCGAGGCCTTGCCACTCGCAGTTACAGCGTTGCTGGTGCCGGTCGCTGCGCTGCTGCTCGAGCTGCCTGGGCTGACACCCGCACGGCTTACCCAGCCCTTCGTCGATCCGGTCGTGCTGCTGTTCCTGGGTGGCTTCGCATTGGCCGGGGCTCTGCGCGCGCAGCAGTTGGACCGCATGATGGCGCTGAAGCTGGTCAGCATGGCGCGCGGTCGGTTTGGTCTTGCGGTGCTGCTGCTTTTTGCCGCCACGGCCTTGCTGTCGATGGGCATCAGCAATACCGCCACTGCAGCGCTGATGCTGCCGCTGGCCCAGGGCATGCTGGCCGCCGATGCGGGCGAACCGCGCCCTGTCTCCACGCGAGCCTTCGTGCTGCTGGGGGTGGCCTACTCGGCGAGCCTGGGCGGCATGGGCACGCTGGTCGGCTCGCCGCCGAATGCCATCGCCGCGCGGGCGGCGGGTCTGGATTTTGCGGGCTGGCTGGCTGTGGGCCTGCCGCTGACGCTGATCCTGCTTCCCCTGATGGTGCTCACGTTGTGGCTGGTGCTGCGTCCGCGCCTGGACATGTCGTGCGGTCTCGCCGCCGAGCAGCTGCCGTGGACCAGAGAGCGTTGGCTGACGCTGGCGGTGTTCGGGCTCGCTGCCCTGGGCTGGGTGTTCGGTGCAGACCCGCTGCGGCAGCTCGGCGTGCCCTATCCGGACACGGCCGTCGCGCTGGGGGCCGGGGCGTTGCTCCTGCTGCTGCGCCTGCTGTCCTGGCGACAGCTGGTGCAGCACACCGACTGGGGCGTGCTGCTGCTGTTCGGCGGCGGTCTGGCGCTGGGCGAGGTGCTTGGCGCCTCCGGCGCTGCCCTGACGCTGGGCCGGGGCTTGGCTTCATTGATCGAGCAGCGCGACACCTGGATTGTCTTCCTGGCGATTGCGCTGTTCATGGTCTTGCTGAGCGAGTTCGCCAGCAACACCGCGGCAACGGCGCTGTTGGTTCCGGTCTTTGCAGCGCTCGCCCCTGAGCTGGGCCTGCCGCGGGAAACCCTGATCGTGCTGGTGGCCTTGTCTGCGTCCTGCGGCTTTGCCTTGCCGGTGGCGACACCGCCGAATGCGCTGGTCTATGGCTGCCGGCAGTTCCCCTTGCGCACCATGCTCGGCGCCGGCCTTAGCCTGGACCTGGTCTGCGTCCTGGTGCTCACAGGGTGGTGCCTGCTCACGCTCGCTTGAGCCCAGGCGACCCGGTGGCCGCGAGGATTGCCGGCCCGGGGCCGCTGCAGTAGCGACTTGTTGCTTTCCCCTAGCCGCGCCCGAGCGATTTCCCCCAATTGGGGGATAAGATGACGAAAACTGTGTAAAGCTGGCATTTCAGCGCGGGAACCCCCGGTCTGTGTAGTTGCTCGAAGTATTGAAACTGATACATTTGATTCAGGCTCACTCGCCCGACACGACGACCATGTATTCGACCGATGCATCCAGCGCCGCAGCAGACCAGGACACCCTCGTCTTCGCTGACGAGCCGCAGCCGCTGCCTGCATCGTCCGGTGCGCCGCAGCCGGCACTGGAGCCCTGGACGGTGCTGGTGGTCGACGACGATGCCGACGTTCACCAGGCCACCGAGCTGGCGCTGCGCGGGCTGCAGATCGAAGAGCGGCCACTGCATCTGATCCATGCCTACTCGGCAGCGCAGGCGCGCGAGCTGATCGCCGGCAACGATGGCATCGCCGTGATGCTGCTCGATGTAGTCATGGAGGTGGAGGACGCCGGCCTTCGCCTGGTCGACTACGTTCGCAAGGAGCTCAAGCGCAGCGCCGTGCGCATCATCCTGCGTACCGGCCAGCCGGGCTACGCGCCCGAGCTCGACACGGTGCGCAGCTATGACATCAACGACTACAAGACCAAGTCCGAGCTGACGCGGGTGCGGCTCTACACCAGCCTGACGGCGGCGGTTCGCGCCTACCGGCAGATGCGCTCGCACGAAGACATGCGGCTCGGTCTCGAGATGGTGGTGAAGTCGAGCACTGAGCTGAACAAGCTGCGTGGCATCCAGCTGTTCGCCCAGGGTGTCGTCGGTCAGCTGTGCGCCTTGTTGCGCATCGAGCCTCAGGGGCTGATCTGCGCCCAAACCGATCCCGGCATCAACGCTGCCGGCGCACGAGTGATCGCGGCCGCGGGGCGCTTCCAGCATCTGCAGCAGCGCCGCCTTCCCGAACTCGGTCTTCCCGAGGTTCAAGAGGCGCTGCAGCGCTGCCTGAACGAGCGGCGCAGCCAGTTCGGCCGCGGGCTCGCGCTGTACTTTCCGGCCGACAGCGGCCGCGGCCTGGCGGCCTATGTGGACGTGCATCACGAGCTCGACGAGATGGATCGCCATTTGCTCGAGGTGTTCTGTGCTGCCACGGGCGTGGGCTTCGAGAACGTGCTGCTCTACGGCCGCCTGGTGGATCAGGCCTATGTCGACCCGCTGCTGCGCATTCCCAACCTGAACCGGCTGATCGAGCTGCTCGGCGATGAGCAACTCGATCGTCAACACAGCACGCTGGCGCTGGTGGACATCGACGACTT
Source organism: Roseateles sp. T103 (assembly GCF_057219915.1). Lineage (NCBI taxonomy): Bacteria > Pseudomonadati > Pseudomonadota > Betaproteobacteria > Burkholderiales > Sphaerotilaceae > Roseateles > Roseateles sp. T103. The sequence goes on from NZ_JBXVVS010000001.1 coordinate 489,258, forward strand.
TGCGGCGATCAACGACGCGCTGGGGCATGAGTTCGGTGACGCCGTGCTGCGCGCGGTGGCCGATCGGTTGGCGGTGCATCTGCCCGACAGCAGCCTGGCTCGCATGGGGGCGGATGTCTTCGGCGTGCTCGGCCCCAGCAGCCAGGTCGATGCCGAACGGCTGCGCCGCGTCTTTGCCGAAGTCTTCTCGGTGCAGGGGCAACAGCTGCGCATCAGTGCCAGCATCGGTCTGCTGGATCTCTCCAGCGCTTGCCAGCGTGGTCGGGCCGGACCGGAGTTGCTCAAGGACGCGCATGTCGCCCTCAAGCAGGCCAAGCATCACCAGCGCGGCACCGCCATCCGTTTCTCCGAGGCCATGGGCCAGGAGGCGCGCGAGCGCATGCAGCTGCTCGCCGGGCTGCGTCAGGCCTTCGATGCCGACCATCTGTTCCTCGTCTACCAGCCGAAGATGCGCTTGCAGGACGGCAGTGTCAGCGGCGTGGAGGCGCTGCTGCGCTGGCGTCAGGCGGACGGGAAGTTCGTCCCACCGGACCGCTTCATCCCGCTGGCCGAGCAGGCAGGCCTGATGGTGGCGATGGGCACATTCGTGCTGCGCGCCGCCTGCCAGCAGCTCGCCCGGCTGCGAGCGGCCGGCCATGACGATCTGTGCATGGCGATCAATGTCTCGCAGGCGCAGCTGCGCGAGCCCGGCTTCGTCGCCGTGCTGCGGCAGGCGATACGCGATGCCGATGTGCCGCCGGAGAAGGTCGAGCTGGAGATCACCGAGTCGATGGCGGCCGACGATCTGGAGTTGATCGACCGGCTGCTCGCCGAGATCGTGTCGCTGGGTGTGCGCATCGCGATCGACGACTTTGGGACCGGGTTCTCGTCGCTGAGTGTGCTGCGCCGTTTGCAGGCCCAGCGCCTGAAGATCGACCGCAGCTTCGTCGGGGAAATGGCGCAGGACGACAGCATCGCGCGCACGGTGGTTGGGCTCGGCCATGGCCTGGGCATGCGCATCACCGCCGAGGGTGTGGAGACCGAGGCGCAGGCCGATGCGCTCAAGGCCCTGGGCTGCGAGGAGGCGCAAGGCTGGCTGTTCGCCAAGCCGCTGGATGCCGAGGCCCTGCTGACCTGGTTGAATGCTCGCCGCTAATCCATTCGCGGCAGGCTGAAGTAGAAGCTTGCGCCTTCGCCGGGCCGTCCGGCTGCCCAGACTTTGCCGCCATGGCGCTCGATGATGCGCCGCACGATGGTCAGGCCGATGCCGCTGCCTGCATAGCCGCGCCCGTGCAGCCGCTTGAAAGGCTGGAAGAGCTCGCCGGCGCGCTCGGGCGGGAAGCCCGGCCCGTTGTCACGAACCTCGACGACGATCTGCTCTGGGTCGTCGTCGCGGTGCACAAGCACGCGAGGTTCGCCGCGGGCCCCGGCGAACTTCAGCGCGTTGCCGATCAGGTTGACGAAGACCTGGTGCATCAAGGGGGCGTCCACTTTGGCGCGCGGCAGAGGCTCGGTCTGCACGCAGGCCACCGCGCTCTCGCCTTCGCTGAGGGCGAGGGTCTTCAGTGCCTCGGCAAGCACTTCGTCGAGCGCTGTCTCGGCCAGTGCCAGATCGGCTTGCGTGACGCGAGCCAGCTGCAGCAGTTGTGATACCAAGGTGCCGAGCCGCTGCGCCTCGTCGCGGATCAGGCGCAGGTGTTTCTCGACCTTGGCCTCGTCCCTGGCTTGCAGCGCATGCAGCGTGAGATCGGTCAGCCCGGCCAGACCGCCCAGCGGCCCGCGCAGGTCATGCGAGACCATGCGATTGAAGGACTCCAGTCCGTCAACCAGCTGTTCCAGCTCGGCCGTGCGATGCCGCACGCGCTGCTCCAGTGACTCGTTGAGACGCCGTAGCTCTGTTTCGGCCTCGCGCCGCCGTGCCAGCTCCCCCTCGAGTTCAAGGCGCAGCCTGCCCATGCCGGCCATCAGCAGACCCATGCCCACGCAAGCCATGCCGAGCGCCGACCAGCCGCGCAGGCGAACGAGATCGAGCTCCAGCAGCATCACGCCGACACCCAGAACCAGCACGGGGTTGACGAGCAGGGCCGCCACGGCGATCGGATAGGCGCGCCCGGAAACCGCCTGCAGCCTTCCGGTGCACAGCAGGGCCAGATAGGCGAAGAGCAGGCCCGACGCCAGAGGCGCGGCCATCGGGCCCGCGCCAGCAAGAGCCAGCCCTTCCCGCAAAGCGAACCAGCTGAGCATGCCGAGCGCGAAGTGCAGCAGCGGCCGTCGCGGGGGCCTGCCGACGAAGACTTGCAGACCAACCAGCAGCGCCGCCAAGGTCGCCGCAGCCAGCACTGCGGCAATGAAGGCCCATGCCGCACCACCAATGCCAAGCGCCGAGACCAGCGCGCGCAGTGCAGCCATCGCCATGGCTGCGGTGATCCACAGCAGGCCCCAGCGGGGACGCAGTCGCTGGGCGACGAAGAAACCCAGCGTCAGCAGCACGAGCAGACAGCCGGACGCGAAGCCCATGCCCGCCGATGGTTCGGCGAAGACGTGTTCCATCAACTACTCCTAACGGAAGAAGTCGGGGGCATGTTAGCCCGTGCCTTGTGCAGCAGGCGTGGGGAAACCATGAGAGTGGGTCGCCAAGCGATGGCTCCGCATCCGGGATCCGGGTGCTGCGGCTGTGAAGGGTGCAAGCCGGGCCATACCCCGTGACAATGGCGGCATGACCAGTCCTGCGACGACCGACGAGCCCACCGAGGCCTTGCCTCGTGGTGCCGTGCTCTGCTTGTCGCTGGCTGCCTTCTGCAGCGGTGTGTCGCTGCGCGTCAACGACGCGCTGCTGCCCTTGCTGTCCAGCGAGTTCGGCGTGACGCTGGGCGAGGCGGCGCATGTGGTGGCACTGTTCTCGATCGCCTACGGCCTGGCCCAGCTGGGTTTCGGGCCGGCCGGCGACCGCTACGGCAAGTACCGTGTCATCGCTTGGGCCTGTGTGGGCAGCGCGCTGGCCTCGGCGCTGTGCGCGCTGGCTCCTGGGTTCGACAGCCTGCGTGCGGCGCGGCTGCTCGCCGGCATAGGCGCGGCAGCGGTGATCCCGCTCGCCATGGCCTGGATCGGCGACGTGGTGGCCTACGAGCGGCGCCAGCCGGTGCTGGCGCGCTTCCTGATCGGGCAGATCCTCGGGCTTTCGGCCGGCGTCAGCTTGGGCGGCATCGCGGCCGACCACTTCAGCTGGCGCATGCCCTATGTGCTGCTGGCCGGCCTGTTCCTGGCCATCGCGCTGGCGCTGTTCGCGATGAATACCAGCTTGCCTGCAAGGGCGCGTCTGCAGCGGCGCAGCCAGGGCTCGGCGCTGGCCAGCGTGGTGAACGACTTCGCCCATGTGCTGAGCCTGCCCTGGGCCCGTATCGTGCTGCTGGTCGTGTTCATCGAGGGGGCGCTGCTCTATGGCTCCTTCGTCTTCGTCGCCTCGCATCTGCATGATCGATTCAGCCTGTCGCTGTCCGCGGCAGGTGGCGTGGTCATGCTGTTCGGCGCTGGAGGCTTCGTCTTCGCGCTGGCCTCGCCGCTGTTCGTCAAGGCGCTGGGCGAGGTCGGCCTGGTGCGCTGGGGCGGCGGCGCGATGACGCTGGCCCTGGCTGCGGTGGCGCTGGCGCCGCACTGGGCCTGGGCGCTGCCTGCCAGCCTGCTGCTGGGCCTGGGCTTCTACATGATGCACAACACCTTGCAGCTCAATGCCACGCAGATGGCACCCGAGCGGCGCGGCGCGGCGGTGGCGGCCTTCGCGAGCAGCTTCTTCCTTGGCCAGTCGGCCGGCGTGAGCCTGGCCGGCTGGCTGGTGGGCCAGCTCGGCATCGCTGCGGTGATGAGCGGCAGCGCGCTGGGGCTCTTGATGCTGGCGCTGGCTTTTGCCGGCCTGCGGATGACCGCGCGGCCCCGGGGCTGAGACAGGCGGCTCAGTCAGCGCCGCGGGCGGCGGCTCTCTCGGTGCCCGGCGGCGGATGCAGCAGCAGCGCGGCCAGCGCCAGCGCCGCGAAGCCCGCGCCGGCGATGAAGGTGGCTGGCGCGCCGAAGCGGTCCCAGGCCAGTCCGGCGATCACGCTGGAGGCAAGCATGGCCACGCCGCTGAGCAGGTTGAAGAAGCCGTAGGCGGTGCCGCGCAGGTCCTCCGGCGCGGTGTCGGCCACCATGGCGGCGAACAGGCCTTGCGTGATGCCCATGTGCACGCCCCACAGCGCCACGCCCAGACCGAGCATGACCCAGTCGCCGGCTCGGGCCAGCACCAGGTCTGACGCGATCAGCACCGCCAGGCCCAGGGCCAGCAGCCGCGCGTGGCTGACGCGGTCGGACAGCGCGCCGAAGGGGTAGGCGCTGGCCGAATAGACCAGATTCATCGCCACCATCACCAGCGGCACCCAGGCCGGCGAGACGCCCAGCTCGGCGGCGCGCAGCACCAGAAAGGCCTCGCTGAAACGCGCCAGTGTGAACACCGCGCCTATGCCCACCACCCACCAGTAAGCCGGGCCCAGCCGCTCAAGCGCCTCGCGGCGGATCGGGTTGACGGCGCCGCGCGGCCGCTTGCGCTCGGGTTCGCGCACGCCGAAGACGAGCAGGGCCACCGCCAGCAGCCCCGGCACGACGGCGACCCAGAACACCGCGCGAAAGTCGTTGGCCCACAGCAGCATCAGTCCGGTGGCCAGCAGCGGGCCGAGGAAAGCGCCCACGGTGTCCAGCGACTGGCGCAGGCCGAAGGCCGCGCCGCGAATGGCTGGCGGCGCCAGGTCGGCGAGCAGCGCGTCTCGCGGCGCGCCGCGCAGGCCCTTGCCGACGCGATCGACAAAGCGTGCCGCCACCACCACGCCGGCCGAGCCGGCCAGCGCGAAGAAGGGCTTGCTGACGGCGCCCATCGCGTAGCCCAGCACCGCCAGGCCTTTGCGGCGCCCCAGGTAGTCGCTGAGCGCGCCGGAAAACACCTTGGCGACCAACGCGGTGGACTCCGCAATGCCTTCGATGATGCCCACCGCGAGCACGCTGATGCCCAGCGAGCCGACTAGGAACAGCGGCAGCAGGCTATGGATCATCTCCGACGAGACGTCCATCAGCAGGCTGACGAAGCCCAGCACCCAGACGCCTGCGGGCATGGGTGGTCGGTGACCCGCGGGGCGTCGCGCATCCATGGCGGCATTGTCACTGCGCCGGCGCGGGCGATGCACGCGCTGGCGATGATCTTTGTCAAGCGAAGTGGCTGCGGCTGGGTTAGCCTGCAAGGCCTCCGCAACCCCTACCGGGAGTCCCGATGTTTCCTGAATACCGCGACCTGATCACGCAGCTGAAGACCAGCGATCACCACTTCACGCGCCTGTTCGACAAGCACAACCACCTCGACCAGGAGATCAAGAACATGGAGGCGCATATCTCGCCCGGCACGCACGAGCAGATCGAGACGCTGAAGAAGCAGAAGCTCGCGCTGAAGGACGAGCTCTACCAGATCCTGAAGAAGGCCGACGCCGCACGCGGCTGATCGCCCACGCACAGAGGCCTCAGCCCTCGGGCCGCGTCAGCGACCAGGCGCCATTGCCGTGTTGGCGGGCGTGGCCCAGCTCGTCCAGGCGCAACAGGTGCGCCAGCAGCGACCGCCGCGCCGCGGGGTGGCGTTCGGCCGGCACGTCGTCATAGACCCGCAGCACCAGCCGCTCGAGCGTTGCCGGCTCGGCATCGGCGAGTTCGGCCAAGGCATTGCGCACCTTGGCCTCGCGCTGCAGGCGATGGCGGATCAGCGCATTGAGCAGCCGGGCCGGCTCGGGAATCAGGAACCCATGGCCCGGCGCGATGGTGTCGAAGTCGGCATCCGGCGCGCTGGCTTGCGCGAGCAGCAGTTCCAGCGAGCGCAGATAGGCGCTCATGCTGCCGTCCGGCGGCGAGATCACCACCGTCGAACCTTGCATCACATGGTCGCCGCTGAACAGCAGGCGCTGCTGGCGGTGCACGAAGCACAGATGGTTGGAGGCATGGCCTGGCGTGTGGATCACGCGCAGGCTCAGGGCCGGGCCGAAGTCCAGCAGCTCGCCGCCTTGCAGCACGATGTCGGGCTGAAAGCTCGGATCCTGGCGGGCCAGCGCATCGCCGTCGCCATCGGGCCGGCGGCCATAGAGCCTGGCCCCGGTGCGCGCTGCAAGCGGCGCAGCGGCCGGCGAGTGATCAATGTGCGTGTGCGTGGCGAGAATCGCGACCAGACGGCCGGGCAGCGCATCGAGCAGGGCCTGCAGATGCGCGTGGGCCACCGGCCCGCCGTCGGTCAGGCCCGGCTCGTAGGGGCCGGGGTCGATCAGCACCCAGTCGTCCGTGCCGGGGCCGCCGGCCTCGCCGCAGCGCAGTAGGTAGCTGTTGGTGCCAGGACCGGTCATGTAGTGGCCGTTGTTCGCGGTGACACGCAGCACGCCCGGCGCGAGCTCCACCGGCTGTTCGGCACGGATCACTGAAAACGCGATGCCGCGGCCCAGCGGATCGACGCGGCCGATTTCGGCGTAGGCCGGGTGACGGGGATGCACCGGCGCCAGCTCGCCGCCGGCGTCGCGCGCCAGCCGCGGCTGGATGGGCTCGATGCGGCCCAGCCGCGCTGCCCAGGCGAGCGCCGCTGCGACGCTGTCGTGTGCCGCCAGCTCGGCCATCACCGCGCGGGCCGGCCCGCCGACCTTGAATCCCTTCTCCTTGATCCGCCGCGGCAGCTCGGCGGGCTGGAGCCAGCAATGCTCGACGATCTCCACGCCATCGACATCGACCTGTTGGTCCGCGGGAGCCTGGGCGAGCAGGAAGCGGGTGTCGAAGCGCTTGGGCATGCCAACCGGCGTGATCCAGTGGCCGATGGGCCGCAAGCGGTCGGCAGCCAGGCGCCAGCCCAGCTTATGCATCAGTTCGCCCAGCCGCGCCGCCGCGGCTGTGGGACCGAGCGCGCGCGCCTGCCGGCGCCAGTCGGCCAGCCGCTGCTGGGCCGTGGCGCCCAGCGGCGTGCCCTGGCCGTCGACGCCCAGCAGCAGCCCGGCTTCTTCCAGCGTCTCGCGCAGGGCCGCGACCAGGTAGTCGAGGCCGCCGGCAGCCAGCCCCAGCATGGCACTGGCCGAGCTGTCGTCATGACCCTCGCACAAGGCGTGCAGTTCGCGGTCGCTGGCGTCGAGCAGGCCGCCGGGGAAAACCCAGGTGTCGCTGTTCTGGTCGCCACGCTCGGCACGGCGCACCATCAGCACCTCCGGGCCGGTGGCGCCATCGCGCAGCAGCACCAGCGTGGCGGAGGGGCGGGGCGGTCGTTCGCTGGGGGCTCCGGCGGGGCTGGAAGACATCGGGCTAGGGTCTTGAAGCGGGGAATGGCGCATTGTCCATGGCCGGCAACCTGTGGTTGTGCCTGATCCCGGCGGGCGCTGCGCAGTGCTTTAATGCGCCCGCAGGCGAGCCCATGACGTGGCGCGCCGAGGAGACAGTGCCCATGACTTACCGGATTAGCGTGTGAACGACAACGAGACCACCCTCACCGCTGGCGTCGATGAACCGAATCGGCCGGTCGGCCGCCACCGCGCCCGCGCCGGCGCCGCGGTGCTGCCGCGCATCGAGGCGGCGCGCGGCGCCTCCCTCGTCAACCTGACCGTCGATGCCCTGCGCAAGGCGGTGCTGGCCGCGGCGGGGCCCGGCGTCTTCCTCGGTTCGGAGGAGCAATTGATCGAAGCCCTGGGCGTGAGCCGGCCGACGTTCAGGCAGGCCACCAAGCTGCTGCTTCATGAGAACCTGCTGGTGATCAAGCGCGGCATGGGCGGTGGCTTTTTCACGCAAACGCCTTCGGGCGAAGCGGTGTCGCGCATGGCCGCGATCTATCTGAATGCCCAGGGCACGACGCTGCTGCAGATCCACGATGCGCTCGTGCCGCTGATGGCCGAGGCGGCGGTGCTGGTGTCACGCAATCCGGATGCCGCGGTTCGCGGACATCTCTACGATGAGCTGCTGCGGCTGCAGGCTGCGGCCTGCCCGGACGGCGGCAGCGCGATCCGCGATCTGCTGAAGTTCGTGCGCCTGCTCGGCGAGCAGTGCGGCAACGCGGCAGTGGCGCTGATGATGACGGTGCTGCGCGACCTGCTGCGCGACGCTGGACATGGCGACGTCGCCATCAGCCCCGAGCGCGCGCGCGTGCTCGGCGATTTCCAGCGTGCCCTGGCCGAGGCAGTCCGCGATGCCGACACGCAGCGCGTCTTCGACGTGGCGATTCGCTACGGCGGCGAGATCCGCTCCTGGATTCCGGCCGATCCTGTGGCCGGGTTCTGAAGCGCGCTCAACCGGTGTTGCGCAGTCCGGCGGCGATGCCGTTGATCGACAGGTGGATGCCGCGCTGCACACGCTCCATGCTCGGGTCGGCCTCGCGCTTGGCGGCCGGCACTGCGCGGTAGCGGCGCATCAGCTCGACCTGCAGATGGTTCAGCGGGTCGATGTAGGGGAAGCGGTGCTCGATCGAGCGCGCCAGCGACGGGTTGGCCGCCAGCCTTTGCTTCTCGCCGGTGATCAGCGTCAGCATGGCCTGGGTGCGCTCGTACTCGGCCTTCACCGCGGCGAAGATCTTTCTGCCCAGGCGCTTGTCCTCGACCAGCGCGACATAGCGCTCGGCGATGCCGATGTCTGTCTTGGCCAGCACCATGTCCAGATTGGACAAGAGCGTGCGGAAGAACGGCCACTGCTTGTGCATGCGTTTGAGCAGGGCCAGCCTGGCGGTGCGCTGCGCGGCATCCTTGCCGAGGAAGGCCTCGACGCCTGAGCCGAAGCCGCACCAGCCCGGCAGGGCGATGCGCGATTGGCCCCAACTGAAGCCCCAGGGGATGGCGCGCAGGTCCTCGATGGCACGCGTGGCCTTGCGCGAGGCCGGGCGCGAGCCGATGTTGAGCTCGGCAATCTCGCGGATCGGCGTCGCGGCGAAGAAGTAGTCGGCAAAGCCCGGCGTGCCATAGACCAGGCCGCGGTAGGCGGCGAAGCTCGCATCCGACAGCGCTTGCGCGGCGTCGAGGAAGGCCTTGGGTGCGCTCTTGGTCGGATGCAGCAGCGTGGCTTCCAGTGTTGCGGCGACCAGGGTCTCGAGATTGCGCCGCCCGATCTCCGGATGGGCGTACTTGGAGGCGATCACCTCGCCTTGCTCGGTCAGGCGGATCTGTCCGTTCACCGTGCCCGGCGGCTGCGCCAGGATGGCCTGGTAGCTGGGGCCGCCGCCGCGGCCCACGGTGCCACCGCGGCCATGGAAGAGCCGCAGGCCGATACCGTGGTCGCGTCTGAGTTCGTCGAAGAGCTCGACCAGCGCGATCTCGGCCCGGTAGAGCTCCCATGAACTGGTGAACACGCCGCCGTCCTTGTTGGAGTCGGAGTAGCCCAGCATGATGTCCTGCTCGGCGCCGCTGCGCTGCACCAGCGCGGCGATGCCCGGCAGCGCGTAGAACTCGCGCATGATGGCTGGCGCCTCACGCAGGTCGGCGATGGTTTCGAATAGCGGCACGACGATCAGGTCGCTCGTCGCCTGCGCGTCCAGCGTGCCGCGCACCAGGCCGACTTCCTTGAGAAGCAGCAGCACCTCGAGCAAGTCCGACACCGTCTCGGTGTGCGAGATGATGTAGTGGCGCAGCGCCTCGCGGCCGAAGCGCCGCAGCGCTTCCTGCGCGGCCTCGAAGACGGCCAGTTCGCCCGTCGTCTGCTCGCTGTAGGCGGCGCCATGCACGCGCAGCGGGCGCGCGTCCTGCAGCAGGCGCAGCAGCAGCTCGCGTTTGACGCTCTCGTCCAGCGCTGCATAGTCGGGCTCGACGCGTGCCACGCGCAGCAGCTCGGTCACCACGGCCTCGTGCTGGTCCGAGCTCTGGCGCAGGTCCAGCGTCGCGAGATGGAAGCCGAAGACCTGCAGCGCACGCATCAGCGGCTTGAGTCGCGGCGCAATCAGCGCCTGCGCATGGTGGCTCTTCAGCGAGGCCTCGATGATGCGCAGGTCGGCGAGCAGTTCATCGGGGCTCGCGTACGGGTCCTGCGGCGCCACCGCGTGGCGCAGGGCCTCGGTGCCGGTCAGCTTGTGCAGCGTGGCGGCCAGGCGCGCATAGATGCCGGTGAGCGCGCGTCGATAGGGCTCGTCCATGCGGTGCTCGTTGCGGTCCGGGCTGCGCTCGGCTAGGGCCTGCATCGCCGGCGTCACCTGGGCCAGGCGCGCCGAGATCGACAGCTCGGCGCCGAGTTCGTGGATCTCGGTCAGGTAGTGGCGCAGCGCCACCTCGCTCTGGCGTGCCAGCGCATGCCGCAGCGTGGCGGCGGTGACGTTGGGGTTGCCGTCGCGGTCGCCGCCTATCCAGTGGCCCATGCGCAGGAAGCTGGCGAACTCGTGGCCGGGCAGGGCTTCTTCCAGATCGCCGTAGATGCGCGGGATCTGGCGCAGGAAGGTGGCGTGGTAGTAGGACAGCGCGTTCTCGATCTCGTCGGCCACGCTCAGCTTGCTATAGCGCAGCATGCGCGTCTGCCAGAGCTGGGTGATGCGCGCGCGCAGCAGCGCCTCGTTGTCGCGCAGCTCGCGCTCGGTGTGCAGGCTGTCGCGCTGCTCGACCAGGCCAGCGATGGCACGCTCGGCGTCAAGGATGCTCTTGCGTTGCACCTCGGTGGGATGGGCGGTGAGCACCGGCGAGATGAAGCCGTGCTGCAAGGTCTTGGCGATCTCCACGGGCCTGACACCGGCCTCGTGCAGGCGCTCCAGGCAATAGGCGAGCGAGCCGGCCTGCAGGCTGCCGGCGCGCTCGTGGACCTCGCGGCGGCGCACATGGTGGCGGTCTTCGGCGATATTGGCCAGGTGCGAGAAATAGCTGAAGGCGCGGATCACACTGACGGCCTGCTCGCCCGAGAGGCTCTTGAGCAGCTTGTCGAAACTCTTGCCCGCCTGCGCATCGCGTTTGAGCCGGTAGGCCACCGAGAGCTTGCGCACCCGCTCCACCAGCTCGTAGACCTCGCGGCCTTCCTGCTCGCGGATCACCTCGCCGAGCAGGCGGCCGAGCAGGCGGATGTCGGCGACCAGCGGGGCGTTCTTGTCGGCATTGCGCGCCTTGCCAGCTGGCGTCTTGCTGGCGGAGGTCTGGCGCGGAGCGGAGGCGGCGGGTCTGGACGGCATGGCGGCAAATCGTCAGAGGGTTTGTAACGAAGTTACTTGCTGGAGACTGTATCAGTTTCTTGGTGGCGCGAGCCCTGCGCTAGCATGCGCGCATGAATGAATCGAACGCAAAACGCGCGCTGGTCATCGCCACACGCGAGAGCCCGCTGGCCCTGTGGCAGGCCGAGCATGTGAAGGCCCTGCTGGAGCAGCGGGGCATGGTGGTCGAGCTGCTGGGCATGACGACCAAGGGCGACCAGATCCTCGACCGCAGCCTGTCCAAGGTGGGCGGCAAGGGGCTGTTCGTCAAGGAACTGGAGACCGCGCTGGAAGAGGGCCGCGCCCAGCTGGCGGTGCATTCGCTCAAGGATGTGCCGATGGACCTGCCGCCGGGCTTCGTGCTGACGGCAATCATGGAGCGCGAGGATCCGCGCGATGCCTTCGTGTCCAACAAGTACGCCAGCCTGGCCGAGCTGCCCCAGGGCGCGGTGGTAGGCACCTCGAGCCTTCGCCGCGTCGTGCAGCTCAAGGCCCGGCGGCCGGACCTGCGCATCGAGCCGCTGCGCGGCAATCTGGGTACGCGGCTGCGCAAGCTGGACGAAGGCGGCTACGACGCCGTCGTGCTGGCGGCCGCCGGCCTGAAGCGCCTCGGCCTGGAGCAGCGCATCCGCGCCTGCTTTGCCGTCGACGAGATGATTCCCTGTGCCGGCCAGGGAGCCTTGGGTCTAGAGGTGCGCGGCGATGCCATCGAGTTGCAGGCCGCCTTGCAGACACTGCGCCATCAGCCGACCTGGCTGGCGACACTGGCTGAGCGTGCGGTCTCGCGTGCGCTGGGTGGCAGTTGCAGCGTTCCCTTGGCCGCGCATGCGCGCTGGGTGAGCGAGCAGTTGCAGCTCGAAGTCGCCCTGGGGCATGCCTCGCAGGATGGCGCGCCGCTGCTGCGAGCCGAGCTCTCTGCGCCGGTGCAAGACGATGCCCAGGCCGAGGCGCTGGGCACGCGCGCGGCCGAAGCGCTGCGCGAGCAGGGCGCCTCGGCTTATCTGGCGGCGCATTGAGCGATGGCAGCCCCGATGCGGCTGCTGCTGACCCGGCCGCGGCAGCAGGCCGGCGATTGGGCGGCACGGTTGCAGGCACTCGGTGTGTCGGTCGCAACGCTGCCTTTGCTGGAGATCGCACCGCCCGACGATCCGCTGCAGGCGCAGCAGGCCTGGGCCGAGCTGCCACAGGCGGCTCTGGCCATGTTCGTCAGTCCCAACGCGGTCGAGCAGTTTTTTGCGCAGCGGCCCACCGGGGCGGCTTGGCCCGCGCAGACGCTGGCGGCCACTGTTGGGCCCGGCAGCGCGGCGGCCTTGCTGAAGGCTGGCGTGCCTGCGGCGCAGATCGTGCAGCCTGCTGTCGATGCGCCGAGCCTGGATTCCGAGCATCTCTGGCCGCAGCTGCAGGACCTGGCCTGGCGGGGGCGGCTTGCACTAATCTTGCGCGGCGAGGGCGGGCGCGACTGGCTGGGCCAGAAGCTGCGCGAGGCCGGCGCCGAGTTGCGCTATCGCAGCGTCTATCGCCGCCGCTGCGCGCAGTTGGATCGCCAGGAGGGTGCACTGCTGGCTGCTGCGCTGGCTGCGCCTGCCCTCCATGTCTGGCTGTTCAGCAGCGCTGAGGCGCTGGACTGCCTGCGCGACCGTCTGGCGCAGGGCGCGGACTGGTCCGCCAGCCGCTGCATTGCCACGCATGAACGCATTGCCGAGCGCGCTCGCTCTCTCGGTTTTGGCCATGTGGTTTTGGCGCGACCGCAGCCGGAGGCGGTGGCTGCAGCCCTGCAGGCTCTGGTGGACCGGCCCCTACAATGACCGCGATCGTGAGCGACCCAGTCAACTCCCCCACCGAAGTCCCCGTCGCATCGGCGCCGCAGCCGGCCTCGCCGGCGCAGGGCCAGGCCGATAGCGCAGCCAGCAAGCCGCTGCCCTGGCAGTCCGTGCTGGCGGCTGGGTTGGGTGCCATGAGCCTGGTCGCGCTGGTGCTGGCATGGCAGGGGCAGTCCAAGCTGCGCGAGATCGAGCGCGAACTGGTGCGTCGCCAGGAGAGCAGCCAGGATGACGCGGCCGAAGCGCGGCGTCAGGCCAAGGAGGCTCAGGAGCTCAGCCGTGACAGCGCGGCCAAAATCGCGCTGCTGGAGGCGCGTCTCGCCGAAGTGGCGCTGCAGCGCGCGCAACTGGAGGAGCTGATCCAGTCGATGTCGCGCTCGCGGGACGAGAACGTGATCGGCGACATCGAGGCATCAATCCGCGTGGCCATGCAGCAGACCAGCATCACCGGCAGTGCCGAGCCCCTGGTGGCGACACTGCGTCAGGCCGACGAGCGCCTGCTGCGCTACAAGCAGCCTCGCCTGGACGGCGTGCGCCGCGCAGTCGCCCGCGACCTCGACCGGGTCAAGGCCATCCAGGTCGCCGATGTGTCGACGCTGACGATCAAGATCGACGAAGTCGCGCGTCTTCTGGACGAGCTGCCGCTGCTTGCCGTGGCAGACCAGAGCGATGCGGCGCAGCTCGCCAAACAGCGGCGGAGCGACAAGGCCGCGCCTGCGGCCAGCGTGGCAGCGTCCCGCAGCAGCGGCACGGACTGGTGGTCGCGTGCTGGGCACCAGTGGGAAGAGACGCTGGCGGGTGTCTGGGCCGAGGCCAAGAGTCTGTTGCGGGTGACGCGCATCGATCATCCCGAGGCGATGTTGCTCGCGCCTGATCAGTCCTTCTTCCTGCGCGAGAACATGAAGCTGCGCCTGCTCAACGCCAGACTGGCGTTGCTGAGCCGGCAGTTCGATACTGCGCAGACCGATCTGCGCGAAACCCTGGCCATGCTCGACCGCTACTTCGACAGCCGCTCGCGCAAGGTGGTGCTGGCTAGCGAGCTGCTGCGTCAGGTTGCCGGACAGGCGCGGCAGGTCAATGTGCCACGGCCTGACGACACGCTGGCAGCGCTGGCGGCAGTCGGCGCCGGACGCTGAAGGTTCGGGGCGGCCGCCATGCGCACCATCATCTGGCTCGTGTTGCTCTTCGCCGTCGCGGTCGTGGCGGCGCTGACCCTGGGCAGCAATGACGGGCTGGTCAGCCTCTATTGGAATGGCTGGCGCGTCGATGTTTCGCTCAACCTCTTCCTGCTTGCGCTGGCGGCAAGTTGCTTCGCCTTGGTCACGATCATCCAGACGCTGAACTCGCTGACCAGCCTGCCTCAGCGCGCGCGCGAATGGCGCATCGCTCAGCGAGAGCGTCATGCGCAGGCAGCATTGCGCGAAGCACTGGGCGACTTCTTCGCAGGACGTTTCGGCCGTGCTCAGAAGGCGGCTCAGAAGGCGCTGGTCATTCAGTCTCAGACCCCGGAGCTCGAGGGCGATGCTGGCTTCTGTGCGCTGGCGCATCTGCTCGTGGCTCAGAGTGCGCATCGCCTGCAGGACAAGCGCCGCCGCGACGAGGCGCTTGGGGCGGCGCTGCAGCTCAGCACGGCAAGCGCCTCGGCACGCACCGTGGAGGAGGGCGTGCGGCTGATGGCAGCCGAGTGGGCATTGGATGACCGCGATGCCGACCGTGCGCTGAACCTGCTGGCCGAACTCGGGCCTGGCGTGGGGCGTCGCACGCAGGCACTGCGGCTTCGACTGCAGGCCTCTCGTCTTGCGCGCCAACCGATGGAAGCCCTGCGAACGGCGAGGTTGCTGGCGAAGCATCAGGGTTTTTCCAAGCTCGCCGCGCAGGGGCTCTTGCGTTCATTGGCCATCGAGGCGCTGGAGGCCGCTCGCGACGTTGACCAGCTGCGTTCGGTCTGGCAGCAGTTGGACAGCGCAGACCGGCGCGACGTCTTCGTGGCGGCCCGGGCTGCCCGCTGCGCTGCGTTGATGGGGGCTCCCGAGGATGGCCGGGGCTGGCTGCGGCCATTCTGGGAACAGATTGCAGACATGGCGCCCGACGAGCGGCAGGAGCTTGCCGAGGCGCTGGTGGCAGCGATGCCGGGGCTTGGCCCCGAATGGCTGCAACGGCTCGAGGCTGCGGCACAGCGCCTGCCCCGCGACAAGCACATCGCCTATGTCATGGGTCATGCGCTTGCTGAACGACAGCTCTGGGGCAAGGCCCGCCTGATGCTCGAGCAGTCCTGCAGTGAGCGCGCGCTGGGCGCGGCGGCGCGGCGGCGCTGCTGGCTGGTGCTGGCACAGATGGCCGGACGCGATGGCGACTCGGAGCGTCGCGCGCGCTGCTTCGAGGAGGCTGCCCAGCTTGGCTGATTGGCTGACATTGCGCCGTCGAGACTTGCCGGCGCCCTTAAAACACTGCTATACTGCGAGGCTTACGCGGCTGTAGCTCAGTTGGATAGAGTACTTGGCTACGAACCAAGGGGTCGTGGGTTCGAATCCTGCCAGCCGCGCCAGAATTTCGGTTCTAGACAAACGCCTCGAAGAGTACTTTTCGAGGCGTTTTTCTTTGCCGAAGCCGTTCGGTTATCGGGAATGTAGTTTGGTCGTTAGTGGTGCGAACTGCGCGTGCTGCAGCCTTCTCTTAGGCGGCAGTCTCGCCCTTGTGGCATCCAATTCATGCTAGACTAGCAGTCTCGCGCGGCTGTAGCTCAGTTGGATAGAGTACTTGGCTACGAACCAAGGGGTCGTGGGTTCGAATCCTGCCAGCCGCGCCACCTTTCACAAGAGCCTGTGATTACTCACAGGCTCTTTCTCTTTGCGCCTCAGGATGCGTCCAGCGCTGCGATCTGCTCGGCACTCAGGCCAAGCTCCGCCAGCACTTCTCGTGTCTGCGCGCCGGGTGAAGGGCCCGGCTGGGGCTGCCGTGCCGGCGTGCGCGAGAAGCGTGGCGCCGGTGCCGGTTGGCGCTTGCCATCTACCTCGATGAAATTGCCGCGCGCCTGCTGATGCGGGTGGGCTGCCGCCTCGTCGAAGCTCAGCACCGGTGCAGCGCAGACGTCCGTGCCTTCGAGCAGTGCCGCCCATTCATCGCGGGTCTTGGTCTTCATCGTCGCGGCGACGCGCTCGCGCAGCGCAGGCCAGGCGCTCATGTCGTACTGCTGGCGCGGATCGACGTCGGCAAGCCCCAGACGCTGCAGCATCTCGCGGTAGAAGGCCGGTTCGATCGCACCCAGCGTGAAGTAGCGGCCGTCCGCGCATTCGAAGCTGTCGTAGAAGGGCGAGCTGTGCAGGAAGAAGTTGTAGGCCGGCTTGTCCATCCACTGGCCTTCGCCGCGCAGCGAATGGATCAGGGCGGTGAGCATGCCCACGCCGTCGATCATCGCGGCGTCTATCACCTGGCCCTTGCCCGAGCGTTGCGCCTCCAGCATCGCGCAGACGATGCCGAAGCTGAGGAACATCGCGCCGCCGGCCATATCGCCGATCAGCGTGGCCGGCAGGCTGGGGGCGACGCCCGCGCGCGTGCTGATCGACATCGCGCCGGTGAGCGCCACGTAGTTGATGTCGTGCCCGGCGGCCTGCGACAGCGGTCCGGTCTGGCCCCAGCCGGTGACACGGCCGTAGACCAGGCGTGGGTTGCGCTCGAGCATGGCATCCGGTCCGAGTCCCAGGCGCTCCATCACGCCTGGGCGGTAGCCCTCGATCAGCGCGTCGGCGCCGGCGATCAGGTCCTGCACCGCCTGCAGCGACTGCGGGTTCTTCAGGTCCAGGCAGATGGAGCGCTTGCCGCGGTTCATCGCGCCGCCGGCGCCCAGCGTGCGCAGCGCGGCGGGCCGCTCGACCACGATGACGTCGGCACCCATGTCGGCCAGCAGCATGCCGCAGAACGGCCCCGGGCCGATGCCGGCCATCTCGACCACGCGCAGTCCGGCCAGCGGGCCGGTTGACTGACTCTTCACATGCGTCTCCTTCTCTCGTTCTCGTTGGGTGAGGGGAAATTTGGACAGCGAGACAATACACGCATGAGCAAGGCATTCACCAAGGAAAGCGACACCGACGACGATGACGATGTGGCGCTGCCGGCATTACCGCAGGGCACGCGAAACTACATCACGCCCGAGGGCTATGCCCGCCTGCGTGCCGAGTTCATGGAGTTGCTTGATGTGGAGCGACCGAAGATCGTCGAGACAGTCTCGTGGGCGGCGAAGAATGGCGACCGTTCGGAGAACGGTGACTATCTCTATGGAAAGAAGCGCCTGCGCGAGATCGATCGCCGGCTGCGCTTCCTGACCAAGCGCCTGGACATCGCCGAGGTGGCCGACCCCAGCATGCATCACGGCAACGAGCAGATCTTTTTTGGTGCCACCGTCACCTATGCCAATAGCAAAGGCGAGGAGCGCACCATCACCATCAAGGGCATCGACGAGGCTGACAGCCTCAGAGGCGAGGTGAGCTGGATCTCGCCGATCGCCCGAGCCTTGCTGAAGGCGCGCGAGGGCGATGAGGTGCAGCTGCTGACGCCCGGTGGTATGGAAAAGCTCGAGATTCTCGAGGTGCGCTACCCGGCACCGCGCGTCAGCTGAGCCGCATGGCGACGCCGAGATGCTTCAGGCGCTGCGCTTGAGGCGCCAGACACGCAGCACGGTGGGGCTGCGCTTGAGGGTGCGCAGCACATCGGCGAGGTGCAGGCGGTCGCGCACCGCCAGCAGCAGGCTCAGCTCCGCAGTCTCGCGCTGGCCAGCCTCGTCCGTCATCGCGATATGGGTGATGTCGGCTTCGGCACTGCTCACCGCGGCTGCCACCTGAGCGAGCACGCCCTTGTCATTCTTCAGCAGCACCCCGACGCCAGCCTCGAACGGGCGGGTCAGCTCCTCGGCCCAGGACACGGCGATCCAGTGCTCGCTGTCGCGCTGCTGCAGGCGGCGGCCGACCTGGCATTCGGCGGTGTGCACGATCAGGCCTTCGCCTCGGCCCAGATAGCCCCTGATCTCGTCCCCGGGGATTGGTCTGCAGCAACTGGCCAGGCGCACCGAGGCGCCTTCGCTGCCATCCAATGTGACCTGCCCCTGTGCGGGCGCATCGTCGGCGGCGAAACGACCCATGCTGAGCATGACCGCATCGGGTCGCTGGCCCTGCTCTGCAAGCAGGCGCGCCAGCTTCTTGGCCACGATGGAGGCGATCTTGCGGCCCAGGCCGACCTCGATCAGCAGTTCGTCGACATGGCGGTTGCCTGCCCAGCGCGACAGCTGCTGCCAGAGCTGGGCAGCAGCCTCGTCCTCATCGTCCAGGCTTGGCAGGGCCAAGCCTTCGGCGCGCAAGGCCTGGGCGAGCATCTTCTCGCCAAGCTCCCGCGACTCTTCCTGCTCGAGGTTCTTCAGGAAGTGGCGAATCTTCGAGCGCGCCCTGCCGGTGCGCACGAAGCTGAGCCACGCGGGGTTGGGACGGGCGCCGCTGGTGGTGACCACTTCCACCACATCACCGCTGCGCAGTTCAGTGCGCAGCGGCACTGCCTCGCCGTTGATCTTGGCTGCCACGCAGTGGTCGCCAATATCCGAGTGGATCGCATAGGCGAAGTCCACCGGCGTTGCGCCGCGAGGCAGCGCCATGATCTTGGACTTGGGCGTGAACACGTAGACCGCATCGGGGAAGAGGTCGATCTTGACGTGCTCGAGGAACTCGTTGGCGTCGCGCGTCTCGTCCTGAATGTCGATCAGCGATTGCAGCCAGCGTGCACCGAGCTGCTGGGCCTGCGACGAGTCGGCCGAGCCCTTGTACATCCAGTGCGCAGCCACACCCTTCTCGGCTACCGCGTGCATCAGCTCGGTACGGATCTGGAACTCCACCGGCGTGCCCAGCGGGCTGACTAGCGTGGTGTGCAGCGACTGGTAGCCGTTGGGCTTAGGGATGGCGATGTAGTCCTTGAAGCGGCCTGGCTGCGGTTTGTACAGCTGGTGCAGCACGCCCAGTGCGAGGTAGCAGTCAGACAGCTCCTGCACGACGATGCGAAAGCCGAAGATGTCGCTGACCTGGGCGAAGCTCAGATGCTTGTCGCGCATCTTCTTGTAAATGGAATAGAGCGTTTTCTCGCGTCCCTGGATCTCGACCTTCAGACTGGCCTTGTCGAAAGCCTGGCGCACGTCGCGCTCAATGCGCGACACCAGGTCGCGCCGATTGCCGCGAGCTTTGGTCACCGCCTTGGCGAGCGCCGCGTGGCGCCAAGGACTGATGTGCTGGAAGGACAGCTCCTGCAGCTCGCGGTAGATCTGGTTCAGGCCCAAGCGGTGGGCGATCGGCGCGTAAATGTCCAGCGTCTCACGGGCGATGCGTCGACGCTTCTCCGGCGCCATCGACTGCATCGTGCGCATATTGTGCAGACGGTCGGCCAGCTTGATCAGGATGACGCGCACGTCGCGCGCCATGGCCAGCAGCATCTTGCGGAAGCTCTCGGCCTGCGACTCTTCGCGGGTCGAGAACTGCAGCTTGTCCAGCTTGGTCAGGCCGTCAACCAATTCCGCGGTCGGCGCCTCGAAGCGCTCGATCAGCTCGGTCTTGGTGATGCCGCAGTCCTCCATCGCGTCATGCATCAGCGCAGCCATGATGGCTTGGACGTCCAGGCGCCAATCGGCGCAGATGCCGGCGACCGCGATGGGGTGCGTGATATAGGGCTCGCCGCTGGCGCGGAACTGTCCCAGGTGGGCTTCGTCGGCGAACTTGTAGGCCTCGCGGATGCGCTTGATGTCGGCCTTGGGCAGGTAGGCCAGCTTGTGCAGCAGGGCGTCGAAGGAAGCAGCTTCTGCCAGGGTCGGCTCGGGCGCGGACTTGTGCAGGCCCGGCATCAAGGCGGCGGGCAGCGAGGCGGCGAAGGAGCGGAGACCCATGAGGCGAAGTTATCACAGCGGCGACCAAGAAGTCGCCGGTCACAGCGCTATGACTGCGTTCGAAAAAAACAAAAGGCGCCCTTGGGCGCCTTGGATCAGCTGTGGTGCTTGCCCGTGCCTCAGACCGGCACGCGACGCAGCATTTCCACGCCGACTTCGCCGGCAGCGATCTCACGCAGCGCAGTCACGCCGGGCTTGTTCTTGCTCTCGATCTTGGGCGTGTGGCCCTGGCTCAGCATGCGGGCACGGTAGGTGGCAGCGAGCACCAACTGGAAGCGGTTCGGGATCTTGGTCAGGCAGTCTTCGACGGTGATGCGGGCCATGGCGGTATCCAGTTCTGGGTTCAGGGGAGATCAAGGGCGCGGAACACGGCAGAGCGGTTCCGGCGCTGCGACGCGTATTTTAGCCGCTGTGCGTGGACGATGGCCTTGAGGTCGAAAAGTGCGGTCTCGAACACCGCGTTGACCACCACATAGTCGAACTGCTGGGCCTGCGCCACCTCGACGCGGGCATTGGCCATGCGGCGCGCGATCACCTCCGGCGCGGTGTCGCCGCGACGGCGCAGGCGCTGCTCCAGCTCCTCCCAGGAGGGCGGCAGGATGAAGATCAGCACCGCATAGGGAAAGATCTGCTTGATCTGCAGCGCGCCCTGAAAGTCGATCTCCAGCACTACGTCCTCGCCGGCGGCCATACGCGCTTCGATCGCGGCGCGCGAGGTGCCGTAGAGATTGCCATGTACTTCGGCCCATTCGAAGAACTCGCCGCGCTCGGCCATGGCGCGGAACTCGTCGGCACCGATGAACCAGTACTCGCGGCCGTGTTGCTCCTGGCCGCGCGGCGCGCGCGAGGTGTGCGAGACCGAGACGGCGAGCTTGGAATCCAGCTCGAGCAGCGCCTTCACGAGGCTGGACTTGCCGGCGCCGCTGGGCGCCGAGACGACGAAGAGATTGCCTGGGTATTCCATGGGGTGGCTTATTCGATGTTCTGGACCTGCTCGCGCATCTGCTCAATGGCGACCTTCATCTCCACCGAGACATTGGTCAGCTCCAGCGCAGCAGACTTGGATCCCAGCGTATTGGCCTCGCGGTGCAGTTCCTGGATCAAGAAGTCCAGGCGCTTGCCGAGCTCGCCACCCTTCTTGAGCAGGCGGCCGATCTCGTCGAGGTGGGCGCGCAGCCGCGCCAGCTCCTCGGCGACGTCGATGCGGATGGCGAAGGAGGCCGCCTCGTTGAGCGCACGCTCGCGGATCTGCTCCTCGCTGAGGCTCTGCGTGGCGCCGGCGGCGCTCAGCGCTTCCTGCCAGCGCTCCAGGAAGCGCTGCTGCTGCTTCTGCACGACGGCGGGCACCAGCGGTTCGGCCTGGCTGGCCAGGGCCTGCAGATGCTTCACGCGTTCCTGCAGCACAGCCACCAGCTTGGCGCCTTCGCGCTCGCGCGCCTCGAGCAGGGCGTTGACGCAGCGGCGCGCGGCGTCCAGCGTCACCTCGTCCAGGCGCTCGGCGGCGCCGCCGCTCTTGCACCACTGCATGACCTCATGCACCGAGAGGGCTTTAGCCTCGGGCAGCCAGCCGCGCACGGTGCTTTCCAGCTGCGCGAGCCGGTTCAGCTGCTCAGGCTGCGGTTGCGGCCAGGCACTGTCGGATTCGCGCTGGGTATTGATGCGCAGCTCGACCTTGCCGCGCTTGACTTGGCCCGCGACCAGCTCGCGCAGCGCCGGTTCCAGCCCGCGCAGCTCCTCCGGCATGCGGAAGGACAGATCCAGGAAGCGCCCGTTGACCGAGCGGATTTCCACCGTGACAGCCGTCTTCGTGGCAGGGCCGCTATCGGCCTGGGGCAGGGCTTGCGAGCTCGCGCTTGCATAACCCGTCATGCTGTAGACTGGCATTTCGCATCCGGTAGAGCAATCAAAACGCGATTATGTCAAAGCCCAAACCAGCGCCTTTGCCTGCAGGGACGGTCGTTGGGGGCTACCAGATCATCAAGAAGCTCGCCGCCGGCGGCTTCGGCGTCGTCTATCTGGCCGAGGATCCTGAGCACCACCTGGTCGCGCTGAAGGAATACCTGCCTTCCTCGCTGGCCGAGCGCTCGCCCGGCGAACTGACCCCCCGCGTCAAACCAGAGAAGCAGCCGCTGTACCGCCTCGGCCTGCGCAGCTTCTTCGAGGAAGGCCGCTCGCTGGCGCAGATCTCGCACCCCAGCGTCGTCTCGGTGCTGAACTTCCTGCGCGAGAACGAAACCGTCTACATGGTGATGAACTACCTGCAGGGCGACACGCTGCAGGACTTCATCGTCACCGCGCGTGATCTCAAGCGAGACAAGGTGTTCCGCGAGTCCACCATCCGCAGCCTGTTCGACGAGATCCTCAAGGGCCTGCGCATCGTGCACCAGCACAAGATGCTGCACCTGGACATCAAGCCGGCCAACATCTTCATCACCAACGACAACAAGGCGGTGCTGCTGGACTTCGGCGCGGCGCGCGAGGTGCTGAGCAAGGAAGGCAACTTCATCCGCCCGATGTACACGCCGGGCTTCGCCGCGCCGGAGATGTACCGCCGCGACGGCTCGCTGGGTCCTTGGACCGACATCTACGCGATCGGCGCCTGCATCTACGCCTGCATGCAGGGCTACCCGCCCAACGATGCACCGCAGCGGCTGGAGAAGGATCGGCTGGCGCTGAGCCTGTCCCGGCTGCGCAATGTCTATTCGGACAACCTCATCGAGGTCACCGAGTGGTGCATGTCGCTGGATCCGCTCTCGCGCCCGCAGAGCGTCTTCGCGCTGCAGAAGGAACTCGCGCGTGAGACCGAGCGCCGCTACACGAAGCTGAGCTTCGCCGAGCGCTTGAAACTTCAGCTCGAGAACCTGAAGTCAGGGGCGAAGGCGTGAAATTCGGCGTCTACCAGGTCAGCCGACGCGGCGGCCGGGAGAAGAACGAAGACCGCATGGGCTACTGCTACACCCGGGAGTCCGGGCTGTTCGCGGTGGCCGACGGCATGGGCGGCCATCCCGAGGGCGAGACTGCCGCGCAGATCACCTTGCAGACAATGGCGGCGCTATTCCAGCGCGAGGCGCGGCCGCGGCTGGCCGATCCGGCACAGTTTCTCAACGATGGCGTGCTCATCGCGCACCAGCAATTGCTGCGCTACGGGGCCGAGAAGAGCCTGGGCGACACGCCGCGCACGACGGTGGTGGCCTGTGTCGTGCAGGATGGCCAGGCTTGGTGGATGCATTGCGGCGACTCGCGCCTGTATCTGCTGCGCGGCGGCGCGCTGCTGGCGCGTACGCGTGACCATTCCTACAGCGAACTGCAGGAGGCGCTGGGGCGCTCCGGCGGACTGGGCGAGCGCTTCAACCGCAACGTGCTGTTCACCTGCCTGGGCAGCCCCGGCCGGCCGATGATCGACCAGAGCGGCCCCTTGACGCTGCAGCGCGGCGACCGGCTGATGCTCTGTTCCGACGGGCTGTGGGGCAATGTCAGCGACCCGCGCATCGTCGAGCTGCTCGCCTCGCGAGGCATCAGCGAGGCGGTGCCCGACCTCGTCGAGCTGGCGCTGCGCCACGGCGGCGAGCGCTGCGACAACGTCACCGCGCTGGCCGTCGAGTGGGAAGGCGAGCACGAGCCCGAGCAGGAAGCTGCGCCGCAGGATCTGAATGACAGCGGATTTGCCTCGACAATCCAGGGCGGCGCCGGCGAGCAGGAGCTGCGCCAGGGCCAGGAGCTGGGCGACGAGGAAATCGATCGCTCGGTGCGCGAGATCCAGGAAGCCATCCGCCAGGCGCGCGCAACGCGCAAGTCCTGAGCGAGCAACGAGACCCACACAGGACAAGACATGAGCCAGACCATGCAGCGCGCCGACGGCCGCGCGCCCGATCAGCTGCGCCCGGTGCGCCTGACCCGCCAGTACACCCGCCACGCCGAAGGTTCGGTGCTGGTCGAGTTCGGCGATACCAAGGTGCTGTGCACCGCCTCGGTCGAAGAGCGCGTGCCGCCGCACAAGCGCGGCTCCGGCGAGGGTTGGGTCACGGCCGAGTACGGCATGCTGCCGCGCGCCACTCACACCCGTGGCGACCGCGAGGCCGCCCGCGGCAAGCAGAGCGGACGCACGCAGGAGATCCAGCGCCTGATCGGCCGCTCGCTGCGCTGCGTGTTTGACCTCAAGGCGCTGGGCGAGCGCACCATCACGCTGGACTGCGACGTGCTGCAGGCTGACGGCGGCACGCGCACTGCAGCGATCACCGGCGCCTATGTGGCCGCGCACGACGCGGTGAGCTGGCTGTTGGCCGAGGGCAAGATCGCCTTCAGCCCGATCCGCGAGGCGGTGGCTGCGATCTCGGTGGGCATCCATGACGGCGTGCCGCTGCTGGACCTGGCCTATGTCGAGGACTCGGCCTGCGATACCGACATGAATGTGGTGATGACCGCGTCCGGCGGCTTCGTCGAGCTGCAGGGCACGGCCGAGGGTGCGGCCTTCTCGCGCGCCGAGATGAATGCGCTGCTGGATCTGGCCGACAAGGGCATCCGCGAGCTGCTCGCCGCGCAGGCCAAGGCGCTGGGGCTGTGACGATGTCGCTGCGCCTGGTGCTCGCCTCCAACAACGCCAAGAAGCTCGTCGAGTTGCAGGCGCTGTTCGCGCCGTTGGGCGTCGAGCTGGTGACCCAGGGCAGTCTCGGCATTTCGGAAGCCGAGGAGCCGCATGCGAGCTTCGTCGAGAACGCGCTGGCCAAGGCGCGCCACGCCGCGGCGGCCAGCGGCCTGCCGGCGCTGGCCGACGACTCGGGGCTGGCGGTCGAGGCGCTGGGCGGTGCGCCGGGTGTGCTGTCGGCGCGTTATGCCACGCTGTTTGGCCGGCCCAAGAGCGATGCCGAGAACAACGCCGTGCTGCTCGAGAAGCTGGCCGGCCAGGCCGACCGGCGCGCGCGCTTCGTCTGCGCGCTGGTTGCAGTGCGCTCGGCTGAGGACCCCGAGCCGCTGGTCGCGATGGGGCGCTGGCAGGGCGAAATCATCGATGAGCTCAAAGGCGAGGGTGGCTTCGGCTACGACCCGCTGATGTTCATCCCCGCGCTGGGCCAGACGGTGGCCGAGCTCGCTGCCGAGCAGAAGAACCGCTTGAGCCACCGTGCGCTGGCCTCGGCCGATCTGCTGCGGCAGATGCGCGAGGTCTGGCATCTCGACCCTGGCCATGGCTGAAAGCATCGTCCGGCTGATGCGGCCGGGCGCGCTGCATCTGGCCGCGCTGCCGCCGCTGTCGCTCTATGTGCACCTGCCCTGGTGCCTGCGCAAATGCCCTTACTGCGACTTCAACTCGCACGAGTGGCGTGAGGGCAAGGCGCTGCCCGCCGAGACCGCGCGCCAGTACCTGGCCGCGCTGCGTGCCGATCTGGAGGCGGCGCTGCCGCTGATCTGGGGGCGCTCCATCGTCAGCATCTTCATCGGTGGCGGCACGCCCAGCCTGTTCGCGCCGGAGCAGATCGCGGAGCTGTTGTCCGATCTGCGCGCGCGGCTGCGCCTGGAGCCGGGCTGTGAGATCACGCTGGAAGCGAACCCGGGCACCTTCGAGCGCGAGCGTTTCCGCGGCTTCCGCGACGCGGGCGTGACGCGGCTGTCGGTCGGCGTGCAGAGCTTCGACGATGCCAAGCTCGTTGCGCTGGGCCGCGTGCACAGCAGTGCGCAGGCGCGCGAGGCGCTGGCCGAGGCGGCGGGCTGCTTCGAGACCTTCAATATTGACCTAATGTATGCGCTGCCGGGGCAGACGCTGGCCGAGCTGGCCGTCGAGCTGGATACCGCGCTGTCCTATGCGCCGCCGCATCTGTCGGTCTATCACCTGACGATCGAGCCGAACACGCGCTTCGCGACGCGCCCGCCCGAGCATCTGCCCGATGCCGACCTGGCCAGCGAGATGCTGGACTTGATCACCGCACGCACCGGCGGCGCAGGCATGGAGCGCTATGAGGTTTCGGCCTATGCACGGCCCGGACACCGCTGCGCGCACAACCTCAACTACTGGCAGTTCGGCGATTACCTCGGCATCGGCGCCGGTGCGCACAGCAAGCTTTCCTTCGCACACCGCATCCTGCGGCAGGTGCGCTGGCGCGAACCTGCCGCCTATATGGCCAAGGCGATGGAGGGGCAGGCGGTGTCCAACGAGCACGAGGTGGCCGCCAGCGAACTGCCCTTCGAGTTCATGCTCAATGCGCTGCGTCTGCGCGAAGGTGTGCCGCTGGCCAGCTTTGCCGAGCGCACCGGCTTGAGCATGGCGGCGATCGCCAAAGGGCTGGAGACGGGGCGCGCCAAAGGCCTGCTGGTGGCCGATGCCTCTCGCATCCAGGCCACGCCTCTGGGCTTCGATTTCCTCAGCGACCTGCAGGAACTCTTCCTGGCCGGCTGAGGCTGCGCGATCAGACGCGGTTCAGCGAGGCCCCGGCGGTCTTGCGCAGACGGTCGATCAGGTGCGGCGCGATCTGGTTGAGCGGCAGCACCTCGTCGGCCGCGCCGGCAGCAATCGCCTCGCGCGGCATGCCGAAGACCACGCAACTGGCCTCGTCCTGCACATAGTTGTAGGCGCCGGCGTCCTTCATCGCCTTCATCGCCTTGGCGCCGTCGCCGCCCATGCCGGTGAGCATGATGCCCAGCGCATTGGGGCCGACCACGCGAGCGGCCGAGTTGAACAGCACCTCGACCGAGGGCTTGTGGCGGTTCACCGGCTCGCCGTCCTGCACGCGGGCAATGTAGTTGGCGCCCGAGCGCTCCACGCTGAGGTGGAAGCCGCCCGGCGCGATATAGCCGTGGCCGGGCAGGATACGCTCGCCGTCCTGCGCTTCCTTGACGCGGATCTTGCACAGACCGTCCAGGCGCGCGGCATAGCTGCGCGTGAAGCCGGGCGGCATGTGCTGCGTGATCACCACGGCCGGGCAGTCGGCTGGCAGATTGACCAACACGTCCTTGGTGGCCTCGGTGCCGCCGGTGGAGGCGCCGATGAAGATGATCTTCTCGGTCGAGAGCCGGCCCAGGCTGGCCACCGGTGCTGCCGCCGGCTTGGCCGCCGGCGCCGCGCCAGGGGCGGGCGGATGCGAGGGCCCGGGGGCCAGGCGGCGGATATGCGCCTTGCTGGCGATGCGGATCTTGTCGGTGATGTCCTGGGCCAGCGCGCGGATGCCGTCGGCCACACCGATCTTGGGCTTGGCGACGAAGTCGATCGCGCCGAGCTCCAGCGCCTTGAGCGTGACTTCGGCGCCGCGCTCGGTCAGCGTGGACACCATCACCACCGGCATCGGGCGCAGACGCATCAGGCGCGAGAGGAAGTCCAGCCCGTCCATCTTGGGCATCTCGACGTCCAGCGTGATGACGTCGGGGTTCAGGTTGCGGATCATTTCGCGGGCCATCAGCGGGTCGCTGGCGGCGCCTATGCACTGCATGTCCGTCTGGCGATTGATGATCTCGGTGAGGATGGAGCGCACCAGCGCCGAATCGTCCACCACCACCACCTTGGTCTTGGCCATTTGCTTGTAACTCCTGTGTCGGCGCGACCGTAGGTCCGTGCCTGTCCTAGAACAGGTCGATGGAGCCGCCGCTGGAAACCACCGGCTGCGCCTTCTGTGCCGCTGCGCGGTCTTGTTGAATCAGTGCGTCGGTATTGGTCGGCGCCAGGCGCTTGACCATTGCCTTGCCGCTGTGCGGCAGGAAACAGACCTTGCGCGGATAGACGTCCATCACGTCCTTGGACACGACGGGAATACGCTCGGTCTTCAAGTAGTCCAGAACGAAATTGGTGTTGCGTTCCCCGACATTGATCGTATTCATGCCCGAGATCACTGCGCCGCCGCCGAAGATCTTGGCTTCCATGCGGCTCTTGGAGGCGCCGCGCTTCATCATCTCGTTGATCAGCAACTCCATCGCATAGGACCCGTAGCGACCGGAGTCGCCGGTGCCCTCGGGCAGCATGAAATGGTTCATGCCGCCGATCTGCGCGGAGCGATCCCACAGGCAGGCGGCAATGCAGGAGCCCAGCGTCGTCATGACGAGGATGTCCTCGGTGTCGACAAAGTACTCGCCGGGCAGGATCTTGACGGCCGCGTTCTTGAAGTGCGCGTCGTAGAAGAAGAAGGAGGCCTCACCGGGCTTGCGCGCCTGCGCCTTCAACTGGGCGACGCGCGCCGCGCCGGCGCTGCTGGAGAGCGCTGCGCCTGCGGTGCCGGTGTTGGGGGCTGTGCTCATGGATGGTGCTGCTCGCTCGATGTCGAAGGGCTCTGGCTGGGTCTGCGTCAGACGCGTTCGTAGATGGTCTTGCCGCGAAGGCGGAAGAGATCGCGCGACTCGGTGAAGTTCTCGGAATGCCCCACGAACAACAGGCCGTGCGGCCGCATGACTCGGTGGATGCGTTCCAGCACCTTGCGCTGCGTCGGCGCATCGAAGTAGATCATCACGTTGCGGCAGAACACCATGTGGAAGGGCTCGCCCAGCGACCATTGCTGGTCCATCAGGTTCAGCGTGCGGAACTCGATCCAGCGCTGCAACTCGGGCTTGACGCGGATGCGGCCGGAGTTGGCGCCGGTGCCACGC
Organism: Roseateles sp. T103; assembly: GCF_057219915.1. Taxonomy (NCBI): domain Bacteria; kingdom Pseudomonadati; phylum Pseudomonadota; class Betaproteobacteria; order Burkholderiales; family Sphaerotilaceae; genus Roseateles; species Roseateles sp. T103. The sequence goes on from NZ_JBXVVS010000001.1 coordinate 517,681, forward strand.
ATGAAGAACTGCTTCAGGCGCTGCGGCGAGAGCCCGCGGGCATCGGCGTTGTACACGCCGCGTCGCGCGGTGTTAAGCACATTGGTGTCGATGTCGCTGGCCACGATCTGGACCGAAGCCGAGGCGCCCAAGGCCTCGGACACCGTCATCGCGATGGAGTAGGGCTCCTCGCCGGTGGACGCAGCACAGCACCAGATGCGAACAGGCTTGCCGACGAAGGGCTTCAGATCTTCGGCAAGCGAATGGAAGTGATGCTCCTCGCGGAAGAACGAGGTCAGATTGGTGGTCAGGCAGTTGACGAACTCCTGCCACTCCTGCTCAGCCTGGCTGCCGGTAGTCGAGTCCAGCCAGTTCAGATAGTCGGCGAAGCTGCGATGCCCAGTCTCCCGCAGGCGCCGCGACAGGCGGCTGTAGACCATGGCGTGCTTGCCGTCGTGGAGACTGATGCCAGCATGGCGATAGATCAGTTGGCGCACCCTGTCGAAGTCCGCGCGGCTGAAGCTGAACTCGTGGTCGATGGCCTCGGTCGGTGTGGAGGGCGTGAGCGCAGCGGGCATGGTACTTCGGGTGAGTCTGAGGGCGGGTGTCCCCGAGCCTAGGGCAGAGCCATGGCTGATTCTTGCATCGCTTTGCAGTTTCGGTGGCGGCTAAGCGTCATGTTTGTGTGAAATGGGAGGCGAAGCTCATGCAAATTTGCGGAATTTCCCGACTTGCCCCCCTGCTAGACTGCCGGCCAATTGCCCCACCCACCTTGAACGACCACAGCACATCCTCTGCGCTGATCGACGCCCGTGCGCTTCAGCTTGACCAGGCCCTGCAACTGCTGCAACAGGCCGGGGCACTGCTGCCTGGCGCACAGCCTTACAGCCAGGAGTGGCTGCAGGGCATGATCGATGCGCTGTGCGATCTGTCCAGCAAGGATGCGCTGACCGGCTTGCTGAACCGCCGCAGCTTCGAGATGGCGTTGGCGCGCGAGGTAGACCGCGTGGCGCGTTCGGGCGAGCCTGCCTTGTTGCTGGTGCTGGACATCGATCACTTCAAGTCGGTCAACGACACCCATGGCCATGCGGCCGGTGATGTGGTCATCCAGGCTGTCGGCAGGGCCATCGCGCAGACCGTCCGTCCAATGGACACGGCGGCCCGTGTCGGTGGCGAGGAGTTCGCCATCATCATGCCGAATTGCCCGAGCAGCTTCGGTCTGACCGTGGCAGAGCGTGTGCGCGAGACGGTGGCTGCGTTGATCATCGAGGTTCCGAACGGCAATGCCTTGAAGGTCACGGTCAGCCTGGGCGGTGCATTCGCTCCGCAGTGGGTGCGCTCATCGCCGCTGCTGTGGATGGAGCGTGCTGATAGGCAGCTCTATCGTGCCAAGGCTGAGGGTCGTAATCGGACCTGCCTGGAACCGCATGTGGACTCGCTGGTGAGCGCCGAGGAAAAAGGCATGTTGTTTGCTGTAACGCAACAGGACATCGAATGAGTAGCACCCCGTCTACCGCTGCAGGCGCCGGCGCCAAGTCTCGCAGCGGCGCCCGCACGCTCGCCGTTACCAGCGGCAAGGGCGGCGTGGGCAAGACCTTCGTTACCGCCAATTTGGCCGCAGCGCTGGCGGCACAAGGTCAACGCGTGCTGGTGCTCGATGCCGACCTGGGCTTGGCCAATCTTGACGTGGTGCTGAACCTGCACCCCAAGCTGACACTGCACGATGTGTTCACCGAGAAGGCCACGTTGGACCAGGCCATCCTGCCGGCGCCCGGCGGCTTCTCGGTACTGCTGGCTGGCTCCGGCATGGTCGAGTATTCGCGCCTGACGCCGGAAGTGCGCGACAAGCTGCTCAATATCGTCGAGGCGATCAAGCCGCGCTTCGACTGGGTCCTGCTCGATACCGGCGCGGGCATTTCCGATGTGGTGCTGTTCGCCATCTCGCTGGCGATCGACGTGCTGGTGGTGGCTACGCCCGAGCCGACCTCGCTGACCGACGCCTACGCGACGATCAAGGTGCTGGCCACGCAGCAGGAGCGTCGCCATGTTGGGCTGCTGATCAATCAGGCCAACCGGCCCGGCGAGGGCAAGTTGATCTGTGGGCAGTTGCAGCAGGTGCTGCAGCGCTTCGTCGGCGCCAGCCCGGGCCAGAGTTTCAAGCTCGAGCTGCTCGGCGAGGTGCGCAATGACAACACCGTGCGCCAGGCTGTGCTCAAGCGCCAGCTGCTCATCGAGCAGTACCCGGGTTGCGAGGCCGCGCAGGGCGTCAAGGCTCTGGCCGCGCGGCTGCTGGCCGGCGGCGGTGTATGAGCGAGCAGTCCCGTAGCGCCTTCGAGTGGATCGGGGGCGAGGACGCGGTGCGCGCGCTGGTCGATCGTTTCTACGATCTGATGGATCTGGAACCGAGCTATGCGCGGTTGCGCGCGATCCACCCGACCGACCTGAGCGCTTCGCGCGACAAGCTGTTCTGGTTCCTGTGTGGCTGGCTGGGCGGGCCGGACTATTTCCAGCAACGCTTCGGCCATCCGCGCCTGCGTGCCAGGCACCTGCCCTTCGCGATCGGCATCGCCGAGCGCGACCAGTGGATGAACTGCATGCGCCAGGCGATGCAGGAGTGCGAGCTCGACCCGGCGCTGCGCGAGCGGCTCGATGCTGCCTTCATGAACACCGCAGACTGGATGCGCAACACGCCGGCTTGAACGGCGTCTGTCCCGGCGCGCCGGCTTGAACGGCCAGTGCCCTACAGCAGCACCATCAGTGCGCCACTGCCGCCATCGCAGGCGCGCGCCTGCACGAAGGCCAGTACCTCGTTCTTCTGCACCAGCCAACGCCGTACCCGCGACTTCAGCACCGGCTCTCGCCCCGGCGAGCCATTGCCCTTGCCGTGAACGACGCGTACGCAGCGCATGCCGCGCTTGGCGCTGTCCTGGATGAAGTGGCTCAGCGCCTCGCGGGCCTGGTCGCGGCGCATGCCGTGCAGGTCGATCTGCGCCTGCAGCGCCCAATGACCACGACGCAGCTTTCTTACCGCCTCAGGGCTGATCTCTGGGCGGCGGTAGCTCAGCGTCTCGTCTGTTTCCAGCAGCGACTCGACATCGAAATCGTCGGATAGCGCCTGCAGCAGCACCTCGCGCTCGTCGGCTTCGCGCTGGCGCGGCTCCGGCTCGGGGCGCTGCGGCTCCAGCAGCACGCGCTGCGTCTCCTTTAGCGGCGTGACCGGACCGATACTGAGCTCGAACAGGCGCCGTTCGCGCTCGAGCAGCCGGGCCTGGGCGGCGGCGCGTTCGGCGCGCTCCTGCTCGAGACGCCGCCGCAGTTCCAGCTCGCGCTGCAGCGTCTTCAGCTCCTGCAGACTGTGCAGCACAGGCGGCTTGGCGGGCGGTGCACTCACATCAGCCCCCGCTCGGCCATCGAGGCCACCTCGCAGGAGCCGACGATGAAATGGTCGAGCACGCGCATGTCCACCAGGGCCAGCGCGTTCTTCAGCGCTTGGGTCAGCAATTCGTCCGCGCGCGAGGGCTCTGCTACGCCGGAGGGGTGGTTGTGTGCCAGGATCACCGCCGCCGCGCCCAGGTCCAGGCCGCGCTTGACGACCTCGCGCGGGTAGACGCTGGTCTGCGTCAGCGTGCCGCGAAACAGCTCCTCCATCGCGATCAGCCGGTGCTGCGCGTCGAGAAAGAGCACCGCAAAGACTTCATGGTCCAGCCCGCCGAGCTTCAGGCGCAGGAACTGGCGCACCGCCTCCGGCGACTCGAACACCGGGGCTGCGGCGAGCTGCTGCAACAGCGAGCGCCGCGCGATCTCCAGCACCGCGGCAATCTCGGCACGCTTGGCCGGGCCAATGCCCCTGACGCGCCCGAGCGTGCCGATGTCGGCCTGTAGCAGACCGCTCCAGCCGCCGAACTCGTCCAGCAGCGACTGCGCCAGTTGCAGCACCGGCTTGTCGCGCGTGCCGGTGCGCAGCAGCAGCGCGAGCAGCTCGGCATCGACCAGGGCCTGCGGCCCCAGCGCGAGCAGCTTCTCGCGCGGGCGTGCCTGAGGCGGGAGTTGGGCGAGCGGCATCGGGCAGGAATCAGGGGAAATCCGGGGGCTCAGGGTGGCCGGCCCTAGAATCCCGCCAGTCTATCGAACCTGGAAAAGCCGTGAATCTGATCCAACCAGGCTCCTTCCTTACCCTGCACTACCGCCTGTCGGCGGCGGACGGGAGCGAGCTGATCAATACCTTCGACGACAAGCCGGCGACTCTGTCGCTGGGTACCGGTGAGCTGGCACCGGCGATCGAGTCGCGGCTGCTCGGCCTGGCTGAGGGTGCGCACACACGCTTCGAGCTGGCGCCCGGCGAGGCTTTCGGCGAGCGCAACCCCGAGCTGCTGCAGCGCGTCAAGCTGGCGCTGTTGCATGAACTGGGCGATCCGGACGAGCAGTACAGCGTCGGCGATGTGGTGCAGTTCCCCACGCCGGACGGGCAGGGCAGCTATGCAGGCCTGGTTCGCGAGGTCGGCGAGGACTGGTTGCTGTTCGACTTCAACCATCCGCTGGCCGGTCAGCCGGTGAGCTTCGAAGTGCAAGTGATCGGGGTGCTTTGATGGGCGCAGTGCCAGGGCATGCAGTGGACGAGATCTTGCTGGCGGAGCCGCGCGGCTTCTGCGCTGGCGTGGACCGGGCAATTGAGATCGTCGAGCGCGCGCTGAAGAAGTTCGGCGCGCCGATCTATGTGCGTCACGAGATCGTGCACAACACCTATGTGGTCAACGACCTGAAGTCGCGCGGTGCGATCTTCATCGAGGATCTGGCTGAGGTGCCTGCCGGCGCGACGCTGGTGTTCAGCGCCCACGGCGTGAGCCAGGCGGTGCGGCGCGAGGCGGCCCAGCGAGGCTTCAATGTCTTCGACGCCACCTGCCCGCTGGTGACCAAGGTGCATGTGGAGGTGGCCAAGCTGCACAAGGAAGGTTACGAATTCATCATGATCGGCCACAAGGGGCACCCCGAGGTCGAGGGCACGATGGGCCAGCTCTCCGACGGCATCTATCTCGTCGAGGACGCGGCCGACGTGGCGCATGTGCGGCTCAAGGACGAGAGCCGCGTCGCGGTGGTGACGCAGACCACGCTCAGCGTCGACGATGCGGCCGAGATCCTTGCCGCGGTGAAGCAGCGCTTCCCGCAGGTGCGCGAGCCCAAGAAGCAGGACATCTGCTATGCCACGCAGAACCGCCAGGACGCGGTAAAGGTGCTGGCGCCGCAGGTGGACGTGGTGATCGTCGTCGGCAGCCCGACCAGCTCGAACAGCAACCGGCTGCGCGAACTGGCCGAGCGCCTGGGGACTGCGGCTTACATGGTCGACGCGGCTGACGATCTCAGGGCGGAGTGGCTGGATGGTCGCTCGCGCGTGGGCCTGACTGCGGGTGCCTCGGCCCCCGACGTGCTGGTACAGGCGGTGATCGCTCGGCTGCGCGAGTTCGGCGCGACCTCGGTGCGCAGCCTTCCCGGCGTGGAGGAGCATGTGCACTTCCCGCTGCCGCTGGGCCTGGGCGACAAGTCCATGGCCGAGGTTGCCGCGTCCCGATCCTGAGACGGCGCATGCTTTCTCTGCCATGAGAGCGGCGCCCGACAGCGGCGCCGCTTCGCTTTCATAGAATCTGCGATCCCACAAGGACAAGCACAAATGCTAGACATCACCCTGCTGCGCAAAGACCTGGATGGCGTCGTCGCCCGGCTGAGCACGCGCAAGAATCCGCAACCCTTCCTGGACGTCGAGCGCTTCAAGACGCTGGAGAGCGAGCGCAAGCAGCTGCAGGTTCGCACCGAGGAGCTGCAGGCCAAGCGCAACAGCCTGTCCAAGCAGATCGGCATGCTCAAGGGTCGCGCCGCCAAGGGCGAGGACACCGCCACCGAAGTGAACAGCCTGATGGCCGAGGTGGCCGCCATCGCCGACGAGATGAGCTCGGGCGGGACCCGGCTCGACGCGCTGCAGGGCGAGATGTCGGACATGCTGCTGGGCGTGCCCAATCTACCGCAGGCCGAGGTGCCGGTGGGCGTGGACGAGACCGGCAATGTGGAAGTGCGCCGCTGGGGCACGCCCAGGAGCTTCGACTTCCCCGTCAAGGACCATGTCGATCTGGGCACGCCGCTGGGCCTGGACTTCGAGACGGGGGCCAAGCTCAGTGGCTCGCGTTTCAGCCTGATGCGCGGCCCCATCGCGCGCCTGCATCGCGCGCTTGCCCAGTTCATGCTGGACATGCACACCACGCGCCACGGCTATACAGAGTGCTACACGCCCTACATCGTGCAGGGAAAGGCCATGCAGGGTACCGGCCAGCTGCCCAAGTTCGAGCAGGACCTGTTCCATGTCAGCTCGGGCGCGGCGGAAGCGGCCAGCAGCAAGTGGTACATGATTCCGACCTCCGAGGTCACGCTGACCAATACGGTGGCCGACACCATGCTGGCGGCCGACGAGCTGCCGATCAAGCTGACCGCGCACAGCCCCTGTTTTCGCTCGGAAGCGGGGTCGGCCGGCCGCGACACGCGCGGCCTGATCCGCCAGCATCAGTTCGACAAGGTCGAGATGGTGCAGATCGTCGCGCCCGAGCAAAGCAATGCGGCGCTGGAAGAAATGACCGCGCATGCCGAGGCGGTGCTGCAGGCCCTGGGCCTGCCTTACCGCACGGTGCTGCTGTGTAGCGGCGACATGGGCTTCGGCTCGACCAAGACCTATGACCTCGAGGTCTGGGTGCCGGCGCAGAACACCTACCGCGAGATCAGCTCCTGCTCGAATATGGGCGACTTCCAGGCGCGTCGCATGCAGGCGCGCTTCAAGAACGCCCAGGGCAAGACGGAACTGGTGCACACACTGAACGGCTCGGGCCTGGCGGTTGGTCGCACCTTGGTGGCGGTGCTGGAGAACTGCCAGAACGCCGACGGCAGCATCACCGTGCCGGAAGTGTTGCGTCCTTACATGGGTGGCGTGGAAGTTCTGCGCGCCTGAGTGTCGGAGGAGGAGAAAACTCCGCTATACTTGCGGGCTCACTCGCAACGCAACCACGCGAGCACCAATTCAGGAGAGGTGGCAGAGTGGTTGAATGTACCTGACTCGAAATCAGGCGTACGTGAATAACGTACCGAGGGTTCGAATCCCTCCCTCTCCGCCAAGTAGTACGACAAAAAGCCGCTTCCAGCGGCTTTTTTCTTTTCTACTCGCCACAGGACGCTTGGCGGCCGGGGCTGGCGCTGAGACCGCCCGCTTGATTCGCTCGCCTTGTTTGGCCAGCGCCGCAAGGCCTGGGTCAAGCATGCGCCACAGCATTGCCTGCGCTGCGGCTCTGCAGTACAAAATGCACACATACGGGTTAACCCGTTGCCGACTGTTTGCATCACGGCTGAATATTCGGGCATAGTAATATACGGATCTGCGCATTGCGTGAGCCTGGTGGCGGCGCAGTTTCGGACGGTGGCAGAGCGCTCCGCGATTGCGGGTCGGATCTGTCTCTGTGGTCGGCGCAACGCGGCACGGCGAGACGTGGAAGGAGACTCTGTGAGTTCAGACATCAAACCCTCGGGCAGGCTGATCAAGGCGCCCGAATCGTTCCTGGATCAGGCGGGCATCCGTCAGGTATTTGCCGAAGCCAAGGATGGCCGGCGCAACTTCATACGCAGCGCCTTTGCGGCCGCTGGCGCAGCTGTCGCCGCGCCGGCCGTTCTGGCGAGTGCCAATCCGGTGCCGCCCGAGGGCGGGGATCCCAACATCCTCGAGCTGCCCGAGCACACCAAGGGGTTGGGCATGCCTGTGGTCACGGATGGCTACGGCAAGCCTTCGAAGTTCGAGGCCAATGTGCAGCGGCGCCAGAGCCCGGGTCTGACGCAGACCACCCAGGCTTCGGTTTCGTTTGCGCCGCTGCAGTCGCTGTTCGGCATCGTCACGCCCAGCGGCCTGCATTTCGAGCGCCATCACCAGGGATGGTGGGACATCGATCCCTCCAAGCACCGCCTGATGATCAATGGGTCTGACGCCACGATGCTGAAGAAGCAGCTGGTGCTGACCATGGATGAGCTGATGCGACTGCCCTCGGTGTCGCGCTTCCACTTCATCGAGTGCGGCGCCAACACCGGCATGGAGTGGGGCAACGTGGCCGTGCCCACCGTGCAGTACACGCACGGCATGATCAGCTGCAGCGAGTTCACCGGCGTGCCCTTGCGCATCCTGCTGGACATGGCTGGGGTTGACTACAAGCGCGCCCGCTTCGTGCTGGCCGAGGGTGCCGACGGGTCGTCTATGACCCGCACCATCCCGATGGAGATGGTCGAGAACGGCGAGGTGCTGGTGGCCTATGGCCAGAACGGCGAAATGCTGCGCCCGGAGCAGGGCTACCCGCTGCGTCTCGTCGTGCCAGGTGTTCAAGGTGTGTCCTGGGTCAAGTACCTGCGCCGCATCGAGGTCGGTGACAAGCCTTATGCCACCAAGGACGAGGCGATTCACTACATCGACCTGATGCCCAGCGGACTGCATCGCCAGTACACCAGCATTCAGGAATGCAAGAGCGTGGTGACCACGCCGTCGGGCGGTCAGGTGCTGCTCGACAAGGGCTTCTACAACATCAGCGGCCTGGCATGGTCTGGTCGTGGCGCGATCAAGCGCGTGGATGTCTCGGTGGACGGCGGACGTAACTGGCGCACGGCTCGCCTCGAGGGCAAGCCGATGAGCAAGTGCCTGACGCGCTTCAACATCGACTGGGTGTGGGACGGCAAGCCCGCCATCATCCAGAGCCGCGCGATGGACGACACCGGCTATGTCCAGCCGACCTATGCGCAGTTGCGCAAGGTGCGCGGCACGCGCTCGATCTACCACAACAACGCGATCCAGTCCTGGCTGGTGCAAGAAGACGGTGAGGTGAAGAATGTCCAGCTCTCCTAAGCAAGCTCTCCTGCGCCTTGGCCTGGCCGTGGCGCTCGTGGCCTCGGCTGGCGCGGCGCTGGCACAGTCCAAGCAGTACCCTGGCATCGGCCGCGAGGCGACCAAGAAGGAAGTTGCCGCCTGGGACATCGATGTACGTCCGGACTTCAAGGGACTGCCCAAGGGTGCCGGCTCGGTGGCGCTGGGTCAGGATGTCTGGGAAGGCAAGTGCGCGCACTGCCATGGCATCTTCGGCGAAAGCGGCGAGGTGTTTTCGCCGCTCGTGGGCGGCACCACGGCGGAGGACATCAAGACCGGTCGCGTGGCTCGCCTCACTGACAGCTCCTATCCTGGCCGCACTACCTTGATGAAGGTGCCAACAGTCTCCACGCTGTTCGACTACATCAACCGGGCCATGCCCTGGAATGCGCCCAAGTCCCTGAAAGTTGACGAGGTCTATGGCGTGACGGCCTTCCTGCTGAATCTGGGTGGCATCGTGCCGGAGAACTTCGTGCTCTCCGACAAGAACATCGCCGAGGTGCAGCAGCGCATGCCCAATCGCAATGGCATGACACTGGATCACACGATGTGGCCCGGCAAAGGCTTGACGACTGCCAAGGCGGCTGACACACGCAACGTGGCCTGCATGAGCAATTGCGCGACGGGCGGCGAGATCAGTTCGTTCCTGCCGGAGCATGCGCGCAACGCACACGGCAATCTGGCCGAGCAAGTGCGCCCGGTCGGTGCGGGCCAAGGTGTGGACACGACCAAGCCCTCGGGCACGCCGGTCAACCGTGGTGCCGTGCAGTCCAAGCCTGCTGAGGCTGCCAAGCCGAATGCTGGGGCTTTGCTCAACAAGTACAGTTGCACGGCCTGTCACGCTGCGGATGCCAAGATGGTCGGTCCCTCCTTCAAGGAAATCGCCAAGAAGTACGCCGACCGTGCCGACGCGCTGGCCTATCTCAGTGGCAAGATCCGCGCCGGCGGCGTGGGTGTCTGGGGGCAGATCCCGATGCCGCCTCAGTCGCTGAGCGAGGCGGATGCGGAGGTGATTGCGCAATGGTTGAAGAACGGGGCGCAGCGCTGATATCACAGACTGCGGGCTCTTTCATCTACGGGGTGTCACGTATGGTATGCGAGCATCCTTTTATTAGCATGGAGTGAACAAGGAGACTTTCCATGATCGCAAATCGTCGACAAGTAATGAAGCAGAGCGCCACTGTGGCCTCGCTGCTGGTCGCTTCGGGTGTGCTGGGGCCCTTGGCTCACGCCGCTGGTGCTGCTGCAGGCAAGGGCGCGTTCGAAGCCAAGACCATGGCTGACCTGGTCAAGGCGCTGGGCTATGGCGCTCCCACCGAAAGCAAGGACGTCACGATCACCGCGCCCGACATCGCCGAGAACGGCGCTGTGGTTCCGCTGGGTGCCGCCACCTCGCTGGCTGGCGTGAAGCAGGTGATGCTGCTGGTCGAGAAGAACCCGGCCGTGCTGGCTGCGCTGTTCAACGTCACACCTGAAGTCGAAGCGAATTTCTCGACTCGTGTGAAGATGGGCCAGTCGTCGAATGTCTTCGCCGTGGCGGTGACCAACGACAACAAGGTTCTGTTCGCGCAGAAGGAAGTCAAGGTCACGCTGGGTGGCTGCGGCGGCTGATCAGGCGCCAGCCTCATTCAAACCTTAGCAACACAGATTTAGGCAGCGTCGCAGTCGACGCGCCAAAAGGAGATCACCATGGCAGATCCGATGCGCATCCGCGCACAAGCTTCCGGCGACAAGGCCACCGTGCGCGTGTTGATGGCTCACGAAATGGAAAGCGGTCAGCGCAAGGACTCGGCAGGCAAGACCATTCCTGCCTGGTTCATCAGCGAAGTGAGCGCCTCTCTGAACGGCAAGGTCGTGATGACTGCCGAGTGGGGCCCGTCCGTCTCGAAGAACCCGTTCCTGCAGTTCGCGATCAAGGGCGCCAAGGCTGGCGACAAGGTTCAGGTCACCTGGACGGACAACAAGGGCGACAAGCGTACCGACGAAGCCACGGTTTCCTGAGGAACCGTGCACAATCAGCCGGCCCGCATGCGGGCCGGTCTTCGTTTGGGGCCGCCGGCCGACAGAATAAACCTACTCAACGAGCTGACGAAGAAGGAGACAGGGCATGAGACTTACCAAGGTGTTGATGCTGCTCGGTGCAGCGCTGCCGCTTGCGGCAGCGCAGGCGCAGAAGAGCGCCGCTGATGGCATTGCCGAGTACCGTGCTCTGCTGGCTGACGGCAACCCTGCCGAGCTCTTTGAGGCCAAGGGCGAAGATCTCTGGAAGAAAAAGCGTGGACCCAAGAACGCTTCGCTGGAGGCCTGCGACCTGGGCAAAGGGCCGGGTGTCGTCAAAGGCGCCTGGGTTGAACTGCCGCGCTTCTTCAAGGATACGCAGCGCGTGCAGGACCTGGAGTCCCGCCTGCTGACCTGCATGAGCACCTTGCAGGGCCTGGATGCGGATGCCATTGCCAAGACCCCCTTCGGTCGCGGCGAGCAGGCCAATATGGAAGCGCTGGCTGCCTGGATCTCGGCCGAGTCGCGTGGCAGCAAGATGAATCTGCCGCAGGCGCATGCCGAGGAGCGTCGCTTCTATGAACTGGGCAAGCGCGCCTTCTTCTTCCGCGGCGGCCCGATGGACTTCTCCTGTGCCTCTTGCCACGCCGAGGACGGCAAGCGCATCCGCCTGCAGGATCTGCCCAACCTGACCAAGAACCCGGGTGACGGCATCGGCTTTGCGGCCTGGCCGGCCTACCGAGTCTCCAGCGGCGAGATGTGGAGCATGCAGCGCCGTCTCAACGACTGCTTCCGCCAGCAGCGCTTTCCGTATCCGGGCTTTGCGTCGGACGTGACGATCGCGCTGGGTGTCTATATGGGCGTCAATGCGAAGGGCGCGGAGTCGATCGCGCCGGCCATCAAGCGCTGAACGAGGGGACCTGCACATGAAGACCAAGACCAAGTTTGTTCTGGCCGCCGTAGCAGCCTCCACGTTGGGCCTGGCAGGCTGTGCGATCGCGCCCAGTGCTGCCGAGCTCGATGCCCAGGCCATGGCGATGATCAAGGCCTCCTTCCGCGAGCAAGGCATCGCGAAGATGGACCGCATCGAGCAGGACCTGGGTCAGCAGGCCTGCTCGAGCGACAAGCAACCGAGCGACGCCGTTGCCAAGAAGATCGAGGCAGAGTCCTTGGCCTCCATCAAGTGGCCCAGCGATGGCAAGTACATCGGCGACTGGCGTGAAGGCGAGAAGCTGGCGCAGAACGGTCGTGGCATGACCTGGACCGACCGCTCCACGGCGCCCAGCGCCAATGGCGGCAACTGCTACAACTGCCACCAGATCAGCAAGGAGGAGATCTCCTTCGGCACCATCGGCCCGAGCCTGTACAACTACGGCAAGATGCGCGGAGTCAGCAAGGTCGATGACCCGGCGAGCATGCCGATCATCCAGTACACCTGGGGCAAGCTGTGGAACTCGAAGGCCTACAGCGCCTGCTCCAACATGCCCCGTTTCGGCCATGCCGGACTGCTGGACGAGAACCAGATCCGCCACATCATGGCGCTGTTGCTGGACCCCAAGTCGCCCGTCAACCAGTAAGGCAGCGAACCTCAGGGATCGCGTGAAAGCCCGCTTCGGCGGGCTTTGTTTGAAGTTAAACATAAGCGAGCACTTATCATGAATCTGAGCAAGCGTGAGTTTCTGCAGGTGATGTCCGCGGCTTCGGTGGCCGGCATGGGTTTGGGGCGCTACGCCGATGCCGATGCGGCTACGGCCGAGCAGGGGCTGTATGACGTGCCGCGCTTCGGCCAGGTGTCTTTCCTGCACATGACCGACTGCCATGCGCAGCTCAAGCCGATCTATTTCCGCGAGCCCAATGTCAATCTCGGCATTGCCGGCATGAGCGGCAACACGCCGCACGTGGTCGGCGAGAAGCTGCTCAAGTCCATCGGCGTGCGCCCAGGCACCGCGCAGGCGCATGCCTTCACCTACCTGGACTTCGAGCGCGCTGCACGCCGCTATGGCCGTGTCGGTGGCTTTGCGCACCTGTCCACCTTGGTCAAGCGCATGAAGGCCAGCCGTCCCGGCGCGCTGCTGCTTGATGGCGGCGACACCTGGCAGGGCTCGGCCACCTCGCTGTGGACCAATGCGCAGGACATGGTCGACGCCTGCAAGCTGCTCGGCGTGGATGTGATGACCGGCCACTGGGAATTCACCTACGGCATGGAGCGCGTCAAGGAGATCCTCGAGAAGGACTTCAAGGGCAAGCTGGACTTCGTCGCGCAGAACGTCAAGACCAACGACTTCGGCGATCAGGTCTTCAACCCCTATGTGATTCGCGAGATCAACGGCGTGAAGTGCGCCATCATCGGTCAGGCCTTCCCCTACACGCCGATTGCGAATCCGCGCTACATGGTTGCCGACTGGGCTTTCGGCATCCAGGACGAGAACATGCAGGCCATGGTCGACGAGGCGCGCGGCAAGGGCGCCAAGGTCGTCGTGGTGATCTCGCACAACGGCATGGACGTGGACCTGAAGATGGCCTCGCGTGTGCGCGGTATCGACGCCATCATGGGCGGCCACACCCACGACGGCGTGCCGGTGCCAGTGATCGTCAAGAACGCCGGTGGCCAGACCATCGTCACCAACGCCGGCAGCAACGGCAAGTTCCTCGGCGTGCTCGATTTCGAGGTCAAGGACGGCCGCGTCAGCGACTTCCGCTACAAGCTGCTGCCGGTGTTCTCCAACATGCTCAAGGCGGACCCGGAGATGGACGCGTTGATCAACAAGATCCGCGCGCCCTACGAGTCCAAGCTCAGCGAGAAACTCGCCGTCACCGACGGTCTGCTGTACCGCCGGGGCAACTTCAATGGCAGCTGGGACCAGTTGATCGTCGACGCTCTGATCGAGGTGCAAGGCGCCGACATCGCCTTCTCGCCGGGCTTCCGTTGGGGAACCAGCCTGCTGCCCGGCGACGTCATCACGCGCGAGCTGATGATGGATCAGGTGGCGACCACCTACTCGTACGCCACCGTCACCGAGATGTCCGGCTCGATGATCAAGACCGTGCTCGAGGACGTCTGCGACAACCTCTTCAATCCCGATCCCTACTACCAGCAGGGTGGCGACATGGTGCGCGTCGGCGGCCTGACCTACGCCTGCGAACCCGGCGCGACGATGGGCAACCGTATCCAGGACATGCGCCTGCATGGCAAGCTGATCGAGGCGAGCAAGACCTACAAGGTGGCCGGCTGGGCACCGGTGGCCGAGGAGGCTGCCCACGCACCGGGCACCAAGATGGTTTGGGACGTGGTCGAGACCTGGCTCAAGTCCAAGGGGCGCGTCACGACACGCAAGATCAATACGCCGCGTCTGATCGGCGTTAGCGGCAACCCCGGCATCGCACCCTGAGCCCATGTGCCCCGGCTTTTCCTTGCTCTAAGCAAGGGTAAGTCCGGGGTCCGCGCTCTTGTCGACCGGGGGGATGGCCCCTACCATCGCTCAACAGTTAAGAAATATTGATATCAATTCTTGACAAGCAAATGAGCGGTGCAAAGCAGGATCACAGCAACACCGGCCCCACGGCCGGTGTTGCCGCTGCCACGTCGGGAATGGGCGACATCGCCGAGATGCGTCGTCATGCGGCCGAAGCGACCGCGCTGCTCAAGGCGCTGGGCAACGAGGATCGGCTGCTGATTCTGTGCACGCTCAGCCAGGGCGAGATGACGGTCGGCGATCTCGAGGAGCGCACTCAGATCCATCAGCCCACCCTGTCGCAGCAACTCACGGTGCTTCGCGCTCAGGGCATGGTGTGCTGCCGGCGCGAAGGGCGCCACGCCTATTACGCGGTCTGCAGCCCGGCCGCGCTGGCCACCATCGAGACGCTCTACCAGCTGTTCTGCGCCCGCAGCGGCAGCTGTCCGGCCCCCATCAGCGCAGTGCCGCGTCGAGGCAAGCCGCCCAAATGAGGCGCTGAGCCCCATGCCCTGGCCGTGAGGTCTGGGGATTCAACGAGCCGCACGCACCGACAAAGCGGCCGTCTACAACACCAGGAGACAACGATGAAACGACTCACTGCAGTCGCAATGGCTGCACTCGCCCTGCCGTTTGCTGCTCAGGCGACCAACGGCATGCTGTTGGAGGGCTATGGTCCCGAGGGCAGCGGCATGGGTGGCGCGGCCACGGCCTTTGACAATGGTGTGGCGGCTGCCGCCAACAATCCGGCCACGCTGGGGTTGATGGCGAACGCCGCACGCCTGGACGTGGCCATCGGTCACCTCGGGCCACGCGTTAGCTCCTCGGCCGGACCTATGGTGGCCGATTCGGGTGGCCGTGCCTATGCGATGCCCGCGTTCGGCTATGCGCGTCGCGATGGCAGCCTGAGCTATGGCGTGGCCGTGTTTGCCCAGGGCGGCATGGGCACCGAGTACGCGGCAGACACCTTCCTGGCCATGGGCTCGGGCAAGGAAGTTCGCTCCGAGCTGGGTGTCGGTCGGATGATCCTGCCGCTGGCCTGGCAGGCCAGCAATGACCTGCTGATCGGCGGATCGCTCGATCTCGTCTGGGCCACGCTGGACATGCGCATGGCCGCGAGTGGAGCCCAACTCGGCCAGATGGTGACAGCTGCCAGCGGCAACCTCGCGATGGCGCTTCCGGCCCTGGGCGGCGCACCCTGGGCGCGCGTGGACTTCAGCGACGGCAGCAGCTTCTCCGGTGAAGCCTGGTCGCTGGGCTGGGCGGCCAAGCTGGGGCTGGTCTACAAGCTCACGCCGACGCTCAATGTCGGCGCCAGCTGGCACAGCAAGACCTCGCTGCGCGACATGAAGAGCGGTCACAACGCCGCTTCGCTCAGCGCCTTCGGCGGTTTCAGCGACAGCGGGCGCATCACCATCGAGGACTTCCAGATGCCGCAGCAGCTTGCCGTGGGTCTGGCATGGCAGGCGACTCCGACGCTGCTGCTCGCTGCTGATGTCAAGCGCATTGCCTGGTCGGACGTGATGGCCTCGTTCAAGATGCGTTACGACAGCATCGGCATGGGCGGCAGCGTGAGCTTTGCGCTGCCGCAGGCCTGGCGCGACCAGACTGTCACCGCGCTCGGCGTGGCATGGAAGGCGACGCCCGCACTGACCCTGCGTGCCGGCTACAACCAAGCCTCCAACCCCATCCCCGACGCCTATGTGAACCCGCTGTTCCCGGCCACCGAGACCAAGCACTACAGCGCCGGCTTCAGCTACGCCATGTCGGACAAAGCCGGGATCAGCGCATCGCTGACCAAGGCGCCGACCAACACCGTGCAGGCAGGCTCGGGCGTGGTCATCAGTCACAGCCAGCTCAATGCGCAGCTGATGTACAGCCAGCGCTTCTGAGACCGGCTGCTGCAGCAAATTTTTTTGATTCCGAATAGCAGGAGATTCTCATGAACGGAATATTCAAGTTCTTGGCCCGTGGCCTGACGGTAGCGCTGCTGGGTGCCGCGCTGACCGGCTGCGGAACGATCGCGACGATGGGCAAGCTGGAGGAGGGGGCCGCTGGCGAAGCCGGGCGCATGTGGGATCGCTGGGTCGACAGTGGTGGTGACATCGCCGTGGCCACGACCTGGGAGCGCAAGGTCAAGGCGGGCGTGACGCTGGATCAGATCGAGCAGGCGCTGGCCAGCGTGGCCACCGAGATGAACATCCGTCCGGTCGGCGAGCTGCCCCTGTCCAAGGAGCTCGAGGCGCGCAGCGGCAAGCCCGAGCGCTTGCTCAAGGTCTACAACTACTGCAACCCGCAGACCGCGCGCAAGATGGTGAACTTCTCGCCGCACATGTCGGCCTATCTGCCCTGCCGCATCTCCATCGTCGAGCAGGACGATGGCCTGTGGATGTACACGCTCAACATGGACATGATGATCAAGATGGGCCGCAAGCTTCCGCCTGACTTGAAGGCTGATGCGATGAAGGTGCGCGACGCAATCTGGATGATGATGGAGAAGGGCTCGACAGGCGATTTCTGATGGCGCAAGGGCTGCGTGCCCGCTAGAAAGCAGAGCAGGCCCCCCAGGGGCCTGTTCCTTTGGAGGGCAGCGCTCAGGGCTTCAGGTAGACGAAGCCTTCCCTGGCCTGCAGCCTGGCGACCTCGGCCACACCCGAGGGCACGATCTTGGCTTCCATGACCACCCGGTCGGCCGGGATCTTGCGCGAGACCAGGGTGTTGTTGCAGACGCGGAACTCGACGCCGCGGCCAGCCAGTTCGCCGATCGCCCCGGCAAAGCCAGTGCCGGCGGCGTTCTCAGCGCCGTCGAGCAGGAAGTCTATGCCTGGGCCGTGGGTGACGACCACGATCTTGGCCTTGGCGTCGGCATTGAGGTGGTTGCGGATGTTGCCGATCGCCCGTGAGGCCTGCTGTACGCCTTCGCTGAGGTGATAGACGCTCTTGATGCTCTCATCGCCCGCAGCCTGGCTAATCGACGCTGCGGCGAGAAGAGTGCCCATCAGCGTGAGCAAGTGAATTCGTCGGTTGATTGACATATGTCTTCCTCAATTGGTGAAGTCGATATAAATTAGCTCGTGCGCATACTAGGATTTAACGAGATATCCAGGCGCCTTCCATACGGGCTTCTGCCTAGTCGATCATGTCACTCGATTCCCTCATCGAATCCCTGGGGCAGGCCAAGGCCCTGGGCCTGGGCGGGCTGTTGATCGGCTTCATGTTCGGCTTCTTCGCCCAACGCTCACGCTTCTGTCTGCGCTCGGCAACGATTGAATTCTCGCGGCGCATGCATGGCGGCAAGCTCACCGTCTGGCTGTTTGCCTTTGCCACGGCCCTGTTGGCGACGCAGTTGCTCATCGCCACCGGCATGCTCGATGTGAGCAGTGCGCGACAGCTGGCCTCGCGCGGCAGCCTGTCGGGCGCAGCGATCGGCGGAGCGCTGTTCGGCGTGGGCATGATTCTGGCGCGGGGCTGCTCCAGCCGTCTGCTGGTGCTGGCGGCGCAGGGCAATTTGCGCTCGGTGCTCTCCGGCCTGGTATTCGCAGTCACCGCACAGGCCGCCTGGACGGGTGTGCTGTCGCCTTGGCGCGAGCAGGTCTCGTCCTGGTGGACGGTTGAGGGCGGCGCGGCGCGCGATCTGATCGCCCTCACCGGACTTGGGCGCACAGGCGCGCTGATCTTCGGCGCGATCTGGCTGATTGCCGCGGTGCGCTGGGCTCGGCATCAGCGCGTGCCGGTGTGGGGCTGGCTGGGTGCCATCATGGTTGGCCTGAGCATCAGTGCTGCCTGGTGGTTCACCGGCACGGTGGCCGCCGCCGGTCTGGAGGCAGAGGCTGTCCCCGTTCAGGCGCTGAGCTTCACTGGGCCTTCGGCCGAGGTGCTGGTGCGGGTGCTGTTCGCGCCCGACAAGGCGCCGACCTTCGATCTTGGCCTGGTGCCGGGCGTGTTCCTCGGTTCCTTCGTCGCTGCGGCGCTGTTCCGCGAGTTGAAGCTCGAGGGTTTTGCCGGCGGCGCGAGCATGCGGCGCTACCTGGTCGGCGCGGTGCTGATGGGCTTTGGCGGCATGCTCGCTGGTGGCTGTGCCGTAGGCGCCGGGCTGTCGGGCGCAGCGGTGTTCACGGTGACGTCCTGGGTCACGCTGTCGGCGATGTGGGCGGCCGCGGCCTTGACGGATTGGCTTGTCGACCAGCGCGGCGAGCACAAGAGCGAGGCGCATGCCACGGCCGATCAGCCGGTGCCGACCAACTTCAGCACACGATCCTTCACACGATGAGCATGAACACGATGACTTTGCGCTGTCCTCGGGCGCGTGCGCGTGGGTTTGGGCTGCGCTGGCTGGCTGCGCTGGCCCTGGCCGCGCTGATGGGCCCGCCGGCGCTGGCGCAGAAGGTTCAGGCCGTGCAGGTCGCGCCGCAGACCTGGATGGTGCAGGGTGAGTCGGCGCTGGGCTCCTCGGCGAACCGCAATTTCATCTCCAATGCCGCGTTCATCGTCACCGACGATGGGGTGGTGGTGATCGACGCGCTCGGCTCGCCCGCGCTGGCTGACGAGCTGATGGCGGAGATCCGGCGCATCACGCCCAAGCCGATCAAGCACCTAGTCATCACCCACTACCATGCGGACCACATCTACGGTCTGCAACAGTTCCGTCAGGCCGGGGTGCAGCTGATCGGACAAAAGGACGGTCAGCTCTACCTGCATTCGGAGACCGCTGCGCTGCGCCTGAAGGCCAGCCGCGAGGAGATGTTCCCCTGGATCGACGAGAAGACCGAGCTGGTGCCGGCCGATCGTTGGATCAGCGGCCCCACCACCTTGCGTCTGGGTGGGCTCGACTTCGTGCTGCAACCGGCCGGCCCGGCTCATACGCCCGAGGATCTGGTGGTCTATGTGCCCCAGCTGAAGGTGCTGGTGGCCGGGGATCTGGTTTTCCGCGGCCGCGTGCCCTTTGTCGGTCAGGCCGACAGCGGCAGCTGGATCGCCGCGCTGGAGCGGCTGCTGGCCTTCGATACCCGCGTGGTCATCCCTGGCCATGGCCCGGTGTCCACTACGGCGCGCGAGGATCTTCAGCTCACCCGCGATTACCTGGCCTATCTGCGCCAGACCATGGGCGAAGCAGCGCGCAACCTCGAGCCTTTCGAGGAGGCCTATGCGAAGACCGATTGGTCGCGCTTTGCCAGGCTGCCGCTGTTCGGCGTGGCCAACCGGATCAACGCCTACAACACCTATCTGCTGATGGAACAAGCAGCGAAATGACGGACAGAATCAGACGCGGGCTGCTGGCCTGTGCCGCACTCGCACCGCTGGCCCCTGCATTGGCGGCGGAGCCTCTGGGGCGCGGTGCGCTGGTGCAATGGCCCAAGGGCGTGACGCTGATCGATGGCGCTCGCTGGCAGCCCGAGGCGGGTCAGGCGGTGGTGGTGGTGTTCTGGTCGCTGCATTGCGGCTTCTGCGAGCGCCACAATGAACACGTCGAGAAACTCCATCGCGCCGCTGCCGGCAAGCCCTTGCGCGTGATCGGCGTGCTGGCCGAGTCGGACCGCGAGGCTGCGCGTCGGCGCATGGCTCAGCGCGGCTGGACCTTCCCGCTCACCGTCGATCGCGAGCCTCTGGCTGCAGCGCTGGCAGTGCGGCGCAGCGTGCCCTTTACCGTCACCATCGATCGCCAGGGGCGGCTGCGCGAGCGCATTCCTGGTGAGATGTTCGAGGCCGATGTGCTGGAGCTGCTCAAGCTGGTCAGCGCCGGCTGAGTCCGACTCTGGCGGCTCCGTCCTAATAGCTGGCGCATCGGCTGGCTTATCGCGGGTTCGGCCGTCGCCATGCCTGCGTAGCATCGCTTCATAGTGCGCCCGGGTCGGGTCTTATAGAAGTACGAAAGACAAGAGACATGCTCGACAACTTCCGCATCTCGCAGCGCTTCATCGCGATCATGGTGATGTTCTGGACCGCCTTCGGCCTGATGGCCGGGCTGGCGCTGTGGGGATTGTTCAACAGCGCGTCCAGCCTGGACGTGGTGGCTAGCGAGCGCATGCAGCGCGTCACCCAGCTCAACCGGTATTTGCAGAACAACCTGTCCAACCGTGCCGAGGTGCTGCTGGCGTTCCAGCATGCGCCGAGCAGTCCCTTGGCGGCGATCCATGACCATGCGCTGGACATGCATTTGCAGGCGATTGACAAGCGCCGGGCCGAGAACGGCGAGATATGGAAGCGTCTGCGCGAGGATGCAAGCATCGACGCGAAAGGCCGGGAACTGGTGGATGAGGCGGAACGTCGTCGTCAGCTTTGGGCGGCCAAGCTGGAGCAGGCGACACAGGCCGTGCGCCGCGGCGACTTCTCCGAACAGGTCATGGCCGCTTTTCTGAAGGCTGGCCGCGAGGAGGGGCAGGCACTGTTCGACACCCTGGGGCAAGCCCGTCAACATGAGGAAACCCAGGCCAAGGAGGCTGCGGCTGCCGCACAGAGCCGCGCGCGCAAGCTGCTGAGCCTGTTCGTCGGCCTTGCGCTGCTGGTTGGCGTTCCGGCGACCTGGATGTTCATCGCCTTGCTGATGCGCATCCGTTCCGGCTTTGCCAAGGCCGATGCGCTGTCCAGCGCGATTGCGCAGGGTGACCTGACCCAGTCGGTGCAGGCCGATGGTCGCGACGAGATCGGTCATCTGCTCGCCCAGATGGGTCTGATGCGCGATCGCCTGATGGGCTTGATCCGCGAGGTGCGCAGCGCCGCCGACGGCGTGCAGACCGCGGCCGACGAGGTGGCGGCCGGCAATATGGATTTGTCCAGCCGTACCGAGCAGACGGCCAGCCAGCTGCAGCGCACCGCCAGCACGACCGACGAACTCAGCGCCACAGTGCGGCAGAACGCCGACAACGCGCAGCAGGCCAACCAGCTGGCCCAGGGCGCCAGCGAGGTGGCCAGCCGTGGGGGTGCGGTGGTCGGCGACGTGGTTGCGACGATGCGCGGCATCAGCGATAGCAGCCGCAGAATCGCCGACATCATCGGCGTGATCGATGGCATCGCCTTCCAGACCAACATCCTCGCGCTGAACGCCGCGGTCGAGGCGGCTCGCGCGGGCGAGCAGGGCCGCGGCTTCGCGGTGGTAGCCGGCGAGGTGCGCAGCCTGGCGCAGCGCAGTGCCGAGGCGGCACGCGAGATCAAGACCCTGATCGGTGCCAGCGTCGAGCATGTGGAGCAGGGCAGTGCGCTGGTCGACCGTGCCGGCGCGACCATGCAGGACGTGGTGAATGCGATCCGCCGCGTCAGCGATATCGTCGGCGAGATCAGCGTGGCCAGCCGCGAGCAGAGCCAGGGCGTGGCTGAGGTCGGTGGTGCGATCACGCAGATGGACCAGAGCACGCAGCAGAACGCCGCGCTGGTCGAGCAGAGCGCCGCGGCAGCCGCCAGCCTGCGCGAGCAGGCCAATCAGCTCGTCGCCGCGGTATCGGGCTTCAAGCTGCCCTGATTGCCCGGGTGCAGCGCGAGATCCTCACTCGCGCTCCAGCTCCAGATAGGTCCGGCTGGCGTTGCCCGGCATCAGCTCCGCCGCATTGAGCAGGTGCATGAAGGGCCTGGCGTCGAAGCTGCGCACCGCCGGGCTGACGTCCTGCCCGTCGTCGACGGCCTTCTTCATGTGCGCGCGCAGCGCGAGCAGATAGGCCTGGGTGTCGGCCTTGGCGGTGGCCAGGTCGGTGGGTTCGCCATGGCCGGGTACCAGCACGCGGGGCTTGAGCTCCTCGATCACGGCGAAGCTGTCCAGCCAGCGCTTGGTGTTGCTGACCGGCAGCACGCCCAGCATGCGCTGCGTGTAGACCACGTCGCCGCTGAACAGCACGCCGCTCTGCGGCAGCCAGACGATCATGTCGCCGGGCGTATGGGCGCCGCCGCGATGCTTGAGCTCGATGCGGACAGTGCCGAGCTGCAGGCTCGCGTTCTCGTCCTTGATCCAGCGCGTCGGCAGCGTCGGCACCGTGCCGTCGACCTTGGCGCCGAGCACCGCGCGCAAGCCCTGCAGATGGTCGTTGCCGCGAGCTTGCATATCGGCCTGGCCGTTGGCATGCGCGATCAGTTCGGCGCCCTGCGCCTTGAAGAAGCCGTTGCCGAGCCAGCGGTGATCCTGTCCGCCGGTGTTGATGACCCACTTGATGCGCGTCGCACCCACCTTGGCCGCTGCCGCTGCGATGGCCTGCGCCGACTGGTAGCTCGCGCCGCTGTCGATGAGCAGCGCGCCCTCGGGCGTCAGCACCAGGCCGATGTTCGCGTTCAGCCCCTCGTTCTGTGCCGTGCGGGCGCCCATCTCGCCGACGAAGGCATAGACGCCAGCGGCCACCGGCTTGAATTGGACATCTACGGCCAGCGCCGGGGCAGCGAGCGACAGGCCCAGGACGAGGCAGGCTGCAGTGGATTTGGTCATGGCGGTTTCAGTGACGGAGTCGGGTGGGGTGGAACGAGCCAGCGCCTCAAGGCGCGGGCGGGTGTGCGAGCAGGGCTTGGTCGTGCTGCTGCAGATGCGCTTCGGCATGCTCCAGCACGAAGTAACGAAAAGCTTCCGCGGCCGGCGAGAGCAGCTTGCTCTGCATGCGCACCAGGTTCCAGGTGCGCATCACCGGTGTGTGCTCAACGTCCAGCAGCTTCAGCGCGCCGGCGCGCAGCTCCAGACCCAGCGTGTGCAGTGACAGAAAGGCCACGCCCATGCCGGCGATGACGGCCTGCTTGATGGTCTCATTGCTGGGCATCTCCATCGCGATGCGTGGCGAGAGGTGATGCTCTCGAAAGAAGGCGTCCATGGCGTTGCGCGTCCCTGAGCCGGCTTCACGTGCGATGAAGCGCTGATTCACCAGAGCCTCCAGCGGCACATGGTCCAGCGCGGCCAGCGGGTGCGTGGGCGCGACGACGAAGACCTGCGGGTGCGCGGCGAAGGGCTCGGCCCTTGTCGCCAGCTCCTTGGGCGGGCGGCCCATCACCGCGAGGTCCACCTCGCCGGACTGCAGCAGCGCCACCAGCTGCTCGCGGTTCTGGCAGACCGAGAGCCTGACCTCGATGCCGGGATGTTCGTCGTGGAAGCGCGCCAGCAGCTGCGGCACGAAGTACTTGGCCGTGCTGACCAGTCCCACCGAGAGCAATCCGCTTTCGGCGCCCTTGAAGCGCGCCATCGCGTCGTCGGCCTCCTTCAGCGTGGCCAGCAGCCGGCGCGCATAGACGAGGAAGTACTCGCCCGAGGTGGTCAGCGTGACCTGGCGGCCACGGCGCTCGAACAGCGGCAGGCCGAGCTGCGATTCCAGCTCCTTGACCTGCATGGTCACTGCGGGCGGCGTCAGGTGCAGGGCCTCTGCCGCGCGCGCGAAGCTGAGCTCGCGCGCCACTTCGGTGAAGACGCGTAGCTGGCGGAAGGTGATGTTCAGCATTCAGCAATTCATGAATTGAAGACCAAGAATAACTGAATTCTCTTTATTTAAGTCGCGACTTAAATTCTGCCCATCGCGTCGCAGGACGCATACAGCAAGGCAGGAGCCGCGGATGAACAAGCCAGTCGAAGAAGGTGTGATCACCGACGCCAAGAAGCGTTACAGCGCTGGGGTGCTGAAGTACCGCCAGATGGGCTACTGGGATGCCGACTACATCCCTAAGGACACGGACACCCTGTGCCTGTTCCGCATCACGCCTCAAGAGGGCGTCGATCCGATCGAGGCCGCCGCCGCCGTGGCGGGCGAGTCCAGCACCGCCACGTGGACCGTGGTGTGGACCGACCGGCTGAGTGCCTGCGACAGCTATCGCGCCAAGGCCTACAAGGTCGAGCCGGTGCCAGGCCAGCCCGGCCAGTACTTCGCCTGGGTGGCCTACGACATCATCCTCTTCGAAGAGGGCTCAGTCGCCAACATCACCGCCAGCCTGATCGGCAACGTTTTCTCGTTCAAGCCGCTGAAGGCCGCGCGTCTGGAGGACATCCGCATTCCGGTGGCGCTGGTCAAGACCTTCAAGGGCCCGCCCACCGGCCTGGTCGTCGAGCGCGAGCGCCTGGACAAGTTCGGCCGCCCGCTGCTGGGCGCGACGACCAAGCCCAAGCTGGGCCTGTCCGGCCGCAACTACGGCCGCGTGATCTATGAAGGCCTGAAGGGCGGCCTGGACTTCATGAAGGACGACGAGAACATCAACTCGCAGCCCTTCATGCACTGGCGCGACCGCTTCCTTTACGTGATGGACGGCGTCAACAAGGCCAGCGCCGCCACCGGCGAGGTCAAGGGCAGCTACCTGAACGTGACCGGCGCGACGATGGAAGACATGTACGAGCGCGCCGAGTTCGCCAAGGACCTCGGCAGCGTGATCGTGATGGTCGACCTGATCGTCGGCTGGACCGCGATCCAGAGCATGGCCAACTGGTGCCGCAAGAACGACATGATTCTGCACATGCACCGCGCCGGCCACGGCACCTACACGCGGCAGAAGAACCATGGCGTGAGCTTCCGCGTCATTGCCAAGTGGCTGCGCCTGGCTGGTGTCGACCACCTGCACACCGGTACGGCCGTGGGCAAGCTCGAAGGCGACCCGATGACGGTGCAGGGCTACTACAACGTCTGCCGCGACAGCGTCACCCGGACCGACCTGCCGCGCGGCCTGTTCTTCGACCAGGACTGGGCGGACCTGAAGAAGGTCATGCCGGTGGCGTCCGGCGGCATCCATGCCGGCCAGATGCACCAGCTGATCGATCTGTTCGGCGACGACGTGGTGCTGCAGTTCGGCGGCGGCACCATCGGCCACCCGGCCGGCATCCAGGCCGGCGCCGTGGCCAACCGCGTGGCGCTGGAGTGCATGGTGAAGGCGCGCAACGAAGGTCGCGACATCAAGAACGAAGGCCCGCAGATCCTCAAGGACGCCGCCAAGTTCTGCACGCCGCTGAAGCAGGCGCTGGATACCTGGGGCGAGATCAGCTTCAACTACGCGTCCACCGATACCAGCGATTACGCGACCACGCCGTCCGTCGCCTGAGTCAGCCACCGAGGAGATCAACACCATGATGACCAACCCCACCGGCCGCGTCACGCAGGGCCAGTTCAGCTTCCTGCCCGACCTGAGCGATGCCGAGATCGGCCTGCAGATCGAGTACGGCCTCAAGAAGGGCTATGCCTGGAGCGTCGAGTACACCGACGACGCCCATCCGCGCAACACCTACTGGGAAATGTTCGGCATGCCCATGTTCGACCTGCAGGACGCCGCCGGCGTGCTGATGGAAATGAACAACTGCCGCAAGACCTTCCCGAATCACTACATCCGCCTGATGGCCTTCGACTCCACGCGCGGCGTCGAAAGCATCGCGATGAGCTTCATCGTCAACCGTCCGGCCCAGGAGCCCGGCTTCGGCCTGGTGCGCCAGGAAGTCAACGGCCGCACCATGCGCTACACGATCACGGGCTATGCAGCGCAGCAGCCCGAAGGCCAGCGCTACTGAGCCAAAGCGGGAACAGGCTATGAACGCGCCGCTCTACGCCATCCCCGGCAGCACCGCCATGGCCGCCGTCCCTGGCACCGCGCCAGCCACCACGCCGGCTGCTGACGCGCCGGTGGCGCGCACGGTGGCCGAAGTGCTGGCGCAAAGCCAGGTCGAGGATGTGCTGGCCGAGCTGGACCGCGACCTCGTCGGCCTGGCGCCGGTGAAGCAGCGCATCCGCGATATCGCCGCGCTGCTGGTGATCGACAAGCTGCGTGCGCTGCATGGCCTGTCGGCCAGCGCGCCCTCGCTGCACATGAGCTTCACCGGCAACCCAGGCACCGGCAAGACCACGGTGGCGATGCGCATGGCCGAGATCCTGCATCGGCTGGGCTATGTGCGCAAAGGCCATTTGGTCGCGGTGACGCGCGACGATCTGGTGGGTCAGTACATCGGCCACACCGCGCCCAAGACCAAGGAAGTGCTGAAAAAGGCCATGGGCGGCGTGCTCTTCATCGACGAGGCCTACTACCTCTACCGGCCCGAGAACGAGCGCGACTACGGCCAGGAGGCGATCGAGATCCTGCTGCAGGTGATGGAGAACCAGCGCGACGACCTGGTGGTGATCCTCGCTGGCTACAAGGACCGCATGGACACCTTCTTCCAGTCCAACCCTGGCATGAGCTCGCGCATCGCGCACCACCTGGACTTCCCCGACTACGCTACCGGCGAACTGCTGCAGATCGCCGACAAGATGGTCGAAGGCATGCACTACCGCTTCGGCCCCGGTGCGCGCGAAGCCTTCGACGACTACCTGCAGCTGCGCATCGCGCAGCCGCATTTCGCCAATGCGCGCAGCGTGCGCAACGCGCTGGACCGCGCGCGTCTGCGCCAGGCCAGCCGGCTCTATGCCGACCGCAACCGCGTGCTCGATGCCGACGAGCTCAGCACCATCAGCGCCGACGACATCCGCGCCAGTCGCCTTTTCGTGGCGAATCCCGACAAGTAGGAAAACAAAGAGAACACCATGAGCAGCACCCTCAAGGCACTGATCTTCGACGTGGACGGCACGCTGGCCGACACTGAAAGCGCGCACCGCGTGGCCTTCAACCAGGCCTTTGCCGAAGTGGGGCTGGACTGGTACTGGGACGAGGCGCTGTACAAGAAGCTGCTCGAGGTCTCCGGCGGCAAGGAGCGCATCGCCCACTACTGGCAGCAGCTGCGCGGGGGCGTGGTCGCGATCAACGGCGGCGCGTTGGCCGACACGGTGCAGAACATCCACGAGATCAAGACTGCCGCCTACGAGCGCCGCGTGCAGCAGGGCGCTGTGCAGCTGCGGCCGGGCGTGCTGGCGCTGATCGAGGCGGCGCGTGCCGCCGGCCTGCGTCTGGCCATCGCCACCACCACCTCGCCGGTCAACATCGCCGCGCTGCTCGCGCGCGCGATCGGGCCGGACTGGCGTCTGCACTTCGACGTGATCGAGGACGCCTCGACCGCGCCGCTGAAGAAGCCGCATCCGCAGGTCTATCGCCAGACGCTGCAGCGCCTGGGCCTGCGCGCCGACGAGTGCCTGGCCTTCGAGGATTCGCACAACGGCCTGCGTGCCGCGCTCGCCGCCGAGCTGGCCACCATCGTCACGCCGAACGCCTTCACCGACGACCACGACTTCGGCGGCGCCACCCAAGTGCTGCCCGACCTGCAGGGCCTGAGCGTCGCGCAGCTGCGCGACTGGCATGCCGCCGCCACCGCCGCTGCACGTCCTGCCAAGCGGCGCGAGGCCGCGCTGCAGGGCTGAGCGCGGACCGCGTCGACACCGAATCCGAGACTACCGATGAGCACGACCATGGCCCAGCAGCCGCACCGCCTCACCCTCACGCAGTACCTGATCCAGCAGCGCCGCAAGCACCCGGGCGCCAGCGGCAATTTCAACGCGCTGATCCTCGACGTCGCGCTGGCCTGCAAGACCATTGCACGCGCGGTGGCCTTCGGCGAACTCGGCGGCGCGCAGGCCTGCGGCGTCGAGGTCCCCGCCGGCGGCGAGCAGATCAATGTGCAGGGCGAGACGCAGAAGCCGCTGGACGTGATCAGCAACGAGGTCTTCACCCGGCTCAACGACTGGGGCGGCCAGTGCGCCGGCCTGGCCTCCGAGGAGATGGAGCTGCCCTACCAGATCCCCAAGGGCAACAAGCGCGGCAAGTACCTGCTGGTCTTCGACCCGCTGGACGGTTCCAGCAATATCGATGTCAACGTCTCGGTGGGCAGCATCTTCAGCGTGCTGCGCGCGCCCGACGAGGTGCTGGCCAGCGGCCGCGACGTGGTCGAGAGCGACTTCCTGCAGCCCGGCACCCAGCAGGTGGCCGCCGGCTACGCGCTCTACGGCCCGACCACGATGCTGGTGCTCACCGTGGGCGCCGGCGTCGTCGGCTTCACGCTGGACCCCAACCTCGGCGAGTTCATGCTGACGCATGCCGACATGCGCATCCCCGAGCAGACGCAGGAGTTCGCGATCAACGCGTCGAACAGCCGCTTCTGGGAACCGCCGATCAAGCGTTATGTGGACGAGTGCCTGGCCGGCAAGACCGGGCCGCGCGGCAAGGATTTCAATATGCGCTGGATCGCGTCGATGGTGGCCGAGGCGCACCGCATCCTGATGCGCGGCGGCGTGTTCATGTACCCGCGCGACATGAAGGACCCGGCCAAGCCGGGCCGGCTGCGCCTGCTCTACGAGGCCAACCCGATCGGTTTCATCATCGAGCAGGCCGGCGGCCGCGCCAGCACCGGGCGCCAGCCGGTGCTGGGCGTGCAGCCCAGCTCGCTGCACCAGCGCATCGGCCTGGTCTTCGGCTCCAAGTGCGAAGTCGAGCGCATCGAGCGCTACCACACCGAGCCGATGGCGCCTGCACCTGCCATCGCCTTGTTTGCCGAGCGCAGCCTGTTCCGCGCCTGAGGCCCGCTGCAGCGCCGCCACGAGTTCCTAGCATCCGAAGAGGCATCCGCCATGTCTGAACGCCATCCCATCATCGCCATCACCGGATCGTCCGGCGCCGGCACCACCTCGGTGACGCGCACCTTCGAGAACATCTTCCGCCGCGAGCAGGTCAAGGCCGCCATCATCGAAGGCGACAGCTTCCACCGCTACGACCGCCTGGAGATGAAGAAGCGCCAGGCCGAGGCCGAGAAGGCCGGCAACAAGAACTTCAGCCATTTCGGCCCGGAGAACAATCTCTTCGCTGAGCTCGAGCAGCTGTTCCGCAGCTATGCCGAGACCGGCACCGGCCAGCGTCGCAAGTATCTGCATGACCACGAGGAGGCGGCGCCCTACAAGCAGGACCCCGGCACCTTCACACCCTGGGAGCCGGTGCCCGCCGACACCGATCTGCTCTTCTACGAAGGCCTGCATGGCGCGGTGGTGACGCCCGAGGTCGACATTGCGCGCTATCCGGACCTGCTGATCGGCGTGGTGCCGGTGATCAATCTGGAGTGGATCCAGAAGCTGTGGCGCGACAAGAGCAAGCGCGGCTACTCGACCGAGGCAGTGACCGACACCATCCTGCGTCGCATGCCGGACTATGTGCACTACATCTGTCCGCAGTTCGCGCACACGCATGTGAACTTTCAGCGCGTGCCCATGGTGGACACCTCCAACCCCTTCATCTCGCGCGACATCCCGGCGCCGGACGAGAGCATGGTGGTGATCCGCTTCGCCAAGCCCAAGGGCATCGACTTCCAGTACCTGCTCAACATGATCCACGACTCCTTCATGTCGCGCGCCAACACCATCGTTGTGCCTGGCGGCAAGATGGAGCTGGCGATGCAGCTGATCTTCACGCCCTTCATCTGGCGCATGATGGAACGGCGCCAGCGCGCGCTGGGCACGCTGTGAGGAGCGAGGCGATGAGCATCGGCGGCACGGCGGCGACGACCCAGGACCAAGCCAATGCGCTGCGCGCGCTGGCCATGGATGCGGTGCAGGCCGCCAACTCCGGCCATCCCGGCGCGCCTATGGGCATGGCCGAAATGGCGGTGGCGCTATGGGGCCGGCACCTCAGGCACAACCCGGCCAATCCGCAGTGGCCGGACCGCGACCGCTTCGTGCTGTCCAACGGCCATGCCTCGATGCTGCTCTATGCGCTGCTGCACCTGAGCGGCTACGAGCTGCCGCTGGACGAGCTGAAGAAGTTCCGCCAGATGCATAGCAAGACGCCGGGCCACCCCGAGCACGGCATGACGCCTGGTGTGGAGACCACCACCGGCCCGCTGGGCCAGGGCCTGGCCAATGCGGTGGGCTTTGCGCTGGCCGAAAAGCTGCTCGCCGACGAGTTCAATCGCCCCGGCCACAGCATCGTTGACCACCACAGCTATGTCTTCCTCGGTGACGGCTGCCTGATGGAAGGCATCAGCCACGAAGCCTGCTCGCTGGCCGGCACGCTGCAGCTCAACAAGCTGATCGCGCTCTACGACGACAACGGCATCTCGATCGACGGCCCGGTGCAGGGCTGGTTCGGCGACGACACGCCGGCGCGCTTCGCCGCCTATGGCTGGAACGTGATCGGCCCCGTTGACGGCCACGATGCCGAGGCCGTCAGCCGCGCCATCGCCCAGGCGCGCGACTCGGCCGACAAGCCCAGCCTGATCGTCTGCCGCACCACGATCGGCAAGGGCTCGCCGCATCGCGCCGGCAGTGCCAAGGTGCATGGCGAACCGCTGGGCGCCGACGAGATCGCTCGTACCCGCGAGGCGATCGGCTGGCCGCATGCGCCGTTCGAGATTCCCGAGGCGGTGCGCAGCGCCTGGGATGCGCGCGGCCGCGGCATGACGCAGGAAGCCGCCTGGCAGGCGTGCTTTGCCGCCTACCGTGCGGCGCATCCGCAGCTGGCGGCCGAGTTCGAGCGCCGCGTCGCCGGTCGCCTGCCCGAAGGCTTTGCCGAGCTGGCGCAGCGCACGCTGGCCGAATTCGGCGCGCGCAGCGACGCGGTGGCCTCGCGCAAGGCCTCGCAGCAGGCGCTGGCTGCGCTGGCACCGCAAATCCCCGAGATGCTGGGCGGCAGTGCCGATCTGACCGGCTCCAACCTGACCGACTTCCCCGGCTGCGGCGCAGTGCGTGCCGGCCAGGCAGGCGGACGGCACATCAACTACGGCGTGCGCGAGTTCGGCATGGCCGCGCTGATGAACGGCCTGGCGCTGCATGGCGGTTTCATCCCCTACGGCGGCACTTTCCTGACCTTCAGCGACTACAGCCGCAATGCGCTGCGCATGGCGGCGCTGATGAGGCAGCGCGTCGTGCATGTGTTCACGCACGACTCCATTGGCCTGGGCGAGGACGGGCCGACACACCAGCCGGTCGAGCATGCGGCCAGCCTGCGCCTGATTCCAAATCTCGACGTGTGGCGTCCCTGCGATGCGGCCGAGACCGCAGCGGCCTGGATCCATGCGCTGAACGAGACGACGCGGCCGAGCTGCCTGCTGCTGTCGCGCCAGAACCTGCCGGCACAGCCGCGCGATGCGGCGCAGCTGGCCGCGATTGCACGCGGCGGCTATGTGCTCAGCGACCGTGCGGATGCGCGTGCGGTGCTGATTGCGACCGGCTCCGAAGTGCAGCTCGCGATGGCGGCGCAGGCAGAGCTCGACGCCGCCGGCTTGCCGGTGCGCGTGGTCTCGCTGCCCAGCAGCACGGTCTTCGATCGGCAGGAGCGCAGCTACCGCGACGCGGTACTCGGCCGCGGCCTGCCGCGCATCGGCGTGGAGGCGGGCGTGACGCGCTGGTGGGGCCAGTACGGCTGCGCCGCAGCGCTGGGCGTGGACAGCTTCGGCGAGTCGGCACCGGCCCCGGCCTTGTTCGCACACTTCGGCCTGACCGCGGCAAACCTGGCCGCGCTGGTGCAGCGCACGCTGGCCGGGGAGGGTGCCTGATCATGGCGGCCAGCTCTAGCAAGGCGGCTTACGAGCTGATCAGCTTCGATCTCGACGGCACGCTGGTCGATACCGCGTCCGAGATCGCCGAAGCGGCGAACCTGGCACTCGAAGCGCATGGCATCGCGCGGCGCCCGCTGGCCGAGATCACCGAGCTGATCGGCGCCGGTACGCGCGAGTTGATGCTGAAGCTGCTGGCCCGTGTGTTCTTCGAGCAGCCGCAGCATGCCGAACGCGTCAAGGTCGACGCGGTGCTCGCCAGCCTGGACCGCTTCTACGCCGAGACCACCGGCAGCTCGGCGACGCTGTACCCCGGCTGCCTGCAGGCGCTGCAACAGCTGCGCGCCGCCGGGCTGAAGCTGGCCTGCGTCACCAACAAGGAGCTGCGCCATGCGCAGCGCGTGCTCGAGGTGACTCAGCTCGAAGGCTTCTTCGACATGCTGGTGGGCGGCGACTCGCTGGAGCACAAGAAGCCGCACGCCAGCGTGCTGCGCCAGGTTGCGCGCGAGCTGGGCGTCTGCACCACGCGCACCGCGCATATCGGCGACTCGCGCATCGACGTCGAGGCGGCGCGCAATGCCGGCGTCAGCGCCTGGGCCGTGCCCTATGGCTACAACGCCGGCCAGCCGATCGAGAGCGCCGCACCGCAGCGCATCTTTGCCGATCTGGCGCAGATGGCCGGGCATGTGCTCGAAGCCCAGCGCTGAACGGGTCTGCCAAATCCTTGCGCCGTCGGCGTCTCCGGCAGGACTTCTCTTCCTCTTCTACCCTTTTGCATCAAGGAGGCCCCATGGCCCTGGTATCGCTGCGACAAGTCCTCGATCACGCCGCCGAGCACGGCTATGGCGTGCCCGCCTTCAACGTCAACAATATGGAGCAGGTGCAGTCCATCATGGAGGCCGCGCAGGCAACGCGTTCGCCAGTGATCCTGCAGGCCTCGGCAGGGGCGCGCAAGTATGCCGGCGAGCCCTATCTGCGCCATCTGGTGCTGGCCGCGATCGAAGCCCATCCCGACGTGCCGGTGGTGTTGCACCAGGACCATGGCGCTTCGCCGGCGGTGTGCATGCAGGCGATCCGCTCGGGCTTTTCCAGCGTGATGATGGACGGCTCGCTGCAGGAGGACGCCAAGACGCCGGCCAGTTATGACTACAACGTCGCGGTGACGCGCAAGGTCTGCGAGCTGGCGCATGCGGTGGGCGTGTCGGTGGAGGGCGAACTCGGCTGCCTGGGCTCGCTGGAGACCGGCGAGGCGGGCGAGGAAGACGGCGTCGGCGCCGCCGGCACGCTGAGCCACGACATGTTGCTGACCGACCCGCTCGAGGCGCGCGAGTTCGTCTCCGCCACCGGCGTCGATGCGCTGGCGATCGCGATCGGCACGAGTCATGGTGCGTACAAGTTCAGCCGCCAGCCCACCGGCGACATCCTCGCCATAGCCCGCATCGCCGAGATTCACGCGGCGATTCCGAACACGCACCTGGTGATGCACGGCTCGTCCAGCGTGCCGCAGGAGTGGCTGGCCATCATCCGCCGCTTCGGCGGCGACATCCGCGAGACCTACGGCGTGCCGGTGGAGGAGATCCAGCGCGGCATCAAGAGCGGGGTGCGCAAGATCAACATCGACACCGACATCCGCCTGGCGATGTATGGCGCGATGCGCCAACTGATGGCCGAGCAGCCGTCCGAGTTCGACCCGCGCAAGGCCTTCGCCGCCGCGCGCGAGGCGGCCAAGGGCATCGTGCGCCAGCGCTTCGAGGCCTTCGGCTGCGCCGGCCAGGCCGAGCGCATCAAGCCGGTGTCGCTGGAGGCGATGGTGCAGCGCTACCGCTGAAGTCCGCAGCTGAGGCTCAGTAGTTGCACGAGGTCAGGGGATTTAATATCTGAATATCATCGCGTACGAATGTTTGCAATGACGCTGAACAAGCAACAGGAGACACGACGATGAAGCGAAATACCGCCCTGACGCTATGGGCTGCTCTGGGCCTTGGCTCGATGCTCGCCAGCCTGCCGGCGCACGCCAGCCTGGCTCTGGCGCAAAAGAACGCCTGCATGGCCTGCCATGCGGTGGACAAGAAGCTGGTTGGCCCGTCCTACCAGGACATCTCCAAGAAGTACGCGGGCCAGGCCGATGCCGAGGCCAAGCTTGCCGACAGCATCCGCAAGGGTGGCTCTGGCAAATGGGGCCCGGTGCCCATGCCTGCGCAGCCCGCCCTCAGCGAGGCTGACGCCAAGACTCTGGCTGCCTGGGTGCTGGGCGGCGCGAAGTGATGCCAAGGCACCTCGCGGGGGCGAGGTGTTGCTTGACGTTTCTTTCTACAGCGGAGCTGCTGTAGTTCATGTGCCTCGCGGGGGCGAGGCACTGACGTAACATGCTTCTCGGCGGGCCTTGTTTCGGGCTCGCAGGGGAAGGCAATGCGTTTACAGCTGCTCACACTCTTCGCGCTGCTCAGCACCTCGGTGGCCTGGGGTCAGTCGGGTGCTCAGATCTACCGCGATGCCGATCTGGCGCTGGGACAGCGCCTGATCGCAGAGCATCGCTGCAGCGAGTGTCATGTGCGCCGCGTCGGTGGCGATGGCTCTGCCATCTATCGGCCTATGGGACGCATCAACACGGCTGGCCTGCTGCGCGGCATGGTCGAGCAGTGCAATACCGAGCTGAACCTCGGCCTCTTTCCCGAGGAAGTGACCGCGGTTGCTGCCGTGCTCAATCGCGACCACTACCGCCATAAATAAGCGGGCCCGGTAGGCGGTTTGAGGCTCCTTATATCGGCAACAACGAATAGAATCGGCCCATGCTCAACTGGCATTCTTGATCATGGAAGAAGAGCGCAGCACAGAAGACCGTGTCTTCGATTCCGTCGCCGAACTGTTCTCGCTGCTGTCGACGCCGATCCGACTGAAGATCATCAGCGCCGTCTGCCAGCGCGAGAAGAACGTGTCCGAGCTCCTCAGCGAGATCGACACGACGCAGCCGAACATGTCGCAGCACCTGGCCACGCTGTATCGCAGCGGCGTGCTGCACAAGCGCCGCGAAGGCACGCAGATCTACTATCGCCTGCAAAGCGAGCGCGTTGCCGCGCTGTGCCGGGCGGTGTGTACCCAGGTCGCGATCGAAATGGATCCGGACAGCAAGGTGGAAGCCAAGGAACGGCTGATGCCGGTGACGCTGCGCTGATCGCGCAGCCGGGGCATTGCAGTCAGGGCCACGGAGATGACGCGCCGCGTCGGCGGCGCCGGTTCAGACCAGGCCCTGCTTGCTCGCCAGCACCGCAGCTTCGGCGCGGCTGGAGACATTGAGCTTCTTGTAGATGGA
This sequence comes from Roseateles sp. T103, assembly GCF_057219915.1. Classification (NCBI taxonomy): domain Bacteria; kingdom Pseudomonadati; phylum Pseudomonadota; class Betaproteobacteria; order Burkholderiales; family Sphaerotilaceae; genus Roseateles; species Roseateles sp. T103. The sequence continues at coordinate 552,663 of NZ_JBXVVS010000001.1, forward strand.
CTTGATGTGGTCGTTCACGGTGAACCACTTGATGCCCATCAGGTTCGCGATCTCCTTGATCGTGAAGCCCTTGCTGAGGTAGGTCAGCACCTCGTTTTCCCGCGGCGTCAGCCGCTCCCACTCCGGTGGCGGATCCAGCACCACCGGCCGCGAATGCGCGTGACCGGTGGCCGAGAAGGAGCCGAAGCCGGAATTCAGGCTCATCGGCCCGCTGTCGCCAGTGGAACCGGGGCGGAAGTGGGACAGCAGTCGACGCGCGATCGCGGGTGACAGCGGCGGCTGACCGCGCACGATGCGCTGCAGCTCTTCAACCAGCACCTCGAAGCGGTCTTCCTTCAGCAGGTAGCCATCGGCGCCGCACTGCAGCGCGGGAAAGAGGTGGTCGTCGTCCGAGTAGAGCGTGGTGACCACCTTCACCGCCGGCGAGCCTGCCAACTCGGCGAGGAACTCCATGCCGTTGCCGTCGGGCAGTTCGAGATCGACGAGGATCAGCTTGAAGCCCTGCTCATGGCCCTCCTGGGCCAGGCGAGCCACCTGACGGCGCGCGCCTTCCAGATCGCCGGCCTCGACGATGTCCATCGGATCGCTGAAGCTCTCGCGCACCACGCGGCACAGAAAGCTGCGGGCGACGGGGTTGTCTTCGATGATCAGTACTTTGACGGCCATGGCATGCGGCTCCGGATGGCTTCATCCTAGCGCACTAGCTCGGCCGTGCGTGCCCCGCGAAAGCAGGGCAGCGTTGCGATTTGTTCCCGCCGCCTGCGTGACGCGTCAGCCAAGGGTCAGGTGTTGAGTACGACCTTGCCGACGACCTGCCGGCTGGCCATGCGGGCGAAAGCCTGGGGCAACTGCTGCATAGGCAGCACGCAGTCCAGCACCGGCTTGATGCGACCCTGGGCATACCAGCTGGCCAGCTCCATCATCATCGCGGCATTGCGCTGCGGCTCGCGCTTGGCAAATTCGCCCCAGAAGACGCCCACCAGTGACGCGCCTTTGAGCAGGGCCAGATTCAGCGGCAGCGCCGGGATGGCGCCCTGGGCAAAGCCGATCACCAGGTAGCGGCCACGCCACGCGATGGAACGGAACACCGGCTCGGCCAGATCGCCGCCGACCGGGTCCACCACCACGTCCGGGCCCTTGCCATCGGTCAGCGCCTTGATCTGCTCGCGCAGATCGCCTTGCGCGTAGTTGATCGTCGCGTCGGCGCCGATCTCCAGACAGCGCTTGGCCTTGTCCTCGGAGGAGACGGCGGCAATGACGCGCGCGCCGACCGCCTTGGCGATCTGGATCGCCGCCGTACCCACGCCGCCGGCGGCGCCGAGCACCAGCACGGTCTCGCCCGGTTGCAGTGCGGCTCGGTCGATCAGTGCATGGTGGCTGGTCGCGTAGGTGCAGATGAAGGCCGCGGCGTCTTCGAAGGGGAAGCCCGGGGGCAGTGGCATCGCGAGTGCCGCCGGGATGCAGGCGTGGCTGCCGAAGCCGCCGGTGCCGGCGAAGGCGGCGACCGCCATGCCGGGCTTGAAGCCCTTGACGCCTTCGCCGACCGCATCGATCACGCCGGCGAATTCAGTGCCGGGGACGAAAGGTGTCGGCGGCTTCATCTGGTACTTGCCCTGGACGATGAGCAGGTCGGGGAAGTTCAGGCTGGCGGCCTTGATGGCCACGCGGATCTGGCCCGGGCCGGGTTCGGGTGTGGGCAGTTCCTTCCACACCAGGGCTTCGACGCCGACGGGGTTCTCGCACAACCAGGCTTGCATGTTCTTCGCTCCTCGTTCTTGGGGACTCGCTTGATGATAGGCAAGCAGGGCTTGTGCCGGGGTCGCCGAGGTGACGCGCTGCCTACAATCCGCTGCATGCGCATCCTGATCGCGAATGACGACGGCTACCTGGCGCCCGGGCTGCATGCCCTGGTGCAGGCCTGCCAGGGCCTGGGGCAGATCGACGTGATCGCTCCGGAGCAGAACGCCAGCGGCACCTCCAACGCCTTGACGCTGAACCGGCCGCTGTCGGTGTTCACTGCAGCGAACGGCTTCCGCTACATCAATGGCACGCCCTCGGACTGCGTGCATGTGGCGCTGACCGGGCTGCTGGACTACCGGCCCGACCTGGTGCTCTCGGGCATCAACAACGGCGCCAATATGGGCGACGACACGCTGTATTCGGGCACCGTCGCGGCGGCGACCGAAGGCTTCCTGTTCGGCATCCCATCGATTGCCTTCTCGCAGGTGGAGAAGGGCTGGGGCCATCTCGAGGCGGCGGCACGCACCGCGCGCGCCATCGTCGAGCAGGTCATCGCCGGGGGCCTGGACAAGCCTTTCCTGTTGAATGTGAACATGCCCAACCGTGCCGACGTGGCCGAGCTGCCGCGGCGCATCACCCGGCTGGGTCGGCGTCATGCCAGTGAGCCGGTGATTCGCCAGACCAATCCGCGCGGCGAGCCGATCTACTGGATTGGTCCGGCTGGCGATGCGCGCGAGGCCGGCGAGGGCACCGACTTCCATGCCACTGCCAACGGACAGGTGTCGATCACGCCGCTGCAAGTGGACCTGACCGACCACGCGACGCTGCCGGCCTGGCGCTCGCGGCTGGGCGCGAACGCATGAGCGACGACGCGCCCAAGCCGCGCCGTTTCCCGCTGCCGCTGGAGCGCGTGGCTTCGCGCGGCAGTGCTGCCCAGGCGCAGCGCGAGCTGCTGATGCCGCAGCGCCATTTGCGGCAGGCCACTGTCGATGCGGCGCGCCAGGTCGCCCCCAGCGGCCTGGGGTTGGATTCGTCCGGCGTGCGCCAGCGCATGGTGCAGCGCCTGCGGCGCGAGGGTTTGAGCGACGAGCGTGTACTGCAGGCCCTGGCCGAAGTGCCGCGCCATGAGTTCGTCGATACCGCACTGGCCATCCAGGCCTATGAGGACACCAGCCTGCCGATTGGGCACGGCCAGACGATCTCCAAGCCCTCGGTGGTTGGCCGGATGATCGAGTTGCTGCTGGCCGGCGCTGCTGCGCAGCAGGGGCATCTGGGGCGAGTGCTGGAGATCGGCACCGGCTGCGGCTACCAGGCCGCCGTGCTGGCGCGGCTGGCCCGGCATGTCACCAGCATCGAGCGGCTCAAGCCGCTGCATGACAAGGCGCACCGTCATCTCGGCGCTCAGCGCATTGCCCAGGTGCGGCTGATCTATGGCGACGGCCGCCTGGGTCACAAGCCGGGCGGCCCCTATGAATCCATCATTGCCGCCGCCGGCGGCGAGGACCTGCCGCAGGCCTGGCTCGAGCAACTGGCACCGGGCGGCCGGCTTGTCGCGCCGATGCAGGCGCCGGGCGGACGGGGTCAGGTGCTGGTGGTCGTCGATCATGTCGTCGACAGCGGGCTCAGCCGCTTCATGCGCAGCCACCATGAGGCGGTGCTCTTCGTACCTCTAAAATCCGGCGTCATGTGAGGGTCGTGGCGCTGCGCCGCGATCCCCGAACGACTGGATCGATCAGGCATGCAAGCGAACACCCAGAGAACCACGGCCTCCCTGTTGACCTCGATTGCGCTCGCTGCGGCGCTTGCCGGCTGTGCCTTGCCCAAGCATCGCGCGCCGGTCGAGGATCGCAGCGTCGGCGCGCCGGTCAAGACCGCGCCTGCTGCCACGCCGGCCCCTGCCGCAGCCGAGGTCAAGCCCCCGGCACCGGGTGCCGAAAACGAGGGCAAGCCGGGCTATTACACGGTCAAGCCGGGCGACACGCTGATCCGTATCGCTCTGGAGAGTGGTCAGAACTGGCGGGACATCGCTCGCTGGAACAACGTCGAGAATCCCAACCGTATCGAGGTGGGGCAGGTGTTGCGCGTGGCGCCGCCTGCTGTCGAAACTGCCAGCGTGAGCACCAAGCCGGTCGCGAGTGCGAAGGTGGAGAGCCGTCCGCTGGATGGCAAGCCGACCGCTGCGGCCGGCCCCGCGGCCGCTCCAGTGGTCTCCGCCGCGCCGGCGACTGCCGCGCCGGCGGCGGCGGCCGTCAGCGACGAAGACGTGGCCTGGACCTGGCCGGCTGCCGGCAGCGTCATCGCCGGCTTCGACGAGCAACGCAACAAGGGGCTGGCCATCAGCGGCAAGGCCGGCGATCCGGTCTATGCGGCAGCGGACGGCCGCGTCGCCTATGCGGGTTCGGGCTTGCGTGGCTTCGGCAACCTGGTCATCATCAAGCACAACGCCACGTACTTGACGGCTTACGCGCACAACCAGACGCTGCTGGTAAAGGAAGACCAGGTGGTGCGCAAGGGCCAGAAGATTGCCGAAATGGGTTCCAGCGACGCGGATCAGGTCAAGCTGCACTTCGAAGTGCGCAAGCAGGGCAAGCCGATAGACCCGGCTCGTCTGCTGCCGGCCCGCTGATCGCTGCAGGAGGGGTGGAGGTGAGTGTCGATGAAGCGCGCTGCACCCCACCCGGAGCGTCGAGCCGTCCTCGCCGCAGCGCTCCTCGCCCATGCTGAGCAGGCAGCCGCCGCGCCTGATGCGCCCGGGCCCGGCGAGCCGCCGGCCGACGACGAGGCGCTGGAGTCGCTGCGCCGGGCGGGCTGGCTGGCTGACATCGAGGCCGGCAATGCGCTGCAGGCCTACTTGCGAGACATTCGCCGCACTCCGCTGCTGACGCCCGAGCAGGAGTACGAGACCGCGGTGCGTGCGCGCGCCGGCGACTTCCCAGCGCGACAGGCCATGATCCAGCACAACCTGCGTCTGGTCGTCAGCATCGCGAAGAACTATCTCGGACGCGGCCTGCCCATGGGCGACCTGATCGAGGAGGGCAACCTCGGGCTGATGCATGCGATCGGCAAGTTCGAGCCGGAGCGCGGTTTTCGTTTCTCCACCTACGCGAGTTGGTGGATACGCCAGGGCATCGAGCGCGCGCTGATGCACCAGGCTCGGCTGGTGCGGTTGCCGGTGCACATCGTGCGCGAACTCAATCAGGTGCTCAAGACGCGGCGCGCGCTGGAGGCCCTGCACCGCCAGAACGGCGGTGCCGCGGTGAAGGCTGAGGAGATCGCCGCTGCCACGGGCCTGCCGCTGGCCCACGTGGTCGAGCTGCTGGCCTATGCGGAATTGCCGAGCTCGCTGGACACGCCGGTGGATCGCGACAGCGAGGGCGGCGAGGCGATGGTCGATCTGGTCGCCGACGAGCAGGCCGCCGATCCGGCCGGGCAGCGGCTGAATCATGAGATCGAGAGCCTGCTGGAGCAGGGCCTGGCCGCGCTGAGCGAGCGCGAACGCGAGGTGCTGTCCGGGCGCTATGGCCTCTCGGACCGCGAGCCCGAGACGCTGGATGTGCTGGCGGTGCGCCTGGGTCTGACGCGCGAGCGCATCCGCCAGATCCAGATCGAGGCGCTGGCCAAGCTCAAGCGCGCGATGCAGCGACGAGGCGTCAGCCGCGATTCGCTGTTCTGAGCGTTGGCCGCAGGGCGCGGATAATTCCGCCCCATGACGCAACAGAACGAATGGCTCAAGGTCGAGTCGCTTGACCTGGAGGCCCAGGGCGTGGCCCACAACGCCGAAGGCAAGGTGGTCTTCATCGAAGGGGCGCTGCCCGGAGAAGAGGTGCAGGTCACCGTCGGCCGCAAGAAGAACAACTGGGAGCAGGGCACGCTGGTGGCGATGCGCCGCGAGAGCTCGCAGCGCGTGACACCGGGCTGCCCGCACTTCGGCCTGCATGCCGGTGCCTGCGGCGGCTGCAAGATGCAGCACCTGCATCCGGCCGCGCAGGTGGCGGTAAAGCAGCGCGTGCTGGAGGACAACCTCTGGCACCTGGGCAAGGTCAAGGCCGAGCGCCTGCTGCGCCCGATCGAAGGGCCGACCTGGGGCTACCGCTATCGCGCACGCTTTTCGGTGCGCTATGTGCCGAAGAAGGGCCATGTGCTGATCGGCTTCCACGAGCGCAAGAGCCGCTACGTGGCCGATATGGAAGTCTGCAAGGTCGTGCCCCGGGTGGTCAGCGATCTGCTGCTGCCGCTGCGCGAGCTGATTGGCAGCATGGCCGAGCGCGATCGCCTGCCGCAGATCGAGCTGGCGATGGGCGACAATGGTGCGGCCACCGTCATTGCGCTGGTGCTGCGCCATCTGAACCCGCTGCCCGAGGGCGACAAGGCCAAGCTGCGCGAGTTCGCTACCAACCATGCTGGCGTGCAATGGTGGCTGCAGCCCAAGGGGCCGGACACCGTGCGGCTGCTCGACGAAGGCGGCCCGGAACTGGCCTACGCGCTGCCAGAGTTCGGTATCACCATGCCCTTCAAGCCGACTGACTTCACGCAGGTGAACCCGAACATCAACACCGTGCTGGTGGGCCGCGCCCTGCGCCTGTTGCAGGTGCAGCGCGACGAGCGTGTGATCGATTGGTTCTGCGGCCTGGGCAACTTCACGCTGCCGCTGGCGACGCAGGCGCGCGAGGTGCTGGGCATCGAGGGCAGCGAGGCCCTGGTGCAGCGCTCGCGCGAGAACGCGCAGCGCAATGGTCTGGCGCACAAGGCCAGCTTCGTGGCGCGCAATCTCTTCGAGATGACGCCGGCGCTGCTGGCCGCTGATGGCGTGGCGGAAAAATGGCTGGTCGATCCGCCGCGGGAGGGCGCCTTCGCGCTGGCCAAGGCGATCGCGGACATCGCACAGGACCCGAGCCTGGCGCCTGGCTGGACGCCGCCCCGGCGCATCGTCTACGTGTCCTGCAATCCGGCCACGCTGGCGCGCGACGCCGGCCTGCTGGTCAACCTGGCTGGCTACCGTTGTACGGCCGCGAGCGCGGTGAACATGTTCCCGCATACCGCACACGTCGAAAGCATCGCAGTCTTCGAGCGCTGATCCAAGTGCAGAAACAGCAAGGGCCCCAATGGGGCCCTTGTTTCATGTTGCGGCGCAGCTCGCACCTCATCGCGCGGAGCGCGCGGATCCGGCTCTGCCGGGCCGCCGCGCTCGCCCCCTTGAGGGGGCCGGCGCAGCCGGTAGGGGGTGGGAGATCAGTCCCGCTCCCCGCCAAATATGCCCAGCAGCGACAGCAGGCTCTGGAAGACGTTGTAGACATCCAGATAGATCGCCAGCGTGGCCGACACGTAGTTGGTCTCGCCACCGTCGATCACGCGCTTGATGTCATAGAGCATGAAGGCCGAGAACACGACCATGGCAAGCACCATCAGCGTCAGCATCAAGGCGCTGGACTGCAGGAAGATGTTCACCAAGCCCGCCACCAGGATGATGATCGCGCCGACGAAGAGGAACTTGCCCATGCTGGACAGGTCGCGCTTGATCACGCTGGCCAACGTGGCCATCGCGAAGAAGATCGCGGCCGTGCCACCGAAGGCCGTCATGATCAGGCTGCTGCCGTTGCGGAAACCCAGGATCTGCGCCAGCAGGCGGGACAGCATTAGGCCCATGAAGAAGGTGAAGGCCAGCAGCGCATAGATGCCGATGCTGGAGTTCTTGTTCTTCTCGATGACGAACATCAGGCCGAAGGCGCCGACAAAGAATAGGATGGTGCTCAGGCCAAAGCCCATCTTGGCCATGATGCCGGTGGACACGCCGACCCAGGCGCCGAGCACGGTGGGCACCATGGACAGGGCCAGCAGCCAGTAGGTGTTGCGCAGCACGCGCTGACGGTCGGCCGCCAGGCTGGTGCCATAAGCGCCACCGTATTGAGTTTGCAGGCTTTCGTTCATAGATCCTCCAATGAGTTGCCGACGCTGCCGCTGGCTTCAGTCCGGCATGCGTCAGCTGTGCATTCTAGGGGGCATCCGACGACGCTGCCGGTGCGCTGGCATAGGGCCTGACCCGCATGAGGGGCGTGCGCTTGGCGAGCCATTGCAGCCGGGTACGGGGCTAAAGTGGGGCCTTTTCACCGCGGGGCAAGACCATGAAGAGCAAACCCTATCTGACTCTGGACGACGCCAGGCGCATTGCCGCTGCGGCTGAGGCCGAGGCAATCGCCAACAACTGGGCGGTGAGCATCGCCATCGTCGATGACGGCGGGCATCTGCTGTGGCTGCAGCGCCTCGACGGCGCGCCGGCGATTTCGGCACAGATCGCCCCGGCCAAGGCCAACACGGCGGCGCTGGGCCGCCGCGAGTCCAAGGTCTACGAGGACGTGATCAACCAGGGCCGCGTGTCCTTCCTGAGTGCGCCCGGGCTGCAAGGCCTGCTCGAGGGTGGGGTGCCGGTGATGGCCGATGGTCACTGCATCGGTGCCGTGGGTGTCAGCGGCGTGAAATCCAGTGAAGACGCGCAGATCGCGCGTGCCGGCATCGCCGCGCTGGGCTGAGCGCGGGCGAGATGCGCACCGGCGGGCTGCGACTGCCCGCCTCGGGGGGGGCGGATGTGGGCTGGAATGCCTCGGTAATTACCCTGGTGGGTTATACTTCGCAGGTTTACCTACAACCCCCCGCCTCCCAGCGAAACCCCTACCGTTTCCCTCACCGGACTCAGGCTCACATTGCGCGCGCCCACAGGCGCGCGCGGCGTCGAAAAGGAGCAGAGCTGGGCGCGCGCACAATAACGGAGTTACCCGTGCTGCCCGAGCTGCTTTCCTCCTCCCCGGCGATCCTCGCACTGGCAGACGGCACGGTCTTCAAAGCCACCTCGATCGGCGCTGCCGGTCATACCGTCGGCGAAGTGGTGTTCAACACCTCGCTGACCGGTTACCAGGAAATCCTCACCGACCCGAGCTATTGCCGGCAGATCGTCACGCTGACGTATCCGCATATCGGCAACTACGGCGTCAATGACGAGGACGTCGAGGCCAAGAAGATCCATGCCGCCGGCCTGATCATCAAGGACCTGCCCCTCCTCGAATCGAATTTCCGCAAGACGCGCAGCCTGAGCCAGTACCTGAAGGACGAGGGCACGGTCGCGATCGCGGACATCGACACGCGCCGCCTGACGCGCATCCTGCGCACGACAGGTGCGCAGAACGGTTGCATCCTGGCGCTGGCCGCTGGCGAGACGATCACCGATGCCCACATCGCTGATGCGGTGGCCAAGGCCAAGGCCGCGCCGAGCATGGCCGGGCAGGACCTGGCCAAGGTGGTGAGCCGCACGCAGCGCGAGGTCTGGACCCAGACCGAATGGGTGCTGGGCACAAGCTACGGCGAGCAGACGGCGCCGAAGTACCACGTCGTCGCCTACGACTTCGGCGTGAAGCACAACATCCTGCGCATGCTCGCTTCGCGCGGCTGCAAGATCACAGTGGTGCCGGCGCAGACGCCGGCCAGCGAGGTGCTGGCCTTGCAGCCCGACGGTGTGTTCCTGTCCAACGGCCCCGGCGACCCGGAGCCCTGCGACTACGCGATCAAGGCCGCCGCCGAGCTGATCGAGACTGGCATCCCGACCTTCGGCATCTGCCTGGGTCACCAGATCATGGCGCTGGCCTCGGGTGCCAAGACCTTCAAGATGAAGTTCGGCCACCACGGCGCCAACCACCCGGTGAAGGACCTGGACAACGGCCGCGTCTCGATCACCAGCCAGAACCACGGCTTCGCGGTCGATGCCAAGAGCCTGCCGGCCAATCTGCGCGCCACGCATGTGAGCCTGTTCGACGGCACGCTGCAGGGCCTGGCCCGCACCGACAAGCCGGCCTTCTGCTTCCAGGGCCACCCGGAAGCCAGCCCCGGCCCGCACGATATTTCCTATCTGTTCGACCGCTTCATCGGTCTGATGGCTAAGGCCTGATGGAGTAAAGACGACATGCCCAAGCGTTCCGACATCAAGAGCATCCTCATCATCGGCGCCGGCCCGATCATCATCGGTCAGGCCTGCGAGTTCGACTATTCCGGCGCCCAGGCCTGCAAGGCACTGCGCGAAGAGGGCTACAAGGTCATCCTGGTCAACAGCAATCCGGCGACCATCATGACCGACCCGGATACGGCCGATGTGACCTACATCGAGCCCATCACCTGGCAGGTGGTCGAGAAGATCATCGCCAAGGAGCGCCCGGATGCGATCCTGCCGACCATGGGCGGCCAGACCGCGCTGAACTGCGCACTGGACCTGCACAAGCACGGCGTGCTGGAGAAGTACAAGGTCGAGATGATCGGTGCCAACGAGCATGCGATCGAGAAGGCCGAGGACCGCCTGAAGTTCAAGGACGCGATGACCAAGATCGGCCTGGACTCGGCCAAGTCGGGCATCGCGCATACGCTGGAAGAGGCCTGGGCCGTGCAGAAGCGCATCCAGGCCGAGATCGGCGGCACCGGCTTCCCGATGGTCATCCGCCCCAGCTTCACGCTGGGCGGCACCGGCGGCGGCATCGCCTACAACCCGGAAGAATTCGAAGAGATCTGCAAGCGCGGTCTGGACCTGTCGCCGACCAACGAGCTGCTGATCGAGGAATCGCTGATCGGCTGGAAAGAGTACGAGATGGAAGTCGTGCGTGATCGCGCCGACAACTGCATCATCGTCTGCTCGATCGAGAACCTGGACCCGATGGGCATCCACACCGGCGACTCGATCACTGTCGCTCCTGCGCAGACACTCACCGACAAGGAATACCAGCTGCTGCGCAATGCCTCGATTGCGATCCTGCGCGAGATCGGCGTGGACACCGGCGGCTCCAACGTGCAGTTCTCGATCAATCCGAAGAACGGCCGGATGATCGTCATCGAGATGAATCCGCGCGTCTCCCGTTCCTCGGCACTGGCCTCCAAGGCCACCGGCTTCCCGATCGCGAAGATCGCTGCCAAGCTGGCCGTGGGCTACACGCTGGACGAGCTGAAGAACGACATCACCGGCGGCGTGACGCCGGCATCCTTCGAGCCCTCGATCGACTACGTGGTCACCAAGATTCCGCGCTTCGCCTTCGAGAAGTTCCCGATGGCCGACTCGCACCTGACCACGCAGATGAAGTCGGTAGGCGAGGTGATGGCGATGGGCCGCACCTTCCAGGAATCGTTCCAGAAGGCGCTGCGCGGCCTGGAGACCGGCATCGACGGCCTGTCCGAGCGCAGCAGCGACCGCGAGGAGATCGTGCAGGAGATCGGCGAGCCCGGCCCCGAGCGCATCCTCTTCGTCGGCGACGCCTTCCGCATCGGCATGAGCCTGCAGGAAGTGTTCGAAGAGACCGCGATCGACCCCTGGTTCCTCGCGCAGATCGAGCAGCTGATCAAGATCGAGAAGGCGCTGGCCGGCCGCAAGCTGGAAAGCCTGTCGACCGACGAGCTGCGCCTGCTGAAGAAGAAGGGTTTCTCGGACAAGCGCATTGCCAAGCTGCTGGGCACCAACCAGCACGAGGTGCGCGCCAAGCGCCATGCGCTGAACGTGCGCCCCGTCTACAAGCGCGTGGATACCTGCGCGGCCGAATTCGCCACGCAGACCGCCTACATGTACTCCACCTATGACGAGGAGTGCGAGGCCGAGCCGACGAGCAAGAAGAAGATCATGGTGCTGGGCGGCGGTCCGAACCGCATCGGCCAGGGCATCGAGTTCGACTACTGCTGCGTGCACGCCGCGCTGGCGATGCGCGAAGACGGCTACGAGACCATCATGGTCAACTGCAACCCCGAGACGGTCTCGACCGACTACGACACCAGCGACCGCCTGTACTTCGAGCCGGTGACGCTGGAGGACGTGCTCGAGATCGTCGACAAGGAAAAGCCCGTTGGCGTGATCGTGCAGTACGGCGGCCAGACGCCGCTGAAGCTGGCGCTGGACCTGGAGCGTGCAGGCGTGCCCATCATCGGCACCACGCCTGACAGCATCGACATCGCCGAGGACCGCGAGCGCTTCCAGAAGCTGCTGCACGAGCTGGGCCTGCGCCAGCCGCCCAACCGCACCGCGCGCACCGAAGAGTCCGCCGTGCAGCTGGCCAACGAGATCGGCTATCCGCTGGTGGTGCGTCCCAGCTATGTGCTGGGCGGCCGCGCGATGGAGATCGTGCACGGCGACAAGGACCTGGAGCGCTATATGCGCGAAGCGGTGCGCGTCTCCGACAAGTCGCCGGTGCTGCTGGACCGCTTCCTGGAGGATGCGGTCGAGGTGGACGTGGACTGCATCTCCGACGGCACCGACGTGATGATCGGCGGCATCATGGAGCACATCGAGGCGGCCGGCATCCACTCCGGCGACTCGGCCTGCTCGCTGCCGCCCTACACGCTGGCGGCCGACCTGCAGGACGAGCTGCGCCGCCAGACCGCGGCGATGGCCCGCGCGCTGAAGGTCATCGGCCTGATGAACGTGCAGTTCGCGATCCAGGGCGACGTCACCAAGGGCCTCGCGGCCTGCACGGTCTATGTGCTCGAAGTGAATCCGCGTGCCTCGCGCACCGTGCCCTACGTCAGCAAGGCCACTGGCCAGCAGCTGGCCAAGGTGGCCGCGCGCTGCATGGCCGGCGTCAAGCTCAAGGACCAGAAGGACCGCAATGGCCGTGTGCCGCACGAGGTGGTGCCGCCGTACTTCAGCGTCAAGGAAGCGGTGTTCCCCTTCAACAAGTTCCCTGGCGTCGACCCGATCTTGTCGCCTGAGATGCGCTCCACCGGCGAGGTGATGGGCGCGGGTCGGACCTTCGGCGAGGCGATGCTGAAGAGCCAGCTCGGCGCTGGCTCGCGCCTGCCGCGCTCGGGCAACGTGCTGATCACGGTGAAGAACAGCGACAAGGCCCGCGCCGTCGCCGTCGCCCGCGATCTGCATGCGCTGGGCTTCGGCGTCGTCGCGACCAAGGGCACGGCCGCGGCCATCGCCGAGGCCGGCGTGCCGGTGACCGTGGTCAACAAGGTCAAGGACGGCCGTCCGCACATCGTCGACATGATCAAGGGCGGCGAGATCCAGCTGGTCTTCACCACCGTGGACGAGACGCGCACGGCGATTGCCGACAGCCGCCATATCCGCCAGGCGGCACTGGCCAACCGGGTGACCTACTACACCACGATGGCTGGCTGCGAGGCAGCGGTGGAGGGCATGAAGCACCAGGAGGGCCTGCTGGTGCAATCCCTGCAAGAGCTGCACGCCGAACTCGCTTAAACTCCGCTCCCACAAGATTCCGCCGCAGCAGCCCGGGGCGCTTCCCGGGCCGCAGCGGCGGATTCGTTTTGTCCATCAAGGTTTAGTGTTATGGCCACGATTCCATTGACCGTCCGCGGCGCCGAGAAGCTGAAGGCGGAACTGCATCAACTCAAATCGGTTGAGCGCCACGCCGTGATCCAGGCCATTGCCGAGGCGCGCGCGCAGGGCGACCTGTCCGAGAACGCCGAGTATGAGGCCGCCAAGGACAAGCAGGGCTTCATCGAAGGCCGCATCCTCGAGATCGAGGGCAAGCTCGCCGCGGCGCAGATCATCGACCCCTCGACCGTGGATGCCGGCGGCAAGGTGGTGTTCGGCTCCACCGTGGACCTTGAGGAAGAGGCCAGTGGCGCCGAGGTGACCTACCAGATCGTTGGCGACGACGAGGCTGACCTGAAGCTGGGCCTGATCTCGATCAGCTCGCCGATCGCCCGTGCTTTGATCGGCAAGGAAGCCGGCGATGTGGCCGAGGTGCAGGCGCCCGGCGGCGTGAAGCGTTACGAAGTGCTAGAAGTCCGTTACGTCTGACAGCGATGCGGCTGGCTCGAGCACGCGGCTTGCTGGCCGGCCTGTGGGCCGGCCAGTTGCTTTGCGTCGCCGCAATGGCAGCGCCGAATGCCTTCGCGACGCTGGAGCGTGCGCAGGCTGGCGCCTATGTCGGCCGGCTGTTCTCGATGGATGCAACGCTGAGCCTGGCGCTCGGCCTGCTGCTGGCGATGATGGCGAGGCGCCTGCAGCGTGATGCCACCCCGGATGGACGAGCCGCGCCGGTGATGACGGCCGAGTTGCTGCTGCCGCTCCTGGCACTGTTCTGCACCGTGGCCGGCTACTACGCGCTGCAGCCCATGATGGAGGCGGCGCGGGCCGGGCAGGGCGCCTTGAGTTTCGGCGCCTTGCACGGCATCTCGATGCTGTTCTTTGCCGCCAAGACCCTGGCGGTTCTTGTCCTGGCCTGGCGAACGGCGCGAGCCTAAGCGGCCGCGCCAAGCTGCCGCTTCACCTCAGTCGGCGACTCTTTTCTTTACGCTGCTCTTGCGCTGCTTGGCACGCTTGATCTCACCGCCCTGGGTGACCCGCTGGTTGCCGAAGACTTGCACCTTCTTGATCGTCGGCCGGCTGTTGCCGTTCTTGGAGAACTTGACGATCTTGACTGTCTTGGGGCCGGGCATCGCATCTTCGCGCTCGGCCTTGGTCTTGGGCGGCATCGGTCGCCACAGCACCAGCAGCTTGCCGATGTGCTGGATCGGTGCGGCGTTCAGTTCCTCTGCCAGTTGCGCGAGGATGGCCTCGCGATTGGCGCGGTCGTCGGACATCACGCGGATCTTGATCAGACCGTGGGCGTTCAGTGCGGCATCGGTTTCCTTGACGACGGCAGGGGTGAGACCGTCGGCACCGATCATCACCACCGGGTTGAGGTGATGGGCATCGGCGCGCTTGTCCTTGCGCTGGGCAGGGGTGAGTTGGATCGCTGGCATGCCCGTATTATCCGTGCAACATCATGAAGACGCAGACAAAGAGCAAGAAGGTCAACAAGGCTTGGCTTCACGACCATGTCACCGACACCTATGTGAAGCTGGCGCAGAAGGAGGGCTTTCGCTCCCGTGCGGCCTACAAGCTCAAGGAAATCGACGAGGAGCTCAAGCTGATCCGCCCCGGCCAGGTGGTGGTGGATCTGGGCGCCGCCCCTGGCGCCTGGAGCCAGTATCTGCGCCGCAAATTCGCCCCTAAGGAGGCCGGCGCTGGCGGCGCGGCGGTGGGCGAGCTCAACGGTGTGATCATCGCTCTGGACCTGCTGGAGTTCGAGCCCGTCGAGGGCGTGCACTTCATCCAGGGCGACTTCCGCGAGGAGGCGGTGCTCAAGCAACTGGAAGAGGCGCTGGCCGGCCGACCGGTGGACGTGGTGGTCTCGGATATGGCGCCCAATCTGTCGGGCATTGCGTCGACCGACGCGGCGCGCATCGAGCACCTGATCGAGCTCGCGGTTGATTTTTCTCGCACGCACCTCAAGCCCGACGGTGCGCTGGTGGCCAAGGTCTTCCATGGCGCCGGCTACAACGAGTTGGTCGAGCTGTTCCGCCAGAACTTCAAGAAGGTCAAGCCGATCAAGCCCAAGGCTTCGCGCGACCGTTCGGCAGAGACCTTTCTGGTCGGCATCGGCCTCAAGGCTTGATCAGGGGCAAGCCGTGCGCACGCCCGCGCAAAGACGCTGGCGTCATGCTCGGTTTTTCCTATCGTTGACTACGGGAATGTCAATCGGGGTCGAGCACTTGACTGCAATAGAATCGGCGCCATATGCCGTGCATCGACCGCGAACTCGCGGCGTGTTGAATTGGATGAAGGAGTCGCGGTGAACAATCAGTGGTTCTCTAAGGTAGCTGTTTGGATGGTGATCGCCCTGGTGCTGTTCACCGTGTTCAAACAGTTTGATCGCGGCTCGGCCCAGGGCAACCAGATCGGCTATTCGGACTTCCTGGAGGAGGTGCGGTCCAACCGGATCAAGCAGGTCACGCTGCAGGAGGGCAATGGCGGTACCGAGATCATTGCGATCACGACTGACGACCGTCGCCTGCGCAGCACCGCCACCTATCTGGACCGCGGACTCGTCGGCGACCTGATCAACAACGGCGTCAAGTTCGACGTCAAGCCCCGCGAGGAGCCCTCGCTGCTGATGAGCATCCTGGTCAGCTGGGGCCCGATGCTGCTGCTGATCGGCGTGTGGGTGTACTTCATGCGCCAGATGCAGGGCGGCGGCAAGGGGGGCGCGTTCAGCTTCGGCAAGAGCAAGGCGCGCATGCTCGATGAAAGCAACAACACCACCACCTTCGCCGACGTCGCGGGTTGCGACGAGGCCAAGGAAGAGGTGAAAGAACTCGTCGACTTCCTGAAGGATCCGCAAAAGTTCCAGAAGCTCGGCGGCCGCATTCCGCGCGGCGTGCTGCTGGTCGGCCCTCCGGGTACCGGTAAGACGCTGCTGGCCAAGGCCATTGCCGGAGAGGCGAAGGTGCCTTTCTTCTCGATCTCCGGCTCGGACTTCGTCGAGATGTTTGTCGGCGTCGGCGCGGCGCGCGTGCGCGACATGTTCGAGCAGGCCAAGAAGAGTGCGCCCTGCATCATCTTCGTCGACGAGATCGACGCCGTCGGCCGCCATCGCGGTGCCGGCCTGGGCGGCGGCAACGACGAGCGCGAGCAGACCCTGAACCAGATGTTGGTCGAGATGGACGGCTTCGAGACCAATCTCGGCGTCATCGTGATGGCCGCGACCAACCGTCCGGACATCCTCGACCCCGCGCTGCTGCGCCCGGGCCGTTTCGACCGCCAGGTCTACGTGACCCTGCCCGATGTGCGTGGTCGCGAGCAGATCCTCAATGTGCACATGCGTAAGGTGCCGGTCGGCCAGGACATCAAGGCCGACATCCTGGCGCGCGGCACACCGGGCTTCTCCGGCGCCGATCTGGCCAATCTGGTCAACGAAGCTGCGTTGTTCGCCGCCCGTCGCAATGCGCGCGTGGTGGAGATGGTCGACTTCGAGAAGGCCAAGGACAAAATCATGATGGGCCCCGAGCGCAAGTCCATGGTCATGCCCGAGGAGGAGCGCAAGAACACTGCCTATCACGAGGCCGGCCATGCTCTCGTGGCGCGTCTGATGCCCAAGACCGATCCCGTGCACAAGGTCACGGTGATCCCGCGCGGCCGTGCCCTGGGCGTGACGATGCAGCTGCCCGAGGGCGATCGCTACAGCATGGACAAGGAGCGCATGCTCTCCACGATCTCGGTGCTGTTCGGCGGACGGATTGCCGAAGAGGTGTTCATGCACCAGATGACCACCGGCGCCTCCAATGACTTCGAGCGCGCCACGCAGATCGCTCGCGACATGGTCACGCGCTATGGCATGACCGACGAACTCGGCCCGATGGTCTATGCGGAGAACGAGGGCGAAGTCTTCCTTGGCCGCTCGGTGACCAAGACGACGAACATGTCTGAAGAGACCATGCGCAAGGTCGATCAGCAGATCCGCAAGATCATCGACGAGCAGTACGGCATTGCCCGCAAGCTGATCGAGGACAACCAGGACAAGATGCACGCCATGGCGCAGGCCCTGCTGGACTGGGAGACCATCGACACCGAGCAGATCGACGACATCATGGCGGGCCGTCCGCCGCGTCCGCCCAAGGACTGGACGCCACCTGCAGGCGGCCGCTCCGATGGCACACCGCCGGCTGTCGGCACTGGTGAAGCACCGGCAGCTGCCTGAGCGGCGAAGATCGGCGACAACGGGGCTTCGTGCCCCGTTTCTCATTTCTGCAGCGAGACGCGTGCTTTCTCAACGATGTTCTGGCAAACCTCCCGATTCCGCATCGACCTGAACCGCCCCCGCGTGATGGGCATCGTCAATGTGACGCCGGACTCCTTCTCGGACGGTGGTCTGCATGGCGACGCCCGCGGCGCGATCGCCCACTGTGAGCAGTTGCTCGCACAGGGCGTGGACATCCTCGACATCGGCGGTGAATCCAGTCGACCAGGTGCCCCGGTACTGGCAGCCGACGAGGAATGGGCGCGCATCGAGGTGGTGCTGCGCGCCGCCCTGGGCATGGGTGTGCCGGTGTCGGTCGATACCTGCAAGCCTGAGGTGATGCAGCGCGCGCTCGACCTCGGGGCGGACATCATCAACGACATCAAGGCGCTGCAGTGGTCTGGCGCCGTCGAGGTTCTTGCCGCGCATGTGCAGGCCGGCGTTTGCCTGATGCACATGCGCGGCGAGCCGGCGACGATGCAAAGCTTGGTCGACTATGGCGACGTCGTCGCCGAGGTCGGCAAGTTCCTGCATGGACGCGTGGTCGCGTTGCGCCAGGCGGGCATTGCCGCCGAGCGCATCACGCTGGATCCTGGCTACGGTTTTGCGAAGACGCCCGAGCAGAACTTCGAGCTGCTGCGCCGTCAGGCCGAGTTGCTCGGCCTCGGCTGCCCCTTGCTGGTCGGCTGGTCTCGCAAGTCGTCGCTGGGCGTGCTGACCGGTCGCCCGGTGGATGAGCGGCTGGCGGCCAGCCTTGCCGCGGCGCTGCTGGCCGTGAGCCACGGTGCCCGGGTGCTGCGCGTGCACGATGTGGCTGCGACGGTGGACGCGCTGAAGGTGTGGCAGGCGGGCGGCGGTGCGCTGGCTTCGATGGCGGACAATGCAGGCACAGACTGATTCAGGAGGATGCTCGCAATGAGCCGCATGTACTTTGGAACCGATGGCATTCGCGGTACGGTTGGCCAGTCGCCGATCACGCCGGACTTCATGCTGCGCCTGGGCCACGCCGTGGGCACCGTGCTGCGCAAGGAGATGGCCAGACCCAGCGTGCTGATTGGCAAGGACACGCGGATTTCGGGCTATATGCTGGAGTCCTCTCTGGAAGCGGGATTTGCCTCCGCTGGCGTGGACGTGCTGCTGACCGGCCCGTTGCCCACGCCGGGTGTGGCCTACCTGACGCGTGCGCTGCGCCAGCAACTGGGCGTGGTGATCAGCGCCTCTCACAACCCCTTCGCCGACAACGGCATCAAGTTCTTCTCCGCCAAGGGCGAGAAGCTGCCAGATTCCTGGGAAATCGCCGTCGAGCAGGCGTTGCAGCAGGCGCCGGCCTGGGTCGATTCGGCCAGCCTGGGCCGGGCCAAGCGACTGCAAGATGCCCGCGGGCGCTATATCGAGTTCTGCAAGAACAGTTTCGGCTCCGACCTCACGCTGCGCGGCCTAAAGATCGTCGTCGATGCGGCCAACGGCGCGGCCTACCATGTGGCGCCCGACGTGCTGCATGAGCTCGGCGCCGAGGTGGTGCCCATCGGCTGCAGTCCAGATGGCTTCAATATCAACGAGGGCTGCGGTGCGACCGCGCCGGCGGCCCTGGTCGAGGCAGTGCGCAAGCATGGCGCTGATTACGGCGTGGCGCTGGATGGCGACGCCGACCGGTTGCAGATGGTTGATGCCAATGGCCGGCTCTACAACGGCGACGAGCTGCTCTATGTGATGGTGGCTGACCGCTTGGCGCAGGGGCAGCGCGTGGTGGGCGCCGTGGGCACACTGATGACCAATATGGCCGTCGAGATGGCGCTTCGCTCCCGCGATGTGGACTTCGTCCGCGCCAAGGTCGGCGACCGCTATGTGCTGGAGGAGCTGGCTGCACGCGGCTGGCAACTCGGTGGCGAAGGATCCGGCCATCTGCTGGCGCTGGACAAGCACACCACCGGCGATGGTCTGGTCAGCGCCTTGCTGGTGCTGCAGGCGGTTGTCCGCACCGGCAAACGACTGGCCGATCTGCTGGACGGCGTGAGCCTGTACCCGCAGACCCTGATCAATGTGCGCCTGCAACCCGGCCAGGACTGGAAGAGCAACTCCCGGTTGGCTCAAGAGCAGGCCGACGTCACGGCCGAACTGGGCAAGCAGGGGCGGGTGCTGATCCGTGCCTCGGGCACCGAGCCCTTGTTGCGGGTGATGGTCGAGGCGGCTGACGCTGAACTGGCCCAGCGCTGTGCCGAGCGGCTCGCGGATGCTGTGCGGGCTTGACTCGCCTGGCCGACGCCGGCAATGTGACAGCATTGCGATCGTCATGTGACAACGCCAATGCCGAAGCATTTCCCACGTCTGCGACGCCTGCCCACTCCCTTGGTGGCTTGGGGTTGTCATGCCTCTGTCACAGAGGGTTCATACGATGCCGGACATCGATCAACCACGGACTCGCAGAGGGCCATATGAACTTCACTCGATTCGGCAAGGGTCTCGTCCTGGCGACGGCGTTCGGCATCGCCCCGCTGGCGATGGCGCAGGATGTCACCGGTGCAGGCGCAACCTTCCCGGCACCGATCTATGCCAAGTGGGCGGACGCCTACAACAAGGCGACTGGCGCGCGCATCAACTACCAGTCGGTCGGCTCCGGCGCCGGCATCCGCCAGATCAAGGCCAAGACGGTTGACTTTGGTGCATCCGACATGCCGCTCAAGGATGAAGACCTTGCGAAGGACGGCATGCTGCAGTTCCCCACCGTGATCGGTGGTGTGGTGCCTGTTGTCAACATCAAGGGCATCGCTCCGGGGCAAATCAAGCTGACTGGTCCGCTGCTCGCCGATATCTATCTGGGCAAGATCACCAAGTGGAACGATCCGGCGCTGACGGCACTGAACCCCGGCGTGCCGCTGCCGGATGCGCAGATCGCCGTGGTGCGTCGCGCCGACGGCTCCGGCACGACCTTCATCTTCACCAACTACCTCTCCAAGGTGAGCGAGGAGTGGAAGAGCAAGGTCGGCGAGGGCACGGCAGTGAACTGGCCGACCGGCGCGGGCGGCAAGGGCAATGAGGGTGTGGCTGCATTCGTGCAGCGTCTGCCCGGCTCGATCGGCTACGTCGAGTACGCCTATGTCAAGCAGAACAAGATGACCTATACGCAGATGCGCAACAAGGATGGCGCTTTCGTGCATCCGAGCGACGACGCTTTCAAGGCTGCTGCAGCAGGTGCCGACTGGTCGAAGACCTTCTACCAGATCACCACCGAACAGCCGGGCAAGGCTGCTTGGCCGCTGACCAACCCCACGTACATTCTGATGTACAAGACGCAGGACAAGGCAGCGAATGCGGCGAATGCTCTCAAGTTCTTTGACTGGGCCTTCGCTAACGGCGACAAGATGGCAGACGAACTGGACTACGTGCCGCTGCCTGACAGCGTCAAGAATCTGGTCCGCAAGCAGTGGACTGAGCAGATGAAGGACAGTGCAGGCAAGCCCATCAGCTTCAAGTGAAGCTGAGCGCGGCCTGATCTGCAGCCCGGCCCCTCGTAGGAGGTGCCGGGCTTTGTGCAAGTAGGAGGCCGTTCGGCATGCCCATATCTAGCCAAGAAGACAAAGACAGCGGAGACCCCATGGCCGCGATACTTCCCGCCACAACTGCCATCGATGCCGAGAGCGCAACCGAGCGGCGTTCCCTGCCCGACAGCCCGCCGCCGCAGCGTCGACGCGTTGCTCCCTGGGCCGACACAGTTTTTGCGTTGCTGACGCATGGCGCGGCTTGGCTGACCTTGCTGCTGCTGATTGGCATCATCGCCTCGCTGGTGCTGGGCGCAGCGCCGGCGATTCAAGAGTTCGGGCTGGGCTTCTTGACTTCTACCGAGTGGGATCCAGTACAGGAGAAGTTCGGCGGCCTGGTGATGATCTACGGCACGCTGGCCAGTTCCTTCATCGCCCTGCTGATCGCTGTGCCGGTGAGCTTTGGCATTGCACTGTTCCTGACCGAGTTGTCGCCGAGCTGGCTGCGCCGCCCGCTGGGCATCGCCATCGAGCTGCTGGCCGCAGTGCCTTCCATCGTCTATGGCATGTGGGGCCTGCTGGTTTTCGGCCCGCTGTTGGCCACCTATGTGCAGCAGCCTTTGCAGCAGGTATTCACCGGCGTGCCGGTACTGGGTGCGCTGGTCTCGGGGCCGCCAGTGGGCATCGGCATCCTCTCCGCCGGCATCATCCTGGCGATCATGATCATCCCCTTCATCGCCTCGGTCATGCGCGATGTGTTCGAGGTCACGCCGCCGATGCTCAAGGAGTCGGCCTATGGCCTGGGCTCGACCACCTGGGAGGTGGTCTGGAAGGTGGTGCTGCCGTACACCAAGACCGGCGTGGTCGGCGGCATCATGCTGGGCCTGGGCCGCGCACTGGGTGAGACCATGGCGGTGACCTTCGTGATCGGCAATATGAACCAGCTGGATTCGCTTTCACTGTTCGAAGCCGCCAACAGCATCACCTCGGCGCTGGCCAACGAGTTTGCTGAAGCCAGCGAAGGCCTGCACCAGGCCTCGCTGATCTATCTGGGTCTGGTGCTCTTCTTCATCACCTTCGTCGTGCTGGCGCTGTCCAAGGTGTTGTTGTCGCGCCTGAAGAAGAATGAGGGAGCCCGCTCATGAGGCAGAACATCGATGCCGGCCGTCTGGCCATGCACCGCAAGCGCAAGCTCGTCAACCAGATCGCCCTTGCCCTGTCGCTGGCTGCCATGGCTTTCGGGCTGTTCTGGCTGGCGTGGATCCTGTTTGAGACCATCCGTTTGGGCATTGGCGGCCTCAGCATGGCCACCTTCACCGAGATGACGCCGCCGCCGCAGGCTGAGACCGGCGGCCTTGCCAACGCGATCTTCGGCTCGCTGATGATGGTGGGCCTTGCAACGCTGCTCGGCACGCCGATCGGCGTGCTCGCCGGCATCTATCTGGCCGAATACGGCCAGCGGACCTGGCTGGGCAGCACCGTGCGCTTCATCAACGACATCCTGCTGTCGGCGCCTTCCATCGTCATTGGCCTGTTCATCTATGCCGTCGTGGTGGCGCGCTTCAAGAGCTTTTCCGGCTGGGCCGGCGTGCTGGCGCTGGCACTGATCGTCATTCCGGTGGTGATCCGCACCACCGAGAACATGCTCAGCCTGATCCCGAACGCGCTTCGCGAGGCCGCCTACGCGCTGGGCACGCCGAAGTGGAAGGTGATCAGCTCCGTGACGCTCAAGGCGGCCCGGGCCGGTGTCGTCACCGGTGTGCTGCTGGCGCTGGCACGCGTGTCCGGCGAGACCGCACCGCTGCTGTTCACCGCGCTGTCCAATCAGTTCTGGACCAGCAATCTGGGCGAGCCGATGGCCAGCCTGCCGGTGACCATCTTCAAGTTCGCGATGAGTCCCTACGAGAACTGGCAGAAGCTCGCCTGGGCCGGCGTGTTCATCATCACCATCGGCGTGCTGGCCCTGAACATCCTTGCGCGCGTGCTCTTCCGCAACAAGCACTAACCGAACATCCGAGGTCAATCCGAGATGGACGCCAAAGTCGATACCCCCGTGAACGAGAAGACCAAGATCTCGATCCGCAACCTGAACTTTTATTACGGCAATTTCCATGCGTTGAAGAACATCAACCTGGACATTCCGGAGAAGAAGGTCACCGCCTTTATCGGTCCCTCGGGCTGCGGCAAGTCCACGCTGCTGCGCACGCTCAATCGCATGTTCGAGCTCTACCCCGAGCAGCGCGCCGAGGGCCAGATCCTGCTGGATGGCGAGGACATCCTCAGCTCGCGCGAGGACGTGTCGCTGGTCCGTGCCAAGGTCGGCATGGTGTTCCAGAAGCCAACGCCCTTCCCGATGTCGATCTACGACAACATCGCCTTCGGGGTGCGCCTGTTCGAAAAGCTGCCACGCGTCGAGATGGATGAGCGCGTCGAGTGGGCCCTCAAGAAGGCGGCGCTGTGGAACGAGGTGAAGGACAAGCTGGGACAGAGCGGATCCGGCCTCTCAGGCGGGCAGCAGCAGCGCCTGTGCATCGCCCGCGGCATCGCGATCAAGCCCGAGGTGCTGCTGCTCGATGAGCCCTGCTCGGCACTGGACCCGATCTCCACCGGCAAGATCGAAGAACTGATCGACGAGCTCAAGAGTGACTACACGGTGGCCATCGTCACGCACAACATGCAGCAGGCGGCACGCAGCTCGGACTACACCGCCTACATGTACCTGGGCGACCTGATCGAGTTCGGCCCCACGGCCGAGCTGTTCATGAAGCCCAAGCGCAAGGACACGGAAGACTACATCACGGGCCGGTTTGGCTGAGGCAGGACAGAGGACAGTCCCTGCGGCCTGTCCGATGCCTGCCGAAGGACGGCGCGCGTGCCGCGCGCGACGGCCGGGGCAAGGTGGCGGGTAAGACGACGATAGTGAGGAATGCGAGATGAGCGACAAACATCTTTCCACCCAGTTCGACACCGAGCTGAATGTGATCTCCACCCGTGTGCTGGAGATGGGCGGCATCGTCGAGTCGCAGGTGGCTCAGGCGGTGGACGCGCTGGTCAAGTTCAGCGGCGAGCAGGCGACAGCCGTGCTGCAGACCGAAGAGCGCGTCAATGCGATGGAGGTGGAGATCGACCGCGAGCTGCACAGCATCATCGCGCGTCGCCAGCCGACGGCGCGTGACCTGCGCCTGCTGATCTCCATCTCCAAGACGATCGCCAATCTCGAGCGTGTCGGCGACGAGGCCGCACGCATCGCGCGCACGGTGCAGCGCCTGATCAACGAGGGCGTGTCCAGCCGACTGCGCCTGCCGATGACCGACCTGTCATTCGAGGCGGAACTGGCCGTGGCCCAGCTGCGCAAGGCGCTGGACGCCTTCGCGCGTCTGGATGTGGAGAGCGCGCTGGCCGTCCTCAAGCAGGACGACAAGATCGACCAGGAATTCGACGGCCTGATGCGCAAGCTGATCACTTACATGATGGAAGACCCGCGCATGATCACCGCGTCTATCGATCTGGTCTTCGTGGCCAAGGCGATCGAGCGCGTCGGCGACCACGCGAAGAATCTCGCCGAAGCGATCATCTATGTGGTCAAGGGTCAGGACGTGCGCCACAGCACGCCCGAGGCCATCGAAACCATGGTGCGCTGAACGGAGCGAGAAGACCTATGAGTCGAATCCTGGTGGTCGAGGACGAGTCGGCGATCGCCGAGCTCATCTCCATCAATCTCCGTCACGCTGGCTATGAGGTGACCATCGCCGGCAGTGCCGACCAGGCCCAGTACGAGGTGGACCGCGTGCTGCCCGATCTGGTGGTGCTGGACTGGATGCTGCCGGGGCAGTCGGGCCTGGCACTGGCGCGGCAGTGGCGCGGTCAGCCGCGTACCAAGGAACTGCCCATCATCATGCTGACGGCCCGCGCCGAGGAGTCTGACAAGGTTTCGGGCCTGGACTCCGGTGCCGACGACTACCTGACCAAACCCTTCTCGACCAGCGAGCTGCTGGCGCGCATCCGCGCCGTGCTGCGCCGCAAGGCGCCGGAAGCGCTGGACACGGCGGTCGAGATTGGCGGGCTGGTGCTCGATCCCGGCACCCGGCGTGTCAGCCGAGGCAGCATCGAGCTGAAGCTGGGGCCAACCGAGTTCCGCCTGCTGCATTTCCTGATGACGCATCCGGAGCGCGTGCACAGCCGTGCCCAGTTGCTGGATCGCGTCTGGGGTGACCATGTGTTCATCGAGGAGCGCACGGTGGACGTGCACGTCAAGCGCCTGCGCGAGGCGCTCGAGAAGGCACAGTGCGCGCGCATGATAGAGACGGTGCGTGGTGCGGGCTATCGCCTGACTGCCAGCATCGGGGCCCTCGCCGAGTGACTTTTGCGGTAGGTCCGTCTTGAACTGGATCGGCTTTCGCATCTTTGTCGCGCTGCTGGTCATCGGGCTGGGAACGCTCTTGGCTCTGTGGCTGCAGCAGGTGCTGGATCGGCCGGCTCTGGGTGTGCTGATCGGCGTGGCGGCGGCCTCCAGTGTCTTGCTGCTGCTGGACTCGGTGCGCGGCCACCGGCTGTTGCGCTGGCTGCGCGGCAGTCAGGATGAGCCGGCGCCGCGCGACACCGGCTTGTGGGGCGAGCTGGGTTATCGCGTCGAGCGAGCCTTGCGCCTGCGTGAGCAGGCCCTGGCGCGAGAGCGCCTGCAACTGCAGCAATTCCTTTCGGCCATCGAAGCCTCGCCCAATGGTGTGCTGATGCTCGATGCGCAGGAGCAGATCCAGTGGTGCAATCGCGTCGCCGCCGACCATTTCGGCCTCGATCCGCAGCGCGACCTGCAGCAACGCATCACCAATCTTGTCCGCTCGCCGGCCTTCGTCGATTACCTGCATCGCGGCGACTACGAGCAACCGCTGGTGATGGCCAACGCGCGCGGGCCGGGGGCGCTGGCCACCATTGTGCGCAGCTATGGCGAAGGTCTGCGCCTGGTGCTCAGCCAGGATGTCACTGAGCGCGAGCGCGCCGAGAGAATGCGCCGCGATTTCGTGGCCAACGTCTCGCACGAGATCCGCACACCACTGACCGTGCTGACCGGATTCATCGAGACGATGAGCAGTCTGCCGCTGACCGAATCCGAGCGCAGGCGCGTGCTGGCCCTGATGGACCAGCAGACCAGTCGCATGCTCAGCCTCGTCGGCGATCTGCTGACCTTGGCCCAGTTGGAGGGCAGCCCGCGCCCCGCAGCCGATCGCTGGCTGGCGCTCGATGCGCTGCTGGCGCGCGCGGGTGCGGACGCGCAAGCCTTGTCCGGTGGACGCCATCGCTTCAGCCTGCCGGCCCCCTGCGGTATCGAGCTTGCCGGCGTGGAGTCCGAACTGCTCAGCGCTGTCGGCAATCTACTCAGCAACGCGGTGCGCTATACGCCGGAGGGCAGCGATATCGCGCTGGAGTGGCGGCGTCAGGCTGACGGCAGCGGCGTGATTGCGGTACGCGACAGCGGGCCGGGCATCGCGAGGGAGCACCTGCCGCGGCTGTCCGAGCGCTTCTATCGTGTCGATGGAAGCCGATCCCGCGAGACGGGGGGCACCGGCCTTGGCCTGTCCATCGTCAAGCATGTGTTGCAGCGCCACGGCGGCGAACTGCAGGTGGACAGCGAAGTGGGCAAGGGCAGCGAGTTCCGCCTCGTGCTGCCTGCGGTACGGGTACGCGGCGGTGAAGAGGCGCTCGGCATGGAGGCGGCTCAGCCTTCGGTAGGCGCGGCGCTGCAGCGCTAATGGCCGCCTGCCTCAGTTCGGCTGCGCGCGTTGCAGCAGCAGGTAGTGCTGCTGACGATCGGTGGGGCGACGCACGGTGCCGACCAGATGCCAGCCGGTTGGAGCGATGAGCTTGGCGTTCTGCTCAGCCTGCAGCAAGGCATGTCCGCAGGGCGTCTGGTCCAAGGCATGCACCGCATCGATCCGCCAGCCGCCCTGAAACTCCAGTGCGGCGAGCAGCGGCAATGATTGCCGAGGCGCTGCGAGGCAGTCGAACTGTGGCGGCAGCTGGCTGCGCAGTTGCGCGACAAGCGGGGTGTTGCTTCGCGCGTAGTCCAGCACCGGCAGCCAAAGGGTCATCGTCAGCAGCCAGGCCAGCGACACGCCGCCGGCAGGCAGCACCAGGCTCTTCCACAGCGCATGCTGGTGGCGGGCCGTACGCCAGCGCACGAGCCACAGCCACGCCAGCGTGCCTGCCAGTGCGAAGGCGAGCGCCAGCGGCTGGAAGTGTGGCTCGTAGCCGAGCGCCAGCTTGCGCACATTGGCCAGCGGCGCTGTCGGCCATCCGACGTGCATCGACGCGTAGTAGACCCAGATGAACAGAGCGGCCAGGCTGAAAAAGAAGACCGAGAACCAGTCCATGGCCGCTGCGACGCCGCGCCTGAGCGTCGGCAGCGCAAAGCTGGCAAGCACGGCCAGTGAGGGCAGGCCGAGCAAGAGCGCACGGTCCGATGCGTTCATCAATGCGCTGGTCACCAGGGGGACCAGCACACCCAGCAAGGGCACACTGACGTGCCGATGGGCCCAATGCCGACGCCAGCGCCACAGCGTCCACAAGGCCAGTGGCCATGCCGGCCAGCAGAACCAGGCCAGCAACTGCAGCATGCGCAGCGGCTCGTCCACATGTGCGCCGACCGCCACGCGCCAGTCCCAGGCCTTGAAGACCCAGGCAAAGGCGAGTCCGAGCGTGGCCGCCACCATCAGCCAGGGGATCAGCCTGCGCACCTGAGCGTAGCTGGAGCGCCAGCAGAGTAGGGCGCCGACCAACCCCAACGCCAGTGCCACTGCAGGCGCCCCCGCTGCCGAAAGCATCGGCAGCGCGGCGAGCACGGCGACGCGCGCTCGGCCGCTACGGAACGGCGCAGCAGCAAGTCCGTAGCCAAACAGCGCCATGGCCAGCAGCTGCATCAGTTCCGGCGTGGTCTCGTGTCCCAGCTGCAACAACCCAAGGCAGGCCATCAGCGCCAGCAAGGCGCCGTCTGCCAGTGCACGCGCGTAGTCGATCGCTGGTGCCTCGCCACCGAAGGCGAACGGCACCGGCTGGGCCGCTTCGGTGCGCGCCAGATGGAAACTGCTGTACCAGACCAGCACCAGCACGGCCGCGAGCGCCAGACCGAAGGGCAGCCGAGCTGCCAGGGCGGGATCGAGGAAGGGCAGTGCCTTGATTGCCAGTGCACCGACCCAGTAGGAGAGCAGGCCGCCCTCAGCCGGAATGCCGGCGATTGCTGGCTGCCACCAGGGGGCATGGCCTTGCGCGATGCTGGCCATGAAACCGAAGGCCGTGAGGTCGGCATTGCGCCAGGGATCGCGACCGAACAGACCAGGCAGCACATAGGCCGCGCAGAACAGCAGCAGCGCCAGACGGGGCAGGCGCTGCGCGTGGCGTTCCGAAACGAGGGCTGGGCTGGGCAGGTTCACGCAGTTGTTGGGTATACGGTCACAACCTTTGATCGGCAGGGCACCGATCATGCCGCAGCTCCGGCATGTGGTTCGCTGCCAGCACCAAAGAAAAAGGCAGCCGAGGCTGCCTTCCTATGTGCGCTGCGCGGCTTACTTCTTGATGCCGACGCGGGCGAACTTGGTGCGGAACTTCTCGACGCGGCCGCCCAGGTTGTCCACGCTCTTTTGCGTGCCGGTGTAGAACGGGTGCGACTCGCTGGTGGTTTCCAGCTTCACCAGCGGCATTTCCTTGCCGTCGATGGTGATGCTTTCCTTGGTCTGGACGGTCGAGCGCGTCACGAACTGGAAGCCGTTGGACTGGTCCACGAAGACGACTTCGCGGTAGTTGGGGTGAATGCCTTCTTTCATGGGAGACCTCTCGCCACTTCTCGCTGTGATGTGCCGGGAGCCACGTTGCACCATGCAGACGCACTTTCCGACAGCGGAAAAACGCAAATTATAGCCTGAACTTTGTTGGCGGCCCCGGGCGCAGCCGGGGCCGAACTGCCGCATTCGTCGCGGCAGCGAGGATGAAGCCCTGCCGGACTCAACCGCCTCGACGCATCATGTCGAAGAAGTCGAGGTTGTTCTTGGTGGACTTCATCTTGTCGAGCACGAACTCCATCGCCTCGATCTCGTCCATGTTGTAGAGCAGCTTGCGCAGGATCCAGCTCTTTTGCAGGATCTCCGGCTTGAGCAGCAGTTCTTCGCGGCGCGTGCCCGACTTGTTGATGAGGATCGACGGGTAGACGCGCTTCTCGGCCATGCGGCGATCCAGGTGGATCTCGCAGTTGCCGGTGCCCTTGAACTCCTCGTAGATCACCTCGTCCATGCGGCTGCCGGTGTCGATCAGCGCAGTGCCGATGATGGTCAGCGAGCCGCCTTCCTCGATGTTGCGCGCCGCGCCGAAGAAGCGCTTGGGGCGCTGCAAGGCGTTGGCGTCCACGCCGCCGGTCAGCACCTTGCCGGAGGAGGGCAACACATTGTTGTAGGCGCGGGCCAGGCGGGTGATCGAGTCCAGCAGGATGATCACGTCCTTCTTCAGCTCGACCAGGCGCTTGGCGCGCTCGATGACCATCTCGGCCACCTGCACGTGGCGGGCGGCGGGCTCGTCGAAGGTCGAGCTGATCACTTCGCCGCGCACCGTGCGGACCATCTCGGTCACTTCCTCGGGGCGCTCGTCGACGAGCAGCACGATCAGGTGCGAGTCAGGATGATTGGCGACCAGCGCATGCGCGATGCTCTTCATCATCTCGGTCTTGCCGGTCTTGGGCTGCGCGACGATCAGTGCCCGCTGGCCTTTGCCGATAGGCGCGATCAGATCGATGATCCGCCCGGTGATGTTCTCTTCACCCTTGAAGTTGTCGCGCTCGAGCTTGAACTGCTCTTTCGGGAAGAGCGGCGTCAAGTTCTCGAACATGATCTTGTGCTTGTTCTCCTCGGGCGTGAGGCCGTTGACGCGGTCCACCTTCACGAGGGCGAAATAGCGCTCGCCGTCCTTGGGCACGCGCACCTCGCCTTCGATCAGGTCGCCGGTGTGGAGATTGAAGCGGCGGATCTGACTGGGGCTCAGATAAATGTCGTCGGTCGAGGCCATGTAGCTGGCTTCGATCGAGCGCAGGAAGCCGAAGCCGTCCGGCAGCACTTCGAGCACGCCGTCGCCAAAGACCTGTTCGCCGGCCTTGGCACGCTTCTTCATGATCGCGAACATCAGCTCCTGCTTGCGCAGACGTGCGACGTTGTCGATCTCCAGCTCTTCGCCCATCTTGATCAGGGCCGAGACGTGAAGCGCTTTCAGTTCGGAGAGATGCATGGGTGTTCTACCCTGAGATTCGTCAGTGGCCCTGCCAAGGGCCGCGGACCGGTACTTCGGCTGCGACAAGCACTGATCGCTCAGCGCTCAGGCTCGGGCAACAGTTGTGCGCGGCGAGAGCGAGGCGAGAGAAAAGCGGGAGCTTGGGCGCCGAGTCCACGCGCAATGGCCTCGGAGGAGGCCCGGCGTGGTGGCAAGCTGGCTGTTGCGGATCGAGGGGTTCGTTGGAGCTATTCGAACGAACCGCAACAGCTGCTGATGGGAATTATAGGTTAGCGTCCAGGAAGGCCGTCAACTGGGCCTTGGACAAGGCGCCGACTTTGGTCGCCGAGAGCTGACCGCCCTTGAACAGCATCAATGTCGGGATGCCACGGATACCGAATTTGGCCGGCACTTCGCGGTTCTCGTCGACGTTCATCTTGGCAATCTGCACACGACCGGCGTAGTCCTTGGACACCTCGTCCAGGATGGGCGCGATCATCTTGCAGGGGCCGCACCATTCGGCCCAGTAGTCCACCAGGACAGGCTTGTCGGCCTGAATGACGTCGGCGTCGAAAGACGCGTCGGAGATGTGTTTGATCAGTTCGCTGCTCATGGATGAGATCCTAGGAGGGGCCGGCCAATAGACAAAAATGGGGCACGGCGACAAGGCAGAATGATTCTGACACAAAGCTTGCCGACGCGATGTCGCCGCCGAGGCACTGCCGACGCCATGGCCACGCTGTCGCCGACCTGATGCAACCTGACAGTCCATCTTGACGATCAAACAGCCCGTTCCCCTCGACAACTCTCACCGGGTCGCCGAGCTCTGGCCGAGCCTGGCGCGACGCATTGCCGCCTGGCTCGACGAGCAGGGCATACAGCCCCGGGACGCCATCGTGCTGCTGCCATTCGCGCAGCACCTGGCACCGGCACGCCGCGCATGGATGCAGCTGGGCCGCTGGCTGCCGCGCATCGAGACTACGCACAGCCTGGCCGCTGCGCTGGGGCCGAGTGCCTTGCCCCAGCCGCTGCAGATCAGCTTCGATGCTGCGGTCGATGCGCTGAGCGCACGCAGCCTGCTGCAGGGGCAGAGCTGGGCGCGGCAGTTGCAAGCCGAGGACGCTCGCGCCTACGAGCTCGCGTTGGCTCGCCTGGTCGAGGCAGCGCACGCGTATGCACGAGCGGCCGCGCAGCGGGCGCCGGCGACGCGCCCGAGCTTCTGGGACGAGGCCCGCGCCGGCCTGCATCAGCAGGGCGGTCCCGGTGGGCTGGAGCGGGCGCTGGCCCTGGTGGCGCTGGAATGGGCCGCTTCCGACCCGCGCTCGCCCGCCACCGATGCGCTGTTTGCGCTGCGGCCCAGTGCCTGGGTCGCGCTGCAGTGCGGCGGCCCCGACCCGCTTGCTGACGCGCTGCTGGGCGAGGCTCAAGCGCAGGGCAGGCCGGTGCTGCAGCTCAATGCCGATCTGCTGATCGAAGAGGCCTTGACTGGCGCCGGCTTGCCTGGCCGGGTAGAGACCGATGTCTGCGAGGACTTCGAAACGCTCGCGCAGCGCAGTGCCGCTGCGGTGCTGCAGCATTTGCAGCAGGGGCGCACGCCGGTGGCCCTGATCGCGCAGGACCGCGTGCTGATCCGCCGGGTACGCGCACTGCTGGAACGCCAGTCGGTGTCCATCGCCGATGAGACCGGATGGATGCTGGCCACGCTGCCGCAGGCCACACAGTTGCTGGCACTGCTGCGTGCTGCAAGGCGCGAGGCCACGCTGGACGACTGGCTGGCCGCGCTGAAGAGCGCCCTGGCGGCGGATCTGCTCGACCGCCATGGCAGCAGCGCCTTGAGCGCGCTGGAGCTGCGCTGCCGGGCCAAGGGCTGGGCGCGTCCCCAGGCCCTGCAGCCCGAGCGGCTCGCGCCTGCCAGCGCGCGTCTGTGGGCCGCGGCGCAGGGGGCACTGACCCCGCTGCTGGCCGGCGCTGCATCGCGCAGTTTGCTGGAGTGGCTGGACGCCCTGGGTGAGAGCCTGCGTCGGCTGGGCGCCTATGCGCGGCTGGACGAGGACGATGCCGGCGGCCAGCTGCTCGACGCTTTGTGGCTGCGTCGCTCGCCCTGGCCGGGCTCGGCGCACGAGGCGGTGCTGCAGCAGTCACGTCTGGATCTGTCCGGCTTCATCGCCTGGGTCGAGGCCACGCTGGAGGCCGCGCAATACGCGCCGCCTGTCGCCGGCCCGGTGGCGGTTGTGATCACACCGCTGGCCCGTGCGATGCTGCGCCCCTTCGGCGCGGTGGTGCTGCCCGGTGCCGACGCGCAGACCCTCGGGCCGGTGCCCGCGGGGCCGACGCTGATCCCGGAAACGCTGGCCGAGCGCCTGGGCATGCCCACGCTGGTGGCCAAGCGCGAGGCGCAGGCCAGCTGCTTCGCCCAGCTGCTGCGCACGCCGGCGCTGACGCTGTTGCGCTGCCACAGCCGCGGCGAGGGGCCGCTGCCGCCCAGCCCTCTGCTCGAGCGCCTGGCGCTGGCGCTGCGCGCGGCCGGGCTGCCGGGATTGCCGGCCTGGCAGGACGAACGGCCGCGCAGCGCCATCACGCCACAGCGCTCGGCGCGCGCCGAGGCGCGCAGCCCCGGCCGGCTGCCGGCCCAGCTCAGCGCCAGCGCGCTGGACTCGCTGCGGCAGTGTCCGTACCAGTTCTTCGGCCGTGTGTTGTTGGGCCTGCGCGAGCAGGGCGAACTGGAGGCGCCGGCTGACAAGCGCGATTACGGCACCTGGCTGCATGCGGTGCTGCACCAGTTCCACGAGAGTCGCATCTCATCGCCCGGCGACGACGAGGCGCTGCTGCAGCTTGCGGCGCGCGAACAGATGCAGGCGCTGGACCTGAGCGAAGCCGAGTTCCTGCCCTATTCGGCCAGCTTCGCTCGCTTCGTGCCGCGCTACCTGGACTGGCTGCGTGCATACGAGGCCGGCGGTGCGAGTTACCAGGCCGGCGAGCTCGAGCGCGCGCTGCAGCCTTTCGCTTCACTGGGTCAACCGCTGGCGCCACTGCAGCTGCGCGGTCGTGTGGACCGTGTCGACCGTGCGGCCGACGGCGCGCAGCTGCTGATCGACTACAAGACCGGTGGCGTCGCGGCACTCAAGGCCAAGGTGGCCGAGCCGCTGGAGGACACGCAGCTGCCGGTCTATGCGCTGCTGATGGGGGCCGAGGCGGGCGATGCGTCGCAGCAGGCCTGCTATCTGGCGCTGGACGAAGCCAAGGGCCTCGCCACCATCGAGCATCCGCAGGTGGCCGACACCGCTGCGGTGTTGATCGAAGGCCTGGCCGACGATCTGCAGGCCATCCATGACGGCGCAGCCATGCCGGCACTGGGCGAGGGCTCGGTCTGCGACTGGTGCGAGATGCGCGGCCTGTGCCGGCGCGACGACTGGACGGGGGCGGCGCCATGAGCCTCTTGCCTGCCACCGCCGCCTATACCGTCGACGGCCGCCTGGTCGCGCGCGAGCATTTCTACCGTCTGGCCTGCGATCCGCGGCGCAGCGTCGTCGTCGAGGCCTGCGCCGGCGCCGGCAAGACCTGGATGCTGGTCTCGCGCATCCTGCGTGCGCTGCTCGACGGCGCGCAGCCGCAGGAGATCGTCGCAATCACCTTCACCCGCAAGGCCGCCGGCGAGATGCGCGAGCGTCTGGGCCAGTGGCTGCAGCAGTACGCCGGCTGC
Source organism: Roseateles sp. T103 (assembly GCF_057219915.1). Taxonomy (NCBI): domain Bacteria; kingdom Pseudomonadati; phylum Pseudomonadota; class Betaproteobacteria; order Burkholderiales; family Sphaerotilaceae; genus Roseateles; species Roseateles sp. T103. The sequence goes on from NZ_JBXVVS010000001.1 coordinate 586,361, forward strand.
AGCACGGCCGAGCGCGTCGAGGCGCTGGTGCAACGGGGCATGGACCCGGCTGAAGCCGAAGCCGCCGCGCCGCTGCTAGCCGGTATGCAAAAACAGCTGCTGCAGCAGGGGCGCCCGGTGGAGATTCGCACCTTCCACGCCTGGTTCTCGCAGCTGTTGCGCGCCGCGCCGCTGGAGCTGCTGCAGGCCCAGGGCCTCGCTCCCGAGCTGCAGCTGGTCGAGGACGAGGCTGACCTGATGCCTGAGCTCTGGCAGCGCTTCCATACGGCTGTGCTGGCCGACGAGGCGCTGCGGGCGGCCTATCACGAGCTGGTGCGCACGCGCGGCCGCGCGAGCGTACAGCGCTGGCTGGAGGCCGCGTTCGACAAGCGCGTCGAGCTGCGCCTGGCGCAGCAGGCCGGCACGCTGCTGGACAGCGTGCCCGGTGCGGCCAGCGTCTCGCCGCGTTATGCCGGCATGGCCGATCCGATCGAAGCCTTCGCCGCGCTGCGCCCCGGCCTGCAGGTGCTGGCGGGCCAGCTCGGCGGCGCGAAGAACGCCACGCCGCGCAAAGCCGGCGCGGCGATCGAGCAGGCGCTGAGCGATCTGGCCGATCCGCGCGCGGCCTTCGACGCGGTGTTCAAGGCGCTATTCACCGCCGAGGCCACGCCGCGCAAGAACCTGGGCGAGAGCCCCGCGCTCAGCGCGATGCTCGCCGAGCTGGAGTTGCTGGCCCGTGCGCTGGCCCAGCACGAGGCAGCCCAGCTGCACCGGCTGATGTGCGGCCTGGCGCTGACGCTGATCGAGGCCTACGAGCAACTCAAGCGCAGTCGCGGCCTGGTGGACATGAACGATCTGGAGCGCGGCGCGCTGGCGCTGTTGGGCGATGCCGAGCTCGCCGGCTGGGTGCAGCAGCGTCTGGACGCGCAGGTGCGCCACCTGCTGATCGACGAGTTCCAGGACACCAGCCCGCTGCAGTGGCATGCGCTCTATGCCTGGCTGTCCAGCTATGCCGGTGCCGGCGGCGGCGCCAGCGGTCAGCAGCCGCCGACGGTGTTCATCGTGGGCGACCCCAAGCAGAGCATCTACCGCTTCCGGCGCGCCGAGCCGCGGGTGTTCGCGGCCGCGGCCGACTTCGTGCGCCAGGGCCTGGGGGGCGCGCTGCTGGCCTGCGACCACACGCGCCGCAATGCGCCGCCGGTGCTGGGCCTGGTCAACGCAGTGTTCGCACAGGCAAGTGCCGCAGGCGAGTACAGCGGCTTTCGCGCCCACAGCACCGAAAGCGACGGCGAGGCCGATGCGCTGCTCGGTGTGTTCCGCCTCGACGACTCGGTTGCGAGCCCGCCGCCGGCGGATGAGCCCGCCGCGGCGGCAGAAGCGACGGCGGAGCAGGGCGAGCTCGTCTGGCGTCCCAGCCTCAGCGTGCCGCGTCACGAGCCCGAGCTGCAGCGCCGCGCCGCCGAGGCGCAGCGCATCGCGGCCAGCATTGCTGCGATGCTGGCCGAGGGTCAGGTCTTGCCGGGCGAGGTCTTCGTGCTGGCACGCAAGCGCGAGCCGCTGCGCGTGCTGGCGCAGATGCTCAAGGGGCTGGGCATCCCGCATGCGGCGCCTGAGGACACGCCGCTGCTGGACTCGCCCGACGTGCGCGACCTGATCGCGCTGCTGGACGTGCTGGCCTCGCCGGGGCACAACCTGTCGCTGGCCCATGCGCTGCGCAGCCCGCTGTTCGGTGCCGACGAAGCTGACCTGCTGCTGCTGGCCGAGGCCTCCGGCGCGGTGCGCTGGCTGGGCTGCGCGCAGCCGGGCGAGGAGGGCATGAGCCCGCAGAGCTGGTGGGCCGCGCTGATGCAGCTGGACGTGGCGCGCCTGAGCCCGGCCTTGGCGCGCGCGCGCCGCTTGCTGACGCAGTGGCAAGACCTGGCACGCTGGCGCAGCCCGCACGATGTGCTCGATGCCGTGGTCGCCGACGGCGAGCTGCTGCCGCGGCTGGCCGCGGCCGTGCCGCCTAGCGAGCGACGCACGCGGCTGCATGCGATCGATGCGCTGCTGGCGCTGGCGCTGGACCTGGATGGCGGGCGCCACTCGGGCCTCTACAGTTTCGTGCGCGCGCTGAAGACCCGCGCGCTCAAGCTCGCCTGGCCCACGCTGCCCGACGCGGTGCAGCTGCTCACCGTGCATGGCGCCAAGGGACTGGAGGCGCGCGTGGTCTTCGTGATGGATTGCGAGGCCTCACCGGCGCGTGCCGAGACCAGCAGCCTGGCGGTGGCCTGGGAGGTGCAGGACGCCGCGCCGCGCACCGTGGCCTTCCTGGCCTCGGAGAGCCGGCCGCCGCCTTCGCTGCAGCTGCTGCTCGACGAGGAGCGCGAGCAGCGCCGCCGCGAGGAGCTCAACGCGCTCTATGTGGCACTGACGCGGGCGCGTTCGCGCCTGGTCTTCAGCCGCACGCCGCCGGCACGCAAGAGCAGCGCTGCCACCACCTCGGTGAGCTGGTGGAGCCGCTTGCAGCCGCTGTCGCAAGCATTGGCTGTGCCGGCCGAGGCACCGTCTTTCGTCGCGTCGGACGAGTTCGCACTGCCGCTATTGCCGGCAGCGCCGCAGCCTGCCGAGACCGGGGCCGAGATCGGCCGCGCGCCCGAGCTGGTGGACGAAAGCGCCGCGCTGGGCGAGGCGCTGCACCGCGTGCTGGAGTGGGCCAGCGGGCCCAGGCCGCAGCCGCGGGCGCAGCTGCTTGCCGCGGCGGCGCAGATGTACGGCCTGGACGCGGCCCGCAGCGAACGCCTGGCGCGTAGCGCTCAGGCCATCCTCGACAGTGCCGAGTGCGCGCGCTTCTTTGCTGCCGAGGCGCTGCTGTGGGCCGGCAACGAGGTGGTGGTCAGCTGGCGCGGGCAGGACCTGCGCATCGACCGGCTGGTCTGTCTGCGGGGCGAGGCTTCCGCTCCGGTGTGGTGGGTGCTGGACTACAAGCTCAATCCGGCGCCGCAGCAGCAGCCCGAGTATCTGCAGCAGCTGCTGCGCTATCGCGAGGCGGTGCGTGAGCTGCAGCCTGGCGAGCCGGTGCGCACGGCCTTCATCAACGGCCAGGGCCGGCTGATCGACTGCACCGAGATCGTCGAGCAGCTCGCGAATGGTTCGGGAGCCTGACGCGGCAGGCTACAATGCGCAGCTTCAGTCGGGGCGTAGCGCAGCCTGGTAGCGCATCTGCTTTGGGAGCAGAGGGTCGCGAGTTCGAATCCCGCCGCCCCGACCACTAAAAAGCGAAACCCGCGGAGCCCGCCGGCCCCGCGGGTTTTTCGTTGGGCCGGCACAAGCCAGCTGCAGTGCCTCAGGCCACAAGCCATGGCGCGCCTCCTTGTGGCCACCTGAACCACAGATCCGACGATGGCAATACAACAACTCAGCGAAGAGCAGATTCGCACATGGAGCCGCGAGCAGAAAGACCGCTGGTGGCTTGAGAAGGTCTACCGCGGCGACATGGCGCAGCTGACGCTTCGCTCCGGCCTGACCGGCTTCCTTCTTGGCGGCATCCTCTCCGCCACCGGGCTGTACATCGCGGCCAAGACCGGCATCACCGTCGGCGTCGGCCTGACCGCAGTGATCCTGGCCTTTGCGCTGTTCCGCACACTTGCGCGCCTGGGGCTGAGTAGCGACTTCACCATTCTCGAGAACAACTGCGGCCAGTCCATCGCCACGGCAGCCGGCTATGTGGTCGCGCCGCTGACCAGCTCGCTCGCGGCCTACATGCTGATCACCGGGGTCGTCATTCCCTGGTGGCAGATGATGATCTGGATGGCTGTGATCGCCATCCTCGGCGTGCTGGTGGCCTTCCCGATGAAGCGCCGCTTCATCAACGAGGAGCAGCTGCCTTTCCCCGAAGGACGCGCCAGCGGCGTGGTGCTGGACTCGCTTTACGACGGCAAGGCGGGCGAGGGCATGTTCAAGGCGCGGCTGCTGGGGCTGACGGCGCTGGGCGCCGGCCTCTATCAGGCCATCATCAGCGATGGCTGGATGAAGCTGATCCAGTTCAAGCTGCTGCGCATGAACGAGTGGCTGGGCATGAAGTCGCCCTGGGTGTTCCATGAGCGGCTGGATACCTACTACTACCAGTGGGCAGCGAAGGCGCAGTTGGCAGCGCCCTCGATCCTCGGCACTGATTTCCGAGTGCTCGGTCTGCGCCTGACGCTGGACATGGCGATGCTGGGTGTCGGGGGCTTGATGGGCATCGCGGTGGCAAGTAGCTGCCTGCTGGGCAGCTTCATCAACTTCGGCGTGCTGGCGCCGCTGATGATCCAGGCTGGCGATATCGCGCCGCGCCTCAGCCCCAGCGGCGCGCCAGTGCCGCTGTCGCGTGCCGAAATCGTCAACCAGTGGTCGCTGTGGTGGGCGGTGACGATGATGGTCGTCGGCTCGCTGGTCAGCCTGATGGCCAAGCCCAAGCTGCTGACCGGAGCCTTCAAGGGCCTGTTCGGCAAGCGCGACGCGGCACGCAGCAGGGGCAGCGACGTGCTGGCGCATATCGAGGTGCCGTTGTGGGTGTCCTGGGTCGGCGTGCCGGTGTTCAGCCTGCTGGGCGCCTGGATCACGCATCTGTTCTTCGGCGTGCCGGTGCTGCTGGCGCTGGTCTCGCTGCCGCTGATCTTCGTGCTGACCATCATCTGCACCAATGCGATGGCGCTGACCTCATGGACGCCGGTGGGCGCGCTGTCCAAGATCACGCAGTTCACGATGGGCGCGATCGACCGCAGCAACCCGGCCAGCAATCTGCTGCCCGCGGGCATGACCGCTGAGATCGCGTCCAACGCGGCCAACCTGCTTTCCGACATCAAGCCCGGCTACATGCTGGGTGGCAAGCCGCGCCACCAGGTGTGGGGCCATGTGATCGGCATCTTTGCCGGCGTGCTGGCCTGCGTGCCGCTGTACTTCCTGCTCTTCCTGCCGGCCGATGCCAGTGGCGTGCGCAGCACCGCGACCATCGTCTCCGAGCAGTTCGCGATGCCCAGCGCGCTGCAGTGGAAGGGCGTGGCCGAACTGATCGCTAAGGGCGTCAAGGACCTGCCGGCCTCGGCCGTCGTGTCGATGATCGTCGCGGCGATCGCCGCGGCGGCGATCGAGCTGCTGCGCATCGTCACCAAGGGCCGCTTCCCGCTGTCTGCCGTGGCCATCGGACTGGGCGTGGTGCTGCCGCCGGAGGCGGTGCTGGCGATGTTCGCCGGTGCGCTGCTGTTCTGGCTGATGGGCCTGCGCAACAAGCAGCCCGGCAGCCGCGGCCACCGCATCTGGGTCGAGGGCTGCGAGCCGATCTGCGCCGGCCTGATCTCCGGCGCCGCGCTGATGGGCATAGGCAATGCGGTGCTCAATGCCGTCTTCTGACTGAAGCTCAGAGCCCAGGGGCTGCATGGCAGAATGCAGCCCCGGCGTGCCGACCGTAGCTCAACCGGATAGAGCACCCGCCTTCTAAGCGGGCGGTTGGGGGTTCGATTCCCTCCGGTCGGGCCAGCATCGCCGGCCGACGCCCTTCAGCTCACTTGCGCTCGTACTGCGTCTTGCCGAACAGCACTTCGCGCGCCTTGTCGTCCATCGTCGGTTTGCGCAGCTGCGTCAGCACCTCCACGCCACGCTGCACCGCCGGGCGCGCCGCGATCTCGTCGAACCAGCCTTTCAGGTGCGGGTAGTCGCTGAGCTCGACGCCCTGGTTCTTCCACGGCCGGATCCACGGGAACACCGCGATGTCGGCGATCGAGTACGCGTCGCCGCCGATGTACTTGCTCGCGGCGAGCCGCTTGTTGAGCACGCCATAGAGGCGCTTGGCCTCGTTGGTGTAGCGGTCGATCGCGTACTGGATCTTCTCCGGCGCATAGATGCGGAAGTGGTGTGCCTGGCCCAGCATCGGGCCGACGCCGCCCATCTGGAACATCAGCCACTGCAGCACCTCGTACTTGCCGCGCACATCGGTCGGCAGCAGGCGACCGGTCTTGGCGGCCAGGTACAGCAGGATCGCGCCCGACTCGAACAGGGAAATCGGCTGCCCGTCCGGTCCGTCGGGATCGACGATGGCCGGGATCTTGTTGTTCGGGCTGATGGCGAGGAAGTGCGGCTCGAACTGAGCGCCTGCGCCGATGTCCACGGGGATCACCCGATAGGGCAGGCCGCACTCTTCCAACATGATGTGTACCTTATGTCCGTTGGGTGTGGCCCACGAATATGCTTCTATCATTGGCTGCCCTCCGCAAGTACTGAGTGACGCGATCCGACCGTGGCTAGTCTGCGGCAAATTCTCCTCGCAGATGGTAATTAAGCAAGTCAAAGGCTGGTTCCAGGCACGTGCCAATGCAGCGCGCTGGCGCGGCATCTCCGATTGGGCGGAGTCGCGTGGCGCGCTGTTTCGCCAGGCGCGCGATGGGCGCGGCTTCCAGATCGAGCAGGCCAAGGCCACGCCGGGCGCACTGCGCATCGAGTGGGGGCCCTCGCAGCGCATCTATATCGAAGGCACTGAGCTGCGCATGCGCTGCGAGGCCGGGCTCAATCCCGATCTGCAGCTGATGGTCATCGCTCGTGGCTTGATGGAACGGCTCGAGAAGGACGTCTTCGAAGCCTATACGGACACCTTGCGCACCCGCGTCGATACCGACACGCCCGAGGAGATGCGCTGGCTGGTGATGTTTCCCAAGGCCCGGCCGCCGGCCTCGCGGCGCGTGCGCGAGTGCTTTGGCGCGCTGGGGGTGAATCGCGAGCTGGCCGCGGCCTGGGTCGACGGACCGTTGTCCGATGCGCTGACGCTGGCCAGTCAGGACCTGCTGCCGCCCGAGCGCGCCTTCGTGATGATGAGCATGCGCGGCAACGTCTACCTGCGCTGCAGCATGATCTCGCCCGAATTGGGCGAGATTCAGGCGCTGGTGAAGCTGCTGGAGACCGCCTGCCGCGAGGCCCAGCGTGTCAGCGCCCGGCTGGGTGATGCCGGCCCTTGGCCGACGACAACCTCGGTGGCCTGGCAGAGCTCGGCGCCGGACGAAGCTCAGCGTCAGCCCTGAGCCCCGGCCGGTCTGGCGCTGGTCCTCAGGCGCGCAAGGCGAACTGCCAGGCCAACTCGGCCAGCGGACGTGCGCCGGCGCCGGCCTCGCGGGCACGGGCGCTGGACGCGGTGCCTGCCTCCACGCGCTTGGCAATGCCCTGCAGGATCGCGGCGATGCGGAACAGGTTGTAGGCCAGGTAGAAGTTCCAGTCGCGCATCACCGCATCGACGTCGCTGCGGCCGGTGCGTTCGCAGTAGCGCTTCACATAGCTCAGCTCGTCGGGGATGCCCAGCGCGGCCAGATCCAGCCCGCCGACGCCACGCGCCGCGGCGCCGCCCGGCACGATGTGCCAGGACATGCAGTGGTAGCTGAAGTCGGCCAGCGGATGGCCCAGCGTCGAGAGCTCCCAGTCCAGCACCGCCAGCACGCGCGGCTCGGTGGGGTGGAACACCAGGTTGTCCAGCCGGTAGTCACCGTGGACGATGGAGACCTCGGCCTCATCGCGCGCCGAGGCCGGGATGTGCGACGGCAGCCACTCGATCAGCTTGTCCATCGCCTCGATAGGCTGGGTGATCGAAGCCTGGTACTGCTTGCTCCAGCGGCCGATCTGGCGCTCGAAGTAGTTGCCGGGCTTGCCGTAGTCGGCCAAGCCCACGGCCCTGTGGTCCACGCTGTGCAACGCGGCGATGACGCGGTTCATCTCGTCGTAGATCGCAGCGCGCTGGGCCTTGTCCATGCCGGGCAGCGACTGGTCCCAGAGCACGCGGCCCTCGATGAACTCCATCACGTAGAAGGCTCGGCCAATCACCGACTCGTCCTCGCACAGCGCCAGCATGCGCGGCACCGGCACGGCCGAACCCTCCAGTGCACGCATCACGGTGAATTCGCGCTCGATGGCATGGGCCGAGGGCAGCAGCTTGGCCACCGGGCCAGGCTTGCTGCGCATCACATAGCTGCGCGAGGGGGTGATCAGCTTGTAGGTCGGGTTCGATTGCCCGCCCTTGAACTGCTCGATGCTCAGCGGGCCGGCAAAGCCGGGTACCGCCGCTTGCAGCCAAGCGCTCAGCGCCGGGATGTCCAGTGCTTGCGCGACGGGGCGGGTGCCGGTGTAGGCGTCGTCCATGGGTCTCCTCTCAGTGTTCGGTGAAGGATCTCCCGGGACGCGTGCCATGCGCCGCGGGGATCGTCAGCGGCCAGCGATGGCCATCAGCTTGTCTTTGCTCAGCACGACGAGCCGTGTCGGCTCCACGCGCACCGCGCCTTCGCGCTCGAAGCCCTTGAGCTCCTGGTTGACGCGCTGGCGGGAAGCGCCGAGCAGCTGCGCCAGATCCTCCTGCGCGAGTTGCAGGCCGATGCGCGTCTCCTCGCCCTGCTGCACGCCATAGGCGCGCGCCAGCACGAGGATCTGCTTGGCCAGGCGCGCCGCCAGCGGCCGCGTGTTCAGGTCCTCGACGGCATCGAACATCAGCCGCAGCCGGCGGCAGTTCAGGCGCAGCAGCGCGTCGTAGAGCTCGTTGTGCCTTTGCAGCAGGTCGCGGAAGTCGGGCTTGCGCACCGACAGCAGCGTGGTCTCGCCATGGGCGGTCGCATCGTGGGTGCGCGGCAGGCCGTCGAACAGCGCGATGTCGCCGAACCAGGTGCCCGGCTCCACATAGGTCAGCGTCACCTGCTTGCCGGTGAGCGACACGGTGCTGACACGCACTGCCCCCTTGGCTACGCCAACCCAATCCTCGGCCGGCTCGCCGCGGCAGGACAGCAAGGCGCCGTCCTTCAGGCGCCGCACCGTGGCACGCGAAAGAATGTCGCTGCGCAGTGGCGCGGACAGTTTGGAGAACCACGAACCAGACTCGATATTGCTGCGTTCGGAAATTGTAAGAACCGGGCTATTCATGCTGAGTCGCTGACGTGACAGCCGCGGAGCGGCGCTAAGGAGCGTGCATTTTCAACGAGTCCGCGTTCTGGGTGCGAGGCTATCGTGCAGGCTGCCGCAAAGCGTGCACATTTGCAGCCGGTCAGCAGCGTTTCAATGTGTAACGCCATGCTAGAGTCGCCGGCAACTTATCAGCAGCAGGCGCAGTACCTTCTCGACCGACGTGTCCCGCCAGACCGTTCCCCATGCCGTGAACCCGCGGCCGCCGCGGCTGCGGTCGCTTGCCGTACTGGCTGCGGCGTTGCTCGGCGTGCAGGCCGTCCAGGCCGTGGGCCTGGGGCGTCTGCAGACCCTGTCCTCGCTCGGGCAGCCCTTGCATCTGCTGTTCCCGCTGACGCTGGGCAGTGGTGAATCGTTGTCGCCGGACTGCGTCATTGCCGAGGTCCTCGCTGGTGAGGCGCGCCTGCCGCCCGGCACGGTGCGCATCGAGCTCGAGGGCGGCTCGCAGCAGAGCGTGCGCGCGCTGCGCCTGCGGTCCACACAACAGATCAGCGAACCCATCGTCACGGTGAACCTGCAGCTGGGTTGCCCGGCCCGTTTGGTGCGCCAGTACACCGCCTTCATCGATCCGGTCGATAGTGATGTACCGGCTGCCGTGGTGCCGGCGCCGCAGGCGGAACTGGTGCGCCAGTTCTCGCCGCAGCTGCAGGCAGCGCTGGCCACGTCCGATGCGCGGCCTGCCGAGTTGCTGGCAGCGCAGCCACCGGGTTCCCCTGAAGCGATGCGCTTGCCTGCCGCAGAGCCATCGCGCACGGCGGGCAAGGTGACACCAGCGCGCAGCGCCTCGGCGGTCGAAGCGAGCCGCGATGGGCTCGAAAGCCGGGACGCGGCTGCTTCTGCGCCAGCGGCCGTTGCGCCGTTGCGGTCTGCGGCCAAGCCCGGCGAAGCGATCAAGCCGGCCGAGAAGGCTGCGCCGAAGAGCCCCGACCGCAGCGCTGCTCGGAGCAGCGACAAGAGTGCTGAACGGTCCGCCGCGCGCAAGGCGGACGAGGGCTTGTCGCCTGCCGCTGCACCGATGCCTGCGGCTACACCGCGATTGCGTCTGGAGCCAGCCGAGGCCTTGAGCGATACCGCGTCGGCCAGCGGGGCAACTGCCGCGGCCAGTGCCGCCAGCGCAGCGGACATGCCGGCCAGTGCGGTGGCGCTGCCGGAGAGTGAGGCCGAGCGACTGGTCCGGCTCGAGCAAGGGCTCAAGCTGCTGCAGCTTGAGCAGCGCGAGGCCGAGGGCCAACTCGTCGCGCTGCGTCGTCAGCTGGAGCAGGCGCGCACCGAGCGCTATCTGAACCCGCTGGTGTACGGACTGGCTGCAGCGGTGCTGCTGCTGCTGCTGGGCCTGCTGGTGTTGCTGTGGCGCAGCCGCCAACAGGAACGACTCAGGCACGCATCGCAGTGGTGGGGCGAAGCCGGTGAAGGCGCGGCGCCGAACGCCGGGCCCGCCGAAGCCGAGGTAGAAGCCGAGAGCCAGCCGCCAAAGCCGGCATCCGAACTGCCGCCCGCTCAGCCGCGGGCGGTCGAACCAGCGGCGGCGCTGCCAGGGCTGCAGGTCGAGTATCGCCAGGAGCACGCTGCCGCGGTGCCAACGCTCGAGTTGTCGCAAGCGCTATCGGCAGAGCTGCTCGCCGCGGCGCAGCCGCCTCACTACGAGCCGACCGGACCGGCACCACTGGATGAGGCATCGGTCGAGTCCGCGCCGCCACCATCGCCGGAGCCGGTGCTGGAGCCGGTCAGCTTTCAGTTCATCGAGAGTGCGCCAGCGCCGGCCGGGGCACGGCCTGCGCTGGTCCGGATCAAGGTCGAGGATCTTGTCGATCTCGAGCAGCAGGCCGAGTTCTTCTGCGTGCTGGGGCAGGACGAAGCCGCGATCGAATTGCTCGATCGGCACATCCACGACGATGCGCGCGATGTCGCACTGCCCTACCTGAAGCTGTTGCGCATCTATCAGCGCCGCGACAGACGCTACGAGTTCGAGACACTGGCGCGAGAGTTCGCCGAGCACTTCGGTCGCCCCATCCCTGCCTGGGACGATGCGCTCGACCGCGGCCTTGGACTGGAGGGCCAGCCTGAGGTGCTCAGGATGGTCCAGCGGCGCTGGGGCGATAGTGCCGCAACGATGTCGTTGCTGCAGGCGCTGCTGGTCGGGCATGCCGAGCACGGCAGCGTGCCGGAGGTGTTGCCTGCCACGGCCTATGACCTGGGCGTGCAGGCGGATCTGCTGCTGCTCTACGGCGTGGCGCGCGACATCTCGGAGCAAGAGGTGCGCGGCGCGGACGTGGACCTCTTTCTCCCGCTGGACAGCGCAGCGAACCCGCCGGCGAGCGCCATGATGGCGACCATGGTCTGGCAGCGCCCCGGCACTGCGCCACTGGCGCCGCCGCGGCCGCTCGAAGTCGACATCTCGCTCGACGAGGCCGAGCCGCCACGTGCGGCGCCGTAGTCGGCGCGCTCGGGCAAGGACTCAGAGCCGCGCCAGCTTGGCCAGTGCCGCCTGCAGCGTCTCGTCCTTCTTCGCGAAGCAGAAGCGGACCACCTTAGCCTTGCTGCCATTTGCGTAGAAGGCCGACAAGGGAATCGCTGCCACGCCCACCTCGCGGGTCAGCCATTGGCAGAAGCCGGCATCGTCCATCGCCGCCAGATCGCTGCCCAGACCCGAGTAGTCCACGCACTGGAAATAGCTGCCCTCGCTGGCCAGCAGCTCGAAGCGCGTGGCGGCCAGGCCGGCGCGGAACAGGTTGCGCTTGCGCTGGTAGAAGGCGGGGAGCTCCAGGTACGGTGCCGCGTCGGCCATATAGGCCGCCAGGCCATGCTGCATCGGCGTGTTCACGGTAAACACATTGAACTGGTGCACCTTGCGGAACTCGGCCGTCAGCGCCGCGGGTGCGGCCACATAGCCGACCTTCCAGCCGGTGACGTGGTAGGTCTTGCCGAAGCTGGAGACGATGAAGGCGCGCGCGGCCAGCGCCGGATAGCGCGCCACGCTCTGGTGCGGCTGGCCGTCGAAGACCATGTGCTCGTAGACCTCGTCGCTGAGCAGCAGGATGTCGGTGCCGTCGAGCAGCTCGGCCAGGCGCTGCATCTCGGCCTCGGTCCACACGGTGGCGCTGGGGTTGTGCGGCGTGTTGACGATGATCGCGCGGGTGCGCGGCGTGATCGCCGCGGCGATGAGCGCGAAGTCGGGGCGGTAGCTGCCAGGCGTCAGCGGCACGCGCACCACGGTGCCGCCGCAGAGCTCGATGTTGGGCGCATAGCTGTCGTAGCAGGGCTCCAGCACGATGACCTCGTCGCCCGGATGCACGATGGCCAGCAGTGCGGTGAAGATGGCCTGTGTCGCGCCAGCGGTGACGGTGATCTCGCTGGCCGCGTCGTAGCGGCCACCGTAGAGCGCGGCGATCTTGGCCGCAATGGCCTCGCGCAGCGCCGGCACGCCGGTCATCGGCGGGTACTGGTTCAGGCCGCCGTGCATCGCCTGGGTGACTGCGTCCACCAGGCGCGGATCGCAGTCGAAGTCGGGGAAGCCCTGGCCGAGGTTCACCGCGCCATGCTGCTGCGCGAGCGCCGACATGGTGGTGAAGATGGTGGTGCCGACATGCGGCAGGCGGCTCCGCAGTGCCGGCGTCTTGACGGTGAGGCGTTTGTTCATAGTTCGTAGTCGCTGGCGTCGCCGGCCAGGGCGCGCTCGAGCAGGTTCTTGTTCAGCCGGCTGGAGAGCAGCTCGGCGAAGCTGTAGACGAAGCTACGCAGATAGGCGCCGCGCTTGAAGGCGACGCGGGCGACGTTCTGGCCGAAGAGATGGCCCAGCGGACGCCAGACCAGGCCTTCGCCCGGCGTGTCCTCGCGCACCGCCATCTCGGCGACGATGCCCACGCCCATGCCCAGCTTCACATAGGTCTTGATGACGTCGGAGTCGATCGCCTCCAGCACCACTTCAGGCGTCAGGCGCCGCGCGGCGAAGGCGCGGTCCACGCGGGCGCGGCCGGTGAAGCTGGGGTGGTAGGAGATCAGCGGATAGGCGGCGAGCTGTTCCAGCGAGACGCGCTCCACCTGCGCCAGCGGATGATCGATAGGGACGACCATCACATGCTGCCACTCGTAGCAGGGCAGGCTGATCAGACCCTCGTGCTCGGCCAGGCTCTCGGTGGCCAGGCCGATGTCGGCGCTCTCGTCGAGCAGCATCTGCGCGACCTGCTCGGGGTTGCCCTGGTGCAGGCTGATCTGCACCTGCGGGAACTGCCGGCGCAGCTTGGCCACCGGCTCGGGCAGCACATAGCGCGCCTGGGTGTGGGTGGCGGCGATCGACAGCGTGCCGCTGTCTTGGCGTGCGTACTCGGCGCCGATGCGCTTGAGGTTGCCGACCTCGCGCATGATGAGCTCGATGGACTTGAGTACCAGCTGGCCCGGCTCGGTGATGTGTCGTAGGCGCTTGCCGTGGCGCGAGAAGATGTCCACGCCCAGCTCTTCCTCGAACTCGAGGATGGCCTTGGAGACGCCCGGCTGCGAGGTGTGCAGCGCCTTGGCGGTCTCGGTGAGGTTCAGGTTGCGGCGCGCCGCCTCCTGGACGAAGCGGAACTGGTGCAGGTTCATGGCGCGCTGGGGGAGGGGGTACTCAGGAAGTCCAGGCTGGCCTGGGCCATGGCGGCGATCACGCGGTCCTGCTCGCCGATCGCCGGGTGCAGCAGCCAGCTGATGGCATCGCCATGGCGCTGGCGCAGCTGCTCGATCAGCGGCGGAATGTCGCGGCGCACATGGCCGCTGGCGCCGAGGAACAGCGGCACGATGTGGATGCGCGTGCAGCCTTGCGCGGCCAGCGCCTCGGCGGCGGCCTCGATGCCCGGCTGCATCAGTTCCAAGAAGGCCAGCTGCAGCGGCATCTGCGGGCGCTGCGCAGCCAGCTGCGCAGCCAGGGTTTCGAAGGGGCGTGCCCAGGCAGGGTCGCGCGCGCCATGGGCAAAAAGCAGAAGGCCGTCCATGTCAGTCCTGCATCTTTCTGGAGTGACCGAGGTGGACACCACGGATCCGGCTCTGCCGGTCCGTCGGTGTAGCCCCCTCGAGGGGGCGCGCGAAGCGCGTACGGGGGGAGCCCATCACCGGTAACGGACCAGCCAGCCGAAGGCGGCCAGCGAGATGCCGAGGTAGATCAGGCTGGGCGTGGCGGCCACGGCCCAGGGCGTCCAGCCTTTGAGCATGCCCAGATGCCCGGCGAGATTGTTGAGCAGCACGAAGCTGATGCCCAGCATGATGCCGCCGAACACCTTCAGGCTGATGCCGCCGTTGCGCGAGTGCAGGTAGGCAAAGGGCAGGGCCAGCGCCACCATCACGAAGCAGGCGAAGGGGTAGAGCGCCTTGCGCCAGAACTGGATGTCGTGCTGCTGGGCCGACTGTTCGTGTGCCGACAGATGGGCGGTGTAGCGGTAGAGCTCGACGGTGGACATGTTCTTGGGCGGGCTGATCGCGGCGTTCAGCACGTCGGTATCGATGCCGCTGTTCCAGGCCAGGTCGTCGAGCGCCTGTTCGACGACCCGCTCGGCGCGCCACTCGGTGCGGCGGGCCTGCTGCAGGCGCCAATGCCCGTCGCCATCGACGCGAGCCCGTGCTGCCTCGGTGCGGGCGCGCAAGGCGCCCTGACTGTCGAACTCGTAGATGCGCACCCGCTCCAGCTCGCCGTCACTGCGTACCGCGCCGACGTTGACCGAGAAGCTGCGCTCGCCGGCGGGCGTGAGCTGACGGTCCTTCAGCCAGACCCCGCGCCCGCTGGCAACAGCGCCGCCGCCTGAGGTGTAGGCGGCACGCTGTGCCTCGACGTGGCGATCGAACTGCGGCGCCACGAAGTCCCCGACCACGAAGGTCGTGATGGCGAAACCCAGCGCCAGCGTGCTGAGCAGCGCCAGCGCGCGACCCGGCCCCAAGCCGCCGGTGCGCAGGATCGTGAACTCGCTGGAGTGCGCCAGGCGCGCCAGAGCGAAGATGCTGCCGATCAGCACGGCGATGGGGAACAGCTCGTAGAAATGCCCCGGCAGCTCGAGCAGGGACAGCCAGGCCGCGGCCGCGGCGCTGCCGCTCTTGCCCCGGCGGCCCAGCGAGTCCAGCGTTTCGACGAAGTCGATGAAGTAGAAGAGCGACAGGAAGGCCAGTGCCACGAAGGCCACGGCACTGAGCACATCCCGGTAGAGCAGCCGGCGCACGGTCTTCATGCCGAGCCTCCCTGGCGCCGAGGCATGCGCAGCCGCGGCAGGCCGATCTGGTTGCCGTTTTCGCGCAACCACATCAGCAGCAGCGCGACCACGAAGCAGCTGCCATGGACAGCCAGCAGCGCGGCCGGCAAGCTGGTGCGGCCGCTGCCCACCCAGGCCTGGGTGAGGTTGATCATGTTGAAGTAGACGACGAAGGCCAGCAGCGCGAACAACAGGTTCCAGTTGCTGGCGCGGCGTGGGTTCGAGGCCGACATGCCGATGCCCAGCAACACCATGTTCACCGCCGCGATTGCCAGGCCCAAGCGCCAGGCGATCTGCGCCTGGTGCAGCGGCTGTGTACTGCGCAGCAGGTCGAGCGTCTCCATGGCCTTGGGCGGCAGGGCATCGACCGAGCGTACCGCCTGGTCATCGATCTGCACCTGGTAGCGGTCGAAGCGAGCCAGCGTCTTGTTGCCCTGGCTGTCCACCTCGTTGCGCTGGCCGTTTTCGAGCAGCAGGTAGCGGTCGTCGTCGATCCACTCGATCCGGCCCCGGGCGGCGCTGGTGACAGACTCGCCCTTGGCGGTCTGGCTGAGGATGAAGACATTGCGGCCGGTGCGGCTGTCCTCGCTGTCGCGGTCGATGAAGAACACACGGCTGCCATCGCGCGAGCTCTGGAACTGGCCAGGCGTCACTCGCGAGAGGTCGGAGCGTTTCTCGTAGCGTTCCTTGATTTGAGCGCTGCTGCGGTTGCCCCAGGGCAGCACGACCAGCACGAGCACGACGATCACCACCAGCACCGGCCAGGCGAAGCGCAGTACCGGCTTGACGAAGCGGCTCAGCCCGACGCCGCTGGCGAACCAGATCTGCATCTCCGACTCGCGGTACATGCGGCCCAGGCTCGCGACCACGGCGATGAACAGGGACAGGCTGAGCATCGTGGGCAGTTGCGCCAGGCTCAGATAGCCCATCAGCAGCACCACGTCCTGCGGCGCGATATTGCCGCCCGCTGCCTGTCCGAGCGTGCGGATCAGCATCATCGTCAGCACGATGGTGAGGATGACCACGAGGGTCACGCCGAAACTGCGCGAGAGCTCAGCTCTTACAGAGGAATCGAATAACATCCGGCCACTTTAATTACCTCCCTCATTATGGACTTTCGTACTCAGACCGCGTCTATCGACGCGTTGGCCGGCGTGAGCGCCGATGCCCTGGTGCTGGTCCTCGCCGGCGATACCCTGCCGGCGGGCCTGGATGCGGCGGTTGCCGCGGCCATCAAGGACGCTATCAAGATCGGCGACTTCGAGCTGAAGGCCGGCAAGACCCTGGTGCTGCAGCGCGTGCCAGGCCTGAAGGCGCCGCGCCTGGTGCTAGCCGCTGCCGGCAAGGCTTCGCTGAAGGCCGGCCGCAATGCGGTGCAGGCGGCGCTGGGTCAGCTGAAGAGCCGCGGTGCGGCGCATGCTGCGGTCTGCTTCGCTGGGTTCGAGACAGTCGGCGAAGGCCTGGTCGAGCAAACTGTGCTGGCGGCGAGCGAAGCTGCCTATGTCTATCGCCACACCAAGCCCAGTGCACCGGCTGCACCGGCCTTGAACAAGCTGACCGTGCTGGCAGGCAAGGACGAGGCCAAGGCGGCGAAGCTCGGTCTGGCGCGTGGCCAGGCTATTGCGGCCGGTGTCGAGCTCGCGCGCGAGGCCGCCAACCGCCCCGGCAACCACGCCACCCCGACCTATCTGGCCGAGCAGGTCAAGGCGCTGGGGCGCAGCCATGGCCTGAAGGTCGAGGTGCTGGACAAGAAGGCGGTCGAGAAGCTGGGCATGGGCTCCTTCCTGGCCGTGGCCCAGGGTTCGGACGAGCCGCTGCGCTTCATCGTTGCCCGTTACGACGGCGCGCCCAAGACTCAGGCGCCGGTGGTGCTGGTCGGCAAGGGCATCACTTTCGACTCGGGCGGCATCTCGCTGAAGCCGGGTGCCGAGATGGACGAGATGAAGTTCGACATGGGCGGCGCAGCCAGCGTGCTGGGCACCTTGCGCGCCGTGGCCGAGCTCAAGCCCAAGGTCAATCTGGTGGGCATCATCGCCGCCTGCGAGAACATGCCCAGCGGCCGTGCGCTCAAGCCCGGCGACGTGGTCAAGTCCATGTCGGGCCAGACCATCGAGATCCTCAATACCGATGCCGAGGGCCGGCTGATCCTTTGCGACGCGCTGACCTATGCCGAGCGCTTCAAGCCTGCCGCGGTGGTGGACATCGCCACGCTGACCGGTGCCTGCGTGATTGCGCTGGGCGGCGTGCGCAGCGGCATGTATGCCAGCGATGACGAGCTGGCGGCTGCGCTGAGTGCTGCTGGTGACGCTGCCCTTGATCCTTGCTGGCGCATGCCGCTGGACGAGGAATACGACGAGGCGCTGAAGAGCAACTTCGCCGACATGGCCAATGTCGGTTCGCGCGCCGGCGGCTCGATCACGGCGGCCAAGTTCCTGCAGCGCTTTGCCGGCAAGTACCGCTGGGGCCATCTGGACATCGCAGGCACGGCTTGGAAGGGTGGCGCGGCCAAGGGAGGTACTGGACGCCCCGTGGGCCTGCTCACCCACTTCGTGCTGAGCCAGGCCAGCTGAGCGACGCGCGTGCGAGCCGTGGGCGGAGCATGAGCGACGTGAGCTTCTACACCGGGGTGGCCGACCGGCTGCCCTTTGTGTGCCGGCTGCTGCGCAAGGCGCAGCAGTCCGGAGCGCAGGTCGCGGTGGTCGGTCCCGAGGCGGCGCTCGATCGGCTCGACCAGGCCTTGTGGACATTCGATCCCACGGAGTTCGTTCCGCATCTGCGTCTGCGTTCGGGCAGCGCAGCGACGCGGCAAAGCGTGCGCACGCCGGTGCTGCTGGTGGACAGCGCTGATCAAGTCGATCATGACCAGGTGCTCTTGAACCTCGGACCGGGGTTGGCGGCGGGCTACGAGCGTTTTGCGCGTGTGCTGGAGGTGGTGTCCACCGACGAGTCACAGGTGCAGGCCGGGCGTGAGCGCTTCAAGGCCTACCGGGCAGCTGGACATGCGGTCACGCATCACGTGCAGGGGGGCTGATGCGCTGCAGCAGCCAGTGCGCGACGGGCGGTCCGGACTTCTGGACGGAGGTCTGAGTCATGCGTGACAACATCCCTGACAAGCGCATCGTTCCGGTGCTGACAGAGGTGATCGACGATGACTGCCTGCCGCAGCACGAGACGAGGGGGCCTGCGCTTGAACCGCACCCGCTCTCAAATGCCGCCGACGAACTGCTGATTGATCTGAGCGACGAGGGCTTGCACCTGCCCACATCGGCCGAGATGCCGCTCGATTCCCCCGATCTTCCTGCGCCGCTGCCGGGCGCGCCGGTCGCGGAGGAAGGGCCGGCGCCCCCCGTGGCTGCAGTACTGGACGATGACTTGCTGAGACAGCTGATCGCTCGCGCGATCGACCGGGCAATTCCGGCGCTGGTCGAACAGCTGCTGCCCGAGTTGCGCCAGCAGCTCCAAGCGTCGCCGCTGGCGCAGCAAAATCAAGATCAGTCGCGCGGCTGAGCTGCCGGCGCGAGCTTCTCTTGTCCCATAGCGGCACGGTGGGTCGGCCTGCGTCGGGCATCGGATCTTCCAGGCTTACCCCGTGGAACTTGAGTGCATTTTTGGGGTAACGTCGGCACGTTTGTTGAACAAACAACAACCCCTTCAATGTCCCGTCTCGGAGGTCATAAATGCAAATGAAGTTGAACGTGTTCGTTGGCGCAGTTGCGCTGGTCATGAGCGGCGCGGCGCTGTCGCAGGAACTGGTCGTGAAGATCGGCCATGTGGGCCCGACGAGCGGCGCTATCGCGCACCTTGGCAAGGACAACGAACTCGGTGCCCGCATGGCCATCGATGAGTTGAACGCCAAGGGGGTGACCATCGGCGGCAAGAAGGCCAAGTTCGAGTTGCTGGCCGAAGACGATGCTGGCGATCCCAAGCAGGGCACTGCCGCTGCACAGAAGCTGGTGGACTCCAAAGTCAATGGCGTGGTCGGTCACCTGAACTCCGGCACGTCCATTCCCGCTTCCAAGGTCTACAGCGACGCCGGCATTCCGCAGATCTCGCCGTCGGCCACCAACCCGAAGTTCACCCGTAATGGCTACAAGACCACCTTCCGCGTGGTTGCCGACGACGTGCATCTGGGTGGCACGCTGGGCCGCNTTGCCGTCGGCCACCAACCCGAAGTTCACCCGTAATGGCTACAAGACCACCTTCCGCGTGGTTGCCGACGACGTGCATCTGGGTGGCACGCTGGGCCGCTATGCAGTCAAGGACCTGAAGGGCAAGAACATCGCCGTCATCGACGACCGCACTGCCTACGGTCAAGGCGTGGCTGATGAGTTCGAGAAGGGTGTCAAGGCTGCTGGCGGCAAGGTGGTTGGCCGCGAATTCACCAACGACAAGGCGACGGATTTCACCGCCATCCTGACCTCCTTGAAGGGCAAGAAGCCTGACGTGGTGTTCTTTGGCGGCATGGACGCCGTCGCAGGACCCATGCTGCGCCAGATGAAGCAGCTGGGCATCACCGCCAAGTTCATGGGTGGCGATGGCATCTGCTCGGGCGAACTGCCCAAGCTGGCCGCTGGCACCATGGCTGACGGTCAGGTGGTCTGCGCCGAGGCTGGTGGCGTCGAGGGTGAATCGAAGAAGTCGATGGATGATTTCAAGGCCAAGTTCAAGGCCAAGAACAACCTGGACGTGCAGATCTACGCGCCATACGTCTATGACGCCGTCAACGTGATGGTGGCTGCCATGGTCAAGGCCGGCTCCGCCGAGCCGGCCAAGTACCTGCCGGTGCTGGCCAAGACCGAAGGCTACAAGGGCGTGACTGGCACGATCGCCTTCGATAGCAAGGGCGACATCAAGAATGGCGCGTTGACGCTGTACACCTACAAGGGCGGCGCCCGCGAGCAGATCGCGGTCGTGCGTTGAGCCTGAGCGACTGATTCCCCGCTCGTTGGGGTGAAGGGCGCCCGCCGCAAGGCGGGCGCCCTTGCTTTTATGTGCTCGGGAGGCCGGCTGATCTGCCAACTCCGTCATGCCCAGCCACTCTGGCTGTCGCCTGCACCGGTGACACCGTCGAACTGCTGTGCATTCCTCACGCCAGGTGTCGACAAGGGTGCGATCTACTGCAGCGCACCACGGGGGGCGGGTGCTGCGCCACTAGAGCATTTTCATGACAGCGGTACGAGTTGGCAGACCTACGGGTTGACCCTCCAAACGGGGGGCTTTCAAGCCCCAGACTGGCGGGCATCATCCTTCACAGCAAGGGATTCGCCCCTGGAGGATCAAGCACTGGCTTGTGCGCCTGCATCTCCCTGGATGACCCCGGTTCTTTCGGGTCAGGAGGGCGTCAAGGTGTGTGCCTGGGCAGTGCAATCGGGGAAAGAGCATGATTCGAGTTTTCAATCACTACCTGCATCGACGGACATTGCTTCAGGTCTTCTTCGACATGGGCCTGATCATCATCGCGCTGTTTGCAGTAGTGCTGAGCCAGGGTGAGCAGGCTGGGCAGGTCATGCCTTTCGCTGCCGCACATGGTCTGTCGCTGGCCGGCTTCATGTTCGTTCTGAATTCCGCGACCGGCTTCTATCAACATGTGCACAACCGTTCGGTGACTGAGTCCTGCGCCCGTGCACTGCTGGCGCTGCTGCTGGCGCTGCCGGTGGCCTATGGGATCTTTGGCTTGCTGCCTGCCGATGCCAGCGAGAGTCGCGAGGTGATGACGCTGGCCGCGATGGCTGCGGTTGCTGCGGTGCTGGTGCATCGTGTCTACGCTGCGCACTCGGTGGCCCAGTTGCGCAACCGCACCAAGATTCTGATCTTCGGTTCTGGCGAAGCCGCTCGCACGGTTGGTGCGACGCTGAAGGCTGCCGACCCGCATGTGCAAATCGTCGGCTACTTTCCCGGGCCGAACGAGAGCGAGTCGCTGGTCAATCCGGCCGAGATCATTTCTTCCGAGGGGAGCCTGACCGAGACCGCACTGAAGCTGGGTGTGGATGAGATCGTCGTGGCCCTGTCTGAGCGACGCGGCGGCAGCATGCCGCTGCGCCAATTGCTCGACTGCAAGATTTATGGCGTGAAGGTCTTCGACATTGCCACGCATTTCGAGAAGACCCTGGCCCAAATCAAGATCAGCCATGTCAATGCTGGCTGGCTGATCTTTGGAGACGGCTTCAACCAGGGCGTGTTGCGTTCGTCGGTGAAGCGCGTCTTCGATGTACTGTTCTCGACGATGATCCTGCTGCTGGCCCTGCCAGTCATGCTGTTGACGGCAATCGCCATCAAGCTCGAGTCGCGCGGTCCTGTCTTCTACCGACAGGAACGGGTCGGCCTCAACGGCAAGGTGTTCGAGGTGATCAAGTTCCGCAGCATGCGGACGGATGCGGAAAAGGATGGACAGCCGCGCTGGGCAACTGTCAACGATGACCGTGTAACCCGCGTGGGGCGTTTCATCCGGCGTGTGCGCATCGATGAGCTGCCGCAGCTGCTCAATGTGCTGCGCGGCGAAATGAGTCTGGTCGGCCCTCGTCCGGAGCGTCAGTTCTTTGTCGACGATCTCACGGCCAAGATCCCCTACTACGCGGTGCGCCACAGTGTGAAGCCGGGCGTGACAGGTTGGGCGCAGGTGCGCTACGAGTACGGCTCCACCGTCGAGGACTCGGTGGAAAAGCTGCAGTACGACCTGTACTACGTCAAGAACCACACGCTGTTTCTTGACCTCCTGATCATGCTGGAGACGGTGGCGGTCGTGCTGACCGGTAAGGGTGCCCGCTGAGGCGTGGAGCATCAGCACACAGGCGTCCTCGCCTCATCGTCCGCGCGGGCTCGGCGTGACGGCCTGCAGCAGGTGCCACCGGGGCGTCTGCGCCTTGGGTGGCCTGTGACCCGCGTGTTTCAATAGGCCATGTTCTTGCACGCCCTGGATCTCAGCCTCTACTCCTACGCTGCGGCGGCTCTGGCGCATGGCGTCTTCCTGGCCGCATTTCTCTGGCGTAACGGATTCTCCGTCGGCAAGGGCGGCAGCGCCGGACGAGCGTTCTTGGCGGCGATGCTGGCTGGTACGGCGTGGTCGCTCGTCGGCCTGGTGGTGCAGTCACTGCCGCGCCTGCCCCTCGCGGAGACCCTGGTCGCCTTGCTCGACCTGCTGCGCTATGGCCTGTTGCTGGCCTTCGTGCTGCTGCTGCTGCGTACCCCAGGACTCTCTGGCTCACAGGAACCGACGCGGCAGCGCCTGATGCTCGTCTCAGGCTTGGCGGTGGCTGCGACCCTTGCTCTGGTTGTGGCCAACGAGCTGATCGGCGGTGTGTCCGGTCTCTGGCTGCGGGCACTGGCCTTCGCGTGGCTCAGTCTCAGCGTCCTTGGCCTTCTGTTGGTCGAGCAATTGCTGCGCAACGTTGACAACGATGCGTTGTGGGGGGCCAAGCCGGTGTGCCTGGGTCTGGGGCTGCTGTTCGTGTTCGACCTGTACGTGTTCTCACAGGCAGCGTTGTTCAGACAGTTCGACGCGGATGCGCTTGGGGTTCGGCCGCTGGTGCACAGCTTCTCGGTGCCGCTGCTGTATCTCGCCAGTCGCAGAAGTGCAGACTGGGTATCCAAGCTGCATGTATCGCGTGCCGTGGTCTTCCATTCGGCAACGATGCTGCTTACCGGGCTCTATCTGCTGCTCGTTTCCGGCGTCGGCTATTACGTGCGCTATACGGGCGGCGACTGGGGCCGCGCGATGCAGATCGCGCTCATCGCGATTGCCTTGCCGAGCCTGCTGCTGGTGCTGCTGTCCGGGTCGATGCGGGCCAAGCTGCGTGTCTACATCAACAAGCACTTCTTCAGCTATCGCTACGACTATCGTGAGGAGTGGCTGCGCTTCACCGCCATGCTGTCGTCGCAGATCTCTCCGCAGGAGCTCGGCATTTCCGTGATTCGCGGTCTTGCCAACCTGGTCGAAAGTCCTGCGGGATGCCTGTGGCTGCGGCGCAATGCAGGCAGTGAATACATCGAATCGGCGCGCTGGAATCTGATCGAGTCCAAGCAGGCCGAGGCAGCCGACGCAGGCTTCGTGCGCTACTTGCTCGATACCGGCTGGATCGTCGACCTCGACGAGTTCCGTCGCTACCCGGGCCGTTACGCCGGTCTGGAACTGCCGCACTGGATGGCGCGCGACGATCGCTACTGGTTGCTCGTTCCCTTGTCGGTATCCGGCGCGCTGATCGGCTTCGTGCTTCTGGGGCGACCGCGTACTGCGCTGGACGTCAACTGGGAGGTGCGCGATCTGCTGCGCACAGCCAGCTCGCAGGCGGCAAGCTACTTGGCGCAAATGCAGGCCACTGAGGCACTGCTCGAGGCGCGCAAGTTTGATGCGTTCAACAAGATGTCGGCCTTTGTCGTTCATGACCTGAAAAACATCGTCACCCAGCTCTCGCTGATGATGAAGAACGCCCGACGCCTGCGTGACAACCCGGAGTTCCAGGAAGACATGCTCGCGACGGTCGAAAACTCGCTGGAGAAGATGCGTCAGCTGATGCTGCAGTTGCGTGAAGGCGGTACGCCTCACGGCGTGCCCCAGGGCGTGGAACTGGTGCCCATCGCCAAACGACTGCAGGCCTCTGCGCAAGGCAAGGGCCGCGGGCTCGAGTTGGACCTGCGTGCAGCAGTCGCAACCCGTGGTCATCAGGAGCGCATTGAGCGCGTGATCGGGCATGTGGTGCAGAACGCCTTTGATGCCACCCCTGAAGATGGGCGGGTCTGGCTGCGTCTGGATCGCGAGGGCAGCAATGCGCTCGTCGAAGTCGGCGATACTGGTTGCGGCATGAGCGAGGAGTTCATCCGCACGCGGCTGTTCAAGCCCTTCCAGACCACCAAGTCGAGCGGCATGGGCATCGGTGCGTTCGAGAGTTTCCAGTATCTGCAGGAGTTAGGGGGGAAGATCAAAGTGAAGAGCGAAGTCGGCCGCGGCACGACAGTGACGATAGAGCTGCCCCTGTTCCACGCCTCCGTTGCATCTGACCTCGACATGCTGAGCACTGCCAAATGAGCGCCAATCGCGTACAGCCCCTGCTGATCGTCGAAGACGACTTGGCTCTGCAGAAACAGCTGAAGTGGTCGCTCGATGGCTTCGAGTCGGTGCTGGCCGACGACGTCGCATCTGCCTTGCTGCAGTTCCGCCGCCATCAGCCCGCTGTGGTGACCATGGATCTGGGCCTGCCACCGGATCAGGATTCGGTCTCGGAGGGTTTCAAGCTGCTCGAGAAGCTGATCGAACTCGACCCGGCTGTGAAGGTCATCGTGCTGACTGGGCAGAACGACCAGAGCAATGCCCTGCGCGCGATTCGGCTGGGGGCCTATGACTTCCTGGCCAAGCCGGTCGATCCCGATGTGCTGCAGCTCACCGTCGAGCGTGCTTTCCGCCTGTATGAGCTGCAGCTCGAGAACCGACGGCTGCAGGCACAGCAGAGTTCGGACACGGTGGGCGGCATCATCACGCGCGACGAGCGCATGCTCAAGCTTTGCCGCACCATCGAGAAGGTCGCCCCTAGCAACGCAACCGTGCTTTTGCTCGGCGAGAGCGGCACCGGCAAAGAGCTGCTCGCCCAGGGGCTGCATGACGCGTCCAAGCGCAAGGGGCGTTTCATCGCCATCAACTGCGCAGCCATACCGGACAACCTGTTGGAGAGCGAGCTCTTCGGCTATGAGAGGGGTGCCTTCACTGGTGCCAACAAGACGACCATCGGCAAGATCGAAACGGCCAATGGCGGCACGCTGATGCTCGACGAGATCGGAGACCTCCCGTTGCCGCTGCAGGCCAAGCTCCTGCGCTTTCTGCAGGAGCGCTCCATCGAGCGTCTGGGCGGGCGGCAGGAGATTCCTGTCGATGTCCGCATCGTCGGCGCCACGCACCAGGATCTGCGACGGCTGATCAGCGAA
This sequence comes from Roseateles sp. T103, assembly GCF_057219915.1. Classification (NCBI taxonomy): domain Bacteria; kingdom Pseudomonadati; phylum Pseudomonadota; class Betaproteobacteria; order Burkholderiales; family Sphaerotilaceae; genus Roseateles; species Roseateles sp. T103. Next base: position 611,392 of record NZ_JBXVVS010000001.1, read on the forward strand.
GGCGCGTTTCGCGAGGATCTCTACTACCGTCTCGCGGAGATCGTCGTCGACATTCCGCCGCTGCGCGAGCGGCAGGGGGATGCCGTGCTGTTGGCGCACTCATTTCTCAAGCGATTTGCAGCGGAACAGCGTAGACCGGCCTTGACCCTGAGTGAGGACGCGGCACGCGCGATCGAGGCTCATCAGTGGCCGGGCAATGTGCGCGAGCTCCAGAACCTGATGAAGCGTGCCTCGATCATGGCGGACGGCGACCGTGTCAGTGCGGAAGACCTGGGTCTGGCCGTGCCTGATCTTGCGCCGGAGGATGCGGAGCTCGCGTCACTGGACTTGCGCACCGTGCGCGAGCGGGCCGAGCGTCAGGCGGTTGTGGCCGCGCTGGCACGCTCCGCTGGCAGCATCGTGCGGGCCGCGGAGATCCTGGGTATCAGCCGCCCGACGCTGTATGACCTGATGAACAAGTTGCAGATCAAGTAGCCCACGGAACATGAGGGAGAAGAACATGATGAGCCAGGTATCGAGCCGCTTCGCGCGTGCTGCGCTGAGTGTGTCGGCTGCCGTCGCGCTGGCAGGCTGTTTCGGCGAGTCGTCGGAGCAGCTCATCGCATCTGCTCGATCGCACATCGAGAAGCAGGACACGAAGGCGGCGATCATCCAGCTGAAGAATGCGCTGCAGAAGGACGCCAAGTCTGCAGAAGCGCGTTACCTGCTCGGCAAGCTGCTGCTGCAGGGCGGTGATGTCGCCGGGGCGAAGATCGAGCTCGACAAGGCAGCGGAACTGGGCTTTGACAAGCAGCTGCTCGCGCCAGAGCAGGCGCGCGTGCTGCTGTTGCAGGGCCAGGCTGCGAAGGTGATCGAGCAGTTCGGTCAGATGCAGTTGGCGGACGCGAAGAAGGATGCCGAGCTCAAGCTCACAGTTGCCAGCGCGTTTGCCTCCAGCGGCAATCTGACGCAGGCGCGCGAACTGGTCGGCCGCGTCATCAGCGCCAGCCCGGATCTGGCCGATGCGCAACTGCTCAATGTGCGTCTGCTGATTGGCGCAGGCCAGCGGGACGAAGCGGGTGCGGCCATCGATCAGCTGTTGGTGAAGCAACCGGATCTGGTCGCTGCCTGGTTGGCCAAGGGCGATGTTCAGCTCTTGCAGGGCAAGGGCGTTGACGCAGCTTCGGCAAGCTATCAAGAGGCCCTCAAGCGCGATGCGAAGAACCTGCCGGCTCTGGGGGCCCTGTTCCGCTTCGCGATGGCCAAGCCCGATCTGGACGAGGCAACTGCGCTGCTCAAACGCATGCAGGCTGTCTCGGAGAACCTGCCGCAGGTGCGCTATTTCGCAGCGAGGCTGGCACTGGCGCGCAAAGACCTTCCGGCTGCGCGCGAGCAGGTCCAGGCCCTGCTGAAACTGGCGCCGAAGTCGCCGCAGGCACTGCATCTCGCCGGTGTGGTTTCGGCACAGCTTGGCGAGCATGCCAAGGCCGAGACCTATCTCAAGCAGGCTCTGCAGTTGCAGCCCAGCTTCATCGATGCGCGCGTTGCGCTGGCGCGCGCCTACGTGCAGAGCGGCGACGCGAAGAAGGCGCTTGCCACAGTGGGCGACCTGCTCGACGCCAAGCCACCCGTGCCGCAGGCGGTGGCCATCGCTGCCGAGGCTCACCTGCTGGAGGGCGACGCCAAGAAGGCCGAGCAGTTGCTGGCGCTGGCCGCGAAGCTCAACCCCAAGGACATGCGCAGCCGAACCGCGCTGGCCTTGACCCATCTGCAGCAGGGCAACGACCAGCTGGGCTTCGAGGAACTGCGCGAACTGTCGAGCCGCGAGGCGACGATCCTGCCTGATATGGCGCTGATCAGCGCGCTGGAGCGCCGCAAGGATTTCGTCGGCGCCCTGAAGGCCATCGACAGCCTCGAACGAAAGACACCCGAGCAGCCCATCGCGCAAGGACTGCGCGGACGCATCGAACTGCTGCGCGGCGACAGGGAAAAGGCGCGGCAGCATTTCGAGGCAGCGCTGAAGCTTGCTCCCGGCTATCTGCCGGCACTGACCGCGCTGGCTGGGCTCGATACCGCCGACAAGCGACCGCAGGAAGCCATCAAGCGCTTCGAGACCGCGCTGCAGAAGGAGCCGCGCAACGTTGCGGTGCACATGGCGCTGGTGAACCTCAAGCAGCAATCCGGCGCCTCGAAGGACGAGCTGCTGGGCTTGGTCAAGGCTGCCGTCAAGCAGAACCCAGAGGCAGTGCCGCCGCGACTCGCTCTGGTCGCAATCCACCTGGACGCCAAGGATGCCAAGAGCGCGTTGTCCGCGGCCCAGGAGGGCGCGGCCGCCATTCCCGACAATGTGGAAATGCTGCTTGCCCTGGCTCAGGCACAGCAGGCATCAGGCGACGCCAATCAGGCGATGACGACGGCTGGCAAGGCAGCGGCGCTTCAGCCGGAGTCGCCCGTGCCGCTGTTGCGCATGGCTGAACTGCAGATGGCGCAGAAGGACGCGAATGCTGCGCTGCAGACGCTGAAAAAGGCTCTGGCATTGAAGCCGGAGAATGCGCAGGTGCAGGGGGCTCTGGTGGCAGTGGCCAGACAGGCTGGGCGTGCGGACGAGGCCCGCAGTGTGCTCGCCGGCCTTCACAAGCAGCTCCCGCGCAATGCCGGCCTCTATGCGCTGGAGGGTGATCTGGAAATGGCTGAGCAGCGTTTCGCCGCGGCGGCCAAGGCCTATCGCAGCGCACTCGATCTGCAGGATGATGCGACGCATGCAATCAAATGGCTGACGGCGCTGCGCCGTGACGGTCGTGGCGACGAGGCGCGTCGACAGGAGGCTCTGTGGGCGGCACGCAACCCCAAGGACGCAGCCTTTGCCTTCTATCAGGGGGACCAGGCACTCGCGTCGAATGACCTGAACCAGGCCTTGGCTCGTTACAAGCAAGTGCTGGAACTGCGTCCGGACAACGCGGTGGCGGCGAACAATGTCGCCTGGATCCTCAACAAGACGGGTAAGCCGGGCGCGATGGACTATGCGCGCAAGGCGAACGCGCAGAGGCCCGATTTCGCGCCCTTCCTGGACACCTTGGCCGAGGTCCTCGCGCGCGAGGGCAAGCTGGAGGAGGCGCTGCAGACTCAGCAGAAGGCGGTCAGCCTGGAGCCTGGTTTCCATCCGCACCGCCTCCATCTGGCTGATCTGCTGCTTCGCGCCGGCAAGAAAGCGGAGGCTGCCGAGCAGCTCAAGCAATTGGCTGCGCTCGGTGACAAGTTCCCGCTCCAGGACGAGGTCAAGCGGCTGCAGGCCAAGCTTTGATGCTGTGACTTGTGGTCGCCGGATGGCTCTGCTAGCCTTGGTCGGTCTGGTTCGCATGGCGAGCGAATCGCGTTGCGGCGGTCTTTGCGTAGGCGAGGTATGACGCACATCCGGCGTTCGAGTTTCAAGAAGAAGTTCCACCTCTGGCTGCGCGGGCTGTTCGCTCACCTGCCTCGTTCGGTACGGTTCGCGCTCTACCGCGCTCTGGTCGACTGCGACCCCGAGCCCGATGCGAGGCTGCTGCTGAAGATCGCCGAAACCCAGGAAGAGTTGGAGGAGTGCTTTCGCATCCTTCACGATGCTTACGTCGCCAGCGGCTTCATGAAGCCGCACCCGGCGGGGCTGCGTGTCACCGAATACCACGCACTGCCGACGACGACGACCCTTTGCGCCAAGTACGACGGACGCGTGGTCGGCACGATTTCGATGATTCGTGAAGGCGTGTTCGGCTTCCCGCTGCAGGCGGTGTTCGATCTCGAACATGTGCGCGCCAAGGGCGGCAACATCGCAGAGATCTCCGCGCTGGCCGTTCATCCCGACTTCCGCAAGACCGGTGGTGCGATCCTGTTCCCGCTGATGAAGTTCATGCACGAGTACTGCACCGAGTACTTCGATACGCGCCACCTCGTCATCGCCGTGAATCCAGACCGCATCGAGATGTACGAGGCTCTGCTGTTCTTCGAGCGCCTGCAGGAGAAGACTGTCGACAACTACGACTTCGCCAACGGCGCGCCTGCCGTGGGTGCGACGTTGGACCTGAAGACGGCGTCGGACGTATTTCGTCAGGGCTACCGGGGCAAGCCGGCACGCAAGAACCTGCACAAGTACTTTTTCCAGACGCGGCTGGAGAACATCAAGGTTCCCAAGCGGCGCTACTTCACGACGAACGACGCCGTCATGACGCCGGCACTGCTCGACCACTTCTTCAATCAGCGCACCCAGGGCTTCGCCTTGCTGGATGATCGCAAGAAGGCACTGCTCTGGTCCATCTACAGCATGCCGGAATACCGACGCATTCTGCCCATGCTCAGTGGTAGCGGGGCTGATTCCGGCGTCGGCTCACATCCTCTGCGCCAGCATCAGCGCCATTCGATACGCTGCCCTGGTCGCATCACGCTGACGACCGACGATGGCGAGCGCAGCTTCGCGCTCCAGGTGATCGAGATCTCGCTCTCCGGCTTTCAGGCCGAGTGCTCGCAGGACCTGCCGATTGGCGCCAGCGGCGATGCCTTGATCGAGCTTGGCAGCCGGGAGTCCGCCCGTGTGCATGCGAAGGTCGTGCGCCATAAGCAGATCGACGGCAGTTTGTTCGCAGGTTTCCGGCTTGACGAGCCCGATCGTGTCTGGCGGCAATGCGTGGCTGCGCTGGAAACGGGGCTGACGGCTTCGGAGCTCAACCAGTGAGCTTGGCTCGCCGCGACTGGCTGGCGGCGGCTGCGCTAGGGCTGTTGCTAGCCCCTGGCAAAGGTGTGGCCGCCGACTATCGCCGGTTGATCGAGCGGAGCCGCCCCTCGGTGCTGCTCGTCGGTACCTATGCCGAGACCGATAGCCCGCGCTTCGGCTTCAGTGGCACCGGTTTCGTTGTCCGTGACGGCAATCTGGCGGTCACCAATGCGCATGTCCTGCCTCCGCCATCGCGTATCGACGGCGTCGACCGCAAGCTGGTCGTCCAGGTGCCTGGCGCGCGCGGCCAATGGAGCATGCGCAGCTGCACGGTCCTCACGCTCGATCGGCCACACGATCTCGCGCTGTTGCGCTTCGACGGACCGGCAGCGCCGGCGCTGCAGCTGGCGCCGCCCGAACTGGTGCGTGAAGGGCTTGAGGTTGCCTTGATCGGCTTCCCGCTCGGCAACGCGCTGGGCTTCGCACCGGTGACGCACCGGGCGATGATCTCGTCCATCGTGCCGATTGCACAGCCGCAGGCGGGGGCGCAGGGACTCAACGAGAGTGCGGTCCGCCGCTTGCGCGAGGGACCGTTCGAGGTGCTGCAACTCGACGGCACCGCCTATCCGGGCAATAGCGGCGGGCCGGTGCTCGATGCCGAGTCCGGCTTGGTGGTCGGCGTGGTCAATATGGTGCTGGTCAAGGGCAGCAAGGAGTCGGCACTCAGCCACCCCAGCGGCATCAGCTATGCGATCCCCAGCCGCCTGCTGGCCCGATTGCTGCCACCCTGAGCGGGCCGAAGCGGTGCGTGCCGATGCATTGGCATGCTTGGCAAAGGGGAGTGCGCAAACGTTTAGCGTTTTCCATCTCCTGCCGATACACTGCGCGTTTCTACAATCGCGGCGCAGCGCCTGTGGCCGTCTTCGTGCCGGATACCGCCGCTAACTGCCCAGTAGACCAATTCCAACCCAGTGTCCACGCCATGAAGCTCGTCCAACCCTTCGCCCGCGCCATTGTCGGCCTCGTCGTCTCGCTGGGCGCGACGTTCGCGCAGGCGCAACAGCCTGCGATCATCTTCGACATGGGCGGCAAGTTCGACAAGTCCTTCAACGAGTCGGCCTACCGCGGCATCGAGCGCTGGAAGCAGGAAACCGGCGGCAAGTACCTCGAGTTCGAGATCAGCAACGAGACTCAGCGGGTGCAGGCCATCCGCCGCATGGCCGAGCGCGGTGCCAATCCGATCATCTCCATCGGCTTTGCCCAGGGCTCTGCGCTGGAGCAAGTGGCCAAGGAGTTTCCCAAGTCCAGGTTCGCCATCATCGACACTGTCGTGAAGCAGCCCAATGTGGCCTCGGTGGTGTTCAAGGAGCATGAGGGCAGTTTCCTTATCGGGGCGCTGGCCGCGATGGCCAGCAAGTCCGGCAAGGTCGGTTTCGTCGGCGGTATGGACATCCCGCTGATCCGCAAATTCCAGTGCGGCTACGAGCAGGGGGCCAAGGCGCAGAACGCGAAGATCGAGGTGCTGGCGAACATGACCGGGACCACGGCCACCGCCTGGAACGACCCGACGCGCGGTGGCGAACTGGCCAAGGCCCAGTTCGCCAAGGGTGTCGACGTGGTCTTCGCTGCGGCTGGCGGCACCGGCACCGGCGTTTATCAGGCCGCCAAGGACGCCGGCAAGCTGGCCATCGGCGTGGACAGCAACCAGAACCATCTGCAGCCGGGCACCATGCTCAGCTCGATGGTCAAGCGTGTCGATGTCGCCGTGTACAACGTGCTCAAGTCCTACAAGCCTGGTCTGTCGGTGCTGGGCTTGAAGGAAGACGGCGTGGATGTGGCGATGGATCAGCACAACGCCAAGCTGATCACTCCACAGATGAAGACACGTCTGGATGCCCTGAAGGCCGACATCGTGGCCGGCAAGATCCGCGTCGCCGACTACATGGCCGACAACGCCTGCAAGTACTGATCGGCCATCGGTCAGCGGTCATCGAGAAAGTGTGGGCATGACAGTCACGCCCGCCGTGCGTCTGCACGGCATCAGCAAGCGCTTCGGTGCGGTGCAGGCCAATCGCGAGGTGAGCTTCGACATCGCGGCCGGCTCGGTGCATGGTCTGGTCGGCGAAAACGGTGCCGGCAAGAGCACCTTGATGGCCATCCTCTATGGCTACTACCAGGCTGACGCCGGCACGATCGAGATTGATGGCCGCCCGGCCCGCATCACTGATTCGCACCAGGCCATCGCGCTGGGTATAGGCATGGTCCATCAGCACTTCATGCTGGTGGACACGCTCAGCGCGCTGGACAACGTGATGCTTGGCGCCGAGCCGGGTTTCATGCTCACGCGGGCCAAGCGCCGCGTGCGCGAGCAACTCGAGGCGCTGATGGCCGAGACCGGCCTGCATGTGCGGCTCGATGCGTTGGTGGCCGACTTGCCGGTGGGCGAGTTGCAGCGCCTGGAGATCCTCAAGGCGCTGTTCCGCGGAGCCCGCGTGCTGATCCTCGACGAGCCGACCGCTGTGCTGACGCCGCAGGAGACGCAGCAACTCTTCGAAACGCTGCGCAAGCTGAAGGCCCGCGGCACGACCCTCATCCTGATCACGCACAAGCTCAAGGAAGTGATGGCGCTGTGCGACCGCGTCACGGTGATGCGCGCCGGCCAGGTGGTGCATGGCTGTGAGATTGCCGAGACCAGCGAGGAAGGGCTGGCCGAAGCGATGGTCGGCCGCAAGGTCAACCTCGGCCGGATCGCAGGTGCTGCAGCCGCGGCGGCAGAGCAGCCGCCGCGCCTGCTGGCCCGCGGTCTGCGTTGGCGCGACGCGCAAGGCGTGACCCGTCTGGCCGATGTGGACCTGAAGCTGAGCGCCGGCGAGATCGTCGGCGTGGCCGGTGTCTCCGGCAATGGCCAGAGCGAACTGCTCGACGTGCTGTCGGGCATGACCGCTCCGGAGGCCGGCACGCTGGAGCTGGGCGGGGCCCGCTTCACCGCCGGACGATGGCTGGACCCGCGCCGCGCGCGCGAGCTGAAGCTGGCCCATGTGCCTGAGGACAGGCAGGCCTGCGGCCTGGTGATGGGCTTTCCCGCGTGGGAGAGCGCCGCGCTGGGCTACCAGGATCAGGCGCAGTACCGTGCCGCGCCGCTGGGCCTGGGGATGCGACAGGCCTGGCTGCGCGATCAGACCGCGCAGATGATGGAACGCTTCGACGTGCGGCCGCGCAATGCGCTGCTGGGCTCGTCCAAGTTCTCCGGCGGCAATCAGCAGAAGCTGATCCTGGCGCGCGAGATCGCGCAGGCGCCGGCAGTGCTGCTGGTCGGCCAGCCGACACGCGGCGTGGACATTGGCGCGATCGAATTCATCCATGGTCAGCTGCGCGCACTGCGCGACGCCGGCTGCGCGGTGCTGCTGGTCAGCAGCGAGCTCGACGAGATCCTCGCCCTGGCCGACCGGGTGCTGGTGATGAACGGAGGCCGTATCACCGGCGAGCTGGGCATCGCCGAATGCGACGAGAAGCGCCTGGGCCTGCTGATGGCCGCCCAGGCCAAAGACGATTCGAGGAGCGTGCGCCCATGAGCCAGCCCTATCAGCTGCCGCGCTGGGTCGAGCTCGGCGTATTGCCGCTGTGGAACCTGTTCATTGCGCTGGCCGTGGCCGGCGCGGTGGTCGCGCTGATCGGGCAGAGCCCGCTGCAGGCGCTGGATGTGCTGGTGCAGGGTGCGCTGGGTAGCGCACGCGGCATCGGCTACACGCTCTATTACGCAACCAGCTTCATCTTCACCGGCCTGGCCGTGGCCGTCGCCTTCCATGGCGGCCTGTTCAATATCGGCGGAGAAGGGCAGGCCACGGTCGGCGGCATCGGCGTCGGCCTGGTGGCCCTGGCGCTGGGCGCCAGCGTGCCGGCGCCACTGCTGTTGCCGCTGCTGGTGCTGTCGGCGGCGTTCGCGGGCATGGCCTGGGCGCTGATCCCGGCCTATCTGCAGGCCTGGCGTGGCAGTCACATCGTCATCACGACGATCATGTTCAACTTCCTCGCCGCGAGCCTGAACGTCTACCTGCTCGTCAACGTGCTGCGCCCCAAGGGCAGCATGGCGGTGGAGAGCGAGGCTTTTGCCGATGCGGCACGCATGCCCAGTGCGCAGTCGCTGGCCGCGGCACTGGGCTGGGAACTGCCGTCCTCGCCGCTGAACCTGAGCTTGCTGCTGGCCCTGCTGGCCTGTGTCTTCGTCTGGTGGTTCCTGTGGAGGAGTCGCGCCGGCTATGCGCTGCGCGCCGTCGGCAGCGCGCCACGCGCGGCCCACTATGCCGGCATCCGCCCGCGCCTGCAGGTGCTGGTGGCGATGGGCCTGTCCGGTGCGCTGGCCGGCCTGGTGGCGGTCAACGAGATCTCCGGCGTGCAGGGCAAGCTGACGCTGGACTTCGTCGCCGGCGCCGGCTTCACCGGCATCGCGGTGGCGCTGATGGGGCGCAACCACCCGGTGGGCATCGTGCTGGCCTCGCTGCTCTTCGGCGTGCTCTACCAGGGCGGCGTCGAGGTGTCCTTCGAAATTCCCGGCTTCAGCCGCGAGATGGTGGTCACCGTGCAAGGTCTGATCGTGCTCTTCGCCGGTGCGATGGCCATGGTCAGCGCGCCGCTGTTCGCGCGCCTGCACCGGTTGCTGTCATCGGCGCGCAAGGAGGAGGCCTTCCATGGATGAGGTCCTGTTCGGCTCGCTGCTCGCCTCCACGCTGCGTGTCACCACGCCGCTGCTGCTGTGCGCGCTGGCCGGCCTGCTGTGTGAACGCTCGGGCGTGATCGACATCGGCCTGGAGGGCAAGATGCTGGCCGCCGCCTTTGCCGCCGCAGCGGCCACCGTGGGCAGCGGCTCGGTGCTGGTGGGCCTGACCACAGCCTTGTTGGTGGCTTGCGCACTGTCGGCGCTGCATGGCTTTGCCTGCGTCACGCATCGCGGCGATCAGGTCGTCACCGGCGTGGCGCTGAACATGGTGGCGGCTGGCCTGACCGTGGTGCTGGGCATCGCCTGGTTCGCGCAAGGCGGCCAGACTCCGCCCATCGCACCCGAGCAGCGCCTGACGGCGCTGAGCGGCAGCTTTGCGGAACCGCTGGCCGGCAACTGGTTGGCTTCGGTGCTGGGCCATGGCCTGCTCAGCCACAACACCTTGGTCTACCTGGCCTTCGCCTCGGTGCTCGTGGTCTGGTTCTTCCTGGAGCGCACGCGCCCGGGCCTGCGGCTGCGCGCGGTGGGCGAGAACCCGGCGATGGTCGATGCCGCCGGCGTTTCGGTGCCGCGCCTGCGCTACATGGCGCTGATGATGAACGGCGTGCTCTGCGGCCTGGCCGGCGCCTACCTGACGCTGGCGCAGAATGCGGCCTTCTCGCCGAACATGACGGCAGGCCGCGGCTTCATCGCGCTGGCCGCGATGATCTTCGGCAAGTGGAAGCCGGTGCCAACGATGCTGGCCTGCCTGCTGTTCGGCTTTCTCGACGCGGTGGCGATCCGGCTGCAGGGCGTTGCGCTCCCGGCCTCATTGGGTGGGGGCGAAGTGCCGGTGCAGCTGATCCAGGCGCTGCCCTATCTGCTCACCGTCGTGCTGCTCGCCGGCTTCATCGGCCAGGCGCTGGCGCCCAAGGCGCTGGGCCGCCCTTACGTCAAGGAACGCTGATCATGCTTTGGCAAGACTTGACCCCGGCGCTACGCCAGCAGTTGGTCGACGCCTCGCTCTCGGCGCGAGCCCAGTCCTATTCCCCTTATTCAGGCTATGCCGTCGGCGCGGCCATCCTCGACGAGCAGGGCCGCATCCATGCCGGCGCGAACATGGAGAACGCCGCCTACCCGCAGGGCTGGTGTGCCGAAACGACCGCGCTGGCGATGATGCGCATGGCCGGCGGCCGGCAGGCGCGCGTCGTCGTGGTCAGCGGCCCCGGCCCCGACGTGATCACCCCCTGCGGCGGCTGCCGCCAAAAGCTGCGCGAATTCGCCGCCGGCGATCTGCTCATCATCGCTGCCGATCCGGGCGGCATCCGCCAGCACTGGACGCTGGACGAATTGCTGCCTTTCAGTTTCGGCCCCGGCCATCTCAAGCCCCAGGCCTGATCGGCGTAGGCTTCTCCCATTGCATTTCGATTGCCAGACCATGATTGACAACAAGACTCTCGAGCCGCTGATCCAGACCTCGGTGGCCACGCTGCGCGAGCGCTTCGGCGACGCGCCCGAAGTGGCGGTGGTGCTGGGCTCCGGCTGGGCCGGCGCGGTGGCCAAGGTCGAGGACGCGCAGCCGCTGGCCTACAGTGCGCTGCCGGCCTTCCCGCAGCCCAAGGTCGAAGGCCATGTCGGCGAGATCGTCGTCGGCCGCATCGGCAGCCAGCGTGTGGCCATGCTGCGCGGCCGCGCCCACACCTACGAGAGCGGTGACTGCACTGGCATGGCCGGCGCGCTGCGCAGCCTGGCGCGCTGGGGCTGCAAGGTGCTGGTGCAGACCAATGCCTCGGGCTCGCTGCGCAGCCAGATGCCGCCGGGCAGCCTGATGCTGATCGCCGATCACATCAACGCGCCGCAGCGATCGCCGCTGGTCGGCGAGCAGGGCAGTGAGCGCTTCGTCGACATGAGCGCCGCCTACGATGCGGAGCTGCGCAGCCACGCCAAGTCCATGGCGATGAGCCAGGGGCTCAAGCTGGGCGAGGGCACCTATGTGTGGGCGCTGGGACCGCAGTTCGAGACGCCCGCCGAGATCCGCATGTTCGCTGCCTGGGGCGCCGACGCCGTGGGCATGAGCACCGTGCCCGAGACCATCCTGGCGCGCCATGCCGGCTTGCGCGTGATGGGCCTGGCGCTGATGACGAACATGGCCGCAGGCCTCTCGGACGAGGCGCTGACCCATGCGCTGACGCTGCAGCAGGCCGCCGCCTCGGGCGAGCGCGCCGCGCAGTTCCTCGCCGACGTGATCGCTGGCATGGCGGAGCTGCCGTCGCTGAAGGGCAGCGCATGAACGCGACGAGCAGCCTGAGCCTGAAGGAGGCGGCGCAGCTGGCGCTGCAATGCCTGGACCTGACCAGCCTGAACGACGCCGATACCGCGGCCGACATCGAGGCGCTGTGCCGCCGCGCGCAAGGCCCGCACGGGGCGGTGGCGGCGGTCTGCGTGTGGCCGCGCTTTGCCGCGCAGGCGCGTGCGGCACTGCCGGCGGCGATCAAGGTTGCTGCGGTGGCCAATTTCCCTGACGGCTCGCTGGACCTGCCGCGCACGCTGGCCGAGGTGGCCGAGATCGCTGCGGCGGGTGCCGACGAGATCGACGTGGTGCTGCCCTACCGCGCGCTGATCGCGGGGCAGGCCAGCGAGGTGGCCGAGTTCCTCGCCGAGGTGCGCCATGCCAGCCGGCCGCTGACTTTGAAAGTCATCATCGAGAGCGGCGAGCTGAGGACGCCCGGGCTGATTGCCGAGGCCACGCGCATCGCGCTGATGGCCGGCGCCGACTTCATCAAGACCAGCACCGGCAAGACGCCGGTGTCCGCCACACCCGAAGCGGCGCGCGTGATGCTGGCCGAGATCGCCGCCAGCGGCATGAGCGCCGCGGGCTTCAAGGCCTCCGGCGGCATCCGCAGCGTGGCCGATGCACAGGGTTATCTGCAGCTGGCCGCCGAAGCGCTGGGTCGCGACGCGCTGAACCCGCGCCGCTTCCGCTTCGGCGCCAGCGGCCTGCTGGCGGCGATCGAGGCCGAGCTTGGTGGTGCGGCGGCGCCGGCTGCCGGCCAGGGCTACTGAGGCAAGACATCGCGATGCTGGCCCAGGAAGTCATACGCGCCAAGCGCGACGGCGGCACGCTCGATGCCGCACAGATCGCCGCCTTCGTGCGCGGCCTCACCGATGGCAGCTGGAGCGAGGGCCAGGTGGCTGCGCTGGCGATGGCCGTCTTCCTGCGCGGCATGGACCGCGACGAGGCGGTGCTGCTGACGCGCGCGATGATGCACTCGGGCCGCGTGATGGTCTGGCGCGACATGCCCGGTCCGGTGCTCGACAAGCACTCCAGCGGTGGCGTCGGCGACAAGCTCAGCCTGATGCTGGCGCCGCTGGTGGCGGCCTGCGGCGGCCATGTGCCGATGATTTCCGGCCGCGGCCTGGGTCATACCGGCGGCACCTGCGACAAGATGGAGGCCATCCCCGGCTATTGCACCGCGCCGAGCCCGGCGATGTTCGAGCAGTTGGTGCGCCGCGTCGGCTGTGCCGTGATCGGCCAGACCAGCGACCTCGCGCCGGCTGACCGCCGGCTCTACGGCATCCGCGACGTCACCGCGACGGTGGAGAGCGTGCCGCTGATCACCGCCAGCATCCTGTCGAAGAAGCTGGCCAGCGGGCTCGAAGGGCTGGCCATGGACATCAAGTGCGGCAACGGCGCTTTCGCCGCCACGCCGCAGATGGCCCGTGAGCTGGCCGAGAGCATCGTCGCGGTGGCCGGCGGCGCCGGCTTGCGTACGCAGGCACTGATCACCGACATGAACCAGGTGCTGGGTCACGAGGTCGGCAACGGGCTCGAGGTGCGCGGCGCGATCCGCTATCTGAGGGGCGAGGAGCGCGAGCCGCGCACCCATGCGCTGACGTTGGCGCTGGCCAGCAGCATGCTGCTGATCGGCGGTCTGGCGGCGGACGAGGCCGATGCGCAGGCCAAGCTGAATGCCGCGCTGGACAGCGGTGCTGCGGCTGAGCGCTTCGCCCAGATGGTGAGCGCGCTTGGCGGTCCGGCCGACCTGCTTGAGCGCCCGCAGGCCCATCTGGCGGCAGCGCCGCTGGTCTTGCCGGTCCCGTCGCCGCGGGCAGGGCGCCTGGTGGCGATGGACACCCGGGCCATCGGCCTGGCCGTGGTGGAGCTGGGCGGAGGCCGTCGCCGGCCGGGCGAGGCCATCGACCACCGCGTCGGCCTCGAGCAGGTGCGCCAGCTCGGCGAGACGCTGGCCGCTGGAGAACCGCTGGCGCTGGTGCATGCGGCCGACGAGGCAGCGGCGCGCCAGGCCGTGGCGACGCTGCAGCGCTGTTTCACGCTCGACGAGCCCGGCGCACCTTGGCAGCCGGCGCCGCTGATCCAGGCACGCGTCGGTGCCTGAGGCCGCCCGTTTCGGGACGATCGGCTAGACTGCCGGCCCCTGAAGCAGTCGCCGCAGCAGTCCGACCCCGCCATGTCCGCAGAGAACGCCAACGAATCCGCCGAACCCGTCCAGCCGCCCGAGGTCGAGGCTGGCGAGGCCGCGCCGCGCCGCGGCATCAAGAGCTTCGTGGTGCGCGCCGGGCGCATGGGTACCGGTCAGATCAAGGCGCTGGCCGAGCTGGGTCCCCGCTATGTGCTGCCGTTCAAGCATGAACTGCTGAAGCCGGCCGAGGTCTTCGGCCGGGAGGCACCGCTGGTGCTGGAAATCGGCTTCGGCATGGGCGGCGCCACTGCGCAGATCGCACAGACCCTGCCCGACCACGACTTCATCGGCTGCGAGGTGCACGAACCCGGCGTCGGCGCGCTGCTGAAGCTGATCGGCGAGCAGCAGATTCCGAACATTCGCATCTTTCAGCACGACGCGGTGGAGGTGCTGGAGCAGATGATCGCGCCTGACTCGCTGGCTGGCGTGCACATCTTCTTTCCCGATCCCTGGCACAAGAAGCGCCACCACAAGCGCCGTCTGATCCAGCCCGAGTTCGTCGCCAAGCTGGTCAGGCACATCAGGCCCGGCGGCTATCTGCACTGCGCCACCGACTGGGAGCCCTATGCCCAGCAGATGCTGGAGGTGCTGTCGGCCGAGCCGCTGCTGCAGAACACGGCGGCGCAGGGCTATGCCGAGAAGCCGGCCTACCGTCCGCTGACCAAGTTCGAGAACCGCGGCCTCAAGCTGGGCCATGGCGTGTGGGACCTGGTGTTCAGGCGTCGCGCGAATTCCTGATCGCGTCCGACCGGCTCTTGATCAGGCTGGCCGTCGCCAGCAGCAGCAGGGCCAGCGCCAGCGGCACCGTGGAGACAAAGCCCAGGTGCTTGAAGGCCAGCGCGCCGGCAATGCCGCCGGCGAAGAAGGCGAGCACCAGGCTGGCGTGGATCCTGAGCTTGTGTCGGTTGGCCATCACCTTGTCGAGCGCGCCGCTGTGGCTGCGGTTCCAGTAGACCAGCTTGCCCAGCTCCAGGCCCAGGTCGGTGAGCAGGCCCGTGACATGCGTGGTGCGGATCTCGGCATTGGAGATCTTGGTCACCAGTGCGTTCTGCAGGCCCATGGTGTAGCTGAGCAGCAGCGCAGTCAGCGAGACGCGCTCAATCTGGTGTGGCAGCAGCGCGCTGCCGACCAGGCCGAAGAGCAGCAGCAGCGCCGCTTCCAGCAGCAGCGTGGGTACATAGGCCCAGGCGGGATGCGTGCGTCGGCTGTAGTTCACCAGCAGCGCGGTCGTCGCCGCGCCCAGCACGAAGGCCAGCACCGCGACGAGCGCGCTGACCACCAGGGTCAGCTGGCCCAGGGCCAGCTGATCGGCCGCCATCGAGACCATGCCGGTCATGTGCGAGGTGTACTGGCCGATGGCGAGGAAGCCGCCTGCATTGAGGGCGCCGGCGATGGCCGCCAAGCCTATGCCCAGGTGCAGGTTGGCCCGCGCGCTGCGCTGCGGTGCGGTGAGTTCGGCCAGGTAGTCGACAGGCATGTGGGACCGGAGCATAAGGCTTTGGCGATGCAATATGCGCGCCAGGCGCCGGCCACGTCCTGATAGAGTGCGCGCCATGTCGAACGCAAGCCCTGTCCAACAACTCGCCGGCAAGCATGTGCTGCTCGGTCTCTCCGGCGGCATCGCCTGCTACAAGAGTGCCGAATTGGTGCGCTTGCTGGTGAAGGCCGGTGCCACGGTGCAAGTCATGATGAGCGAGGCCGCGCAGGCCTTTGTGACGCCGGTCACCTTCCAGGCCTTGTCGGGCCGCACGGTCTACACCGACCAGTGGGACGCGCGCGAGGCCAACAACATGGCGCACATCAACCTCAGCCGCGAGGCCGATGCGATGCTGGTGGCACCGGCCAGCGCCGACTTCATCGCCAAGCTGGCGCAGGGCAGGGCGGACGAGCTGCTGAGCCTGACCGCGCTGGCGCGACCTGCCGAGCGCTGCCCGCTGCTGGTGGCGCCGGCGATGAACCGCGAGATGTGGCTGCACCCGGCCACGCAGCGCAATGTGGCGCAGATCGTCGCCGACGGCGCCACGGTGCTGGGCCCCGGCCATGGCGAGCAGGCCTGCGGCGAGACCGGAGACGGCCGCATGCTCGAAGCCGAGCAGCTCAGCGATGCGTTGATCGCCTTCTTCCAGCCCAAGCTGCTGCGCGGCAGGAAGCTGCTGATCACCGCCGGTCCGACCTTCGAGCCTATCGATCCGGTGCGCGGCATCACCAATCTGTCCAGCGGCAAGATGGGTTTCGCGATCGCGCGGGCCGCCGCCGAGGCGGGCGCCGAGGTCACGCTGGTGGCCGGACCGGTGCACCTGCCCACGCCGGCGGGCGTGCGCCGCATCGATGTACAGACCGCGCAGCAGATGTATGACGCCGTGCTGCCGCTGGCGCCCCGGCATGAGGTCTTCGTGGCCACCGCCGCGGTGGCCGACTGGCGGCCGGCGCAGAGCAACGAGCACAAGATCAAGAAGGACGGCAAGAAGCAGGCGCCGGTGTTCGAACTGACCGAGAACCCGGACATCCTTGCCGCCGTCGCCGCGCTGCCCGACAAGCCTTTCTGCGTCGGCTTCGCCGCCGAGAGCCAGGACCTGGCCAAGCACGCGCGCGAGAAGCTGCTGCGCAAGAAGGTGCCGCTGGTGGTGGGCAACCTCGGGCCGGCCACCTTCGGCCGCGACGACAACGCGCTGCTGCTCGTTGACGAGCAGGGCGAGCGCGCGCTGCCGCATGCCGACAAACTCAGCCTCGCCCGCGAACTGGTGCGCGAGATTGCCGACCGATTCGAGAACAAGACACGATGACCACCGTTGACCTGAAGGTGCTCGACCCCCGCATGGACGAGCAGCTGCCGAGTTATGCCACGCCCGGCTCGGCCGGCCTGGACCTGCGCGCCTGCCTGGACGAGGCGATCACGCTGGAGCCAGGGCAGACCATGCTGATCCCCACGGGCCTGGCCATCCACATCGGCGACCCGGGACTGGCGGCGCTGATCCTGCCGCGCTCGGGCCTGGGCCACAAGCACGGCATCGTGCTGGGCAATCTGGTCGGCCTGATCGACTCCGACTACCAGGGCCAGCTGATGGTCAGCTGCTGGAACCGCGGGCAGACCAGCTTCGTGATCCAGCCGATGGAGCGCATCGCCCAGCTGGTGCTGGTGCCGGTGGTGCAGGCGACGTTCCGCCGCGTCGACGAGTTCGACGCGACAGAGCGCGGCGAAGGCGGCTTCGGCTCAACGGGGAAACACTGAGCCAGGACCGAGAAAGGTCCCTGCGGACCTTTCGACGCCTGGCGAAGGACTGGCCGCCTACGAGCGGACAGGCTGGGCCAGGACCGAGAAAGGTCCCTGCGGACCTTTCGACGCCTGGCGAAGGACTGGCCGCCTCTCAGCCAAGCCGCATGTATCGCGGCTCGTCCTTCGCCGGCCACAGGCTCCTTCCGGAGCCTGTGCGCGGGCTCAGTGCAGCGTATCGTCCGGCGCCGCGCCGCTGACGACGCTGAACACCGCTTCGCCGACGCTGCCGTCCTGGATTTCCTGCTCGGTGGCTTCGCGTACGTCGCGCACCTTGATGTGCATGCGCAGGCCGATGCCGGCCAGCGGGTGGTTGCCGTCCAGCACCACATGCTCCGGATAGACCTCGGTGACTGTGTAGACGAGGTCAGGTGGCATGCTCTCGGTGGCCGCGCCCTCGGGCAGGCCCTCGAACTGCATGCCTTCGCTGACGTTCTCGGGCAGCAGGCTGCGGCTCTCGAAGCAGACCAGGTTCGAGTCGTAGTCGCCGAAGGCCTCCTCCGGCTGCAGCGCAAGGCTGGTCTCGAAGCCGATTTCCTGGCCGGCCAGCGCTTTCTCGACCTTGGCGAAGAGGTCTTCGCCGCCGTAGAAGAACTCCATCGGCTCGGCCAGCTCGTCGATCAGCTGGCCTTGGGCGTCTTCGAGTCTCCAGCTCAGGGAGACGACGCAAGGGGCGGTGATTTGCATTGGCGCATTGTTTCACAGCGCTGCGGCGCGACAATGCGCGCATGGATATCGATACCCCGACACCCCTGCTGGGCGGCCTGAGCCGCGCCCAGTTCATGCGCCGCTATTGGCAGAAGAAACCGCTGCTGGTGCGGCAGGCCATGCCCGGCGTGCAGCCGCCGGCGACCCGGCGCGAACTGGCCGAACTTGCAGCCAGCGACGAGGTCGAATCGCGCCTGGTCAGTTCTTTCGGCGGCTGCTGGGCGCTCAAGCACGGCCCCATGGCCAAGCTGCCGCCCTGGAGCAAGCCCGACTGGACGCTGCTGGTGCAGGGCCTGGACCTGCATCTGCCCGCGGCCTACGAGATGCTGCGCCCGTTCCGCTTCGTGCCCGAGGCACGGCTGGACGACCTGATGATTTCCTACGCCACCGACGGTGGTGGCGTCGGGCCGCACTTCGACTCCTATGACGTGTTCCTGATTCAGGTCCACGGCAAGCGCCGCTGGCGCATCGGCGCCCAGAAGGATGCAGTGCTGCGCGACGACGTGCCGGTCAAGCTGATCGCCAATTTCAAGCCCGAGCAGGAGTACGTGCTGGAACCTGGCGACATGCTCTATCTGCCGCCGGGCTGGGCGCATGACGGCGTCGCGATCGGCGAGTGCATGACCTGCTCGGTGGGCTTTCGCACGCCCTGGCGCGCCGAGCTCGCGCGCGAGCTGCTGCCCCGCCTGATGGACGACGAGTCGCGTGCTTACGCCAACCGCATCTACGCCGATCCCAAGCAGCCGGCGACCGATGCGCCGGGCGAGATCCCCGCGTCCTTGATCGAGTTCGCCCGCGACGCGGTGGCACGCGCGGTGGCCGAGCCTTTGGCGCTGGAGCGCGCACTGGGCGAGGCGCTGACTGAGCCCAAGCCCAAGGTCTGGTTCCATCCGGGTGACGGGCTGCCGGCAGGCTGCGGCGTTCGCCTGGACCAGCGCAGCCGCATGATGTACGACCGCGCGCATGTGTTCATCAATGGCGAATCGTTCCGAGCCAGCGGCAGCGATGCGCGGCTGATGCGTCGCCTCGCTGATGGTGGCGCGCTCAGCGCCGCCGAGGTGGCCAAGCTGTCCGAGGGGGCGGCCGAGCTGCTGGAGCAGTGGGTCGAGGACGGCTGGCTGCAGCCGCAGGACTGACCAAAGGAGGGTGGCGATGGCAGACACGCCGGGGATGAGCGAAGGCTTGATCAATTCGCGCGCCGACTGGGTTGCGGCGCTGCGCCAAGGGCTGCTGACCGCCGCGGCGCAGGGCTGCCGCGAGCTGTGCTGCTTCGATAGCGACTTCAGTCAGTGGCCGCTGTCCGAGCAGCCAGTGCTGGATGCGCTAACCCAGTGGGTGCTGCCCCATCGCCGCTTGCGCCTGCTGGCAGCGCAGTACGAC
Organism: Roseateles sp. T103; assembly: GCF_057219915.1. Taxonomy (NCBI): domain Bacteria; kingdom Pseudomonadati; phylum Pseudomonadota; class Betaproteobacteria; order Burkholderiales; family Sphaerotilaceae; genus Roseateles; species Roseateles sp. T103. The sequence goes on from NZ_JBXVVS010000001.1 coordinate 630,588, forward strand.
GATCTGCGGCGTGTCCATCCGCGCTTCGTCGTCTGGCGGCGGCATTTCGATCATGTCATCGTGGCGCGCCAGTACTCGGCCGACGAGTTGCCGTCCGACGGGCCACATGCGCTTCTGCTGGCTCCCGGGCTTTTCACGCTCCGATTGATCGACGCACGCTCAGGCCGGGCGGTATGCAGCCTGGAAGCCTCCGCCCAGATCTGGGCGCGGGAATGGTTCGATGCCGTCGAGCAGCGCTCGCATGAGGCATTTGCCGCGACCACGCTCGGTCTATAGGACATTCCCGAATTGAGGTTAGAATATCGGGCTAGATGGGAGTGGCGCTCGAGGCCTCTTGCATCTTTGTTGAAACGAGGCCCAAGGAGTCCAGTTGTTTGGACCCGATGTCTGGTCTCGACAATTACCGGTAATTCAACATCGTCTCATCGATTCGAGGACACAAATGAACAAGTCGATCCTGTTGGCATCCCTGCTGGCCGCTGCTGCTCTGACCGCTTGCGGCAAGAAGGAAGAAGCTCCCGCCCCGGCTCCGGCTCCGGCTGCTGCCCCCGCTCCGGCCGCTTCGGAAGCCGCTTCGGCTCCGGCCGCTGACGCGTCGGCTCCCGCTGCCGCCGCTTCGGAAGCTGCCAGCAAGTAATCGGTTATCCGATCACGCAAGAGCCGCCTGGCTGCAAAGCCAGGCGGCTTTTGTTTTTTGGTGGGCTAGTCTGGGCTGGAACGGCCCTGGTCTTGACGCCCGAAACGGCTCTGGCTCAAAGCTCCTGCCAGGCCAGGCCCTGGGCCTGATCGGCCGCGACGAGGCGCGGGCTTGCGGCAGAGCAGGCGTCGGCCAGTGCCGCCAGCGCCAGCTCCGGCCGATTGTTTTCCTCGCTGAGGTGAGCCACCGCGACCAGTTGCAGGTCCGGATGCAGGCAGGCGGCCAGGATTTCCGCGGCGCTGGCGTTGGACAGATGACCGTGCGTGCCGAGGATGCGCCGCTTCAGCGGCCAGGGGTAGCGACCTTCGCGCAGCAGCTGCTCGTCGTGATTGCACTCCAGCAGCAGCGCGTCGCAACGCTGCAGGGCCTCCAGCACATTGGGCGTCGGGCTGCCGATGTCGGTGAGCACGCCCAGACGGCGCTGGCCGTCTTCGAGCCGCAACTGCAAGGGCTCTGCCGCATCGTGCGGCACCGCGAATGGATGGAGCAGCAGGTCGCCGATCGCAGCGGCCTCCCCGGCGCGGCAGAAGTGCAGCAGCGCCGCATCGAAGTCCTCGGCGCCGCGTCGATGTGCGACGGCCTTCCAGGTACCGCGGCTGGTCCATAGCGGCAGCCGGTGGCGCTGTGCCAGCGTCAGCGCGCTGCCGACATGGTCGCCGTGCTCATGGGTGACGAACACCGCATCGATCTGTTCGATCTCCAGGCCTGCACGTGCCAGGCGGCGCCTGAGTTCGCGCTCGCTGAAGCCGCAGTCGATCAGCACGCGCGTGGTCGTGATGCCTTGACTGGCCTCGACTACCGTGGCATTGCCGCCGCTGCCGCTACCTAGACTGCAAAAGCGCATGGTGACTGTTTTGAGGGCCTTGCTTGGCGCCGCCCTTGAAGCAGCGACGCCGTCGCTGCAGAGCATGAACCCTGCATCGCGACGGCGTCTTCAGACCTGCTCAGGCGCTGCTGCGGATCAGCGCAGGTCGTCCATCAGCAGGTTGAGGATGCGCTTGGCGATCTCGTTGGTCTGCTGCTGGCCCTTGTCGTCCAGCACCATCACCGTGCTGCGCTCGCCCTGCGACTTCACCGCGACGCGGTAACGCTTGGCCGTCTGCGTCTGCTCGCCCTTGAAGAGGCGCTGGAAGAAGTTGGGCTCTTCCTTGCCGACCTGGTTCGGATCGGCATAGCGCAGGTAGAACATGCCCTGGTTGCGGTCGCGGTCCTCGATGGTGAAACCATGGCGGTCCAGCGATTGACCGACGCGGCGCCAGGCACGCTCGAAGCCCTCGTTCATCTCGATGCGATCCGGCACCTCGCTGAGCGAGCGGCTGCGAGCGCCGGGCGTCGGCTGAACGCTCGGGGTCGGTGCGGCGGCCGCTGCGGGTGCAGCAGCCACGTTCGCCGCGGATTCAGGCTTGCCGCCCAAGGCCAGCATCAGGCGCGAGAGCATTTCGCCTTCCAGCATCACGTCGGGCTTGCGCGGCTGCCAAGCGGTCTGGTCGCGCATGCCGGAGGTGTAGACCTCCTCCATGCCGCGATGCGCGATGTAGATGTCGGTGCCGCCGCCCGGCGCACGCTCGACGCGGGTGCGGTACATGTCACGCTCGCCGGTCGAATACAGGCCGTCGAAAATGCGACCGATGGTCGAGCGGATCATGTCCTGCGGCAGCTTGGCGCGGTTCTCGGCCCAGTTGGTTTCCATCACGCCGAGCTCGGGCTGGTCCTTGACCAGCGCGAAACCGCGCTCCTGCCAGAAGCTGCGCAACTGCGGCCACAGCTGCTCGGGCGACTGGTTGCTGCGCAGCCAGCGTTGCTCGCCGGCGCGTTCGAGCTTGACATCGCCTGCCGCGCTGAGGGCCACCTGGGCGGCGCCCGACGCCGTCGCGCGCGCTCCGGAGGCCTGTGGCTGAAGCTTGTCCTGCTGCTGTTGCTGCAGTGCCGCCGCGCTGACCGGGCCGCTTTGCGCGCGGTTGCGCGGGTCGCGCGCCAGCTGGCTCAGGTCGGGCGGCACATCAAGGCCGGTGGTCTGCTTGGAGCCGGTGCGGTAGTCGACCTTGTCCGAGCTGATCAGGTTGTCGAACGTGCTGCAGCCGCCGAGTGCAGCAGCGACGGCGGCGATGCCGGCCAGGCGCAGGGCTGCGGGCTTGCGGGAACGGGTGGAGGAACGGGTCACGCTGGACATCTCCGGTTTGTCTGCGACAGGGGGCTGAAAGGCTGGCGTTCGCGGCCGAGTCTTTTGGGGTGGTCGAGGCGGGATGCAGGCCCGCTCAGAGCAGGCCCGCCTCCTGCATCGCCTGCTTGACGCTGGCCTGTCCTGCGGCGGTCAGCGGCGTGATCGGCAGGCGCAGGTGGGGCTTGCAGCGGCCCAGCTGCGACAGCGCCCACTTGGCCGGGGCCGGGCTGGGCTCGCAGAAGAGCTGCTTGTGCAGGCCGAGCAGTTGCATGTGGATGCGCGTGGCTTCGCGCACATTGCCGGCCAGCGCGGCCTTGCACAGCTCGTGCATGGCGCGCGGCGCGACGTTGGCGGTGACGCTGACGTTGCCATGGCCGCCGAGCAGCATCAGCGCAATGGCGGTGCCGTCGTCGCCCGAGTAGATCGAGAAGCCCTGCGGGGCATGCTTGATCAGGTAGGCGGCGCGCTCGATATTGCCGGTCGCTTCCTTGACGCCGATGACGCCAGGCAGGTGCGCGCAGCGCAGCGAGGTCTCGGGCAGCATGTCCGCGACGGTTCGACCGGGCACGTTGTAGAGCATCATCGGGATGTCCACGGCCTCGGCGATCGCCTTGTAGTGCTGGTAGATGCCTTCCTGGCTGGGCTTGTTGTAGTAGGGCACGACGGAGAGCGTGCAGTCCGCGCCGACTTCCTTGGCATAGCGGCTCAGCTCGATGGCCTCGGCGGTGCTGTTGGCACCGGTGCCGGCCATGATGGGTACGCGGCCCTTGGCGTGCTCGACCGCGACGCGGATGACCTCGCGGTTCTCTTCCATCGTGACCGTGGGCGACTCGCCAGTGGTGCCGACCACGCCGATGCAGTCGGTGCCTTCGGCGATATGCCAGTCGATCAGGCTGCGCAGGGCCGCATAGTCGATGCTGCCGTCTTCGTGCATCGGCGTCACGAGCGCCACGATGCTGCCAACAATGGGTGTCATGGGAGGGAATTCCTTGTGATCGGCGGATTCTACTCAGCGGCAGCGGCTGCTTCCGTCGGCACCGGGCTCAGCCCAGCGGATAGCGGGTAAAGACCCCTTCGGGCGCTGCCTCGCGAACCGCAGCAACGCGCTGCACATAGCGGGCGTTGACCGTGCCGTCGGCGCTGGCGGGCTCGAAGCCGTCCTCGTAGGCAACCACGCGGAGCTGGCCGCGGCAGGCCTCGAGCAGTTCGCCCGGTGCCAGCAGGAATTCGGCCCGCGCGGGCCGGCCTATGGTTTGCTGCCCGAGCGCGAAGGTTTCATAGATCAGCCAACCGCCCGGCGCCACCGACTCGACGATGGTCGGCAGCAGCGGCCGCCACAGGTAGTTCGTCACCAGCACCAGGTCGAAGCGCTCGCCGACCAGCGGCCAGGGACCGGCCTCGATGTCGGCCTGCACGACGCGCGCCACGTCGTCCAGCCCGGCCAGTGCCTGGGCATCACGGTCCACCGCGGTGACGCGCATGCCCTGTGCGGCCAGATGGCGCACGTGGCGGCCGGCGCCGCAGGCCAGGTCCAGCGCGCTGCCGCCGGGCCGGATCGCGGCCGGCCAGCGCAACAGCCAGGGTGAGGGCGCGCCAGCACAGGCGCCGGGATTGCTCATTGCAGCTTTTCTTCCTTGTGCAGCGCGGCCAGCGCCATGCGGTCGACCATCGCCGGGGCCAGCAGCTTGAGCCAGCGGCCGATCTTGCCCTTGGAGGTCATCACGATCTCGCGCTTGCGCGCCAGCGTGCCGTCGAGGATCTGCCGCGCGCATTGCTGCACCGGCATTGCGTTGCTTTCGTCCAGCGAGCTGCTGCCCTTGGCTTCGCCCTTGGCATTGAAGCCGCGGTAGCGGATCTGCGTGTCCACCACGCCCGGATAGGCCACGGTGACGCTGACGCCATGCAAGCCCACCTCCGGGCGCAGCGCCTCGAAGAAGCCATTCATCGCGAACTTGCTGCTGCTGTAGGCGGTACGGCCCGGCACGCCGACCAGCCCGGCCAGGCTGGACACCGCCACGACACGGCCGCGGCTGGCCTTCAGATGGGGCAGGGCAGCGTGCGTGGTCCAGACACTGCCCCAGAAGTTCACGCGGAACAGATGCTCGTACCAGGACAGGTCCTCGACCTCGCCCAGCATCGCATGGCCGGAGATGCCGGCGTTGTTGACCAGCGTGTCGATGCGGCCGAAGCGCGCGAGCGCCTGCTCGACCAGTTGCAGGCAGTCGCCCTGCTGCGAGACGTCGCAGCGCAGCGTCAGTACCTCGCCGCCATGGGTGCGGCAGTCCTGGGCGACGGCGGCCAGCTTGTCCTCGCTGCGCGCCGCCAGCACCAGGGCCAGCTTTTCACCCTCGCGCTGCGCCCATTGCCGGGCCAGCTCGGCGCCGATGCCATCCGAGGCGCCGGTGATCACCACCACATTGCTTGCTGTTGCCATCGATGCTCCTCCAGCGGCCGCGCTGTCGTTCAGGCGGCTCGGTTCTCGTCGTCGGCGATTGTGGCGTACTAGAAGCAGGCCCAGAGCTGCTCGGACAGCTGCATCATCAGCGCCGGCTGCGTATAGGCGAGGAAGACGGACAACAGCACGACCAGCAGCAGCGCCCAGAGCAGCGCGCGCCGCCAGCGGCGGGGTCCCTGTGGCGAAGCAGCGCCCATGTTCAGGCCGCCGCCGGCACGGCGCTGCGCTGGATGGGTTGCTCGCGCACCGGCAGGTTGACGATCGCGGCCATCACGCCCAGCGCCACCGCAATCCACCAGACGATGTCGTAGCTGCCCGTCGTGTCATAGAGCTTGCCGCCCAGCCAGACGCCCATGAAGCTGCCGATCTGGTGGCTGAAGAAGACGATGCCGCTGAGCATGGACATGTGCTGCACGCCGAAGATCTGCGCGACGATGGCATTGGTCGGCGGCACGGTGGACAGCCACAGGAAGCCCATGGTCGCCGAGAACAGGTAGACGCTGGTCGGCGACAAGGGCACGCTCAGGAACACGACGATCGCCACCGAACGCAGCGCATAGATGCCGGCGAGCAGGTAGCGCTTCGGGTAACGCTGGCCCAGCGTGCCGGCGATGTAAGTGCCGAAGACATTGAACAGGCCGATCAGCGCCAGTGCGTAGGTCGCGACCTGGGGGCTCAGGCCATGGTCCTTCAGATAGCTGGGCATGTGCACGCCGATGAAGACCACCTGGAAGCCGCAGACGAAGTAGCCCAAGGTCAGCAACTGGAAGCTGCGGTAGCCGAAGGCCTCGCGCAGGGCCTGGCCGATGCTCAGGTGCACCCCGCCGTGGTGGACGTTGGTGTCACGCTCGCGCAGGCCGAAAGCCAGCGGCACGATCAGCGTGGCGGCAATGCCCAGCACGAACAGCGCGTTCTGCCAGCCGGCGCCGGCGATCAGCCAGTTCTCCACCGGCACCATCAGGAACTGGCCGAAGGAGCCCGCGGCCGCCGCCACGCCCATCGCCCAGGAGCGCTTCTCCGGTGCGACGTTGCGGCCGATCACGCCGTAGATCACCGCATAGGTGGTGCCCGACTGCGCCATGCCGATCAAGAGGCCGGCACTGCCGGTGAAGGCCAGGCCGGTGGTGGACAGGCCCATCAGGATCAGGCCCAGCGCATAGAGCAGGCCGCCCACGATCAGCACCTTGAAGGCGCCGAAGCGGTCGGCCAGCATGCCGGCGAAGGGGCCGGCGGCGCCCCAGGCGATGTTCTGCACCGCCAGCGCGAAGGCAAAGGTCTCGCGGGTCCAGCCACGATCCATGGTGATCGGCTGCAACCACAGGCCGAAGCCATGGCGTATGCCCATGGAGAGGGTGACGATGGCGGCGCCGCAGAGCAGCACCTGGGTCATCGAGAGCTTGGCGGTGGAACTGGTTTGCGCTGTGGACATCGCAGCACTGTAGCCAAAGCCGAGCCGCCGTGTCCGTCACCTGTGCGAAAGGCGCGCCGCCGGCTTGCCTAGAATCCGCGCCCATGGCGACCAAAGCTTCCCCTACCTCTTCCGGCAGTACCCCCAGCAGTTACGGCGAAAGCTCGATCCGGGTCCTCAAGGGCCTGGAGCCGGTCAAGCAGCGGCCGGGCATGTACACCCGCACCGACAACCCGCTGCACGTGATCCAGGAGGTCATCGACAACGCGGCCGACGAGGCGCTGGCCGGCTTCGGCAAGCGCATCGACCTGGTCCAGCACGCCGACGGCTCGGTGTCCATCGAGGACGACGGCCGCGGCATCCCCTTCGGCCTGCACCCGGAAGAAGGCGTGCCGGTGGTGGAGATCGTCTTCACGCGGCTGCATGCCGGCGGCAAGTTCGACAAGGGTTCGGGCGGCGCCTACAGCTTCTCCGGCGGCCTGCACGGCGTGGGCGTCTCGGTGACCAATGCGCTGGCCAAGCGGCTGGAAGTGACGGTCTGGCGCGAGAAGCAGGTCGCGAAGCTGGCCTTCGAGCATGGCGATGTGGTGGAACCGGTCAGCGTGCGCCCCGCCGAGACTTCTGGAAAAGCGGGCGACCGCAAGCAGGGCACGACGGTGCGCGTCTGGCCCGACGCCAAGTATTTCGAGAGCGCCGAGCTGCCCAAGGGCGAGCTGATCCATCTGCTGCGCTCCAAGGCCGTGCTGATGCCCGGCGTGACGGTGACGCTGAAGCACGAGAAGTCGGGCGAGCTGCAGACCTGGTCCTACAAGGGCGGCCTGCGCGACTACCTGATGCAGTCGCTGCCGGCCGATCCGCTGATCCCGCTGTTCGAGGGCGGGCAGTACGCCACCGCGGCCGAAGCGGAGAACTTCGCCGAGGGCGAGGGCGCGTCCTGGTGTGTGGCCTTCACCGAGGAAGGCCAGGTCATGCGCGAGAGCTATGTGAACCTGATCCCCACGGTGGCCGGCGGCACGCATGAGTCGGGTCTGAAGGACGGCCTGTTCGGCGCGATCAAGGGCTTCATCGAGATGCACTCGCTGCTGCCCAAGGGCGTCAAGCTGATGCCTGACGATGTGTTCTCGCGTGCTTCTTTCGTGCTCTCGGCCAAGGTGCTGGACCCTCAGTTCCAAGGCCAGACCAAGGAGCGGCTGAATTCGCGCGATGCGCTGCGCCTCGTGTCCGCCTATGTGAAGCCGGCGCTGGAGCTGTGGCTGAACCAGCATGTCGAGCATGGCAAGAAGCTGGCCGAGCTGGTCATCAAGCAGGCGCAGACCCGCCAGCGCGCCGCGCAGAAGGTCGAGAAGCGCAAGGGCTCGGGCGTGGCCGTGCTGCCGGGCAAGCTGACCGATTGCGAGAGCCGCGACATCCTGCACAACGAGCTCTTCCTCGTCGAGGGCGACTCCGCCGGCGGCAGCGCCAAGATGGGCCGCAACAAGGAAACCCAGGCCATCCTGCCGCTGCGCGGCAAGGTGCTGAACTCCTGGGAGGTCGAGCGCGACCTGCTGTTCAAGAACAACGAGATCCACGACATCTCGGTGGCGATCGGCGTGGACCCGCATGGCAAGAACGACTCGCCGGATCTGTCCAATCTGCGCTACGGCAAGATCTGCATCCTCTCGGACGCGGACGTGGACGGCTCGCACATCCAGGTGCTGCTGCTGACCCTCTTCTTCCGCCACTTCCCCAAGCTGATCGAGACCGGCCACGTCTATGTGGCGCGGCCGCCGCTGTTCCGCGTCGACGCACCGGCGCGCGGCAAGAAGCCGGCCGCCAAGATCTATGCGCTGGACGAGGGCGAGCTGACCGCCACGCTGGACAAGCTGCGCAAGGAAGGCGCGCGCGAGAACAGCTGGACCATCAGCCGCTTCAAGGGCCTGGGCGAGATGAGCGCCGAACAGCTGTGGGACACCACGCTGAACCCCGAGACCCGCCGCCTAATGCCGATCGCCTACGGCCAGCTGGACTTCGGCCAGACCGAGGAAGCGATCAACAAGCTGATGGGCAAGGGCGAAGCCGCCTCGCGCCGTGAGCTGATGGAGCTGCACGGCGACTCGGTCGAGGTCGATATATGACCCACCCCCTACGCGCTGCGCGCGCCCCCTCAAGGGGGCGGTGCCGGCCGCCCGGCGGAGCCGGATCGGCGGCACCGGCTCGGGGATGCAAGGCGTGTGCGACGCCGATAGCGACTGAACCTGCACCATGAAGACGATCTACAACCAGCACCACAGCGTGCACGCCGCCGCGAAGGAGTTCTTCCGCGGGCGGCTGGTCGATGCCTTCGAGATTCCGGCCCGTGCTGACTATGTGCTGCGGGCCGTGCAGGTCAGCGGCCTGGGCGAGATCGTCGCGCCGGTGGATCATGGACGCGCGCCGCTGGAGCGCGTGCATGCGCCGGCCTATCTAAGCTTCATCGAGGGCGCGCATGCCGAGTGGCTGGCCACGGGCGGCGAGGGCGAGGCCTTTCCGGCGGTCTGGCCGATTCGCACGCTGCGCTCCGATGTCGAGCCCAGGAGCTTCGCCGCTCGCATGGGCCTGTACTCGATGGACAGCGGCTCGCCGCTGACGGCCGGCACATGGGAAGCCGCTTACTGGGGCGCGCAGGCCACGCTGACAGGGCTTGATGCGATCCTGAAGCAGGGCGAACGCAGCGCCTATGTGCTGACCCGCCCGCCCGGCCACCATGCCGGCGTCGATTTCTTCGGCGGCTACTGCTTCATCAACAACGTCGCCGTTGCCGCGCAGGCTGCGCGCGATGCCGGTGTGGAGCGCGTCGCCATCCTCGATGTGGACTACCACCACGGCAATGGCACGCAGGCGATCTTCTATGCGCGCGCCGATGTGCTCTTCGCCAGCATCCACGGCGACCCGCAGACCGAATACCCGTTCTTCCTCGGCCATGCCGACGAGCATGGCGAGGGCGAGGGGCTGGGCTTCAACCTGAACTTCCCGCTGCCCGCCGGGGCCAGCAACGAGGCCTGGTTCGCGGCCTTCGAGCAGGCGTTGGCGCGCATCCAGGCCTATGCCCCCGGCCTCTTGATCGTCTCGCTGGGCGTGGACACCTATGCCGGCGACCCGATCTCGCATTTCAGGCTCGACCAGCCCGAGTTCCGCCGCATCGGCGAGCGCCTGCGCGGCCTGAACTTGCCGACGCTCTTCGTGCAGGAGGGTGGCTATGCCACCGAGGCGATCGGCCACAACGTCGTCGCCGTGCTCAAGGGCTTCGAGACGCCCGCCGGCTGAACCCAACAGAATCCATCGGTGGCGGCATCAAGCCGGCCCACCCGCAGCACCATGAACCAGAACTCCTTCGATTTCGACGACGAACCGCCGCAGACGCCACCGCCGCCACAGAACCACGGTGGCGATGAGGGCGACGGCGGCGACAGCCTGGCCCTGGCGCATTACGCCGAGCGCGCCTATCTCGAGTACGCGCTGTCGGTCGTCAAGGGCCGGGCCCTGCCCGATGTCTGCGACGGCCAGAAGCCGGTGCAGCGTCGCATCCTCTACTCGATGGAACGCATGGGCCTGGCCTTCACCACGGCCAGCGGCCCGAAAGCGGTGAAGAGCGCCCGCGTGGTCGGCGATGTGCTGGGCCGCTTCCACCCGCATGGCGACCAGGCGGCCTACGACGCGCTGGTGCGCATGGCGCAGGACTTCAGCCAGCGCTATCCGCTGATCGACGGCCAGGGCAACTTCGGCAGCCGTGACGGCGACGGCGCCGCGGCGATGCGCTACACCGAGGCACGCCTGGCGCCGATCACGCGACTGCTGCTCGACGAGATCGACGAAGGCACGGTCGACTTCGTGCCCAACTACGACGGCTCCACGCAGGAGCCCAAGCAGCTGCCGGCGCGTCTGCCTTTCGTGCTGCTCAATGGTGCCAGCGGCATCGCCGTGGGCCTGGCCACCGAGGTGCCCAGCCACAATCTGCGCGAGGTGGCTGCGGCAGCCGTGGCGCTGCTGAAGAACGAGAAGCTCTCTGACGACGAGCTGTTCGCGCTGCTGCCCGGCCCTGACTATCCGGGCGGCGGCCAACTGATCTCGTCCACCGACGACATCCAGGCCGCCTACCGCAGCGGCCGCGGCTCGCTGAAGCTGCGCGCGCGCTGGAAGATCGAGGACCTGGCCCGCGGCCAGTGGCAGCTGGTGGTGACCGAGCTGCCGCATGGCGTGTCGAGCCAGAAGGTGCTGGAAGAGATCGAGGAGCTGACCAACCCCAAGGTCAAGGCCGGCAAGAAGGCGCTGACGCAGGAGCAGCTGCAGCTCAAGGCCAGCGTGCTGGCGGTGCTGGACGGCGTGCGCGACGAGTCCAGCAAGGACGCACCGGTGCGTCTGGTCTTCGAGCCCAAGAGCCGCACGGTGGAACAGCAGGAGCTGATCACCACGCTGCTCGCGCAGACCTCGTTGGAGAGCAGCGCGCCGGTCAACCTGACGATGATCGGCGCCGACGGCCGTCCGGTGCAGAAGAGCCTGCGCCAGATCCTCGTCGAATGGCTGGGCTACCGCCAGGCCACGGTGCAGCGTCGCACCCAGCACCGCCTGGACAAGGTCAATGACCGCATCCATGTGTTGGAAGGCCGCCAGCTGGTGCTGCTGAACATCGACGAGGTGATCCGCATCATCCGCAACAGCGACGAGCCCAAGGCCGCGCTGATCGAGCGCTTCCGCCTGTCGGACCGGCAAGCCGAGGACATCCTCGAAATCCGTCTGCGCCAGTTGGCGCGGCTGGAGGCGATCAAGATCGAGCAGGAGCTGAAACAGCTGCGCGAGGAGAAGGCCAAGCTAGAGGACATCCTCGGCATCCCCGGCGTGCTCAAGCGCACCGTGGTCAAGGAGATCGAGGCCGATGCCAAGGCCTACGGCGACGAGCGTCGCACGCTGATCCAGGAAGAGAAGAAGGCCGTCGCCGAGATCAAGGTGGTGGACGAGCCGGTCACCGTGGTGGTGTCGATGAAGGGCTGGGTGCGCGCACTGAAGGGCCACGAGGTCGATGCGGCTGCGCTGTCCTTCAAGAGCGGCGACCAGCTCTACGGCGTCTTCCCCTGCCGCAGCGTCGATCCGCTGATCGTCTTCGGCAGCAATGGCCGCGTCTACTCGGTGCCGGTGGCGGTGCTGCCCGGCGGCCGAGGCGATGGCCAGCCGATCACGACGATGATCGAGCTGGAAGCGGGCACGCAGATCGCGCATTACTTCGCCGGCGCGCCGGCGCAGCGCCTGGTGCTGGCCGGTACCGGCGGCTTCGGCCTGATCGCGCAGATCGGCGATCTGGTCAGCCGCCAGAAGGCCGGCAAGACCTTCCTCAGCCTGGAAGGCGAGGAAAAACCGCTGCCGCCGGCGCCGCTGCCGGGCGGCGAGGTGCTGGGCGTGCAACTCGCTTGCCTGTCGCTGCAGGGCCGCTTGTTGACCTACCCGCTGGACGAACTCAAGCACCAGCCTAAGGGTGGCCGCGGCCTGACGCTGATGGACCTGGAGGCCAAGGACGCGCTGATCAGCACGGCCGCCTTCACGCAGACTCTGCTGGTCCAGGGCAGCGGCCGCGGCGGCAAGCCCAAGGAAGAGCTGCTCAAGGGCGCGGCGCTGGCGGGCTATGCCGGCAAGCGGGCGCGCAAGGGCAAGGCGGTGGAGGGGCTGCAGAAGGTGCTGCGCGTGCTCGCCGGCTGAGCGCATTGGTTCGTTCGACAGGCCTGCTTGCAGGCCGTGGCGGCTCAGCGCGTCGCGGGCGGGGCACTGTCGCGCTGGCGCTCCTCGAGGGCCGACTTGACCAGACGTTCGGCACGCCGGTCGGCAACCTTGTCGACCACCAGCCGCTGCCAGGCCGGTGCGTCCTTGCGCAGCTTGTGGGACATCGCGTCGCAGGGCGGCGTCAGGCGCTCGCGCTCGGCGGCGCTGAGCCGCGCCAACTCGGCCTTGGCCTTCTCGAGCTCGGCACGGCCCTGCGATTCGCTCATCGAATCCAGATAGGCATGGCCGACAAACACCGCACCCTTGCGCAGCACCTGACTCAGCTCGGCGCGCAGCGGGGCGCGTGAGGCTTCCGCGCTGGCAGCGATGCGCTGGGCGAGCTGGCGCGACAGCTGGTCGAAGTGCGCGGTGCAGAGCGCCTCGCTCGGCGCGGCGACGCTGACGGTTGCAGCCGGCTTGGCCGTTGCCGTCTGCGCCAGGGTCCACGCCGGCAGGGCGATCAAGGCGATTGCAGCTGCCAGCGCCTGGATTCGTGGCAGACCGATGTGCTTGTCAGGCATAGGCTTGTCAAAACGCGCCGCGCGGCCCTTGCGCTGACAGCGTCAGTGCGCTCAGACGCGCGCCAGCGCCTGCGCGCAGGCGCGCACCAGGGCCGGACCCTTGTAGATCAGGCCGGTGTAGATCTGCACCAGGTCGGCCCCGGACTGGATCTTGGCGCGTGCATCCTCGCCGCTGAGCACGCCGCCGACACCGATGATGGGGTAGCTGCTGCCCAAGGCGGCGCGCAGCAGGCGGATTACGCGGTTGCTCGCCTCGAAGACCGGCCGGCCGGAGAGGCCGCCGGTCTCGTCGGCATGCGGCAGGCCCTTCACCGCATCGCGGGCGATGGTGGTGTTGGTGGCGATCACGCCGTCGATGCCGTTCTTCTGCAGGGTCTGCGCGATCACCGCGACCTGGTCCTCGTCCAGGTCGGGGGCGATCTTCACGAACATCGGCACCTTGCGGCCCGACTGCGCCTGCAGCTCCAGCTTGCGCGCCTGCAGGCGCGACAGCAGCGCGTCCAGCGCCTCGTCACTCTGCAGCGCACGCAGGTTCTTGGTGTTGGGGCTGGAGATGTTGACGGTGATGTAGTCGGCATGCGGGAAGACGCCGTCCAGGCCGATCAGGTAGTCGTCGACCGCGTTCTCGATCGGTGTTGCCGCGTTCTTGCCGATGTTCAGACCAAGCAGGCCGCCGGCCGCGCGGAAGCTGCGCGCCTGCCGGACGTTGGCAATGAAGCTGGCGAGGCCTTCGTTGTTGAAGCCCAGCCGGTTGATCAGCGCCTCGGCCTCGGGCAGGCGGAACATGCGCGGTTTGTCGTTGCCCGGCTGGCCCTTGGGTGTGACCGTGCCCACCTCAATGAAGCCGAAGCCCATCGCGCCCAGGCCATCGATGCAGCGGCCGTTCTTGTCCAGACCGGCGGCCAGGCCGATGCGGTTGGGGAACTTCAGGCCGGCGACGGTGACCGGATCGGCGATGCGCGGCTGGCTCCACAGGCATTGCGCCGGCGTGTTCTGCAGCCGTGCGATGGCGCCCAGGGTCAGTTCGTGGGCATGCTCGGCATCCAGGCCGAAGAGAAAGGGGCGGGTGAGGGCGTAGGGGACGAGGGCCATGATGGGTCGAAGCTGTCGCATCAATTGTCGCATCGAGGCCTGCAGGGCGGCGCCGCAGACGCCGATAATCGATGCGAGGCCATCGACGGCCCGACGCTCTGGATACCTATGAACAAGCTTCTCGACGACCACAAGCACGACCGCGAGGTCGGTTCGCTGGATGCCACCCAGGACAGCACCCGCACCGACGACACGCGCATCGGCGCGGTGCGCCCGCTGATCTCGCCGGCCTTGCTGCTGGACGAGCTGCCGGTGCCGGCGGCTTCGCTGGATCTGGTCGAGCGCGCGCGCCAGGAGATCAGCGCCGTGCTGCACGGGCAGGACGACCGCCTGCTGGTCGTCGTCGGTCCCTGCTCGATCCACGACCACGACCAGGCGATGGACTATGCGCGCCTGCTCAAGGGACTGCGCGACGAGCTGGCCCAGGACCTGCTGGTGGTGATGCGCGTCTATTTCGAGAAGCCCCGCACCACGGTGGGCTGGAAGGGCTATATCAACGACCCGCGCCTGGACGGCAGCTTCCACATGAACGAAGGGCTGCGCCTGGCGCGCCAGCTGCTGCTGGACGTCACCGCGCTGGGCCTGCCGGCCGGCACCGAGTTCCTGGACCTGCTGTCGCCGCAGTACATCGCCGACCTGATCGCCTGGGGCGCGATCGGTGCACGCACGACCGAGAGCCAGAGCCACCGCCAGCTGGCGTCGGGCCTGTCCTGCCCGGTGGGCTTCAAGAACGGTACCGACGGCGGCCTCAAGGTCGCCTCCGACGCGGTGCTCGCGGCGCAGGCCAGCCATGCCTTCATGGGCATGACCAAGATGGGCGTGGCGGCGATCTTCGAGACGCGGGGCAATAGCGACTGCCACGTGATCCTGCGCGGCGGCAAGACACCCAACTACGACGCCGCTTCGGTGGCCGCAGCCTGCGAGGTGCTCAAGGGCGCCGGCCTGCGCGAGCAGGTGATGGTCGACTTCTCGCATGCCAATTCGAGCAAGAAGTACGAACGCCAGATCGACGTGGGCCGCGACGTGGCGGCACAGATCGCCGGCGGCGAGCGCCGCATTAGCGGCGTGATGATCGAGAGCCATCTGCACGAAGGCCGCCAGGACCTGCTGCCTGGCCAGTGCAAGGCCGATCTGAAGCCCGGCGTGTCGATCACCGACGCCTGCCTGGGCTGGGATCAGACCGCACCGCTGTTGCGCGAGCTGGCCGCTGCGGTGCGCGCGCGACGCAGCCGCTGAGCAGTCCCGCCGCAGCGGCGGATACCGTTCGCGCCGCGCTGGCTACCGTTGGCGACCAGCGCCAGTGCCCGGTCGCATGCGGCTCGCGAGCCGAGACCTGCCTTTCTAGAGTTCAGCCACCTTCACTGAACCTGGAGATGAGGCATGCGAAACGAATTCAGCGGGCGAGCCCGCGTGGCCCTGCTGGTGGCGGCACTTGGCTTGAGCCTGGGTGGCGCGGCTCGAGCGGCGGACCTGGAAGTCGAGATCGAGGGCCTGACGTCAACCGAGGGCCGCTTGCTGGTGCTGGTGTTTGCCGATGCCAAGGGCTGGCTGCGCCAACCGGCGGCGGTGCGCAGCCTGGCCGCGGCACAGGCGCAGGATGGCAAGCTGCTCATCCAGCTGAGCGCCTTGCCCGAGGGGCCGCTGGCGCTGAGCATCATCCATGACCTCAATGGCAACGGCCGGCTGGACATGAATCCGGTCGGCATGCCGGTCGAGCCTTTCGGCTTCTCCAACAACGCTGGCGGCGGCTTCGGCCCGCCGCGGTTCGAGGACGCCGTGCTGTCGGTGGCCAGCGGCAGCCGTGTCGCCGTCAAGCTCTACTGAGGAGGCGGCCATGCATAGACGTGAATTGCTGGCGGCCGGACTCGGCGCCCTGCTGGGCGCGCCCGCCTTGTCCGCCGCCCCGACGGGCTTCGCGGCGGCTGCGCCGGAGCTGGCGCCGCTGGCGGGCTGGGACGGTACAGATCGCGAGGCCGCCGCGCTGACGATCGAGGGCCGCCTGCCGCAAGGGCTGCGCGGCGTCTACTACCGCAACGGGCCGGGTCTGATGGAGCGCGCCGGTCGCCGCTACGAGCACTGGTTCGACGGCGACGGCCTGCTGCAGGCCTGGCATTTCGAAGATGGCGGCGTGCGCCACCAGGCGCGCTTCGTCAACACGCTCAAGTTCCGCGCCGAGCAGCAGGCCGGCCGATTCCTGCTGCCCACGCTGGGCACGGCGATCAAGCCGGAGCTGCCGATCCGCGGCGCGGACAGCCTGAACACCGCCAACACCAGCGTGATGCGGCTCGATGGCAGGCTGTACGCGTTGTGGGAGGGGGGCAGCGCCTACGAGCTGGACCCGCAGAACCTGCAGACGCGTGGCCCCAAGGCCTGGGCGCCGGATCTGCAGGGCATGCCCTTCTCGGCGCATCCCAAGGTGGAGCCGGACGGCACGCTGTGGAACTTCGGCACCATGAACGGCCGGCTGGTGGTCTACCAGATCTCGCCGCGCGGCCAGCTGCTGCGGCATGCGGTGCTGAAACTGCCGGTGCCGGCGATGGTGCATGACTTCGTGGTGTCGCAGCGCCATCTGATCTTCCTGCTGCCGCCGCTGAGTCTGGACATGCAGGCAGTCCGCGCAGGCCAGAGCATGGCGCAGGCGATGCGCTGGCAGGCTGGCGAGGGGACGCGCGTACTGGTAACAGACAAGGCCGACTTCCAGCAGCTGCGCATCTTCGAGATGCCCGCGACGATGGTGTTCCACTTCGGCAATGCCTGGGATGAGGGCGACGAGATCCACCTGGACTATGTGCGCTCTCAGCCGATGACCGACTTCAATGCCAGCGCCGGCGAGTTGATGCGTGGCATCAGGCCGCAGGAGCGTGGCTCGACGCCTGCGCTGCTGCATCTGTCGCTGTCCAGCGGTCGCCTGCGTCAGGACAGCCGGGATGAAGCGGTGGAGTTTCCGGTGGTCGACCCGCGCGTCGTGGCGCAGCGGCATCGGCAGGTCTTCTACACGCACGCCAGCGCGCTGGCAACGCGTTGGGGCGCCGATGCGCTGATGCGCCTGGACCTGGACAGCGGCCGCCGCGAACGCTTCGTGTTCGGCGCCAATGTGGTGGTGGAGGAGCATGTGCTGGTGCCCAAGCCCGGCAGCCGGCGCGAAGGCGAGGGTTGGCTGGTAGGCATGGGCTACGACCTGCGCCGCCGTCAGAGCTTTGCCAGCGTATTCGATGCTGAGGCCTTGAGCGCCGGACCCATGGCGCGGGTCTGGTTGCCGTACTGGGTGCCTTACGGCTTTCACGGCAAGTTCTACGCTGCCTGAGCCGGGTCAGAGGCCGGGCGGGACAGGGATAATGCGGCGCATCTCCTGTCTGCATCTCCTGCCTGCGAACCATGAACAAGCCCCTCACCCAAGACGAACTCAAGGCCCTGGTCGGCCAGGCTGCGCTGCAGTATGTGCAGCCGGGCTCCATCGTGGGCGTGGGCACCGGCTCGACGGTGGACAAGTTCATCGACGCGCTGGCCGCCAGCGACCGCGCCATCGCTGGCGCGGTGTCGAGTTCGGTGCGCTCGACCGAGCGCATGAAGGCGCTGGGCATCCGCATCCTCGAGGCTTCCGAGGTGACGAGCCTGCCGGTCTATATCGACGGTGCCGACGAGATCGACCACCAGGGCCACATGATCAAGGGCGGCGGCGCCGCGCTGACGCGCGAGAAGATCGTCGCCGACCTGGCCGAGCGTTTTGTCTGCATCGCCGACGAATCGAAGCTGGTGCAGACGCTGGGCAAGTTCCCTCTGCCTGTCGAAGTGATCCCGATGGCCGCCGCGCAGGTGGCGCGCCGCTTCGCCGCGATGGGCGTGGACGCCAAGCTGCGCGAGGGCGTGGTGACCGACAACGGGTGCGCCATCCTCGACGTGCGCGGTCTTGCCATCAGCGACCCCAAGGCCTTCGAAGCCGATGTGAACCAGTGGCCCGGCGTGGTGACCGTGGGCGTGTTCGCGCGCAACCGTGCCAGCGTGTGCTTGCTGGGCACGGCGGGTGAGGTGAAGACGCTGAGCTTCGACTGAGATCTCTTTTTGTGCTGACCTGGCGGCATGCCAAGGTCAGCGCGTGGTGGCGGCTCGGCCCGCTGCCGGGCTCATGCTGCGCGGGTCGGCCCTGCGGGCCGACTGCCCTCGGTGCTCGCTGCGCGGGCCGGGGGCGCAGAACTCGCTACGCTCACCTGCGGTTCGCTGCGCTCGAACAACCGCGCCCAGTTAGATGTTGAAGCGCGCTGCGCGCGCCGGCCCACTCCGCTGCGCTCTCGGCCGCGCAGAAATCGCCCGGCAGCGGGCCGAGCCGCCGCCAGGCACTGTGGTGGCAGGCCACGAGTTCGTGCCAGCGCTCGGCGTCTCGGGCACTGCGGCCCGGGCAGCTGCCGGGTGAATGTGCGGCGCTGAGCAGCGCAGGGGAGTCGGACCGCAGGGCCGACCGCCGAACCTGAACCCGGCGACTGCCCGGGCCGCAGTGCCGCACTCCACCATCAGCACGACCGGTGTTCTTCACCGGTCACGCGCCCGCGAGGAGGTACCTAACGCCGCCGCTGCGCCAACGCAAATCGCGCCGGTGCGATGGCGTCCAGCAGGCCGGCCTCCAACGGCACCGGCGCGCCGCTGAGGCGGCTGGCCAGCACCTGGCCGCACAGCGCCGCCCAGCCGATGCCGCGCGAGGCCAGGCCGGTGCAGACCGCCAGCCCCGGCAGCTCGGGCCACAGCCGTACCTGGTCCTGGCGGCCATGATGCTCAGACACAGGCAGCCCGCCAACCAGCGGCAGCCGGTCCGGCGCCAGCAACCGCCAGCCCACCCGGCCGGCCAAGGGCGCGTCGGCGATGGCTGCATCGATGCCGGCCAGCGCGCGGTACTGCGCCAGATTGGCCGCGTGATCGCTGTCGCGCAGCGTCGCGTCGAGGTCGCCTTCCTGCGCCGTCGCGCCGCACCACAGGCCGCCCTGGCCATCGGCGATCGCATAGCCGGCGCCGGCCACTGGCAGCGTCGGCACTGGCCAGCCCAGACCGGCGGGGATGTGGGCAATCTGCCCGCGCTGCGGCTGCAGTGGCCAAGATGGGATGGCTGTGCGCAGCGAGGCCAGCAGCGCGGGTGTGTCGCGGCCGGCGGCCAGCACCAGCGCATCGGCGCTGGCGATCGTCCGGCCCTCGGCATCCAGCACCGACCAGGCCTCACCGTCCCGGCGCAAGGCCGCGACGGTGTGACCGCTCAGCAGCGGCGTGGCGCCGAGCAGCGCACGCACATAGGCCTGGGGCGGCAGCGCACCGCCGCCGGGGTAGAACCAGGCCGGCTGCGCCAGCGGCAGGCCGCAGCGTGCGGCGGCCTCGCTCGCATCGAGCGCCTGCACATAGTCTGGTGGCAGGCCCAGCCTGACGAGAAGCGTCCGCATCTCATCCATCCCGTAGCGGGTCTCCAGCCGCAGCAGGCCGCGCTGCAGCCAGGGCAGGGCGGGGCCCAAGGTCTGCAGCTGGCGCTCGGTCGCTAGCGCGGCGGCGCGGTTGAAGCGCGCATGCAGGCCGTCGTCAGGATTCAGCGTGCCGTGGAAGAGTCCGCCGGGGTTGCCCGAGCCGGCCTGCGCGGGGCCAGGTCTTGCCTCCAGCACGCGGCAGGCGATGCCCTGCTCGCGCAGCGCATGGGCGCAGGCTGCGCCGGCCAAGCCGGCGCCGACGATCAGCACCTCGCGCGCCTGCGGCGCCAGCGCCAGCCGGCCGGCAGGGCGCTCGGTCGCGTGGCGCGGGCGGAACTCGGCCACACACATCTGTCCCTTGCTGGCGAAGCCAGGCACGCGTTGCACCTCGAAGCCCGCCGCCGCCAGGCCGTCACGCACGCCGCGCGCCACGCTCCAGGTCGCTGCGGTGGCGCCCGGCGCCGCCAGGCGGGCCAGGCGCTTGAGCGTGTAGGCATCCCACATCTCCGGGTTCTTCGCCGGTGCGAAGCCGTCGAGGTAGACCGCATCGACCTCGGCGACCAGCTCGGCCAGCCAATCGCGCACATCGCCCAGCGCCAGCAGCAGCTGCACGCGGCCGCCTTCGAAGACGAGCCGGTGCAGATTGGGCGTCAGCGCCGGCCAGGCCTGCACCAGCTGCGCGGCCAGCGCCGGCTCGGGCGAGGCGGCATGGGCGCGCGCGAGATCGGCGCGCGTCGGCGGATGCTTTTCGATGCTGATGAAGAAGAGTCGCTCGCTGCGCTGAGCATCCTCACGCCAGGCCGCCCAGCTGGCGAGGAAGTTGTTGCCCAGCCCGAAGCCGGTCTCGAGGATCACGAAGCGCGCGCGGCCGCGCCAGCGCTCGGGCAGGCGGTTGCCGCCGAGGAAGACATGGCGGGCCTGCGCGAAGGCGCCGGCGCGTGCGTGATAGACGTCGCCGAAGTCCGGCGCCGATGGCGGTGCATCCGGGCCCGGGCCGTCGAAGGCGATGCGGGCCGGGACGATGGGCGCAGTCTTCATCCCGCCAGTCGTGCCAGCAGCAGCCAGCTGAGCGCGCCGCCGAGCAGCAGCGGCAGCGCCAGCGCCGGGATGACGTAGCGAGCGAAGCCCCAGCCGCCCGAGACTACCGCGGTGATGCTGCGCGTGATGCTGTTGCAGCCGATCGCGAGCATCAGGCCGAGCAGGGCCTGGCCGCGGCTGATCTGGCCGGCGGCCTGCAGGCCGGCCAGCGAGGCGATCGGCGAGTGCGCGTCGGCGAAGGCCGCGATCGCCACCGCGCCGTAAAGGCCCGAGGCGCCGAAGTGCTCGCGCGCCCAGCTGACCACGATGGCCACCGCGCTGAGCATCAGCGACAGGATCAGCGCCTCGCGCAGCCGCAGCGGACCTTGACGCTGGCCATCGCTGCCGCTGGCCGCGGCTTCGCCGTCGGCCTCCAGGCGCCGCGAGCGCCGGGCCAGCAGCAGGCCCATGCCGCCGCACAGCGCAATGCCCAGCGCCGCGACCGGCAACGCCAGCATCGCGGCCTGAGGCGCCATCGCGAACAGCATCAAGATCGCCTGCAGCCAGGTGGCGCAGGTCGACATCACCGCGCCGGAAGCACAGGCCAGACTCAGGCCGGGCATCGCACGCGCGCGCGTGCCCATCGACGCGATGGTGGCGGTGCTCGATACCAAGCCGGAGAGCAGGCCCGACAAGGCCAGGCCGGCCTGCGCACCGGCCAGGCGCAGCGCGATATGGCCCACCGCCTGCAAGGCGAGCAGCAGCAGCATCAGGCCCATCAGCGAATGCGCCTTCATGCCGGCCAGCCAGGGCAACGGGTCCTTGGGCATCAGCGGCATCACCACAAGCGCCAGCGCGCCGAGCAGCAGGCCGTCGTGCAGCTCTTCCTCGCGCAGCACGTCGGTGGCGAAGCGGTGCAGCCGCGTGCGCGCGGCCAGCAGCGCGGTCATGACCACGGCGGCGGGCGCGCCGAGCAGCGGCGCGGTGATGCACAGCACGCCGATCAGGTAGGTGACCAGCAGCGCGATCTCGGTGGTCAGGCCCGGATCGCGGTCGCGGCTGCGCGCATAGGCGATCGCGGCCAGCGCGGTGATCGCCAGCGCGCCCACCGCGACCAAGCCCGGCACATTGAGCGCCTGTGCCAGCGCGCCGCTCATCGAAGCCAGCGTGAAGGTGCGCAGCCCGGCCGGCTCGCGGTGCTGGCCGCGGCGCTTGTGGCGCTCGCGCTCCAGACCGATCAGCAGGCCGCTGCCCAAGGCGGCAGCCAGCCCGGTGATCAGCTCGCCGGAAACGCCGAAGGCAGTGCTGAGCCCGCTCATCACAGCGCCACGCTCTCCCCGTGCTGCGGCACGCGCACGCGCCAGCCCAGCTCGTCCTGGATGCGGCAGCGCAGCGCGTCGCTGGCGTCGGGCTCGCCGTGCACGACGAAGACCTGCTCCGGCTGCTTCTTGAAGCTGCGCATCCAGGCCAGCAGCCCGTCGGCATCGGCATGGCCGGAGAAGCCTTCCAGATGGCTGACCTGTGCGTTGACCGGCACGAAGGCGCCGCGCATCTTGATCTCGCGCGCACCGGCGATCATCTTCGCGCCGCGGCTACCGCCGACCTGGAAGCCGGGGAAGACGATGTGGTGGCGCTCGCCCGGTGCCAGTGTCTTCAGGTAGTTCAGCACCCGGCCGCCGGTGGCCATGCCGCTGGCCGAGATGATCACCGCAGGCCGGCTGATTGCGCGCGTCGCCGCTTTCAGCGAATCGGCCGGCTTGCTGACGATCTGCACATCGTCGCAGAGCGTTGCCACCTCGCTGGCACTGACGCGCAGCAGGCGCCGGTAGTGGCCGAGGATCTCGGTGGCCTCGCTGG
The DNA here is from genome assembly GCF_057219915.1 of Roseateles sp. T103. NCBI lineage: Bacteria > Pseudomonadati > Pseudomonadota > Betaproteobacteria > Burkholderiales > Sphaerotilaceae > Roseateles > Roseateles sp. T103. The sequence goes on from NZ_JBXVVS010000001.1 coordinate 652,994, forward strand.
CCATCGGGCTGTCCAGGATGATGGGCAGATCCATAGGGATCTCGCCCGCGCTGCGCAGGCGCTGCAGCACCAGCAGCAGCGCCTGGGCGCGACCCACCGCAAAGCTGGGCAGCAGCACGCTGCCGCCACGCTTGATGGTCGTGCGGATGATCTGGCCCAGGTGCGCCTGCACGTCCTCGGCGGGATGCAGGCGGTTGCCGTAGGTCGATTCGACAATCAGGATGTCGGCGCCTTCGACCGGCTGAGGCGGCGGCATCAGCAGGTCGTTGTCGCGGCCGATGTCGCCGGAGAACACCACGGTCCTGCCCTCGGCGGTCACGCTGATGGAGCTGGCACCAAGGAGATGGCCGGCCGGCGTGAAGCGGATCTCGCTCTTGCCCAGCTTGAGTCGGCCATCGCGCGGCAGACCGACGAAGTGCTGCAGCGCCTTCTTGGCGTCCTTGGCGGTGTACAGCGGCAGTGCCTTCTCATGGCGCGAGGTGTGGTCGCGGTTGGCGCGGCGCGCGTCTTCCTCCTGCAGCTTGGCACTGTCCATCAGCAGCACCTCGCAGAGGGCGCGCGTCGCCGGCGTCGAGTAGATCTGTCCGCGAAAGCCCTGGCGCACCAGCGCCGGGATGTAGCCGCTGTGGTCCAGGTGCGCGTGCGAGAGCAGCACGGCGTCGACGCTTTGCGGCGCCACGCCCAGGCCGCTCCAGTTGCGCTCGCGCAGCACCTTGTAGCCCTGGAACAGGCCGCAGTCGAGCAGCAGGCGCTGCTGACCGATATCGAGCAGGTGGCGCGAGCCGGTGACGGCATCGGCGGCGCCGAGGAAGGTGAGTTTCATGAGGCTCCCAGTGTTTGCATCTGTGCGGATTCGAGCACGCAGACTGCGCCCGTGTCTTGACCGATGGCAAGACGCATCGCCCGCGCCACCCGCTCGGCGGCGATCGGTCGCCAGCGTGCCGGGATCAGCGGCGACAGCGGCAGGCTCAGGCGCAGCGCCCAGGACTCGCCGGGCCGGCCCGGCTGGCCGAGCGCGGCGCGGTCGCCGCTGAGCAGCGAGGGCCGCGCCAGCACGAGGCGTGCGAAGCCAAGCGCGCGCAGCGCCTGCTCGGTCTCGCCCTTGACGCGGTTGTAGAAGACGGTGGAGCCGGCGTCGGCACCCAACGCCGACACGACGGCGCAAGACCTGGCCCCGGCGGCGCGCGCCGTCCGCGCGACGTTCAGCACCGCGTCGAAGTCGACGGCGCGGAAGGCCTGCTGCGAGCCTGCTTGCGCCATCGTGCTGCCCAGTGCAATGAACACCTGCGCGGGCGCCGGCAGCTCGCCCGTGCCGAGGTCGGCACGGCTGAAATCGACCCGGTGGCAATGCAAGCGTGGCGAGTCCGGCAGCCCGGCGGGCGCTGCGCGGCGCAGCAGCACATGGAGTTCCACCTCCGGCTGGGCGAGCAGTTGCCGGATCAGCTCGCCGCCGACCAGGCCGGTGGCGCCTGCCAGCCAGACGATCACTGTGTCTTTGCTCATGCGCAGCATGCTAAGCGAGAACGAACAAGGCCCGGCGTTAGCCGGGCCTTGCTTGTCGGCACGTCGTGCCGCGGCTGCGCTGTGGCTTCAGCGCTTGGGCTGGGTCAGGCGCGGGCCGTTGTTGTGCCGCGGGGCGCCGCCGTCGTGGCGCGGGCCGTTGGCATGGCCGGTGTTGCCGCCCGGGCGCGGATGGTTGCCCTGGGGTTGCTGGGCCTTCTTGGCTGCCGGCTGCTGGGCACGGCCCTGGCCGCTGCCCTGGCCCTGCTGCGGGCGACCCTGGCCGCCACCCTGGCCTTGGCGTTGGCCACCGCCACCTCCATGTCCACCGGGACGACCGCCCCGACCACCACCGCCGCCGCCAGGCGCGCGGCCGCGACTGCCGTTGGGGTTGAGCACCATGCGGCCCAGCACGATGGGCTCGGGCTTCTCGTTGGGATCGGGTGCATAGCCGGGCACGATTTCCTTGGGGATCTCGCGCTTGATCAGCTTCTCGATGTCGCGCAGGAACAGGTTCTCGTCCACGCAGACCAGCGACACCGCCTCGCCCTGGGCGCCGGCGCGGCCGGTGCGGCCGATGCGGTGCACATAGTCCTCGGGCACGTTGGGCAGCTCGAAGTTGACGACGTGGGGCAGCTGGTCGATGTCGATGCCGCGGGCCGCGATGTCAGTCGCTACCAGCACTTGCAGCGTGCCGGCCTTGAACTCGGACAGCGCCTTGGTGCGCGCGCCCTGGCTCTTGTTGCCGTGGATGGCCATCGCGCTGATGCCCTGGTCGTTCAGGTAATCGGCCAGGCGGTTGGCGCCATGCTTCATGCGCGTGAACACCAGCACCTGGTGCCAGTCGCCGCTCTTGATCAGATGGGCGAGCAGCTCCTTCTTCTTCTCGCGCGCCACCGGGTGGATCTTCTGCGCGATCGCATCGTTGGTCTGGTTGCGACGCGCCACCTCAATCAGCGCCGGCTGGTTCAGCAGCCGGTCGGCCAGGGCCTTGATGTCGTCGCTGAAGGTGGCGGAGAACAGCAGGTTCTGCCGCTTGGGCGGCAGCACGGCCAGCACTTTCTTGATGTCGTGGATGAAGCCCATGTCCAGCATGCGGTCGGCTTCGTCGAGCACCAGGATTTCGACCTTGGACAGGTCCAGCGTGCCCTGCTGGTGGTGGTCGAGCAGGCGGCCGGGCGTGGCCACCAGGATGTCGACGCCGTCGCGCAGGCGGTTGATCTGCGGCTGCATGCCGACGCCGCCGAACATGACCATGCTGGTCAGCGGCAGGTACTTGCCGTAGGTCTTGACGCTTTCCTCGACCTGGGCGGCGAGTTCGCGGGTGGGGGTCAGCACCAGCGCGCGCACCATGGCCTTGCCGCGCGCGTTGCGCACCGGCTGGCCTTCGCTGAGGCGATGCAGCATCGGCAGCGTGAAGCCGGCGGTCTTGCCGGTGCCGGTCTGGGCGCCGGCGAGCAGGTCGCCGCCCTTGAGGACGGCGGGAATTGCTTGGTTTTGGATGGGAGTCGGCGTGGTGTAGCCGGCGTCGGCGATGGCCTTGAGAAGCGGGGCGGCCAGGCCCAGGGATTCAAATGTCATTGACTGCTTGTTGTGCACGTCGCGCTTGAGTGCAGGGCCGCGCTGTACAGGGTGTGCAGCGCCAGTCGTCGGGCCGGCTGTTGGGAGCGTGCAGGGCTCTGGAAAAAACAAACGCCGCGGAAGACTGGTGGTCCGCAGCGTTGGTGCGCATTATAGGCTCAGCCTTGCTGAAGGCGCTGCCGGCAGCGCGATGGGCCGGCTCGGCGCGAAACTGCGACAATACAAACCTTCGCGTCCCGCCAAGGGGCGCATGCGGGCCGAGGCCGATCGTGATGATCCCAGGGCCGGCAACGCTCCCCCCAAGACTCGCAAAGCTAACCGCAGGAACAGCCCCGCCATGGCGCAATACGTCTTCTCGATGAACCGTGTCAACAAGACGGTTCCCCCCAAACGCCACATCCTCAAGGACATCTCGCTGTCCTTCTTCCCCGGCGCCAAGATCGGCGTGCTGGGCCTGAACGGTTCCGGCAAGTCCACGCTGCTGAAGATCATGGCTGGCGTCGACAAGGAGTTCGAGGGCGAGGCCGTGCCCATGCCGGGCATCAAGATCGGCTACCTGGAGCAGGAGCCCAAGCTCGACCCCGAGCAGACCGTGCGTGAGGCGGTCGAGGAAGGCATCGGCGGCGTGCTGGCGGCCAAGAAGCGCCTGGACGAGGTCTATGCCGAGTATGCCGAGCCGGATGCCGACTTCGACAAGCTGGCTGCCGAGCAGGCCGAGCTGGAAGCGATCATCGCCGCGGCCGGCTCCGAGAACACCGACCTGCAGCTGGAGCTGGCGGCCGACGCGCTGAACCTGCCGCCCTGGGACGCCAAGATCGAGCACCTCTCCGGTGGTGAGAAGCGCCGCGTGGCGCTGTGCCGCCTGCTGCTGAGCAAGCCCGACATGCTGCTGCTCGACGAGCCGACCAACCACCTGGACGCCGAGAGCGTGCACTGGCTGGAGCAGTTCCTGCAGCGCTTCCCCGGTACCGTGGTGGCGATCACCCACGACCGCTACTTCCTGGACAACGCGGCCGAGTGGATTCTCGAGCTGGACCGTGGCCACGGCATTCCCTGGAAGGGCAACTACTCCGACTGGCTGGACCAGAAGGAGCGCCGCCTGGAGCAGGAGCAGAAGAGCGAAGACGCGCGCATGAAGGCGATGAAGGAGGAGCTCAAGTGGGTGCGCTCCAACGCCAAGGGCCGTCAGGCCAAGAGCAAGGCGCGTCTGGCCCGCTTCGAGGAGCTCTCCGACGTCGACTACCAGAAGCGCAACGAGACCAACGAGATCTTCATCCCGGTGGCCGAGCGTCTGGGCAACGAGGTGATCGAGTTCAAGAACGTCACCAAGAGCTTCGGCGACCGCGTGCTGATCGAGGATCTGAGCTTCCGCGTGCCGCCCGGCGCCATTGTCGGCATCATCGGCCCCAACGGCGCCGGCAAGTCCACGCTGTTCCGCATGATCCAGGGCACCGAGACTCCGGATAGCGGCGAGGTGGTCATCGGCAAGACCGCCAAGCTGGCCTTCGTGGATCAGAGCCGCGCCAGCCTGGACGGCAGCAAGACCGTCTGGGAGGACGTGTCCGGCGGCCTGGACAACATCGTCGTCGGCAAGTTCGTCATGCCCAGCCGCGCCTACATCGGCCGCTTCAACTTCAAGGGCAACGACCAGCAGAAGCTGGTGGGCAACCTCTCCGGCGGTGAGCGCGGCCGTCTGCACCTGGCCAAGACTCTGGCCCAGGGCGGCAATGTGCTGATGCTCGACGAGCCGTCCAACGACCTCGACGTCGAAACCCTGCGCGCGCTGGAAGAGGCGCTGCTGGAGTTCGGCGGCAGCGCGATGGTGATCTCGCACGATCGCTGGTTCCTGGACCGCATCTGTACCCACATCCTCGCCTTCGAAGGCGATGCCAAGTGGGTGTTCTTCGACGGCAACTTCACCGAGTACGAGGCCGACAAGGTCAAGCGTCTCGGTGAGGAAGGCGCCCGCCCCAAGCGCGCGCGCTTCAAGTCGATCAAGTAAGTCCGTCCTGCATCGGGTGCAGCATTAGCAAGGGGCCTGCGGGCCCCTTGCGTCTTGTTGCCGCTTCACAGTTCTTTACGCCGCCGGCATCGCTGCGCAACGGCCTGGGCCGACCATCTGCACACCCCGATGTAACAGGAGTGCGAGATGAACAAGCTGCGTTTGATGAAGTGGGTCAAGGCGGCAGCCCTGGCCGTGCCGCTGGCGCTGGGCGCCGGCGTCGCTGTGCACGCGATGCCCGGTGGGCATGGCGGCCCTGGCCATCCGAACCATGGCGGCCCCGGCTACGGGCCGGCGCCTATGGCGGGGCGGATGCTCGATGCGGTGGACGCCAGCGAGACCCAGCGCAAGCAGATCCGCGCGATCATGGATGCGGCCTTCACTGAGCTCAAGCCGCAGCACGATGCGCTGCGGCAGCTGCACCAGGACAGCCGCAAGCTGTTCACGGCGGCGACCATCGACACCGCCGCCATCGAGGCCAAGCGGCAGCAGATGCAGGCCCAGCATGACGCGATCAGCAAGCGCATGAGCCGGGCCATGGTCGACGCAGCCCAGGTGCTGAGCCCCGAGCAGCGCGCCAAGCTGGCTGAACGCATGGCCAAACGCGATGCGCGCCGCGCTGAGCGCATGAAGGACCGCGGCCCGGCAGGCAGCGGCGGCCAGTAAGGACTCGGGCTCGCTTATGCTTGCTCCGCCCCCGCTGACGAGCCAGGCGCGCCGCGCTGCCCTGTGCAGCGATCGCGCCCGGTCTGCCCCCATGAGTCAACAACGCCTGCTGCTGATCGACGACGATGCCCGCCTGACCGGCATGCTGTCCGACTATCTGCGTGCGGCCGGCTTCGATGTCGAGGTTGCTGGCACGCTGGCTCAGGGCCGCCAGGCCCTGGAGGCCCGTGTGCCCGACCTGCTGGTGCTCGATCTGATGCTGCCCGATGGCGATGGCCTGGACTTCTGCCGCATGCTGCGTCGCCAGCCTCGACTGCGCCGCCTGCCGGTGCTGATGCTGTCGGCGCGCGGCGAGCCGATGGACCGCATCCTGGGTCTGGAGCTCGGCGCCGACGACTACCTGGCCAAGCCTTTCGAGCCGCGCGAGCTGCAGGCCCGCGTGAAGGCGCTGCTGCGCCGCAGCGGCCCTGACGAGCAGGGCGACGATGTGCTGCGTTTCGGCCGGCTGGAGATCGATCTGGCGGCTCGCGTGGCGCGCCTGGACGGCAGGCCCTGCGAGCTGACCAGCCACCAGTTCGACCTGCTGGTGGTGCTGGCGCAGAGCCCGGGCCGGGTGCTGACGCGCGACCAGATCATGGACTCCCTCAAGGGCCATCCGCTCGATGCCTTCGACCGCTCGATCGACGTGCATGTGTCGCGCATCCGCGCAGTGATCGAGGACGATCCCAAGAGTCCCCGACGCGTGCTGACCGTGCGCGGCGTCGGCTACGTGTTCGCGCGCAAGCAGGACGCCGACGGCGACAGCTGAGTCTTTGCCGCTGTCCGGAAAGCCCGCATTGAAAAGCCTTTACCTGCGCATCTATCTGACGCTGGTGGCGCTGCTGCTGGCGTTTGCCTTTGGCGCCGCCTGGCTGTTCCAGCGCCAGATCGAGCAGGAGCGCGGCAATTTCGACGCCGCCGCCAATGAGCGGCTTGTCGCGATGGCGGTGCTGATCCAGCGCGCGCTGCCGGCGGCCGATGCGCCGCGCGAGCAGCAGGCCGCAGCGCTGGAGGACTGGGGCCAAAGGCTGCGCATGCCTATCGAACTGCGGGACAGCGGCGACGAACGCATCGCTGCCTCGTCCTTCTTCGAGCGCTACGAAGACGCGCCCGGCGTGCGCCGCAGCAGCGTTGCCCTCGGCGATGGGCGTAGCCTGGTGATGCTGCGTCTGCCACGGCCGTTCGGTCCGGGCCGCGAGCGCCGCGGACCGCCGCCCGAGCCGGCCGGCGAGCGGCCGCCCGGCCTGCCAGCCGGACCGGATGGTGCCGGTCCGCCGCCAGGCCCGCATCCCGGCGGCCCGGCCGAGTTCCATGCCCGGCGCGACGCCGGTACAGAGATGGCCCCGCCGCTGGCACGTGGTGGTCCGCCTGGGGAGCGCGAGCCGCGCAGCTGGTGGAACACTTTTGGTGCTGCGCTGCCGCCTGGCCAGATTCTGGTGCTGCTGCTGGTGCTGCTCTTTCTTGCCGTCGCGATCGCCGCCTACCCGGTGGTGCGCCGCCTGACGCGGAGGCTGGAGCACCTGAAGCAGGGCGTCGAGCAGTTCGGTTCCGGCCAGCTCGATCTGCGCGTGGTCGACGAGGGCCGCGACGAGGTCGGGGCGCTGGCGCGCAGCTTCAACAGCGCGGCCGCGCGCATCGAGGAACTGGTGCGCTCGCACCGCAGCCTGCTGGCCAATGCCAGCCACGAGCTGCGCTCGCCGCTGGCGCGCCTGAAGATGGCCTTCGCCATGCTTGACGATGCAGCGCCGGAGCGGCGCGAGCAGCTCAGGCGCGAGATCGTCACCAACATCGCCGAGCTCGACGCACTGGTCGAGGAAGTGCTGCTGGCCAGCCGCCTGGAGGCCGGCGCGCAGCCCGCTGCGCAGGAGCGAGTGGACCTGCTCGGACTGGCCGCCGAAGAGGCGGTGCGCTGCGGCGCAGAGCTGCAGACACAGGGCGGCGCGGACAGCTTCGTCGCGCGGGGCGACGAGCGCCTGCTGCGCCGCGCGCTGCGCAATCTGCTCGAGAACGCCAGACGCTACGGCGGCGACGAGGTGCTGCTCGAGTTGCGTCGCGGCGATGCGGCGCGCATCGAGATACGCGTCTGCGACCGCGGTCCGGGCGTGCCGGAGGACATGCGCGAGCGCATCTTCGAGCCGTTCTTCCGCCTGCCCGGCCACGCGGAGCGGGCCGGCGGCGTCGGCCTGGGCCTGAGCCTGGTCAAGCAGATCGCCGAGCGGCATGAGGGCCGCGTCGTCTGCGAGTCGCGGGCAGACGGGGGGTCCTGCTTCGTGCTCAGCCTGCCGGCCGCCTGAAGGCGAGCTGACGGCGGGCTGTCTTTGCGGCGTTCAGCTGCGCTCGCCGGCCTCCTGGCGATGCACCCAGGCCAGCAGCGCCCACAGCGCCAGTGCCGAGATCGTCAGGCCGGCGGAGGCCGCGACCCAGAAGCCGCCTGCGCCACGCAGCTCGGCCGGTACCCAGGGCGCGCCGCTGTAGGCGAGGTGATAGCCGCCGCCCAGGCCCACCCCCCAGATCGCCAGCGCGTAGACCAGCATCGGCAGCGTGGCGATGTGATGGGCGCGCAGCACAGCAGCAGCCACGGTCTGCACCGCGTCGGCGGTGTGGAAGATCCATAACCAGAGCAGCAGCGGCAGCGCCGCAGCGATGATGGCCGCGTCATGCGTGTACAGGCCCAGCACCTGTTCGCGCAGCAGGAAGATTGCGCCGGCCAGCGTGGCCGAGGCGATCAGGCCGATCTCCGTGCCATGGCGGCCCAGCCGGCGCGCGTCGTCCCAGTGGCGCGCGCCCAGGCTCTGCGCCACCAGCGTCGCCGTGGCATTGCCCAGCGCCATCGGCAGCATGAACATCAGCGCGGCCAGGTTCACCGCCAGCTGGTGGCCGGCCACCACGGTGGCGCCCAGGCGCGCGATGAAGATGGCCATGAAGGTGAAGCCGGTCACCTCGATCAGGATGGACAGGCCCATGGGTACGCCCAGGCGCAGCTGGCGCCGGATGATGTCCCAACGTGGCCTATGCAGACCGCCCTGTTGCAGGCCGAAGGGCGCATAGAAGGCGTCGCGGCGCAGCAGCAGCCAGCCCAGCAGCACCTGGCCCCACATCACCAGCGTCGTAGCCAGCGCGGCGCCGGTGGCGCCCAGCGACGGAACCGCGGGCAGGCCGGCCGGCAGCGCGAAGCCCTGGATCAGCAGCGCGCTCAGCGGCACCTTGGCGGCCAGGCCGCCGACCTGCAGCGCCATGATCACCTTGGGCCGCGAGACCGCGGTATTGAAGCCGCGGATCGCTGCGAAGACCAGCGCTGCCGGCAGGCCCAGCGCCAGCATGTGCAGATAACCGCGCACGCGCTGCTCGACGTCCGGCGTGGTCTGGGCCAGCGCCAGGAAGGGCTCGGGCCAGAGCAGGAAGATCTCGCCGACGAGGGTCAGCGCCAGCGCCAGCCAGATCGCCTGATGCAGCTGGTCGCCGGCCTCGGGCAGCTTCTTCGCGCCGTAGAGCTGGCCGGCCATCGGGCCGACCGCGATCACCACGCCCATCAGGCCGACGAACACCGTCATGTAGCAGGCGGCGCCGACCGCGAGCGCGGCGAGGTCCAGCGCCGAATGGCGCGCCAGCAGTATGGTGTCCACGGTGGAGAAAGCCAGCACCGCGATCTGGCCCACGAACACCGGCCAGGCCTGAGGTGCGATACGGCGCAGGCTGTCGAGCAGGCCCGGGCTCATGCCAGCGGCTCCGGCGGAGTCGCGTTGCCCAGCGCGCGCTCGGCATAGCGGTTGAAGCGCCAGGCCGTGCCTTCCAGCGTGATGCGCCGCCAGGTGGCACGCTTCTCCGCCGGCGTCAGCACCGGCCAGTGCTGCACCTCGTCGAAGGTTCGGCCGCAGCCCTTGCAGACCTCGTCGCCCTGGCTGGTCGAGCAGATCGCGATGCAGGGCGCGTCAGGCGTGCTCGCATACCAGGCCAGCCAGGCGTCCTTGGCGGCGGCGGGCATGCGGTCTTCGTCGCACTCGCTGTCGCGGTGGTAGATCAGCAGTGCATAGACCTCGGCGAGCGCCTGCACCTCGGCGCAGGCCGACAGGCCGTCCGCCGAGGGCTTGCGCGCGCGCCACCAGTTGATGGCCGCCTCGATGTCGGTGATGTGGATGCCGGCCATTCAGATCAATAGCTCAGGCCCATGGCGCCGCGGAATTCGCGCAGGGTCTTGCGCGCCACCGCGCGGGCGCGTTCAGTGCCGACCTCGACGATCCAGTGCACCTGCTTGGGATTGGCCAGGTACTGGTCGGCGCGTTCGCGCCAGCCGGCCTGCTCGCGCTGGATCGCGTCGATCAGCGGCTGCTTGCAGTCCAGGCAGCCGATGCCGGCGCTGCGGCAACCCTGGGCGGCCCATGTACGCGTGGCCTCGTCGCTGTAGAGCTGGTGCAGAGGCCAGACCGGGCAGTGCGAAGGTTCGCCGGGGTCGCCGCGGCGCGCGCGCTGCGGGTCGGTGGGCATGGCGCGGATCTTCTGCTCGGTGGCCGCCGGCTCGTCGCGCATCGCGATCGCGTTGCCGTGGCTCTTGCTCATCTTCTGGCCATCGAGGCCGGCCAGGCGCGAGGTTTCGCTGAGCAGGGCCTGGGGCTCGACCAGCAGCGGCTGCGCAGCGCTGTAGAGATGGTTGAAGCGGCGCGCCACTTCGCGCGTGACTTCCACATGCGCCTGCTGGTCTTCACCGACCGGCACCAGCGCGGCCTTGTAGAGCAGGATGTCGGCAGCCTGCAGCAGCGGATAGCCCAGCATGCCGTAGGTGGCGCTGTCCGGCGACTTCGCTGACAGATCCTTGAAGCTGGGAATGCGCTCTAGCCAGCTCAGCGGCGTGCTCATCGCCAGCAGCGTGAACAGCTCGGCATGCTCGGGCATGCGGCTCTGGATGAACAGGGTGCTGCGCTCCGGGTCTATGCCTGCGGCCAGCCAGTCCACCACCATGTCGTAGACATGGCGCTCCAGCGTGGCGCGGTCCGGGCGGCTGGTGGTCAGCGCATGCCAGTCGGCGACGAAGAAGAAGCAGTCGTGCGTGTCCTGCAGGCGCAGCCAGTTCTTCAGCGCGCCGTGGTAGTGGCCCAGGTGCAGCGCGCCCGTGGGGCGCATGCCCGAGAGGACGCGGGGGGCGGGCAGGGCAGGGGTGGAATCGGTGCTCATCGTGGGCGGCTGGGCTGAGCGGCGCATTGTAGGGAGGGCGCTCGAGGAGGGCCGGGGGGCTACACTGCCGGCCCTATGAAACGCATCGTGATCCTGATCTCCGGCCGTGGTTCGAATATGGAGGCCATCGTCAAGTCCTGCCAGGCTGAGGGCTGGCCGGCGCGCATCGCCGCGGTGATCAGCAACCGGCCCGATGCCGCCGGCTTGAAGTTCGCCGCCGCGCACGGCATTGCCGCCGAGGTGGTGGATCACAAGGCCTTCGCGAGCCGCGAGGATTTCGACGCGGCGCTGGCCCGCGCGATCGACGCCCATGCGCCGGATCTGGTGGTGATGGCTGGCTTCATGCGCATCGTCGGCAGCGCCTTCACCGCGCGCTACGAAGGGCGCATGCTCAACATCCACCCCTCGTTGCTGCCGGCCTTTCCTGGCCTGCACACGCACGAGAAGGCGATCGCGATGGGCTGCCAGCTGGCCGGCGCGACGGTGCACTTCGTCACCGCGCAGCTGGACCACGGACCCATCGTCGCGCAGGCGGTGGTACCGGTGCTGCCGGGCGACGACGCCGATGTGCTGGCGGCGCGCGTGCTCGTGCAGGAGCACCGCATGTATCCGCGCGCGGTGCGCTGGTTCGTCGAGGGCAAGGTCGAGCTGCTGGCCGATGGCCGCGTGCGCCAGACTGAGGGCGAGACGCAGCTGTTCAGCGGTCTTTGACGGCCGCGCTGTCGTCGCCGGCCAGCGGCGTGAAGCGCGGCTGCGCGATGCCGTCCACCAGCACGGTCTCGAAGAACATCGCGTGCGGCCGCACCCACAGGCCGCTGGTCTGGTAGAGCGGGCGATACAGCACCAGTGGCTCCAGCGTCTCGCTGTGGCGGGCCACGCCGATTACCTCGTACTCGCCGCCCTTGTAGTGGCGGTAGCGGCCCAGTGGTGTGTCGGGCAACTCGGGCAGGTCGCTGTCTGAGTCGTTCATGGCAAGGCTCGTCTGGGTGGGCAGGGATAATCGAGGGCATGCATGCTAATGCCCTTCTCGATCTGAGCTGCGAGCTCCTGCGCGCCGTGCTCAAGTTTGACGCCCCGGCCGACGGCCTCGTCTCCTCCTTCTTCCGCAAGCACAAGGCCCTGGGCCAGCGCGAGCGCCATGCGCTGGCTGAAACCGCCTATGCGGTGCTGCGCCAGCGTCTGCTGTTCCAGCATCTGGCTCAGTCGGGCAGCGGCCCGATGGAGCGCCGCCTGGCGCTGCTCGCCTGGCAGGGCAGCATGGACTTCCTGCGCCAGGCGCTGAGCAAGCAGGAGCAGCAGTGGCTGGACGAGATCGCCACCATCGACCGCAGCACGTTGGCGCCGAAGCTGCGCCACAACTTGCCGGACTGGCTGGCCGAGCCGCTGCTGGCGCGCCTGGGTGAGCAGGAGTTCTGGGCCCTGGCCCAGGCGATGAACGAGGCAGCGCCGCTGGACCTGCGCGTCAATACCTTCAAGGCCAAGCGCGAGGAGGTGCAGGCGGCGCTGAAGGCCAGTGGCATCGAGGCCGAGCCCACGCCGTATTCGCCTATCGGTCTGCGCGTGCAGGGCAAGCCCGGACTGTCCAAGCAGGAGGTCTTCACCAGCGGTGCCGTCGAGGTGCAAGACGAGGGCAGCCAGCTGCTGGCGCTGTTGCTCGATGCCAAGCGCAGCGAGATGGTGGTGGACTTCTGCGCCGGTGCCGGCGGCAAGACCCTCGCTCTCGGTGCGGCGATGCGCAATACCGGACGGCTCTACGCCTTCGACGTCTCGGGCTACCGGCTGGATAAGCTCAAGCCGCGGCTGGCGCGGAGCGGTCTGTCCAACGTGTACCCGGCGCAGATCGCGCATGAGCGCGACGAGCGCATCAAGCGCCTGGCCGGCAAGATCGACCGCGTGCTGGTCGACGCGCCGTGCTCGGGTCTGGGCACTTTGCGTCGCAATCCGGACTTGAAATGGCGGCAATCGCCGCAAGCTGTGTCCGAGTTGCAGTCCAAGCAGGCAGCGATCCTGGAAAGTGCGGCGCGCCTGGTCAAGCCGGGCGGCCGGCTGGTCTATGCGACCTGCAGCCTGCTGGACGCCGAGAACGAGGGCATCGCCGAAGCCTTCGGCGCCCAGCACAAGGATTTCGTCGCCGTGCCGGCGCAGGAAGCGCTGGAGCGTGCCCATGTGGCCCGGGCCGGCGAACTCTGCGAAAACGGCTATCTGCGGCTGTGGCCGCATCGTCACCAGACCGACGGCTTCTTCGCCGCGGTCTGGGAGCGGCGCGCCTGACCCTTGTCTGAGGGAATGGCCCGAGGTGGCAGACAGCGTGTCGCCTACAATTCAGGGACATTGATCAACCCGCATCGAGCTCTGGTGAGCAAGGTCCGTACCGAATGAATCTTTTGACGACTCTGCGCGATGCGCTGGTGCAGTGGCTGGGCCACGGCCTTCTCGATGCGAGCTGGTGGCAGGTCCTTGCCTACACGCTGGTGATGACCCATATCACTATCGCGGCGGTGACGATCTTCCTGCACCGCTGCCAGGCCCACCGCGCACTGGACCTCGGGCCTATCCCTTCGCACTTCTTCCGGCTCTGGCTGTGGCTCACCACCGGCATGGTGACCAAGGAGTGGGTGGCCATCCATCGCAAGCACCACGCCAAGTGCGAGACGGTCGATGATCCGCACAGCCCGCAGACCCGCGGCATCAAGACGGTGCTGCTGCAGGGGGCTGAACTCTACCGCGCCGAGGCCAAGAATCAGGAAACCCTGTCGCGCTTCAGCCATGGCGTGCCGGACGACTGGATCGAGCGCAATCTCTACAGCCGCTACAGCTGGCAGGGCGTGGGCCTGATGCTGATCGTCAATCTGGCGCTTTTCGGTGCCATCGGCGCCACGATCTGGGCTGTGCAGATGCTGTGGATCCCGATCTGGGCCGCCGGCGTCGTCAACGGCATCGGTCACTACTGGGGCTATCGCAATTTCGAGGCGCAGGATGCTTCGACCAATATCTCGCCCTGGGGCATCATCATCGGCGGCGAGGAGCTGCACAACAACCACCACACCTATCCGACCTCCGCCAAGTTCTCGGTCAAGCCCTATGAGTTCGATATTGGCTGGGGCTATATCCGCGCGATGGAGATGATCGGCTGGGCCAAGGTGCGCAAGACAGCGCCCAAGCTGCGCGAGGGCGAGGTCAAGCTGGCTGCGGACAAGTCCACGCTGGAGGCCATCATCGCCAATCGCTACGAGGTGATGGCGAACTATGGTCGTGGGCTGAAGCGCGCCTGCTCCGCCGAGCTGGACCGGCTCAAGGCCCAAGGCAAGCAGCACAGCGCCCAGTGGCAGCAGTTCAAGCTGGCCAAGCGGTGGGTGCACCGTGACCAGGACCGCATCCCGAGCGCCTACCAGCAGGACATCGCTCAGGTGCGCGCGGCCAGTCCGGCGCTGGATAAGCTGCTGAGCATGCGCGAGGAACTGCGTCAGCTGTGGACGCGCACCAATGTGTCGATGGAGCAACTGGTTGCCGATCTGCAGGGCTGGTGCCAGCGGGCCGAAGAGAGCGGCATTGCTGAGTTGCGTGCTTTCTCGATGCAACTGCGTGCGGCGCGGGTCTGATTCGGACGCAGTTCACTCGCATCGTTTCGCTAGGGTAAAGGCGCCGCATCGCGGCGCCTTTTTTAATGGCGAGCTCCGTATACTGAGTTGGAGTTAGAGGTTCCGTACCTATGAGGAGCTCTTCATGGCAGTGACTGGCAATGGGATGTCGGGCAGTGGTCCTGCTGCCAAGGCGCGGAAGATGGGCATGGCCGCTTGCTTCGCGCTGATCGGTCTGGCGGCGACTGCACATGCGGCTGGCGCTGAGCAGGTGGAAGTGCGCTTCATCCAGCCTGAGCGCTTCACCGATGCCGAGGAGTCGGAGCGAGATCGCGAGCGGGCGTTGGGTGAGTTGAGCGCCCATCTGAAGCGGCAGGCCGCCAAGCGCCTCGCCCAAGGGCAGAGCCTGCTTGTCGAAGTCCGCGATGTCGACCTGGCGGGATCCATCGAGCCTGTCGGACGCTCGATGCAGCGGGTTCGTATCCTGCGGAACGTGACCTGGCCGCGGATGAAGCTGCACTTTGTGCTGAAGTCCGGCAGCGAGGTATTTCGCGAGGGTGATGCGGAACTCAGCCGCGTGGCATACCTCGACAGCGTGATGCCGTATTTCGACAGCGAGGCCTACCGCTACGAAAAGGTGATGCTGGACGACTGGCTGATGAGCGAATTCCCGAGCCAGCGCTGAGCGGGTCTCGGCGATACACCGAGCGGCAAGGACAGACAAAAAAAGGCCCGTCATCGACGGGCCTTTCTTGTCTGAGTGGCATGCGCGCCAAGCGCGCCGAGCTCACTTCAGCTTGGTTTCCTTGTACAGCACGTGCTTGCGCGCCTTGGGATCGAACTTCATGAATTCGAGCTTTTCGGGCGTCGTCTTCTTGTTCTTGTTGGTCGTGTAGAAGTGACCGGTGCCGGCAGTCGATTCCAGCTTGATCTTTTCGCGTCCGCCTTTGGATGCCATGGTGTCGCTCCTTGTCTGTGATTAGGCTTGGCCGCGCGCGCGCAGGTCAGCCAGAACGGCGTCGATGCCCTTCTTGTCGATCAGGCGCAGGGCAGCATTGCTGATGCGCAGGCGGACCCAGCGGTTCTCGCTCTCGACCCAGAAACGACGGTATTGCAGGTTCGGCAGGAACCGGCGCTTGGTTTTGTTGTTGGCGTGGGAAACGTTGTTCCCGACCATGGGCTTCTTGCCCGTGACTTCGCAGACGCGTGCCATGTGGACACTCCGATTTGTCATACAGCCAAGCACTTGATTGATCCTTGTGGATCCGATCAGCCACTTGGCCTCACCTCGCCATAGGGTGGCGGTAACCCGTTCTTGCTGGAAGATGTCCCCGGCGCAGCACGAGATCTGCGCAGCGGTTTGCAAGAAAGCCCGCAAGTATAGCCGATCGGCCGTCCTCCGGCCAGCGGCATAGGGCTCAGCGCTCTTCCTGTTCCAGGAAGCGCTGCGCATCCAGCGCGGCCATGCAGCCGGTGCCGGCGCTGGTGATGGCCTGGCGGTAGACATGGTCCTGCACATCGCCGGCGGCGAAGATGCCTGGCACGCTGGTCATCGTCGCGAAGCCATTGAGGCCGCTCCTGGTGACGATGTAGCCGTCCTTCATCTCCAGTTGGCCCTTGAAGATGTCAGTGTTGGGCTGGTGGCCGATGGCGATGAAGCAGCCGTGCAGGGCGATGTCCTGCGTCGTGCCGTCCGTGGTGCTCTTGATGCGCACGCCGGTGACGCCGCTCTGGTCTCCTAGCACCTCGTCCAGCGTGCTGTGCAGATGCAGCTTGATCTTGCCGCTGGCGGCCTTCTCCATCAGCTTGTCGATCATGATGGGCTCGGCGCGGAACTTGTCGCGGCGATGGATCAGATGCACGGTGCTGGCGATGTTCGACAGGTAAAGCGCTTCCTCGACGGCAGTGTTGCCGCCGCCGACCACGCAGACTTCCTGACCGCGGTAGAAGAAGCCGTCACAGGTGGCGCAGCCGCTGACCCCGCGACCCATGAAGGCGGTCTCCGAGGGCAGGCCCAGGTACTTGGCTGAGGCACCGGTGGCGATGATCAGCGCATCGCAGGTGTAGACGCCGCTGTCGCCGGTCAGCGTGAAGGGGCGCTTGCTGAAGTCGACGCTGTTGATGTGGTCGAAGACGATGCTGGTGTTGAAACGTTCGGCATGCTGCTGGAATCGCTGCATCAGCTCAGGCCCTTGCACGCCCATCACGTCGGCCGGCCAGTTGTCGACTTCGGTGGTGGTCATCAGCTGGCCGCCCTGGGCCATGCCGGTGATCAGCGTGGGCTTGAGGTTGGCACGTGCGGCATAGATCGCAGCGGTGTAGCCGGCCGGGCCGGAGCCCAGGATCAACAACTGGTGATGGGTGGTGGTGAGGCTCATGAGGCAGGTCGGTGAGTTGCAGTCACGGCACAGATGCGCGTCCGGCGGGCAGGATACGGCCTAGACCCTATAGGAAAGCGTGACCTAGTTGGCACAATAGCCTGCATTCTAGGCACCGGCCTTACACCGCGCCGGCGTCGGGACAAGAAGTACAAGCTTGCAAACCGATCAGCAATCAGAGGAGTTCATTACATGGCGATGCTGTCCAATCTGGACCTGATCCGCAGGGTGCCGCTGTTTTCGCGCCTGACCACTGACCAGGCGCAGGCCATCGCGGATAGCGTCGTCAAGCGCCGCTTCAAGCGCGGTGAACTGATCGTCGAGCAGGGCACCAAGTCCAATGCGCTGTTCATCCTGCTCAACGGCCGGGCCCGCGTGCTGACTGCCGACAGCCGCGGCCGGGAAGTCATCCTGGCGGTGCTGCAGCCTGGCGACTACGTCGGCGAGATGAGCCTGATCGACAACGAGCCCCATTCGGCGACGGTGCGCGCCGAGGTCCAGACCGACATGCTGGTGTTGGGACGCAACGAGTTTGCCCGCTGCCTACCCGAGTCCTCCAGCCTGGCCTACGGCATCCTCCGTGGCCTGGTCGCGCGTCTGCGCAATGCCGACCGCCAGATCGAGTCCCTCGCCTTGTTGGACGTCTATGGTCGGGTGGCCCGCACGCTGCTGGACATGGCTGAGGAAGAGAAGGGCATCAAGATCATCCGCGGCAAGGTCTCGCGCCAGGACATGGCCAAGGTCGTCGGCGCCTCGCGCGAGATGGTCAGCCGCGTGATGAAGGACCTGGAAGAGCGCGGCGTCATCGAGACGCTGGAGAACGGCTCGGTGGTCATCAAGGAAAAGCTGCACGACTGATGGTGGCAGCCGGGCCTGTCCGGTCCGGTTCGCCAGAACTGTCAGCAGAGGTGACGGTGCAGCGCGAAGCCCGGGCATCCTGGGTCACAATCGCGCCATGAGTTTTCCCCTGGGTTCCCTGTTGGGCGGCGACGAGGGCGCGCCCGGCGACAAGGTCTACAAGCGTCAGAAGCGACAGCAGGCTCCGGCCCCGGCCCGGCCGGCCGGCCGCGGCGCTTCGCCGCTGATGCTGCTGGTCGGCGGCCTGGTGTGGCTGCTGGCCGTGCTGGCGCTGCTCAGCCATAACGGCGGCGATGCTGCCTTCTCCGTCTCGGGTACGGGCGCGCCGACGCGCAATCTGGTCGGCAGCCTGGGTGCCTGGGTGTCCGACCTGCTGCTCTTCGGCTTCGGCTTCTCATCCTGGTGGCTGCTGCTGATCGGCCTGCGCATCTGGCTGGGCAGCCTGGCTTCGCTGTTGCGAGGTGGGGAATCAGGCGTCACACATCCCTCTCGCAGCCTGTGGTTGCTGGGCCTCGTGCTGCTGCTGGTGTCCAGCTGCGCGCTGGAATGGTCGCGCCTGTATGCGCTGGAATCCAGGCTGCCCGGCCATGCCGGTGGAGTGCTGGGCTACACGCTGGGCCCCTGGGGCATGCGCGTGCTGGGCTTCGCCGGCTCGGGCGTGGTGTGGATCGTCGGACTGCTGGTGGGCATGTCTCTGGCGCTGCGCTTTTCCTGGGTGCGCGTGGCCGAGCTGATCGGCAGCTGGATCGAAGGTCAGCGCGAACGCTTGCAGGAGCGTCGCGAGATCGCCGAGGACCAGCGTGCCGGCGAGCAGGCAGCGCTGGAGCGCGAGCAGGTGGTCGAGGTCGAGCGCCACGTTGTCGAGGAGCACAAGCCCATCGTCATCGAGGCGCCGGTGGTCGAGGTGCCGCAGTCCACTCGTGTGGCCAAGGAGCGCCAGAAGCCGCTGTTCAGCGAGCTGTCCGACACCAAGCTGCCGCAGGTCGACCTGCTCGATGCGGCGCCCGGTCGCGTCGAGACGGTGACGCCCGAATCGCTGGAAATGACCAGCCGCATGATCGAGAAGAAGCTGAAGGATTTCGGCGTCGAAGTGCGGGTGGTGGCGGCGTCGCCGGGCCCGGTGATCACGCGCTACGAGATCGAGCCGGCCACCGGCGTGAAGGGCTCGCAGATCGTCAACCTGGCCAAGGATCTGGCCCGCTCGCTGAGCTTGGTGTCGATCCGCGTCGTCGAGACCATCCCCGGCAAGAACTACATGGCGCTGGAGCTGCCGAACGCGCGGCGCCAGACCATCCGTCTGTCGGAGATCCTGGGCTCGCAGGTCTATGCCGACGCGTCGTCGATGCTGACCATGGGTCTGGGTAAGGACATCGTCGGTGCGCCGGTCGTCGCTGACCTGGCCAAGATGCCGCACTGCCTGGTCGCCGGCACCACCGGCTCGGGCAAGTCGGTGGGCATCAACGCGATGATCCTCTCGCTGCTCTACAAGGCCGAGGCGCGCGATGTGCGGCTGATCATGATCGACCCGAAGATGCTTGAGATGAGCGTCTACGAGGGCATCCCGCATCTGCTGTGCCCGGTGGTCACCGACATGAAGCAGGCCGCCAACGCGCTGAACTGGTGCGTGGGCGAGATGGAGCGGCGCTACAAGCTGATGTCCAAGCTGGGCGTGCGCAACCTGGCCGGCTACAACAAGAAGATCGACGAGGCCGCCGAGCGCGGCGAGAAGATAGCCAACCCCTTCAGCCTGACGCCCGAGCAGCCTGAGCCGCTGGAGCGCCTGCCGCATATCGTCGTCGTGATCGACGAACTGGCCGACCTGATGATGGTCGTCGGCAAGAAGATCGAGGAGCTGATCGCCCGTCTGGCGCAGAAGGCGCGTGCCGCCGGCATCCACCTGATCCTGGCCACGCAGCGACCCTCGGTGGACGTGATCACCGGCCTGATCAAGGCCAATATCCCAACGCGCATCGCCTTCCAGGTCAGCTCCAAGATCGACAGCCGCACCATCCTCGACCAGATGGGCGCCGAGGCGCTGCTGGGCATGGGCGACATGCTCTACATGGCCTCGGGCACCGGCCTGCCGGTGCGGGTGCACGGCGCGTTTGTGAGCGACGAGGAAGTGCACCGCGTCGTCGAGTACCTGAAGTCGCAGGGCGAGCCCAACTACATCGAGGGCATCCTCGAGGGCGGCGTGCTCGAAGGCGAGGGCGGCGGCGACGGCCTGCCCGGCCTGGTGGCTGGCGGCGACGGCGAATCCGACCCGATGTACGACCAGGCGGTGGCCATCGTGCTGCAGCACAAGCGCGCGTCGATCTCGCTGGTGCAGCGCCACCTGCGCATTGGCTACAACCGCGCTGCCCGCCTGCTGGAGCAGATGGAAAAGTCTGGCCTCGTGGGTGCCATGGCGACCAACGGCAGCCGTGAATTGATCGTCCCCAAACGCGATGAGTAAGCGTCTCTTGATCGGTGCGGCCCTGGTCGCTGCCATGGTGCCCGTCTGGGCCGATGCGGTGCAGACCCTGAAGGACTTCAGCCGCGAGGTGAAGAGTGGCCGCGCCGACTTCACCCAGACCGTCACCTCGCCGGACGGCAAGCGCAAGAAGACCTCCTCGGGCAGCTTCGAGTTCCAGCGCCCGAACCAGTTCCGCTTCGCCTACACCAAGCCCTTCGAGCAGCTGATCGTCGCCGACGGCAAGAAGGTGTGGATCTACGACCCCGATCTGCAGCAGGCCAGCTCGCGCCGGGTCGATCAGGCGCTGGGCGCCACGCCGGCAGCGCTGCTGGCAGGCGGCAATCTGGAGCGGGACTTCGCGCTCAAGGCGCTGGCCGACGAGCAGGGGCTGAGCTGGGTGCTGGCCACGCCTCGCCAGGCCGACAGCATGCTGCAGAGCCTGCGCATCGGCTTCAAGGGCCGGGAGCTCGCCGCGCTGGAGGTCGTCGACGGCTTCGGCCAGCGCTCGCTGCTGCAGTTCAGCGCCGTCGCTGCCAACGCGAGCATCGCGTCGGAGCGCTTCCGCTTCACGCTGCCGCCGGGTACCGACTTGGTCGAGCAGTAGCAGCAGGCCCGAGCGATGCCGCACGACGTCAGCCTGATCGCCACCATCGCCGCCGGTTTCGGGCTGGCGATCATCCTCGGCTACCTCGCGGCGCGCTTGCGCCTGCCGCCGCTGGTGGGCTATCTGGTGGCGGGCATCGCCATCGGCCCGGCCACGCCGGGCTTCGTGGCCGACGTCGGCCTGGCCGCTCAGCTGGCCGAGATCGGCGTGATGCTGCTGATGTTCGGTGTCGGACTTCACTTCTCGATGGCCGATCTGTTGGCCGTCAAGCGCATCGCCGTGCCTGGTGCCATCGTGCAAATCGGCGCGGCCACGTTGCTGGGCTTCGGTCTCGCGCAGGCCTGGGGCTGGGGTGTCGGTGGCTCGCTGGTCTTCGGCCTGGCGCTGTCGGTGGCCAGCACCGTGGTGCTGCTGCGGGCGCTGGAGGCACGCGGGCAGTTGTCCAGCGCCAATGGCTCTATCGCCGTGGGCTGGCTGGTGGTCGAGGATCTGGTGATGGTGATGGTGCTGGTGCTGCTGCCGCCGCTGGCCGGCCTGCTGGACCCCGACCGGGCCGCCGCAGGCGATGCCCAGGGCGGCATGCTGGCCGCCGTCGGCTGGACGCTGGCCAAGGTGGCGGCCTTCATCGCATCGATGCTGCTGGTCGGGCGCTGGCTGTTCCCGCGGCTGCTCTGGGCGGTGGCACGCACCGGCTCGCGCGAGCTGTTCACGCTGTGCGTCGTCGCCGTGGCAGTAGGCGTGGCCTTCGGTGCGGCCAAGCTCTTCGACGTGTCCTTCGCGCTGGGCGCATTCTTCGCCGGCATGATGATGCGCGAGTCCGAGTACGCGCACCGCGCCGCCGACGAATCGCTGCCGCTGCGCGATGCCTTCGCGGTGCTGTTCTTCGTCTCGGTGGGTATGCTCTTTGACCCACGGGTGCTCGTCGAAGAGCCGCTGCGCGTGCTGGCCGTCGTGGCCATCATCGTCGTCGGCAAAACGCTGGCGGCGATGGCCCTTGTGCTGCTGCTGCGCTATCCGCTCAATACCGCGCTCACCGTCGGCGCCAGCCTCGCGCAGATCGGTGAATTCAGCTTCATCCTTGCCGGCCTGGGCGTGGCGCTGGGCCTGTTGCCGACGCAGGGTCAGAGCCTGATCCTGGCTGGCGCACTGATCTCGATCGCGTTGAATACGGCGCTGTTCTCTGCGCTGGAGCCGCTGAAGGCCTGGATGCTGCGGCGCTCCGCCTGGGCTCGGCGCATGGAGCAGCGCGACGACCCGCTCGCCGAGCTGCCTGCCGAGACGGCCGCCACGCATCTGCAGGGTCAGGTGGTGCTGGTGGGCTGGGGCCGGGTCGGCCGTCGCATCGGCGAGCAGCTGCGCGCCCAGGCGCTGCCCTTCGTGGTGGCCGAGCAGCAGCGCGAGCTGGTCGAGGACCTGCGCGCCCAGGGCCAGGCCGCGGTGCTGGGCGATGCCAGCGAGGCGGCGGTACTGATCCAGGCACACATCGCTCGTGCGGCGCTGCTGGTCGTTGCTGGGGGCGACAGCCTGCAGGCGCGCCGCATGGTCGAGGTGGCGCGCGCGCTCAATCCCGATGTGCAGGTGCTGCTGCGCGCTGCCAGCGAGGACGAGGCGGCCTTGCTCAGCGCCGAGGGGCTGGGCGAGGTCTTCGTCGCCGAGCGCAGCTTGGCGGACCAGCTGGGTCTGGCGGCCGTCGCTCGCGCGAAGGGCGCTGCGACAATGGCGCGATGAGCGCAGAGTCCTCCGCATCGCTGTTTCCTGACCTGCCCGAAGAAGCGGCCGCGCCGCGCAAGCCGGCCACGGCAGGCTTGCCACCGCACCAGCCTCTGGCCGAGCGACTGCGCCCGCACACGCTGGACGAGGTGATCGGCCAGCGCCATCTGCTCGGGCCGGGCATGCCCTTGCGCACTGCCTTCGACGCGGGCCGGCTGCATTCGATGATCCTCTGGGGCCCGCCCGGCGTCGGCAAGACCACGCTGGCGCGGCTGATGGCCCATGCCTTCGATGCGCAGTTCATCGCCATCTCGGCGGTGCTCGGCGGCGTCAAGGACATCCGCGAGGCGGTGGAGCGCGCCGAGGCCGTCGCCCGGCAGGGACGCCGCACCGTGGTCTTCGTCGACGAGGTGCATCGCTTCAACAAGGCACAGCAGGACGCCTTCCTGCCGCATGTCGAATCGGGCCTGTTCACCTTCATCGGTGCGACCACCGAGAACCCGTCCTTCGAGGTCAACTCGGCGCTGCTCTCGCGAGCCACCGTCCATGTGCTCAAGTCGCTGGACAAGGACGATCTGCTTGCATTGATCGAGCGCGGTCGGCAGACCTTGAACGGTCCGCCGTTCACTGCGGCGGCCGCCGAACGGCTGGCCGTCTATGCGGACGGCGATGCGCGCCGCCTGCTCAATGCCGTCGAGGCGGTGCTGAGCATGTCGCCGAAGGGGGCGACACAGATCGACGAGGCCCTGCTCGAGCGCACCCTTGGCGAGCAGCTGCGCCGCTACGACAAGGGCGGCGAGCAGTTCTACGACGTGATCTCGGCGCTGCACAAATCGGTGCGCGGGTCGGACCCGGACGCCGCGCTGTACTGGTTCGTGCGCATGCTCGACGGCGGCGTGGACGCGCGCTACATCGCGCGCCGGCTGATCCGCATGGCCAGCGAGGACATCGGTCTGGCCGACCCGCGCGCGCTGCGCCTGACACTGGACGCTGCCGAGACCTACGAGCGCCTGGGCTCACCCGAGGGCGAGCTGACGCTGGCGCAGGCGGTGGTCTATCTGGCCGTGGCGCCCAAGTCCAATGCCGTCTACAGCGCCTACAAGGCTGCGCGCGCGCTGGTGAAGCAGGACCAGAGCCGGCCGGTGCCGCTGCACCTGCGCAATGCGCCGACCCAGCTGATGAAGGGCCTGGGCTACGGCCGCGAATACCGCTACGCGCACGACTACGAGGGCGGATTCGTGCCCGGCGAGCAGTACCTGCCCGACGGGCTGGAGGGCACGCGCTTCTACGAGCCGGTGCCGCGCGGTCTGGAGCTGCGCATCGGCGAAAAGCTGCAGCAGCTGCGTGCGCTGAACAGCGCCGCGGCGGATGGGACAGACGCCGCTGGCGACTGAGCCGCTGCGTCGTCACAAGGGTGTAATCCCGACCGGGAGCAGCCTGCCGCGCCCCTACAATCCGGGCCGCTTGCCAGGTCGCCACGCCGGAGCCGTGACGGGCCGGGCATCTTTCTTGCTGCAGGTACGCATCTGCATTCTCACCGGTGAGCGGGGCTCGCGCCCGTCCACCGGACCGGAGCCTTCGGTATGGAAACCCTTGTTCAACAAATCATCAACGGCCTGGTGCTGGGCAGCATGTATGCCCTGGTCGCGCTGGGCTACACGATGGTGTACGGCATCATCAACCTGATCAACTTCGCGCATGGCGAGGTGCTGATGGTCGGCGCCCTGGTCAGCTGGACGGTGGTCACCGTGCTGGCCGGCAGCGGTCTGCCCGGCTGGGCGCTGATGCTGGTGGCGCTGGCCTGCGCGGTGGTGGTTTGCGCGGTGCTGAACTTCAGCATCGAGAAGATCGCCTACCGGCCGCTGCGCAATGCGCCGCGCCTGGCGCCGCTGATCACCGCGATGGGCGTGTCGCTGCTGCTGCAGACGCTGGCGATGATCATCTGGAAGCCCAATCCCAAGCCCTTCCCGCTGCTGCTGCCCACCGACCCGATCGACCTGGGCGGTCCGGTGATCACCGTGACGCAGGTGCTGATCCTTGCCGTGACGGCTGTGGTGCTGGCGGCGCTGCTCTGGCTGGTGAACCACACCAAGCTCGGCCGCGCGATGCGCGCCACCGCCGAGAACCCGCGCGTGGCCGGCCTGATGGGTGTGAAGCCCGACTTCATCATCTCGGCCACCTTCGTGATCGGCGCGATGCTGGCCGCCGTGGCCGGTCTGATGTGGGCGGCCAATTACGGCACGGTGCAGCACTCGATGGGCTTCATGCCGGGGCTCAAGGCCTTCACAGCGGCCGTGCTCGGCGGCATCGGCAATCTGGCCGGCGCCGTGGTCGGCGCGCTGCTGCTGGGTCTGATCGAGGCCATCGGTGCGGGCTACCTGGGTGACCTGACCGGTGGCGTGCTGGGCAGCCACTACGCCGACATCTTCGCCTTCGTTGCGCTGATCCTCGTGCTGACGCTGCGGCCTTCGGGCCTGCTCGGCGAACGCGTCGCGGATCGTGCCTGAGCGGGAGGAGACGACATCATGAACTCCAACAGCAACAAGATCTTCGTTTTCCTCGCTGCCGCCATCGGCCTGCTGGTCGTTCCGCTGATCGCGCAGCAGTTCGGCAACGGTCCGGTGCGCATCATCGACCTGGCGCTGCTCTACGTGATGCTGGCGCTGGGCCTGAACATCGTGGTCGGCTACGCCGGCCTGCTGGACCTGGGCTATGTGGCCTTCTACGCGGTCGGCTCCTACATGTTCGCGCTGCTCGCCAGTCCGCACCTCAGCGAGAACTTCGAATGGTTCAAGGCGGCCTTCCCGGATGGCCTGCACTCGCCGCTGTGGATCGTGATTCCGCTGGGCGCCGGCCTGGCGGCCATCGCGGGCGCGGTGCTCGGCGCGCCGACCTTGAAGCTGCGCGGCGACTACCTGGCCATCGTCACGCTGGGCTTCGGCGAGATCATCCGCGTGTTCCTGAACAATATGGAGCACCCGGTCAACATCACCAACGGACCGCGCGGCATCGGCCAGATCGATGCGATCCACTTCTTCGGACTGGACCTGGGCAAGGGGCTGGAGATCTTCGGCTTCAGGCTGCCCAGCGTGACGCTCTACTACTACCTGTTCCTGGCCCTGGTCGTGGCCTCGGTGCTGATCTGCTACCGGCTGGAGACCTCGCGCATCGGCCGTGCCTGGATGGCGATCCGCGAGGACGAGATCGCTGCCAAGGCCATGGGCATCAACACCCGCAACATGAAGCTGCTGGCTTTCGGCATGGGTGCCACCTTCGGAGGCGTGGCGGGCTCGATGTTCGCGGCCTTCCAGGGCTTCGTCTCGCCGGAGTCCTTCTCGCTGCAGGAGTCGGTGATGATCGTCGCGATGGTGGTGCTGGGCGGCATCGGTCACATCCCCGGCGTGATCCTCGGTGCGCTGCTGCTGGCGGCGCTGCCGGAAGTGCTGCGCTACGTCGCTGGCCCGCTGCAGCAGATGACGGACGGACGTCTGGACGCGGCGATCCTGCGCCAGCTGCTGGTCGCGCTGGCGATGATCGTCGTGATGCTGCTGCGTCCGCGCGGCCTGTGGCCGGCGCCGGAGCATGGCAAGGCCGCGCCGCGCAAGCAGCAGTAAACGGGCGCGAGGACACACAACATGGGCAACAACATCGTTCTCAAAGTCAGCGGCGTTTCCAAGCGCTTCGGCGGTCTTCAGGCGCTTTCAGACGTCGGCATCCAGATCGACGCCGGCCAGGTCTATGGCCTGATCGGCCCCAACGGTGCTGGCAAGACGACTTTCTTCAACGTCATCACCGGCCTGTACACGCCGGACTCGGGCAGCTTCGAGCTCGGCGGTGCGCCGTACACGCCGCAGGCGGTGCATCAGGTCGCCAAAGCGGGCATCGCGCGCACCTTCCAGAACATCCGCCTGTTCGCCGAGATGACCGCGTTGGAAAACGTGATGGTCGGTCGCCATGTGCGCACCCACTCGGGCCTGTTCGGCGCGGTGTTCCGCAGTGCTGGCTTCAAGGCCGAGGAGAAGGCCATTGCCGAGCGGGCCCGCGAGCTGCTGGACTATGTGGGCATCGGCAAGTACGCCGACTTCAAGGCGCGCACGCTCAGCTACGGCGACCAGCGTCGTCTGGAGATCGCCCGCGCGCTGGCCACCGATCCCAAGCTGATCGCGCTGGACGAGCCGGCCGCCGGCATGAACGCCACCGAGAAGGTGGTGCTGCGCGAGCTGATCGACCGCATCCGCAAGGACGGCCGCACCATCCTGCTGATCGAGCATGACGTGAAGCTGGTGATGGGCCTGTGCGACCGCGTGACCGTGCTGGACTACGGCAAGCAGATCGCCGAAGGCACGCCTGCCGAAGTGCAGAGGAACGAGAAGGTGATCGAGGCCTACCTCGGCGCCGGACACGCGGCGCATTGAACAGGAAGCACGGCAATGGCAGATAGCAAGAACGTCCTGCTCAAGATCAGCGGGTTGAAGGTGGCCTATGGCGGCATCCAGGCCGTCAAGGGCGTGGATTTCGAGGTGTGCCAGGGCGAGCTGGTCAGCTTGATCGGGGCCAACGGCGCAGGCAAGACCACCACGCTCAAGGCCGTCACCGGCCTGCAGCCGGTGGCTGACGGCGACATCCAGTTCATGGGCCGCAGCATCAAGGGCCAGGGCTCCTGGGACCTGGTCAAGCAGGGCCTGGTGATGGTGCCCGAGGGGCGCGGCACCTTCACCCGCATGACCATCACCGAGAACCTGCAGATGGGCGCCTATGTGCGCAACGACAAGGCAGAGATTGCTGCCGACATCGAAAAGGTCTTCACGATCTTTCCGCGCCTGAAGGAGCGTCGCAACCAGCTGGCCGGCACGATGAGCGGCGGCGAGCAGCAGATGCTGGCGATGGGGCGTGCGCTGATGGCCCGTCCCAAGGTGCTGCTGCTCGACGAGCCCAGCATGGGCCTGTCGCCGATCATGGTGGACAAGATCTTCGAGGTCGTGAACGACATCCACGGCCAGGGCGTGACCATCCTGCTGGTCGAGCAGAATGCCTCGCGCGCGCTGGGCCTGGCCAATCGCGGCTACGTGATGGACTCGGGCGAGATCACGATGAGCGGTGAGGCCAAGCAGCTGCTCAACGACCCCAAGGTGCGCGCTGCCTACCTGGGCGAGTGAGCGCCAGCGGCAGCGCACTGTTGCGCGCCTGGCGGGCCGACAGAGGCCCGCCAGCCCTGACGCGACTCAGGCCGGCTTGACCAGCTTGGCCTGCGCCCATTGGTCAGCGGCGCGGGCCGGGGTCAGTCCCGACGCGCGCGAGCGCTCCAGCAATTCGGCCACGCGCTCGCCGATGCGCGCGACTTCGGCCATCACCGCCGACTCCTCGCCCTCGCCGCGATGCTCGCGGGCGACCGAGATGATGCCGCCCGCGTTGACCAGGTAGTCGGGCAGGTAGCAGATGCCGCGCTGCTGCAGCGCGTCGCCGTCGGCCGGCGTGGCCAGCTGGTTGTTGGCGGCGCCGGCGATCAGGGGTGCGCGGATCTGCGGCACGCTTTGCGCATTCAGTGCGGCACCCAGGGCGCAGGGGGCCAGCACATCGCAGTCGGCCGCAACGATCTGCTGCGGATCGAGCACCTGCGCGCCGAATTCGGCCTGGGCCCGTGCGAGCTTGGCCGCATCGATGTCTGCGACCTGAAGTCGGGCGCCGCTGCGGTGCAGGAGCTCGGCCAGATGCCAGCCGACCGCGCCCAGCCCCTGGATCGCCACACGCACGCCGTCCAGCGAACTGCGGCCCAGCACACGTCGCACGCCCTCGACGATGGCCACGAACACGCCGTAGGCCGTCTTGGGGCTGGGGTCGCCGCCGAAGGCGCCGTCGCGCGGGATGCCGGAGACATGGCGGGTCAGGGCTTGCATGCCGCGCATGTCAGCGGTGGTGGTGCCCACGTCCTCGGCGGTGATGTAGGCACCGTCCAGCGACTCCACGGCGCGAGCGAAGGCGGCGAAGAGGGCGGCGCGATCGAAGTCGCCGGCCGGCTTGATGATCACGGCCTTGCCGCCGCCGAAGGGCAGGTCGGCGAGGGCATTCTTCAGGCTCATGCCCTGCGACAGGCGCAGCGCGTCGTTCAGCGCCGCGAGCTCGCTGTCGTAGCGCCACAGCCGGCAGCCGCCGAAGGCAGGGCCGCGCGCGGTGCTGTGCAGCGCGATGATGGCCTTCAGGCCGGTCTGCGCGTCGGCCGCCAGCAGCACGCGCTCATGCGGGGCTTGGTCGGGCAGACCGAAGAGGGAGGAGGGGAGGGTGGCGGCGGCTGCGCCGTCTGCGCCGGCGAGGGCGCGGGAGAGGTCTGAACTGATGGCGTTCATGGGGATGCACTCGTGATGCCTGAGCTGGAAAAGCCCGCGGGCCAGCGATCGGCTGACCCGCGGCGTGAGTGGCCGCCGGCTTGTGGCCGGCTGGCGCCACGGCAGTGTAGAGGCCCGAGACAGGCTGCCGGGCAAGCGCTTGTGCATGGGCCGATGCCATCCCGGCATCAGCGCCGGCACTCAGGCGGCGGGATCCTGAAAGCCGTGGCGGCGCAGCGTCACCACCAGGGTGTCGCGCCAGCCGTGAGGACCGACGGGCTGGATAGGCGTGGTCTCGTGGATCATGCGCTCGTCGTCGAGCAGCAGCAGGGTCCAGGGCTCGCTCATCGTGAAGCGCTGGCCCTGCGGGCCCTGGGCTTCGAAGATACGCGACTCGCCGCCCTTGATGCCCTGCCGGCCGACCAGGAAGACCGCAACGAAATCGACCCCGTCGCGGTGGGCGCCCTCGGGGGTGGGGCGGCCGATGCCATCGCTGGTGTCGATGCGGAACTGGTGCGCCTCGATGAACCAGGGCTGCTCGCCCTTCAGGTGCGAGGCGATACGGGCCAGCCCGAGCAGCAGCTTGCGCCAGCCGGGCTGCGCGTGCGTCTGCTCGTGCACCGGTTCGAACCAGCGCTCCAGGCCGCCGTGCAGCGCGTTGTAGTCCAGCGGCTGCCAGTGCGCGCGATGCGGCACGAGGGTCAGACTGTCGCCCTCGGCGACCAGGCTGGCATGGCGGCGGAAGCGGTAGCGGCCGCCATCGCGCAGGTACTTGTCAGGGGGCAGGTCTTGCCAGCTGGGTACCAGCGCAGCGAGTTCGGCGGCATCGACGCCGAACAGCGCACCCAGCGTTGCCGGCGCAACGACGGCATGTCCTTGCGTACGCAACTGGGGCTCGAGCTGATCAGCCGTGACATAGGGCGGCGCGAACATCAGCGTGCTCCGGGATGCCTGTGGCTGCGACTTGCGCCGCAGGCATGGCCGCTTTCAGTTGCCATGCTTGTCGGCTTCCGAGGTGAAGGCGTCGGCATAGAACTCGTCTGCTGGCAGCTTGCAGTTCGCGACGAAATCGCGCTGTGCCGACGCCACCATCACCGGTGCGCCGCAGGCATAGACCTGATGGCCGCTGAGGTCGGGGAGGTCGGCCATCACCGCCTGATGGACGAAGCCGGTGCGGCCGGTCCAGCCATCCTCGGGTCTGGGCTCGGACAGCACCGGCACATAGCGCAGATGCGGCATGCCCGCGGCCGTCTGCAGCGCCCAGTCGTGCAGATAGAGGTCGGCCTTGCTGCGGCAGCCCCAGTAGAGCACGACGGGGCGGCTGGAGCCTAGGTGCTGCAGCTGCTCGACGATGGCCTTGATCGGCGCGAAGCCAGTGCCGCTGGCCAGCAGCACGATGGGCTTGTCGCTGTCCTCGCGCAGGAAGAAGCTGCCGAACGGCCCTTCCATGCGCAGGATGTCCTTTTCCTTCATCGCGCCGAACACATGGTCGGTGAACTTGCCACCGGGCATGTGGCGGATGTGCAGTTCGATGGATGGCGGCGTGCCGACCTTGTGCGGCGCATTGGCCATGCTGTAGCTGCGCCGCGCGCCGTCGCGCAGGATGAATTCGACGTACTGGCCGGCGCGGTACTGGAAGTTCTGGTTGGCCGGCAGTTGCAGGCGGAGCACCGCGACATCGGCCGCAGGCCGGCTCATGCTCAGCACCCGGGTGGGCAGCTTGAGCACCGGAAACTCGCCGGCGCCAGGCACGGTGCGGGCCTCCAGCACGCAGTCGGTCTGCGGCGTCGCGCAGCAGGTCAGCACCAGGCCGGCGTTCTCTTCGTCGATCGACAGCGCCTTGGCCTGGTGCGCACCGTGGATCACGCGACCCTCGAGCAGCTTGCTCTTGCAGGAGCCGCAGGCGCCGTCCTTGCAGCCGTAGGGCAGGCCGATGCCCTGGCGGATCGCGGCGCTGAGCAGGGTTTCGTCACGTTCGACTTCGAAGACACGGCCGCTGGGCTGGACGGTGACCTGGAAATTCATGATGGCAGGGGAAGGGCGGGTTCTGTTCGGGGGAGAAAAGGCACGGCCCGCCCGGCTGGACCGGCGGGCCGTACACTCGGCGGCCATTTTGCCTGAGCCCTTGCGCCATGCCTGTTGTCACCGCTCAATCCCTGCGCCGCCCGCGGCTCTTGATCGTCGGCTGCGGCGATGTGGGCCTGCGTGTGGCCAAGCTGCTGCGCAAACGCTGGCAGCTGCTGGCATTGACGTCGAGCCCGCAGCGCGTGGCCGAGCTGCGCGCCGCGGGCGTGCGGCCCTTGCTGGGCAACCTCGACGAGCCCGCCACGCTGGGCCGGCTGGCCGGGCTGGCCGATGCGGTGCTGCATCTGGCGCCGCCGCCGGGACAGGGTACCGAGGATCCGCGCACGCTGAACCTGCTGCGCGCGCTGGCACGCAGCAGTCGGCCGACGCGTCTGGTCTATGCCAGCACCACCGGCGTCTATGGCGATTGCGGTGGCGCGCGTTTCGACGAGACGCGGCCGGTCTCGCCGGCCACCGATCGAGCGCGACGCCGTGTCGACGCCGAGCAGCGGCTGCGCTGGTTCGGTGCGGTGTTCGGCGTGCGTGTCACGCTGCTACGCGTGCCGGGCATCTATGCCGGCGACCGTGCCGGCGGGCATCCGCGCGAGCGGCTGGCGCGCGGCAGCCCGGTGCTGGCGCGCGAGGACGATGTCTACACCAACCACATCCACGCCGACGATCTGGCGCGTGCCTGCGTCGGGGCGCTGCACCGCGGTCTGCCGCAGCGGGCGGTGCATGTCTGCGACGACGGCGAGATGCTGATGGGCGACTACTTCGATCTGGCTGCCGATCTGTGCGGCCTGCCGCGCCCCGAGCGCATTGCGCGTGCGCAAGCGGCGGAGCGCTTCAGCGCGATGCAGCTCAGCTTCCTGAGCGAATCGCGACGGCTGATCAACGGCCGCTTGAAGCGGGAGTTGCGGCTGAGGCTGCGCTATCCCAATCCTGAGACGGGGCTGCTCGCCTAGCGGCGAGGCTCAGCGGCGCCGGCTGGAGCGCCAGTAGCGGATCATCAGATAGGCGCCCAGCATGCCGCCCAGGTGGGCGAAGTGCGCGATGCCGGCGCCGCCGCTGATGCCCATCAGCAGCTCCAGCGTGCCGAACAGTGCGACGAAGTACTTGGCCTTCATCGGGATCGGCGGGAACAGCGGCATGATCACGCGGTCCGGGAAGATCATCGCGAAGGACAGCAGCAGACCGAAGATCGCTCCCGAGGCGCCGACCGTCGGTGCCATCGAGCCGATCATCAAGGTGAAGACTTGCTGCAGCACCGCTGCTGCCAGCACGCTGGCCAGCAGCAGTTGGAGGTAGCGCTTGGAGCCCCAGACGCGCTCCAGCTCCGAGCCGAACATCCACAGGCCCAGCATGTTGAAGAACAGGTGCAGTATGTCGCCATGCAGGAAGGCATAGCTCAGGGGTTGCCAGGGCAGAAAGCCGCCGGAGCTGATGGGCCAGAGTGCGAACCAGGGCTTGAAGCCAGGGAAGAGCACGAAGGCGCAGAAGATGCCGACACAGGCCAGCATGAAGGCTTTGGTGACCGGGGGGAGCTGGGGCATGGTGGTGGAGTGAGCTGATGGCTCCGGACCTGGGAGTTGCAGGCAAGTGTATGCGTGCGGCTGGGTCAACAAAAAAGCCGCAGGTTGCCATAGACAACGTGCGGCTTGCATCGCGGATTCAACCAAAGCTCTACCCAAGCTGGTGCCCAGGGCCGGACTCGAACCGGCACACCTTGCGGCGGGGGATTTTGAGTCCCCTGCGTCTACCGATTTCGCCACCTGGGCCGCTACGGCAGAGCATCTGGCTGCTGCGAGGGCGCGATTATGCCATGTGAGTTCTTGCGCTCGCTGCGACAATGCGCGGCATGACGACGCAAGCTGAACAGACCCGCTATCCGACGCTCGAAGACGTGATCGGCAACACGCCGCTGGTGCGGCTGCAGCGCCTGGGCGCCGAGGCCGCGGCGCGCGGCAATGTGATCCTGGCCAAGCTGGAGGGCAACAACCCGGCCGGCTCGGTGAAGGACAGGCCGGCGATCAGCATGATCCGGCGTGCCGAGGAGCGCGGTGAGATCAAGCCCGGCGACACCTTGATCGAGGCGACCTCCGGCAATACCGGCATCGCGCTGGCGATGGCTGCGGCAATCCGTGGCTATCGCATGGTGCTGATCATGCCGGAGGACCTGTCGATCGAGCGGGCGCAGACCATGAAGGCCTATGGCGCCGAACTGATCCTGACGCCGCGCTCCGGCGGTATGGAGTACGCCCGCGATCTGGCCGAGCAGATGGTGCGCGAGGGCAAGGGCCGGGTGCTCGATCAGTTCGCCAATGCCGACAACCCGCGCGTCCACTATGAGAGCACCGGGCCGGAGATCTGGCGCGACACCGGCGGCCGCATCACCCATTTCGTCAGCGCGATGGGGACGACCGGCACGATCACCGGCACCGGCCGTTTCCTCAAGGAGCAGAGCGCCGACGTGCGCATCGTCGGCGCGCAGCCGGCCGAAGGCTCACGCATCCCTGGCATTCGCAAGTGGCCCGAGGCCTACCTGCCCAAGATCTACGACGCCAGCGTGGTGGACGAGTTGGTGCTGGTGTCGCAGACCGATGCCGAGGACATGGCTCGCACGCTGGCGCGCGAAGAGGGCCTGTTTGCTGGCATCTCTGCCGCCGGCGCCTGCTGGGTGGCGCTGCAGCTGGCGCGCACGCTGTCCAACGCCACCATCGTCTTCGTGGTCTGCGACCGCGGCGATCGCTATCTCTCGACCGGCGTCTTTCCGGCCTGAGTAAGGTCGCGGCGATGCTGCCCTCGCCCTATCGGTACTGCCCGTCCTGCGCCAGCGAGCTTGCCTGGCTGGAGCAGGACGAGGACGGCGGTCGCAAGACCCGGCTGCGCTGCGCTGCCTGCGGCTTCACGCACTGGAACAACCCGACGCCGGTGCTGGCTGCGGTGGTCGAATGCGTGGACCGCGAGGGGCAGGTCTTGCTGGCACGCAATGCAGCCTGGGGCGGGCGCTTCTTCGGCCTGATCACCGGCTTCATGGAAGCGGGCGAATCGCCAGAGGAAGGCGTTGCGCGCGAAGTGAACGGGGAAACGGCGCTGCAGGTCGAATCGCTGGACTTGCTCGGCGTCTGGGACTTCCAGCGCATGAACCAGGTCATCATCGCCTATGGAGTGAAGGCGCGTGGCGAGATCCATCTTTCACCAGAGCTGGCCGAGTACAAGCTCTTCGCGCCGGAGCGCCTGCGCTGCTGGCACGCCGGTACCGGCTTGGCGCTGGCTCGCTGGTTGCGCCTGCGCGGCATTGAGCCACAGTGGCTGGAGCCCAGCCAACCTTAGAATGGCGACATCAGAAGGACCGAGACATGAACATTGACAAGGAACTCGATACGCGCGGCCTGAACTGCCCGCTGCCCATCCTCAAGGCGAAGAAGGCCCTGGCAGAGATGGAGAGCGGTCAGTTGCTCAGAGTCGTGGCCACCGATCCGGGTTCGATGCGCGACTTCCAGGCCTTCGCGCGCCAGACCGGCAACGAACTGGTCGAGCAGAGCCAGAAGGGCGACGACATCGTCCACGTGCTCAAACGCCGCTGAGAGGCAGCGTCCAGAACGAGCAAGCCGCGCCCAGGCGCGGCTTTTCTTCGTCCGCTGGGCTGTCGCTTCAGAGTTCGAGGCTGCGCAGGTAGTCGCGGAAGCCCGGGCCCAGCTGGGGGTGCGCCAGTGCCAGTTCCACATTGGCCTGCAGGAAGCCTTCCTTGCTGCCGCAGTCGTAGCGCTTGCCCTCGTAGCGGTAGGCAAACACCTTCTCGCGGCGCAGCAGGCCGGCGATGCCGTCGGTCAGCTGAATCTCGCCGCCGACGCCACGCGGCTGGCTGGCGATTTCGTGGAACACGCCGGGGGTCAGGATGTAGCGGCCGGCCACGCCCAGACGAGAGGGCGCCACTTCAGGCGCAGGCTTTTCGACGATGCGGCTGACGTCCAGCAGGTGATCGTTGACCGGCGTGCCGGCGACGATGCCGTAGCGGCGCGTGTGCTCGGGCGGCACTTCTTGCACCGCCAGGATGGAGGCACGCCATTCGGCGAACTGCTCGACCATCTGCTTGAGCACCGGCGCGCCATTCTCGGGTCCGACCATCAGGTCGTCGGCCAGCAGCACGGCGAAGGGTTCATTGCCGACCAGGCGCTGCGCGCACATCACCGCATGGCCCAGCCCCAGGGCCTGGGCCTGGCGTACGTAGATGCACTCCATGTCGGCGGGCTTGACCGAACGCACCACGTCCAGCAGCTCTTGCTTACCCGCCTGTTCGAGGGCTAGTTCCAGCTCGAAGGTCATGTCAAAGTGATCCTCGATCGGCCGCTTGTGCCGGCCGGTGACGAAGATCATTTCCCGCACGCCGGCGGCATAGGCTTCCTCGACGGCATACTGGATCAGCGGCTTGTCGACCACCGGCAGCATTTCCTTGGGCTGGGCCTTGGTGGCCGGCAGGAAGCGCGTGCCGAGACCGGCAACGGGGAAGATCGCTTTGCTGACTTTCATGTCCGTACACTTGTTTGGTTTGGCCGCAGTGATTGTGCCTGCGGAAGATGACGCCTGATGAGGGCAAACTGCGCTGTTTCATGAGCTTGTTGATCGTCGAGCCACTGGAAGCCGAGGTGATGCAATGGCTGGCCGAACGCCATGCCGTGCGCTTTGCGCCTGAGCTGGCGCTGGACGGTCAGGCCTTGCGCGAGGCGCTCTATCAGGTCCAGGGTCTGATCGTGCCGCCCACCGTGGCGGTGGATGCGAGCCTGTTGCGCAGCGCGCCGCGCCTGCGCGTGCTCGGCCGCATGAGTGCCGGGGTCGAAAACATCGATATGGAGGCCTGCCGCGCCGCTCGGGTCGAGGTGGTACGCAGCCTCAGTGCAACGGCCAATGCCGAGGCCGAATTCATCGTCGGCGCGCTGCTCGCCTTGCTGCGTCGTGTGCCGGTGCAGGCCAGCGATGGTTTGCTGGTCGGTCGTGAGCTGGGCTGCGCGACGATAGGCCTGATCGGCATGAGCCCGGCAGCACGCATGCTGGCGCAGCTGCTGCCGGCCTTCGGTACTCGCGTGATCGGCTACGACCCCAGCCTGCACCACACCGAGGCACTGTGGGCGCAGTGGGGCATCGAACCGGTGTCGCTGCGCGAGCTGATGGAGCACAGCGACGGTATCAGCGTGCAACTGGCCTATTTCCAGCGCTATCGCGGCCTGATCGGCGATCGCGTCCTGAGCTTCGCCAAGGCCAACCAGGTGCTGGTCAGCATCGCGCACTCGGCGCTGTTCGACGAGCAGGCACTGGCCGATGCGATCGCCAGCGGCCGCATCCTCGCCGCCTGGTTCGACAGCCTGGAGCCCGGCATGCTCGATCCAGGCCGGCCGCTGGCAGGACTGGAGGCGCTGCAGGTGACGCCGCGCCTGGCCAGCACCACGCGCGAATC
Source organism: Roseateles sp. T103 (assembly GCF_057219915.1). Lineage (NCBI taxonomy): Bacteria > Pseudomonadati > Pseudomonadota > Betaproteobacteria > Burkholderiales > Sphaerotilaceae > Roseateles > Roseateles sp. T103. Next base: position 689,367 of record NZ_JBXVVS010000001.1, read on the forward strand.
GCGCGTGCGCGCGGCCTGGGGCGTGGCGCGGCGCATGGACGAGCTGCTTGCTGCGCTGCCGACCACGCAGGCCGGCGACTTCCGGCCCACCGCGCCTGCCGAGCTGCCGGAGCCCTCTGGCGCCCGGCGCTGGCGCTGAACCGCCCGATTCAGGCGGCCTGCAGTGCTTGCGGCTGTGCACGCAGGCGCATCACGGTGTTGCTGACCCGCATTAGATGGCCAGCAACTGACTCAACTGCGCGCGCAAGCGCGTCACGGTGTTGCTGAAATCGGCGATGCGCTGACGCTCCTGCTCCACCACGGCAGCCGGCGCGCGGGCCACGAAGCTTTCGTTGGACAGCTTGGCCGTGGCCTTGGCGATCTCGCCGTCCAGGCGGGCGATCTCCTTGCCCAGGCGCGCCTTCTCTGCCTCGACGTCGATCTCCACCTTCAGCGCCAGGCGCGCGGCGCCGTGCACCAGCACCGGCGACAGGCGGCTGGCCGCGTTGAAGGCCGCTTCGTCCTCGATCAGCTGCACGTCCGACAGCTTGGCCAGCACCTTCAGCACCGGCGCCGCCTCGCGGATGAAGGACAGGTCGCCACCGACCAGCAGCGGCACGCGCTCGGCCGGGGAGAGGTTCATCTCGCTGCGCAGGCTGCGGCAGGTGCCGACCACGTCCTTGAGCTGCGCCACCCAGGCGCAGGCCTTGGCGTCGATGCGCTCGGGCTGCGCCACCGGGTAGGCGGCGTTGACGATGAACTCGGTGTTCTTGCGCCCGGCGATCGGAGCCACGGTCTGCCACAGCGCCTCGGTGATGAACGGCGCGATCGGGTGCAGCAGGCGCAGCGTGGTCTCCAGCACGCGGATCAGCGTGCGGCGCGTGGCGCGCTGCTGTGCCTCGTTGCCGCCCTGGATCTGCACCTTGGCGATCTCCAGGTACCAGTCGCAGTACTCGTTCCAGACGAAGTCGTAGATCGCGTTGGCGACGTTGTCCAGGCGGTAGTCGGCAAAGCCCTGGGCCACCGTGGCCTCGACCTTCTGCAGCTCGCTGCTGATCCAGCGATCGGCCTGGCTGAACTCCAGATAGCCGCCGGCCACGCAGCTGCCGGCCTCGTGCTCGGCCAGGCCGCAGTCCTGGCCCTCGGTGTTCATTAGCACGAAGCGCGTGGCGTTCCAGAGCTTGTTGCAGAAGTTGCGGTAGCCCTCGCAGCGCTTGCTGTCGAAGTTGACGCTGCGGCCCAGCGTGGCCATCGCCGCGAAGGTGAAGCGCAGCGCATCGGCGCCGTAGCCGGGGATGCCCTCGGGGAATTCCTTCTCGGTGGCCTTGCGCACCTTGGGCGCGGTCTCGGGCTTGCGCAGGCCTTGGGTGCGCTTGTCCAGCAGCGGCTCCAGCGCGATGCCGTCGATCAGGTCCACCGGGTCCAGCACATTGCCTTCGGACTTGGACATCTTCTTGCCCTGCGCATCGAGCACCAGGCCATGGATGTAGACATGCTTGAACGGCACCTTGCCGGTGAAGTGCTTGGTCATCATGATCATCCGGGCGACCCAGAAGAAGATGATGTCGTAGCCGGTCACCAGCACCGACGAAGGCAGGAAGAGATCCTGCTCCAGCGTCTTCTCGGGCCAGCCGAGCGTGGAGAAGGGCACCAGCGCCGACGAGTACCAGGTGTCCAGCACGTCCTCGTCGCGGGTCAGCGGCCCCTTGTAGCCGGCAGCGGCGGCCTTGGCATGGGCCTCGGCCTCGTCGCGCGCCACGAAGACCTGGCCGTCCTCGCCGTACCAGGCGGGGATCTGGTGGCCCCACCAGAGCTGGCGCGAGATGCACCAGTCCTGGATGTTCTTCATCCACTGGTTGTAGGTGTTGACCCAGTTCTCGGGCACGAACTTCACCTCGCCCGAGGACACCGCCTCGATGGCCTGCTCGGCGATGCTCTTGCCGCCGGCGCCGGGCTTGCTCATCGCGACGAACCACTGGTCGGTCAGCATGGGCTCGATCACCTGGCCGGTGCGCGCGCAGCGCGGCACCATCAGCTTGTGCTTCTTCACCTCGACCAGCAGGCCTTCGCGCTCCAGCTCTGCAACGATCTGCTTGCGCGCCACGAAGCGGTCCAGGCCGCGGTAGGTCGCCGGGATGTCGGCCACGTCGGTGCTGACCTTGGCCTCGAGATCGAAGATGGTCAGCATGGGCAGGCCGTGGCGCAGGCCCACCTGGTAGTCGTTCTGGTCATGCGCGGGCGTGACCTTGACGACGCCGGTGCCGAACTCCTTGTCCACGTAGGCGTCGGCGATCACCGGCACCAGGCGGCCGGTGATGGGCAGGCGCACCTGCTTGCCGATCAGCGCGGTGTAGCGCTCGTCCTCGGGGTGCACCATCACTGCGGTGTCGCCCAGCATGGTCTCCGGGCGGGTGGTGGCCACGACCAGCGATTCGTCCGAGCCGTCGATGGGGTAGCGGATGTGCCACAGCGAGCCGTCTTCCTCCTCGCTCTCCACCTCCAGGTCGGAGACAGCGGACTTCAGGATCGGATCCCAGCTCACCAGGCGCTTGCCGCGGTAGATCAGGCCTTCCTCATAGAGGCGCACGAAGGTTTCGGTGACCACCTTGGACAGCTTGTCGTCCATGGTGAAGTACTCGTGCTCCCAGGAGACCGAGTCGCCCATGCGGCGCATCTGCTGCGTGATGGTGTTGCCGCTCTGCTGCTTCCATTCCCAGACGCGGGCGACGAAGTTCTTGCGGCCCAGGTCGTGGCGACTCTGGCCCATGCCCTGCAGCTGGCGCTCGACGACGATCTGCGTGGCGATGCCGGCATGGTCGGTGCCCGGCACCCACAGCGTGTTGTGGCCGCGCATGCGGTGGTAGCGCGTCAACGAGTCCATGATGGTCTGGTTGAAGGCATGGCCCATGTGCAGCGTGCCGGTGACGTTGGGCGGCGGCAGCTGGATGCAGAAGGATTCGCGCGCCGGGTCCAGCGTGGGCTTGTACAGGCCGCGGGATTCCCACAGCGGGCCCCAATGGGCTTCGAGGGCGGCAGGTTCGAAGGACTTCGCGAGTTCGGTCATGGATGGGCTCGGCAGGCGCCGCACGGCAGCGCCTGAATGTGTTTCCGGGATGGTCTCGATTGTAGGTGGCCGGCCCGGGCAGGCGTCGGCCCTAGCACAGCGACGCCCAAGTCGTCTCGCACGCGGAATCCGCTCATGGGCACACTGCGCCCTTCAACTGAGCTTCATTGCCACCACATCCGAGCATGACCGAACTTTTCCAAACCCTGCAGGCCGGCGCACTGTCGCTGCCCAACCGCATGCTGATGGCCCCGCTGACGCGCACGCGCTGCGACCCCGAGCACATGCCCAACGCCCTGATGGCCGAGTACTACGCGCAGCGCGCCAGCGCGGGCCTGATCGTTACCGAGTGCGCGGCCATCCTGCCGAACACCTCGGCCTTCGGTGCCGACCCAGGCATCTACTCCGACGCCCATCAGCAGGCCTGGAAACAGGTTGCTGAGGCCGTGCATGCCAAGGGTGGGCGCATCTTCATGCAGATCTGGCACGCAGGCCGGGCCGCACATCCTGCGCTCAATGGCGGCGTGCAGCCGGTGTCGTCCAGTGCGCTGGCCATTGAGGGCGACACCCACACGCCGCAGGGCAAGCAGGCCAATGTGCCGGCGCGCGCACTGGCCGCGGACGAGATCCCGGCCATCGTGAAGGCCTATGCCGATGCCGCTCGACGGGCGCGCGCTGCCGGCTTCGATGGCGTCGAGGTGCATGGCGCCAATGGCTATCTGATCGACCAGTTCCTGCGCGATGGTGCCAACCAGCGCAGCGATGCCTATGGCGGCTCCGTGGCCAATCGTGCGCGCTTCCTGTTCGAGGTGCTCGAGGCGGTGTGTGCTGCCATCGGGCCTGGCCGCGTGGGCCTGCGTCTGTCGCCGCTGAACAGCTACAACAGCATGAAGGACAGCGACCCGATCGGCCTGACTGCCTTCCTGGCCGAGCAGCTGGGGCGCTTCAATCTGGCCTATCTGCACCTGATGCGCGCCGACTTCTTCGGCGTGCAGAAGGCCGATGTGATGACGGTGGCCCGCGAGAAGTACCAGGGCGTGCTGGTCGGCAATATGGGCTACAGCGCCGCTGAGGCCGAGCAGGCCATCGCCGCGGGCAAGCTTGACGCGGTGGCCTTCGGCACCGGCTTCCTGGCCAATCCGGACCTGCCGGCGCGTATCAAGGCCGGTGCGCCATGGAACACGCCCGATCAGGCGACCTTCTACACGCCAGGGGCCAAGGGCTACACCGATTACCCGACGCTGTAATCGCTAGCGCTGGTGTCGAAAGAGAGAAGGGGCCGCGAGGCCCCATCTTTGTTCTGGTACGGGCGGCGTTCTGGCTGCGCTTCGCTGCGCCGGAACGCGGGAGCAAGACCGAGCGTCACATGAACAGGTGCTCGCCCGCGTTCTCCCCACCCAGGATGACGTAGTTGACCTTCTTCAGGTCCACCAGCGAGCGGCCGCCCGCATAGGAGATCGAGCTCTGCAGGTCTTCGCGCATCTCGCGGATGGTCTCGGCGAACTTGCCCTTGATGGGCTCGAGGATGCGCTTGCCCTCGACGTGCTTGTATTCGCCCTTGTTGAAGTCGCTGGCCGAGCCGTAGTACTCCTTGTAGAGCTTGCCGTCGACTTCCACCGTCGTGCCGGGCGACTCCTCGTGGCCGGCGAACAGCGAGCCGACCATCACCATGCTGGCGCCGAAGCGCACGCTCTTGGCGATGTCACCGTGATGGCGGATGCCGCCGTCGGCAATGATCGGTTTGGTGGCCACGCGGGCACACCACTTCAAGGCCGACAGCTGCCAGCCGCCGGTGCCGAAGCCGGTCTTCAGCCGCGTGATGCAGACCTTGCCCGGGCCGATGCCGACCTTGGTGGCGTCGGCGCCCCAGTTCTCCAGATCGATCACGCCCTCGGGCGTGCCGACGTTGCCGGCGATGACGAAGGCCTGCGGCAGCTTGTGCTTGATGTGCGCGATCATGCGCTGCACGCTGTCGGCATGGCCATGCGCGATGTCGATGGTGATGTAGTCGGCACCCACGCCTTCGGCCGCCAGGCGGTCGATCACCGCGTAGTCGGCTTCCTTCACACCCGAGCTGATCGAGACGAATAGGCCCTTGTCGCGCATCGCCTTCGCGTAGGCGACGGTGTCGAGATCGAAGCGGTGCATGACGTAGAAGTAGCCGTTGGCAGCCAGCCATTCGGTCAGGCGCTCGTCGACGACGGTCTTCATGTTCGCGGGCACGACCGGCAGCTTGAAGCGGCGCGGGCCGAATTCGATCGAGGTGTCGCATTCGCTGCGGCTTTCCACGCGGCATTTGCGCGGCAGCAGCAGGATGTTGTCGTAGTCGAAGATTTCCATCTGGTTCAAGTTCGCAAGTGTCGGCGTGCGTTGGTGCAGTGCACGGCCTGGGCTGCGAGCGCTTGACTTGCTTCGGCATGAGGGCGGGTACCCTCGACGGCCGGGGAGGCCGTCGCGTCGGAGGCTGACTTCGCTGGCGAAGTCAGGGCGCGACGCACCGGGCCGAAGACAAAATTTGGGCCCGGTGCTTGATTCTACGCAGATCGCCCCGGGGCGTGGCTGAGGGCGGCGGTAGACCGGATGCCGCGCCAGTAGCGATCGCTACACTTGCTGCCGAGGCTGCGCCTGCGCGAAGAGCGACACGACGCTGCCAGACCAAGATCCAAATAGACAGACAGCCAGAGACCAGGAACGAATCCCATGCATCAAGTCGTCATCAGCGGCACCGGCCTGTACCAGCCGCCTTTCACCATCAGCAATGCGGAACTGGTGGCCTCGTTCAACCGCTACGCCGATCTGCAGAACGAGAAGCACGCCGAGGACATCGCTGCCGGCCGCCGCGAGCCGCTGACGCATTCCAGCGTCGAGTTCATCGAGAAGGCCTCCGGCATCAAGCAGCGCTACGTGATCGACAAGGAAGGCGTGCTCGACCCGACGCGCATGTATCCGCGCTTCCAGGAGCGCGCCGACGACCAGCTGTCGCTGATGGCCGAGATCGCGGTGGACGCCGGCCGCAAGGCGCTGGAGGCCGCCGGCAAGAAGCCCGAGGACGTGGACGCGGTGATCTGCTCGGCCGCGAACATGCAGCGCCCCTATCCGGCGATGGCCATCGAGATCCAGCAGGCGTTGGGCTGTGGCGGCTATGGCTTCGACATGAACGTGGCCTGCTCGTCGGCCACCTTTGCGCTGGAGCAGGCCTACAACGCGGTGCGCTCGGGCGCGTCCAAGTGCGTGCTGATCGTCAACCCCGAGATCACCTCGGCCCACCTGGAGTGGAAGGACCGCGACTGCCACTTCATCTTCGGCGATGTCTGCACCGCCATCGTCGTCGAGCGCGCCGACCTGGCCACGTCCAAGGATCAGTGGGAGATCCTCGGCAGCAAGGCTGCCACGCAGTTCTCCAACAACATCCGCAACAACTTCGGCTTCATGAACAAGGCCGAGGACAGCGACCCGGACGCACGCGATAAGACCTTCCGCCAGGAAGGCCGCAAGGTGTTCAAGGAAGTCGTGCCGCTGGCCGCCGCCCATATCGAGAGCCATCTCGGCACGCTGGACTTCGCGCCGGCGCAGGTGCGCCGCTACTGGCTGCACCAGGCCAATCTGGGCATGAACCAGCTGGTGATCAAGAAGCTGGTCGGCGGCGAGGCCGGCTCGGACGTGGCGCCGCTGATCCTCGACGAGTTCGCCAACACCGCGTCGGCCGGCTCCATCATCGCCTTCCACAAGCACCGCGCCGATCTCGCCGCCAGCGACCTGGGTGTGATCTGCTCCTTCGGCGCCGGCTACTCGATCGGCTCCGTCGTCGTGCGCAAGCGCTGAGCCAGCCACGATGCGCCTGCTGGTGCTGGGCGGCACGCAGTTCGTCGGTCGTCACATCGTCGAGACGGCACTGGCGCGCGGCCATGAGCTGACGCTGTTCAACCGCGGCCAGACGGCCGCGAGCCTGTTCCCGCAGCTCGAATGCCGGCGCGGCGACCGGCGCAGCGATCTGTCGGCGCTGGCCAGCGGCGAGTGGGACGCGGTGCTCGACACCTGCGGCTATCTGCCGCGCGAGGTCGAGGCCAGCGCCAGTCTGCTGGCCGGGCGCGTCGGTCGCTATGCCTACATCTCCAGCATCTCGGCCTATGCCAGCTTCTCGCAGCCCAGCAACGAGCAGTCGCCGTTGGCATCGGTGCAGACGCTGGCCGACCCGGACACCGAGATCGTCGATGGCGCCAGCTACGGCCCTTTGAAGGCCGCCTGCGAGGCGCGCGTGCAGCAGGCCCTCGGCGAGGCGCGCAGCCTGCTGATCCGCCCCGGCCTGGTGGTCGGGCCGCATGACGCGACGCAGCGCTTCACCTACTGGCCGGCCCGCATCTCGCAGGCCAGGGACGGCGAACCGGTGCTCGCGCCCGGCAGCCCGCAGGATGGCCTGCAGTTCATCGACGCCCGCGATCTGGCGGCCTTCGTGCTCGACCAGGTGGAGCAGGGCGCCTCGGGTGCCTACAACGCGGTGGCCGCGCCTGCGCAATGGACGCGGGCAGAGTTGCTGGACACCTGCGCGGCTGTTGCCGGTACGCGGCCGCGCCTGGTCTGGGTGGACAGCGCGACGCTGCTGGCGCGCGGTGCCAAGCCCTGGAACGAGCTGCCGCTGTGGCTGCCCGACACGTACGAGTACGCCGGCTTCATGCAGGCCAGCAATGCCAAGGCGCTGGCTGCCGGCCTGCGCATCCGGCCGCTGGCCGAGACGGTGGCCGACACGCTGGCCTGGTGGCGCAGCCTGCCGGCCGGGCAGCAGGCCTTCAGCAAGGCCGGCATGTCGGCCGAGCGCGAGGCCGAGTTGCTCGCTGGCCTGGTTTGAGTCGACCTAGGGCGCGCTGGCCGCAGCTGCCGCCGGCTCGCCGAGCTGACGCACGCCGGCATCGCCGGCGAACTCCTCGAACACCCAGTCGTCGCCCTGCTGAATGACACCGTCCACCGGCGCAATCTCGCGCGGCGGCTGGCCCTTCAGCGCTTCGCTCATCAAGTTGATCCAGGCGGGCAGCGCGATGCCGCCGCCGCTTTCGCGTTCGCCCAGGCTGCGCGGCTGGTCGTAGCCCATCCACACCACCGCCACCAGGCTGGGATGGAAGCCGGCGAACCACGCGTCGACCGCTTCGTTGGTGGTGCCGGTCTTGCCGTAGATGTCGCTGCGCGCCAGTGTCGCCGACGCGCGTGCCGCGGTGCCGCTGCGCGTGACCTCCTGCAGCAGCGTGCTGGTGACGAAGGCATTGCGCGCGGAGATCGCGCGCTTGTCTTCGCTGGGTGCATCGGGCTGGGCCTCGAAGAGCTGCTGCCCCTTCGCGTCGACGATGCGCGTGATCAGCAGCGGCTTCAGCAGGTAGCCGCCGTTGGCGAACACCGCGTAGGCGCCGGCCATCTGCAGCGGCGTCACCGCGCCCGAACCCAGCGCAATGGTCAGGTTGTCCGGCTGCTTGTCGGCATCCAGGCCGAAGCGGCCCGCCCAGTCGCGCACGCGCTGCGGACCGAGCTGCTGCACCAGGCGGATCGAGACCATGTTCTTCGAGCGCGCCAGCGCCTGGCGCAGCGTGATCGGGCCGTCGTACTTGTCGTCGGAGTTCTTCGGCTCCCAACCGCCGATGCTGATCGGCGCGTCGTCGATCACCGTGGCCGGCGTGACGCCTTGCTCCAGCGCGGCCGAGTAGATCAGCGGCTTGAAGCTGGAGCCCGGCTGGCGCCAGGCGCTGCTGGCGTGGTTGAACTGGTTGCGCGCGAAGTCGAAGCCGCCGACCAGCGCGCGCACGCTGCCGCTGGCCGGGTCCAGCGCGACCAGCGCGCCTTCGGCCTCGGGCTGCTGGGTGATGGCCCAGGCGCCCTTGGGTTCGGACTTGGTCGGCGCGCCGCGCATCACACGGATCACCGCGCCGGGGCGGATGCGCAGCTCGTTCTTCGCCTTGGGCGAGAGCGCCGCCTGCACGCTGCGCAGACCTTCGCCGCTGATGACGATGTCCTCGCCGCTCTGCAGGCTGGCCAGCACCTTGGCCGGCCCGGCCTCGGTGACGACGGCGGCGCGCAGATCGTCCTGGTCGGGATGCTCGGCCAGCACTTTGGCAATGGCGGCGTCGCGCGCGGCTTCGCCCGCGGGCAGATCGATCAGCGCTTCCGGCCCGCGCCAGGGCTTGCGCCGCTCATGCTCCATCAAGCTGGCGCGCAGGCCGCGGTAGGCGGCCGCCTGCTCGCGCGAGTCCAGCGTGGTGTAGACCTGCAGGCCCAGCGTGTAGGCCTCGTCGCCATACTGCGCATGCACCTGCTGGCGCGCCATCTCGGCGACGAACTCGGCATGCAGGCGCGGGTCCTGCGCGCTGCGGATGTGCAGCTTCTCGGCCTTGGCGGCGGCGAGCTGGGTGTCGTCAATCAGCTTGAGTTCGTGCATGCGGCCCAGCACGACGAACTGGCGGCGCTGCGCGCGCGCGAAGTTGGCGATAGGGTTCGCATAGATCGGGTTCTGCGGCAGGCCGGCCAGCATCGCGGTCTCAGCGATGGAGAGCTCCTTCAGGCTCTTGCCGAAGTAGATGCGCGCGGCGGCCTCGAAGCCATAGGCGCGCTGACCCAGGAAGATCTGGTTCATGTAGAGCTCGAGGATCTGCGGCTTGGACAGTGCGGCCTCGATCTTCAGCGTCAGCAGCAGCTCGATGAACTTGCGGCTGTAGGTCTTCTTCTTCGTCAGGTAGAAGTCGCGCGCCAGCTGCTGCGTGATCGTCGAGGCGCCCTGGCTGCGCGAGCGGAAGAGGTTGGCGACCAGCGCCCGCGCGATGCCGGTATAGGAGACGCCGCCATGCTCGTAGAACTGCGTGTCCTCGATCGCCAGCAGCGCGTCCTGCATGGGCTTGGGGATATGCTCCAGCGGCAGGAAGCGGCGCCGCTCGGCGCCGAACTCGCCGATCTGCACGCCGTCGGCGGTGTAGATGCGCAGCGGCTGCTTGGGGCGGTAGTCGGTGAGCTCGGAGAGGTCGGGCAACGTGGGCCAGATCAGCGCGGCCGCCAGCGCCAGCAGCAGCAGGGCCAGCACGGGCAGGGCAGTCAGGAGAGCCAGCAGTCGCGGGCGCGCCATACCCGAGGCGGGGGACGGAATCGGCATGGGGCGCGATTATCGATGCCCGGCGACGATGCCTTCGGGTATCGTGCCGCCATGAGCGAAACAATGAGTTTCTACTGGCACGACTACGAGACCTTCGGTCGCGTGCCGCGCCGCGACCGCCCGGCGCAGTTCGCCGGTGTGCGCACCAATGCCGATCTGCAGGAGATCGGCGAGCCGCTGATGGTCTATTGCCAGCCCGCGCCCGACTACCTGCCCGAGCCCGAGGCCTGCCTGCTGACCGGCATCCTGCCGCAGACCTGTCTGGAACTGGGCGTGCCCGAGCATTCCTTCGCCGCCACCATCGAGGCCGAGCTGTCAAGACCTGGCACCGTGGGCGTCGGCTACAACAGCATCCGCTTCGACGACGAGGTGACGCGCCACCTGTTCTGGCGCAGCCTGATTGATCCCTATGCGCGCGAATGGCAGAACGAATGCGGGCGCTGGGACATCCTCGACGTGGTGCGCTGCGCCTATGCGCTGCGCCCCGAGGGAATCGCCTGGCCCAAGCACGAGGACGGCCGGCCCTCGTTCAAGCTGGAGCATCTGACCGTGGCCAACGGCCTGGTGCACGAGGCGGCGCACGATGCGCTCTCGGACGTGCGCGCGACCATCGCGCTGGCGCGGCTGCTCAAGACGGCGCAGCCCAAGCTGTGGGACTTCTGCCTGAAGCTGCGCAAGAAGGAGGCCGTCTGGGCCGAGATCGGCGCGGGGCGGCCTTTCCTGCATGTCTCGGGCATGTACGGGCCGGAGCGCGGCTGCATCGCGCTGGTCTGGCCGCTGGCGCCGCATCCGACCAACAAGAACGAGCTGATCGTCTGGGACCTGGCGGCCGACCCGGCGGAGCTCTTCGAGCTGGACGCCGCAGCGGTGCGCGAGCGCATGTTCACCCGCCAGGACGAGATGCCTGAGGGCGTGACGCGGCTGCCGATCAAGACCATCCACATCAACAAGTCGCCGGTGGTGATCGCCAATCCGAAGACGCTGTCGCCGGCCATGGCCGAGCGCTGGGGGCTGGACCTGGCGCAGGGCCAGCGCCACGCGCAGCTGCTGGCCGAGCGCGGCCGCAAGCTTGACGGCCTGTGGCGCGAGGTCTTCGCCCGGCCGGCACCGGAGCAGGCACCCGATGTGGACGAGGATCTCTACGGCGGCTTCATCGGCAACGAGGACCGGCGTCTGCTGAACAAGCTGCGCACGCTTGCGCCGGAACAGCTGGCCGAGCGGGTGTCGGAAGGTCGTGTCGGCTTTGCCGACCGGCGGCTGGACGAGCTGCTGTTCCGCTACCGGGCGCGCAACTTCCCGGCGAGCCTCGGCGAGGCCGAGCAGCAGCGCTGGCTGGAACATCGCGCCCAGCGCCTGCACGAGGGCGCCGGCGGCGCGCTGAGCCTGCAGGCCTATGCCGAGCGCATCGACGCACTGAGCGAGCAGGTCGAGGCGCAGGGTGACGAGCGGGGCCAGCAGATCCTCGAGGCGCTGTACGACTACGCCGAGCAGATCGCCCCGGAGTGCTGAAAGCGGGTCGAAATGCCTGCGCCAGCACAACAGAACCCATTGCCACGGGGTTTTCGTCAGCGCACAAAAGGGTTACACCTGCAATAGTCCAGACTAGGGCGGGTGCTGTGTGCCCCGCCGGTTCGCAGGCACTAGGAGAACTGAGATGGCAGCAAGCAATGAGGCATCCAAGGCTGGCAGCGGCGTCGATACCGCAGCGACGCGCCTGCGCGCTCTGCTGGTGCGTTCGCCGGTGGCCGCCGGCTTCGTGCAAGGCGAGCGTTTCGAGGTCGTCAGCGAACACTTCAACAACCTCTTCGGCCATGGCGACGACACCGACCTGAGCGGTCAGCCGATCCGCGCCATCCTCGTCTCGGATGCGGCGCAGGCCAGCCTGCTCGAGCGGCTGGGTGCGGCAATCGGCGCCGGGCGACCGCTGGACGAGGAGGTCGAATGCGTTCGCAGGGACGGCTCGCGCTTCTGGGCCCGCCTACAGGCCACGCCGGTGCAGTGGGATGCACCGTCCGGCGAAGGGCTGTGGATCGTCGAGGACATCACCGCGGCGCGTCAGCAGCGCATGCTGCCGACCTGGACCGCCAAGCACGATGTGCTGACCGAGCTGGCCAATCGCCGCGAGTTCGAGCGGCGTCTTGCCGAGCATGTGGGCAGCCGTCGTCATGAGCCGGTGTCGGTGCTCTGGGTGGATGTCGACCGCTTCAAGGACGTGATCGCGCAGATGGGCGCCGAGGTGGCGAACCATTTCCTCTACGGACTGGGCCAGATGCTGGTGACCAAGGTGCGCGCGACCGACCCGGTGGCGCGCATGGAGGATGACCATTTCGCGGTGCTGCTGGCCGACTGTGACCAGCATTACGCCGAGATCGTGGCCGAGAAGATCCGCGCCTCGGTGGCGGGCTACCGCTTGCGCTGGGGCCTGCACCGCACCCGCGTCAAGGCCAGCATCGGTGTGGTGCAGCTGCAGCCCAGCCTGGAGACGGTGGACGCGGTGCTCGGCGCGGCGACGCTGGCCTGCGCCGAGGCCAAGGCGGCCGGCGGCGACACGGTGCGTGTCTTCGTCTCCAGCGGCGGCTATGAGCAGCTGGCCGGCTGAGCCAGGCGGCGCCCAGAAAGACGAAAGGCCCGGGAGACCGGGCCTTTTGCTTTGCGCGCTGGCTGGCACGCGGTGTTTTCTGGCGGAGAGGGCGGGATTCGAACCCGCGGTGGGCTATTAACCCACACACGCTTTCCAGGCGTGCGACTTAAACCGCTCATCCACCTCTCCTGCAAGCCCGGCATCATAACCGAGTTTGCGGCGGTCGCAGGCGTGACAGCATGCCCGGCGCGCTCCGCTACGATGGCCGCGCCGGTCCTCGGGCCGGCACACGTCTTCAGGGCGGGGTGGAATTCCCCACCGGCGGTATGCCGGCGGGTCGCGCAAGCGGCCGAGCCGGTGAGCCCGCGAGCGCCCGGACCGTCAGGTCCGGGGTCAGCAGACCTGGTGCGATGCCAGGGCCGACGGTCACAGTCCGGATGAAAGAAGATGTGCTGACGCGCGCGCGGCGTCGCGGCCGTCGGGCTCTGCCCGGCCGGTCGCGGCGTCGCGTCGAGCGTTTGCGCGCCCTGAAATGTCTTCTCTCCAACGCGAGGAGCGTTTCAATGCCTCAAACCACGCTGACTTCTTATTCTTCCTCCCTTCCGCAGGCGCGGGCCTGCAGCGAGCAGGAGATCTTGCGCATGCCGGCCCGATTGGCTGCGGCGTTGCTGGCCATGCGTGCCGGCCAGCCCGTGCTGCTCACCGACGACCCCGACCGCGAGGACGAGGCCGACCTGATCGTTGCGGCCGAGCGGCTCGACGAGGCGAGCATGGCCCTGCTGATCCGCGAGTGCAGCGGCATCGTCTGCCTGTGCTTGACGGACGAGCGGATCCGCCGGCTCGAACTGCCGCCGATGGTGGCCGAGAACCGCAGCCGACACGGCACGGCCTTCACGGTCAGCATCGAGGCAGCGCAGGGTGTCTCTACCGGCGTCAGCGCCGCCGACCGTCTGACCACAGTGCGCGCGGCGATTGCGCCGGACGCGCAGCCGCTGGACATCGTCAGCCCGGGCCATGTCTTTCCGCTGCGCGCTGATCCTGGTGGCGTGTTGGCACGACGCGGCCATACCGAGGGCTCGGTGGACCTGGCGCTGATGGCTGGGCTGTCGGGCGCCGCGGTGCTGTGCGAGCTGATGAACCCCGACGGCACGATGGCGCGCGGCCAGCAAGTGCTGGACTTCGCCGCGCGCCATGGTCTGCCGCTGCTCAGCATTGCCGAGCTGGTGGACTACCGCTCGGGCGGCTGGAAGCTGGCGGCCTGAGTGCGGTAGGGCAGGGCAGGGCGGGCGAGCGCTGCAGTGACTCAGCCCGCCTTGCTGCCACCCTTGAGCAGCGCCATCGCGGTGCCGATCAGGCCGCTGACCTCGCTCATATTGCCCGGCACGATCATCGTGTTGTTCTTCTGCGCCAGCTGGGCATAGGCGTCGACGGCCTTCTCGGCGACCTTGAGCTGCACCGCCTGCTCGCCGCCGGGTTGCTGGATGGCGGACGCGATCTTGCGGATCGCGTCGGCGGTGGCGTCGGCCACCGCGGTGATGGCGGCAGCCTCGCCCTGGGCCTTGTTGATCTCGGCCTGCTTCTCGCCTTCGGAGCGGGCGATCGCCGCCTCGCGCTCGCCGGTGGCGATGTTGATCTGCTCCTGGCGACGACCCTCGGACGCGGCGATCAGCGCGCGCTTCTCGCGTTCGGCGGTGATCTGCGCCTGCATCGAGCGCAGGATCTCGGCCGGTGGCGTGAGGTCCTTGATCTCATAGCGCAGCACCTTGACGCCCCAGTTCAGCGCCGCCTCGTCCAGCGCTTGCACGACCGCGGCGTTGATGGCGTCGCGTTCCTCGAAGGTGCGATCCAGCTCCATGCGGCCGATCACGCTGCGCAGCGTGGTCTGCGCCAGCTGGGTGATGGCGACGATGTAGTTGCTAGAGCCGTAGCTGGCGCGCATCGCGTCGGTAACCTGGAAATACAGGATGCCGTCGACGGTGAGCTGCGTGTTGTCCTTGGTGATGCAGACCTGGCTGGGCACGTCCAGCGGGATCTCCTTCAGCGAATGCTTGTAGGCCAGACGATCGACGAAGGGGACGAGGATGTTCAGTCCTGGCGTCAGCGTGGCGTGGTACTTGCCCAGGCGTTCGACCACCCAGGCGTTCTGCTGCGGCACGACTTTGATAGAGCGGACGATGAAGATGGCTGCAATGACCAGCAGCACCAGTGCGATTTCCATGAGGTCTCCCTGAATGGCCCATCCGGGCCGGTTGGTCTTGTCAGTGGCCCAGCAGCAGGCAGCTGCCTTCGACCGCGCGGATCACATGGCGGCCAGCTCCCGGCGCACCGCTGCCGACCCAGCGCGCTTGCCAGTCGCTGCCGCGGTAGCGCACAGTGGCTGAGCCGTCTGGATTCCATTGCTCCACCTGCACGGCCTGCCCGATGTCGAGGTTGACGTCGGGGTTGCGCTCGGCGGGGCGTCCGCGCGGCCGCTTCAGGTGCCAGGCGATGACGGCAGCCCCGCCAACCACGGCCGTGGCGACGATCTGCCCCGCGGTGCCCAGCCCCAGGTGCGCCGCGATGGCGCCGGCCGCAGTGCCGATGGCCAGCATCAGCAGATAGAACGTGCCAGTGGCCAGTTCGGCGGCGACGAGGATGCCGCCGGCCACCCACCAGAGCGTGCTTGCGCTCATATCCATCTCAGACCTCCCTGATCAGACGATGCGCGGGCAGTGTAGCCCCGTGCTGCACCGGCGGTATCGTTCGCTTTGTGCGACAGCGCAGGACTGGCGCAATGGGCTGTCGCCGGCTTGGCCCTACACTTCGCGCCTTCGCGTTTTTCCCCTGGTTTTATCCGTCTCGCCCTCCGGAGGCACCCGATGCTGCGTTTTCGCTTTCCCATCGTCATCATCGACGAGGACTACCGCTCCGAGAACACCTCGGGTCTAGGCATCCGCGCCCTGGCTGATGCCATCCAGAAGGAAGGCTTCGAGGTGCTGGGCGTCACCAGCTACGGCGACCTGAGCCAGTTCGCGCAGCAGCAAAGCCGTGCCAGCGCCTTCATTCTGTCCATCGACGACGAGGAATTCACGCCTGGCCCCGAGCTGGATCCGGCGGTGCTGAACCTGCGCAAGTTCATCGAGGAGATCCGCTTCAAGAACGCGGACATCCCGATCTACGTCTACGGCGAGACGCGCACCTCGCAGCACCTGCCCAATGATGTGCTGCGCGAGCTGCACGGCTTCATCCACATGTTCGAGGACACGCCGGAGTTCGTGGCGCGTCACATCATCCGCGAGGCCAAGAGCTACCTCGACGGCCTGGCGCCGCCCTTCTTCAAGGCGCTGATGGACTATGCGCAGGACGGCTCCTACAGCTGGCACTGTCCCGGCCACTCCGGCGGTGTGGCCTTCCTGAAAAGTCCGGTGGGCCAGATGTTCCATCAGTTCTTCGGCGAGAACATGCTGCGTGCCGACGTCTGCAACGCGGTGGAGGAACTCGGTCAGTTGCTGGATCACACCGGCCCGGTGGCCGCTTCGGAGAAGAACGCGGCGCGCATCTTCAATGCCGACCATTGCTACTTCGTCACCAACGGCACCAGCACCTCGAACAAGATGGTCTGGCACCACACGGTCGCGCCGGGCGACGTGGTGGTGGTGGACCGCAACTGTCATAAGAGCATCCTGCACAGCATCATCATGACCGGCGCGGTGCCGGTGTTCATGACGCCGACGCGCAACCACTACGGCATCATCGGACCCATCCCCGAGAGCGAGTTCTCGCCCGAGACCATTCGCAAGAAGATTGCCAAGAACCCCTTGCTCAAGGGTGTGGACCCTAAGAAGGTCAAGCCGCGCATCATGACCTTGACGCAGAGCACCTACGACGGCGTGCTCTACAACACCGAGACCATCAAGGCCAAGCTAGACGGCTGGATCGACACGCTGCATTTCGACGAGGCCTGGCTGCCGCATGCGGCCTTCCATAGCTTCTACGGCAGCTATCACGCGATGGGCAAGAACCGTCCGCGGCCGAAGACGGCGGTGGTCTATGCCACGCAATCCACGCACAAGCTGCTGGCCGGCATCTCGCAGGCCTCGCAGGTGCTGGTGCAGGACTCGCAGAACGTCAAGCTCGATCGGCACCTCTTCAACGAAGCCTATCTGATGCACACCTCGACGAGTCCGCAGTACAGCATCATCGCCAGCTGTGACGTGGCCGCGGCGATGATGGAGCCGCCCGGCGGCACGGCG
This sequence comes from Roseateles sp. T103, assembly GCF_057219915.1. NCBI lineage: Bacteria > Pseudomonadati > Pseudomonadota > Betaproteobacteria > Burkholderiales > Sphaerotilaceae > Roseateles > Roseateles sp. T103. The sequence continues at coordinate 706,343 of NZ_JBXVVS010000001.1, forward strand.
CTGGTCGAGGAGAGCATTGCCGAGGCGCTGGATTTCCGTCGCGCCATGCGCAAGGTCGACCAGGACTACGGCAAGGACTGGTGGTTCAAGGTCTGGGGTCCGGACAAGCTGGTCGACGAAGGCATTGGCAAGGCGAGCGACTGGATGCTCAAGGCCAACGAGAAGTGGCACGGCTTCGGCAATCTGGCCACTGGCTTCAATATGCTGGACCCGATCAAGTCCACGGTGATCACGCCGGGCCTGGACATGAGCGGCAAGTTCGCCAAGACCGGGATCCCTGCGGCCATCGTCACCAAGTTCCTCGCCGAGCACGGCGTGGTGGTGGAAAAGACGGGCCTCTACAGCTTCTTCATCATGTTCACCATCGGCATCACCAAGGGCCGCTGGAACACGCTGGTGACGGCGCTGCAGCAGTTCAAGGACGACTACGACAAGAACGCGCCGCTGTGGCGCATCATGCCGGAGTTCTGTGCCGCGCAGCCGCGCTACGAGCGCATGGGCCTGCGCGACCTCTGCCAGAACATCCACGAGGCCTATGCCAAGGGTGACATTGCGCGCCTGACCACCGAGGTCTACCTGAGCGAACTCGAGCCGGCGATGAAGCCCAGCGACGCCTATGCGCACATCGCGCACCGCAAGACCGAGCGCGTGGAGATCGACAAGCTCGAGGGCCGCGTCACCACGGCGTTGCTGACGCCTTACCCGCCGGGCATCCCGCTGCTGATTCCGGGCGAGCGCTTCAACAAGAAGATCGTCGAGTACCTGAAGTTCACGCGCGACTTCAACGCCAAGTTCCCCGGCTTCGCGGCCGACGTGCACGGCCTGGTTGCCGAGACCGGCGAGGACGGGCGCACGCGCTATTACGTGGACTGCGTGGCGGGCTGAACGAAGCTTGCCGATAACAAAACGGGGCCCGAGGGCCCCGTTTTCACGTCCTATCCCGCCGCAGGGCGGGCGAGATCAGACTTCCTCGTCCGTCAGTGCCACGTGGCTGAAGCCGCCGTCCACATAGATGATCTCCGCGCTCAGGCCGGCAGCCAGGTCGGAGAACAGGAAGGCGGCGACGTTGCCGACGTCGTCGATGGTGATGTTGCGGCGGATCGGCGTGTTGGCGGCGAAGTGCGTCAGCAGCTTGCCGAAGTCCTTAATACCCGAGGCTGCCAGCGTCTTGATTGGGCCGGCCGAGATGCCGTTGACGCGGATACCCTTGCCGCCCAGGTTGTAGGCCAGGTAGCGCACGCTGGCTTCCAGCGAGGCTTTGGCCAGGCCCATGGTGTTGTAGTTGGGTACATAGCGCTCGGCGCCCAGGTAGGACAGGGTCAGCAGCGAGGCGCCTGGGCGCAGGCGAGGCAGGGCGGCCTTGGCCAGCGCCGGGAAGCTGTAGGCCGAGATGTCGTGGGCGATGCGGAAGTTCTCGCGCGTCAGACCGTCGAGAAACTGGCCGGCGATGGCCTCGCGGGGGGCGAAGCCGATGGAGTGCACGAAGCCGTCGAACTCGGGCCAGTGCTCGCCCAGGTTGGCGAAGAGGCGCTCGATCTGGGCGTCGTCGCCGACATCGCAGTCGAACACCAGCTTGGAGCCGAACTCGGCTGCGAACTCGCTGATCCGCTCCTTGAAGCGCTCACCGACATAGCTGAAGGCCAGCTCGGCGCCTTCGCGGTGGCAGGCCTTGGCGATACCGTAGGCAATCGAGCGGTTGGACAGCACGCCCGTGATCAGCAGTCGCTTGCCGGCGAGAAACCCCATATGTACTCCTGGTTATTGGAATGGTCGCGGATTTTCGCATGGCTCGCCGCTGCGGCAAGCAGCTTGCTTGCGGGCATGGTGCTTGCATAGTACAATGCCGGCTTCGCTGGAGAGCTCGGTCGCGTGAATCGGCCGAGCAGCCGCAGGGGTGCATGTCAGACATGCGCGCGGCGCAGCGACGACGGTGGGCGGATTCATCCAGCCCATTTTTTTTGCTTGATCGTTTTGTCGACGCATTGCACTGAAAGAGCCTGAGGCCAGAGAAACGCACGCATGAATTGGCAAGCTGCTGTTGAGACAACCGTGACCGGTCTGGGTTACGACCTGGTGGACTGCGAGCGCAGCGCCGGTGGCTTGCTGCGCGTCTTCATCGACAGGCTGCCGGAGCAGGCGTTGGCCGGCGAGTTGATCTCGGTTGACGACTGCGAGCGCGTGACGCGCCAGCTGCAGTATGTGCTCGAGGTCGAGAATGTCGACTATCAGCGCCTGGAGGTGTCCTCGCCTGGCGTGGATCGGCCGCTGAAGAAGGCGACCGACTACCAGCGTTTCGTTGGTGAGGAAGTCGAGATCACGCTGCGCACTGCATTCCAGGGGCGCAAGAAATACCGTGGCCAGCTGTTCGCCGAGGGCGAGGGCTGGCGCGTCGTCTTCAATGACGGCAAGGGTGAACAGGCCTTGGACTTTTCCCTTGACGAGGTGCGTGCGGCGCGTTTGGTGCCGCAACTGAGCTTCAAGGGGCGCGGTGGCAAGCCGTCCGAGTCGGGCCAGAAGCCGGCCAAGCCGGGTGCCGCCAAGGCGGCCAAGCCGAAGAAGAAACAGAGCAATGCCAAGTCCCGTCAGTCGCCAGATGAGCAGGCGGACATGGGCAAGGAAGACAAGGTTGACGGAGGTCTCGATCAATGAACCGCGAACTGTTGATGCTGGTGGATGCGATTTCGCGCGAGAAGAGCGTGGAGCGCGATGTCGTGTTCGGAGCCGTGGAGGCTGCGTTGGCCTCGGCCACCAAGAAGCTCTATGGCGGAGAGGTCGATATCCGCGTGACGATCGATCGCGACTCCGGTGAGTACGAAACCTTCCGCCGCTGGCATGTGGTGCCCAACGAGGCCGGCCTGCAGAATGCCGATGCCGAGATCCTGCTGTTCGAGGCGCAGGAGCAGATCGCCGACATCGAGGTGGATGACTACATCGAGGAGCCGGTCGAGTCGCTGCCCATCGGCCGCATCGGTGCGCAGGCTGCCAAGCAGGTGATCCTGCAGAAGATCCGCGATGCCGAGCGTGAGCAGCTGCTCAACGACTTCATGTCGCGCGGCGAGAAGATCTTCGTCGGCACGGTCAAGCGTCTGGACAAGGGCGACATCATTGCCGAGTCGGGCCGCATCGAGGCACGCCTGAAGCGCGGCGAGATGATCCCCAAGGAAAACCTGCGCACCGGCGACCGCCTGCGTGCCGTGATCCTGGGTGTGGATCCGACGCTGCGTGGCCCGCAGATCATGCTGTCGCGCTCCAGCCCGGAGTTCATGAAGGAACTGTTCGCGCAGGAAGTGCCCGAGATCGAGCAGGGCCTGCTGGAGATCAAGAGCTGCGCGCGTGACCCGGGCAGCCGCGCCAAGATCGCCGTGCTCTCGCACGACAAGCGTGTCGATCCGATCGGTACCTGCGTGGGTGTGCGCGGTTCGCGCGTCAATGCGGTCACCAACGAGTTGGCCGGCGAGCGTGTGGACATCGTGCTGTGGTCCGAAGACCCGGCGCAGTTCGTCATCGGCGCGCTGGCGCCGGCGAACGTGCAGTCCATCGTCGTGGATGAGGAGCGCCACGCGATGGATGTGGTGGTCGACGAAGAGAACCTTGCCATCGCCATCGGCCGCGGCGGCCAGAACGTGCGCCTGGCCTCGGACCTGACCGGCTGGCGCATCAACATCATGTCGGCCGAGGAGTCCGCGGCCAAGCATGAGCAGGAAAGCGAGTCCATCCGCAAGCTCTTCGTCGAGAAGCTCGACGTCGATGCCGAGGTGGCCGATATCCTGATCGAAGAAGGATTCACCAGCCTGGAAGAAGTGGCCTATGTGCCCATGCAGGAGATGCTGGAGATCGAGGCCTTCGACGAGGACACCGTCAACGAGCTGCGTACCCGTGCCAAGGATGCGTTGCTGACGATGGAAATCGCCCGTGAGGAGAAGGTCGAGGAGGTTTCGCAGGATCTGCGCGACCTGGAAGGCATGACGCCCGACCTGATCGCCAAGCTGGCCGATAACGACATCCATACCCGTGACGACCTGGCCGATCTGGCGGTCGACGAGCTCGTCGAAATGGCTGGCGTCGACGAGGCGCAGGCGCGTGCGCTGATCATGAAGGCGCGTGAACACTGGTTCACTGCCTGAGCCTCGCCCCAGCCCATCGCACGACACCGCACCGACAGCATTAGTTAAGGATTCCACAATGGCTGTGACCACCGTCGCCCAGTTCGCTGCAGAGCTCAATCGGCCTGCGAGCACGCTGCTGGAGCAGCTGCAAGCAGCGGGCGTCAAGAAGGCGTCTGCAGATGACACGCTCAACGAGAACGACAAGGAGCGTCTGCTCGATTACCTGCGTACTGCGCACGGTACCGGCGGCGCCGAGCGCAAGAAGATCACGCTGACGCGAAAGTCCACCAGCGAGATCAAGCAGGCTGATGCCAGCGGCAAGGCGCGCACCATCCAGGTGGAGGTGCGCAAGAAGCGTGTCTTCATCAAACGCGACGAAACCGCTGGCGCGGTCGACGAGGCTGCGCAGGCGGCCGCCGAGGAAGCCGAGCTGCAGCGCCGCGAGGAAGAAGCCAAGGCGCAGGCCGAGGCATTGCGTCTGCAGGAAGAAGAGCTGGCCGCTCGCATGCGTGAGCGCGAAGCCGCCGAGCGGGCAGCCAAGGAAGCCGAGGCCCAGCGACGTCAGGAGAAGGCTGAGGCGGAGGCCGCGGCGCGTGCTGCCGAAGAGGCCGCAGCCAAGGCGGCGGCCGAAGCTGCTGCGAAGCAGGCTGCCGCCAGCAAGGCCAGCGCCCGCGAGGCCGCAGCCGATGCTGCTGCCGCGATCAACAAAGCCATGAGCCGCGGCAAGCCGGCGGCAGCTGCGCCTGCACCGGCACCTGCTGCTCCCGAGCCGACGCCCGAGCCGGCAGCTGCGCCCGCGCCCGCGGCGCCCGTCGAGCCGCCCAAGCCCGCGCTGCGCGTGGTGAAGGCTGTCGACGCCGCAGCCGAGGACAAGCAGAAGCAGGCCGAGCTGGAGCGCCGCCGCAAGGCCGCAGAAGCCGAGGCTGCTGCCATTCGCGCGATGATGAATGCGCCGAAGAAGGTGCTCGTCGCGAAGAAGCCCGAAGAGGCCAAGCCGGCCGAGCCGGCCAAGGAGATCAAGGGCACGATTCACAAGAAGCCTGGCGTTGCTGGTGCGCCGGCTCCTGCTGCTGGCGGCAAGCCGGGCGACAAGAAGTCGGTCAAGTCCGAGAAGCTTTCGTCGAGCTGGGCCGACGATGCGGCCAAGAAGCGTGGCCTGAAGACCATCGGCGCTGGTGCGCCGACCGGTGCCCGTCCGGCAGGCTGGCGCGCGCCCAAGGGCGCGGCGGGCCGTCGTGGCGACCGCAACGATCGCGGCGGCGCACCGTCCAACTTCGTCGCTCCGTCCGAACCGGTGGTGCAAGAGGTGCACGTGCCCGAGACCATCTCGGTGGCCGACCTCGCGCACAAGATGTCGGTGAAGGCCTCCGAGGTCATCAAGCAGCTGATGAAGCTGGGCCAGATGGTCACCATCAACCAGCAGCTGGACCAGGAAACGGCCATGATCGTGGTCGAGGAAATGGGCCACAAGGCTTTTGCCGCCAAGCTGGACGATCCCGATGCCTTCCTGGAAGAAGAGGGCGCCGCAGCCGAGGGCCAGCACGAGCTGCTGCCGCGTGCTCCGGTGGTCACGGTGATGGGTCACGTCGACCACGGCAAGACCTCGCTGCTGGACTACATCCGCCGCAGCCGCGTTGCGGCGGGCGAAGCCGGCGGCATCACGCAGCACATCGGCGCCTACCACGTCGACACGCCGCGCGGCACCGTCACCTTCCTGGATACCCCAGGTCACGAGGCCTTCACGGCCATGCGTGCCCGCGGTGCCAAGGCCACCGACATCGTCATCCTGGTCTGCGCGGCCGATGACGGCGTGATGCCGCAGACCAAGGAAGCGATCCACCATGCCAAGGCGGCGGGTGTGCCCATCGTCGTGGCGATGACCAAGATCGACAAGCCCGACGCCAACCCCGAGCGCGTGAAGAGCGAGCTGGTGGCCGAGGAGGTCGTGCCGGAGGACTTCGGCGGCGACAGCCCCTTCGTCGGCGTGTCGTCCAAGACCGGCCAGGGCATCGACGAGCTGCTCGAGCAGGTGCTGCTGCAGGCCGAGGTGCTGGAGCTCACCGCGCCCAAGGACTCCATGGCCAAGGGCCTGGTGATCGAAGCGCGTCTGGACAAGGGCCGCGGCCCGGTGGCCACGGTGCTGGTGCAGAGCGGTACGCTCAAGCGCGGCGACGTGGTGCTGGCCGGCTCGACCTATGGCCGCGTGCGCGCCATGCTGGACGAGGACGGCAAGCCCACGCAGGAAGCTGGTCCGTCCATCCCGGTGGAGATCCAGGGCCTGACCGAGGTGCCGCAGGCCGGCGACGAGTTCATGGTGCTGGCCGACGAGCGTCGTGCCCGCGAAGTGGCGACCTTCCGTCAGGGCAAGTACCGCGACGTCAAGCTGGCCAAGCAGCAGGCCGCCAAGCTGGAGAACATGTTCAGCGAGATGGGCCAGGGCGAGGTGCAGACCCTGCCGCTGATCATCAAGGCCGACGTGCAGGGTTCGCAGGAAGCGCTGGCTTCTTCGCTGCTCAAGCTCTCCACCGACGAGGTCAAGGTGCAGATCGTGCACGCGGCGGTGGGCGGCATCAGCGAGAGCGACGTCAACCTGGCGATCGCCTCCAAGGCCATCATCATCGGCTTCAACACCCGTGCCGACGCCAACGCCCGCAAGCTGGCCGAGGGCAATGGTGTTGATATCCGCTACTACAACATCATCTACGACGCCGTGGATGAGGTTAAGGCGGCGATGGGCGGCATGCTGGCGCCGGAGCAGAAGGAAGAGTTCCTGGGTACGGCCGAGATCCGCGTGGTCTTCGTGGCCTCCAAGATCGGCACGGTCGCCGGCTCGATGGTCACCTCGGGCCTGGTGCGCCGCAACGCCAGGTTCCGCCTGCTGCGCGACAACATCGTCGTCTACACCGGCGAGGTGGAGTCGGTGCGCCGCGAGAAGGACGACGTCAAGGAAGTCAAGGAAGGCTTCGAGTGCGGTATCAAGCTCAAGAACTACAGCGACATCAAGGAAGGTGATCAGCTGGAGTTCTTCGAGATCAAGGAAGTCGCAAGAACTCTCTGAGCCCCCCAGTCGCTGCGCTCCTGCCCCCGAGGGGCGCCGCCCACGCCTCGGGGCGGCCCTTCGGCGGGGCGTGGCTTGATCGAACCCCGCCCAGCAGTACCGGCGGGGTTTGTGTTTGGAGCGTCGAATCATCATGCGTCATAAAAGAGCCATCCCCAACCGCGGTTTCCGCGTGGCCGACCAGATCCAGCGCGATCTGGCGGAGTTGATCCGCGAGCTCAAGGACCCGCGCATCGGCATGCCCACCGTCAACGCGGTTGAGGTCACGCCGGACTATGCGCATGCCAAGGTGTTCTTCTCGGTGCTGGTCGGCGATCCGGCCGAGACCGAGGCGGCGCTCAACGAGGCCGCTGGCTTCCTGCGCAACGGCCTGTTCAAGCGTCTGCAGATCCACACCGTGCCGACGCTGCACTTCCATTTCGATCGCAGCATCGAGCGCGCCGCCGAGCTAAGCGCGCTGATCAGCAAGGCCAACGCCACCCGCGCCCTGGACGACGACGAGAACCGCGAGGACTGAACACCGTGAGCGAGGCCAAGCCCCAGCGCGTCAAGCAAGTTCGCCGTGCCCTGCACGGCGTGCTGCTGCTCGACAAGCCGCTGGGCTTGTCCAGCAACCAGGCCTTGCAGAAGGCCAAGTGGCTGCTGCGCGCCGAGAAGGCCGGCCATACCGGCACGCTGGACCCGCTGGCCACCGGACTGCTGCCGCTGTGCTTCGGTGCGGCGACCAAGTTCAGCCAGGTGAGCCTGGATGCCGACAAGGTCTACGAGGCCACGCTGAAACTGGGCGAAACGACCAGCACCGGCGATGCCGAGGGTGAAGTGCTGCAGACCCGGCCCGTGGCGGTAACGCGCGAGCAGATCGAGGCCGCCTGCCAGGCCTTCACCGGCGAGATCGAACAGATCCCGCCCATGCACTCGGCGCTCAAGCATGAGGGCCGCGCGCTCTATGACTATGCGCGCGAAGGCGTGCAGATCGAGCGCGCGCCGCGCCAGGTGACGATTCACAGCATCGACATCCTGGACTGGCAGCATGAGGCGCTGACGATCGCCGTGCGCTGTTCCAAGGGCACCTACATCCGCACGCTGGCCGAAGACATTGGCGAGCGCCTGGGGTGCGGCGCGCATCTGTCGGCGCTGCGTCGCACCGGCAGCGGGCCGCTGCAGCTGCGCGACGCGATCAGCCTGGACGCGCTGGCCGCGATGACCGAGGCCGAGCGTGAGGCCATGCTGCGGCCGCCCGACGTGCTGCTGCAGCAGTGGCCGGCGCTGGTCCTCGAGGCCGAGGACGCGGCGCGCTTTCTCAGCGGGCTGCGGCGCCGCGTGAAGGCGCCCGATGCGCCGCAGGTGCGGGTCTACGGACCCGGCCGGGCCCTGCTGGGCAGCGCCCACATCAAGGCCGGCGAGCTGATCGCCGACCGCCTGCTGAGCCCGCAGGAAGTGCAGCAGCTGCAACGAGAAGAGCCGAGGCTCAGCGCCTGAACCGAATTCACAGAAAGTTGTCCCTATGAGCACCCAGATTCGCAACATCGCCATCATCGCCCACGTCGACCATGGCAAGACCACGATGGTTGACCAGCTGCTGCGGCAGAGCGGCACCTTTGCCGAGCACGAGAAGGTGGTCGACACCGTGATGGACAACAACGCCATCGAGCGCGAGCGCGGCATCACCATCCTGGCGAAGAACTGCGCTGTGTCTTGGAAGGGCACGCACATCAACATCGTCGACACCCCGGGACACGCGGACTTCGGTGGCGAGGTCGAGCGTGCGCTGTCCATGGTGGATGGTGTGGTGCTGCTGATCGACGCCCAGGAAGGCCCGATGCCGCAGACCCGCTTCGTCACCAAGAAGGCGCTGGCCCTGGGCCTCAAGCCCATCGTGGTCGTCAACAAGGTGGACAAGCCCGGCGCCAAGCCCGACGCGGTGATCAATGCCGCCTTCGACCTGTTCGACAAGCTCGGCGCGAACGACGAGCAGCTCGACTTCCCGGTGGTCTACGCCTCGGGCATCAACGGCTGGTCTTCGCTGGAAGAGGGCGCTCCCGGCGAGCAGTGGGGCCCTGACATGTCGGCGCTGTTCGAGACCATCCTCAAGCATGTGCAGCCGCATGCCGGCAACCCGGACGATCCGCTGCAGCTGCAGATCTCGGCGCTGGACTACAACAGCTTCGTCGGCCGCATCGGCGTGGGTCGCATCAACGCCGGCAAGATCAAGCCGGGCATGAACGTGGCCGTCATGGAAGGCCCGGACGGCAAGACCGTCAACGGCCGCATCAACCAGGTGCTGACCTTCCAGGGGCTGGACCGCGTGCAGGTCAGCGAGGCCGGCCCGGGCGAGATCGTGCTGATCAACGGCATCGAGGACATCGGCATCGGCGTGACCGTGACCGACCCGGCGAACCCCGCGCCGCTGCCGATGCTGAAGGTGGACGAGCCGACGCTGACGATGAACTTCTGCGTCAACACCTCGCCGCTGGCCGGCCGCGAGGGCAAGTTCGTCACCAGCCGCCAGATCTGGGACCGCCTGCAGAAGGAGCTGCAGCACAACGTGGCGCTGCGCGTCTCGGAGACCAGCGAGGACGGCATCTTCGAGGTTTGCGGCCGCGGCGAACTGCACCTGACCATCCTGCTGGAGAACATGCGCCGCGAGGGCTACGAGCTGGCCGTCTCCAAGCCGCGCGTGGTGTTCCAGGAGATCGACGGCCAGAAGTGCGAGCCGATGGAGCTGGTCACCGCCGACGTGGAAGAGGAACACCAGGGCGGCGTGATGCAGGCCCTGGGCCTGCGCAAGGGCGAGATGGTCAACATGGAGCCGGACGGCCGTGGCCGCGTGCGCCTGGAATACCGCATCCCGGCGCGCGGCCTGATCGGCTTCTCCAACGAGTTCCTGAACCTCACCCGCGGTTCGGGACTGATCTCGTCGATCTTCGACGGCTACGAGCCCTTCAAGGGCGAGATCGGCGGCCGCAAGAACGGCGTGCTGATCTCCATGGACGACGGTGAGATCTTCACCTATGCGCTGGGCAAGCTGGACGACCGCGGTCGCATGTTCGTCAAGGCTGGCGACCCGGTCTACGAAGGCATGATCGTCGGCATCCACAGCCGCGAGAACGACCTGGTTGTCAACGCCACCCGTACCAAGCAGCTGACCAACTTCCGCGTCAGCGGCAAGGAAGACGCGATCAAGATCACGCCGCCTATCGAGCTGACGCTGGAATACGGCGTGGACTTCATCGACGACGACGAGCTGGTCGAGATCACGCCCAAGAGCGTGCGCCTGCGCAAGCGCTACCTGAAGGAGCACGAGCGCAAGCGCATGGCCCGCGAGAACGGCTGAGCGCAGGCTGACGCGGCTGCCCCTGAGTCGCCGCAGCTCATGCAAGCCATGTCGCATCGTCGCGCAGTCGCGTTGATGATCTTCGTTACGCTGCTGTGGAGCACAGCGGGCGTGGTCTCGCGCCACCTGGAGGCCGCGCGCGGCTTCGAGGTGACGTTCTGGCGCAGTGCCTTCAATGCGCTGGGTCTGCTGTTCGCGCTGTTGCTCATGCGTGGCGCCGGTCTGTGGCGGCAATTGCTCGGTGCAGGCCGTCGCGTGTGGATCTCCGGTCTGTGCTGGGCGGTGATGTTCACCGCCTTCATGCTGGCGCTGACGCTGACCAGCGTGGCCAATGTGCTGGTGACCATGTCGCTGGGGCCGCTGCTCACCGCGCTGTTCGCTCGCGTCTTCCTGCAACACCGTCTGCCTGTGCGGACCTGGGCGGCCATCCTGCTAGGCAGCAGCGGCATCGCCTGGATGTTCGGCCACGAAATGCAGGCCGGGCTTGCCGGACTCGCTGGCATGGCGGTTGCGCTGGGCGTGCCGCTGGCGGCGGCGAGCAACTGGACGCTGCTGCAGCACAGCCACACGCAATCGGGCCAGGCTGCCGAGGGCGGCGGCGACGACATGCTGGTGGCCGTGCTGATCGGTGCGGTGGTCTCAGCGGCCGTGACGCTGCCGCTTGCCTGGCCGCTGCAGGCCTCGCCGCACGATATGGGCCTGCTTGCCGGACTCGGCGTGTTCCAGCTGGCCTTGCCGTGCCTGCTGGTCGTGCGCCTGACGCGTGTCCTGCCCGCCCCCGAGATCGCGCTGCTCGGTCTGTTGGAAGTGGTGTTCGGCGTGCTCTGGGCCTGGTTGTGGGCCGGGGAAGCGCCGGGTACCGCCACCCTGGTCGGCGGTGTTATCGTGCTGGGCGCCCTGATGGGCAACGAGCTTCTGGGATGGCGCGGGCGCAAGGCCCTGTCGCCATAGAACGAACAACGACAACTCTTCACGACGACGGAGTAGCTGGCCAATGTCCGCCGCACAGACGACGCTTCCCACCTTGCAGTCCGAAGGCCAAATCCTGGCCGAGGTCAATGGTTGCCTGGGCCTGATCACGCTGAACCGCGCGAATGCGCTGAATGCCCTGTCGCTGGCGATGATCCGCGACATAACCACGCTGCTCAAGCACTGGGCCGCTACGCCGGCCATCCAGGCCGTGGTGGTGCTGGGCGCAGGCCGCGAAGGCAAGCCGGCAGCCTTCTGCGCCGGTGGCGACATCCGCTTTTTCCATCAGGCTGCGTTGGCCGGCGATAGCGCGCTGGAGGACTTCTTCACCGAGGAGTACGCGCTCAACCACCTGATCCACCATTACCCCAAGCCCTACATCGCCTTGATGGACGGCGTGGTGATGGGCGGTGGCATGGGCATCAGCCAGGGCGCCAAGCTGCGTGTGCTGACCGAGCACTCGAAGCTTGCGATGCCCGAGACCAATATCGGCCTGTTCCCCGATGTGGGTGGCGGCTGGTTCCTGGGTCAGTGCCCGGGTCGCAGCGGCGAATGGCTGGCCCTGACCGGCCAGGTGATCGGTGCCGGCGATGCGATCGCGCTGGGTCTGGGCGATGTCTTCGTGCCCAGCCGTGAGCTGCCGGCCATCGTCGAGGCTTTCCGCGCCGGGGCGCAGACCAGCGCCGAGCATGTGGTGGCAACGGTGATGGAGCGCGCCGACCTGGCGCCGGCGCCCGACCACCTGGAACTGCGCGAGCGCATCGACACGCACTTCGCCAAGGACAGCGTTGCCGCCATCATGGCCTCCCTGGCCGAGGCTGGCGACGAATGGTCGCGTCATACCCATGCGCTGCTCGCCAAGCGCTCGCCGCTGATGATGGCCGTCACGCTCGAACAGGTGCGCCGTGCCCGCGCGATGAGCCTGGCTGAGGACTTGCGCATGGAGCGCGACCTGGTGCATCGCTGCTTCCATCTGCGCCCGGGCGCTGCGAGTGAAACTGTCGAGGGCATACGCGCGCTGGCGGTGGACAAGGACCATGCGCCGCGTTGGAACCCGACGCGCATCGAGGACGTCACGCCGGCGATGGTCGCCGCCTTCTTCGACAGCCCCTGGTCGGCCGAGACGCACCCGCTGCGCGAGCTGCGCTGAGCATCTCTTCAGCCGCACGCTTGACGCGTTAGGCGCGCCGCTACACTCCCTCGGGACGCCGCCGCGTGCGGCACGACCGCGAAGCGGCACAGCCGAGGGAGACCCCATACATGCTTGCGAGCCTGCCTGCCCGCCTGCGCGCCACCCCAAGCGCGCTGCGCAGCCTGCTGCTCGCCGACGGCCTGTTCCTGCTGGCCACGATGATCGGCGCGGTCACCGTGCCCTGGTGGGTCAGCGCCCATGGGGGCGCAGCGCATCTGGCCTGGCAGGGCGTGGTCGGCTCCTGCTGCGCCTTCCTGGCCGCACCGCTGCTCGGGCCGCTGGGTGACCGGCACCACAAGCGCTGGCTGATCGCTGTCGGCCTGGCCGGCCTGGCCTTGGCGGCCCTGCTGCTGGCCAGTGTCGCGAGCTTCGGGCGCTACGGCCTGAGCTGGGTGCTGGTCTATGCGCTGCTGGGCTCGCTGGCCGGCGGGCTGGTGATGCCGGCGCTGATGACCATCGCGGCCGAGCTGGTCGAACCTGCGGCGCTGCCCGAAGCACTCAGCCTGCAGCGCAGTGCCGAGTCGCTAGGCAGGGTGCTCGGCCCGGCGCTCGCCGGGCTGCTGCTGGCCTTGTACGTCGGTGCCGCGCTGGCAGCCCAGGCGCTGCTGCTCTTGCTCGCCGTGGCGCTGGCCTGGCGTCTGCCGGCTGCGCCGCCGGCGGCGCAGCCGGCCGCGCGTCGTGGCCGGGCGGCCTGGCGCGCCGACCTGCGCGCCGGGCTGCATGCCTGCTGGGCGATGCCGCTGGAGCGCGGTTGGACCCTGGTCAACTTTGTCGGCGTGCTCTTCATGGTGCCGGCCTTCACGATGCTGGTGCCGCTGAAGGTGCGCTCGCTGGGCCTTGGCGCAGGCTGGCTGGCGGCAGCCGAGGTCGGCTTGTCGGTGGGCATGCTGATCGGTGCGCTGGGCGGCTCGGCCTGGATGGTGCAGCGCATCGGCCGCCATGCGACGCGCATCGGGGCGACCGCGGCGCAGGGCCTGGGGCTGGCCCTGGCCGGCTGGGCCGAGCATGGCGCCGTGCTGGTGCTCGCGCTGTTCAGCGTCGGCCTGGCCAACTCCTGCGGCGTGCTGGTGGGGCAGACGCACCGCCTGCTCGCCATACCGCAGTCCTTCCGCGCCCGTGTGCAGGCGGTCGGCATGATGTCGATGACGGTGGCTGGCGCGCTTGGCCCGGCGCTGGCCGGGCTGGCGCTGCTGCAGTGGCCGGTGGCGCAGGTCTACATTGCCTTCGGCCTGGCCGCGGCCTTGAGTGCGCTGGGCTTCCTTCTCGTGCCGGACTTCCGCACGCTGATGTCGCTGGACCACGAGTCGGTGAAGGACTGGTATGCCCGGCGCCATCCGGAGCTGTTCGGCACTGCCGCCTCGCCATAATCGGCGCGAGTCTTCGTCCCGCAGGAGCACCCGACGCATGTCCACCGATCTCGAGATCGCCCGCGCCGCGCAACTGCGGCCCATCGTCGAGCTGGCGCACGAACGCCTCGGGCTGGCGCCCGATGCACTGATTCCCTTCGGTCGCTACAAGGCCAAGCTCTCGACCGAGGCTCTGGCGGCGCTGCAGGACCGATCCGAAGGCCGGCTCATCCTGGTCACCGCGATCAGCCCGACGCCGGCCGGCGAGGGCAAGACCACCACCACGATAGGCCTGGGCGACGCGCTGACGCGGCTGGGCCGGCGCGCGATGGTCTGCCTGCGCCAGCCCTCGCTGGGCCCCTGTCTGGGCATGAAGGGTGGCGCCACCGGCGGCGGCCGCGCGCAGGTGGCGCCAATGGACGAGATCAATCTGCACTTCACCGGCGACTTTCACGCGGTGGCCAGCGCGCACAACCTGCTCGCCGCGATGCTGGACAACCATGTGCACCAGGGCAATGCGTTGGGCATCGACGTGCGCCGCGTCGTCTGGCGGCGCGTGATGGACATGAACGACCGCGCGCTGCGGCAGATCACCGTGGGTCTGGGCGGCACGGCCAACGGCTTCCCGCGCGAGGACGGCTTCGACATCGTCGTGGCCTCCGAGGTGATGGCCATCCTCTGCCTGGCGAGCGACCAGGCCGACCTGAAGTCGCGGCTGGCGCGCATCGTCGTGGCCTACACGGCCGACAAGCGGCCCGTCACCGCGCAGGATCTGCAGGCTGTGGGCGCGATGGCCGCGCTGCTCAAGGACGCGCTGCTGCCCAATCTCGTGCAGACGCTGGAAGGCACGCCGGCGTTGGTGCATGGCGGGCCCTTCGCCAATATTGCGCATGGCTGCAACTCGGCGCTGGCCACGCGCAGCGCACTGAAGCTGGCCGACTATGTCGTCACCGAGGCCGGCTTCGGCGCCGACCTGGGCGCAGAGAAGTTCATCGACATCAAGTGCCGCCAGACCGGTCTGCAGCCGGCCTGCGCGGTGCTGGTCGCCACGGTGCGCGCGCTGCGCTGGCACGGCGGCGACGACGCGGCCGACGCGCATGGCGCCAATCTCGCCAGCCTCGAGCGCGGTCTGGCCAATCTGCGCCGCCATGCCGAGAACCTGCGCGTGCATCTGGGCCTGCCGGTGGTGGTGGCGATCAACCGCTTCGACGGCGATACCGAGGCCGAGCTTGCGTTGATCGAGCGCGCCTGCGAGCACGACAGCATGCCCTGTGTACGCGCCAGCCATTGGGCTGACGGTGGCGCCGGCGCCGAAACGCTGGCGCACGCGGTGCTGCGTGCCTGTGCCAGCGGCCAGGCGCGGCCGGCCAGCGTCTATGCGGATGACGAACCGCTGCTCGAGAAGATCCGCGCGGTGGCACGCAAGATCTACCGTGCCGCCGACGTCAGCTTCACGCCGCAGGCGCTGGCTCAGCTGCACGAGTGGCAGGTCGCCGGCTATGGCCGGCTGCCGGTGTGCATCGCCAAGACGCCCTACAGCTTCTCGGCCGATGCCAAGCAGCGCGGCGCTGCCGAGGGTCATGTCCTGCCGGTGCGCGAGCTGCGACTGGCTTCCGGGGCGGAGTTCGTCGTGGCGATCTGCGGCGACATCATGACCATGCCCGGTCTGCCCAGGCATCCGGCGGCCGAACGCCTGGACCTGGACGCGCAAGGCCGCATCGTCGGGCTGGGCTGAGCCGCAGCTGGGCCTGGTGTGGCGTCGGCATCATTTGCATCAGATTTTTCTGTCAGATGCTGCGTTCTGTTCGCAACATACGGCGCAGAATGGGCAACCCGATCTGAGAGCGTCCTGATGCGAAGCAGCGAGACCGGTTGGTGCATGTCGATGCGAGGCTGGCGGCCCGGCGGCGGTCTGGCTGCCTGGCTGAGCGCCGCCACGCTGGCTCTTGCGCTGCAGGCGCCTGTGCTTGCCCAGGCGCCCGTGCCAGCGCCGGCTTCGGCGCCTGGCAAGGCCCAGCCGGCTGCGGCTGTTGCCGAGCCCGGGGTGCTGATGCTGCTGTCCACCGGCTATGGTCAGGCCGGCATCGACAGCTATGTGAAAGGCTTCTACGAGGTGCTGCGCGAGCGCGGCATTCGCTTCAACCGCATCCACATCGAATACCTGGATCTGGTGAAGAACACGGGGCCCGCCTATCGGGCCGAACTGGCCGATCTGCTGGCGAGCAAGTATCGCGAGGCGCCGCTGCGTGCCATCGTCGTGATGCAGCCGCCGGCGCTCGGCTTTCTGCTCAAGGAGGGCGCGAGCCTCGCCCCTGAGGCGCCAGTGCTGGTGGCGCAGGCGAGGCCACCCAAGGAGGCGCAAGCGCAGCAGGCCCGCAACTTCCATCTGCAGACGCCGGCGCTGGCCTTCGCCGGCACGCTGGAGCGCGCGCTGGAGCTGTTCCCGGCGACGCAGCGGGTCTATGTGCTGTCGGGCAATAGCGCGGTGGAGCAGGAGCGGCTGGCCGATGCGCGGCGGCAGTTCGAGCCCTTTGCCGCACGCTTCGAGTTCGTCTATCTGGATGGCAAGCCCTTTGACGAGATCGAGCGCGAGATCGGTGCCGCGCCGTCGCACTCCATCGTGATCGCGCCCGGCGTGAACCGCGACGGCCGCGGCCAGGTGATGGTGCCGGTGGACAGCATCGTGCGCGTGGCCAAGCTCGGCCGGGCGCCGGTGTTTCCTGTCTATGCCGGCTCGATGGGGCAGGGGCCGATCGGCGGCATGGTCTCGGTGCTGGAGGATGAGGGCCGCTCGATGGCGCGCTCGGTGCTGGAGCTGCTCGACGCCCAGGTGCAGGCGCCGCCGGATTTCCGCGTGCAGACCTCGCGGCCGGTGCCGATGTTTGATTGGCGCGAGATCCAGCGCTGGGACGGCGACTGGCGGCGTCTGCCTGAAGAGACCGTCTATCTGCATCGCCCGCCCAGCCTGTGGAACGAGTACCGCGGCTATGTGCTTGGCGCGGGTCTGGCGCTGGTGCTGCTGTCGCTGCTGGTCGTCGCGCTGGCGGTGCAGAACCGCCGCCGCGAGAGGGCCGAGTTGTCGCTGCGCACCAGCCAGGCACGCTACCAGTTGCTGGCCGACAATATGTCCGATGTGCTGTGGGTGATGGATGTGGATCGCGGCCGCATCGAGTACCTGAGTCCGTCCATCCAGCAGCTGTTGGGCTACCCGGCGGAGGAGTTCGCGGCCCTGGGCTTCGGCGCGGCGATGCCCGAGAAGCTGCACCAGCTCTTCCTGCAGAACAACGCTGCCCGCGCGAAGCTCTACAGCCAGCAGCCGGACGAGCAGCGGCGCTATACCGATGTGCTGGAACTGAAGCACCGCGACGGCAGTGTGGTCTGGACCGAGTCGGTGACCCACTACCTGCGCAACGAGGCGGGTGCCGTGGTCATCATGGGTGTCACGCGCGACATCAGCCAACGCATGCGGGCCCAGGCGGAGATCAACCGTCTGGCCTTCTACGACGGGCTGACCCAGCTGCCCAACCGCAAGCTGCTGCAGGATCGAGCGCAGCAGGCTGTGTTTGTCAGCGGGCGTAGTCACCGCCATGGGGCGCTGCTCTTCGTCGACCTGGATCACTTCAAGACGCTCAACGACACGCGCGGTCACGAAGTCGGCGATCTGTTGCTGCAGCAGGTGGCGCAGCGTCTGGCCACCTGCCTGCGTGCCGGCGATACGCTGGCGCGGCTGGGCGGCGACGAGTTCGTCGTGTTGCTGGAGGACCTCAGCGAGGAGCCCGCGCGCGCCGCCGCCGAGGCCAAGGTGGTGGGCGACAAGATGCTCGCTGCGCTCGAGCCCGAGTTCAGCCTTCAGGGGCAGGAGCACCACATCACCGCGAGCATCGGCGTGGCGATCTTCGTCGGCGCGAGCGACAGCTACGACGAACTGCTCAAGCGCGCCGACCTGGCCATGTACCGCGCCAAGTCTGCGGGGCGCAATTCGCTGTGCTTCTACGACCCGCAGATGCAGGCCATCGTCTCGGCGCGTGCCGCGCTGGAGACCGATCTGCGCCGCGGACTGCAGCTCGGCGAGCTGCAGCTGCACTACCAGCCGCAGGTGCTGGCCGATGGCCGCATCGTCGGCGCCGAGGCGCTGGTGCGCTGGCAGCGGCCCGGCCACGGCATGGTGTCACCGGTCGAGTTCATCCCGCTGGCCGAGGAGACCGGGCTGATCAAGCCGCTGGGCCGATGGGTGCTGCAGGCGGCCTGCCGCCAGCTGCTGGCCTGGTCTGGCGACGCGCAGCTGCGCGAGCTGAGCATCGCGGTGAACGTGAGTCCCCGGCAGTTCCGTCACGCCGACTTCGTCGCCAGCGTGCTGGCCACACTGGCTGGCAGCGGCGCCCGTGCCGACCTGCTCAAGCTGGAGCTGACCGAAAGCGTGATGCTGGAGGACGTCGAAGGCACGATCGCGAAGATGAACGAGCTCAAGTCCCACGGCGTGAGCTTCTCGCTCGACGATTTCGGTACCGGCTACTCGTCGCTGGCCTATCTGAAGCGCCTGCCGCTGGACCAGCTGAAGATCGACCGCTCCTTCGTGCGCGATGTGCTGACCGACTTCAACGACGCGGCGATCGCCCGCACCGTGCTGGCGCTGGGTCACAGCCTGGGCCTGCCGGTGGTGGCCGAGGGCGTGGAGACCGAAGGTCAGCGAGAGTTCCTCGCGCAGCACGGCTGCCAGGCCTTCCAGGGCTATCTGTTCGGCAAGCCCATGCCGGTGGGTGAGTTCGAACAGGCGCTGCGCGATGCGGCTGGTGGGGAAGGGGCCAAGGCCCGTTTGGGATAATCGGCGGGTGCAAACCCACGATTCCCCCAGCTCTCATGACCAGACGCCTTCCAGCGGACTGAGCCCCTGGCGCCTGTCTGTCGCGCCGATGCTCGACTGGACCGATAGGCACTGCCGCTACCTGCATCGCCTGCTGAGCCGCCACACGCGCCTGTACACCGAGATGGTCACCACCGGCGCGCTGCTGCATGGCGATCAGCCGCGGCATCTGGACTTCAATGCCGAGGAGCATCCGGTGGCACTGCAGCTCGGCGGCAGCGAGCCGGCCGATCTGGCCGCCTGCGCGAAGCTGGCTGAGCAGTGGGGCTACGACGAGGTCAACCTCAACTGCGGCTGCCCCAGCGAGCGCGTGCAGCGCGGCGCCTTTGGCGCCTGCCTGATGGCCGAGCCGCAGCTGGTGGCCGACGGCGTGAAGGCGATGCGCGATGCGGTCAGCCGCATCCCGGTGACGGTCAAGCACCGCATCGGCATCGACCGCATCGAGAGCTATGAGTTCGTGCGCGACTTCATCGGCACGGTCGCTGCGGCCGGCTGCGAGGTCTTCATCGTCCATGCGCGCAATGCCTGGCTGCAGGGGCTGTCGCCGAAGGAGAACCGCGAGGTGCCGCCGCTGCGCTACGAGATCGTGCACAGGCTCAAGCGCGACTTCCCGGCGCTGACCATCGTCGTCAACGGCGGCATCAAGAGCGATGACGAGATCGAGGAGCAGCTGCGCCATGTGGACGGCGTGATGGTGGGCCGCCAGGCTTATCACGAGCCCTGGCAGCTGGCCGGCTGGGACGAACGCTTCTTCGGCGCGCCCGGCCCGGCGGCCAGCCGCGAGCAGGTCGAGCAGCAATGGCTGCGCTATCTGGAGACCCAGCAGGCCGCGGGCCGGCCCTGGCCGCAGGCGATGCGCCACGCGCTGGGCCTGTGGAACGGCATGGCCGGCGCGCGGCGCTGGCGCCAGGTGTGGAGCGACCACAAGCTCAAGGAGCTGCCGCCGGCCGAGGTGGCCAGGCTGGCGACGCAGGCGCGCTGCGGTGTGGCGGCGCATGTGGCTCAGCACCAGGCCGAGCATCAGGCCGCGCATGCCGCCGCGTTCGCCACTGCTGGCTGAGCGATCCGTCACGGCTCTGGTCCGATGGACACGAACGCCGCTCCTTTGCAGGGCCTGCTGTGCTTCGACACCGCGCTGGGCCGCTGCGCGCTGGTGTGGAGCGGCGAAGGCATCCTCGGCTCGCAGCTGCCCGAGGAGAACGCGCGGGCCACACGCGACCGCATGCGCCAGCGCTTTCCGCTGGCGCAAGAGAAATTGATGCCGCCGCCCTTCGTTGAACAGGCGGTGCTGGCGATCAAGCGGCTGCTGGCCGGCGACAGCGCCGACCATCGCGAGCTGCTGGCGCTGCCGCTGGACGACAGTGCGTTGCCGGTGTTCAACCGCTGCGTGCTGGCGCTGACCCGGCAGATCCCGGTCGGGCAGACGCGCAGCTATGGCGACATCGCCCGCGCGCTGGGCCAGCCCGGCGCGGCGCGCGCGGTGGGTCGTGCCGAGGCGACCAATCCTTTTGCGCCCATCGTGCCCTGCCACCGCGTGGTCGGATCGGCCGGGCAGGGCGTGGGCTTCTCGGCCCATGGCGGCGTGCAGACCAAGGAGCGGCTGCTGGCCATCGAGGCGCGCGCTGCCGGAAGGCCGCAGCCGCAGCAGGGCACCTTGTTCGGGGACTGAGTCCCTGCGGTGGCGGTGATAAGCTGACCTGCGCCTGAGTCTGCCTTGCGCGAGGCTCAGGCAGACGACTCCAAGAACGAAGGATAGAAAGGAAGACGCCCATGCCCGGCCTGCTGCCCCATGTCGATCCCGATGGCCTGCTGGAGTATTCGGTGGTGTTCACCGACCGCGCGCTGAACCACATGTCGCAGCGCTTCCAGGGCGTGATGCGCGACATCTCGGCGACGCTGAAGAGCGTCTACAACGCCCACACGGCCGTGGTCGTGCCCGGCGGCGGTACCTTTGGCATGGAGTCGGTGGCGCGCCAGTTCGCCGCCGATCAGCGTGTGCTGGTGATTCGCAACGGCTGGTTCAGCTATCGCTGGACGCAGATCTTCGAGATGGGAAGGATCCCCTCGGCGCAAACCGTGCTGAAGGCGCGCCAGGTCGGCAGCGGCGCGCAGGCGCCCTATGCGCCGGCTCCGATCAACGAGGTGGTCGCGACCATTCGCGCCGAACGGCCTGCGGTGGTTTTCGCGCCGCATGTGGAGACGGCGGCCGGCATGATGCTGCCCGACGACTATCTGCGCGCGGTCGGCGCCGCTGCCCATGAGGTGGGCGCGCTCTTTGTGCTGGACTGCATCGCGTCCGGCGCCATGTGGGTGGACATGCAGGCCTGCGGTGTCGATGTGCTGATCAGCGCGCCGCAGAAGGGCTGGAGTGGCACGCCCTGTGCGGCCTTCGTGATGCTCAGTGAGCGCGCGCGGGCACGGCTGGACGAGACCACGTCGAGCAGCTTCGCGATGGACCTGAAGAAGTGGCAGCAGATCATGGCGGCCTACGAAGGCGGCGGCCACGCCTATCACGCCACCATGCCCACCGACGCACTGGCTTCCGTGCGCGATGCGATGCTCGAGTCGCGCGACTACGGCTTCGAGAAGCTGCGCGGTGAGGCGCTGGAGCTGGGCAAGCGCGTGCGCGTGCTGCTCGCCGAACTGGGGCTGCCCAGCGTGGCGGCGCCGGGCTTCGAGGCGCCGGGCGTGGTGGTGAGCTACACCACCGACGCCGGCCTGCACACCGGCAAGGCCTTCCTCGCCGAAGGCTTGCAGACTGCCGCTGGTGTGCCCTTGCAGTGCGACGAGGGGCCGGAGTTCAAGACCTTCCGTATCGGGCTTTTCGGCCTGGACAAGCTACACAACACCGCGCGCAGCGTGGCGAACCTGGAGCAAGCGCTGAGGAAGATTCTGGGGCGCTGAGGTTTCGGGCGGCGGGCTGAGCGCGATCACGCGTGCGGGGTACCCGTCTCCGCTCGTGTCCTCCGCCGACTGCCTGCGGCAGCCGTCTCCCCCTTTACCTCGCTGATCCGGGCACCCCACCCACCTGATCCGGCACCCTTGGTGCGATGCCACCAGGGCATGCGGCGATGGTGTGCGCGAGGATGCTGGGCGAGTCTCTGCGCGAGGTAAAGGGGGAGCCGGCGGCCGAAGGCCGCTGGCGGAGGACACGAGCGCAGGGACTCGCCCGGCGTCCTCGCCCGCTCAAACCAGCGCAGTAGGGGCCTTCACTCCCAAGGTGCCGCACCTTCAGCCGAAGAAGCAGGCGCAGCCATTTCAGCAACCGGCGCCGCCGCCAGGAAGTCGTGCTCGCCGCCGAGCCCCTCGATCAGCGCCGGGATCAGCTGGATCAGCTCGCCGGTGGCCAGCGCCGCGTCGGCGTCGAAGGCTTCGTCCTTCTCGGGCTCGACACGGCCCTCGAAGACGAGGTCCAGGAAGGCGATCTTCTTCAGCTGCAGCGTGTCGGTGAGCAGGAAGGACACGCGGTCCTGCCAGGTCATTGCCAGCCGGGTTGGGCGCTTGCCGCTGCTCAGGTGCTGGCGCACCTCGTCGATGTCCAGCGCGTGGCGGGCGTAGCGCACCACGGACTTCATCTCGTCCTCGCTCTTGAGCTCGCACTCGCGATCGATGGTGAAGCCTGCGGGCGGGACGCCGTCCATCAGCCAGGCGGCCATGCAGGCCGCGGGAGTCTCGGCGCTCTGCACCAGATGCAGTGCCAGACCGTCGAGCGATTTGACAAGCAGGCTCACCACCTCCTCGCAGCGCGCGGGGCTGGAGGCGTCGATCATCAGCAGGCGTTCCTTGGGCGAGATCCACACACGCACGCTGTGGCGCTTGCGGAAGCACAGTGGCAGCAGCTCTTGCGTGGCCTGCTCCTTTAGATCCTTGAGCGCCTTCTTGCCGGGCTTGCGGCCGGTCTGCTCCTCGATCTCGGCGGCGATCTCGTCGACGCGCTCCTTCACCACCGAGCCGGGCAGCACGCGCGACTCGATCTGCAGCTTCAGATGGATCTGCCCGTCGATGATCTCGATCAGCGGGGCATGCTCGATGCCGCGCGGCGGCACCCAGCCCATGGACAGTGCCTCGGTAGCGCCGCAGGGCTGGAACTGGCCCTTGGCCAGCGCGGCTTCGACTTCTTGTTGCGAGGGCTGCCAGTCCGGGCCCATGCGGTAGATCGTCAGGTTCTTGAACATCGTCTCTCGTCGGGAATCGGCAAAAAAAGACCGCCCCGGCTGGGGCGGTCTGGGGTTCGCGTTGATTGTCGCTCAGGCCGAGGCGGGTTCGGCGGCAGCGATCTGGCGCAGCGCCTGTTCGAAGACCTCGGGCGGCTGGCCGCCGGAGATCAGGTGACGGTCGTTGATGATCACCGCCGGCACCGAGTGGATGCCGTGCTGCTGGTAGAAGGCCTCGGCCTCGCGCACCTCGGCGGCATAGGCGTCGCTCTCCAGCATCTGGCGCGCAGCGTCGCGGTCCAGGCCGACGCCTTCAGCCGCTTGTAGAAGCACCTCGTGGTTGCTCGGGTCGCGGCCTTCGGTGAAGTAGGCGCCGAAGAGCGCCAGCTTGAGTTCGCGCTGCTTGGCGCTGCCCTGCAGACCCGCCCAGTGCAGCAGGCGGTGCGCATCGAAGGTGTTGTAGATGCGGCTGCGCGCACCCTGCGTGAACGTGAAGCCCACCGCCGCGCCGCGCTGGCGGATGTGCTCGCGCGTCTGCGCCATCTGCTCGGGACTGGCCCCGTACTTGCGGGACAGGTGTTCGTCGATGTCCTCGCCTTCCGCCACCATCTGCGGATTCAGCTCGAAGGGCTGGATGTGCAGGTCCACCGGCAAGTCTGGCAGTCGCGTCAGCGCCTGCTCCAGCGACTTGAGTCCAATGGCGCACCAGGGGCAGGAGACGTCGGAGACGAAATCGATCTTCATGGAGCGACTGTAGTGCGGACTGCCATCCGGTGGCGCCATGGGGACTTGGGGAACTGCTCAGGCCTTGATGGCCAAGCCTTGCTCGGCCAGCCAGGCCATGGCGGAATCGACATCCGGGCTGTGTCGGTAGTTCGCCAGCGCCATGGCGCGCTGCGCCTGCTCGCGCACCATGGCCTCATGGAAATGACTGGGCAGCACATCGGTGACGGCTGTCATGCCATGGGCCACGGCATCCTCGAAGAAGGCCCACCAGGCTGCAAGGGCCTCGGGTGTCGCACCCTCCCAGTCGCGTGCGTCGCTGAGCAGGCCCCAGGGGCGTCCGCTACCGCGCTGCTGCCAGAGCTCCTGCGCCTGTCCATGCAGGCGCTGGGCGCAAATCTCGTTCCAGCAGCCCTGGTAGCGCGCCCACAGCACATCGCCATGCCATTGCAGAGAGAAGCTGCCGTGTTGAGCCCAGTCCATGCTGTTTGCCATCTGCACACTCCCTACTGCCAAAGCGTGTGTGCAGTCTAGTCAATTTGCAGGCGAGGTCTGCTGGAGACAGCGAGATGAAACCACTGCTGTCCGGGTTGTCCGCACCAGTTCGGGCCGATGGGGTAGGTGTCGCCTCAGACCAGCGCCTGTGTAGACGGACTGGCGGATGCGCAGAGGCGTGAGCGCGGCGGCGGCGTTCTCGTTGGCTGGTCCGGGCATCAACGTGGCAGCTCTATTGCTTGGCCGGCCGGGAAGAGCAGCGGGGCCAGGTCTCGAGGCAAGGTCTGACCGTCGGCCCAGCGGCTCAGACGGTAGAGGGTGGCAAAGGCCCAGCTTGGCGGCGTGCCGCCCGCACCGCCCAACAGTTCGCCTCCACGGCGCACGTTGTCGGCCATCCAGGCCGGCAGGCGCAGGTGATATGGATTGCGCGCCACCTCGCCCTGGTGGCAGGCCAGGGCCTGGATCAGGCGTGCGGTGTCGGCCACGCTGGTCTGCACCATGCAGTTGGGCGCCTGCTGTGGTGCCCAAAATTCGGTCTCGGCGACCCAGCCGCGAAAGCGAACCTCGGCCAGCGTGGCACTGGCAAGCCGATGCACGCCGATATGCGTGGGGTTGGCGTCTGCCGCGTGCGGCATCAGCACGAGTCTGGGCTTGATGTCGTTCAGCGCTGCAGCCAGGCTTGCGCGGTTCTCGCGCCACAGCACTGGATCGGTCGTGGCGGAATCTGGCCGCACACGCTCGAGTCCGTCCGAGCCCAGGTGCCGCAGCCCAAACCCCAGCAACTCGCAGGCGGCCTGCATCTCCGCCCATCGCTCGGCTCGGCGCTCGGCTCGACTGCCCAGCGTCACCGCCAGCACGGTGACACGCCAGCCGGCTTCCTGGCGCAGGCGCAGTGGCAGCGCGCCGACGATGCATTCATCGTCCGGGTGCGGAGCCAGGATCAGGGCATGCGCGCCAGCCGATTCTTCCTGCGGCAAGGGTACTGGTGCATCTGGCTGGGCCTGCATCAGCACGGCAAAGGCCTGCACCCAGGCTTGCCAAGCCTCGGTATCACTGGGCAAGGCGTGGCTGTGCGTCATGGGACTCGGGGCGCTGTGATACGAAGAAGGAGCAGGATTGTCAGCGATGCTGAAGTGGCTGAGCGTCTGTGGCTGCTGCTGGCCAGCTCGCCAACACCACGCCAGCCAGCGCGATGGCATAGGCCAGCGCCTGGACGGCGCTGATCGACTCGCCCAGCACGAAGAAGCCGATCAACGCAGTGGAGATGGGCAGGAACACCATGAACACGCCGGCTTGTGCCGCCGGTACATGGCGCAGTCCTCGCATCCACAGCCAGACGGTGGCAATGCTTGCTGCCAGCGCATAGAAAAGTAGCAGGCCCCAGTTGCTCAACTCAACGGCGGCGAAATCGAAGCTCCAGGCCTGCCAAATGCCAAATGGGGTAACCAGCGCCAGTCCCCACAGATTGATCAAGGCACTGATGCGCTTGGGGGACAGGTTCTGCGTCAGCTTCTTGCCGATCACCACATAGCTGGCTTCGCAGAAGACGGCGGCAAGCACCAGCAGGGCGCCAAGCAGGCTGGTCTGCGTAGCGCCGCCGGTGTTGCTGTTGCCGCTACCTCGGTCGAGCGCAACCAGCGCGATGCCGGCCACGCTGAGCGCAATGCCCAGCCGCACGCGTCTTGCAATGCGCTCTCTCAGGAACAGCCAGCTGAGCAAGGCGACTGCGGCCGGTATGCCGGCCATCAGCACGCCTGTCACCATGGCGGAAGTCTCGCGCACGCCGAAGAGCAGGCAGATCGAAAAGAGGAAGTTACCGAGAAAGGACTCGAGGAACACGAGCCCCTGCGTCCGCCTGTCCATCTGCGGCTCCTCCGGCCCACGCCGGATCCAGCCAAGCATGGCCACAGCGGCAATGCCGAAGCGCAGCCACGCGAGCAGAAACACTGGGAAGGCGAGCAGCAGCAGCTTGGACAGGCCGACATAGCTGCCTATGAGGCTGGTGCTGAGGGCGAGCGAGAGAAACGCAGCAGGTCGCTGCAAATTGTGCGAACTCACGGCGGCAGCATAGCGCCTGGCGCTGGCGCTAGACCGGTGGCGTGGTGTGAACAACGAGAACAAGAAAAGAAAAGGCCCGTGCGAACACGGGCCTTGAGTACCTGGGCCTGAGTCGGCTCACGCAATGCGCGAGCCGGGTTCAGTGCCAGACAGTCGACTTGCTTACTGCACGCGGCGACGGCGGGACGTCACACCTGCCACGCCCAGCAGCGCCAAGCCAGCCAGAGCGAGAGAGGCGGGCTCGGGCACATACGACATCGTGGCATTCGACGATTGCTGGATCGTCACGCGGTAGTTCAGTCCACCGATGATGTCGAAGAAGTTGGAGAAGACCAAGCCGTTATTGCTATAAGTGATGTTGTCCTCGACGGCAAACGCGCTGTAGTTCACGTTCACCTGATTCGGGGCCCAAGCGAAGACCACGTTGTTGCCCTGAAGGATTTGCACATCCCAGCCGATGCTTGCGCTCGAGGTGGCGCTCTGGCTACCGGTCAGGCTGTCAATCCAGGTACGCACGAAGGCGTCGAAGCCCAGGAACATGCGAACCGATGCCGTCTCGTTAGCGGTGAAGGTTGTCGTCACGCGCAGGCCGTTCTGGATCGTCGCATTGGCACCGCCCTCGTTGGTGGTGCTTGTAGCGGCGGCATTGGCACGGGTCAAGCCAGACGGGTTCGGCTGAGCGACACCGAACACAGAGCCCGAGATGTACATGTCGCCGAGCGCGTAGTTCGCGACAGCACCGTTCAGATGGGTCGTGCCGTTGTTCTCCAGCTGACCACCGTAGGCAGCCGTGACTGCAGCGCCGCAATCACCCGCGCAGCGATAAGTGACATCGACGGTAGCGCCGGTGACGTTGCTGTTCGCGTTGCCGCCATTCGTCGAGGGGCCGTTGTAGTTCGACGATGCGTTGCCGGTACGCGTCTCGCTGGTGACGTTCACTGCCGTGAACAGGCCGCCGGTGACTGTTTGCAGACCCAGGCTGTTGATCGCCAGGTCGGCCATTGCAACCACGCCCGCCTGGGCCGGGGCTGCTGCCATTGCGAGCGCCGATGCGGCGGCTGCAATTGCGTGTTTCATGTTCATGTTTCGCTCCTCAGGTTGGTACTCATCAAGGGCGTCGTCAAACTCCCTTGCCCTGAATAAGCAGAATGCGTGCCAGGATTGGTTTCCTGTGTAAGTCGTTGATTTACATGGGCGAGGTGTGTTCATTCGGAGTCGGTGTCCGTTGAGTGTCAAAAATGCCGACGCTCTGCTGCTGGTATCGGCCTGGTGCCAGCACATTGCCGGGGTCGAGCGACATCTTGAGTCGTCCGCCGACCCCGCTGGCCTCCGGGCAGCGTTCTGTATAAGACGGCATCTGTTCTTGGGCCAGGCGGTAAGGGTGAAAGCCGAGTGACGCGCCGTCGTGCAGCAGGCTTTCCCGGCAGGCTCTTGCCTCCTGTCCTTTCTGCGTCGATGTTCGGTCGAACAGGATTGGTACGGTACTGTCGAACAGTCTCTCCCCAAGGCTGGTAAGCGTGATGAGGGGCTCGATTCGGTGGCTTCGGCATACGTCAGTGACCATAGAAACATAGGCACGAACCGACTCTGCCCGCATTGGAACCAGTGGGGCATACCAGAGCAGCCCGCAGGCATCTCGAGCAGGGTTCAGTGGGGCGGACTTTTGTGCGGCGGGGCTTCGCCAGTACGCCAGGGGGAGGGCGGTCTCGTTCGGGCGGCCGTTGACCAGTTCCAGCGACTGGGCGAGCGTGCCTGCCGTGCTGGCGAGTCTTTGTCCCAGGGCGCCGGGAATCAGGCGCGCCATGCCGGCCAAGGATCGTGCCTGTGCCTGGCTGAAGAACATCAGACGCGAGGCTACGGGCCCGAGTGCATGTCGGACCTCCTTCTGTGCGGCCTTGACGATGCTCTTGGTGCCATAGAGCGTCATGAAGCCCGTCCAGGGCAGCACCTGATACTGCTTCCCCAGTTCGGCAAGCTTTGCTGCGCTGATCAGGCCATCTGCGTCGATGCCGTCCGCGGGATAGGGGGCCGTCATGGCCAGCACGCGGTGTCGATTCATCAGATTGATCGCGCCAATCGTGCCGGGCAGCTTGCTCAGGAGACTGCGGACCTGCGCGACGGCGGGCTCCAGCAGGGCATCGTCCTTGAGTCCGAAGAAGCAGACCTTGACTGACTCAGGTCGCCTGGCCAGCAGGATGCTCATGCGCGTGACGATGCCGAAGTTGCCTTGTGTGAATAGTCCGGCCGTGTAGGGGCCGATGCCCCATTTGAAGAGCCTGGCAATTTCGGGGCAGCCCAGTTCTGCCATTGCAGTCCGGTAGATCCGTCCATCCGGTAGCACGGCTTCGATATCAGTGACTGCCGAAAAGTGGTCGGTATAGGGGGTGACACCGTAGCCTCGCTCAAGCGCATTGCCCAGGAGGCTGACGCTGGGGCCTGCCCCGGTGACTGGTACGAGAAAATCATGCCCTCCCGCATCTAAGAAGTCGGCAAGCATGCCCTGTGTGACACCTGGCTCCACGGTCACAACGCCGAGTTCCGCATCGAAATGCAGGATCCTGTTCATGCCGGACAGATCGACGATGACGCAGCCATCCTGTGCGGGCAGGGCCGAACCGTAGCCCCAGTTGCGGCCTGTACTGATGGGATAGATGGGGGTGCGGTGCTTCTGCGCGATGCGGACCAGGTCGGGTAGCGCTGAGCCATCCTTGATCAGGAGTGCGCAGGGGATGTGGCGGGATGTGCCGCTGGTGTCCCTGCCGTAGCGCTCTTGTGAGGAACGCTCGTCGAGGACGTACTCGGCACCAAGTAGTTCTTTCCAGTCTCTGATCGCAGCTTCGATGCTCATCCTGTTCCTTGCAGCGGCTCTCGCGTGAATAGTACTCGCGCAGGGCGGCTGCGCCCCCTTGGCTGAGTGATAGTTGTGCCTTGGGTGTGTGGTCCAATGGCCGATATCATCTCGACGTTAGACAGCTTCGGCGGCGGTGCTTGGCTCGTGATGCATGCCGTCGCAAAGATTGAGGGAGTCGTAACTTGAAGACCTTTTTTGCTGGTGGATCGATGATCGTCCGCTATCTGGCCGCAGGTATCGCAGCCCTGAGTTTGTTCGGCTGCGCTTCTAGCAGCCACCCGCCGGCGCCGATCAATGCTGGTCTGGCGGACTACAGCTACATCGTTGGTCCCGGCGACAGCCTGAATGTGATGGTCTGGCGCAACCCCGAGTTGTCCATGTCGGTGCCGGTGCGTCCCGACGGCAAGATCTCGGCGCCTCTGATTGATGAGATGGTCGTGCAGGGCAAGAATTCGGTCGAGATTGCCCGCGACATCGAGAAGCAGCTGGCCAAGTACGTCCGCGATCCCATCGTCACGGTGATCGTGACAGGCTTCGTCGGTCCCTACAGCGAACAGATTCGCGTCGTCGGTGAGGCAGCTAAGCCGCAGTTCCTGCCTTTCAAACAAAAGATGACGCTGCTGGACGTGATGATCGCTGTGGGCGGCCTGACAGACTTCGCGTCGGGCAATAGCGCGACGATTCTGCGCACCAGTGAAGGTAACAAACAGTACGCGGTCAGGCTGAAGGATCTGATCCAGCGCGGCGATGTGTCTGCCAACGTCGAGATGCGTCCCGGCGACATCCTGATCATTCCGCAGAGCTTGTTCTGAGTCTCGCCGGGTTTCGCCCCGGCTTCTCTCTGCTCGAACCAGCTGACGGCGTGTTGTGACGCCGGGCTGGATTCATCACCTCTACTTGATTTCGCCACCCGATGGATCAGTTGCTCAGCCAAGTCCTGTCGATGCTGCGGCGTACCTGGAAGTACCGCTGGGCTGGCCTGGCTGCGGCCTGGATTGCCGGCCTCGTCGGCGCTGTCGTCGTGCTGGCCATGCCAGACCGCTACGAAGCCAGTGCACGCATTTATGTTGACACCCAATCGATCCTGAAGCCCCTGATGTCGGGGCTGGCCGTCCAGCCCAACGTCGAGCAGCAGGTGGTCATGCTCAGCCGCACGCTGATCAGTCGGCCGAACCTCGAGAAACTGGTCCGCATGGCAGACCTCGATCTGAAGAATCAGACCAAGGCA
The DNA here is from genome assembly GCF_057219915.1 of Roseateles sp. T103. Lineage (NCBI taxonomy): Bacteria > Pseudomonadati > Pseudomonadota > Betaproteobacteria > Burkholderiales > Sphaerotilaceae > Roseateles > Roseateles sp. T103. The sequence continues at coordinate 736,718 of NZ_JBXVVS010000001.1, forward strand.
GAGCAGGAGGCGACGATCGACAAGTTGCAGAAGGCACTCTCGATTCAGAGTACTTCGAGGGACAACCTCTACACGCTGTCGTATCGCGGCGAGGATCCAGAGACCGCCAAGCGCGTGGTCCAGGCGCTGGTGTCCATCTTCGTTGAATCGAGCCTCGGTGCTAGCCGCAAGGACACGGCGACTGCGACGACCTTCATCAACGAGCAGATCAAGGCCTATGAAGCCAAGCTCGAGGAGGCCGAGGCACGCCTGAAGGAATTCCGACTCCGCAATATCCAGACTATGGCTGCCGACGGGAAGGATTCAGCGTCGCGTCTGGCAGAGATGAGCTCGCAGCTGGAGCGCGCGCGACTGGAGCTGCGCGAGGCGGTCAACGCGCGAGATGCTGCCAAGGCGCAGTTGCAGGCTGAGCGCACTCAGGCTGGCAATACGACCACGCAGAGCCTGCTGCAGGAGTCTTCGCTGTCGGTCGCCACGCCGGAGCTGGATGCGCGCATCGACGGATTGAAACGCAATCTCGATGGCTTGCTGCAGCGATTCACCGAGCAGCATCCGGACATCGTTGCCACGCGGCGTCTGATCAAGGATCTCGAGGAGCAGAAGCGCAAGGAAGTCGCCGAGCTGCGCAAGGCAGCGATGGCCGCGCCTGTAGGCACGGGCCCCAATGCTTCGCTCGCGCAGCAAGAGCTCGCGCGCATGCTGGCAGCCGCAGAAGTGCAGGTGGCTGGACTTCGGGCACGCGTCGACGAGTACTCTTCACGCTATGCACAGGCACTGGCCGCCGTGAAGACCGCGCCGCAGTTGGAAGCTGAAGCCGCCCAGCTGAATCGCGACTATGCGATACACAAGAAGAACTACGAGGATTTGGTGGCCCGTCGTGAGTCGGCCACCATCTCGGGCGAACTGGATGTGGCATCCGGTGTGGCCGACTTCCGTTTGATCGATCCTCCCCGTGCATCGCCCAAGCCAGTGGCGCCCAACCGCCTGCTGTTGCTGGCGGGTGTGTTCGTTGTTGCACTGGGAGCAGGTCTGTTCACTGCTTTCGCGGCAAGTCAGCTGCGGCCGGTCTTCCATGATGCTGCCGAGCTGCGGCTGCGCACGGAGCTGCCAGTGCTGGGGGTGGTTTCTGCCTTGGTGGCGGATGTCGATAAGCGCCGCGAGCGTCTGGACACGATCCGATTCCTCGCGGGCTCGGGCAGTCTGGTCGGCGTCTTCATCGCCGGTCTGGCTGTCATGGCCTACATGATGAGCAGGCAGGTGTGATGAGCATGGGCAGCAGTCTTATCGAGCAGGCCGCGCAGCGGCTGGAGCAACTGCGCCAAGCGGGCGTGCAGCTCCCGGACGAGGCCGCGGCGCCTCATGCCGAGGCAGCGCCTCGCGAAGTAGCGGCACCCAAGGTGGCGTCCGTCGAGCGTGAGCCTCAGTTCCATTCGAAGCGGGTGGATCTTGACCTTGAGGCTCTGGCCGTTCAGGGCTTCCTCACTCCTCAGGCGCCGCGCAGCCAACTGGCCGATCAGTACCGGGTGATCAAGCGGCCGCTGATCAAGAACGCTGTCGGCAAGGGTGCTTCGACGATCAACCATGCCAACCTGATCATGGTGACCAGCGCCCTGCCCGGCGAAGGCAAGAGCTTCTCGTCGCTCAACCTGGCGATGAGCATCGCTGCCGAACTCGATCACACCGTGATGCTTGTCGATGCCGACGTGGCGCGCCCCTCGGTGCTGCGCATGCTTGGCTTGCCGCCGGGGCCGGGACTGTTGGACGTTCTGGAGAACTCGGTGGACATGGCCGATGTTCTGCTGCGCACGAACATCGACAAGCTGACCATCTTGCCCAGTGGCACGCCACACCCAAAGGCCACCGAGCTGCTGGCCAGCGATGCGATGTCGAATCTGCTCGACGACATGGCAAGGCGCTACCCGGACCGAATCATCATTTTCGATTCCCCGCCGCTGCTACTGACGACCGAAGCCCGCGTTCTGGCCAGCCACATGGGTCAGATCGTCGTCGTGGTCGAGGCGGACAGGACGCTGCAAAGTGCCGTGCAGCAGGCGATCGGCACGATCGAACACTGTCCGGTGAAGATGTTGCTGCTCAATCGTGCCCGCTCGAACGCTGGCGCGCCCTACGGGTATGGCTACGGATACGGACAGGCGCATGGCTATGGCTATGGTCACGAAGATGCGCCGAGCAAGGGGTGAGCGGCGCCGCCATCTAGGCCTGGGCCTGCTGCCGCAATTGCTGGGTCTTGCTGGCGGCCTTTTCGTCACCGCGGTCTACGCCCAGTCCGGCGAGGCCAGCGCGCGCACCGGTCTGACGCTGCAGCCGCGCCTGAGCGTCTCGCAGACCTTCACCGACAACCTGAGGCTTGCCGAGGGCAATCGGGATCAGGCGCTGATCATGACCGTGGCGCCCGGCTTGGCGCTGTCGAGTCGCGCCGGCATGCTGCGCGGCAGCTTGGATTACTCGCTGAACGGGCTCTTCTACGCGAAGACGGATCAGCCCGATCGCCTACAGCACTTCTTGAACAGCCAGGGCACGGCGGAGCTGCTGTCGCGCAGGCTCTTTGTCGATGTTCGTGCGTCGATCGGCCAGCAAGCGGTGTCGGCCTTCGGCGTGACATCGATCGATCCGGCGTTGGTCGACAACAACCGGCGGGAGACGGCCAGTCTGTCGGTCTCGCCCTATCTGCGTGGTGAGCTGGCAGGATTGGTTGCCTACGAGTTCCGCGCTGACGGCGCGCTCACCCGAGTCAAGGACAGTCAGACCGGCGACAGCAGTTCGCAGGGCCTGGCATTGCGGATCGATAGCCTCGGCGGCGGGCGCGGGCTTGGCTGGGGTGCCAGCCTGTCCGAACAACGCCAGATGCCGCGCTATGGTCGTGAGACCGTGGTCGACACGGCCGAGCTGAAGCTCACCTACCGACCGGACGTGGACTGGACGGTCGGCGGCAGCGCGGGCTGGCAGCGCAGCGATCTCAATGCGCTGCAGTCCAGAGATGGCGCCACCTATGGCGCCTCAGTCAGCTGGGCGCCGACGCCGCGAACCAAGCTGGTTGCGGATGCCAAGCATCAATCCTTCGGTGACACCCATAGCCTGAGCTTCGAGCACAGAATTGCTCGCGCGGTCTTCAGGCTGTCGGACAGTCGCAATCTTGCCGTGGGCCAGGTCGGAGCGGCGGGTGTTCAAGGCACCTACGAACTGCTGTTCTTGCAGTTCGCGTCCATCGAGCCTGATCCGGTCAAGCGTGATCTGCTGGTGCGCCAATACATCGAGGCGAACGGACTGAGCGCCGGCAATGTTTCGACGGGCGGCTTTCTCAGTTCATCGACCAGCCTGACACGCAGGCAGGAGTTGTCCGCCGCCTGGACCGGCAGGCGCACCACGGCCACCTTGAGCATCAGCCAAAGCCGCAGCGAGCGTCTCGGTACCGCGGCGACCGTCGGCGATGACTTCTCGCTGTCGGGTGTGGTGCTTCAGCGCGGTGCCTCGCTCGCGCTTTCGCACCGCCTCGCGCCGGACAGCAGCCTGAGCCTTACGCTTTCGGAACAGCAGGGCCGTGGCGACACTGCGAGCCAAAAGACGGACCTGAAGTCGGTCCTGGCCAACTGCAGCCTCAACCTGGCGCGCCGTTCCAGCCTGCAACTCGGCCTCAGGCACAGCAGTTCCGACAGCCTGAGCCGGAGCTACCGCGAGAACGCCGTGCTTGCCACTTACGTCCACCAGTTCTAGGCCATGTACGAAGCCTTCTATGGTCTGAGCAGCAAGCCCTTCCAGCTCAGCCCGGACCCCAATTTCTATTTCGGCAGCAAGCAGCACCGCCGAGCCAAGGCCTACCTGGACTACGGCGTACTGCGAAACGACGGCTTCATCGTCATCACTGGCGAGATTGGCGCCGGCAAGACGACCTTGCTGCGCGGTCTGCTCGACAGCCTGAACCGCAGCAATGTGGTCATCGGCAACCTGGTCACCACCCAGCTCGACGCGGAAGACACGCTTCGCCTGGTGGGTGCGGCCTTCGGTGTGCGCGTGAAGGACCTGCCCAAGTCCGAACTGCTGATGACGCTGGAGGCCTTCTTCGTCAGCCAGGTCAGCCAGGGGCGGCGCTGCCTGCTGGTGGTGGACGAGGCGCAGAACCTCAGTGCCCGTGCCGTGGAGGAACTGCGCATGCTGTCGAACTTCCAGTTCGGCAACCAGTCGCTGCTGCAGACCTTTCTGGTCGGCCAGCCAGAGTTCCGCAACATCCTGCAGCGTCCGGAGATGGAGCAGTTCCGCCAGCGTGTCGCGGCGACCTGCCATATCGGCCCACTGGATGAGGGCGAGACCAAGGGCTATATCGAGCATCGGCTGAAGTGCGCTGGCAGCACCGGCAAGCCGACCTTCGATGTCGAGGTCTTCCCGGCGATCTACCAGGCCACACAGGGCATACCGCGCCGGATCAACACCCTCTGTGACCGCCTGCTCTTGCTGGGGTTCATGGCCGGCCGGGCGCATCTGACGCTCGACGATGTGCAGGAAGTCCTGCGCGACATGGCGCAGGAGAGCGAGGTTCCACTCAAGCCGGTGAATGGCGCGACCGATCTCTCATCAGACGCTGCTTCGTCGGCCGGGACGCTGGACCTGGACCTGTCCCGCTTGGGACGGAGTGATCTCGGTCGCTTGTCGGCGGAGATCGCCGCGATAGGGATGGACCAGCCCGCCGATAGGCTGGCGCGGCTCGAAGCCGGGCTGCAGCGCATCGAACGCATCAATCTCCAGACACTGGCCCTGATGCAGCAACTGGTGGATGCGATGGCGCGCAACGCGCCGGGCAACGAGAAAGAGCAAGGATCCGCATGAGCCGCAACAGCGAATCGTCAACAAACCTGGCGCCGGTGATGTGCGTCGTTGGCGCGCGCCCGAACTTCATGAAGATGGCGCCCATCCTGCGCGCCCTGGCCGCGCACGAGCCGCCGATCCCAGCCTTGCTGGTGCACACCGGTCAGCACTACGACACCGACATGAGCAAGAAGCTCTTCGTCGATCTCGGTCTGCCGCAACCGGACATCAATCTCGAGGTGGGCTCGGGCAGCCATGCGGTGCAGACAGCTGAGGTGATGAAGCGCTTCGAGCCCGTACTCGATGAGCGCAAGCCCTCCTGCGTGCTGGTGGTCGGCGATGTCAACTCGACCCTGGCCTGCACCCTGGTGGCGGTGAAGAAGGATGTGCCGGTGGCGCATGTCGAGGCAGGGCTGCGCAGCTACGACCGCAAGATGCCCGAGGAGATCAACCGCCTGCTCACCGACCAGGTGGCCGATCGTCTCTACACCACCGAGCGCAGCGCCGCCGACAACCTGGCTCGCGAAGGCATAGACCTGTCGCGCGTCTGCTTTGCCGGCAATGTGATGATCGACTCCGTGGTGGCCAGCAAGCCCCATGCACGCCCGGCCGCGCAGACGCTGCGCGAGCACGGACTCGATGCGTCGCTGGTTGGCGGCCGATACGGTGTGGTGACACTGCATCGTCCGTCCAATGTCGACGATGCGGCGACGCTGAAGCAGCTGCTGGGCCTGCTGGCCCAGGTCGCCAAGGATCTGCCGCTGGTCTTTGCGATGCATCCGCGCACGCGCAACAACATCGAGCGCTTCGGCCTGCAAGGACTGCTCGATCCCGCGCGGGTCGCCGTGCTGCCGCCGCAGGGCTATCTGGAGATGCAGGGCCTGATGGGCGGTGCCACCGTGGTGCTGACCGATTCGGGCGGGCTGCAGGAAGAGACCACCGCACTGGGCGTGCCCTGTCTGACGCTGCGCGAGAACACCGAGCGTCCGATCACGGTGGAGCAGGGCACCAACACGCTGATCGGCCTCGACGGCGCGGCCCTGCTCGCGGCTGTGGCCGACATCCTGGCCGGCAAGGGCAAGCAGGGGCGCGTGCCGGAGTATTGGGACGGCCATGCGGCCGAGCGCATCGCCGCCGATCTCTGGCGCTGGCTGCGTCGCGAATCCGAAGGCTGAACCGGGGGATAGCTGATGCTGATGCCGACGTCGCAGCCCTTGCTGCGCAATGCGATGACCATCGACGTGGAGGACTACTTCCAGGTCTCGGCATTCGCGCCCTATATCCGGCGCGAGGATTGGGATCGCAAGGAGTGTCGGGTCGAACGCAATGTCGACCGCATCCTGGCCTTGCTCGACGAGAGCGGGACCCACGCCACCTTCTTCACCCTGGGCTGGGTGGCCGAGCGCTACCCGGCGCTGGTGCGGCGCATTGTCGACGGCGGCCATGAACTGGCCAGCCATGGCTACGGGCATGAGCGCGCCAGCGATCTCTCTCCCCAGGCTTTCCATGCCGACATCAGTCGGGCAAAGGCCTTGCTCGAGGACATCGGTGGCCAGGTCGTGCAGGGCTACCGCGCGCCGAGCTTCTCGATCGGCGAAGGCAATCTCTGGGCCTTCGACGTGCTGCTTGAGGCCGGCTACCGCTATAGCTCCAGCGTCTATCCGATCCAGCACGACCACTACGGCATGCCGGATTCGCCACGCTTCGCCTATCCGGTGCGCGAGGGCCTGCTCGAGGTGCCCGTGACCACGTTGCGCCTGGGCGGACGCAATCTGCCGTCCAGCGGCGGCGGCTACTTCCGCCTGCTGCCCTATGCGGTATCGCGCTGGCTGATCGAGCAGGTCAATCGCCGCGACGGCCAGTCGGCGGTCTTCTACTTCCATCCCTGGGAGATCGATGCCGAACAGCCGCGCATCCCGGGCATCGATGCGAAGACGCGCTTCCGGCATTACGTCAATATTGCGCGCACGCAGGCGCGCATCGCCCAACTGCTGAAGGACTTCGCCTGGGGCCGCATGGACGAGATCTTCCTCGGCAGCCCCGTGCGCCTGCGCACTGGCGATGCGGTCGAGCTGGCGGGCCGCTAGCCATGTCATCGACGCTCCAGATCAAGCGCCTGTCATCGGGCGATGCACCGGCCGTGGCGGCCTGGGACGCCTTCGTGCTCGCGCATCCGCAAGCGAGCTTCTTCCATCGCGCCGGCTGGCAGAAGGCCATCAGCGAAGTCTTCGGCCACCGCTGCTTCTTTCTCTACGCAGAGCGCGATGGCGCGGTCGAGGGCGTGCTGCCGCTGGCGCAGGTGAAGAGCCTGCTCTTCGGCCACGCGCTGACCAGCCTGCCGTTTGCCGTCTATGGCGGCGTGGTCGCGCTCAACGAAGAGGCCGCGGCCGCGCTTGAGGCCGAGGCGCAGCGCATCGCCCAGGAGCTGGGTGCCGAGCATCTGGAACTGCGTCACATCCAGCCCCGCCACGACGACTGGCCGCGTCAGGATCTCTACGTCACCTTCCGCAAGGAAATCCTGCCGGAAGAGGAAGCGAACATGCTGGCCATCCCGCGCAAGCAGCGCGCCATGGTGCGCAAGGGCATCAAGAACGGTCTGCTCAGCCAAATCGATGCCGATGCCTCGCGCTTCTTCGCGCTGTATGCCGACAACGTGCACCGGCACGGCACGCCGGCCATGCCCAGGCGCTGGTTCGATGCGCTGATGCGCGAGTTCGGTCCGGACTGCGAAGTGCTCACCGTGACCGATGCGCAGGGCACCCCCCTAAGTTCGGTGCTGAGCTTTTATTTCCGTGACGAAGTGCTGCCTTACTACGCGGGTGATGCCGAGGCAGCCCGCGAGCTCGCAGCGAATGACTTCAAATACTGGGAACTGATGCGGCGTGCCTGCGCGCGGGGCCTCAAGGTCTTCGACTACGGGCGCAGCAAGCAGGGCACGGGCTCCTATTCGTTCAAGAAGAACTGGGGCTTCGAGCCGACGCCGCTGCACTACGAGTACTGTCTCTACAAGCGCGACGCCGTGCCGCAGAACAACCCGTCCAACGCCAAGTACCAGCTGCTGATCCGGACCTGGCGCCGCATGCCGCTGTCCTGGGCCAACTGGCTCGGGCCCTTCATCGTGCGCAGCCTGGGCTGACGGTTCGCATGGCCAAGCTGCTCTACCTCGTGCATCGCATGCCTTATCCGCCCAACAAGGGCGACAAGGTGCGCTCCTACCACCTGCTCAAGCATCTGGCGGCGCAGCACGAGGTCTATCTCGGTACCTTCATCGACGACCCGGACGATGCGCAGCACCTGCCGGTGCTGCAGTCCCTGTGCACCGAAGTGCATGCGAGCCGGCTCAATCCCGGCACCGCCAAGCTGGCCAGCCTGCGCGGCCTGCTGACCGGCGAGGCGCTGACCCTGCCGTACTACCGCGATGCCGGCCTGGCGCGCTGGGTGCGCGAGCTGGCCCGGCGCGTGCCGCTCGATGCGGTGGTGGTCTTTTCATCATCGATGGCGCAATACGCCACCGAGCTGCGTGAGCTGCCGATGCTGGTCGATTTCGTCGACGTGGACTCGGCCAAATGGGCCGAGTATGCGGATGCGCGCTCCTGGCCCCTGTCCTGGCTCTACCGGCGCGAGGGCGCGCGGCTGCTAGATTTCGAGAGCCGCGTCGCCGCGCAGGCCGCCTGTTCCTTCTTCGTCACCGACAAGGAGACGGCGCTGTTCCAGCGTCTTGCACCGGACTGCGGCGGCCGTATCGAGGCGCTGTGCAACGGTGTCGATGCGGACTTCTTCGCGCCCGATGCGCAGCGCGCTTCGCCGTTTCAGGCCGGCGAGCAGGCCCTGGTCTTCACCGGCGCGATGGACTACTGGCCCAATGTCGACGCGGTGAGCTGGTTCTGCAGCGAGGTGCTGCCCCGGCTGCGCCAGAGTCACCCGGCGCTAACCTTTTACATCGTCGGCCGCAGCCCGACGCCGGCGGTGCGCGCGCTGGCAGGCCCTGGCGTGGTGGTGACCGGAACGGTGGACGATGTGCGGCCCTATCTGCAGCACGCGAGCGTGGTCGTGGCGCCGCTGCGCCTGGCTCGCGGCATCCAGAACAAGATCCTCGAGGCCATGGCCATGGCCCGACCTGTGGTTGCGGCACGCCATTGCGTCGAGGCGATCGCTGCGAACGAGGGGCAGGAACTGCTAGCCGCCGACAGTGCGGACGACTACCTGCGCGAAGTCAGCGCCTTGCTGGCGGACTCGCCGCGTGCCGCGGCACTGGGCCGCGCCGGTCGCGACTGCGTGCTGCGCGGCTACAGCTGGTCGGCGCACCTGGCCGGCATTGACCGTCATTTGGACAAGGCCCGGCCAAGGGAGGCGCAGGCAGCATGAGTCATGTTCTCACCGGAGTCCGGCCCGCAGGCGCGGCCAAGAGCTGGCGTAGCGCCTTGCCGCTGTTCGTTGCGCTGGTGCTGGCCTTGCTGTGGCTCTACCGGGACACGGCGCTGGCCATGGTCGGCATCTGGCAGCGTTCGGACACGTTCGCGCATGCCTTTCTGGTGCCGCCGATCACGCTGTGGCTGATCTGGCGGCGTCGTGCGGTGCTCGCCGCGATCGAACCCCGGCCGAGCTGGTGGTTCCTGTTGCCGCTGGCGCTTGCGGCAGCGGCCTGGCTTCTCGGCGAGATGGTCGCCGTCAATGCGCTGACGCAGGCGGCCCTGGTGGCGATGCTGGTGGCCTGCGTGCCGCTGCTGCTGGGCCTGCGCCTCGCCAGTGCGATCGCCTTCCCGCTGGCCTTCCTGTTCTTCTGCGTGCCGGTGGGCGAGTTCCTGATGCCGCAGCTGATGGAATCGACTGCCGACTTCACCGTGGCCGCCTTGCGCTTGTCCGGCATTCCGGTCTACCGCGAGGGCATGCAGTTCGTCATCCCGAGCGGCAACTGGTCGGTGGTCGAGGCCTGCAGCGGCCTGCGCTACCTGATCGCTTCGGTGATGGTGGGCACGCTGTTCGCCTATCTGAACTACCGCGGCCTGCGCCGACGCCTGATCTTCATCGCCTTCGCCACGCTGCTGCCCATCGTCGCGAACTGGCTGCGGGCCTACATGATCGTGATGCTGGGGCACTACTCCGGCAACACACTGGCCGTCGGTGCTGATCATTTGGTCTATGGCTGGGTCTTCTTCGGCGTCATCATGCTGGCGATGTTCATGGTCGGCGCGCGCTGGGCCGATACCGGCGGCGAGGATGACGCAGCGGCAGCAGGTGCATCGGTGCTGGCGATCTCCGGCGCCGCAGCGCCGGTCTGGCCGGCCGCGCTGCTGGCACTGGCCCTGCTCGGTGCTCCTGGTCTGCTTTTGCAAAGGATGGATGCCCAGGCCGCGTCGGCCGCTTCGGTGCGACTGCAACTGAATGCGCTCGGCGCCTGGTCGGCCCAGCCAGCTGAGCCGACAGACTGGCGCCCGGTGTTCGTGCAGCCCAGGGCTGAGCTGCAGAACGTCTACCGCGCTGAGCCGGGTGTGGTCGGCCTGCATATCGCCTACTACCGTCATCAGGGGTACGAAAGCAAGCTGATCAGCTCCAGCAATGCCATCGTGCGCTCCGACGACAAGCAATGGGCTCGGGTGGGGGGCGACACAGCCGGCGTCGCGCTCGGCGATCGGCAGCTGACGCTGCGCTCGACCGAGCTGCGGGCCACGGCAAGCCCGGACCTCACAGCCGCGCGGCTGCGGGTCTGGCAGCTCTACTGGATCGGCGGACAGCTGACGACCAGCCCGGTGCGCGCCAAGCTCTATGCGGCCTGGCATCAGCTGAGCGGGCGGGGCGACGACTCGGCTTCCGTCATCGTCTATGCACGCAAGAGCACGGACAATGGCAAGGACACGGATGAACTGCTGGCGCGTTTCCTGCGTGAGAACTGGGCGACCATCGATGCTGCGCTGCAGCAGGCGCAGCGCGAGCGCTGATTTCCAGAGATGTTGACGACAAAGAGGGAAGACGAAATGACGACGGTAGCGGTGATCGGCCTGGGCTATGTGGGCCTGCCTCTGGTGGTCGAGTTCGGCAAGCACATGCGCACGATCGGCTTCGACATCGCGGAGGCCAAGGTGGAGGCCTGCCTGCGCGGCACCGACCCCTCGCGTGAACTGACTGACGAGCAAGTGCAGGCGGGCAAGCTGGCCGTCTACACCGCCGACCCGAAGATGCTGGGCGAGGCCGACATCATCGTCGTGGCCGTGCCGACGCCTGTTGACGAGGCCCACATCCCTGACTTCAAGCCGCTGATCGGTGCGTCGATCAGTGCTGGTCGCCACATGAAGAAGGGCGCCATCGTCGTCTATGAGTCCACTGTCTACCCCGGCGCTACCGAGGAGGTCTGCATCCCGGTGCTGGAGCGCGAGTCCGGCATGAAGTGGAAGCAGGACTTCTTCGTCGGCTACAGCCCCGAGCGCATCAACCCGGGCGACAAGGAGCACACGCTCACCAAGATCCTGAAGATCGTCTCCGGCGACACCCCGGAGACCCTGGACAAGGTGGCCAAGCTCTACGAAACCATCGTCGAGCCTGGCGTACACCGGGCTTCCAGCATCAAGACTGCCGAGGCGGCCAAGGTGATCGAGAACACCCAGCGCGACCTGAACATCGCACTGATGAACGAGCTGGCCATCATCTTCGACAAGATCGGCCTGGACACCAGCGAGGTGCTGGAAGCCGCGGGCACGAAGTGGAACTTCCTCAAGTTCAAGCCCGGTCTGGTCGGTGGTCACTGCATCGGCGTGGACCCCTACTACCTGACGCACAAGGCCGACATGCTGGGCTACCACCCGCAGGTGATCCTGGCTGGCCGGCGCATCAACGACAGCATGGGCAAGTTCGTTGCCGAGCAGACGATCAAGCACATGATCGCGTCGGGCTCCTACATCAAGGGTGCACGCGTCAATGTGCTGGGCCTGACCTTCAAGGAGAACTGCGGCGACCTGCGCAACTCCAAGGTCATCGACATCATCAACGAGCTCAAGAGCTACGGCGTCGAAGTGTTTGTCACCGACCCGCAGGCCGAAGCCGAGGAGGCGATGCACGAGTACGGCGTGCGGCTGCTGCCCTGGGACGAGTTGCCGCGCGCCGATGCGATCGTCGCGGCGGTGTCGCACCGCGAGTTCCTGGATTTGGGCATGGACGATATCGGCAAGAAGCTGGTCAAGAACGGCGCCTTCATCGACGTCAAGGCCTGCTTCGATGCTCAGGCACTGAGCGGTGCCGGCTACAAGGTCTGGCGTCTCTGAGCCCGAATCCATGAGCGAGGATCTCCGCCCGCTGATCTTGCACGTCGTGTATCGCTTCGATACCGGCGGGCTGGAGAACGGGGTGGTGAACCTGATCAACCACATGGACCCGCGCGCCTACCGGCATGCCGTGCTGGCGCTGACCGAAATCACCGATTTCAAGCAGCGCATCAAGTTGCCGGACGTGCAGTTCTTTGCGCTGCACAAGGCGCCGGGCCACGGCTTCTGGCTCTACCCCAAGCTGTACCGCCTGCTGCGCGAGCTGAAGCCAGCGGTGGTGCACACCCGGAATCTGGCGGCGTTGGAGGTGGTCGTGCCGGCCTGGGCTGCGGGCGTGCCGGTGCGCGTGCATGGCGAGCATGGCCGCGACGGCAACGATATCGCTGGCACGCGACGTAGCTATCAATTGATGCGGCGTGCGTACGGTGTCTTCGTGCAGCGATTTGTTGCGCTGTCCGGCGAGCTGGCGGACTACCTGGTTCATCGCGTGGGGATTGCTCACGAGCGCATCGTTCAAGTCTGTAACGGTGTGGACACGCAGCGCTTCAACGTGGTCGCGCAGCGTGCACCGATTGCCGGCTGTCCTTTCAGTGGAGACGAACTGGTGCTGTTCGGCACGGTCGGCCGTATGCAGCCTGTCAAGGACCAGGCGAATCTAGCGCAGGCCTTCGCGCGCGCGCTGGAATTGCGTCCCGACCTGCGTGCCCATGCCCGGCTGTTGATGGCCGGCGATGGTCCGCAGATGTCACGGGTGCGCGGTTTGCTCGTCGAGGCCGGCGTCGATGCGCTGTGCTGGCTGCCGGGCGAACGGCGCGACATTCCCGACTTCCTGCGCGGGCTTGACGTCTTCGTGCTGCCATCGCTCAGCGAGGGCATTGCCAATACCATTCTTGAGGCGATGGCCTGCGGTCTTCCGGTGCTTGCGACCCGCGTCGGCGGCAACGCCGAGCTGGTGGAGGAGGGCGTCACCGGCAAGCTCGTGCCGGCGGCGGACCCCGACGCGATGGCGCAGGAGATGATCCGCCTGGCCGACGAGGCACTGCTGCGGCGGGAGATGGGCCGCGCCGGGCGCCGCCGTGTCGAGCAGCGCTTCAGCATGGAAGCGATGGTTGGTGCCTATCAGTCGCTATATGACGAGCTGACGGGGCGCGCCGAATCCGCGCGTGTGGCGCTGAGGGGGAACTGAAGATGTGCGGCATCACAGGCATCGTCGATACTCGAAGCGTTCGCGAGATCGACGCCGTGCAGTTGCGGCGCATGAACGACTCGCAATGGCATCGCGGGCCGGACGAGGGCTCGGTGCACCTTGAGCCCGGCGTCGGTTTCGGCCATCGCCGCCTGTCCATCATCGACATCGCCACCGGCCAGCAGCCGCTGTTCAACGAGGACGGCTCGGTCGTCGTGGTCTTCAACGGCGAGATCTACAACTACCAGTCGCTGATCCCGGAACTGCAGGCCCTGGGTCATGTGTTCCACACCAAGAGCGACACCGAGGTGATCGTCCATGCCTGGGAATCCTGGGGCGAGGACTGCGTGCAGCGCTTCCGCGGCATGTTTGCCTTCGCGCTGTGGGATCGCAACCAGCAGACCTTGTTCATGGCGCGTGACCGGCTGGGTGTGAAGCCCATGCACTATGCGGTGCTCGACGACGGCACGCTGCTCTTCGGCTCGGAACTGAAGTCCTTGCTGGCCTATCGTGATGCGCGCGGTGGCATGAGCCGCGAGCTCGACCCGCTGGCGGTTGAGGAGTACTTTGCGCTGGGCTATGTGGCCGAGCCGCGCAGCATCTTCAAGCAGGCCCGCAAGCTGGAGCCGGGCTACAGCCTGTGCATACGCCGCGGCCAACCGGTGCCGGCGCCGCGACGCTACTGGGATGTGCGCTTCACGCTGGATCGACAGATCGGTGTCGAGGAGGCCTGCGCCGAACTGCGCGAGCGCCTGGCCGAATCGGTGCGCCTGCGCATGATTGCCGAGGTGCCGCTGGGCGCCTTCCTCTCCGGCGGCGTGGACTCCAGTGCCGTGGTGGCGACCATGGCGGGCCTGTCAGCTGCGCCGGTGAACACCTGCTCGATCGCCTTCGACGACCCGAAGTTCAACGAGTCTGAGTTCGCCCAGCTCGTGGCCGATCGCTACAAGACCAATCATCGCGTCGAGACGGTGCGCAGCGACGATTTCGATCTGATCGATCGCTTGGCGCGGCTTTACGACGAACCCTATGCCGACAGCTCGGCGATCCCGACCTACCGCGTCTGCGAGCTAGCGCGCAAGCATGTCACCGTGGCCTTGTCGGGCGATGGCGGCGACGAGAGCTTCGGCGGCTACCGTCGCTATCGCACGCATCTGGCGGAGGAGCGGCGCCGTGCCGCCTTGCCTGCTGCGTTGCGCGAGCCGCTGTTCGGGCTGCTGGGGCGTCTCTATCCCGAGGCGGCCTGGGCGCCTCGCGTCCTGCGGGCCAAGTCCACCTTCGAGGGCTTGGCCAGAAATTCGGTCGAAGCGTATTTCCACGAGGTGTCCATCTTGCGTGGCGCGATGCGCCGTCAACTCTTCAGCCCGACGCTCAAACGTGCTGTGGGCGGATATGACGCGCTGCAGGTGTTCGAGCGTCACGCCGCCCAGGCGCAGACGGACGATCCGCTGGCGCTGATCCAGTACCTGGACCTGAAGACCTATCTGGTCGGCGACATCAACACCAAGGTGGACCGGGCCAGCATGGCGCATTCGCTGGAGGTGCGCGAGCCGCTGATGGACCATGAACTGGTCGAATGGCTTGCCACGCTGCCTTCCGAACTGAAGATCCGTGGGCAGGAGGGCAAGTTTCTCTTCAAGAAGGCGATGGAGCCCAGCCTGCCCGATGAGGTGCTGTACCGGCCGAAGATGGGATTTGCCGTACCGCTGGCCCGTTGGTTCCGCGGTCCGCTGAAGCAACGCGTTCGCGACGCAGTGCTGGGCGAGCGGCTGGCCGCCACTGGATGGTTCGAGCCAAGGTACCTGCGCCAGTTGGTCGACGGTCATCAGTCTGGCGCGCAGGACTACAGTGCCTCGCTGTGGACGCTGATGATGTTCGAATCCTTCCTGCGGCAGGTCGTCGATGGTGACGATGCCGTGCCTTCGCCCGCCGCTCCTGTGCCTGCCGTCGAGGAGGCGGCTTCTCTGACATGAACCTGCGTGTTCTCCATGTGCTGGATCACTCGATCCCGCTGCACAGCGGCTATACCTTCCGCACCCTGTCCCTGCTGCGCGAGCAGCGCAAGCTGGGCTGGGAGACGCATCACATCACCAGCCCCAAGCATGGCGCCGGCCTGATGGGCAAGGGCGCCGACATGCTGGAGGAGACAGTCGATGGTTGGCACTTCTTCCGTACGCCGGTACCGCAGGGCGGCCGAGCGCTGCCTGGCCTGGGCGAACTGAAGCTGATGCGCCAGCTCGAGGCGCGGCTGCAGGCCGTCGCGGAGCAGGTCCGCCCGCAGATCATCCATGCACATTCGCCGGTGCTCAACGCGCTGCCGGCGATCAAGGTGGCGCGGCGGTTGGGCATCCCGGTGGTCTACGAGGTGCGCGCGTTCTGGGAGGACGCCGCGGTCGACCATGGCACCACCACCGAAGGCAGCCTGCGCTACCGCATGACGCGCGCGATGGAGACGCATGCGCTCAAGCGGGTCGACCATGTGTTCACCATCTGCGAAGGGCTGCGCAGCGACATCGTCGCGCGTGGCATCCCCGCTGAGAAGGTCACCGTGATTCCCAATGCTGTGGACATCGAGTCCTTCGAGCCCGGCGGCCAGCCGGACGAGGCGCTGAAGGCCCAGCTGGGCCTGACGGGCTGCACGGTGCTGGGCTTCATCGGCTCTTTCTATGCCTACGAAGGACTGGACCTGCTGCTCGACGCGCTGCCGCGCATCGTCGCCCAGCGGCCGGACGTGCGCGTGCTGCTGGTCGGCGGCGGCCCGCAGGATGCGGCGCTGAAAGCCCAGGCCCAGCGCCTGGGCCTGCAGGACAAGATCGTGTTCACCGGCCGTGTGCCGCATGCCGAGGTGAATCGCTACTACGACCTAGTGGACGTGCTGGTCTATCCGCGCCATTCGATGCGCCTGACCGAGCTGGTTACGCCGCTGAAGCCGCTGGAGGCGATGGCGCAGGGGCGCATCCTCGTTGCCTCCGATGTCGGTGGCCACAAGGAGCTGATCCGCCATGGCGAGACCGGCATGCTGTTCAAGGCCGGCAGCGATGAGGCCCTGGCGGGGGCCGTGCTTGCGCTGCTCGGCCAACCTGGACTCTGGTCGCAGCTGCGCTCCCAAGGGCGCCGCTTCGTCGAAGCGGAACGCAACTGGGCAGCCTCTGTCGCGAACTATCCGGCTGTCTACGAGGCGCTGACGGGGCGTCGATGACCGAAGCGGCGGGGCAACTGCAGGGTTTGCGGCTGGCGCTCGTCGGCCCCTTGCCGCCGCCGGCTGGCGGTATGGCGAACCAGGTGCGCCAGTTGGCCGAACTGCTCGCGCAGTCAGGTGCGCGCGTCGATGTGGTACAGACCAATGCACCCTACCGCCCGGGCTGGCTAGGGGGTATTCCGGTGCTTCGCGCGATGGCGCGCCTGCTGCCCTATCTGCTTGCCTTGTGGCGGGCCGCGGGGCGCTGCGAACTGATGCACGTGTTGGCCAATTCCGGCTGGTCCTGGCACCTGTTTGCCGCGCCGGCGATCTGGATAGGGCGACTGCGCGGCCGTCCGGTGCTGGTCAACTACCACGGCGGCGAGGCGCAGCGCTTCCTGGCGCACTCACGAGCATTTGTTGGCCCGAGCCTCGACCGCGCTGCGGTGCTCACCGTGCCTTCGCCGTTTCTGCAGCGCGTGTTTCTCGCGCAAGGGTGGCGCTCGCAGATTGTGCCTAATGTGGTGGACCTGACGCTGTTCAAGCCACGCAGCCCGGATTCCTTCGATGCCAGTCGACCTCACTTGGTCGTATTGCGCAACCTCGAGCCGGTGTACGACAACGCCAGTGCGCTGCGAGCCTTCGCGCTTGTGCGTCAACGGCATCCCGGCGCACGCCTGAGCATTGCCGGCTCTGGTCCCGAGAAGGGGGCGCTCCTTGCTCTTGCAGAAGAACTCGAGCTCGGCGAAAGCGTGAGTTTTTGCGGTCGCCTCGACCGAGAAGGCATTGCCCGTCTCCTTGCCGATGCCGATATCAGTCTGAATCCCAGTCTGGTGGACAACACGCCGGTGTCGGTGTTGGAATCGCTCGCCGCTGGCGTGCCGGTGGTGACTACCGATGTCGGGGGCGTACCGGATCTGGTGCAGCATGAAGTGTCGGCGCTGCTCGTGCCGCCTGCAGACCCGGCGGCAATGGCAGACGCGATTGCCCGGCTGCTTCTAGATCAGGTCTTGCGCCAGCGCCTGCGCGATGGAGGTCTGGCCGTCGTTGGCGACTACAGCTGGACGTCTGTCGCACCGCGACTTGCGCAGTGCTACGGCGATGCGTTGGCGACGACCCGCTGAGGGTAGGCGCAAAGAAAAGAAACGACAAGGCTTCAAGCAGTTCTTGGCATGTACACCCAACTGGTTTCAGGCGTTCTCTTCCCGCTGCACGAGCGGCTCAAGCACCACGACAGCGTCGCGGTGCGCAAGAGCCTGGAGAGCAGCCAATGGCTGGGCCGCGCCGAGCTCGAAGCGCTGCAGCTGCGGAGGCTCAATGCGCTGCTGGCAGACGTCGGACAGCATGTGCCGTACTACCGCGATCTCTTCAAGTCGCTTGGCCTGCCGGCGCAGGGCCTGCGCAGCCTGAGCGAGCTGCAGCAGCTGCCGTTTCTGACCAAGGCGGTGATCCGCGCCAATACCGAGGCGCTGAAGAGCGAGCGGGCGCAGGGCCTGGCCCGATTCAACACCGGCGGCTCCTCCGGCGAGCCGCTGATCTTCTTCATCGGCAAGGAGCGCGTCTCGCACGATGTGGCGGCCAAGTGGCGCGCCACCCGCTGGTGGGGCGTAGACATCGGCGACCCGGAGATGGTGGTCTGGGGTTCGCCGATCGAGCTGGGCAAGCAGGACCGCATCAAGGCCTGGCGCGACAAGCTGCTGCGCACCGAGCTGCTACCCGCCTTCGAGATGAGCGAGACGAAGCTGGACGGCTTCGTCGCCACGATCCGCCGCAAGCGTCCGCGCATGCTGTTCGGCTATCCGTCCGCGCTGTCGCACATCGCGCGGCATGCCAAGGCCCGTGGCCAGCGCATGGACGATCTCGGCATCAAGGTGGCCTTCGTCACCTCGGAGCGGCTCTATGACGAGCAGCGCGCGCAGATCAGCGAGGTCTTCGGCTGCCCGGTGGCCAACGGCTATGGCGGGCGCGATGCCGGCTTCATCGCGCACGAGTGCCCCTCCGGTGGCATGCACATCACTGCGGAGGACGTGATCGTCGAGCTGGTGGATCGCGACGGAGCGCCGGTGCCCACGGGGCAGCCCGGCGAGATCGTCGTCACACACCTGGCCACACGCGACTTCCCCTTCATCCGCTACCGCACCGGCGACGTGGCGGTGATGGACGATCGCGCCTGTGCCTGCGGTCGAGGACTGCCCATGCTCAAGGAGATCCAGGGCCGCACCACCGACTTCGTGGTTGCCGCCGACGGCACGGTGATGCACGGCCTGGCGCTGATCTACATCCTGCGCGACCTGCCGGGCCTGGCTTCCTTCAAGGTCATCCAGCACAGCCGCTCTCGCACCGAGGTGCTGCTGGTGCCGGAGCCCGGCTTCGACCGCGCGCGGGGACAATCGGTCATCGTCGAGGGCTTCCGCCGCCGCCTTGGGACCGAGGTAGAAGTCGAGGTCGGCTTCGTCGAGACCATCCCGGCCGAGAAGTCGGGCAAGTTCCGCTACATCGTCAGTCACGTCAGCTGAGGCAAACGTCGATGCGCGATATCGCCCTTGTACTCATCGTAGGTGTAGCCTGCCTGATCGCGCTGCGGCGCCCCTGGGTGGGCGTGCTGCTGTGGACTTGGCTGAGCATCATGAATCCACATCGATTCACTTGGGGCTTTGCCTACAGCGCGCCGCTGGCCGCGGCCGCAGCTCTCGCAACGCTCATCGGGCTGTTTTTGACGAGGGAGAAGGAGTCGCCCTTCAAGGGGCCGCCGGTCTGGGCCTTCTTCGTATTCTGCGTGGTGCTGACTGTCTCTTGGCTGGTTGGTCTCGACCCGGCGCGGGACTATGGGCAGTGGGACAAGGTCATGAAGATCAACCTAATGATCTTTGTCGCTTTGGCCGTGATCCGCAGTCGCGATCACATTCAATTGCTCATGTGGGTGGTTGTGATGTCGCTGGCGCTTCTTGGTACCAAGGGTGGACTCTTCACCTTGATCCATGCGGGTGCCTATCGCGTGTGGGGCCCGCCGGGTTCATTCATTCAGGACAACAACGAGTTTGCACTGGCACTGGTGATGACGGTGCCGCTGCTGCGCTTTCTTCACCTCCAGGTCAAGAATGTCTGGCTCAAGCGGCTCCTGCTGCTGATGATGATTCTCTGTGCAGTGTCGGCGCTGGGTAGCCATTCGCGCGGCGCCTTGCTGGCGATCATCGCGATGGCAGCTTTCCTGTGGCTCAAAGGAAAGAACAAGCTGCGCACGGCATTGGTGCTCGTTGTCGCTGGCGCGGTGATGATCACCTTCATGCCTGACGAATGGACGGCTCGCATGCAGACGATCGACAACTACCAGGAGGACCGCTCGGCGATGGGTCGCATCAGCGCTTGGTGGGCTGCGTGGAACATCGCCTGGCACTATCCGCTCGGCGTGGGCTTCAATCCTGCACGTCCAGATCTGTTTGCCCGCTTCTCGCCGTATCCGGACTATGTGCACGCTGCACACAGCATCTATTTCCAGGCACTTGGAAACCACGGCTTCCCCGGGCTGTTTGCCTTTCTCGCCATCTGGTTGGCAACCTGGCGTAGCGCTTCCTGGATCCTGCGCGAGGCACCCAAGCACGCCCAAGCGCGCTGGTGTGTCGACCTCGCTGCGATGTGCCAGGTTTCGCTGGTCGCCTATGCGGTCGGCGGCGCATTCCTCAGCCTCGCCTACTTCGATCTGCCTTACAACATCATGGTGCTGGTGGTTGCCACCCGGTTCTGGCTGCAGCGCAAGCGCTGGCAGACGGAAACCGACGTGGTGCCGCGATGGATGCGAATTCTCGGCATCGAGGCGACGAGCACGACCTTGTCGAATCAAAGGCCTGCCAAATGATCGTCGCGCCGCTGATCAAGGCGATGTTTCCTGCGGGCCGCGATGCGCGCCTGAGCATCCTCATCTTCCATCGCGTGGTGCCGCGTCCCGATCCGTTGTTCCCGGATGAAATCGATGCCGAGCGTTTCGATCGTGTGTGCTCGTGGCTGAGTCGCTGGTTCAGAGTGCTGCCATTGGATCGTGCCGTTGATGCGCTGCGCGCAGGGACCTTGCCCGACCGAGCGGTGGCGATCACCTTTGACGATGGCTATGCGGACAACCACGACGTTGCGCTGCCCATCCTGAAGCGTCATGGCCTGAACGCGACCTTCTTCGTCTCGACTGGCTTCCTCGATGGTGGACGCATGTGGAACGATACGGTGATCGAGGCCGTGCGCCATTGCAGCCAGAAGATGCTGGATCTGGACGGTTTGCCCGACGGCTGGTCGCTGGGTCGGCATGCGCTGGACGACAGCCACGCCCGTCGCCAGGCCATCGATGCCGTGATCGGGCAGATCAAGTACTGCGAGCCACCGCAGCGGCTTGCGCTTGCTGAGGCTGTGGCCGAGCGAGCCGGGGTAGTCCCGCCTGACGACCTGATGATGACGTCGGCGCAAGTGCTGGCCCTGCGGCGCGCAGGCATGCTGATCGGTGCTCACACCGTCAGCCATCCGATCCTGGCGAGACTGGACGATCAGAGTGCAAGAGCCGAGATCCTCGAAGGCAAGCAGGCGCTCGAGCGGCTGTTGGGGGAATCGGTGACTCTGTTCGCTTACCCGAACGGGCGGCCCGATGAGGACTACGACGCCCGTATCCTGGACCTCACGCGCTCGCTGGGTTTCGAGGCGGCAGTGTCGACATCCTGGGGCGCCTCCGCTGCGGGCAAGACCGATCTGTTCCAGCTGCCTCGCTTCACGCCCTGGGACCGCAGTGCGTGGCGCTTCGTGCTGCGTTTGTGGCGCAACACGAGCGCGCCGGTCCGCTGTGTTGTGCCGAGTCTCGCCACTTGAACTTGCAGATATCGAAAAGAACTCTTATGTCAGGGAATCCAATGCTGCATACCCCCGCTGACTCCGCCGGCATCGCCGGCCGCCCCTCGGCAGGCTGCGAGTTGTCGATCGTCGTGCCGACATACAAGGAGAAGGACAATGTGCGCGAGCTGGTTCGCCGCATCGACGCCGCATTGCCGGGGCGCAACTGGGAGGTGATCTTCGTCGATGACGATTCGCCTGACGGTACCGCCGACGAAGTGCGTGCGCTCTCGGCAGAGGACCGTCGCGTGCGTTGCCTGCAGCGCATCGGCCGGCGCGGACTGTCATCGGCTTGTGTGGAAGGCATGCTTGCCAGCAGCGCGCCTTATGTGGCCGTCATGGATGCCGATCTGCAGCACGACGAGCGCATCCTGCCGCAGATGCTGGCGAGCCTCGAGGGCGAGGATTTGGACATCGTGGTGGGAAGCCGCTATGTGGATGGTGGAGGCCTGGGTGAATGGGATGAAAGCCGAGCAGCAATTAGCCGGTTTGCGACGCGCCTGAGTCACCTGGTGGTTCCCGCTAGCCTGAAAGATCCGATGAGCGGCTTCTTCATGCTCCGGCGCTCGGTGCTTCACGGTAGCGTACGCAGGCTTTCGGCGCTGGGGTTCAAGATCCTCGTCGACCTGTTCGCATCCGCTCCTGAGCCGCTGCGATTCAAGGAGATTCCGTACACCTTCCGCAACCGGCTTGCCGGAGAGAGCAAGCTGGACAACCAGGTGGCGTGGGACTACCTCATGCTGCTGCTTGACAAGCTGATCGGCCACATCGTGCCGGTCCGTTTCGTGGCCTTCGGCCTGATCGGTGGCCTTGGCGTGTTCGTGCACATGGCGCTGCTCACGGCCGTCTTCAAGGGCGGCTACGCTGACTTCACGACCGGCCAAGTGATTGCGACCTCAGTGGCGATGGTCTTCAACTTTTTCGTCAACAACCTCATCACCTACAGGGACCAGCAATTGAAGGGCAGGGCCTGGCTGTTCGGTCTGTTGTCTTTCATGCTGGTCTGCAGTGTCGGCGCCGTCGCCAACGTCGGTGTTGCACATTACCTTTTCAGTCGTGATGGCGGCTGGGTGCTGGCTGCGATCGCCGGCATCCTTGTCGGCGCCGTCTGGAACTATGCAGTGACCTCGGTCTACACCTGGGGCAAAGGCAAGCGCAAGTGAACGTACGTCGCGATGAGCATGCTTGAGCCGGGTTTGAACGACGTGAGGGGAAGGCACGAGGCGCTGCGAGTGCTTGGCATGCTGCTTGTGGCCGCATTGGTGTTCCACGTGCCGCATCTAGTGCTGCAACTCGCTGATACCAATAACGACTTCTACCTGCATCACTTCTGGGTGAAGGACTTTGCCGAGGCCCTGCTCGGCGGCGATGCGTATCCGCGCTGGGCACGGCATGCGCGCTTCGAGATGGGCGAGCCGGTATTCCTGTATTACTCGCCGCTGTACTACTTCGCGACTTCGGGGCTGATCGCGCTCGGTGCCTCTGCCTGGACTTCAATGCAAGTCCTGGAGGTGTCCGCGAGCTTCCTGCTGGGCTGGACGGTCTACCTGGGGCTGGCACATCACACCAGGGGATGGATTGCCGCACTGGCAGCGCTGGCGTCGATGTTCAGCCCGTTCCTGGTGGGCATCAGCTACAAGTTCAATGGCTTCCCCTGGGCCGTGGCCATCTGCAGCTTCGGCCTGCTCTTCTGGGCTGTGCTGCGCCCCTTGCGTCGGGGAATTGACGCTTGGGCTGCCCTGGCTATCGCACTGCTGACTCTGCTTCACACAGTCAGTGGCTTGATGGCGATGCTGTACTTCAGTGTCGCCCATGGTCTGGTGGCACTGAGCGACTGGCGCCATCAAGGGCCTGCAGTGGCTCTGCGTCGTCTGGCGGCCTGGCTTGTCACCGTGGCGCTGGGCCTTGCGCTGAGCGCTGCCTACCTCGTGCCCGCACTTGGCTCCATGGGCCTGATCTCCTCGCAGGTCTGGACCCAGGCCTATCTGCCTTGGCACAGCTTCGCGTTCCCGACCTGGACCGCGACACGTTACGGCATGAACTGGCCTGCCTTTCAGTGGCCCGTGGCACTGCAGAGCGCCGTCGTGCTGCTGGTGCCAGCGTTCTACTTCTGGCGTTCGCGTCGCAGCCTGACAGTCGAACAGGCCCGGCCTGTCCTGCTGTTGGCGGGCGTCGGATTGGGCGCGCTGTTCTTGTCGAGCGAACTTGCCTATCCGCTGTGGCTGCTCGATACGCCCATTCGGAAGATCCAGTACCCCTGGCGCAGCCTGGTTCTTGTGGGCCTGCCGGGATTGCTGCTGCTGGCGCTGATGGCAGAAGTCCTGTTGCGACGCACTGGTCGTGCGAACCGTGCAGCCTTGCTGCCGCTGAGTCTGCTGGGTGTGAGCCTGGCGATGGGAGTCGCTTCGCTCTACAAGGCCGGCGTGGCCGATGCGCGCCCCTTGCATTCGAGTCTGTCGCAGGGGGAGTTCAGCTTCGGTGAGTTCCGCTCCGCCTTTCTGCAAGGGCGCGACTGTCTCTCGCTAGGCAAGCGCAAGACCGATTGTGTCGAGGAGTACAGGGTCGCAGCCGGTTACGTCGGACTTCCGGAGTACCAGACTCCGGCAGCAAAGCCGCTTGCAGCGGAGGTAGCCCGACGGGGCATCGCCGCGCAATGTCTTGGCCTGGGAGCCCGCTGCGGCCCATTGCCGGCTAGCGGCAATGAGTCCTATGTCTGGCAAGTCAGCGCAGGCAGCCCGCTGCAGCTGGTCCTGCCAGTCTTCGACTTTCCTGCTTGGCAGCTGCGTGCAGACGGTGCTGTCCTTGCGCATGCTGTCGATGCGAGCACAGGGCTGATCAAGCTGTCGCTGCCCGCAGGCGAGCATCGACTGAGCCTGGTCTGGCAGCGATTGCCCCAGGAGCGCTGGGGCGCCGGGGTCAGCTTGGCGGCGCTGGCGCTGCTGATCGTGCTGGCCTGGCGTCAGCGCTCACCGGCTGCCGTGGAGCGCGCATGAGCACCCACGGATCCTCAGCGGTGCAGCGACTGATGCAGGGCACCCGCACCAATCACGGCACGGCGCGTGGCTGGGTGCGCAGCCTGCTCGGTGAGCTTGAATACCTGAGTGGCCGTCTCGACGCGCACCTGGAGCCGGAGTCGTCGTCGACACGCCGCCTGGTCTTCGTCTGCCTGGGCAACATCAACCGCAGCGCATTCGGCGAGGGCGTGGCCCGCCAGCTCGGTGTGCGGACCAGCTCGCTGGGGCTGTCGACGACGACCGGTGCGCCGGCCTTTCACAAGGCCGTCGAGACAGCCGCCCGGTTTGGTGTGGACCTGAGCCGGCATGCGGCGACCGACATTTCCGACTACAGCTATCAGGAGGGCGATCTGCTCCTCGCCATGGAGGTGCGGCACTTGCGGCGCCTCGTGGCTCAAGGCATCCCGGCTCGATCGATCGTACTGCTCGGTCACTGGGCCACGCCGCGCCGCGTGCATCTGCACGATCCGCACACCTTGGGCGACGAGTACTTCAGGACCTGTTTCACGCTCATCCACTCGGCCACGCTCAACCTCGTCCATACGCTCAAGTCGGGAGGCAGTCCGTGTCTGAGCGAATGAGAGTGGTGCTTTCTTTCGATACCGAGATCTGGTGCCGAGGCTGGGACCGGCTCGACGCTGACTTCCCCTGGAGCTTTCAGCGCTATGTGTACGGGGACTCCAGCGAGAACGGCTATGCCTTGCCCAAGACGCTGGAGATCCTCAATCGCAACGGTCTGAAGGGTGTCTTCTTCGTCGAGCCCCTTTTTGCGATGCGCTTTGGCCGTCAGCACCTGCGCACCATCGTGCAGCTGATCCTGGACGCCGGCCAGGAGGTGCAACTCCATCTGCATCCGGAGTGGGTCGACGAAAGCCCGGTGCCGCTGATCGCGGATTGCGAGCGCAAGCGCCAGCACCTGTGCCACTACACGCTGGAGGAGCAAATCCGCCTGATCGAGCATGGCCGTCAGATGCTTCAGGAGGCGGGTGCGCCAACCCCGACCGTGTTTCGTGCCGGCAGCTATGCCGCCGATGGTTCGACCCTGCAGGCGCTGCGTCACCTCGGCTTCGAAGCGGATAGCAGCCTCAATCGCTGCTACGACATCAGCCTGGCGTCGCTGGGCGATGATCGTGCGAGGGCAACTGACTTCGATGCCGAAGGGCTGCGCGAGTTTCCGATCGCCGTCTTCCGTGACGGCCGCGGCCGACTCAGGCCCGCGCAGGTCGGCGCCTGCAGTTTCAGCGAGCTGCGCTCTGCGCTGGAGCAGGCCAGGCAACTGTCGTGGTCCAGCTTCGTCATCGTCTCGCACAACTTCGAGATGCTCAAACCGGACTCGACGGCGCCAGACGCCGTGGTCGTGCGACGCTTTGAGGCCCTGTGTCGCTTCCTTGCGCAATCCCGGGCAAGCCTGGAAACAGGCTCCTTCCCGTCGCTTGTGTCGCAGCATCCGAGTGCGCCTGTGCCCGTTGGCATGCCTGCGGTATCGCTTGGCGCCACGCTGGCCCGCTATGCCGGTCAAGCCCTGCGGCGCCTCAACTAGCACGAATAGGGGCTGTTCCTTGACCGCATTGCACCGCCTGCTCTCGACACTCGCCGGGCACTCCTTCGTGCGCTACCTGGGCGTGGGGGCGTCGCTGTTCCTGCTCGACTTGCTGGTTTTCCTTGTGCTGGTGCAGGGGCTCAATGCGTCAACGGTTCTGGCCCAGTTCGTCGCTCGGGCAACTGGCGCGGCTGCCGGCTTCCTCGGGCATCGCTACGTGACCTTCCGGCAGTCTCTTGACGCACCCAGGCATGGCGTGGCCGGCCAAGGGGGGCGTTATGCTGCGGTCGCCCTGCTGACCTTCCTGGTGTCGCCGTGGGTGGTTGTGGCCATGCTCAAAGTGGTGGGCGGTCATCTGATCGTGGCAAAGGTGCTCGCCGAGGTGGTGCTCGTGCTGCTGACCTATGCCGCAATGCGCATTGTCTTTCGCAGACGGGAGCAGAGTTGAATGGATCCAGTGCTTTCCATCGTTGTGCCGGCCTACAACGAGGCCGAGGGCCTGCCTCGCTTGTTCGATCGCTTGAATCGCATCGTCGCGCCGCTGGTCCGCAGCTACGAGTTGGTGATCGTCAACGACGGCTCCGCTGATGCCACCGAGCAGGTGCTGGAACGCATGTCTGCGGACCACCCGGAGCTGGTTGCCGTCAATCTTGCGCGCAACTTCGGCAAGGAAGCGGCCATGGCTGCCGGCCTTGCTGTGGCGCGAGGTCAGGCGATCGTGTTCATCGATGCCGACCTGCAGCACCCGCCCGAGCTGATCGTAGAGATGCTGCAGGCCTGGCGCGATGGTTTCGATGTCGTCAATGCCACCAAGCGCCGGCGCTCTGCCGAATCGGCGCTCTACCGTGCCGCAGCTGGCCTGTTCAATCGCATCATGAGCCGTGCCGTGGGGCACGACATGGAAGGCGCCAGCGACTTCAAGCTGATCGATCGCCAGGTGGCGGATGTGCTGCTGGCCTGTCCCGAGCGCAAGCGCTTCTTCCGGGGTCTGGTGACGTGGGTCGGATTCCGCGTCAAGAACCTTGAGTTCGACGTGCAGGAGCGCGAGGTCGGCATGACCAAGTGGTCCGGCATGTCGCTGCTGCGCTACTCGATCAACAACATGCTGGCCTTCTCGTCGCTGCCGCTGAGGCTGGTGGCCTACACCGGCTTTGCGGTCGCCGCACTGGGCTTCGTGCTGCTGATCCAGACGCTGGTGCGCTACATGCTGGGTACCGCCGCCATAGGCTTCACCACGGTCATCGCCGTGCAGATCCTGCTGGGCGGCATGATCCTGCTGGCGCTGGGCGTGATTGCCGTCTACCTCTCCAACATCTACGACGAGCAGAAGGCGCGTCCCGTCTTCATCATTCGTCAGCCGCGTCCGCCGGCGGCGCAAAGCCCGGCCGAAGAGCCGGCAGTGCGCGCTTTCGAAAGGTCCCACTGAGCCATGAATCTCCCTCTCGCCATGCAAAGGCCTGCCGGGGTGTCGCAGCATGCGCTGGCCTTCGCGCTCTGCCTGCTCGGTGCACTGCTGCTGAATTGGCCGCACATCTGGTCGCCGCGGGCCGACATCAACTTCGACATCTTCATTCACTACAACTGGGTGCGCGAGTACCTGGACAACGTGGCTGCCGGCGCCTTCTATCCGCGCTGGACCTTCACTGCCAGTTTCGGCCTCGGCGAGCCGGCCTTCGTCTTCTACTCGCCGCTGTATTACATGGCCACGGCATGGGTGGCGCTGGCGACCGCTGTGCCGGCTTGGCAGGCCATGCAGCTGGTCGAGGTGGCCGGCAATGCGCTGTTCGCCTGGTTCGTCTACCTGACGATGAGCAGCTACACGAGCTGGCGTACCGCCGTGTTCATCGCGCTGGTGGCGCTCTTCAGTCCCTTTCTGGCGATGCTCCACTACAAGTTCCATGGCTTCGCCTGGGCCTCGCTGGGCTACGCCTCGCACGGCCTGCTGCTCTGGGCCCTGATGCGTCCAGGTGCTGATCGGCGGCTGGTGAACATCGCAGCGGCGCTGGCCATCGGCCTGGCGGTGTGCTCCCACACCATCAGCGCGCTGGTGAATCTGGTCTGTTTCTCGGCCGTGGCCTTTGCGCGCCCGCTCGGTGATCCGCGGGGCTACTGGGCTGCGCTGCCCCGCGCTGTGCTCGGCTGGTCGCTGACAGCGGCACTGGGCCTTGCGCTCAGCGCTGTCTACCTGCTGCCGGCGCTGGGCTCGATGCAGCACATCAACACCACGGCCTGGACGGGCAGCCACATCCTGCAAGCCTTCGCCTGGCCCACGTTCAGCATGCGCTGGCATGGTGTGCAGTGGTTCTCCTTCCAGTGGCCCATCGCGCTGCCGGCGCTGCTGCTGATTGCAGCAGCAATGGCTTATGCCTACGTCAATCGCAGGCAGGGGCCGCTCGATGCGCCAGTGCCTGCGGCTCTGGCGATGGGAGGGGTGGCCTTGTTCTTCGGTTCCGAGCTGTCCTATCCGCTCTGGACCTTCGAATGGCCCTTGCTGCGCATTCAGCTGCCGTACCGCTTCGTGTCGGTGCTCTACCTGGTCGGCGCGATCGCTGCCGGTCTGCTGCTCGTGCGCGCCCAAGCCCGCCGGCAGCGGGGCTGGACCGTGCTGCTGGGGGGCTCGCTGGCGCTGAGCCTGCTTACCGGCATCGGCGTCGCCTTCAAGGCCAGCTATGGCGACGGCGCGCCGCTGAGTGCCGAAATCCGCGCAGGGGATTACAGCTTCCGTCCCCTGGAGCGACGCTTCCTGCAGGACGGCTTCGATGGCAACTGCGCCAGTGGCGACACCGCCTGCCGGGCGATCTCGCTGGCCGGCGGCGGCTATCGCGGCGTGCCGGAGTACGCCAGCCGTTGGCGCGGCCCCGAGTGGCGCGACTTCGCGCGGGGTGGACTGGCTGCCGAATGCCAGCGACTGCAGGCCGAGTGTCAACTGACGGCGCAGTACGGCGACGGCCGGCAGTGGCGGATCCAGGCGCCGGCCGACGTGGCGCTGCGGCTTCCGGTGTTCCATTTCCCCGGATGGACGGTCGAGGTCGACGGCACCCGCATCGAGCATCGCATCGACGCACGCACCGGCCTGATCGAAGTGCCGCTGCGTGCCGGTGAGCACCGGGTCGAACTGCGCTGGCATGCCACGCCGGTCGAGCGCTTGGGTCAGAGCCTCAGCGCTTCGGCGGCCGCGGTGCTGCTGGGCTTGTGGGCGCTCGCACGCTTGCGCCGACCACGGGCGGGGCAGGCGTGAGCGGCGGCACGCCTGAGACGCAGGCCGGCCGGGCGCCGGCGGGATTGCCGCCATGCATCGTGCTCGGTCTGGAGACGCAGATCGGGCTTGGCGTGGTGCGTGAGCTTGGCCGAGCGGGTGTCACCGTGATCGGCATTGCACAGGATCCGCATGCCATCGGTCTGTCGTCGCGCTACCTCGCTCGCGGCCTCGTCGTGGAGGAAGCCCGCAGCGAGGCGCTATTGCGCACGATACGTGCCTTGGGCGAGGAGCTCGGTCCCTGCTGCCTGCTGGCCATATCCGAGACCAATGTGGCCTGGTTGATGAAGCGGCAGGACCAGCTGGGGCAGGTGCGGGCCGTGCTGCCCGATGCGCAGGCCTGGTCCACGGTGCTGGACAAGGCTCGCACGCTGGCGGTGGCCAGCGAAGTCGGCATCGAAGTGCCGCAGACCGTCGAGCCTCGCTCGGCGCATGAATTGCCGGCCATCGCCGCGAGCTTCCGCTTCCCTGGCGTGATGAAGTGGCGCGACCCGGCCGAGGTGATGCATGCGCTCGAAGCCCATGGCCTGCCGCTGCTGAAGGCCGAGTACGTCAACGATGCGGCCGAATTTCTCGCGGCTGCGGCTCGCTATCAGCCCATCGGGTGCTGGCCGCTGCTGCAGAGCTATTGCGCCGGCCGCGGCCTCGGACAGTTCTTCTTCATGCACGAGGGGCAGGCGGTGCGGCGTTTCCAGCACCTGCGTGTGGCCGAGTGGCCGCCTGAGGGCGGTTTTTCCAGCGTCTGCGACGCCGTGCCGCTGGACCAGCATGCCGAACTGCAGCAGCGATCCATTGCGCTCCTGCAGCGCATCGGTTGGCAAGGGCCGGCGATGGTGGAGTACCGGCTGGACGAAGCCAGCGGACGTGCGGTGCTGATGGAGATCAACGGGCGCTTCTGGGGAAGCTTTCCGCTGGCGGTGCACTGCGGCGCCGGCTTTGCGCTGCTGGCCTACCGCGCCTGCAGCGGTCGCGGTTTGCCCACGCTGCCGCCGCCCCGCGACGACCTGCGCTGCCGTATGGTGCTCACCGAGGTCAAGCGCCTGGTGCGCATCCTGCTGCAGCCCAGCCGCATCCAGGACAGGCATTTCAAGCGCCGGCCTGCCGCCGAGGTCTGGCGCTTCCTCGCTGACTTCCTGCGCCCCGGCGTGTGCTACTTCGTCTGGGACCGGCGCGATCCGCGCCCCTGGTTCAGCGACCTGGGCAATATGCTGCGGCGGCTGCGCGGCTGAGGCCGGCTCATTCCGCGACGCGGAATCCCGGCGCATGGGCCTGCAGCCACAGCTCCAGCATCGTCAGGATCCAGACCATCTCGCCGTAGTAGCCCGGATACGCGGGCAGATGCGTGTCGAGCAGCTCTTTGATGAAGGCCGGCCGCACGATGTGCCGGCGTGAGAGGCTGTCCAGTGCCTCGCGCGCCAGGCCCATCAGCTTGGGATTGCGCGTCAGCCACACACCGAAGGGCAGGCCAAAGCCCTGCTTTTTCTTCACCAGGATCTCGTCGGGCAGGAAGCCACGGAGCGCCTCCTTGAAGAACCAGCGCAGCTTCAGGCCGCGCAGCTTGTAATCGTCCGGCAGCGTCAGCGAGAAATCCAGCAGCGCCTGGTCCAGCATCGGGAAGCCCACGGCCACACCGGCCAGACGCGTGGTCTCGCGAACCTTGGGCAGGTCGCTCTCGGCCAAGGTGTAGCGCCAGTCGTAGGCCAGCGTGGTGTTGAGCTCGCTGGCGCCTTGCACCTGATCCCACACCGCCTGCTGGTGACGTGCCGGGCCCTGGCGATCGAGCCGGGCCAGGAATCCCGGCGTCAGCACCTTGTCCACGCCCAAGCGCAGCAGCAGGTTGTACATCTGCAGCCGCGCCGGCATGGCGACCTTGGCCTGCTCGATATAGCTGCTGCCCTTCTTGAGCAACGGCGTGCGGCGCAGCAGCGCGCTCTCGAACACCGGCTCGAGCAGGCCGGAGCGCAGCGGCCCCGGCACCTGCTGATACCAGCCGAAGACGCGCTGCTTGGCATAGCGGGCGTTGCCGCCAAAGAGCTCGTCGCCACCGTCGCCGGCCAGCAGCTTGCTCACGCCATCCTGCCGGGCCATGCGGGCGCAGTAGTAGGCGGGCAGGGCGGACGAGTTGCCGAAGGGCTGGTCGTAATGCGCCGCCACGGCCGGCATGCTGTCCACCAGATCCTGCGGCGTCACGTAGTACTCGTGATGCTCGGTGTCGAAGTGGCGCGCTGCCAGTCGCGCAAAAGCCATCTCGTCGTAGCCTTCCGCCTCGAAGCCGATCGAGTAGCTGGCGGCGCGCTGGCCGCTGGCTTCGCGGATCATGCCGGCCACCGTGGAGCTGTCGGTGCCGCCGCTCAGGAAGCAGGCCGGCTTGCTGCCATCCAGCTGCGTCTGCACCGCGGTGCGCAGCAGTTCGCGGAAGCGCGTCGCGGCGGAGCCGAAGTCGGTGCTTGCGGCCGGCTGGAACGCTGGCGTCCAGTAGCGCTCGACGCGCAGCTTGCCGTGCTCGTAGATCGCCCAGTGGCCGGGCGGCAGGCGATAGACATCCTTGAAGATGGTGCGTGGCGACGGGATGCAGTGGAAGAACAGGTAATCGAAGATTGCCTGCTCGTCGATCTCCGCCCCGTCCGCCAGGGCGTCGGCGCGCTCGGCGAACTGCAGGCCCTGCGGCGTGAGCCGGTAGCACAGCGTTTGCACGGCAAAGCGGTCCACCGCCAGCACGCAACGGCCGCTGGCCTCGCGCAGGCCGATCGCAAAGTCGCCCTCGATCTGCTGCAGCGCCTGCAGCGGCTCGCTGGCCAGGGCTTGCTGCCAGGCAGCTGCGCTGCCGGCTTCGCGCGCCAGGGCTGCCAGGGCATCCTGCTTGAAGCGCGGATTGCCGAGCAGGAGGGTGTTGTTGCTGTTGTCGCTCATGGGTCGGGCCGAATAGATGCTGGTTCGGAGTGTCGGTGCTCTGCGCCGCTGCGGCTATCGCTCGCATCGGGGTCGCTTGTCGAATTGCTCACGGGCTGGGCCGGCTGCGCGGATCCTGTGGCGCAAGCGCCGCACCGATGGCGCGCGCCCACAGGGCGGCCGCAGCCTGCAGGCCTGTCTGTGACAGGTGGCAGGGGCCATGGCGCTCCGCACCGGCGAGGATGTCCGTGTCCGGCCCCGGGCGCATGTCCGGATGGCGCGTGAGCAGTTCGGTCACGGCCTGTCGCACCTGGGTACCGTCGGCAGCACCGCAGCGGGTGGAGCAGGCGATGACGATGGGTGCATCGATGCCCTGCGCGCGCAGCCGGTTCTTCAGCACCTCGAAATCCTGCACATAGCGCGCGGCCGACGTGCCTGCACGCGCATCCGCCTCGCCCTGCTGCCACAGCACCAACTGGGGTCGCCACTGGCTCGCGGCCAACTGCGCCAGCCTGGCCTGCAGGTGTGTCGCCAGCGGGCTGTCCGAACGACTCCAGTCGGAGATCAGACTTGCGTCGACCGCGACCACAGCGAACTCTGGCGACGCCGTGACACCAGCGCGCTGCAGCGCGTCCGGCAGGCGTGTCCAGATGCTGGCGCCCTGGCCAGTGCCGCCGCTCAGCGGATCATGGGCCATCACGCAGCCCTGCGCCGTCATCAGGCGCACCGGCCCTGCCGGTGGGGTAACTGACTCGCCGTGATTGCCGGCATTGGACTGGCCGAGCACCAGCAGGCGCAACACGCCAGACGCCGGCATGGTGCCGCAGCCGTCCGCAGCAAGGCCTTGCTCGGCCCCCAGGGCCGGAAGTCGGCGGGCCAGTTCATCGTCGTGCCGCGCCAGTTGCCAGTGCGGCCATGACAGCCACGCGGCAGCGAGCCCCAGGCAGGCCAGGCAGAGCAAGAGCGCGAAGCGGCGAGGTCTGACGCGGCCCATCCGAGTCAGGCAGCCTTCACCTGCAGCCTGCGGTAGCGGGTGCGAATCCACTGCATCGCCGGTTTCTCGACTGTGCGCGTGACCAGCCAGGCCAGCGACAGCGCCACCACCAGCGTGATGGCGATCGAGACATTGGTGTCGACCCCGGCGGCCTTCAGGCGCAGCAGCAGGGCCCAGCCGATGTTCTCATGTAGCAGGTACAGCGAATAGGACACCTCGCCCAGCCAGCCGAGCAGGCCGATGCGCAGCACGCTCAGCTGGCCCTTGGCGGCGAGGTAGATCACCAGCGAGAGCGCAGCCGCCAGCAGCGCGAGGCCAGTGAAGCCCGCGGCTGCGATCGAGGCGATCGAGCAGCCCAGCACCGCCAGATCGCGTCCGCGCGTCGCGCCGCCCTGCGTCAAGCGATAGACCATGATGCCGCAGCTGAACCAGGCGATGTAGGGCAGGATCAGCACGTGCGACAGCGTCCACGACAGATCGACGCCAAACACGCGGTGGGCGATGCTGTAGACCAGCTGCAGCCCCAGTGCCAGCAGCAGCAGCAGGTGAACGCGCTCCAGCGAACGCAGCCCGAAGGCCAGCAGCGCCCAGGCATAGAACAGCAACTCGATCTCCAGCGTCCAGTACACGCCATCGACATGCGGCACCTTGAACAGGCCGTGGAACATCAGCAGGTTCAGCAAGGCCGCGCCCGGCGACACCTCCTTGCCGGGTAGGCCCATCCAGGCCACCAGCGCAAAGGTCATGGCTGCGGCCACCCAATAGGCCGGATAGAGGCGACTGAAACGCGAGACCACGAAGTCGCGGGCGCTGCGCGTGCGGCTCAGCGTCATGAAGATCACGAAGCCGCTGATCATGAAGAACAGGTTCACGCCCAGATAGCCCCAGGGCACGCTGAAGAAAGGCGCGCTGCTGTGCTTGAAGAACTCGTCGAACTTCGTCGTGTAGTGGAAGAGCACCACCATCACGGCGGCGATGCCGCGCAGGGCATCGATCTCCAGCATCCGATTGCCACTAGGGCTTGACTCCCGATTCGCGGCGTCGGGAACTACTTCTCCCACCGCTCGGATGGACACTTGATCAGGGCTCAATGTCGCCATATCGCAGTGGTTCCCTTTTAAATTTGTGAGGCCAAAGGTGAGGCAATAAACCATTTTTGCCACTGAATCGCAGACTATTGCTGAATTGCAGATCATCAGGGCAATTCAATTTAATCTAATTCTGGCTTGAAATTGGTTGGATGTGACTTGCCGGTTTCAGCTGTGGGGAGTCAGTTGCCGCTACTCGCTGTGGGGCGGTAGATGTGTTTTCGGCTGGAGATTGGAGTTCTTGTTCTTCGGTTGATGCTATTTGTGCTGGCGGCAAATCCTTTACTGTTCTTCTTATGATTGGTCCCGAGATTGCGTCGGCGAGGATTGAGGTCAAGGTAATCTCTATTCTTCTGACGGGGGCGGTAGCAGCCCTGCAATGGGGGCATATACGGCATCTTCACTAAAGTGCTCTCGCGCGTAGTGATGCGCTTGTGTCGATAAGCGCTGGGTTGTGTTTGGATCACTCATTAGTGTGATGAACGCATCACAAAACGGTTCACCTGCTGGAGCAATTACGAACCCGCTGTTTCCGCCATCGATTAGACCCTCCGCACCTACGGCAGTCGTAAGCAAGCCTCTAGAGTTGCATAGAGCCTCGACACTTTTAATCTTAAGGCCTGAGCCGTAAGTAACCGGGTTCAAGACTATCTCTGCGCTCGCGTAAAGAACGGCCAGATCATTTACTACTCCGTGTAGGACAATGTTTGGCGGCAGGGCGATGTCTTGAAGAGATTCACAGACTGAACCAGCAATTCTAAGTTCAAGCTTGCGTGGGATCGCGCTGGTTATCTTGGGCCAGCAGCCAATTAGCCATCGTGCAGCATCAATGTTTGGACTGGATGACGACCCTACAAATAGTACGTTGCCCGTTGGGAAAAAAGCATGGTTTGCGATTTCTGGTGCGTGCATCACCGTGAGCACTGAGTCCAAACCCCATCTCGACTTCAGGAAGTCAGCTTCAGTGTGCTGGATCGCAAGTAGATGGTCTGCTCGTTTCAAATTGAGCCGCTCACGCCATCCTGTGACTGCCAGGGTGTTTAGTCGCCCTGTCTGTTTGAAGCTCTGCCAGCGATTACTCTGTATGTCATGCAGGTCAATGGCTGTCAAGCAGTCTTTTGGCAGTTTTTGCTTTATCAAGTAAGCGAGTCTAAGATACTCAATGATCACGAGTTTCGGGCGATACTCTTTTAGCTTCTCTCGGAAGAAGTCTGCGTAGTCCTGATGAAAATAATAGTCGAGGGTGGTGGGAGGACTATCCAGCTTTAGCAGCTTGTACCTGAGCCTATGAGACTTCCACAGCAAGTGATGGATCAGGCTGCGTGCTGAAAGCTCTTGGAGAAGGGTTTTATTGGTAGGTAACGCTGCGCCATAACCTTTTGCTGGCGTGAGACATATGTTCGGATTTGTGAATTTTTGCCGGAACTCGCGGCAGTCCTTTTCTGTGGTTTCTCCTGCAAAGAATATCCATACCGAATAGTCCTTGCTAATTAGCCACTTCAGCAGGCGAGATATCCGGGTTTGACTGCCCAGCTGATCTCGCCAGAAGCGGACATCAGTTGCCATGACGACGTCAAATGAGTCGGGCTTGGGGGGCATGTTGTGCAGACGCTAGGAATTGGGCGGCTTGTGAGCCTAAATCGAAATGACTTGAGATTCTGGTGCGACGATTGACTGCTAGGACTTCGGCACAAGTTTGGGGTACAAGGCTCGCTTGTGAGCATCTAGTGCGCCGCGAGAACTAACCACAGCGGCAGCGCTGCGCTCCAGATGCGCAATTACAGTCTGCTCTTGTTGAATTGCTTGGCGCCAGAAGGTGGAAAGTGTGCCTGCATCTGAATGGATGCTCAGAACTCCCTTTGACCTCAGCTGCTGAAAAACTGGATAGGAAGGATAGGTCGGATTCCAGCTAGGCGTAACAGTAAGCGGCTTGCTGAAAGCAAGTGGCTCCAACACATTGTGATCGACACCAACATGGCAGACGGTTGCTGCAGCGTAGAAGTCGCGCAGCTCCCCAACAGTGTCGAGGATGAGGCAGTCGCAGCTTTCCGGCAGCGGGCCATCTTCGAGCTGAGTTCGGTACGAAACACCTAGGTCGTACCTGCTCAAGACATCTGCAAGAGAGGCCATCGCTTGAGAGTTCTCTGGATGGCGGGGCGCCAAAATTAGCAGCACATCGTCCAGTTCCGACCTCAGTCGACAGAAAGCATCCAAAACGACAGCTTGTTCAGATGCATCCGTGACGCAGCCGGCCACGACCACCGGGCGCCCGGCTTGCAGCAGCGAACCCAGCAGTCGCGGGCTGCGCGCTTGCTCCACCCGCCAGTCGCTGCGGTTCATCGCATCGAACTTCATGTTGCCGGTGACATGCACGCGCTCGGGCCGCGCGCCGCGCTCCAGCAGGTGCTGGCGGGTGGGTTCGTCCTGCACGCACAGGGTGTCGAAGCGCCGCAGGTAATCGCGCTGGAACCAGCGGCGCTCCAGTGCGTCCAGCCGCGCTGCTGTGCCGTAGTGATAGAGCCAGCCATTGATCAACGCCAGCTTCGCTCCGGCCTCGCTGGCCTGCCGCACGAAGGCGTAGGAAAAGCGGCAGGGCCCATCGGACGGCATGCAGGGAATCTCGGCAACCACCAGCAGCTGTGGCGGGTAGTGGCGCGCCAGAAGCACGGCGTCGGCGCTGTAGCCACGGCTCACGCAGACGCGTGCCTGCGGGTAGCGGGCCTCGTAGGCGGCCCGGTAGTGCGGATGGTCGGTGATGAACACCGGGATCAGATCCGGCCGCTGTGCGAGCAGCCAGTCCAGCGCGGGGCTCACTGCGTTGAGCTCGCCGATGGTGGAGACATACAGCCACATGGCCGGGCCGCCGGCGGTCTGGGTGTCGAGCTCGAGAAAGCGGCTGACGGTGTCGTCGCGCAGCGCGCTCAGGCGCTCGAGGGCGCGGAAGGCCAGCCAGCGCA
This sequence comes from Roseateles sp. T103, assembly GCF_057219915.1. Classification (NCBI taxonomy): domain Bacteria; kingdom Pseudomonadati; phylum Pseudomonadota; class Betaproteobacteria; order Burkholderiales; family Sphaerotilaceae; genus Roseateles; species Roseateles sp. T103. The sequence continues at coordinate 773,754 of NZ_JBXVVS010000001.1, forward strand.
GAGGCTCGGGCCAAGCGGGCTCGGCGGGTATGGGCTGTGCTGGGACGGCAGTGGGGAGGTCACGCATGCCGGGCTCTCAGGTGTTTGACGAGTCGCGCCAGTTCGTCCAACACTGGATGGCGCAGGAACCTTGCCGCTACGAGCCAGCTGGCGCCTGCCGCGAATGCAACGAGCAGCAGTCGTGCCAGCAGTGGCAAGCCGAGTTGCGCGCTCAGTGCCAGTGCCAGTGCTTGGCCTGCAACGCAGGCGACCGTGATCTTTGCGCTGGACAGGCTCGGCCCGAACAGGCTGCGGGCGCTTGTTTGCATCACTTGGCGCAGGTGATGGATGTACAGGCCGGACTGCAGCAGCCGGCCGATGCTGAACACCGCGGCCACTGCATGCAGGCTGACAAAGGAGGCAGCAAACACGCAGGCCAGATGCACCGGGCTGTACCAGAGCGCGACGGACATGCGGCGCTGGACATGGCCGGTCGCGGCCAGGGTGTTCGTGGCCAGCGCGGTCAGGCAGTTGGGCAGTGCGGCAAACACCAGCAGGCTGGCGATAGGCCCAGCTTGCAGCCACTGCGCGCCGAAGAGCAGATGGATGATGTCGGTGGACATCATCCCGACGAACCCCATGAACGGCCAGGCGATGCTGGTGAACAGCGCAGTGCCCTTGGCAAAGGGCTCCACCAGGCTGTGGCCGGCCCGGTGGTCAGCGGCCAGTGCCGGGGTGGCGACGCGCGCGACGGCCGAGGTCACGGCCGTGAACAAGAGGTCGATCAATCCGGTGGCCCGGCTGAACAGGCCCAGCGCGGTGAAGCCGAACTGCTTGCCGATGATCAGCTCGTGCCCGTTGTGCGCGAGCGATTCGAGCAGGCGCGAGGTGGTGAACATCGAGCCGAAGCGCAGCGCTTGGCGGATCGCGGTGAAGCCGGGCAGCATCATGGAATCTCCAGGCCGCATGTAGATCTGCAGCAGCACCTGGGCACCGATGCCGGCCACCGGTCCCCAGGCCAGGCTCATATAGCCATGGCCGCGCAGTGCCAGCGTGATGCTCGTGCCGGCGGCGATGATGTTCGAGCAGGTCTGCAGGATGAAGATCTTGCGGAAGGCCATCTCGCGGTTGAGCATCGCGTAGGCCGGCGAGGCCAGTGGCAGCATCAGGAAATTCAGTGCCAGCACGGCCAGGACGTCGCGCAGTCCGGGTTCGGCGTAGTAGTCGGCAAGCAGATTGCGGCCGAAGAAGACGGCGATCGCGATGCTCCAGGCCATCACCAGGGTCAGGGTAAAGGCGCTGCGCAGCTTGTCGCGGGTGAGCTCGCGCTCCTGGATCAGGTACTCCGAGGTCCCGAAGTCGCGAAAGATCGTCGCCAGCGTGCTGACGGCGGCGCACAGCGAGTAGATGCCGACTTCCTTTGGCGTGAGCAGTCGCGCCAGCACCATGGTGCTGACGATGGCAACGCTCAGCCCAAGATAGCGCTCCGCGAAGGACCAGGCCAGCGCGCCGCGGACCGTCGGGGTGTCGCTCATGTCGTGCCGGCCTGCGTGGCGTGGTTGGAAAGGCTCATCATGCCGCGGCCACGGTCTCGGCGGCGCGGGATTCCTGCTCGCCGCCGCCGCGCAGCCAGCTGTGCAAGCGCTTGAGGGCTGCCCAACGGTAGGCGGTGGCATGGAAGATGGGGCGCGCCTGATCGGTCCAGCGCGTATGCCACTCCATCGTCTTGCCGTAGAACTCGATGCGTCGGTAGACACCCTGTTCGAAGAACTGCTTGAACTCCTCCTGGCGCATCAGTGTCGAGGGCGACAGGCTCTTGAAGCTTTCGTCGTAGGCTGTCTTCAGGATGATGACGACCGGGCCGCTGTCTATGCACAGGTCCATGGCGACGATCTTGTCGCCGAAGCGGTAGCGGTAGATGCGCCCGCGGCCCAGGGCGCAGAAGTTCTGCAGCATCTGCCGGTAGAAGCGTCCCTGGCTGTTGTCAGGATGGATGGCCGTGCCGTCGGCGGCCTTCCAGCCGGCACTCTCCAGCGCGCCGTAGTCGGCGATGGCCTGCGCCACGTCGTCGGCGCTGGTCAGGCACTCCAGGCTGGCGCTCTGCCCCTCGGCTGCCAGCTTGTTGCGCTGCTTTTTGGTGTTCTGTTTGAGGTTCTTGCCGCGGGCTTCCCAGTACGCGTCGAAGTCGCCGTTGATGTCCACCCAGGAGGTGTCGATATAGCTCTGCGTGCGCAGCCGGTCGCCGTCGGCGGGACGGGGGGTGAGAAGGTCGTCGAGTTGGGGCAGGCTGAGCATGAGCGCCAGGCCAGGCAGTGCGCGTAGCAGTTCATTCGCCAGCTGATCCAGGTCGGCGTCGCGCGGGCAGACCAAGGCACCCAGGGGCAATTGCGAGGGCTGGAAGAGCTGCCAGCGCCCCGTGCCTGTACGGAAGACGATGGCTGCTGCCGCCAGCCTGGGGCCCTCCTGCCTGAAGGCCAGCAACTCGCGGCCCGTGCCGAACTCAGTCAGCAGGGGGCGCAGAAAGCTGCTCTCCAGGAAGGCGGCGTTCGAGCAGCTGCGTTGCAGCTCGTCCCACTTGGGGCTCAGCGCAGCGAATTCGCCGATCGGATACAGGGTCCAACTCATGGTGGGTCGATTCAGAGGGTGCGAGTCAAGGCGCGTGCTGCCGCCGGGGTGGTCAGATCGTTGAGCAGCGCGGCCAGGGCCGCGCTGCGGCCGCGACGCGATGCCGCATCGATCAGGGTTGGATCGGTCTGGGGGGCGGAACCGCTACGCAGCTGGGTGAGCAGGGTTTCGAGGGCAACGGCGATGGCGCCGGCATCTTCGAGCGCACACACCGGGCCGGCATTGGCGCGCTGTAGCAGCGCGCCGGTGTCGCTGCTGGGGGCGGCCAGACCGAGGATGGGCTTGCGCGCACGCAGGTACTCGTAGACCTTGGCAGGTACCTGGTCACCGCAGTCGTGAGACTGCAGCGCGAGCAGGGCATCTGCGCACAGCATCTCCTGCAGCGCCTCCTGATAGGGCAGCGCGGGTAACACTTCGATCAGCTCGCCCACGCCGTGGCTGGCTGCAAGGGCGGTGAGCCAGGCCTCGTGCACAGGTGCGCGAAAGCGCAGGCGAAGCTGCGCCGGCTGCAGCTGGCCCCGGTTCAGCAGATCGCGCAGCGCGGTGAACAGGGCCGCGGGATTGCGCCATTCCGGGTAGACGATGCCGCTGTGTAGCAGGGTGTAGCACCCCGGGTTCAGCGCCCGGGCAGGGTGCTGCTCGGCGCGGGTGAAGGCAGCTTCATCGAAGCCGTTCTCGATCACGCTCACATCGCCGGCGCGCGTGGGGTAGCGGGCGCGATACAGCGCCGCTGCTCCGGGCGTGGTGAACACCATGCGGTCGGCATGCTCGAACACGCCGCGCTCGGTGCGCAGGTAGCTGCGCCAGGTGGCTGGATCCTGCGGATAGCCGTCATGGGCCATCGGATCACGGAAGTCGGCGACCCAGGGCAGTCCGCTCAGCCGAGCCAGCACGCCAGCGATGAGATGTGCGGTCGGGATCGGGTAGGTGCTCCAGATAGCTGCCGGGCGTTCGCGCCGGATCATCGCCAGCCCCGCCGGCACGGCGCCCAGCAGCCAGCTGGTCCAGCGGTCAGGCCGTGCCAGCCAGCCCGGGTAGCGACCGGCCAGGGCCAGATGCCGGCTGGCGTCCAGCGCGAAAGCCCGGGTGACCTGGAGGTCGGCAGGCAGTTGTCGCAGCAGATCGTCGTTGTGGTTCTCGTAGGCGCGCGGATGGGCGCTCAGCACCAGCGGCGTCCAGCCGAATTCGGGCAGCTGTCGGGCGAAGCTCAGGCTGCGCTGGATGCCGCTGCTGCCCGCCAGCGGCGGGAAGTGATAGGCGATCATCAGCAGCTTGCGCATGCTCAGGCCCGGTGCTCGGCCAGCGCTTGTGCCCCGAGCCCGTGGGACGCACCTGCAGTCTGCATTGCAGCCGTCTGGTTGGGGCGCGCATACAGCCGAAGCACGGCGGCGATGATCTGCTCGACCTCGCCGTCGCTCAGGTCCTGATGGCAGGCCAGCTGCAGCACATGATGGGACCAGCTCAAGCCCTGATCCCCGGGCAGATCGGGGATACCCGGCCAGAGCCGATCCCAGCGCGACACGGGGATGCCCAGCCGGCGCAACTCGCCGTAGCCCGGATCAGGTTCGGCGACCCATAGCGGGAAGACATATGGGGCGGCGTCATCCGGCAGGCATGGGCACAGCGGCCGCATTCCTGCGCTCTTGCTCAGCGCGCGGGCCATGGCCTGGAAGTGCCGGCGGCGTTGCTCGACGATGCGCTGACGCGGGGCGTGAGCAGCCACCAGGGCAGACGCGCTCGTCAGCTGACGATGCGATAGCTCGGTATCGATAGTGAAGCCGTCCATGGCTTCCTCGCCTGAGGGTGCCTCCACAGTCGGCGATTGGCGATTGCGCTTGAACCATTGGCGCAGCGCAAAAGCACCGCCAAGCAGTGCGTTGAAACCTTTGAGGCGCTGATGGTTGGCCGCGACATGGACGATGTCCACGAAGGCCTTGAGCTGCAGCAACAGGCCGGGCTTGCGCAAGGGCGGGCAGGCGCCCGACCTGCGGTTGACGACCAGGCAGCCACCTTCCGGAACGGGCAGGAACTTGGTCAGGCTGCCGATGGCGATGTCGCCGGAGCTGCCGACTGGCACGCCGTCGGCACGGCCGAAGAGGGCGTGCGCGCAGTCCTCGATCAGGGCAACGCCTCTCTCATCGCACCAACTGCGCAAGGTGAGCATGGGCCGCGGCAGGCCGAAGTAATGGGCAGCCAGGATGGCGCGCACTCCATGAAGCGCCGTCTCATCCAGTCCGTCCAGTCGGGGCGCACCACAGTCATCGATGGCATAGAAAAGTGGCGTCGCGCCCAAGGCAACGATGGGCGCCACCATGGTGGGGCAGTGGTAAGTCGGCACCAGCACCCTGTCCCCGGGGCGGATGCCCAGCATTTCGAGCGCCAGCAGGATCGAGGCGCGTCCACTGGTGCTCAGCAGCATTCCTTCTCGGTCGAGCAAACAGGGCAGATCGGCATGCTGCCTGCCCGCGAAGGTCTGCCAGCTGAGAACCGGCAGCCTTGGAATGGCTGGCTGCGGTGCTCGAGACTCAGCGTCGCTCATTGCTGTGCTTGCGGTGCGGAGGCGGGCGTGGCCGCATCGCTGGCCGTGCCGGCGGGTACGGGTGGCGGCACTTCGTCGCGCCATTGACCGACCGCAACGAGCCGCTGGCGCAGGTCCTGCCGCGGCATGCCGAGCCGGGCTGCCGTGTGCGCCTGGACCAACGCACGGTCGTAGTCCTTCAGGTCGAAGTAGAGCAGCCCGATGTTGTAGTGCGTGAAGCCGTTGTCCTTGGCGATCTCGGTTGCTGTCTCAAGCTGCTTGCGCGCCTCGTCCACACGCTGGCGCTTGGCCAGAAAGCTGCTGTACATCATGCGGACGATCGCATCGTCCGGGCGGAAGCGTATGGCTCGATCAAACCAGCACTCCACCGTATAGCGTGCCTTTCCCGGTGGATCCTTGCGCTCGAGTTCGGAGAGCCGAACCATCGCATCCAGGGCGCGGTGGTGGTTGGGAAAGGCGCGCAGCGTGTAGTCGAACTCGCCCCCTAGGGTCTCGCGACCAGCGCCGTTCTTCCCCTTGTACAAGGCCTCCATCTGCGGCAGGAAGTGCGCGCCTTCGACCAGCCGTATCGGGCTGTTCGGGTCCCGTCGCTCAGCGGCATTCGTCGCATAGTCGCGATAGTCATAGGGGCCGAAATTGTTTGCCAGCCCGCCGCAAGCGCTTGCACCTTGCTGAGCCTGGGCCAGGCCATGCGAAAGCAGGGCTAGCCCGCAGAACAGCAGCGGCAATGTCTTGAGTCGGTGCATTGGATGCAGCGCCATAGCAGTCAGACCTTTGCAGAGGGAGGGTGAGCCGCCAGTCCGGCAAGCCATGCCAGGCACTGGCGCTCGAGCTCGCGAGAATGGCCAAGTTCAGAGAATGTGTGATCGGCTTGCTCCAGGGACAGCCGGGAGATGCCGGAGCGATTCATGGCCCGGTGCCAGGCCGACTCTTTGCTCGCTACTGTCGCTTCGAACTCCTTGGCTACAAGGTCGCGGCCACTCAGAATCAGCAGAACCGGGCCGCCAAAGTGATGCAGCCCGTGTGCCATGCGGCTGCGGAAGTCCGTGGCAGGACCTGCAGCTCCGGTAGCCTGTGCGCCATTCGGTCGCAGCAGCAGCCACAGCTTGGCCATGAACTCACTCAACGCGCCTAGCGTGATGCCATGTCGCAACCGGTTGCGCCAGAAGTCAGCCTGCAGCAGGCGCCGGGTGTAGTAGTGCTTGACCTGAGCGCGTGCCAGCCCTTCGTCTGAGCGAACCCAGGGATTGAGCAGCACGACGCCGTCGATGCCGGCCTGTGAGGCCTTGGCTTCCAGATGCATCAGGATGGCCGAGGCGGCATCGCAGAGTCCCCACAGCACGAGTCGCCGAACTTCCGTCCGCTGAGCCCGTAGCGCATTGACCGCTGCGGCGATGTCGGCATCAACCTGGAGGAAGTCGCGTGCCGCTCCGGTGCTGTCGCCCATGCCGCGATAGTCGAAGCGCAGGCAGTGGTGGCCCTGCGCGGCCAGCGCGCGCGCAAGCTGGACGAACTGGCGATGGCTACCCGCACGGTACTGCGGCCCGCCGACGACGATGACGACACCAATGCCGGTAGCCGCCACACCGGCAGGTGGGCTGCTGATGACGCCCAGCAGTTGTTCGCCCTCACAAGCGAAGACGATGGCTTCTTCTCGTGCCTGGACGGCGGGCTGGGGCCTCACGTCGCCACCTCGGATACCGGAGCATGTCCGGCACTCTGTCCGCTCGGCATCGAGTTCTCCAGCGACTGGCTCACAGTCGCCGCGATCAGCGCCGGCGCCTCCTCGATCTCGGTCGTCTGCCAGAAGGCGGGGCCGACCAGCAGTCGGGCGTCCAGCTGCCAGCCGGCATCGCGCCAGCGCTGCTGCGCCTGGCTGCTCACCGGCGTCCATTCGGCATCGGTGCGGGCGTTCAGCTCCAGCCAGACCAGGCGGCCCGGACGCGCACCCTCGGGTGGTTGCAGTGTCGCGGCCTCCAGGCCCTCGGCCAGCGCCGGGGCCAGCAGGTAGCCGGCGATCTCGACAGTCTCGCCCCGGCCCAGTGCGCTGCGCAGCTCGGCCATCAGGCCCTTGTTGGCGCCGTCGAGCATCTCGCCGGCCAGCTTCAGGCGCAGGAACTGCTGCAGCAAGGGCTTGCCCGAGGCGGGCGGCTGCTGCAGCAGCAGATGGGCTGGGGCGCCCAGCTGGCGCAGCGTCTCGACCGCCAGCAGGCAGCCCGCACGCAGGCCCCACAGCCACAGAGGCGCAGGGTCAGGTCTTGATTGCAGCCAGCGGCAGCCCAGCAGGGCGTCGTCCACCCAGGCCTGCCAGCTGGCGTCGCCGAAGTCGCCGGCGCTGTCGCCGCAGCCCAGCAGGTCGATCTGCAGCACCTCAAAGCCGGCCGCCGCGAGGGCGCGTGCCTGCAGCGCCGCCATGCGCCGGGACTTGTTCATTTCCTCGGCGAAGGGGTGCAGGTAGAGCAACTGGCCGCGCTTGACGGGGCCTTGCGCCGCGTGATGGACGCAAAAGCGCTGCGAGCCGTCGCTGCTGTCGAGGAAGAAGGCTTGCATGGCGTCTGATCGCTCGCCCAAGCCGGTATTCAGGGCAGACGCGCGGCGACGAAGTCGGTCAGCGAGCCGACGCTGGCAAAGGTGGCGCCGTCGATCTCGTCGTCGTCCACGGTGATGCCCAGTTGCTCCTCGAAGCTGGTGATCAGGCTGACCACGGCCATGGAGTCGAGCTCGGGAATTGCGCCGAGCAGCAGCGTGTCGCGGCTGAAGGCGGCGCTGCGGCCGTCCAGGCTGAGCACCTCGTCGAGGATGCGGAGTACTTGCTTTTCGATGTCCATATTGTCGTGACGATCCCTGCGTCGGAGCACGGGTGTGAGCCCGGCTGTCCCTCTGGAGCGGCATCTTAACTGGGGCCTGTTGACGCTCATCGGCACGGCGCCCCCTTAGACCAAGGGACAGGGCGGTGAATATGTCACGCGGGGATCGCTTACCCTTCGCAGCCTGTCGTCAACATGGTGCAATGCAGGGCCGAAAGCACTGAGGTTGAAGCATTCCTGCATTCACTGACGGTGCGACTCACCGTTCCAAATGCCTGCCGAACCCGGCTGGCCAGAATCCGCATGACCGTGAACCGCGAGCGATCCATCCCTGTCGAAGCCCACCTATTGCATGAACTAGCGCTGCGTCAGGCGGCACTCAGGCCGGAGGCCACGGCCTTGAGCTACGGTGCGAAGTCGCTGAGCTATGGCGAGCTCGGCGAACAGATTCGCGGCTTTGCGGCCGGCCTGATGGGGCTGGGCCTGGGGCGCGGCGAGCGGGTGGGCATCTACCTGGAGAAGCGCTTCGAGACCGTGGTCGCCAGCTTCGGCGCTCCGGCCGCCGGCGGCGTGTTCGTGCCGATGAACCCGCTGCTCAAGCCGGAGCAGGTGGGCTTCATCATGCGCGACTGCGACGTGCGCGTGCTCGTGACCTCGCCGGAGCGCTATGCGCTGCTGAAGGATTCGCTGGGCGACTGCCCAGCCCTGCGCCATGTGGTGCTGACCGACGAGCCGGCTGACACCGCAGGGCCTCTGCCCGTGCACCGCTGGCAGGCGCTGGTCCAGACACCGCCTTGCGCCGGTCATCGGGTCATCGACGGCGATGTGGTGGCGATCCTCTACACCTCCGGCTCGACCGGCCGGCCCAAGGGCGTGGTGCTGTCGCACCGGAACATGGTCACCGGCGCGAAGAGCGTGGCCTCGTACCTGGAAAACGGTTCGGACGACACGCTACTGGCGGCGCTGCCGCTGTCCTTCGATGCCGGCTTCAGCCAGCTGACCACCGCTTTCCATGCCGGCGCGCGCGTCGTGCTGCTGAACTACCTGCTGCCGCGCGACGTGCTCAAGGCGATGGAGCGCGAGGGCGTCACCGGCCTGACGGCCGTGCCGCCGCTGTACATCCAGCTCGCGCAACTCGAGTGGCCGGCAGCGATCAACGAGCGCCTGCGCTACTTCGCCAATACCGGCGGCCGCATGCCGCGCGAGACGCTGCAGCTGCTGCGCCAGCGCGTGCCGGCAGCCAAGCCCTTCCTGATGTACGGCCTGACCGAGGCTTTCCGCTCCACTTATCTGCCTCCCGAGGAGGTGGACCGCCGCCCCGATTCGATCGGCAAGGCGATCCCGAATGCCGAGATCCTGGTGCTGCGCGAGGACGGCAGCGAGTGCGCGCCGGACGAGCCCGGCGAGCTGGTGCACCGCGGTCCGCTGGTCGGCCTGGGCTACTGGAACGACGCCGAGAAGACCGCCGAGCGCTACAAGCCGTTGCCGGCTGGCGTCGGCGGCCGTGAAGGCGGGCTGCAACTGCCCGAGTACGCGGTGTTCTCTGGCGACAACGTGCGCCGCGATGCCGAGGGTTTTCTGTACTTCATCGGCCGGCGCGACGAGATGATCAAGACCTCGGGCTACCGCGTCAGCCCGACCGAGGTGGAAGAGATCCTCTACGCCACCCAGCTGGTCGGCGAATGCGTGGCTTTCGGCGTGGACAACGACGCGATCGGCCAGTCCATCCAGGTGATCGCCACGCCGCCGGCCGGCGCGGCGGCCATCGATATGGCTGCGCTGCAGGCCGCCTGCCGCAAGCACATGCCCGCCTATATGGTGCCGGCCGGCATCGAGCAGCAGGCCGGCCCGCTGCCGCGCAACCCGAACGGCAAGATCGACCGCAAGCTGCTGTCCACCGCCTGGGTGGAATGCAACACCTGACCCCCGCGAGCTTTTTCCCTGACCATGAGCGATACACCCAACGCGCCGCGTCGCGCCCCTGTCCACACGCCGATGACGCAGTTCCCGGTGCAGGGCGGCGAGCTGATCGTCGGCGGCCAGCGCCTGTCGGTGCTGGCCGAACGCGTCGGGCAGACGCCGTTCTACGCCTATGACCGCGGCCTGCTGAAGGCGCGCGTGGCCCAGCTGCGCGCCGCGCTGCCGGCGCAGGTCAAGCTGCACTACGCGATGAAGGCCAACCCGATGCCGGCACTGGTGGGGCTGATGGCCGGCCTGGTCGACGGCATCGACGTGGCCTCGGCGGGCGAGCTCAAGGTGGCGCTGGATGCCGGCGCCGATCCGGCCGAGGTCAGCTTTGCCGGCCCGGGCAAACGCGACATCGAGCTGCGCCAAGCGGTGGCCGCCGGCGTGCTGGTCAATGTGGAGTCGGTGCGCGAGCTCCCGGTGCTGGCGCAGGCCTCGCAGGACCTCGGCCTGCCGGCACGCGTGGCGCTGCGCGTCAATCCGGATTACGAGCTCAAGGGCTCGGGCATGAAGATGGGCGGTGGCCCCAAGCAGTTCGGCATCGATGCCGAGGCGCTGCCGCCGGTGCTGACCGAGGTCGGCCGCCTGGGCCTGGCCTTCGAAGGCTTCCATCTGTTCGCCGGCTCGCAGAACCTGAAGGCCGAATCGATCTGCGAGGCGCAGCAGAAGTCCTACGAGCTGGCGCTGCGCCTGGCGGCAGATGCGCCAGCGCCCGTCAAGTTCCTGAACCTGGGTGGCGGCTTCGGCATTCCGTATTTCCCCGGCGAGACGCCGCTGGAGCTGGCGCCCATCGGCGCCAATCTGCAGGCCCTGGTCGAGCGTGCCGCTGGCGATTTGCCGCAGGCTTCGCTGGTCATCGAGCTGGGGCGTTACTTGGTCGGCGAGGCCGGCGTCTATGTGGCCCGTGTGCTGGACCGCAAGGTCTCGCGCGGCCAGGTCTTCCTGGTCACCGACGGCGGGCTGCATCACCACCTGTCGGCGTCCGGCAATTTCGGCCAGGTGATCCGCAAGAACTACCCGGCAATGATCAGCCAGACGCGCGGTGAGACGGCGCTGGAGAGCGCGTCGGTGGTCGGGCCGCTGTGCACGCCGCTGGATCTGCTGGCCGACAAGATGGAGCTCGCCGCGGCACAGCCAGGCGATCTGGCGGTGATCTACCAATCCGGTGCCTACGGCGCCAGCGCCAGCCCGCAGGGTTTTCTTGGCCACCCTGCAGTGGTCGAGGTGCTGGTCTGACCAGCTGCGGCTAGACCAGGCGGGACAGCGCCGACTTCAGCCCAGCCACGGCCAAGCGCCGCAGCCCGGTTCGCTGCCGGGGTTCGATGGCGGCCACCGCCTGGTCCAGTGCGGCCGCAAGGCGCTGACCGTCGTCCAGCAGCTGCCGACGAAGTTCGAGCGTCTTCCGTCGAGCAGGCTCGAAGTCGGCTGCCAGTGCCCTTGCAACTGCGGGCAGGCTGGCCGGATCCGCGACGAGCTGATCGCGCAAGCCATGGTCTTGGCAGAACTGCCTGAGCTTGTTGTGCACGTCGGCCACAATCACCGGTCGACCCGCGCGAACCGCGCACAGCATGCCGTGATAACGCATCGTGATAACCGCGCGTGAGCGGCGTAACGGCTGCAGGGAGAAGCTGGTCGGCGCATTGCCGTAATAGGCCTGCAAAGCAGCGAAATCCCCAGCGCCGCCACGGTCATGACGCGCGTGCCCGTAGTAGAAGGGCCAGGCGTAGGCTGGGCCGCCGAGCGCATCGACTGCGGCATCAAGGTCCCGTGTTGCCCATGTTGGCATCTCGTCCGAGCGCAAGGCAACAGCGACTCCTGAGGGCGGGCTGGGCTGATCGGCCTCGATGTCGCCACTCCAGGGCGCGGACCAGAAGAGATCGGAGCCGACCATCACCCTGGGGTGATCAATCCAGTCGCCCGTCTGCCGGTCGCGCACATGGAAGAAGGCCGCACGATCCGCCAGACTGCGGGTCTTCTCGGCGACTTCGGCGTCGTAGTTGCGGCCCGAGATGCCGGCGACGATGAACGGAATACGAAGGCGCCGCGCGTACCGATCGCCAAGCTGGAAGAACTGGTGTTGCGGCCAGAGGCTGCCGCCGCCGATCACCAGCAGGTCGAACTGATTGACCATGTCCAGCGGGGGAAGCTGGCCTGTGAAGCTCAGCTTGTGGTCCCGCAGTCGGTGGCAGAGGGCAGACTCCAGCAGATCATCGCCTGCGTTCATCACGCCATAGAAGCCGACGATGAGCACCCTGAGTGGCTGTGACGACATGAGCCTGGCGGTTCCCTGCTAACCGAACCTGTCCAACACGCCCCAATCATGACCTATTTGCCGGACCTTGCGACCAGTTCAAAGGTAACAAAGCCGATAGTCCGCGTTGGTTTGCCATTTGGCAACACGCGACCCCGTGCATGGCCGATGGCGCGCTCGGCTGAAACAAAGCTGAGTCGAACGCCGTCTACCGGCCGGATGCTCCAGTTCCCATCCGCCGACGGATCAAAGCGCTTCGCGCCCGCCAGATACTGCGCCACCGCCTCGCGGTTCTCGTCCGGCGCATCGATCACGATGTTGCGGCCGTCCAGGCCGGGGAAGTTGCCCCCGCCGTTGGCGCGGAAGCTGTTGGTGACGACGAGGAATTCGGCCTGCGCGTCGACGGGCCGGCCCTGGTAGCGCAGCTCGACGATGCGGTGGGCCTGGGATTCGGTGCGCTTGCCTTCGGGCGTGTAGCGCGCCGGCTGGGTGACATCGATCTCGTAGCTGACGCCCTCGATGCTGTCGAAGTTGTAGGAGCGAAAGCTCGGTTCGAGCAGGTCCTGCACCGCCGGGCCGGCCGGGTCGATGCGGCGGAACTGGCCGGCCGACATCTCCAGCCACTCGCGCAGCTCGGCCCCGGTGACCTTCACGATCTTGATCGTGTTCGGATAGACATAGAGGTCGGCCACATGCTTGATCGCGATCGGCCCGGCCGGGATGTCGGTGTAATAGCCGGGCCCCTGGCGGCCGCCCGCCTTGAAGGGCGCGGCGGCCGATAGCAGCGGATAGCGCTCCCAGGCCGTGCCTTGCAGCGCCCGCTTCGCATAGGCCAGCTGCGCGCGCGCCACCAGTTCGACCGAGGGGTCGTCCATCACCTGCGCGAAGTAGCTGTGGATGGGCGCGGTGGCCTCGGCCACCTGGCCGCGCACATAGTCCAGCGTCTGGGCATGCTCGCGCGCGATGGCCTCGCCGACCATGGGGTCGGCCTCGACCAGCGGTTTGCGCGTGCGGCGATCGAAGATGGGTCGCAGGCTGGCGCGACTTTCCGTCACCTGCCAGCGGCCAGCCTTGTCGCGCGCCAGCTTCAGGTCGATCAGGCCCAGATGGTCGCCCCAGCGGCCGGGCATCACCGCCGGCACGCCGTGGATGCTGCCGCGCTGCAGGTCCACGCCGGGAAAGCCGGCGAAGGCCTCGCTGGGGAACTCGGCGTGCGCATGCCCGAGCAGCAGCACGTCGATGCCCGGCACCTGGGCCAGCTGCACCGCCACGTTCTCGGCCATTCGCGGCTGCTCGATCTTCTCGATGCCGCTGTGCGCGATCGCGACGATCAGGTCGGCCCCCTCGGCGCGCATCTGTGGCAGATAGCGCCGGGCGGTGTCGAGTATGTCCAGCGTGTCGACGCGGCCCGTCAGGTGCTGACGGTCCCACTGCATGATCTTGGGCGGCACGAAGCCGATCACGCCGATCTTCAGCGCGTGCTCGCGGCCACTGTCGTCACGCAGGCGGCGATCCAGCAGCACATAGGGCGTGAAGGCGGGTTTGCCGTCGCCGCCCGCCTCGACCACATTGGCGCTGACATAGGGGAAGGCCGCGCCTGCGATGGCCTGGCGCAGGAAGGGCAGGCCGTAGTTGAACTCGTGGTTGCCGATGTTGGCGGCGTCCACGCCCAGGCGGTTCAGCACCTTGTAGGCCGGATGCACCTCGCCCGGTGCCAGCGGCTTGACGCGTGCCACCAGATCGCCCAGCGGGTTGCCCTGCAGCAGGTCGCCGTTGTCGAACAGCAGGCTGTTGGGTGCTTCGGCGCGCGCGGCCTTGATCAGCGTGGCGGTCTTGGCCAGGCCGTACTCGTCGGTGATGCGGTCCTGGTAGTAGTCGTAGTTCAGCAGGTTCATGTGCACGTCGCTGGTCTGCAAGATGCGCAGACGCAGCTCCACGGCGCCGGCCTGGAAGGCGAGCAGCACGATCAGCGCGGCGAACAGCCGCTTCACGAGGGCGGATATCGATGTCGTCATGGTGAGCGATGCTAGCCCCATGTGGCCAGACGTCGGGCCCGAAGGGCTGTCGGCACGCGCCATGCCAGCCGGACAAGGATCGCTTAGCATGCGCGCCGAGGAGCGCCGCGCCCGCGATGTGCGCAAGGCGTCGCCCGCATCATCAGACCACACAGCAAGTGAAAGACTCCGCATGATCGAATTGACGATCAACGGCGAGCCGCGTCGGCTCGACCTCGAGCCCGAGATGCCGCTGCTCTGGGTGCTGCGCGACGAGCTGGGCCTGACCGGCACCAAGTTCGGCTGCGGCATCGCCAGCTGCGGCGCCTGCACGGTGGAGATCGACGGCGTGGCCACGCGCTGCTGCGTGATGCCGGTTGGCGCGGTGGCCGGCAAGCAGGTGCGCACCATCGAGGCCGGCGCGCAGGATCGCACCATTCAGGCGCTGCAGCAGGCCTGGGTGCGCCACCAGGTGCCGCAGTGCGGCTACTGCCAGAGCGGCATGATCATGGCCGCCGCGACGCTGCTGCGCAGCCATCCCAAGCCCAGCGACGCCGACATCGACGCCGGGCTGACCAATCTCTGCCGCTGCGGCACCTACCAGCGCATCCGTGCGGCGATCCACGACGCCGCGGCCACGCTGGCGCAGGGGGTGGCGCGATGAGCCGCCGTGCGCAAGCGCAGCAGGGCGTGTCGCGCCGCGGCCTGCTGATCACCGGTGCGGTGCTGGGCGGTGGCCTGCTGCTGGGCGTGGGTGCGATCACGCGGCCGCTGTCGCGCGACGAGCAGCTCGGCAAGGCCGAGCAGTTCCGCCCGCAGGCAGACCAGATCGGGCTGAACGCCTGGGTGAAGATTCGCCCCGACGGGCAGGTGATCGTCGCGCTGCCGCGCGCCGAGATGGGCCAGGGCGTGCAGACCGCGCTGGCCATGCTGGTGGCCGACGAGCTGGATGCCGACTGGTCGCAGGTGCAGACCGAGCAGGCACCGCCGGAGCGCGTCTATGCGAATACCGCGCTGCTGCTCAATGTGCTGCCCATCGACGGCGAGGACCAGAGCCTGGGCGCGCGCCTGGCGCGGCGCGCGCTGATGCGCACTGGCCACGCGCTGTCGCTGCAACTCACCGGCGGCTCGTCGAGCATCCGCGACGCCTGGGAGCCGATGCGTCTGGCCGGCGCTGCTGCGCGATCCATGCTGATGCAGGCCGCGGCCAAGCGCTGGGGCGTGGCGGTGGCGGACTGTCGCGTCGATGCCGGCGTCGTCATCCACGAAGCCAGCGGGCGCCGCGCCGGCTTTGGCGAGCTGGCCGCCGAGGCGGCCAAGTTCTCGCCGCCGGCCGAGCTGGCGACCAAGCCCGCCTCGGCCTACAAGCTGATCGGCAAGCCGGTGCCGCGCCTGGACATCCCGGCGAAGGTGGATGGCAGCGCGGTGTTCGGCATCGATGTGCGGCCCGAGGGTTTGATCTATGCGGCGATTCGCCAATGCCCGGTGTTCGGCGGCGGCGTGGCCGGCTATGACGCGCAATCGCTGCGCGGCAAGCGCGGCATCGTCGATGTGTTCACGCTGGCCGAGCATGGCGCGGTCGTGGTGCTGGCCGACAGCTACTGGCGGGCACGCAGCGCGCTGGACAGCCTGGAGATCCGCTGGGACGAAGGCCCCAACGCGCAACTGGACAGCGCAGCGATCCGCAGTCAGCTGCAGACGGCGCTGCAGGGCGAGGGCGGCTTTGCCTTCCGCGATATCGGCGACGCGCGCTCGCGGCTGGACCAGGGCGGCGCGAAGAAGCTCGAGACGGTCTACGAGGCGCCTTTCCTCGCCCATGCGGCGCTGGAGCCGATCAACTGCACGGCGCAGTTCAAGGACGGCGCGCTGACGCTGTGGTGCTCGACCCAGGTGGCGCTGCTGGCGCGCTGGAAGGCGGCGCAGGCCGCGGACATCCCGATCGAGCAGGTGACGCTGCATGTGCCCTATCTGGGCGGCGGCTTCGGCCGGCGCCTGGAGGTGGACATGGTCGAGCAGGCCACGCGTATCGCGATGCGCACGCAGGGCAAGCCGGTCAAGCTGGTGTGGAGCCGCGAGGAGGACATGCAGCACGACATGTACCGCCCGGTGGCGATGGCCAGTTTTGCGGCGGTGCTGGACGAGCAGGGCCGCCCGGCCGCCTGGCTGAACCGCGTGGCCGCGCCCTCGGTGGGCCTGGCGACCAGCGAGCGCCTGATGCCGGCCTTCGCGTCCGACATGCCCGACAAGAACCAGGCCGAAGGCGCCTTCGACCTGGCCTATGCGGTGCCCAATCTGCGCGTGCAGCAGCTGCGCGTGAAGACGCCGGTGCCGGTGGGCTACTGGCGCAGCGTGGGCCATTCCTACAACGCCTTCTTCACCGAGGGCTTCATCGACGAGCTGGCCCACCTGGCCGGGCAGGATCCGGTGGCCTACCGGCTGGCGCTGCTGGCCGACAAGCCGCGCCACCGCGCGGTGCTGCAGCTGGCGGCCGACAAGGCCGGCTGGGGTCAGGTCTTGCCCAAGGGCCGTGCGCGCGGCGTGGCCGTGCACGAAAGCTTCGGCGGCTGGTGCGCCCAGGTGGCCGAGGTCTCGCTGGGTGAGGGCGGTCAGCCGCGGGTGGAGCGGGTGGTCTGTGCGATCGACTGCGGCATCGTCGTCAACCCCGACACGGTGCGTGCGCAGATGGAGAGCGCCATCGTCTTCGGCCTGAGCGCCGCGCTGTACGGCGAGATCACCATCAAGGCCGGCCGCGTCGAGCAGAGCAACTACCCCAGCCAGGAGGTGGTGCGCATGGCGCAGATGCCCAGGATCGAGGTGCACATCGTGCCCAGCCTGGCGCCGCCCGGCGGCGTCGGCGAGCCCGGCACGCCGCCGATCGCGCCGGCGGTGGCCAATGCGCTGTTCGCGCTGACGGGCAAGCGGCTGCGCCGGCTGCCGCTGCGCCCGGCGGACTTGCAGCAGGCCTGAGCAGCAAGCCTGTTTAGCAGACCTGAAGCGCAGGGGCTTCGCGCCTGCTTTGCCCCTTGCTGGGACAATAGCGGGCATGAAGATCAAGTCTCCCGAACTGCTGCTGCCTGCCGGCTCGCTGGCCAAGATGCGCGCCGCCTATGACTTCGGCGCCGATGCCGTCTATGCGGGGCAGCCGCGCTACAGCCTGCGCGCCCGTAACAACGAGTTCCGCCTGGAGCAGATCGCCCAGGGCATCACCGAGGCGCATCAGCGCGGCAAGAAGTTCTTTGTCACCAGCAACCTGATCGCGCACAACGACAAGGTGCGCACCTATCTGCGCGATATCGAGCCCATCATCGAGCTCAAGCCCGACGCGCTGATCATGGCCGACGCTGGCCTGATCATGCAGGTGCGCGAAAAATGGCCCGAGGTGCCTATCCATCTCTCGGTACAGGCCAACACCACCAACTGGGCTGCGGTGAAGTTCTGGCAGAAGATGGGCGTGGAACGCATCATCCTGTCGCGCGAGCTGAGCCTGGACGAGATCGAGGGCATCCGCAACGAATGCCCGGACATGGAGCTGGAGGTCTTCGTGCACGGCGCGCTGTGCATCGCCTACTCGGGCCGCTGCCTGCTCTCGGGCTATTTCAACCGGCGCGACCCCAACCAGGGCACCTGCACCAATGCCTGCCGCTGGGAATACGGCACGCAGGCTGCCAGCGAGGATTCGCTCAGCGGCGAGGCCGTGCCGGTGGGCAAGCTGGAGAGCGACTTCAACTTCGCCGAGGCGCAGGCCGAGGCTGAGAGCAGCTTCTCGACCTGTGGCAGCGGCCAGCGCCATCCGGCCGCCGACAAGGTCTATTTCCTCGAGGAAAAGGGCCGTCCGGGCGAGCTGATGCCGATCATGGAAGACGAGCACGGCACCTACATCCTGAACAGCAAGGACCTGCGCGCGGTCGAGCATGTGGAGCGCCTGGCCAAGATCGGCGTCGACTCGCTGAAGATCGAGGGTCGCACCAAGAGCCTGTACTACGTGGCCCGTACCGCCCAGGTCTATCGCCGCGCGATCGACGACGCGGTGGCCGGCCGGCCGTTCAACCCCGAGCTGCTGCTGGAACTCGAAGGCCTGGCCAACCGCGGCTACACCGGCGGTCTGCTCGAGCGCCGCCCGGCGCAGGACTACCAGAACTACATCAGCGGCCACAGCGAGCTGCACCGCAGCCACTTCGTCGGCGAGGTGACCGGCGTGCGCGAGGACGGCTGGGTGCAGGTGCAGGCCAAGAACCGCTTCTCGGTAGGCGACCGCATCGAGCTGCTGCACCCCAGCGGCAACCGCGTCGTCGAGCTCAAGGAAATGCAGAACCTCGACGGCGAGCCGGTGCAGGTGGCGCCGGGCGACCCGGTGCGCGTCTGGGTGCCGCTGGGCCTGCCGGCCGAGGGTGGATTGGTGGCGCGGCTGCTCTAAGCCGAGGCTCAGGCGCCGCGGCGCCAGACCAGCAGCAGGTTGTTGGCCGGCATCGCCAGGCGCTGCGCCAGTTGCAGCCCGGCACTTGCCGCCTCAGCCTGCACATCGACCAGCCGCCTCAGCCCCCAGCCTGGATTGCGTTGCCGCAGGTCGGCGTCGAAGGCCAGGTTGCTGGGTGCGGTGACGATATCGTCTTCCCGATAGGGGCCATAGCTCAGCAGGCAGCCGTGGGGCTTCAGCGCGCGTGCGGCGCCTTGCATCAGCCCCGTGCAGCAAGCCCAGGGCGCGATGTGCAGCAGGTTGGCGCAGAAGACCAGATCGAAGCTGCCCGCGTCGACCGGCCAGGGCTGGACGCTCACATCCAGCATCAGCGGCTCGGCCACGCGCTGCAGCTGCTCGGCGGGCCAGCGCTGGCGGAGCTCGCGCAGCCAGGCCAGCAGCTCGGGCTGCGCCTCGCTGGGCTGCCAGGTCCAAGCCGGTAGGCCGGTCGAGAAGTGTTCAACATGCTGGCCGGTGCCGCTGGCGATCTCTAGCGCGTGGCCGTTGGGCGGCAGCAGCGTTTGCAGCGCTTCCAGCAGCGGCTGCTTGTTGCGCTCGGCGGCGGGGGAGAAGGGCGTTGATGGCTGGGGCGGGGCGGCGGGCATCGCGGCAGTGTAGTCAGACCAATCGCCGCGCGAGGGAGCCCGAGGACTTCCTGAGCACCGATTATTTTGCCGCGCCACCCAGCGTGTAGCTGCCCTGTCCTTCCAGGAAGCCGTCGCCCAGCGCGCCATCCGCCTTGGCATCCACACCCATGATGGCGCGGAAGCGAAAGCTGCCGCTGGCGCCAGCAAAGCGGCCGGTGCCGGAGACGATCTGGCCTTCGCCCCGCCATTCGCCGGGCGCATGGGTCATCGCCGGGGTGAGGGCGATGAGCTCGCGGCTGTGCATCACCAGCGTGGAGCCATCGGCGAAGCGGTACTCGGCCTCGACCTTGATCGGCAGCTTGCCGTCGGCGGGCGGGCCGGCGGCCTCGACGCGGCGCTGCGTCGTCGCCGGCTCGCGATTGTCGAAGATCGCCACGCCCAGGCGCGTGTTCACGCCACCCACGCGTGGGCCTTGGACCGAGCTGGCGCGCCAGCTCAGCTCCTCGGCCTGAGCGGGCAGACAGGCCAGCAAGCCGAGGCCGGCGGCCAGCATCAGCGAGGCCAAAGAAGAGGTGCGTGCGTGCGATGCGCGAGGTGCCCAGGCAGCATTGAGCATGATGGCTTCCTTTACGTCTGTCTTGTCTGTCAGTCTTCTGTTCACCGAGCAGCAGACGTTGCTGCCGCACTCAGAGTCTCGCGCCGTGTCCAGGGTCAGGTCTTGATGAATGTCAGGCGTGAGGGCGGGCGGGGCTTGGCCGCCGCAGGCTCACGCGCCGTGTAGCATCGGCTGCCAGACCCGCCCGGTCGTTCCTCTCGATCGGCCCGCTGTCCGCCGCGAGAAGCCCGCCATGACCGCCGACACCGCGCTCCACCAGGAGGCCAATGAGACCTCGTCCTACCTGCTGCTGATCGTCGAGCCGGTCGGCCAGCGCGCCACGCGCAGCGAGGCCGAGGGCCGCGAGGCCTATGCGCTGATGCAGCGCTTCGGCGAGACCATCGCCGCAGCCGGGCAGCTGGAGGCGGTGCAATCGCTGGCCTCGCTGGAGCGGGCAGCGCGCGTGCAGCAGGGCCGCGTGCTCGACGGGCCGTTTGCCGAGGCCAAGGAGATGGTGGGTGGTTTCTTCCTGCTGAAGAACGTCACGCGCGAGCAGGCCATTGCCTGGGCGCAGCGCTGCCCGGCGGCGCAATGGGCGACGGTCGAGGTGCGGCCGCTGGCGCCTTGCTACGACGACTCAAGAGGCTGAGCCATTTCGCGTGCCGCGGTTCAGGGTTTGTCCTGATCGGCGCCGGGTCGAAAACGGCAGCGCTTGTTCGTCGTCGGTGTATCAGGCAACAAGTCCAGGAGATCACCCCATGAACAGCAGCAGCATCATCAACAGCAGCGGCAGCGCCGAAGGCCGCATGCCGCGCGTCCATCCCTGTCTCTGGTTCGGCGAGCAGGCCGCCGAGCATTACCTCAGCGTCTTTCCGAATTCGCGTCTTGGCGCAATCACCCGCTACGGGTCGGGCGGCCGCATGCGCGAAGGGCTGGCGATGACGGTCTCGCTGGAGCTGGACGGCTCGATGCTCACGCTGCTCAACGGCGGACCGATGTTCACGCATTCGCCCGCCGCCTCGCTGGTGCTGACCGTGCAGAGCCAGCAGGAACTGGACCGCTACTGGCAGTCGCTCTCGGCGGTGCCCGAGGCCGAACGCTGCGGCTGCCTCAAGGACCGCTGGGGCATTCACTGGCAGGTCGTCCCGCAGCAGCTGATGGCCCTGATGCAGCAGCCCGACAGCCCCGGCAAGCGGCGCGTGGGCGAGGCGCTGATGCAGATGCGCAAGATCGAGCTGCCGACCCTGCTCGCCGCCTATCACGGCCACTGAGCGCCTCTGTGGCACGGCCCCGAGCTGCCGTTGCCACTGGCTTCCTTCGTCCCCTGCTTCCAAAAGGAGAACCCCATGTCGACCGCCATGTGTTCTGTCGTCCATTTCGAAATGCCCTATCGCGACGCCGCGCGCACGATGCGCTTCTACGCCGCAGCCTTCGGCTGGCAGCTCCAGCAGCTGGGTGCCGAGATGGGCGAGCCGGCGCCGTGCAAGGAGGCGCAGTGATGAGATTCATGATCATCGTGAAGTCCTGTGCCGAGTTCGAGGCCGAGCAGCAGCCCGAGGCGCCACCCGAGCTGCTGGCCGAGATGGCGGCCTTCCACGAGGAGCTGGCGCGTGCCGGCGCGCTGCTCGACGGTTCGGGTCTGCACCCGAGCCGCATGGGCTGGCGGGTGCATTACGGGCCCGACGCCGGCCCCGACGGGCGGCGCATCGTCGACGGCCCATTTGCCGAGGCCAAGGAGCTGATCGCCGGCTACACCCTGATCCAGGTGCGCTCGCGCGAGGAGGCGCTGGAATGGTCGCGGCGTTTTCCGAACCCGGCCGGCGCGGGCAAGGAGGCGGTGATCGAGCTGCGCCAGCTGATCGAACTCGACGAGTTCCCGCCCAGCGCGGAGATCGAGCGCATGCGCCAGCTCGATGCCGAGCGCAAACCGTCCTGATCACGCCACCGAGGAGACACCGACATCATGCTGCGCCAGATCTTCGTCAACCTGCCCATCGCCGACATGGCGCGCTCGCGCGCCTTCTTCGAAGCACTGGGCCTGAGCTTCAATCCTCGTTTCACCAACGAGCAGGGCGCCTGCCTGCAGATCGCCGAGAACATCTACGCGATGCTGCTGGTCAAGCCCTTCTTCCAGGGCTTCACGCCGCGGCCGGTGGCCGATGCCAACAGGGCGACCGAGGTGCTGATCGCGCTGTCCTGCGACAGCCGCGAGGAGGTGCAGGCGCTGGTGGCCAAGGCCGTCGCGGCGGGCGGCGCCACCTACGCCGAGCCCAAGGACTATGGCTTCATGTTCCAGCACGGCTTTGCCGATCCGGACGGCCATCTCTGGGAAGTCTTCTACATGGACGAGAACGCGGCGCCGGCGCAGCTGTGAGCGCGGCCTGAGCGATCATCGCCGCATGTCCAGCACGGTACGCGACACGCTGAATGCCATCTGGCGCCTGGAGTCGGCGCGCATCGTCGCCACCGTGGCGCGGCGCGTGCACGAGCTTGGCGTGGCGGAGGAACTGGCGCAGGACGCCTGGCTGGCCGCGCTTGAGCACTGGCCATGCGATGGCGTTCCGGACAATCCGGCCGCCTGGCTGATGACGGCCGCGCAGCACCGAGCGCTGGACTATCTGCGCCGGCGGAAGATGGCCGCGGCACGGGAGGAGTCGCTGGCGCAGGACCTGGTGGCGATGCAGTCCGACCATCAGCGTGACCATAGCGAGGGCCTGGACGCGCGCCGCGAGCGCGAGGCGACGCTGGGCGACGACCTGCTGCGGCTGGTCTTCTGCGCCTGCCATCCGCTGCTTGGCATCGACGCGCGCGTCGCGCTGACGCTGAAGGTGGTGGCGGGCCTGTCCACCGAGGAGATCGCCCGTGCCTTCCTGGTCAGCGAGGCCACGATGGCGCAGCGCCTGGTGCGCGCCAAGCGCGCGCTGGCCGAGGCGCGCGTGCCTTTCGAGCTGCCACGCCGCGAGGCGGCTCTGGCTGAACGTCTGTCCGCCGTGCTGGAGGTGGTCTACCTGATCTTCAATGAGGGCTACACCGCGACACGCGGCGAGGACTGGATGCGCAGCTCGCTCTGCGACGAAGCGCTACGCCTGGCGCGCATGCTGACGCAGCTGGCGCCGGCTCAGCCCGAAGCCTGGGGACTGCAGGCCCTGCTGGAGATCCAGGCTTCGCGCAACGCGGCACGTGTCGGTGCGCAAGGCGAGCCGGTGCTGCTGGCCGAGCAGGACCGCCAGCGCTGGGACCGCCTGCTGATCCGTCGCGGGCTGGACGCGCTGGCGCAGGCCGAGCGGCTGGCGACCCAGCCGGGCTCGTACCAGCTGCAGGCCGCGATCGCGGCCTGCCATGCACGCGCCGCCCGTGCGCAGGACACCGACTGGGTGCGCATCGCCGCGCTCTATGCCGAGCTGATGCGCGTCGCGCCATCGCCGGTGGTCGAGCTCAACCGCGCGGTGGCGGTGTCCATGCACCAGGGGCCGGCGGCGGGCTTGGCGATCGTCGAGCGTCTCACTGAGGAGCCGGCGCTGGCGCGCTACCACTGGCTGCCGGCGGTGCGTGGCGACCTGCTCGCCAAGCTGGGTCGGCACGCCGAAGCACGCCAAGCCCTTCTCGCCGCGGCGGCATTGGCCGGGAACGAGCGTGAGCGGGACTTGCTTCAAGGCAGGGTGGAGTCATTGACCTAAACGGCTAGCTGAATGGACGTGCCAGTGGCTTGGCCGCAACCAGGGAAGTCCGCAGCAAACGGGTCCTGAGAAAGATGCCGGCCACCGGCGCCGAGCGCCGATCGAGCGGTCTCAGGCTTCGCGGCGACCGCGACTTCCCCGCTGGAAGGCCATGGCCGCGAGCGCGAGACCGATCAGCGAGACCGTGGCCGGCTCGGGCACTTGGGCCGGGTTCTCGCCATTGATCTCCATCTCGTACAGGTGCGCCCAGTGCGTCCCGCCAGTCACTTGGAATGCCGCATAGCGCATCGACGCATTCACCGCCACCTCGTCCCACCATGCATCGCCGGCGTCATCGGTCAAGCGACCGGTCTTCAGCTGCCACCAGGTGGACTGATCGGTGCTGACCAGGAACTCGTAGTCGATGTAGAACCCGGGGCCGTACTGCTCCAGATCGCGGCTCTTCAGCACGACGTTGGAGACGTGATACGCCGCGCCCAGATCCACCAGCAGCCAGTAGGGGTTGCGCGGGTCGGACCAGCCCGCGGCGGACCAGTTCGTCGTCGGGTCGCCATCGATGGCCTTGCCGGCATTCCAGTTGGGCGCGTACTCGCTGTTGCTCGTCGCGGTCGTGCCGGGATTCAAGGCCAGGTTTGCCGCGTTCGCGACAGGCGCGGCGCTGATGAGAACACAGGCGCACAGGCCAAGCGCCAGTCTTGCAGTCACGGGTTTCATCGATCCTCCAGAGTCAGCGTCAATCTCAGGGCAGGGCAGGGCAGTCTGGCGCCGGCTGCGCTGCGGGTACTGATTCGAGTCTCCAGCGGCCCGAGCTCGCCGGCTTGAGCAGGATCAGACGCGGTCTGGTGGATCCCGCAATTGCGGGGGGCTCATGCTGCAGTGGTGCGACGGTCGAAGGCCTGTCGCCTTGCTGCGAGCAGGTTCGTCGCGGCCCAGAGTCAATCGCGTGGGCTGTTGTTCATGAAGCCTTGCCGGTTCAGCAGCGCCAGCAGGTCACGTGAGCTGCGCTGCAGGGCGGCGGGTGAGTACTTCAGCTCCGAGGTATAGAACTGCGCCAAGGACGTGATGCCGTGCTGGGCCCAGGTCTGCCGAGCGTCGGCGCTCAGGCTCTGGTAACGCTGCAGCCCGCGCTGGTCGCGCTGGGCATACAGGTCTGATATCGCCTCCGGACTCGCGCGCCGATAGCGTTCGTGATGCACATACGCGGCCAAGGGCAGGCGATCGCGCGGCTCAGGCTGCTCATCAGGCCAGCCGATCACCAGGCTGGTCACGGGCAGGGTGCCTTCGGGCAGCTCCAGATAGTCTGCGATCGGTGTCGCTGCGTTGAGCGTGGTGCCCAGGTAGCAAATGCCCAGCCCCTGCGCTTCGCAGGCCAGGGCCACGCTCTGGGCAAGGATGATCGCGTCGAATGCCGCAACCAGGAAGCCGTGGAAGTTGTCGAAATTGTCGCGCGCCTGGTGCAGGGCCAGCCAGTCGCGGGTGCGCCGGGTCTCCGCACAGAAGGTCAGCAATACCGGTGCTTGCCGGATCATGGTCTGCTCGCTGTGCAAGCGGCAGAGCTCGGCCTTTCGCACGGGGTCGCGTGTCTCGATCACGCAGTAGGTGTTGAGGTTGCCAGAGCTCGAGCTGCCGGTGATGGCGGCCTGCAGAATGTCCGTGAGCAGTGAAGGCGGCACCTCGTCAGGCTTGAAGGCACGAATGGAGCGATGTGCGCGCATCAGGTCGAGCATTTCGGTCATGGAGTCATCTCCTGTGTTCGGTCAGGGCCGCGCCGCGTCCTGACGAGACGGCAAAGAAAAGGCCCGCACGCGGCGGGCCAGGGCAAGTGCAGGATCACCCGCAGGTGATCGCGCCGCTTCAGACGCTCTTGGCGACTTCGGCGTATTCCTCGATCTGGTCGAAGTTCATGTAGCGGTACACGCTGGCGGCATCCTTGTTGATGATGCCCATCGCCTCGTGGTACTCGGCCAGCGTCGGGATGCGGCCCAGCTTGGAGCAGATCGCAGCCAGCTCGGCCGAGCCCAGGAACACATTGGTGTTCTTGCCCAGACGGTTGGGGAAGTTGCGGGTCGAGGTGGACATCACCGTAGCGCCTTCCTTCACCTGCGCCTGGTTGCCCATGCACAGCGAGCAGCCCGGCATCTCGGTGCGCGCACCGGCGGTGCCGAAGGCGGCGTAGTGGCCTTCCTTCATCAGCTCGCTCTGGTCCATCTTGGTCGGCGGGGCGACCCACAGCTTGACCGGGATGTCGCGCGCGCCGCCCAGCAGCTTGGCTGCCGCACGGAAGTGGCCGATATTGGTCATGCACGAGCCGATGAAGGCCTCGTCGATCTTGGTGCCAGCCACTTCGGACATGAACTTGGCATCGTCCGGGTCGTTCGGGCAGCAGACGATGGGCTCCTTGATGTCGGCCAGATCGATCTCGATCACGGCGGCGTACTCGGCGTCCTTGTCGGCCTCGAGCAGATCGGGCTTGGCCAGCCAGGCTTCGACCTTCTCGATGCGGCGCTGCAGGGTCTTCGCGTCCTCGTAGCCGTCGGCGATCATGTTCTTCATCAGCACGACGTTGGAGCGCAGGTACTCGATGATCGGCTCCTTGTTGAGCTTGATCGTGCAGCCGGCGGCCGAGCGCTCAGCCGAAGCGTCGCTCAGCTCGAAGGCCTGCTCGACCTTCAGGTCCGGCAGACCTTCGATCTCCAGGATGCGGCCCGAGAAGATGTTCTTCTTGCCGGCCTTGGCGACGGTCAGCAGACCGGCCTTGATCGCGTACAGCGGGATCGCATGCACCAAGTCACGCAGCGTGACGCCCGGCTGCATCTGGCCCTTGAAGCGCACCAGCACCGACTCGGGCATGTCCAGCGGCATCACGCCGGTAGCAGCGCCGAAGGCCACCAGGCCGGAACCGGCCGGGAAGGAGATGCCGATCGGGAAGCGGGTGTGCGAGTCGCCGCCGGTGCCGACGGTGTCGGGCAGCAGCAGGCGGTTCAGCCAGCTGTGGATCACGCCGTCGCCCGGGCGCAGGGCCACGCCGCCGCGGCTGCTGATGAAGGGCGGCAGCTCGCGGTGCATCTTGGCATCCACCGGCTTCGGATAGGCCGCGGTGTGGCAGAAGGACTGCATCACCAGATCGGCCGAGAAGCCCAGGCAGGCCAGGTCCTTGAGCTCGTCGCGGGTCATCGGGCCGGTGGTGTCCTGGCTGCCGACCGTGGTCATCTTGGGCTCGCAGTAGGTGCCCGGGCGGATGCCCTTGCCCTCGGGCAGGCCGCAGGCACGGCCGACCATCTTCTGCGCCAGCGTGAAGCCCTTGCCGGTGTCCTTCGGTGCCACGGGCAGGCGGAAGGTGGTGGAGGCGGGCAGGCCCAGGGCCTCGCGGGCCTTGGCGGTCAGCGAGCGGCCGATGATCAGGTTGATACGGCCGCCGGCGCGCACTTCGTCCAGCAGCACCTGGCTCTTCAGCGCGAACTCGGCGACGACGGCGCCGTTCTTCTCGATCTTGCCGTCATAGGGGTAGATGTCGATGACGTCGCCCATCTCCAGCTTGGAGACGTCCACTTCGATCGGCAGCGAGCCCGAGTCTTCCTGCGTGTTGAAGAAGATCGGCGCGATCTTGCCGCCCAGCGTGACGCCGCCGAAGCGCTTGTTCGGCACGAAGGGAATGTCCTGGCCGGTGGCCCAGATCACCGAGTTGGTGGCTGACTTGCGCGAAGAACCGGTGCCGACCACGTCGCCCACGTAGGCGACCAGGTGGCCCTTCTTCTTCAGGTCCTCGATGAACTGCATCGGGCCGCGCTTGCCGTCTTCCTCGGGCTTGAAGGCCGCGTCGGGGCGGGTGTTCTTCAGCATCGCCAGGTAGTGCAGCGGGATGTCCGGGCGGCTCCAGGCGTCGGGAGCGGGCGACAGGTCGTCGGTGTTGGTCTCGCCGGGCACCTTGAAGACGGTGACGGTGATCTTCTTCTCGACTTCCGGGCGGGAGGTGAACCACTCGGCGTCGGCCCAGCTCTGCATCACTTCCTTGGCCTTGGCATTGCCGGCCTTGGC
Organism: Roseateles sp. T103; assembly: GCF_057219915.1. NCBI lineage: Bacteria > Pseudomonadati > Pseudomonadota > Betaproteobacteria > Burkholderiales > Sphaerotilaceae > Roseateles > Roseateles sp. T103. Next base: position 801,261 of record NZ_JBXVVS010000001.1, read on the forward strand.
CTTGGTGGCGACGTCGTTGAAGTAGTCGAACATCAGCAGGGTCTTCTTCAACCCTTCAGCGGCGACGCCAGCGACTTCGGCGTCGTCCAGCAGCTCGATCAGCGGATGCACGTTGTAGCCGCCGACCATGGTGCCCAGCAGCTCGGTGGCCTTGGCCTTGGAGATCAGGCCGACCTTGATGTCGCCATGCGCCACGGCAGCCAGGAAGCTGGCCTTGACCTTGGCGGCATCGTCCACGCCCGGCGGCACGCGGTGGGTCAGCAGATCCAGCAGGAAAGCCTCTTCACCGGCGGGCGGGTTCTTGATCAGCTCGATCAGCTCGGACACCTGCTTGGCGTCCAGCGGCAGCGGCGGAATGCCGAGGGCGCGGCGCTCGGCTTCGTGTTGGCGGTAGGCTTGCAACATGGCTTCTCCTTGGTGGAACTGGCTGGCGGAGTGGTCAATGATCATGCCAGTTTGGGCACGATCAGTTTCAACCCCTTGAAATAGTCGCGAAAGAACGAGTCGTCGGCGGTGATCAGGCCGCTGCACTGCAGCAACGCATGGGCGCCGACGATGAAATCGGGAACGGTGCGCTGGCGTTCGCCGCCGCGCTTGCGGTAGCGGCGCTGCATCTCGCCGGCGCGCACCGCGGCGCGTTGCTCGACGGCGCTGTAGACGATGCCCATCTCCTCGAGCACCTGCATCGCCTGATCGCCATCATGCAGCGAGGAGCAGACCTCGGAGACGACGACGTCGCAGACCACCACCGGTCCCTTGGAGAGCGCCTCGCGCAGCGCCGCCTCGGCCAGGTCGGCGCGGGGGCTGTCGCTGAGCAGGTCGACGAGCACGGAGGAGTCGATGGCGATCATGAGGAGGCCCTGCCCGTGAGCCTTCAGCGCTCGACCGGATCGCCCGGGGCGCGGCCGCGCACGGCGCGCATTGCATCGTCCACCGACTCGAAACCGTCCAGCTTGAAGCGACCACGCGCACGAGAGATCGCGTCGTCGACGTTCTTGCGCAGGATGATGCGTCCGCCATCAAGCTCGACCTTGAGCGTCGTGCCCTTGGTCAGGCCCAGTGCGTCGCGCACGGCTTTGGGAAGCGTGATCTGTCCGCGCTCGGCGACAGTGGCTTCCATGGCGGTCTCGGTGCGAGGCATGAGCGTGCGGTACGACCCGAAAAGTATGTATTGATTATACGTACTCGAGCTCATCTACCAAGCGTCGCGCAAGCCTGAGAAGCGCGGATGGTCATGCACCGCCATGAAGCACAAATGCAACGGGAGGCCCAGGCCTCCCGTGTTGTGGACGCGACCGATGCGGGCGCGTCGAGCGGGTCCGCGGCTTACTGCCTGCTGCCACCCGGGGCGATGCCGATGCCCGCTTCGGCGCTGGGCGCTGCGTTGGCCACCGGGCGCTGTTCCTCGTGGAGGCAGCTGTCCACCATGCGCTGGCCCAGCTTGCTGTTCATCAGCATGGATTTGCTCGGGATCTGCAGCCACACGATGCCGGCGCGCTTGTCCTCCAGTCGCACGGCACCGGTGGTGGTCGGCTCGGGCGAGAGGTTGTAGACCATCTTGTTGAATTGCAGGCGGAAGCGGCCCGGCTTGTCCGGATGCGGTGTGACGCTCACCTTCTGGTTGAACTCGCACTGGGCTTCGCCCTGATGGACGCGCTGCGCGGCGGCGAGCTGCGCCTCGCTCAGCTGCTGATCCTCTTCCGGGGCGGCGACAGGTGCAGGCTTGGTGACCTTGGCGGCCAGGCGGTTCTGCGGCTTGGCCTTGGTCTCGACCGAGGCCTGGGCAGGCAGCGCGAGCAGCGCAGCAGTCGTGATGATGCAGGGCAGGGCGGTAAGGCGATGGCGCATGGTGCGGATCCTCGTTCAAGCCGGAGCGGATTGTCCCCGCTGCGCATGGGCCAGTCACTGGCGTTTGCGAGCATCCCGGGACGGCTCAGCTGTAAGCGTGAACCGAAGCAGCCCTGCTGTAAAGCGACAGTTGTATCGGCTGGTCAACGGAGGAAACCGTCGGTCAGGCACCGTCGAACCAGTTGCGCTTCACCTCGGCGGGCAGTTCCTGTCCGGTGCGATGGGCGCGTTCCAGCACCTGCCAGAAGTAGCGGTAGCTGGCGCGGTCGTGGAGTGTGTCGCGGTGTTGGATAGGCGCCCAGTGTGCGGCCTGGGCCGCATGGATGATTTCGATGGCTTCGTCGATCTCGGCCACGCTGGGTGCGAAGGCCTCGATGATGGGTTCGATCTGGTTGGGGTGGATGCTCCACATGCGCGTGTAGCCGAACTCACGCGCGGCTCGGGTGGCGGCTTCCTGGATGGCGCTTTTGTGCTTGAACTCGGTTACCACGCAATGCGAGGGCGTCTTGCTGTTGGCATGTGCCGCGGCAGCGATCTCGAGCTTGGCTCGCACCACCAGGGGGTGGCTGAACTGGCCCTGTGCGCTCATGCCGGCGCGTGGGATCGCGCCGCGATGGGCCGAGACGAAGTCCATCAGACCGAAGGACAGCGACTCGATACGCGGGTGTGCGGCGATCTGCCAGACCTCGTGCAGCGCGCCGTGCGTCTCGATCAAGGTGTGCACCGGCAAGGGCTTCTTGATGCCGTGGCGCTGCAGCGCGGCATCGATGGCGCTACAGGCAGCGCGCACCTCGGCGGCGCTGCGCGGCTTGGGCACCATCAGGTAGGCCAGCCGTTCGCCGGCCTTGCCGATCAGCGTGTCCACATCGGCTTCGAAGCAGGCGTGGTCCAGCGGGTGCACGCGCGCACCGATGCGGCCGAAGCGGTTGTCGCTGCTCGTCACCAGCTCGGCCACCATCTGCGCATGCTGGGCCTCGGCGCCGATTGGTGCGCCGTCCTCGCAGTCCAGCGTGATGTCGAACAAGGGGCCCATCTGCTGCTGCAGCTCCATGCTCTTGCGCATGCGCAACTCGACGCCGCAGTAGTGGTCGACCACCGGCAGCACGGTGGCGGCGTCGCCTTCCTCGAACAGGGCCAGCTTGGGATGCAGGGTGTTGCTCATGCGGTACGGATGGGATCCAGCAATGACAAAGGGCCGGCATGGCCGGCCCTTCAGTGTCGCTCAGAAAGCGCCAGCGAACGACTTACAGCAGGTGCTTGACGCCGTCCTTCTCGCCTTCCAGCTCGGCCAGGGTCTTGTTGATGCACTCTTGCGAGAAGGCATCGATGGGCAGGCCCTCGACAATCTTGTACTCGCCGCCTTCGCAGGTGACGGGGTAGCCGAACATCACTTCCTTCGGGATGCCGTATTCGCCGTTGGACGGGATGCCCATCGTGACCCACTTGCCGTTGGTGCCCAGGGCCCAGTCGCGCATATGGTCGATGGCTGCGTTGGCGGCCGATGCGGCCGAGGACAGGCCACGAGCGGCGATGATGGCGGCACCGCGCTTGCCGACGGTCGGCAGGAACACGTTGGCGTTCCAGTCGTGATCATTGATGGTGTCCTTGACCGACTTGCCGTTCACCGTGGCGAAGCGGTAGTCGGCGTACATCGTCGGCGAGTGGTTGCCCCACACGCACAGCTTCTCGATGTCGCCCACGGCGCAGCCGATCTTGGTGGCGATCTGCGAGGCGGCGCGGTTGTGGTCCAGACGCAGCATGGCGGTGAAGTTCTTGGCCGGCAGGTCCGGGGCCGACTTCATCGCGATGTAGGCATTGGTGTTGGCGGGGTTGCCGACGACCAGCACCTTGACGTTGCGCGAAGCCACGGCGTTCAGGGCCTTGCCCTGGGCGGTGAAGATCTGCGCGTTGGCAGCCAGCAGGTCGGCGCGCTCCATGCCGGGGCCGCGAGGACGGGCGCCGACGAGCAGCGCGTAGTCGGTGTCTTTGAAGGCGCTCATCGGGTCGCTGTGGGCCTCGATGCCGGCCAGCAGCGGGAAGGCGCAGTCTTCCAGTTCCATGATCACGCCCTTCAGCGCGTTCTGGGCCTTCTCGTCAGGGATCTCCAGCAGCTGCAGGATCACGGGCTGGTCCTTGCCCAGCATTTCGCCGGAAGCGATACGGAACAGCAGGGCATAGCCGATCTGGCCGGCGGCGCCGGTGACGGCAACGCGAACGGGTTTCTTGCTCATGGAGATCTCCGGAATGGGATGGAAGTGAAGCTGCTCGGCGCTCGCGCGGGCCACGGCCCTCCCGGCGCTGTGGGCGCCAAGTGTAGGCCAGAGCGAGGGCAATTCCCGGCTTGACCGTCGCGCGCAATCGCGGTTGCCCGAGATTATGCGTGTTGCTTTGCACAAAACTGACGCTCTTATGTCTTATACAAGACAGCAGTCGGCTATTGCTGGACTGCCCTGCTGGCTTGTGCTGCAATGCCGGCCGATGTCCGCCTCCTCCGTCCTGCCGGGCGACGCCGTACGCGTCGAAGCCGGTCCCTCCTTCAGCCCTCTGTACCGACAGATCAAGGGGCTGATCATCACCAGCCTTCAGGGTGGCGAATGGAAGGCGGGCGAGGCAATTCCCAGTGAGCTCGACCTGGCCGCGCGCTTCGGCGTCAGCCAGGGTACGGTGCGCAAGGCGGTGGACGAGCTGGCTGCGGAGAATCTGTTGGTGCGGCGCCAGGGCAAGGGCACTTTTGTTGCCACCCATGCCGAGCAGCAGCAGCAGTACCGCTTTCTGCGCCTGATGCCTGACGAGGGGCAGGATCCAGGTCTTGGGCGCCAGCTGCTCGACTGCCGCCGTCAGCGTGCGCCGGCCTGGATTGCCAAGCAGTTCGGCTTGCGCGCCGGTGCGGCCATGGTCGAAGTGCGGCGCATTCTGCACAAGCAGGGCAGTCCGGTCGTGCTCGACGACATCTGGCTGCCTGGCGAGCTGTTCAAGGGGCTGACGACCGAGCGCCTAGAGCGCCATCGCGGGCCGTTCTATGGACTGTTCGAGGCTGAGTTCGGTGTGCACATGATCCGGGCGCAGGAGAAGATCCGCGCCGTGGCTGCTGATGCAGAGTCTGCAGCCCTGCTGCAGGTGCCGCAGGGCACGCCGCTGCTCAGCGTGGACCGACTTTCTTTCACCTATGGGGACAAGCCGGTGGAGTTGCGGCGCGGTCTATATAACACCGCCACGCACTACTACCGGAATGACTTGAACTGAGGCAATGACGCCAGTGCGGCAGGGACGAATTTCGCTCGGTGACGTGCTGCGTTGCAATAAAATCTATCGGTTTCATGTTGATTACAAAGGTCGGGTATGACAGAGATTGCTAAGAAGCGACCGGTCTATCGCAACATCCATGTGACGCAGATCGTCTCGTACCGTCTGCCGCCCGCAGGCATCGTGTCGATCCTGCATCGCATCAGCGGCATGCTCATGTTCGTGCTGCTGCCGCTGGTGATCTGGATGTTCGATAACAGCGTCACCTCGGAGGTCAGCTACGGCGCCTTCACCAATGCCTTCGTCGCCGGCATCGGCTTCGTGCCTGGCTGGTTCGTCAAGCTGGTCAGCCTGGGCTTGATCTGGGGCTATCTGCATCACTTCATCGCCGGCGTGCGCCACCTGTGGATGGACGCGACGCACAGTGTCAGCAAGGCGCAGGGTCATAGCAGCGCGCTGGCGACGCTGGGCCTGAGCGTGGTGCTGACCGTTGCGCTGGGCGCCAAGCTGTTCGGCCTGTACTGACCAACCCAAGAGGCACAACAACAATGAGTACTTACGGCTCCAAGCGCATCGTTGCGGGTGCGCACTATGGCCTGCGCGACTGGCTCGGCCAGCGCATCACCGCAGTGCTGATGGCCTTGTTCACCATCGTCCTGCTGGTGCAGGTGCTGATGCCTGGTGAACTGGGCTACGAACGCTGGGCGGGCATCTTCGCCCAGCAGTGGATGAAGTTCCTGACTTTCGCGCTGATCGTCTCGCTGGCGTACCACGCCTGGGTCGGTGTGCGTGATATCTGGATGGACTACGTCAAGCCGGTGGGCGTGCGCCTGGCGCTGCACGTGTTCACGCTGGTTTGGTTGGTGGGTTGCGCGGGTTGGGCGATCCAGGTGCTGTGGAGGCTGTAATGCAAATTGGAACGTCGCTCGCAAAGCGCAAATTCGATGTGGTGATCGTCGGAGCCGGCGGCTCCGGCATGCGTGCCTCGCTGCAGCTGTCGCTGGCCGGCCTGAACGTGGCCGTGCTGTCCAAGGTGTTCCCGACCCGCTCGCACACGGTGGCCGCCCAGGGCGGTATCGGTGCCTCGCTGGGCAATATGTCCGAGGACAACTGGCACTACCACTTCTTCGATACCGTCAAGGGCTCGGACTGGCTGGGCGACCAGGACGCGATCGAGTTCATGTGCCGTGAGGCGCCGAAGGTCGTGTACGAGCTCGAGCACTTCGGCATGCCCTTCGACCGCAACCCCGACGGCACGATCTACCAGCGTCCCTTCGGCGGTCACACCGCCAACTACGGTGAGAAGCCGGTGCAGCGTGCTTGCGCCGCTGCCGACCGTACCGGCCACGCGCTGCTGCACACGCTGTACCAGCAGAACGTTAAGGCGCGCACGCAGTTCTTCGTCGAGTGGATGGCGCTGGACATCATCCGCGACGCCGATGGCGATGCCGTGGGCGTGACTGCGCTGGAGATGGAGACCGGCGAGGTGCACATCCTCCAGGCCAAGACCGTGCTGCTGGCCACCGGCGGCGCGGGCCGAATCTATGCGGCCTCGACCAACGCCTTCATCAACACCGGCGACGGCCTGGGCATGGCGGCGCGTGCCGGCATCCCGCTGGAGGACATGGAGTTCTGGCAGTTCCACCCGACCGGCGTGGCTGGCGCGGGCGTGCTGCTGACCGAAGGCTGCCGCGGTGAGGGCGCGATCCTGCGCAACTGCAACGGCGAACGCTTCATGGAGCGCTATGCCCCGACGCTGAAGGATCTGGCGCCGCGCGACTTCGTCTCGCGCTCGATGGACCAAGAGATCAAGGAAGGTCGCGGCTGCGGTCCGAACAAGGACTATGTGCTGCTGGACATGACCCACCTGGGTGCCGAGACGATCATGAAGCGTCTGCCCTCGGTGTACGAGATCGGCCACAACTTCGCCAACGTCGATATCACCAAGGAGCCTATCCCCGTGGTGCCGACCATCCACTACCAGATGGGCGGCATTCCGACCAACGTCCACGGTCAGGTGGTGGTGCCGAAGAACGGCAAACCGAACGACATCATCAACGGCCTCTACGCTGTAGGTGAGTGCTCCTGCGTCTCGGTGCATGGCGCCAACCGCCTGGGCACCAATTCGTTGTTGGATCTGGTGGTCTTCGGTCGTGCCGCGGGCAACCATATCGTCGACTTCAACCTCAAGACGAAGTCCTTCAAGGAACTGCCCAAGGACGCTGCCGACCGCACGCTCGAACGCCTGGCCCGCCTGGATTCGGCCAGCAACGGCGAGTATGCGCAGGATGTCGCCAACGACATCCGCTCGACCATGCAGAAGCATGCGGGCGTGTTCCGCACGCAGGCCAGCATGGACGAAGGCGTCAAGAAGATCCTCGAGGTCGCCGAGCGTGTGAAGTCCATCGGCCTGAAGGACAAGTCCAAGATCTTCAACACCGCCCGTGTGGAAGCGCTGGAGGTCGAGAACCTGATCGAGGCCGCCAAGGCCACGATGATCTCGGCAGCCGCACGTCCGGAAAGCCGTGGCGCCCATGCGCACAACGACTATCCGGATCGTGACGACGCGAACTGGATGAAGCACACGCTGTGGTACTCCGAAGGCAACCGCCTCGACTACAAGCCGGTGAACCTGCAGCCGCTGACGGTGGAGTCCGTTCCGCCCAAGGTCCGGACTTTCTGAGGATTGAGACATGAGCGACAAGCGCACTTTTCAGATCTACCGCTACGACCCGGACAAGGACGCCAAGCCCTACATGCAGACCATCGAGATCGAACTCGAAGGTAACGAGCGCATGCTGCTGGACGCCCTGGTCAAGCTCAAGGCTGTCGATCCCACGCTGAGCTTCCGCCGTTCCTGCCGCGAAGGCGTGTGCGGTTCGGATGCGATGAACATCAACGGCAAGAACGGCTTGGCCTGCCTGACGAATATGCGTTCGCTGCCGAAGACCGTGGTGCTCAAGCCGCTGCCTGGTCTGCCCGTCGTGCGCGACCTGATCGTCGACATGACGCAGTTCTTCAAGCAGTACCACTCGATCAAGCCCTTCCTGGTCAACGACAACCCGCTGCCCGAGAAGGAGCGCCTGCAGTCGCCGGAGGAGCGTGAAGAGCTCGATGGCCTGTACGAGTGCATCCTGTGCGCGAGCTGCTCGACCAGCTGCCCGAGCTTCTGGTGGAACCCCGACAAGTTCGTCGGCCCGGCCGGTCTGTTGCAGGCCTACCGCTTCATTGCCGACAGCCGCGATCAGGCCACCAACGAGCGTTTGGACAATCTGGAAGATCCCTACCGTCTGTTCCGTTGCCACACGATCATGAACTGCGTGGACGTCTGCCCGAAGGGTCTGAACCCCACCAAGGCGATCGGCAAGATCAAGGAACTGATGGTGCGCCGCGCCGTCTGATCGAGCATCGGGTCGAGCACGCTCATGAACTCCGCCAGCGATCTGATCGACGAGAGGGCGCTCTCCAAGCTGAAGTGGCGCTGCCGCCGCGGCCTGCTGGAGAACGACCTCTTCATCGAGCGCTTCTTCGCGCGGCATGAGCGTAGCCTGACCCAGTTCCAGGCCGAAGGCCTGCGGCAGCTGATGGAGCTGGCCGACAACGACCTGCTGGATCTGCTGCTGGCCCGCAAGGAACCCGAGGGCGAAATCGACCGCGCCGATGTTCGCGAAGTGCTCGCCATGCTCCGAGTCCCCCACTGAAGAAATCCTCACTTAGAGTCATAAGGAACGCCCATGACCCCGTCCGACGTGAAAGCCACCCTGTCGTTCTCCGACGGCAGCCCCAGCATGGACCTGCCCATCTACAAGGGCACGATCGGCCCGGATGTGATCGACATCCGCAAGCTGTACGCGCAGACGGGCAAGTTCACCTACGACCCGGGTTTCCTCTCGACCGCGTCCTGCAATTCGACCATCACCTACATCGATGGCGACAAGGGCGAGCTGCTGTACCGCGGCTACCCGATCGAGCAGCTCGCGGTGAACTGCGACTACCTCGAGACCTGCTATCTGCTGCTGTACGGAGAGCTGCCGAACGCCACGCAGAAGGACGCCTTCGTCGAGCGCGTGATGAAGCACACGATGGTCAACGAGCAGATGCAGTTCTTCCTGCGCGGCTTCCGTCGTGACGCCCATCCGATGGCCGTGATGACCGGCCTGGTTGGCGCGCTGTCGGCCTTCTATCACGACAGCACCGACATCAATAACCCCGAGCACCGCGAAATCGCCGCGATCCGCCTGATCGCCAAGATGCCCACGCTCGTGGCCATGGCCTACAAGTACACGATCGGCCAGCCCTACATCTATCCGAAGAACGAGCTCTCCTACGCCGGCAACTTCATGCGCATGATGTTTGCCACCCCCTGCGAGGAGTACAAGCCCAACGACGTGCTGGTGCGTGCAATGGACCGCATCTTCACGCTGCACGCCGACCACGAGCAGAACGCGTCGACCTCGACGGTGCGCCTGTGCGGCTCGTCGGGCACCAACCCGTTCGCAGCCATCGCGGCCGGTGTGGCCTGCCTGTGGGGCCCGGCCCACGGTGGCGCCAACGAGGCTTGCCTGAACATGCTGGCCGACATCCAGCAGCAGGGCGGCGTGGCCAAGATCGGCGAGTTCATCAAGCAGGTCAAGGACAAGAACTCCGGCGTCAAGCTGATGGGCTTCGGTCACCGTGTCTACAAGAACTACGACCCGCGTGCCAAGCTGATGCGCGAGACCTGCCACGAGGTGCTGGGCGAACTGGGTCTGCACAACGACCCGATGTTCAAGCTCGCCATGGAACTCGAGAAGATCGCGCTGGAAGACGAATACTTCGTCGCGCGCAAGCTGTACCCGAACGTCGACTTCTACTCGGGCATCGTGCAGCGCGCCATCGGCATTCCGGTGCCGCTGTTCACCGCGATCTTCGCGCTGGCTCGCACGGTCGGCTGGATCGCCCAGCTCAACGAGATGATCGGCGACCCCGAGTACAAGATCGGCCGTCCGCGCCAGCTCTTCGTCGGCGCCACCAAGCGCGACGTCAAGCCGATCGCTCAGCGCTGATCGCCGCCGGACTGGCTTGGGCAGGTCTTGGCCTGCCCAAGGCGTCCTCCGCCACAGGCCCTGCCGCACATCAGCGGCAGGGCCTTTTTGCTTTTCATTGTTCTGCTGTCGCGAGGACTTTCTATAGAGGTGCACTAATTTTGCGCAACGTGACGCAAAGTTGGCGCAAGACTTCTCAGGTAAAAAACAAGGGATCGGGCATCGATGATGCCAATCGTTTGCCGATAATGCCGTCGTGCGTCTTGGTCCTCGGACCGGCGTGCCTCTTGAACCTTCTTGACCGATTTCAGCGCCCATCGTGAGCACCATCAAAGACGTCGCCGCACGCGCCGGCGTGTCCTTCACCACCGTCTCCCATGTCCTCAACGAGACCCGCCCTGTCAGCGCCGATGCGCGCCGCCGGGTGCTGGCTGCGGTGGAGGAGATCGGTTACCTGCCCAGCGCTGTGGCCCGGTCCTTGCGCAAGGCGCAGACGCGCATCGTCGGCGTGCTCGTGCCGACCGTAACCAACCCCTTCTTCGCCGAGTTGGTGGTCGGCGTCGAAGCCGCCTGTCGCCAGGCTGGTTATTCGGTGTTCCTGTGCAACTCGGACAACGATCCCAAGCGCCAGCAGCAGTACATGCGGACCCTGCTGGAGAAGCGTGTCGATGGCTTGTTGCTGACGTCGGCCGGCGACGCCGACGCGCTGGCGCGCATCTTCAAGCAGGCCACGGTGCCCGCGGTGACGGTGGACCGCCTGGTGCCGGGCGCCCGTGCCGACTGCGTCAGCATCGACAACCTCGACGGCGCACGCAAGGCGGTCGAGCACCTGATCGGGTTGGGCCATCGCCGCATCGGCTGCATCAGCGGCCCGGCGGAGTTCGAGGTGGCACAGGAGCGCATCGGCGGCTGGCGTCGTGCCCACGAGGAGGCGGGCCTCAGCGTCGACGAGGGCCTGCTCATCGAAGCCGATTTCAGCAGCGCCGGCGGCTACTCGGCGGCACGCGCGCTGCTGCAAGCGCGGCCGGACATCACGGCGGTCTTCGCCAGCAACGATCTGATGGCGCTGGGTGCGCTGCGCGCGGCGGCCGAGATGGGCCTCAAGCTGCCTCAGCAGCTGTCCATCGTCGGCTTCGACGACATCGAGTTGGGACATTTCGTCTTTCCCGCGCTGAGCACCGTGGGCTGCTCGATCCAGGAGCTGGGGCGCGAGGCAGGGCGCGTGCTGATCGAGCGCATCGAGCATCCCGGTGCATCGTTGAAGGATCTGCGTCTCAAGCCCCGCCTGGTGGTGCGAGAGAGCAGCTGCCCGCCGGCCAGCGATGCAGCAGGCTGAGCTGCCAGCACCACGGCAAGGGATTTCTGGAATGAATCTGCAGCAGGAACTGGGCAAGTCGACGCCGCAGGTGGTCGTCGTCGGCAGCATCAATATGGACATGGTGGCGCGCTCGGCGCGCCTGCCGGCCCCGGGCGAGACCCTGCTCGGCGACGGCTTCGACATGTCGCCGGGCGGAAAGGGCGCGAACCAGGCGGTTGCCGCCGCGCGTCTGGGCGCACCGACCGCCTTTGTCGGTCGTCTGGGCACCCGCCTTCACGGCGATGACCTGCTGGCCGCGCTGGCGGCGGAGGGCGTGGATTGCTCCGGCGTCGCGATCGACGCGCAGGCCTTGCCTGGCATCGCAGTGATCATGGTGGCCAGCGCCGGTGGCGAAAATTCCATCGTCTATGTGCCGGGCAGCAATGCCCAGCTTGGCCTTGGCGACGTGCAAGCGGCGGCGCACCTGCTGCAGAGCGCTCGCGTCGTCGTTGCGCAACTGGAAGTGCCGATGCCGGCCATCGAGGCCGCCTTCGCGCTGGCGCGAGAGGCCGGCGTGCAGACGGTGCTCAATGCTGCGCCGGCGCTGAGTCTGAGCGACCGGTTGCTCTCGCTGTGCGATTGGCTGGTGCTCAACGAGACCGAGCTGGAGGAGCTGTCCGCCGGAGCCGCCTCGATGGAGAGCGCGGCTGGCCTGCTGCTCGCGCGTGGCGCGAGGCAGGTGCTGGTGACGCTCGGTGCGCAGGGTGTGCTGTGGTGCTCGTCAGAGGGCTGCCGCATGCTGCCGACGCGCGCCGTGCAGGCGGTCGACACGGTTGGTGCCGGCGATACCTTCGTTGGCGGCTTTGCCACAGGGCTGGCGGAGGGCCAGCCGGCCGACCTGGCGATCCGTCTCGGCCAGGCGGCAGCCGCCATCGCGGTGAGCCGCTCCGGTGTGCAATCCGCGATGCCGCGCCGCGACGAGATCGGCCAGCAGGAGGGCGCATGACGATGATGAAACGCGCCATCCCGGTGATCTTCGACACCGATCCGGGCATAGACGATGCGATGGCCTTGTGTCTGCTTGCCCGGCATCCGGACATCGATTTGCGCGCGATCACCACGGCCTTCGGCAACGCCTCGCTGGAGATCACCACGCGCAATGCGCAGCGTCTGGCGGCCTTCTATGGGCTGGATGTGCCGATCGCCGCTGGCGCAGCCGGCCCGTTGCGCGCTGGTGCCGAGCGCGAGGCGCCGGCCCATGTGCACGGTGACGACGGGCTGGGCGGCATGGTCTCGCGCCTGCCCCCTGCGGTGCGCGCACTCGATCCACGGCCTGCGCACGAGCTGATCTGCGACATGGTCAATGCCGAGCCGGGCGAGCTCACGCTGCTCGCCGTCGGACCGATGAGCAATCTGGCGCTGGCGCTGCGCCATGACCCGGGTATTGCCGCCAAGGTCAAGCAGGTGGTGGTGATGGGCGGCGCTTTTGGCATGCACGGCCACGGCGGCAACGTCACGCCGGTGGCCGAGGCCAACATCATCAACGACCCCGAGGCGGCCGACATCGTCTTCACCGCCAGCTGGCCGGTGGTCATCGTCGGACTGGACGTGACGCACGAGGTCGTCATGTGCCACGACTACCTGGCCGATCTGCGCGGCGAGCCGGTGGGCGACTTCCTTTGGGAAGCCACGCGCCACTACCAGGACTTCTATCACGAGCTCGCCGGCATCGGCGGCATCTACTGCCACGATGCCACGGCGGCAGCCCATATCGTCGCACCCGGGCTCTTCCGCCTGCGCAGCGGCCCGGTGCGCGTGGTGCTCGACGGCATCGCCGTCGGCCAGACGATTCAGGACACCAGCAAGCCCGCTGGCACGCAGCAGACGCCATGGAGTGGCTGCCCGCCGCAGCAGGCCTGCATCGGCGTGGACGCCGAGGGCGTGCTCGCGCTGTTCGCCTCGCTGTTCAAGCCCTCATCTGAAGCACAAGGAACGTAGACCTCATGACCACGTCCGCCACCTCTACCCAGCTGATCAAGGCAGGCTGGATCGTCTCGATGGCGCCGGGCAGCGCCGTGCTCGAACAGCATGCGCTGGTGATCGAAGGCGAGCGCATCGCCGCGATCCTGCCCTGGGCCGAGGCGCAAGCGCGCTACGCGCAGGCCGCGCGCATCGAGCTGCCTCAGCATGTGCTGATCCCGGGTCTGATCAATGCGCACACGCACTCCGCGATGTCGCTGCTGCGCGGCGTGGCCGACGACCTGGCGCTGATGGACTGGCTCAACAACCACATCTGGCCGCTGGAGAAGAAGTGGGTCAGCGAGGACTGGACCTACCAGGGTTCGCTGCTGTCCGCGGCCGAGGCGCTGCGCGGCGGGGTCACCTACCTCAACGACATGTATTTCTTCCCCACCGCGATGGCGCGCGCCGCGCTGGACTCGGGCATACGCGCCGGCGTGTCGATCAATGTGATCGACTTCCCGACCGGCTATGCCTCGGGGCCGGACGACTACATCGCCAAGGGCCTGGCCGCCTACCAGCAATTCAAGGGCGAGAAGCTGCTGGACTGGACCAGCGCGCCGCATGCGCCCTACACGGTGTCGGACGAGACCTTCGTCAAGCTGCGCGAGCTGGCCGAGACGCACGATCTGCAGCTGCACTGCCATATCCATGAGACGCTCGACGAGGTCGAGGGCAGCGTCAAGCAGCATGGCATGCGGCCGCTGGAGCGCCTGCACAAGCTGGGCCTGCTCAGCGAGCGCATGATGGCCGTGCACATGGTGCATCTGAACGAGGCCGAGATCGAGCTGATCGCCAGGCAGGGTGTGCACCTCGTGCACAACCCCAGCTCCAATCTCAAGCTGGCCTCGGGCATCGCGCCGGTGAAGGCGCTGGAGGCTGCCGGCGTCAACACCGTGCTGGGCACCGACGGCGCCGCATCGAACAACCGCCAGGACATGTTCGCCGAGGTGCGCGCCGCGGCGCTGCTGGCCAAGGGCGCGACCGGCGACCCGCTGACCGTCTCGGCGCGCACCGCGCTGGAGATGGCGACGATCCGCGCCGCCAAGGCCATGGGCCGCGAGGCCGATCTGGGCTCGCTGGAAGTGGGCAAGCTGGCCGACGTGGTGGCTGTCTCGCTGGAAGCGCTGGAATGTCGCCCGGTCTATCACGCCGATGCACAGCTGGTCTATGTGGCCGGACGCGAGCATGTCAGCGATGTCTGGGTCGGCGGCCGCCGCGTGCTCGACAAGCGCGAGCTGACGACCATCGACCAGGCCGCCTTGCTCGATCGCGCCGAGGCCATCGTGCGACGCATGAAGACCGAAAAGTGAGTGTCTGATCGCCTGGGCAGGCCGCGCCGACGGGGTGCGCCTGCCTAGGTAGAATCCCGGGCTGCTTCCACGGTCCGGCCACGAGCCGGGCTGCAACCACCGCGCCGCTGGCGCCGCCCCGGGATTCCATGGCCTCCACCACCACGTCGTCCAAGCACTTCCTGCTTCACTTCGAGGGCGGCAACGCGCTGTCCGCCTTCCGCGCCCAGGCGCTGCTGCCCAAGCTGCAGGCGGTCAACGATCGCATCACCGGCGTCCATGCGCGCCATGTGCACTGGGTGTGGAGCGATGCCGATCTGGGCGCCGAAGCGCAGGCCAAGTTGGCCGCGCTGCTGGACTACGGCGATGCCTATGCCGGCCCGGCGGAGGGCAGTCTGATCGTCGTGGCGCCTCGCCTGGGTACGGTCAGCCCCTGGGCCTCCAAGGCCACCGACATCGCGCACAACTGCGGCCTCGATATCCACCGCGTCGAGCGCGTCACCGAATACCGCATCACGCTCAAGTCCGGCTTGCTGGGTGGCACGAAGACGCTGAGCCAGCAGGAGCTGCTGGCCTGCGCCGAGGCCCTGCATGACCGTATGACCGAGAGCGTGCTCTTCGCGCGCGAGGACGCTGCCCATCTCTTCGACGAGAAGACGGCCCAGCCGCTGGAGCATGTGGATGTGCTGGGCAAGGGCAGGGCGGCGCTGGAGAAGGCCAACAAGGATTTCGGCCTGGCGCTGTCGGATGACGAGATCGACTACCTGGTCAATGCCTTCCAGGGCCTGAAGCGCAATCCCAGCGACGTCGAGCTGATGATGTTCGCGCAGGCGAACTCGGAGCACTGCCGCCACAAGATCTTCAACGCCAAGTTCACCGTGGATGGCCAGGAGCAGGACCTGTCCCTGTTCGGCATGATCCGCAACACCGAGAAGCTGCATCCGCAGCATTCGGTGGTCGCCTACTCGGACAACGCGGCGGTGATGGAAGGCCACGAGATCGAGCGCTTTATGGCCGCGGGCGACAAGCGCGCACCGCAGTACCAGGCCCGCGCCGAGACCTCGCATGTGCTGATGAAGGTCGAGACGCACAACCACCCGACGGCGATCTCGCCCTTCCCGGGCGCGTCCACCGGCGCTGGCGGCGAGATCCGCGACGAAGGCGCCACCGGCCGCGGCGCCAAGCCCAAGGCCGGCCTGACCGGCTTCTCGGTATCCAACCTGCGCCTGCCCGGCTTGGCCGAGCCCTGGGAGGCGAAGAACATCGGCAAGCCGGAGCACATCGCCAGCCCGCTGCAGATCATGATCGAAGGCCCGATCGGCGGCGCAGCCTTCAACAACGAATTCGGCCGGCCCAACCTGGGCGGCTACTTCCGCGTCTACGAGCAGAGCGTGGACGGCGTCGAGCGCGGCTATCACAAGCCCATCATGATCGCCGGCGGCATCGGCGCGATCCGTGCCGACCTGACCAAGAAGATCGAGTTCCCGGCCGGCAGCCTGCTGGTGCAGCTGGGCGGCCCGGGCATGCGCATCGGCATGGGCGGCAGCGCGGCCTCGTCGATGGCGGCGGGCACGAACACCGCCGATCTGGACTTCGACTCGGTGCAACGCGGCAACCCGGAGATCGAGCGCCGCGTGCAGGAGGTCATCAACCACTGCTGGGGTCTGGCCGAAAAGAACCCCATCCTGGCCATCCATGACGTCGGCGCCGGCGGCATCTCCAATGCCTTCCCCGAGCTGGTCAACGATGCCGGCCGCGGCGCGCGCTTCGACCTGCGCAAGGTGCCGCTGGAGGAGTCCGGCCTGGCGCCCAAGGAGATCTGGTGCAACGAGAGCCAGGAGCGCTATGTGCTGGCCATCGCGCCCGAGAGCCTGGAACTCTTCAAGAGCATGTGCGAGCGCGAGCGCTGCCCCTTCGCGGTGGTGGGCGTCACCACCGAGGCGCGCGAGCTGATCCTGGAAGACGGCGAGGGCGGCGAGCGCGCCATCGATATGCCCATGGACGTGCTCTTGGGCAAGCCGCCCAAGATGCACCGTGTGGTCGAGCGCGTGGCGCGCGACGCCGGCACGCTGAACCTGGCCGATGTGGACCTGGCTGCCGTGGCGGCCGATGTGCTGCGCCACCCGACCGTGGCATCCAAGCGCTTCCTCGTCACCATCGGCGACCGCACCGTGGGCGGCCTGAACCACCGCGACCAGATGGTCGGCCCCTGGCAGGTGCCGGTGGCCGATTGCGCGGTCACGCTGGCCGACTTCAAGGGCCTGCGCGGCGAGGCGATGAGCATGGGCGAGCGCACGCCGCTGGCTGCGGTCGACGCGCCGGCCTCGGGCCGCATGGCCGTGGCCGAGGCCATCACCAATCTGCTCGCCGCGCCGATCGAGCTGCCGCGCGTCAAGCTCAGCGCCAACTGGATGGCCGCCTGCGGCGAGCCCGGCGAGGACGCGGCGCTGTTCGACACGGTAAAGGCTGTGGGCATGGAGCTGTGCCCGGCGCTGGGCATCTCGATCCCGGTGGGCAAGGATTCGCTGTCGATGCGCACGCGTTGGTCGGCCGACGGTGAAACCCGCCAGGTCACTGCGCCGGTCTCGCTGATCGTTTCGGCCTTCGCGACGCTGTCCGATGTGCGCGGCACGCTGACGCCGCAGCTGCAGCCGGGTGACACCAGCCTGATCCTCGTCGATCTGGGCCAGGGCAAGAACCGCATGGGCGGCTCCATCCTCGCGCAGGCGCTGAACCAGTTCGGCGGTGCGGTGCCCGACCTCGACGATCCGGCGCTGCTGAAGAGCCTGGTCGAGGCGGTCAACGAGCTGCGTGCCGAAGCCAAGTTGCTGGCCTATCACGACCGCAGCGATGGCGGCCTGTGGGCCGCCGCCTGCGAGATGGCCTTCGCCGGCCATATGGGCGTCAGCCTGAACGTGGACATGTTGGTCACCGAAGGCGACGGCGTCTCCGACAGCCGCGCCGATGTGGGCGACTCCAAGAACTGGGCCACCCAGGTCGGCGCGCGCCGCGCGGAGCTGACGCTCAAGGCGCTGTTCAACGAGGAACTGGGCGCGCTGCTGCAAGTGAATACGGCCGACCGCGACGCGGTGATGCAGGTGCTGCGCAAGCACGGCCTGGCCAAGCACTCGCATGTGGTGGGCAAGCCCAACACCAGCGGCAAGGTCGAGGTCTGGCGCGATGCGAAGAGCGTCTACAGCGCGCCGCTGGCCGAGCTCCACCAGCAGTGGGACATGGTGTCCTGGAAGATCACGCAACTGCGCGACAACCCCGCCTGCGCCGACCAGGAACATGCCCAGGCCGGCCGTGCCGACGATCCCGGCATGCATGTCAGCCTGAGCTTCGATCCCAAGGAAGACGTCGCCGCGCCCTTCATTGCTACCGGCGCGCGTCCGCGCATGGCGATCCTGCGCGAGCAGGGCGTGAACTCGCATGTGGAGATGGCCTATGCGATGTCGCTGGCTGGCTTCGACACCTTCGATGTGCACATGAGCGATCTGCAGTCCGGCGCCGTCACGCTGGATCAGTTCAAGGGCTTTGTCGCCTGCGGTGGCTTCTCCTACGGCGACACGTTGGGCGCCGGCGAGGGCTGGGCGCGCTCGGTGATGTTCAACCCGGTGCTGGCCGATCAGTTCAAGGCCTTCTTCGCGCGCAGCGACAGCTTCGCGCTCGGCGTGTGCAACGGCTGCCAGATGATGGCGGCGCTGTCGCCCATCATTCCCGGTGCCGAGCACTGGCCCAAGTTCACGCGCAACAAGAGCGAGCAGTTCGAAGCCCGTCTGGCCATGGTCGAAGTGCTGGAGTCGCCCAGCCTGTTCTTCCAGGGCATGGCCGGCAGCCGCCTGCCGATCGCGGTCGCGCACGGCGAGGGTTATGCCGATTTCTCGCAGCGCGGCGACGCCGCCAAGGTGGCCCGCGCCATGCGCTATGTGGACAACAGCGGCGCACCCACCGAGGTCTATCCGCTGAACCCCAACGGCAGCCCCGAGGGCCTGACCTCGGTGACGACGGCCGACGGCCGCTTCACCGTGCTGATGCCGCATCCGGAGCGGGTGTTCCGCAATGCGCAGATGAGCTGGACCTCGGGTGCGATCGAGGAGCTGAGCCCGTGGATGCGCATGTTCCGTAATGCGCGGAAGTGGGTTGGTTGATGCCCGCGGTCTGATCCTGACTGCTGAGGTGTGAGCGACGGGGCGGCGGCGCTGGCCGGCTGCTCCGGGTCACGCTCGCGGTCGACCACTGCGTGTATCGATCACTGCCTCGTCAACACGAGCCCGCCCTTGCCGTGAGCCAGGACACCGCGAATGGCCCCTGCGCATCCGGCCAGCACCACCACCCCGCGACGCGCCGCGTCATGCGAAGCAGGGCATGCCACCGGTGGTGCGGGGGTAGGTGGTTCGGGCAGGCGGGCGCAGGGGCCATTCGCGGTGTCCTGACTCGTGCCCAGCCAGGTGCATGTTGACGAGGTCAGGGTGGCAGGGCTCGGTCTTGCCCCGCGAGCGTGACCCGGAGAACGCCTGCCCGGACCGCCTGCCCCACACTCAGTCGACGCAGTACCCAGCGAGCTACCGAACCAATTCGGCGAGCAACTCGTACGACCGCAGCCGCGCCGAAAAATCATGCACCGCGCTGGCGACGATGAACTCGTCCGCCCCGGTGCGCTCCGCCGCCGCGCGCAAGCCCGCGCGCACCGTCACCGGCGAGCCGACCACGCTCTCGGCCAGCATGCGCTGCACCTGGGCCTTCTCAGCCGGGCTCCACAGCGGCTCCATATCGTCAACCGGTGGCGGCAGCGGTCCGCGCCGGCCGCGCACCATGCCCAGGAAGCGCTGCTGCAGCGAGGTGAAGAGGCGCTGCGCCTCGGCATCGCTGTCGGCCACGATCACGTTGATGCCCACCATCGCACGCGGCTTCGGGTGGCGCTCCGTGGGCCGGTACTGGGCGCGATAGACCTCCAGCGCCTGCATCAGCAGATCGGGCGCGAAATGCGAGGCGAAGGAATAGGGCAGGCCCAGATAGGCGGCCAGCTGCGCGCCATAGAGGCTGGAACCGAGGATCCAGATCGGCACCTCGGTGCCCTGGCCGGGGATCGCACGCACGCCTTGCCAGCCCTCGGGCTTGGCGCTGAAGTAGGTCTGCAGCTCCAGCACGTCCTCGGGAAAGCGGTCCTCGGCGGCGCTGCTCAGATGGCGGCGCAGCGCACGCATCGTGGCCTGGTCGGTGCCGGGCGCGCGGCCCAGGCCCAGCTCGATGCGGCCGGGGTAGAGCGTGGCCAGCGTGCCGAAGGCCTCGGCCACGGTCAGCGGCGCATGGTTGGGCAGCATGATGCCGCCGGAGCCCACGGTGAGGGTCTGGGTGACTGCGGCGATCTGGCCGATCAGCACGGCGGTGGCAGAGCTCGCCACGCCGTCCATATTGTGGTGCTCGGCCACCCAGTAGCGGGCGTAGCCCAGCTGTTCGGCGCGCTGGGCGAGCTGCAGGCTGTTGCGCAGTGCGGTGGCAGTGTCGGAACCTTCGACGATCGGCGAGAGGTCGAGAATCGACAGCGGGGGAAGAGAACTCAGGGTGTCGGCTTGGGGCATGCGCCGAGTCTAGCGAGGCCCTGCGCAGGCCGCGGCTGTGGGGCCATCGCCGCACTGCCCGGATTCCTTGAGACGTATCAAGGCGCAAAGGTCCCCGAGGGTTCATCGTGGCAGGGCGGTGAGCGATGATGCCGCAGCGCCGAGGCCCAGTGCTCTGGCGCCAGACCGATCCGAACGAAGACTGAACGAACCTAGAAAAGACCCATCATGAAGAAGCCCCTGGAGATCCGTTTTCTCGGCATGGACGCCTCGGAAGCGCTGGAGACCGCCGCCCGTGAAAAGGCTGCAAAGCTGGAGCAGTTCTGTGCCGACCTGACCTCGTGCCGCATCACCATCGACGCCGAGCATCGCCACAAGCACCAGGGCCATCCTTACGCCGTGCGCATCGACCTGACGTTCCCGGGGCATGAACTGAATGTCGATCGCGTGCAGAACGAAGATGCCTATGTCGCGCTGCGCGACGCCTTCGATGCGATGAGGCGCAAGCTGGAGGAAACGGTGCGTCGCTCGCAGGAGAAGCACCAGGGCCATTGATGGTCAGCCGCCATTAGATGGCGCGGGTGCGGCCTGGGCACTTGAAGCCCGGGCCGCCGCCCTCATCTGTGATGGCATGAGCCAATCCGCCGTCACCACCATTCAAGTGCCGGCCAGCCTTCAGCCGCTGGCCGCGATGGGGCTGCTGCTCGAACGCCTGGAGCGCATGCCCCGCAGCACCGCCAGCGCTGCGCAATACCGCGAGGTAGCGCTGAAGTCCCAGGCCCTGCTGGCCGTGGCCGAACCCGGCCCGGCGCTCGACGCGCTGCTTGGCGTGATGCCGGCGCTGGCCGAGTTGTACGAGAACCTCCATTACGACCATGCCGGGCTGTGTCGGCATGCGCTGGAGCCCGCTTCGGCGGCCGAGCTTGCCACTCGCGAACTGCTGGTCAAGCTGCGCGGCGCGGCGCGCGCCTGAAGCGGTCGCTGCTCTGACGTTGCGTCGTCAGCCGGCCTGACCGGCCGTCGGCCGCGAGCGATAGAACTGCATCGGCACTGCCTTCGCCTCGTTCAGCACGCTCTTCTTCATCTTGCCGACCACGTGCATCTCGCAGGGTTTGCAGTCGAAGCGCAGCGTGAGCTTTTCCTTGCCGTTGATCAGCTGCAGCGGCTCGGCACGTACCGTGCCCTGCACGCCGGTCACGCCCTTGGCCTGCTTGGGGCACAGCGAGAGCGAAAAGCGCACGCAGTGCTTGGTGATCATCAGGCTGACCTCGCCGAGCTCTTCGTGGCTTTCGTAGGCGGGGGCGATGACTTTCACGCCATGCTTGGCATAGAAGGCCGCCGCCTGCTGGTTGTAGACATTGGCCAGGTAGGACAGGCTGTCTTCCGGATAGGGCGCCAGCGGCTCCAGCGGAGTGGCGCGCGGCAGGCGGCCCAGCGCATCGGCGCGCGCCTGCTCAAGTGCAGCGATGCCGTCGCGGCGCAGCGCATTGAGCAGTGAGGCCGGCCAGAAGCCCAGGCCTTCCTCGCCTGAGCCCAGCGGCTGCAGGCTGATCTCGCGCGGGGCGAAGATGGTGTTGCCCAGCTTGGCCATCGCCTCGCGCGCGGCTGCCTCGGCCTTGGCCGCGTCGCGCGCAGCCTGGCGCTCGTGCGCCAGCTCCACATAGGCGGCATGGCCGTCTTCGTCCTGCAGCTGCAGGGCCAGGCCGTCGGGCGTCTCCATCAGCATCAGGTCCACCGCGATGCGGCGCTCTGCCGTGCGCTCGCTGTCGATCAGCCGGTCCCAGGCCATGTCGCGGTTGCGCGAGAGCTCGGCCCCCTTGCGCAGGTCTTTCAGCGTCTCCATGGCCTCGTTGGGCCAGGCACGCCAGCGGCTGCCGCCCAGCGCTTCGGCCACGTTGACGCGCAGACCGATCAGCTCCTTCTGCAGGTCGAAGTAGGTGAGGGCATCGCCGTTGTTCAGCGCGCCGACGCCGTCGTGCAGCTCCAGCTCGAAGTGGTCGGCCGCGGTCTTCGTCACCCAGCCCAGCGGCAGGCCGGCGTGCTTGGGCGTGTCGAAGGCGCCGATGTCGTCCTTGCGGCCGTTGACGAAGTAGTCGGTCGCGCCGCGGTTGAAGCTGCGCTCGGGGTCGGGGGTGAAGAAGAGCTTGGTCGTGCCGCTGGACGCGCGCGAGAGGTTGGGGCGCTCTTCCAGCAGCTCGTCGATCAGCCGGCGGTAATGGCCGGTGATGTTCTTCACATAGGCCATGTCCTTGTAGCGGCCCTCGATCTTGAAACTGCGCACGCCGGCGTCGACCAGGGCGCGCAGATTGGCGCTCTGGTCGTTGTCCTTCATCGACAGCACATGCTTCTGGTGCGCGACGATGCGGCCCTGGCCGTCGATCACCTCATAGGGCAGGCGGCAGGCCTGCGAGCAGTCGCCGCGGTTGGCGCTGCGGCCGGTGTGGGCATGGCTGATGTAGCACTGGCCGCTGTAGGCCACGCACAGCGCGCCGTGCACGAAGAACTCCAGCACCGCGCGGTCAAGCTGCTGCGCCACGTCGCGGATCTGCGGCAGCGTCAGCTCGCGCGCCACCACCACTTGCGAGAAGCCGGCGTCCTGCAGGAAGCGCGCCTTCTCCGGCGTGCGGATGTCGCATTGGGTGCTGGCATGCAACTGGATCGGCGGCAGATCGATCTCCAGCAGGCCCATGTCCTGCACGATCAGTGCATCCGCGCCTGCTTCGTAGACCTGCCAGGCCATGCGGCGCGCGCCTTCCAGCTCGTCGTCGCGCAGGATGGTGTTCAGCGTGACGAAGATGCGCGCGCCATAGCGATGCGCATGCTTGACCAGGCGCTCGATGTCGGCCACCTCGTTGCCGGCGTTGTGGCGCGCGCCGAAGGATGGGCCGCCGATGTAGACGGCATCGGCGCCATGGTTGACGGCCTGGATGCCGATATCGGCGTTCTTGGCCGGGGCCAGCAGTTCGAGGTGTTTGGGCGAGGCGCTCATAGAGTCAATTTTAGTTTTGTGCGCCGTCGGCGTTTGTCCGCGCTTGCTGGGCTGCGTTGGAGCGGGGCAGCGCCGGGCTGGGTCGATTTGCTCCGTCTCCCCCGCCGCCCTTCGGTTGGCTCCTCCTTAAGCTACGCAAATCGCCCCAGCCCACCGCTGCCGGCACGGTGCGAGCTTGCGATGGGTGGCGTGCCACAGTGGCGTACGGAGCGATGCGGCGGGCTTGCTTTGCGCAAGTAAAGGAGGAGGACCCGCCTCGCGGGTCCGGGGGACATGGAGCAAAGCAAGCCCGCCGCGTCGCTCCTCGCGCCGCCCTTCCAAACGTCAGGACTACTCCGACGACCTCACCAGCTCCACGCCCACCTGCCGCTGCTTTCCCGCATTCCACACCGTCAACGTAATGCGCTCACCGATCTGCCGCGACTCCAGCGCGTTGAGCAGATCGTCCATATCGTCGATCGCCTGGCCGTTGACGGCGGTGATCACGTCGCCCTGCACGATGCGGCCGTCGCGGCCGCGGCGGAAGGGCTGCAGGCCGGCGCGCTCGGCCGGCCCGCCGCGCATCACATCGACCAGCACCACGCCCTTTGGCAGGCGCAGCGCCTGCTGCAGCTGCTGCGGGCCGGCGCTGATGCCCAGCGCAGGGCGGATGAAGCGGCCGTCGCGGATCAGGCGCGGCACCACGCGATTCACCTCATCGGCGGGGATCGCAAAGCCGATGCCGGCGCTGGCGCCGCTGGGGCTGTAGATCGAAGTGTTCACGCCGATCAGCCGGCCGGCGGAATCGAGCAGCGGGCCGCCCGAGTTGCCGGGGTTGATCGCCGCATCGGTCTGGATCGCACCGCGGATCTTGCGGCGGTTCATCGACTCGATCTCGCGGCCCAGCGCCGAGACGATGCCGGTGGTCAGCGTCAGGTCCAGGCCGAAGGGGTTGCCGATCGCATAGACCTGCTGGCCGACCAGCAAGTCGCGGCTCGAGCCCAGCGGGATCGGCGGCAGCTTGTCGCGCGGCGCCTTGATGCGCAGCACCGCCAGGTCGCGGTCCTCGAAGGCGCCGACCAGCTCGGCGTCGTAGCTGCTCTGGTCGGCCAGCGTCACCTTGGCGGCATTCGCACCCTGGATGACGTGGAAGTTGGTCACGATGTGGCCTGCCTCGTCCCAGACAAAGCCAGTACCGGTGCCGCGCGGCACCTCGCTGACATTGAGCGAGAAGATGTCGCGCTGCAGGGCCAGCGTGGTGATGTGTACCACCGAGGGTGAGATGCGGCGGAAGACGTCGATATGCGTCTGCTCCGCCGGCAGCAGGGGTCCTCGGGGCTGCACCGCGCGAGGCTGGGCGGCAGGGTTGCTGCCCTTGGCCCAGGCCGGGACCAGCCCAAGCGCGCTGGCGAGAACGAGCACGACTAGGGCATGCAGGCGGATGGTCGCGGGGCGTGTCGAGCCGGGGCGCTGGATTGAAGTGGACATGGTGCTGCGCAGATGAGGAAGCCCGTTGCGCTCTTCAAGTCGCCTAGACTTCGGCCCGCCATGATAGGAAAGAACAGCGACCCGGCACGACCTGACCCCACGCCGTCGGCGCGGGTGGCGGGCCGCTTCGACCGTCTCGACGCGCTGCGTGGCGCGGCCATCGTCTGGATGGCGGTGTTCCATTTCTACTTCGACCTGGCCTATTTCCGCTTCATCGAAGCGGACTTCTACCGCGACCCCTTCTGGACCACGCAGCGGACCTGCATCGTCAGCCTCTTCCTGCTCTGCGCCGGCATGGGGCAGGCGGTGGCAGTGGCGCAGGGGCAGAGCTGGCCGCGCTTCTGGCGGCGCTGGGCCCAGGTGGCCGGCTGTGCGCTGCTGGTCAGCCTGGGGTCCTGGCTGATGTTCCCGCGCAGCTTCATCAGCTTCGGCGTGCTGCATGGCATGGCGGTGATGCTGATCGTCGTGCGCCTGATCGCGCCGCGGCTGCCCGGCTGGGCGCTGGCGCTGCTGGGGCTGGGGGCTCTGCTGGCGCCGCAGTGGCTGGCGCATCCAGTCTTCGATACGCGCTGGACCAACTGGCTGGGCCTGGTGACACGCAAGCCGATCACCGAGGACTACGTGCCGGTGCTGCCCTGGCTGGGCGTGATGCTGTGGGGCTTTGCGCTGGGACGCTGGCTGCTGCAGCGGCGATCGCATGTCCTACAGGGGGCGTTGCCGGCAGCGGCGCAGCCGTTGGCCGTGCTGGGCCGCTGGTCGCTGAGCTTCTACATGCTTCATCAGCCGGTGTTGATCGGCCTGCTCCTGCTGGTCCGGGCGACAATCGGGGCATGAGCAGCGCCCCCAAGATCCTCTTCGGCTTCCATGCCGTCACCGTGCGGCTGAAGACCGCGCCATCCTCCATCGTCGAGATCCATGTCGACACCACGCGGCGCGACCAGCGCATGCGCCAGTTCGTCGAGCGGGCCAAGGAGGCCGGCGCCAAGCTGGTCGACAGCGACGACGATCGCCTCAAGGCGCTGTGCGGCACGCACCGCCACCAGGGCGTGGTGGCGCGCGTGCAGGCCGTGGCGCAACTGCATTCGCTGGACGATGTGCTCGACGGCGTCGAAGCCTCGGGTGACAAGCCGCTGCTGCTGGTGCTCGACGGCGTGACCGATCCGCACAACCTTGGCGCCTGTCTGCGTGTGGCCGATGGCGCCGGCGCGCACGCGGTGGTCGCGCCCAAGGACCATGCGGTCGGCCTGAACGCCACCGTGGCCAAGGTGGCCAGCGGCGCGGCCGAGACGGTGCCCTATCTGATGGTGACCAATCTGGCACGCACGCTGAACGAGCTGAAGGAACGTAATATCTGGGTGGTCGGCACCTCCGACCAGGCCGAGAAGTCCATCTACGACCTCGATCTCAAGGGCCCGGTGGCCCTGGTGCTGGGTGCAGAAGGCGCGGGCATGCGCCAGCTCACCGCCAAGACCTGCGACGAACTGGTGCGCATTCCGATGAAGGGCGCGGTGGAGAGCTTGAACGTCTCGGTGGCCGCCGGCGTCTGTCTCTATGAAGCGCTGCGCCAGCGCGGATAATCGGTCTCACCCCAGCAACCGTTTGCCACCCGGCGCCTCATCATGGCTGTCATCGAAGTCAAGCACCCCCTCGTCAAGCACAAGATCGGCCTGATGCGCGAGGCCGATATCTCTACCAAGAAGTTCCGCGAGCTCACCGGCGAGGTGGCACGCCTGCTGGCCTATGAGGCCACCGCGGACTTCCCGCTGGAGAAGACGGTCATCGACTGCTGGAGCGGCCCCACCGAGGTCGACCAGATCGCCGGCCGCAAGGTCACCGTGGTGCCCATCTTGCGCGCCGGTCTGGGCATGCTGGACGGCGTGCTGGACATGATGCCCAACGCGAAGGTCAGCGTGGTCGGCCTGGCTCGCGATCACGAGACGCTCAAGCCGGTGAACTACTTCGACAAGTTCGTCGGACACCTGGGCGAGCGCACCGCGCTGATCATCGACCCGATGCTGGCCACCGCCGGCTCGATGATCGCCACCATCGATCTGCTGAAGGCGCGCGGCTGCAAGGACATCCGCGCGCTGGTGCTGGTGGCCGCGCCGGAAGGCGTGGCGGCGCTGGACCAGGCCCACCCCGAGGTGCGCTGCTGGACCGCCGCGATCGACAGCCATCTCAACGAGAACGGCTACATCATCCCGGGCCTCGGCGACGCGGGCGACAAGATATTCGGAACGAAAGAGGGCTGAGAAGCTCCCCTCTCTGCGAAGTCCGCTTCAGCCCGGTCAGACCAGCCCCAGCGCTCCCAGCACGCCACCGCCCGCCACCAGCCACAGCAGGCTGAGTTTGCTGCGCATCACCACCAGCACCGTGATGCCCATCAGCGCCAGCGTGGTCCAGCGGTGGGCCGGGTCGGCCACATAGGGCAGGGCGAGCAGCCAGCCGGTGGCCGAGAGCAGCCCCAGCGTCAGCGGCGCCATGCCGGAAGTGAAGCTGCGCACCGCCAGGCTGTCGCGGTTGGCCTCGGCCCAGCGCGTGGCCGCCATCACCAGGGTCGTCGAGGGCAGCATGATGCCCAGCATCGCTGCCAGCGTGCCGGCCCAGCCGGCGGTGTTCCAGCCCAGCACGGCGACGAAGAGGATGTTGGGTCCTGGCGCGGCTTGTGCCAGCGCGATCGAGCTGGTGAACTGGGTGTCCGTGAGCCAGCCCTTCTCGACCACCAGATAGCGGTGCATCTCCGGCGCGGTGCTGATCGCGCCGCCGATCGACAGCAGCGACAGGCTCAGGAAGCGCAGGAACATGTCGAACAAGTCGGCCATGCTCAGCATGGCTGGGGCTGCGGCGTTCAAGAGCGTTTCTCCGGCGGCTGCGTTTCGCGAAGCCGATAGGCCGCCAGTGCCATGCCCAGGCCGCCCAGGCCGAGCACGGCCCACACCAGTGGCAGCCGCGCGATGGCGATGGCCAGGAACGCCGCCACGGCGATCAACAGTGCCGTTGGCAGCCCTAGCGGACTGCTCCTCATCGCCGGCAGCAACTTGACGGCGGTGGCGACGATCAGGCCCGCCGAGACCGCCCCCATGCCGCGCAGCGCGCCGGCCACCTGGGGCAGCTCCAGATAATGGCCGGCCAGCGCGGCCAAGGCGAGCACGATGATGGCGGGAAACAGCATCATGCCCAGGAAGGCCGCCACCGCACCGCGCCAGCCGAAGAAGCGGTCGCCGATCATCAGCGCCAGGTTCATCACATTGGGGCCGGGCAGCACCTGCGCGGCGCCCAAGGCGTCGACGAAGTCCTCGCGGCTCATCCAGCCCAGGCGTTCGACCAGCTCGCGCTGCGCCACCGCGATGACGCCACCGAAGCCCTGCAGCGCCAGGCGCGAGAAGGCCCAGAACAGATCGGACGGCTTCGCGGGGGCGCGCGGCGTGAGGCCTGCGGCGCTCACCGCAGCACCTTCAGCGCTTCCGGATTGACGATGTTGGTCGGCTTGCCGGCGATGAAGGCCAGGATGTTGTCGAAGGCAGCGTTGAAGTAGAGCTCGTAGCTGTCCTGCTCCACATAGCCGATATGCGGCGTGCACACCGCGTTCTCCAGGCGCAGCAGCGGGTGGCCCTGCAGGATGGGCTCGCTCTCGAACACGTCCACCGCGGCCATGCCGGGGCGGCCGCGGTTGAGCGCAGAAACCAGCGCGCTGTCGGCGACCAGTTCGGCACGGGAGGTGTTGACCAGCAGGGCCGTCGGCTTCATGCGGGCCAGATCCTCCGCCCCCACCAGGCCGCGCGTGGCCTCGGTCAGGCGCAGATGCAGGCTGAGCACATCGCTGCTCGCGAAAAAGGCCTCGCGGCTCTCGGCCGCCTCGTAGCCATCGCTCTGCGCGGCCAGGCGCGAGGCCTCGCTGCCCCAAACCTGCACGGTCATGCCGAAGGCGCGCCCGTAGCCAGCGACCAGCCTGCCGATCTTGCCGTAGCCCCAGATGCCCAGGGTCTTGCCGCGCAGCACCATACCGACGCCGAAGTTCGGCGGCATCGACCCGGACTTGAGGCCGGCTTGCTGCCAGGCGCCATGTTTCAGATTGCCGATGTATTGCGGCAGCCGGCGCATCGCCGCCATGATCAGCGCCCAGGTCAACTCGGCCGGCGCGACCGGCGAGCCTACGCCTTCGGCCACCGCAATGCCCAGCCGTGTGCAGGCCTCGACATCGATATGCGGGCCGACACGGCCGGTCTGCGCGATCAGCTTCAGCCTGGGCAGCTTGTCCAGCAGCTGGCGTGGGAAATGGGTGCGCTCACGGATCAGCACCAGCACTTCGGCATCGCGCAGCCGCACCGCGAGCTGGCCTATGCCCTTGACCGTGTTGGTGTAGACCTTGGCGTTGAGCGCGTCGAGCTTGGATGCGCAGTGCAACTTGCGCACCGCGTCCTGGTAGTCGTCGAGGATGACAATATTCATGGCGTCTTGGCCTGGCATTCTGCCCTGCCGTGGAGCGCCCGGCATCGGTGTCGCTGCCGATGTCGTGTCGGTGCGTATCGCGCGCGGCGTCCGGACTCAGTGGCCACGGCGTGCCGGCGCACCCGCACTGCCGTAATGGCGGAAGTAGCTCGCGAGTGAGGCCAGACGGGCTTCGGCTTCCGCCTGGCTGTATGCGCGGGCGATGGCGGTGTAGAGCCGGCCGCGCAGATGCCAGAACTCGCGCATGCTCTGCGCCGTGGCGATGCTGCGCTGGAGGTCGTCCACACCGGCCAGACCTTCCAGGCAGGCCAGGAAGTCCTCGCGCACCCTCGGCACAGGTGTCGTCGCCGGCTTGCTGCCGGCGCCCCAGGGATCGGCCTCGCCCGGCAGCCAGCGCAGCAGGCTCTGCAGCAGCGAGGAATCGCTGCCGCGCTGCTGGCCAAGGGGCGACGTTCCGCTGGGCATGGTGCTTGCGGCGGCATCCTGCCGCGGCGCAGCTGGCTGGCGCCGCCAACGGGTCAGGATCGTGTTCAGCATGGCTTGACTTGTCGATCTTCTTTGCAGTCCAGGGTCGCGCGGCCAGATGTACTGCCTGCGGGCCATGCCCAACCCTCACCCATTGATTTTCGGCAGGCCGAGCCCAGTCCTTAGCGAAGAAAAGGGCTGGGTTTCCCGCACAAGTCCGCCACCCCGCCGTGACATCTGACACGGCCCGGGGCGGAACGCCCGATGCACGCGCCACCGCCGCCGCGCAGCCTGCGATTTGCCGGCAAATCACCGGTCTAATCGAGGGCCGGGGCAGCCATCCCCCCACTACCATGGTGGCAGCCACAGCTTCGTGCCGTCTTGGCCGCTTTCGTCATGGACATGTCGCAACCCAGCCCTCAGACCTTGAGCATCCCTGCAGCGCTTGCGCAGCAGTGGGAGGGCCTGCTCGCCGCTGCGCGTGCCGGCAGCCTTGGCCTGGGCGACCTGATGGGCCTGGCTAATGAATTGCAGGCCAAGGGCGCCAGCGAGGCGGCGGTGCTGCTCTACCAGGCCTGGATTGCCTCGGCCAAGGGCGTCAACCTGGCCTACCGGCCCATCGCCTGCTACAACCTGGGCACCCTGCTGGGCGGTCTGCTGCGTCATGCCGAGGCCGAGACGGTCTATCGCCAGGCGCTGGCGCTGAAGCCCGACTTCACGCAGGCGCGACTGAA
Organism: Roseateles sp. T103; assembly: GCF_057219915.1. Taxonomy (NCBI): domain Bacteria; kingdom Pseudomonadati; phylum Pseudomonadota; class Betaproteobacteria; order Burkholderiales; family Sphaerotilaceae; genus Roseateles; species Roseateles sp. T103. The sequence continues at coordinate 831,649 of NZ_JBXVVS010000001.1, forward strand.
CCTGGGCCATCAGCTCGAGCACCTGGGCAAGATCGCAGAGGCGCTGGCCGAATGGCGCAGCGTCGCCGACCTGACGCTGCCGCTGGACGCGGTAGGTTCCGATCCGGTGGAGCTGCGCCTGCATGCGCTGAACAATATGGCGCGCCTGCTCGAGCAGGAGAAGCGCTTCGCCGAGAGCCAGGCGCTGATGCGCCGCAGCCTGGAGCTGAAGGCCGAGCAGAGCGACGTGCTGCAGCACTATGTGCATATCCGCCAGAAGCAGTGCGACTGGCCGGTCTACCAGCCGGTGGGCGAGGTCACGCACAACCAGCTGCTGACCAGCACCTCGCTGCTGGCGATGCTCAACGTCAGCGACGATCCCGTCCTGCAACTGATGACTTCGCAGCGCTTCGTGCTGGAGAAGGTGGTCAAGTACAAGGAAGCGCCGTTCCACCAGCGCCACGCCAAGGGCAAGCGCGCAGGGCGCGTGAAGATCGGCTATCTGTCCGGCGACCTGTGCATGCACGCGGTGGGCCTGCTGACGCCGGAGCTCTTCGAGCTGCACGACCGCAGCCGCTTCGAGGTCCATGCCTTCTGCTGGAGTCGCGACGACGGCACCGCGCAGCGCGCGCGCATCCTGGCTGGCATGGACAAGCACCATCGCATCAAGAGCCTCGCTGACGAGGCTGCGGCGCGGCTGATTGCCGAAGAGGGCATCGATGTGCTGGTGGACCTGCAGGGTCTGACCAGCGGCGCACGCCCCAACATCCTGGCCTACCGACCTGCACCCGTGCAGGTCAGCTACCTGGGCCTGCCGGCGACCTCGGCGATCCCCGGTGTCGAGTGGATCATCGCCGACCGCTATGCGATGCCGCCCGAGTACCTGCCGTACTGCACCGAGAAGCCGATCTACCTGGAAAACCACAGCTACCAGATCAGCGACCGCAAGCGCGCGGTGGCGCCCACGCCGACACGCGCGCAGTACCAGTTGCCCGAGGACGCCTTCGTGTTCGCGTCCTTCAACAACAACCACAAGTTCACCGAAGAGATGTACCGCTGCTGGATGCGCATCCTGCAGCAGGTCGACAACAGCGTGCTGTGGCTGCTGGCGGACAACGAATGGTCCAAGGCCAATATGCTGCGCGTCGCCGCCGAGCACGGCATCGCCGAACAGCGGCTGATCTTCGCGCCGCGCGTGGCGCCGCCCGAATACATCGCCCGCTTCGCGCTGGCCGATCTGGTGCTGGACACCTTCCCCTTCAACGCCGGCACCACGGCGAGCGACTGCCTGTGGGCCGGCGCGCCCATCCTGACGCGTTCGGGTCGCAGCTATATCTCGCGCATGGCCGGCAGCCTGCTCACGCATGTGGGCCTGCCCGACCTGATCACCGAGTCGCTGGAAGAGTATGAGAAACGCGCCGTGCAGATCGGCCGCAACCCGGCGCGCGCCGCCTCCTACAAGCGCTTCTTGCAGGAGCACGGCCGCGAGTCCAGACTGTTCGACATCCCCGGCTTCGTGCGCGAACTCGAGGACAAGTTCGAAGCCCTGGCGCTGGCCCGGCGCGGCCAGGCCTGAGCACAGCTGAAGGACCACGGTGACCCAGCGACACGACCCCTTCTTCGACGGCCCGAACAGCAGCCGCAAGCCCGGACAGCCCAGCCTGTATCTGGCTGCCGACGGCGGCACAGTCGCGCCCGAGCTGGAGCAGGGCGCAGCTGGCGAGGACTGGGAAGCCCAGGCCGCCGCGCAGGATCTGGGCGATCCGCTGCTGCAGGCCCTGGTCTGGCTGACCCGTCACCATGGCCGCGCGCGCTCGGCTGAGTCATTGCGCGCCGGCGGTCCGGCCGATGGCGTGCTGGGCCCCGATCAGGCTCTGCGCCTGATGCGCGAGGCCGGCTACAACGCCGGCCTGGTGCGCAAGCGCATCGAGGAAGTCAGCCCCTTGCTGCTGCCGGCGGTGCTGCTGCTCAACGGCGGCGATGCCTGCGTGCTGGTGCGCCGGCTGGAGCCGGCCGCAGCCGGGCAGAGCCCGCAGTACGAGGTGGTCTTTCCGGGCGCGGACGCCAATGTCTGTACTGCCGGCGCCGAGGAGCTGAACGCCGAGTACAGCGGCTTCATGCTGCTGGCCAGCCTGCCCGAGACCTCGCAGGCCGGCAAGCGCGCCGACGCACACCTGCTCGTCGGCGGCGAGCATTGGCTGTGGGGCACGCTCAAACGCTTCGTCCCCTACTACCGCGCGTCCATGGTCGCGGCGCTGCTCAGCAATGTGCTGATGCTGGCCACCGGCGTGATCACCTCGGTGATCTACGACAAGGTCATCCCGAACCAGAGCTTCGTCACGCTGTGGACGCTGGCGATTGGTGCAGCACTGGCACTGACCTTCGATCTGTTCGCCCGCCATCTGCGCGCGCACCTGATCGATATCGCGGGGCGCAAGACCGACCTGATCGTCGGAGCCAAGCTGTTCCGTCAGACGCTGGGCGTGCGCATGGAGCACAAGCCGGCCTCGGCGGGCTCGCATTCGCATGTCATCGGCCAGCTGGAGATGGTGCGCGACTTCTTCGCCTCGGCCAGCGTCTCGGTACTGACCGATCTGCCCTTCATCGTGCTTTTCGTCGCGATGATCTTCGTCATCGGCGGGCCGCTGGGCTGGGTGATGGTGCTGGCCATTCCGCTGATCCTCGGCATCAGCTGGGCCATCCAGGGTCACATGCGACGCGCGGTGCGCACCAACCTGGCCGAGACGGCCGACCTGCACGGCACGCTGGTGGAAGCCATCGAAGGCCTGGAAGACCTGAAGACCTCGGGCGCCGAGGGCCGCTTCCTGCACCGCTACGAGACCAGCAACGCGGTGGCGGTGGAGTCCAGCATGCGCACCCGCGCGCTGCACAGCTTCAGCAACAACCTCACGATGACGCTGCAGCAGGCGATCACCATCGTGATGCTGATCTGGGGCGTCTATCTGATACACGACGGCATCATCAGCTCCGGCGCGCTGATCGGCGCGGTGATGTTCGCCAGCCGCGCGATCGCGCCCTTGGGCAGCATCGTCAGCCTGGCAGCGCGCTACCAGGGCGCGCGCGCCGCGATGATCTCGCTCAACGAGCTGATGTCCAAGCCCACCGAGCGCGAGGCCCATCGCAACTACGTGCCGCTGCCGGCGCTGACCGGCAGCGTCGGCCTGCACGACGTGGGCTTCTCCTATCCGGTGAACGAGCAGGGCAATGCGCCCAAGGTGCTACGCGGCGTCAATCTCAAGCTGAAGGCGGGCGAACGCGTCGCCGTGCTGGGCCGCATCGGCAGCGGCAAGTCCACCGTGCTGCGCCTGCTGGCGGGCCTCTACCAGCCAACCGAGGGCATGGTCGAGGTCGACGGCATCGACCTGCGCCAGATCGACCCGGCCGAGTTCCGTGCCCGCGTCGGCTTCGTCTCGCAGGACCCGCGCCTTTTCCATGGCACGCTGCGCGACAACGTGCTGATGGGGCGCAGCCAGATCGATGCCGCGCGCCTGGTCGAAGTGGCGCGCCTGACTGGGCTGGATCGCGTCATCGCCGCCCATCCGCTGGGCTGGGATCTGCCGGTCGGCGAGATGGGCAGCCTGCTTTCCGGCGGCCAGCGCCAGCTGGTGGCACTGGCCCGCGCGCTGGTCACCAAGCCGCAGATCCTGCTGATGGACGAGCCGACCAGCTCGATGGACGCGCAGTCCGAGGTGGCCTTCCTGCGCCAGCTGCGCGACGCCGCTGGTGACGTGACGCTGGTCGTCGTCACGCACCGACCGGCGGTGCTGGAGCTGGTCTCGCGCATCGTGGTGATGGATTCGGGCCGGCTGGTGATGGACGGGCCGCGCGACCAGGTGCTGGCTGCGCTGTCGGGCGTGCGCCCGGCGGCACCGCCGGCCGGCGACGCCGCATCCTCCAATCTGCACATGCATCCGGCCGCGCAGCCGGTGCAGCGCTCGGCCTCGGTCTGAGCCCAAGGGACGCTGACGCATCATGAACGTGGCCCGCGACGAAGGACAGTTCCTCTCCGCCCTGGCGGCAGCGCAGGTGGACGAGCCGCTGCCCAAGGTGATCTGGGTGCTGTACCTGCTGGTGGCGGTGCTGGGCGCCGGCCTGCTGTGGGCCTCGTTCGCCAAGGTGGATCAGGTGAGCCGCAGCGACGGTCGCATCGTGCCAGAAGGCCGCGAGCAGATCATCGCCAGCGCCGAGATCGGCATCCTGCGCGAGCTGCTGGTCAAGGAAGGTGACCGCGTCGAAGCCGGGCAGGTGCTGGCGCGGCTGGACCCGACGCGCGTCGAGGCGCAGCAGAACGAAGGCCAGGTCAGGCGCCTGGCCGCCATGGCCACGGTGGCGCGGCTGCAGGCCGAGGCCAGTGGCCGGCCGCTGCAGTTTCCGCCGGAGCTGAAGAGCGCGCCGTCGCTGATGGCGGCCGAAACCGAGGCCTTCGAGGCCCGTCGCCGTGTGCTCGAGGAAGCCGTGGCCAGCATTGGCCGCAGTACCGCGCTGCTGCAGCGCGAGCTGAAGGTTTCGCAGGACATGGCCGCGCGCGGTCTGATGTCGGACGTCGAGGTGATGCGGCTGAGCCGGCAGGTCAACGAGCTGCAGCAGCAGCGCAGCGAGCGCATCGCCCGCTTCCGCCAGGAGGCCAGCTCCGAGCTGGTGAAGATGCAGAGCGACCTGGCGATGCAGGAAGAGCAGAAGGTGGTGCGCGACGATGCGCTCAAGCGCACGGTGCTGACCTCGCCGGTGCGCGGTCTGGTGAAGAACATCCGCGCCAACACGCTGGGCGGCGTGGTTACCACCGGCGCGCCCATCATGGAGATCGTGCCGCTGACCGAGGGCGTGCAGGTCGAGGTGCGGCTCAAGCCCACCGAGGTGGGCTTTGTGCGCGTGGGCCAGACGGCCCGGGTCAAGGTGGCCGGCTTCGACTACAACACCTTCGGCGGTCTGGAAGGTACGGTGAGCTACATCAGCCCCGATGCCCTGGGTGAGACCGACCCCAAGGCCGGCGACGCCGGTCGCTACTACCGCGCGCTGATCCGCTGCGAGCGCAGCACGCTGCGTTACAGGGGCGAGGCGGTGCAGGTGATCCCGGGCATGAATGCCCAGGTCGAGATCCGCACCGGCGAGCGCTCGGTGCTGGGCTTCCTGCTGCAGCCCATGCTCAAGGTGCAGGACGCGATGCGCGAGCGGTGAAGCCGCGCCGCCGGGAATAAAGGGCCGCAGCGCCAAGTTGTTCCGGCCTTCAGCGCCGCCGGGCTGTGTTGAAGTACCGGCATGGCCAAGATCCCGACTTCCAGACCCGCGATGCTGCTGCTGCACGGCGCGCTCGGCGCTGCCGTGCTGCTCGCGCCCGTGATGCCGGCGCAGTCGGCGCCCAAGCGCGCCAAGCCCGCAGCGGTGCAGCCACCGTCGGCAAGCGCCGCGGCGAGCACCGAGTCGCGCCAGCAGTCGCGCTGCGGCGAAGAAGATGCGCTGCCCTCCAGCAGCGGCCGCGACGCCAGCATGTTCGAGCCGGCGAATGTCGATCCGCGCACCCAGCTGCAGCAGCTGGTGCAGACCGCGCAGCGCCGCAGCCAGTCCATCGGCATGATGACCCTGCTGGCCCAGGCAGCCAATGACGATCTCGAGGAAACGCGCGCCTCGCGCCTGCCGCAGGTCAATCTTGGCGGCACCTTGACCCAGGCCGGCAGCAAGTCGGCCGGCATGCCGATGGAGCAGGGCGCGCAGGCGCAGCTGAGTCTCAACGTCAGTGCACCGCTCTACGACTTCGGCCGCCTGCAGCAACTGGCGGCCTGGCGCAGCCAGCTGGCCGAATCGGCCCGTCTCGGCCTGATGAATGCTGAGCAGCAGCTGGCGCTGCAGACCGTCTCGCTGGCGATGGACCGCAGCCGTTACCAGCTTCAGATCCAGATCTACGGCCAATACGTGCGCAAGATGGCCTGCCTGGTCGAGGCGCTGGAAACCATCGTCAAGGCCGACCGCGGCCGCGCCAGCGAGCTGGTGCAGGCGCAGAAGAACCGCCAGCAGGCCGAGCTGGCCGTCGAGCAGACGCATTCGGCGCTGCGCCAGACCGAGATCCGCCTCAAGCGCTTCGTCGGTGACGATCTGCCGCCCAGCGCCAGCTACGCGGCGCTGCTGACGCAGATCCCCGAGCTGACCGAACTGCAGCGCGATGCCGAGCAGGCGCTGGATCTGGCCCAGCTTGCCGCCCAGGAGCGTGCGCAGGCGCGCTATGCCGAGTCGGTGGCTTCCAGCTACAAGCCGCAGGTGAATCTGCTGCTCAACGGCACCGGCATTGCTGGCCAGAGCCGGGGCAGCGACTATGTGGTGGGCGTCAGCGTCAGCGTGCCGCTCTACAACGCCGCCGCCGCGCCGGGCATCGCCGCGGCGCAGAAGCGTGCCGCGGTGGCACGGCTGCAGCTCGAGGATGCGCTGGAGACGCGCCGCTACCGCATGGCCGACATGCACGAGTCCGCCACCTCGGCCTTCGACCGCGCGCGCCGCATCGTCGAGATCCTGCGCAACAGCGACCGCGTGCGCGCCGCCACGCTGCAGCAGTGGCAGCAGCTGGGACGCCGCTCACTGTTCGACGTGATGGGCTCCGAGGCCGACTACTACGGCCTGCGCATTGCCCATGTGAATGCGCTGTTCGATGGCCAGCAGGCCGTGGCGCTGTTGTGGTCCATGGGCCGTGGCGTGATGACGCCGCTGCGCTGAAGGATCGCCGCCCGCCATGAGCCCGCAATTCAGCTTCATCGTCACCACCCATCTGCGCGCGCCGCTGCTGCGCCGCTCGCTGGGCAGCATCCTCGCGCAGAGCGTGCAGGACTTCGAGATCATCGTCGTCGCCGATGCGCTGGACGCCGGCACCGGTCTCGCCGTCGGCGAGCTGCTGCGCCCGCAGGACCAGTTCATCAAGCGTGCCGGCCGTCCCGGCCCGGCCGAGAGCCGCAACGTCGGCATGCAGGCCGCACGCGGCGAATGGGTGCTCTTCCTCGACGATGACGACAGCCTGGAGCCGCATCACCTGGCGGTGCTGCAGCAGGCCATTCGTGATCTGGGCGCGACGCACCCGGTGCTGTTTTCCGACCTGCAGGTGGTCTACGAGAACCGTGCGCCCGAGGGCATCGCCTTCATCAAGCGCGAGGCCATTGCGCTGGGCCATGTGCCGGTCGAGAACCTGCATGTGAAGAACTTCATCCCGAACAACGCTCTGGCCTTTCGCCGCAGCGTGCTCGAAGGCATCAGCGTCGACACGCACATGGCCTCGCTGGAGGACTGGGACTTCCTGCTGGCCGTCTGCGCGCGCGCGATGCCGCGCCACTATGCCGGTGGCGGCGCCGTGGTGCACAAGGATGTCAATCCCGGCACGCGCCGCGGCAGCTCGGATGCAGCCAAGGATCTCACCGTGGTGCTGGACTTCATCCACGCCTACCGCCGCTGGCCGGCCCCCACCGAGGCGCTGCGCGAGCAGCGCAAGGCGCTGATCCGCAGCGTGGGGCTGGACCTGCCGGTGAACTGGTTCTGAGCTCACGCGCCAGGCGTGCCAGGCCAGCCGGCCGGCACGAACGCCGGGCGGCTCAGCGCACCAGGGCGAGGGCGCTGTCGGCCAGATCAGGATAGAGCGCGTCGATCTCCTCGTCGTGCAGCACGAAACTGCGCGGGCCGCGATAGATGCTGTCGGCGCTGAAGGGCGCCTGGGTTTGCCCGTCGGCCGGGCTGATCCAGGCCAGTTGGCGCTCGAGCAGCTGCTGCGTCGCTTGCGGATAGGCAGGGCTCTGCAGGATCGCATCCATGACCGAGAGCATCACCCAGGGGTCGATGTCCTCGCGGGGACCGATGCCGTTCTCGGCGCTGCGGGTCTTGATACGGAAATGGAAGTGCCCTTGCTCGAGCATGCGCCGGGTGATCGCGGGGACGAGCTGGCGCCGCGAAGCCGTGCTGCGCGGCTTGGTGAAGCTGAAGAAGGGCACGGGACGCCGGCCGACATCGTCCAGCATCAGCGCCTGCCATACGTCGTTGGGAAACCCCGCGAAGGGATGCTGCGGGTCGAAGTCTTCGCTGAGGCGGCGCATCAGGTCGCTGGAGATCAGCGTGTTGGCGCCGCTGACCAGGGTCAGCCCGTCGACGGTGGGCGGCGAGTTCAGTCGGCCCATCGATCCAGCGAAGCAGCGCTCGCGCGGCATGCGCTCCAGCACCGCGCACAGGCCTCGGAAATCGATGACCGAGGTGACGGTGGTCTGGTAGAGGAAGAAGGGCTCGGGATGCTCGCGCAGCAGGTGCTTGTAGACCGCCTGCTGGCGGTAGATCGTGTCGCGGTTCTCCGCTGCCGACCAGATGCCCGAGGCGGCATAGCCCTCGTTCGCGCCGCTTGCGTCGTCCGCTCCGCCCACGCCGATAATCAGTTCGTTGCCTTGCTTGCGCTCGGTGCCGAGCGGCAGCGCCTTGCTGGTGCGAACGAACAGAGCCGTGACGCCAGGGAAGTGGGAGATGTAGAACTGCCAGAGCGCTCGGGCGCGGGTGAAGACTGGCAGTTCGTCTCCATAGCCGAAGTAGACGATCAGGTCTGGCCGCCCGGCTTCCAGCAAGGAGAGCCTTCGCTGCTCGGCGGTCGCCGGCGTCTCCTGCGCCTGCTCGGCCGGTGCTGTCGCCGCCGCGCTGTCGCCGCCGGGCGCATCGATGGCTTCCGGCCGGGTGAGGGCGAGCGTGGCGTGGTCCTGCTTCAGCAGCTCCCAGGCTAGCCGACTGTCGCGCCTGAGGTCCCAGTCGACGATCTGGGTGACGGTGTCAAGGAAGCACTCGCTGGAAAAGGGATAGACCCCCGCGCCGTTGAGGAAATCTGCGATGCGTTCTAGATAGGCGCCGTGCTCGTCCGCCCCCATGCCGGTCAGCGTGCGATGCAGCTCCGGGTAGCTGGAGAAGCGGCGCAGGTCGATGAAGCAGTCGGCTGGAATCCAGCGCTCGATATTCGGCGCACCGGCATAGACAGGCACCGTGCCGGCGCGCAGGCAGTCCAGCGCCTTCTCGGTGATGTAGCCGGGTATGTTGCGCGCGTTCTCGTAGCAGATCGAGAAGCGGTAGCGGGCAAGCGTCGCCAGTTTGTCGTCGACCGGGCCGCGATAGCTGGGGTAGCTCGCCGCATCCCAGCCCATGCCGTAGAGGTCGAAGTCGGCCGGCGCGTTGTGCTCGTACCAGCGGATCGCGCGCACACGCTCGGAGTAGAGCTCGTTGGGATGACTGGACGACTTCGCACCGGCGATGATGGTCGCGAGCCTGCGTTGCGCGAAGCGTTGCGTGAGCGCGCCGAAGTCATAGGGCCGCTCGAAATCGAGAGCGAAGTTGAACTTGATGTAGCGCAGGCCGTCGACCAGGGCATCGTTCCAAGTGAAGATGCGGTCGAACTGGCGGTGGTAGTCGAGGTCCCAGTTGTCCGGCTTGATGACATCGCACTCGAAGAGCATCAGGTATTTCTTGATCGGGGCGCGCAGCAGCGCGTCGATCAGCGGCCGGCCTGCGCGCGGCCTGTCCATGAAGATGACTGCGTCCAGCTCCTCCGGACTCTGGACCTGATCCAGTGTGAGGAACTCAATGCCCAGCGCCTGGCCCCGCAGGTAGAGATCGCACCAGGGCTTGAGCAGGCCGGCGCCGACGCCGGCGTTGGCATTCTTGAACAGGAAGCCGTCGCGTGTGATCTCTTCGTAATAGTTCCAGACGCCGACGCGCACGGGGCGGCGTGCGTCGCTTGCGGAGATTGGGTTCGAACTCATCGTCTGGCTGTTCCGGATTGGAGTTTGGAGCGCGTGCGCATGGACGTGCGCGCAGAACTGGTGCTTGCCACCGAAGTAGACCGCGACAGCAACCATGCCGATCGGCAGATCAGCGCCGCCAATCCGGGCTTCTCGCGCTTCGTCGCACGGGCAACCCGGGTGAGCGGATTTGGACTGGACTCGAGCCCATTTCCCAGCCATTGCCCTGGCGCAGCGACCATTAAGATGCCCGTCAGACTGGAGCCCAGCCCGTGGCCGAACCCCACCGAATCACACTCGCCAACCGCAAGCAGTTCCTCGCGCCTGCCGATGTCAGCCTGCTCGACGCGGCTCGCGCTGCCGGCCTGGTGCTGGAGCACGGCTGCCGCACCGGCCGTTGCGGGAGCTGCCGCGTCCAGGTGCTGCGCGGCCGGACGAGCTCGCTGCAAGACGATGCGGTGCTGTCGGCCGAGGACCAATCGGCCGGTTGGAGGCTGAGCTGCACGAGTGCGGCGGCGAGCGATCTCGAGCTGGATGCCGAGGACCTGGGCGCCGTAGCGGCGATTCGCGTCAAGACATTGCCGGCACGCATCGCCGCGATGGACCGGCCGGCGCCCGATGTGTTGCGCCTGCTGCTGCGACTGCCGCCAGGCAGCCGCATGGACTATCTCCCCGGCCAGTACGTCAATGTGATCGGTCAGGGCGGCGTGCGCCGCAGCTATTCAATGGCGGCAGCGCCCGCAGGCGATGCGCCGCTGGAGTTGCAGATCCGGGCGGTGGATGCCGGCGTCATGAGCCGCTACTGGTTCGAGCAGGCCCGGCTCAATGATCTGCTGCGCCTCGAAGGCCCGCACGGCAGCTTCTTCCTGCGCGATGTGGCCGGGCGCGATGTGGTCTTCCTGGCCACTGGCACCGGGATCGCACCGCTGAAGGCGATGCTGGAGTCCATGCTGAGCCTGCCTGCCGATCAGCAACCGCGTTCGCTGCACTTGCTTTGGGGGGGGCGCCTGCCGGCCGACCTCTACTGGCAGCCTGCGGACTTGCCGGCCTGGTTCAGCTACACGCCGGTGCTCTCACGCGCTGATGAAGGGTGGGGCGGTGCACGCGGCCATGTGCAGGACGTGCTGCTGCAGCAGCGCCCGGACATGCAGGGCGTGGCTGTTTACGCCTGCGGCTCGCTGGCCATGATCGAAACGGCACGTCGTCAGCTGCTGGCTGCGGGCATGTCAGCGCGCGATTTCCACTCAGACGCTTTCGTCAGCGCCTGAACGAAAGGGTGAAGCCAAGATGAAAGCAGTGATCCTCGCCGGCGGACTGGGCACGCGGCTCAGCGAAGAAACCTCGGCCCGGCCCAAGCCCATGGTCGAGATAGGCGGCAAGCCCATCCTTTGGCACATCCTGAAGATGTACTCGCACCATGGCATCAACGACTTCGTGATCTGTTGCGGCTACAAGGGCTATGTCATCAAGGAGTTTTTCTCGAACTACTTTATGCACACCTCGGACATCACCTTCGACATGCGCTCCAACCGCATGGAGGTGCATCAGAAGCGCGCTGAGCCTTGGAACGTCACGCTGGTCGATACCGGCGAGCATTCGATGACTGGCGGACGCATCAAGCGCATTGCGAAGTATGTGGAGCTGGACGAGGCCTTCTGCCTGACCTATGGCGACGGCGTCAGCGACGTCGACATCAGCGCCAGCATCGACTTTCACCGCAACCACGGTAAGCTCGCCACGTTGACCGCCACCTATCCGCCGGCACGCTTTGGCGCACTCGATCTGGATGGCGCGCAGGTGAAGAGCTTCAAAGAGAAGCCCTTCGGCGAGGGCGGCATGATCAATGGCGGCTTCTTCGTGCTGAGCCCCCAGGTGATCTCGCTTCTGGAGGATGACCGTACCATCTGGGAGCGCGAGCCGCTGGACACCCTGGCCGCGCGCGGCGAGCTGATGGCATTCGAACACCAGGGCTTCTGGCAGCCGATGGACACGCTGCGGGACAAGATTCTGCTGGACGATCTATGGAGCAGCGGCAAGGCGCCATGGAAGAAGTGGGACTGATGGGCAGCACCGCAACTCCGAGCGCCGATTTCTGGCGTGGACGCCGCGTGCTGCTGACTGGCCACACCGGCTTCAAGGGCAGCTGGCTGGCCCTGTGGCTGCAGTCCATGGGTGCCGAGGTGCACGGCCTGGCGCTGCCAGCGCCGACCGAACCGGCGCTTTTCAAGGTTGCGCGCGTGGCTGATGGCATGGCCAGCTCCACGCTGGCTGACATCCGCGACCTGGCGGCTGTGCAGGCCGCGATGGCACGAGCCCGGCCCGAGGTGTTGCTGCATCTCGCGGCGCAGCCGCTGGTGCGCCTGTCCTATGAGCAGCCGGCGGAGACCTTCGCCACCAATGTGATGGGCACGGTGCATGTGCTGGAGGCGGCAAGGCGCTGCGAGAGCCTGCGCGCCATCGTCAACGTGACGACCGACAAGTGTTACGAGAACCGCGAATGGGCTTGGGGCTACCGCGAGGACGAGGCCATGGGCGGGCACGATCCCTACAGCAGCAGCAAGGGCTGCGCTGAACTGGTGACTGCCGCCTACCGCCGCTCCTTCATGGCCGCGGGGCGCACCGCGCTGGCCAGTGCTCGCGCCGGCAATGTGATCGGCGGCGGCGACTGGGCAGCCGACCGGCTGCTACCCGATATCTTGCGTGCCTGCGAGAGCGGCCAGCCGGTGCGGATCCGCAACCCGCATGCCACCCGTCCCTGGCAGCATGTACTGGAGCCGTTGGGCGGCTACCTCGTGCTCGCCGAGCGACTGTACGAGCAGGGTCAAGCCGTTGCCGAAGGCTGGAACTTCGGCCCGCGTGATGGCGATGTGCAGCCGGTGCAGTGGATCGTCGAGCGCATGGTGGCGCAGTGGGGCGGCAACGCCCGCTGGCAGCTCAGCGAGGGCGATCATCCGCACGAAGCTAGCTACCTTAAGCTTGATATCTCCAAGGCCCGAGCGCGCCTGGGCTGGCAGCCGCGCTGGAGTCTGGCCACGGCGCTGACGCGTATCGTCAGCTGGCACCAGGCCTGGTTGTCCGGCGCCGACATGCAGGCCTTGTGCCTGCAACAGATCCACGACTACTGCAATACCCGCAGCGACGCAGAGCCCCTATGAGCACCTCGATACCCGTTTCCTTCGAACCGCAACTGGACCAGCTGCGCGCCCAGATTGGCGAGCTGGTGCGCCAGTACGCCGCCATCGCGCATGCGCCCAAGCCCTTCGTCCCGGGTGAATCGGCCGTGCCGGTGTCGGGCAAGGTGATCGGTGCCAAGGAGCTGGAGCTGATGGTCGAGGCTTCGCTCGATGGCTGGCTGACCACCGGCCGTTTCAACGCGCAGTTCGAGCAGCGCCTGGCGCAGTTCCTTGGCGTCAAGCACCTGATCACGGTGAACTCGGGTTCGTCGGCCAATCTGGTGGCCTTCTCGGCGCTGACCTCGCCGCGTTTGGGCGCGCGGGCGATCAAGCCGGGCGACGAGGTGATCGGCGTGGCCGCGGGCTTCCCCACCACGGTCAACCCCATCCTGCAGTTCGGCGCGGTGCCGGTGTTCGTGGATGTCGACCTGGATACGCACAACATCGACGCCAGCCTGATCGAGGCGGCGATCACGCCCAAGACCAAGGCCATCATGCTGGCCCACTCGCTGGGCAATCCCTTCAACCTGGACGTTGTCACCGCGCTGTGCAAGAAGCACGGGCTGTGGCTGGTCGAGGACTGCTGCGACGCACTGGGCGCCACCTACAAGGGCCAGATGGTCGGCAGCTTCGGCGATATCGGCACGCTGAGCTTCTACCCGGCGCACCACATCACGATGGGCGAGGGCGGCGCGGTCTTCACCAACAACGCCGAGCTCAAGCTGATCGCCGAGTCCTTTCGTGACTGGGGGCGCGACTGCTACTGCCCGCCCGGCAAGGACAACACCTGCAACAAGCGCTTCTGCTGGAGCAAGAAGGAGCTGGGCGGCGACCTGCCGGACGGCTACGACCACAAGTACACCTACAGCCACCTGGGCTACAACCTGAAGATCAGCGATATGCAGGCGGCCTGCGCGCTGGCGCAGTTGGACCGGCTGGAAGAGTTCATCGCCAAGCGTCGAGCCAACTTCGCCTACCTGAAGAGCCGCTTGCAGAGCTGCGCCGAGTTCCTGCATCTGCCCGAGGCCACGCCGGGGTCGGAACCCTCCTGGTTCGGCTTTCCGCTGATCCTGAAGGAGAGCGCAGGCGTGCAGCGCGCCGACCTGATCAATTTCCTCGAGCAGAACAAGATCGGCACCCGGCTGCTGTTCGCTGGCAACCTCACCAAGCAGCCCTATATGGCGGGCCGCAACTTCCGTGTGGCCGGCAGCCTTAAGAACACCGATGTGGTGATGAACCAGACCTTCTGGCTGGGCACCTTCCCGGGACTGGGCGAGCCGCAGTTGGACTTCATCGCCGACAAGCTCGAAGAGTTCTTCGGGCTCAACTTCTGAAGGCAATGAGCGCGCGAGCCGCTGCGCCCCTGGCCCTGCCGCCCGAGGACCTGGCCCATGTGCTGGATGGCGTGGGAACGCATTGGCAGTCCCTGCGCGGCCAGCGCCTGCTACTGACCGGCGGCACCGGCTTCATCGGCAAGTGGCTGCTGGGCAGCTTTGTGCACGCCAACCGTGCGCTGGCGCTGGACGCGCGCGTCGTCGTGCTGAGCCGCGACGTGCGGGCCTTCCAGGCGCAGCATCCTGAGCTGGCTGATGCGCCGGAGATCGACTGGCTGCAGGGCGATGTGCGTGACTTTGCGCTGGCGCCGCTGCAGCGCTGCGCGTACGCCATTCACGCCGCTACCGATGTGGTGGCCAGCCGGCCGCCGGCAGAGGTTCTCGATGTCTGCGTGCGCGGCACCCAGCAGGTACTGGCGCAGGCGCGCCAGGCCGGTGTGCGGCGCCTGCTGCTGTTGAGCTCGGGCGCTGTCTACGGCCGTCAGCCGGCAACGCTGGACCGCCTGCCAGAAGACTTCAGCGGTGCGCCCGACTGCCTGGCGCCGGGCTCGGCCTATGGCGAGGGCAAGCGCGTCAGCGAGCTGCTGTGCGCCATGGCGGCGGCCGAGTCCGGCATCGAGATTCCGGTGGCCCGCTGCTTCGCCTTTGTCGGCCCCTACCTGCCGCTGGACCGCCAATTCGCCATCGGCAATTTCATCGGCGCTGCGCTGCGTGGCGAGGATCTCCACATCCAGGGCGATGGCACGCCGCTGCGCAGCTATCTGCATGCCGCCGATCTGGCGCTGTGGCTGTGGCTGCTGCTGTTCTGTGGCCAGAGCGCCAGGGCCTACAACGTGGGCGGCGACGAGTCGCTATCGATCGCGCAGCTGGCGCGGCGCGTCGTGGCTGCGCTGGGGGCGCGCTCGGCCGTAAAGATCGCTCGCCAGCCGCTGCCTGGCATGCCAGCCCAGGCCTATGTGCCTGAGCTGCAACGGGTCGAGTCCGAGCTCGGCCTGCGCGTACGCATCGGCCTTGACGAGGCCATCCAACGAACCGCCCGCTGGGCGCAACGGGCGAGACCATGAGTGCAGCCTCTCAAGAAACCGTAGACCTCGCGCGACGCATGCGCGTGCAAGCCTTGCGCATGGTGCAGCGCGCGCGCGCCTCGCACATCGGTTCGGCGCTATCGATCTGCGACATCGTCGCGGTGCTCTATGGCCAGGTGATGCGGCTCGATCCGCGCCGGCCCGACTGGACCGAGCGTGACCGCTTCATCCTCAGCAAGGGCCACGCTTGCGTGGCGGTCTATGCGGCGCTGGCCGAGACCGGATACATCAGCGAGCAGGACCTGCTCAGCTACGGGCAGGACCACTCGATGCTGATGAATCACATCAGCCACAAGGTACCTGGCGTGGAGTTCTCCACCGGTTCGCTGGGCCACGGCCTGTCGTTCGGCGTGGGCAAAGCGCTGGCGGCCAAGAAGCGTGGTCAGTCCTGGCGTACCTTTGTGCAGCTCAGCGACGGCGAACTGGGCGAGGGCTCGAACTGGGAGGCCTTCATGTTTGCGGCCCATCACCGCCTCGACAATCTGGTGGCCATCATCGACTACAACAAGCTGCAGAGCCTGACCACGGTGGAGCAGACCCTGCGCATTGAGCCGCTGGCCGACAAGCTGCGCGCCTTTGGCTGGGCCGTGCGAGAACACGACGGCCACGACCATGCAGCGCTGGCCGAGGCGCTGGGCGGCGCGCCGTGGCAGCCCGACCAGCCCTCGGTATTGATTGCCCACACTATCAAGGGCCGTGGGGTCAGCTTCATGGAGAACAGCGTGGATTGGCACTACAGATCGCCCTCGGCCGAGCAGCTGGCCCAGGCCCTCGCGGAGCTGAATCATGCGTAACGCATTCATCCAGGAGCTGGTCACGCTGGCGCGCGCCAACCCGCAGATTGCACTGGTGGTCGGTGATCTGGGCTACTCGGTGATCGAACCCTTCGCCGACGAGTTCCCCGATCGCTTCATCAACGCCGGCGTCGCCGAGCAGAATATGACAGGCCTTGCCGCCGGCATGGCCTCCGAGGGCTACCACGTCTTCACGTACTCGATCGCCAACTTTCCGACCTTCCGCTGCGCCGAGCAGATCCGCAACGACGTGGACTACCACCGGCTGCCGGTGACCGTGGTCTCGGTCGGTGGTGGACTGGCCTACGGCGCACTCGGCTACTCTCACCATGCAGTGCAGGATTACGCGCTGATGCGCAGTCTGCCCAACATGCTGATCGCAGCACCTGGAGATCCGATGGAGGTGCGGGCCTGCCTGAGGCACCTGGTGGCCAACCCGGGGCCCTCTTACCTGCGCCTGGGCAAGGCAGGTGAGCCCTGCTTTCATGCCGATGTGCCATTGCTTGCGCCCGGTCAGTGGCTGAGTGTTCGGCCGGGTGCCGGCCCGCGCGCCCTGCTGTGCACCGGCGCCGGCCTGGGCATCGCGATGGGCTGGAGCGGGTCCAGTGTCGAGTTGCCCGTCTACAGCCTGCCCCTGTGGTCGATGAGTAGCAAGTCAATGCAGGCGCCGCAACTGGCTGCCTATGAAGAAGTGACGTCGGTCGAGGACCATCTGCTCGATGGCGGCTTCGCCTCCTGGTTGTTGGAGGCGCAGGCGCTGAATCCTGCCCTGCGGACCCGCATCAGGCCGCTCGCACTGGACCCGCGGGTTTGTGGCACGGTGGGCAGCCAGGCCATGCTTAACAGCCTCGGCGGCCTGAACTGTCCTGACTGAGGCAATTGCACTCAGCCCCAGTCACATCTGAACAAGCAGAGCATTCCCATGAGCCCTTTGGACCAAAGTCTGCGCAGTCGTCGCCAGGTCGATTTCGACGGCTTCGCAAACGGCACGGTGTTCTGCATCTGGAGCGGCGACAACCCGATGTCGTCTGACCGTGAGCAGGCTCTGCTGTCGATCTTCCGCAATGTGCAGACGCCCGTGATGTTCTTGGACCGTCGCAACATCGACGAGTGGCAGTACCCCGGGGCGCCGTTTCACGCCGCTTATCCCTACCTGAGTGCTACCCACAAGTCCGACTACCTGCGCTGTTACCTGATGCATCACTACGGCGGCGGCTACACCGATATCAAGCACACGTCTAAGCCCTGGGGGCCGCTGTTTCGCATGCTCGACGCGCTGCAGGCGCACGAGGCGCTGGGTTACCAGGAGATCGGGCCGCAAGGTGTGGCACGCGTGGGGGGAGGCCTGCAAGTCGAGATGCAGCAGAACTACCAACGCCTGATTGGCCTTTGCGCTTTCATCTTCAGGCGCCGCTCGCCACTGACTGCGGAATGGCTGACGCAAACGCATGCGCTGCTGGACAGCAAGCTCGAGGCCTTGAAGCAGCACCCGGCTCGGCATCCTCAGGACCAACGCGGCGCGCAGTTCACCGACGGTTCGGTGAGCGAATACCCGATAGGCTGGACTGAGATGCTGGGCAACCTGTTCCATCCGCTGGTGTACAAGTGGTCGGATAGGATCGCGCAGGCCGATATCGCCCCCAGCTTCAGCAACTACCGCTGAACGACAGCCCCTCATGACCCAAGAAGGACACCCAGTGCAAGCGAGGACTTGGATCGATGCCAGCGCCATGGTGCGCAGTCGCAGTGTGGCGGCGGATTGCCGCATCGGTCCCTTCGCCATCGTTGAGGACGATGTCAGTTTAGGCCGCGGCGTCGAGATCGGCGCCGGCGTCTATCTTTGGTCTGGCATGCGGGTGGAAGAGGGCGCGCAGATCGCTGCCCGCGTTTGCTTCGTGCGCGGCGACGCGGACAAACCCTGCGCCACCCATGTGCGCGCCGGCGTGCAGATCGGCGAGAACGCCACCATCGCCGCCGGCGTCGTGCTCGGGCCCGGCTGCCGCATCGCCGCCGGCTCGGTGGTCACGCGCGACGTGCCGCCCAATGCCATCGTCAGCGGCAATCCGGCGCACATCAGCGGCTATGTCAACACGCCGCACCTCGACCTGCCCGGCCAGGGCACGCGCGGCAGCGCGCTGGCCAGCCAGGATGCGCTGCCGCAGCTCAATGTCGCCGCGGCAAAGCTTCATCGTCTGCCCAAGATCGTCGACCTGCGTGGCGCCTTGAGCTTCGGCGAGACCGGCGCGCACCTGCCGTTTGCGCCGGAGCGCGTCTTCCTGGTCTACGACGTGCCGAGCAAGGAAGTGCGCGGCGAGCATGCGCACAAGGCCTGCCACCAGTTCCTCGTCTGCGTGAAGGGCAGCGTCGGCATCGTGCTGGATGACGGCGACAAGCGCGATGAGATCGTGCTGGACAGTGCCCGCGTCGGCCTGCACATCCCGCCCATGGTCTGGGGCATCCAGTACCAGTTCTCCGCCGACGCGGTGCTGCTGGTGCTTGCCTCGGACCGCTATGACGCGGCCGACTACATCCGCAACTACGACGAGTTCCTCGCCGCCGTCGGCAAGGGAGGCGCGCGTCATGGCTGAGCCCGGCAGCATCAAGGTTCCCTTCCTGGACCTGCAGCCGATCTACCGGCGCAGCCAGGCAGCGATCGACGCGGCGCTGGCGCGCGTGGCCGGCAGCGGCTGGTTCCTGCTCGGCAAGGAACTGGCCGATTTCGAGGCCGCCTATGCGCAGCACTGCGGCGCTGCACATTGCGTGGGCCTGGCCAACGGGCTGGATGCGCTGCACCTGGCGCTGTTGGCGCTGGGCGTGGGCGAGGGCGACGAGGTCATCGTGCCGTCCAATACCTATATCGCCACCTGGCTGGCGGTGAGCCAGTGCGGCGCGACGCCGGTGCCGGTGGAACCGGACCCGGCGACTTTCAACATCGATCCCGCACGGATCGAAGCCGCGATCACGCCGCGGACCAAGGTGCTGCTGCCGGTTCATCTGTACGGCCAGGCGGCCGATATGGATGCGATCCGCGCCATCGCCGCTAGGCATGGCCTCAAGGTGCTGGACGACTGCGCGCAGGCCCACGCCGCCCGCTACAAGGGCCGCGCGGTAGGCAGCCTGGCCGATGTCTCGGCCTGGAGCTTCTACCCCGGCAAGAATCTCGGCGCGATGGGCGACGGCGGTGGTGCCACCACCGACGACGCGGCGCTTGCCGAGCGCCTGCGCGTGCTGCGCAACTACGGCTCGCGGGTCAAGTACCACAACGAGGTCAAGGGCTTCAATTCGCGCCTGGACGAGATCCAGGCCGCGGTGCTGGCCGCCAAGCTGCCGGCGCTGGAAGAGGCGACGAACGAGCGCCGCGCCATCGCCGCGCGCTTCCTAGACGGCATTGCCGGCCTGCCGCTGCAGCTGCCGCAGGTGCCTGAGTGGGCCGAGCCGGCCTGGCATCTGTTCGTCGTGCGCCATGAGGACCGCGACGGCCTGCAGCAGCGCCTCGCTGCCGAAGGTGTGGGCACGCTGATCCACTACCCGGTGCCGCCGCATCTGCAGCCGGCCTATGCCGAGCTGGGCTATGCGGCGGGCGACCTGCCTGTCGCCGAAGCCATCCACCGCGAGGTGCTCAGCCTGCCGCTGTGGCCGGGCATGAGCGAGGCGCAGGTCGAGCGGGTGATCGCGGCGGTGCGGCGCTGCGTGTAGCAACCGGCGTCGGCTGGACGGCGAAGCTCTGTCGCCTGCTTGTGGGCTAGGCAAGCGGCCTGGGGTTTGCTCGTTCCTAGGGCCTGCAAAGGTCGGCGCGTGACGGCGACTCGGCCCGCTGCCGGGCTCATGCTGCACGGGTCGGCCCTGCGGGCCGACTGCCCTCGATGCTCGCTGCGCGGGTCGGGGGCGCAGAACTCGCTTCGTTCGCTGCGCTCACTTCGCTCGACCAACCGCGCCCAGTCAGATGTGGAAGCGCGCTGCGCGCGCCGACCCACTCCGCTGCGCTCTCGGCCGTGCAGAAATCGCCCGGCAGCGGGCCGAGCCGCCGCCCGAGCACGTGGTGGCACGCCATGAGTTCTTGCCAGCGCTCAGCTTCCGTTAGCACTGTGGCCTGGGCAGTCGCCGGGTGAATGTGAGGCGCTGAGCAGCGCAAGGGAGTCGGCTCGGGGAGCCGACCGCCGAACCTGAACCCGGCGGCTGCCCGGGTCGCAGTGCCGCGCTCCAGCCTTCGCAAGGACCGCTGTGCTCAACAAGTGCAAGCGCTTGATTGAGCAAGCCTCAGCTACCCGGCACCAGCCCACGCGACCGCGCCGGATTCCCCAGCCACAGCTCGCCTGCCGGCACGTCGCGCGTGACCACGCTGCCGGCGCCGATCAGCGCGCCTTCGCCTATGGTCACGCCGCCGAGGATGGTCGCGTTGGCGCCGATTGACGCGCCGCGCTTCACCACCGTGCGCTGGAAGCTCTCAGGGTAGATCTTGGAGCGCGGGTACTTGTCGTTGGCGAAGGTGACGTTGGGGCCGACGAAGACGTCGTCCTCCAGCGTGATGCCGTCCCACAGCTGCACCCCGCACTTCACCGTCACGCGGTCGCCGACCAGCACATCGTTCTCTATGAAGCACTGCGCGTTGATATTGCAGTCGCGGCCGATGCGCGCGCCGGGCAGCACCACACAGAACTGCCAGACCAGCGTGCCCGGGCCGATGGCCGTGCTCTGTACGTCGGCGCTGGGATGGATGCGGGGCGGCTGCCCGCTGTCGGTGCTCGCAATCATGGCCGCAAAGCATACGTGAGATGCCCGGCGGGGAAGCCCTGAAAAACGATGCCCCGCCGGGCTTGCACCGGGCGGGGCATCTTTGTGGGGACTCTTGCGGGTGGCTTGCGCCACCTGCTAGCCCCATGGCGTCAGCCTCAGATCAGCGGCGTCAGGCGGTTGAGGTCGTCGTCGTCCAGCTTGGGCTTGATCAGCAACTGCGCCGACTGCTCTGCCGGCGGCGGCGTGTAGCCGCTGGCGGCGCTGGACGCCTCGCCCAGCAGCGTGCCCGCCGGTCCAGCCAGCACATCGCCCAGGCTCAGCTTGCCGGCCTTGCCCTCGTCGCTGGACGGCTCCTGGTCGGCCGGCACATCCTTGGCGAACCAGACGTCGGCCACCGTGTGGCTGGTGCCATCGGCAGTCTTGTAGCTGGAGACCAGGCCGATCAGGTTGCCGTTGTCGGTCTGCGTGCTCGTCTGGGCGCCAAGGCCGATCTCGGTGATGCCGAGATCCACCAGGCCCTTGAGCTCGCCGACGTCGGTGATGCCATCCTTGTCGGCGTCGACCCAGACCTGCAGCTTGTGGAAGTCGGCGTCGGCAGCGCTGAGCTTGCCGTCGGCATTGCTGTCGAGTTCGGCCATGGCCTGGTAGCCGTTGGCGGCACGTTGGCCGTTGCCGAGCACCGTGCCGGAGCCGAACAGCTCCTTGCCGTCGTTGATGCTGCCGTCGCCGTTACGGTCCATCACCAGCAGGCCGTCCTTGCCATCCGTCCAGCCCCAGGTCTGCGCGTTGCCGGTGCCGTTCAGGTCGAACGAGACACCTTGAGCCGCAGCCGTGGTCCTGATGCCGTCGCCGTTGAGGTCCAGCATGATCGGCGTGGCCAGGAACATCGCGTCGAGCTGCTCGCCGGTCATCGACTGGATCTGATCCGAGGTGAACGCTCCCACCTGGGTCATGTTCATCTTCGCGATGTCGGCCGCATCCAGACCGTCGATCTGGTCGGTGGTCAGGCTCTTGATCTGGTCGGTGGTGATGCCGGCCATCTGTGCCGTCGTCAGCGCCTTGATGTCGTCCGAGTCCAGCGCACGCAGCTGATCGGTGCTGATCGCACGGATCTGCGCCGAGCTGAAGGCGGCGATCTCGTCGGTGCGCAGCGCGGCGAACTCGTCGGTCGAGATGGCCGCGATCTGGTCGGTGCGGATCGCGGTGATCTGCGCCGTCGTCAGGCTGGACAGCTGCTCGCTGGTGAAGGCCTCGAACTGCTCGGTCGTCAGGGCGCGCAGTGCCGCGCTGCTCAGGCCGCGCAGGGCGTCGGTGGCGATGTTGTCCAGATCCGCCGCGTCGATGCCCAGCACCTGCGCGGTGCTCAGCACGCCGAGCTGCACGCTGGTGAAGGCCGCGATCTGGTCGGAGTCCAGCGCCTTCAGGTCTTCCGAGGCCAGGCCGCGGATGCCCGAGGTACCCAGCGCCTGCAGATCGTCGGTCGCGAAGACCTTGATCTGGTCGCTGCTCATCGCGCCGATCTGGCTGGACGACAGGGCCGAGACCTGGCTGGAGCTCAGCGCCTGCACATCGTCGGTGGCCCACTTGGACACCTGCGTCGTGCTCAGGCCGAGGATCTGCACATTGCTCAGCGCCTGCACCTGGTCGGTGGTCAGCGCATTGAGCTGGTCGGTGCTCAGGGCGCGGACGCCGAAGATGCTGATCGCACGCAGGTCATCGGTCTCCAACTTGGCCATGGCGTCGGTGGACAGGCCGGCCACCTGGACCGATGTCATCGCCGCGAACTGCGCCGTCGTCATCGCCACCACATCGTCGGTGGAGAAGGAGGCTACCTGGGCCGAGCTGAGCGCTGCTACCTGGGCGTTGGTCAGCTGCGAGACTTGGTCGGAGTCGAGCGCGCCGATCTGGTCGGTCGTCATCTTGCTCAGTGCTGCGGTCGACAGGGCGCGCAGGTCGTCGCTTTCGAGCTTGAGCACCTGGTCGGTACTCAGACCCTGGACCTGGGCGCTGGTCAACGAGGCCACCTGGGCGGTGCTCAGCGCGACGATGCCGTCGGTGGTCAGCGCGGCGAGCTGGGCAGAACCCAGACCACGCAGGCCGGCCGTCGAGATCGAGGCGAGATCCTCGGTCTGCATCGCCTTGAGCTGGTCGGTGGTCAGCACGGCCACCTGTGCCGAGCCAAGCGCCCGGAACTGGTCGGACACCATGGCGTTGAGGTCGTCGGTCGACAGGCCCTTGATCTGGCCGGTGGTCAGCGCGCCAACCTGGACGGTGGTCAGCAGACCGATCTGGTCGGTGGTCAGCGCGTTGAACTGGTCGGTGCTCAGCGTCCGCAGCGCGGTCGTGGACATCGCCCGCAGGTCATCGGTCTCCAGCTTGCCGATCTGGTCGGTCGTCAGGCCGGCCACCTGCTGGCTGCTCAGCGAGGCGAACTGGGCGGTCGACAGCGCGACGATCTGGTCGGTCGTCATCGCCGCGATCTGTGCCGAGTTGATGCCGCGGAAGCCCGCCGAGCTGATGCCACCGAGGTCGTCCGTGGTCAGCGCCTTGAACTGATCCGAGGTCAGGCCGGCGATCTGCGCCGAGCTCATCGCGTAGAACTGCTCGGTGGTGAAGGCGTTCAGGTCGTCGGTGTTCAGCCCACGCAGCTGCGAGGTCTGCAGTGCGGCCACCTGCACGGTGCTCATCGCGCCGAGCTGATCGGAGCCCAAAGCGCCGAGCTGGTCGGTGCTGAGATTGCGCAGCGCAGCGGTGTTCAGCGCACGCAGATCGTCGGTCTCGATCGCGGCCATCTGGTCGGTCGACAGGCCGCGGATCTGGCTCGAGCTCAGTGCTGCGAACTGTGCCGTGGTCATAGCACGCAGCTCGTCAGTGGTGATCGCCGAGAACTGGTTCACCGGGCTGGTCGCCAGCGCGGCCACCTGGGCGGTGGTCAGCGCCGACAGCTGGTCGGAGTTCAGCGCGGAGATCTGGTCCGAGCTGAACTTGCTCAGCGCAGCGGTGGACAGTGCGCGCAGATCATCGGTCTCGAGCTTGGCGATCTGGTCGCTGGTCAAGCCGGCGGTCTGGGCGCTGGAGAGCGCGGCGACCTGCTGCGTGCCCAGCGCCACCACCTCGTCGGTGGTCAACGCGCCGAGCTGGCTGGACGTCAGACCCTTGATGCCGGCGGTGGAGATCGCCGCCAGATCGTCGGTGGTCAGCGTGCGCAGCTGGTCGGTGCCGATGGCAGCAACCTGGGCCGAGCTCATCAGCGCGAACTGTTCGGTGGTCAGCGCATTCAGGTCATCGCTGACCAGGCTGCGGATCTGCGCCGAGCTCAGCGCATTCACCTGGGCGCTGCTCAGTGCGGCGAACTGGTCCGAACCCATGGCGCCGAGCTGATCGCTGTCGAGCGAGCGCAGCGCGGCGGTGTTCAGCGCACGCAGGTCATCGGTCTCCAGCTTGGCCATCTGGTCGGTGCTCAAGCCCTTGACCTGGGCGGTGCCGAGCTGGGCCACCTGCTGGGTACTCAGGGCGACCACCTCGTCGGTGGTCAGCGCGCCGATCTGCGCCGAGCCCAGGCCCTTGATGCCGGCGGTGGAGATCGCCGCCAGATCGTCGGTGGTCAGCGTCTTGATCTGATCGGTGCCGATCGCGGCGATCTGCGCCGAGCTCATCTGGTTGAACTGCTCGGTGGTGAAGGCGTTCAGGTCGTCGCTGACCAGGCCGCGAATCTGTGCCGAAGTCAGGGCATTGACCTGGGTGCTGCTCATCGCGGCGAACTGGTCGGAGCCCATCGCGCCGAGCTGGTCGGTGCCGAGGTTGCGCAGCGCGGCGGTGGAGAGCGCCCGCAGGTCATCGGTCTCGATGGCGGCCATCTGGTCGGTGGACAGGCCACGGACCTGGGCTGAGCTCAGCGCCTTGAACTGGTCGGTGCCCATGGCGCGGAACTCGTCCGTCGTCATCGCGGCGAACTGGTTCACCGGGCTGGTGGCCAATGCGGCCACCTGGGCGGTGGTCAGCGCGGCGATCTGGTCGGAATTGAGCGCCGTCATCTGGTCGCTGCTGAACTTGCTCAGCGCGGCGGTATTGAGGGCGCGCAGATCGTCGGTCTCGATCTTGGCAATCTGGTCGCTACTCAGGCCCGCGGTCTGGGCGCTGGTCAGTGCCGCGACCTGGGCGGTGCCGAGCGCAACCACTTCGTCGGTGGTCAGCGCGCCGACCTGGGCCGAGCTCAGGCCGCGCAGACCGGCCGTCGAGATGGCGGCCAGGTCCTCGGTCTGCAGCGTCTTCACCTGATCAGTGCTCAGGGCGCTGATCTGTGCCGAGCTCATCAGGCGGAACTGCTCGGTGGTGAAGGCGTTCAGGTCGTCGCTGACCAGGCCGCGGATCTGCGCCGAGGTCAAGGCGTTGACCTGGGCACTGGTCATGGTCGACAGCTGGTCGGAGCCCAGAGCGCCGAGCTGGTCGGTATCCAAGGCACGAAGTGCCGCGGTGTTCAGCGCACGCAGGTCGTCAGTTTCGATCTTGGCGATCTGGTCGGTGCTCAGGCCCTTGACTTGGGCGCTGCTGAGCTGGGCCACCTGCTGAGTGCCCAGTGCGACGATTTCGTCGGTCGTCATCGCAGCGATCTGCGCCGAACCCAGGCCGCGGATGCCGCCTGTGGAGATCGAGGCGAGATCCTCGGTCTGCAGCGTCTTGATCTGGTCGGTGCCGATTGCGGCGATCTGCGCCGAGCTCATCTGTGCGAACTGCTCGGTGGTGAAGGCGTTCAGGTCGTCGCTGACCAGGCCGCGGATCTGCGCCGAGGTCAGCGCATTCACCTGCGCCGTGGTCATCGCAGCGAACTGGTCAGAGCCCATGGCGCCGAGCTGGTCGGTGCCGAGTGCCCGCAGCGCGGCGGTATTCAGCGCACGCAGATCATCGGTCTCGATCGCGGCCAGCTGGTCGGTCGAGAGGCCCTTGACCTGGGCTGAATTCAGCGCAGCGAACTGTGCCGTGGTCAGCGCACGGAACTCGTCCGTGGTCAGCGCCGACAGCTGGTTGGCCGGCGTGGTCTGCAGCGCGGCCACCTGGGCGGTGGTCAGCGAGGCGAGCTGGTCGGAGTTCAGCGCGGTGACCTGGTCGGTAGAGAGCTTGCTCAGCGCGGCGGTGGACAGCGCGCGCAGATCGTCGGTCTCGATCTTGGCGATCTGGTCGCTGGTCAAGCCGGCGGTCTGGGCGCTGGAGAGCGCGGCGACCTGCTGCGTGCCCAGTGCCACCACCTCGTCGGTGGTCAGCGCGCCGAGTTGTGCGGACGACAGGCCCCGGATGCCGGCGGTGGAGATGGCCGCCACATCGTCGGTGGTGAGGTTCCTGATCTGGTCCGTGGTCAGCGCTGCGATCTGCGCCGAGCTCAGCGCCCTGAACTGATCGGTGGTCAGTGCATTGAGGTCATCGCTGGACAGGCCCTTGAGCTGCGCCGTCGTCAGCGAGCTGACCTGGGCGGTCGTCAGCGCGGCGATCTGGTCGGAACCCAGCGCGCCGAGTTGGTCGGTGTCGAGCGCACGCAGCGCCGCGCTGTTGAGCGCACGCAGGTCGTCGGTCTCGATCTTGGCGATCTGATCAGTGTTCAGGCCCTTGATCTGCGCAGTGCCGAGCTGGGCCACCTGCTGTGTGCCCAACGCGACGATTTGATCGGTGGTCAGCGCGCTGATCTGTGCCGAGCCCAGGCCCTTGATGCCGGCGGTGGAGATCGCGGCGAGGTCGTCGGTGGTCAGCGTCTTGATCTGATCGGTGCCGATCGCGGCGATCTGCGCCGAGCTCATCTGGCTGAACTGCTCGGTGGTGAAGGCGTTCAGATCGTCGCTGACCAGGCCCTTGATCTGGGCCGAGGTCAGGGCATTGACCTGCACGCTGCTCATCGCGGCGAACTGGTCGGAGCCCATCGCGCCGAGCTGGTCGGTGCCGAGGCTGCGCAGCGCCGCGGTGTTCAGCGCACGCAGGTCGTCGGTCTCGATGGCGGCCATCTGGTCGGTGGACAGGCCACGGACCTGAGCCGAGCTGAGCGCCTTGAACTGGTCAGTGCCCAGTGCGCGGAACTCATCGGTCGTTAGCGCCGCGAGCTGGTTGACCGGCGTGGTCTGCAGCGCGGCCACCTGGGCGGTGGTCAGCGCGGACAGCTGATCAGAATCCAGCGCCGTCATCTGGTCAGAGCTGAACTTGCTCAGCGCCGCGGTGGACAGGGCGCGCAGATCGTCGGTCTCGATCTTGGCAATCTGGTCGCTGCTCAGGCCGGCGGTCTGCGCGCTGGTCAGCGCGGCGACCTGCGCGGTGCCAAGCGCCACCACTTCGTCGGTGGTCAGCGCGGCCAGCTGGGCCGAGCTCAGGCCGCGGATTCCGGCGGTGGAAATGGCCGCCAGGTCCTCGGTGCTGAGGTTCTTCAGCTGATCGGTGGTCAGCGCGGCAATCTGCGTGGAGCTCATCAGGCGGAACTGGTCCGTCGTGAAGGCATTGAGGTCGTCAGTGGACAGGCCCTTGATCTGGGCCGATGTCAGCGCGTTGACCTGGGCGCTGGTCATGGCCGCCAGCTGGTCGGAGCCGAGGGCGCCGAGCTGGTCGGTGTCGAGCGCACGCAGCGCGGCGGTGTTCAGCGCACGCAGGTCGTCGGTTTCGAGCTTGGCGATTTGGTCGGTGCTCAGGCCTTTGACCTGTGCGCTGCTGAGCTGGGCCACCTGCTGGGTGCCCAGCGCGACGATCTCGTCGGTGGTCAGCGCGGCGATCTGTGCCGAGCCCAGGCCCCGCATGCCGGCGGTGGAGATCGCGGCCAGATCATCGGTGGTCAGCGTCTTGATCTGGTCGGTGCCGATCGCGGCGATCTGCGCCGAGCTCATCTGTGCGAACTGCTCGGTGGTGAAGGCGTTCAGGTCGTCGCTGACCAAGCCGCGGATCTGCGCCGAAGTCAGGGCATTGACCTGGGTGCTGCTCATCGCGGCGAACTGGTCGGAGCCCATGGCGCCGAGCTGGTCGGTGCCAAGGCTGCGCAGCGCCGCAGTGTTCAGCGCACGCAGGTCGTCGGTCTCGATCGCGGCCATCTGGTCGGTGGACAGGCCACGGACCTGGGCCGAGGTGAGAGCCCGGAACTGCTCGGTGCCCAGCGCGCGGAACTCGTCCGTCGTCAGCGCCGAGAGCTGGTTGACCGGCTGGGTCTGCAGCGCGGCAATCTGGGTCGTGCTCAGTGCGGCGAGTTGGTCGGAACTCAGGGCCGTCATCTGGTCGGTCGAGAACTTGCTCAGCGCAGCAGTGGACAGGGCGCGCAGATCGTCGGTCTCGATCTTTGCGATCTGGTCGCTGCTCAGTCCGGCGGTCTGGGCACTTGTCAGTGCGGCGACCTGCTGGGTGCCGAGCGCCACCACCTCATCGGTGGTCAGCGCGGCTACCTGGGCCGAGCTCAGGCCCCTCAGGCCGGCCGTCGACAGGGAAGCCAGGTCCTCGGTCTGCAGCGTCTTGATCTGGTCGGTGCTGATCGCGGCGACCTGGCCCGAGGTCATGGCCCTGAACTGCTCGGTGGTGAAGGCATTCAGGTCATCGCTGACCAGCCCCTTGATCTGCGTGGAGGTCAGGGCGTTGACCTGGGCGCTGCTCATGGCGGCGAACTGGTCTGAGCCCAGGGCGCCGAGCTGGTCGGTGTCCAGCGCACGCAGTGCGGCGGTGTTCATCGCGCGCAGGTCGTCGGTCTCGAGCTTGGCCGCCTGGTCGGTGGTCAGGCCCTTGATCTGCGCGGAATTGAGCGACGCTACCTGGGCGGTGCCCAGGGCGACGATGCCATCGGTGCTCAGTGCCGCCAGCTGTGCCGAGCCCATGCCGCGCAGACCGGCGGTGGAGATCGCGGACAGGTCATCCGTGGTCAGCGTCTTGAACTGATCCGTGCTGATCGCGGCCACCTGGGCCGAACTCATGGCGCGGAACTGGTCGGTGGTCAGCGCATTGAGGTCGTCGCTGGACAGGCCCCTGATCTGCGCGGAGGTCAACGCGTTGACCTGGGCCGTGGTCAGTGCGGCGAGCTGATCGGAACCCAGCGCTGCCAGCTGGTCGGTGCCGAGGTTGCGCAGCGCGGCGGTGCTCAGCGCGCGCAGGTCGTCGGTCTCGATCGCGGCCATCTGGTCGGTCGACAGGCCGCGGACCTGGGCCGAGTTCAGCGCCTTGAACTGGTCGCTGGTCATGGCCTGGAACTCGTCGGTGGTCAGCGCAGACAGCTGGTTGACCGGCTGGGTCTGCAGCGCGGCCACCTGGGCGGTGCTCATGGCGGCGATCTGGTCGGAGCCCAGCGCCGACATCTGGTCGGAGCTGAGCTTGCTCAGTGCCGAGGAGGACAGGGCGCGCAGATCGTCAGTCTCGATCTTGGCCATCTGGTCGCTCGTCAGACCGGCGACCTGGGCGCTGGTCAGTGCGGCGAACTGGGCCGTGCTCATCGCGACGATCTCGTCGGTGCTCAGTGCGGCCAGCTGGGCCGAACCCAGGCCGCGGATGCCTGCGGTTGACAGCGCGGCCAGGTCTTCGGTCGTCAGGTTCTTCAGCTGGTCGGTGCTCAGTGCGGCGATTTGCGCCGAGCCCATCTGGCGGAACTGCTCCGTCGTAAAGGCATTGAGGTCGTCGCTGGAGAGCGCGCGCAGCTGGGCCGAAGTCAGCGCATTGACCTGGGCCGTGCTCATCGCGGCCAGCTGGTCGGAACCGAGGGCGCCGAGCTGGTCACTGTCCAGCGCGCGCAGCGCGGCGGTGTTCAGGGCGCGCAGGTCGTCGGTGGCCAGCGCAGCCGCCTGGTCGGTGGTCAGGCCCTTGATCTGGGCCGAGTTCAGTGCAGCGACCTGCTGGGTGCCCAGCGCAACGATCTCGTCGGTGCTCAGTGCAGCTAGCTGGGCCGAGCCAAGACCGCGGATACCGGAGGTGGAGATCGCGGCCAGGTCGTCGGTGCTGAGGTTCCTGAGCTGGTCGGTCGTCAGCGCAGCGATCTGGGCCGAGCTCATCAGACGGAACTGGTCCGTCGTGAAGGCGTTCAGGTCGTCGCTGGACAAGCCCCTGATCTGTGCCGAGCTCAGCGCATTGACCTGGGTCGAGGTCATTGCCGCGAGCTGGTCTGAGCCCAGGGCGCCAAGCTGGTCGGTATCGAGGGCGCGCAGCGCCGCGGTATTGATGGCGCGCAGATCATCGGTCTCGAGCTTGGCGATCTGGTCGGTCGTCAGCCCCTTGAGCTGCGCCGAGCCCAGGGCGGCGACCTGCTGGGTGCCCAGCGCGACGATCTCGTCGGTGGTCAGCGCGGCGAGCTGGGCCGAGCCCAGGCCCTTGAGGCCGGCGGTGGAGATCGAGGCCAGGTCTTCGGTGCTGAGGTTCTTGAGCTGGTCGGTGCTCAGCGCCGCAACCTGATTCGAGCTCATCAGCCGGAACTGGTCGGTGGTCAGTGCATTGAGGTCGTCGCTGGACAGCCCCTTGATCTGCGCAGAGGTCAGCGCGTTGACCTGCGCTGTGGTCAGCGCAGCGATCTGGTCGGAGCCCAACGCGCCGAGCTGGTCGGTATCCAGCGCGCGCAGCGCGGCGGTGTTCAGCGCACGGAGATCGTCGGTCTCGAGCTTGGCGATCTGGTCGCTGCTCAGCCCCTTGACCTGGGCAGAGCCCAGCGCTGCCACTTGCTGTGTACCCAGCGCGACGATCTCGTCGGTGCTCAGTGCAGCCAGCTGGGCCGAGCCCAGACCGCGGATGCCGGCCGTCGAGATGGCGGCAAGGTCATCGGTGGTGAGGCTCTTGAGCTGGTCGGTCGTCATCGCGCCGACCTGGGCCGAGCTCAACAGGCGGAACTGCTCCGTCGTCAGCGCATTCAGGTCGTCGCTGGACAGGCCCTTGATCTGCGTCGAGCTCAGTGAGATCACCTGGCTGCTGGTCAGCGCGGCAATTTGGTCGGAACCCAGCGCGCCGATCTGGTCGGTGCCCATGGCGCGCAGCGCGGCGGTGTTCAGCGCGCGAAGGTCGTCGCTTTCGAGCTTGGCGATCTGGTCGGTGGTCAGGCCCTTGACCTGGGCCGAGCTCAGCTGGGCGACCTGCTGGGTGCCCAGCGCAACGATCTGGTCGGTGCTCAGCGCGCCGAGCTGCGCTGAGCTCAGGCCCTTGATGCCGGCGGTGGAGATGGCCGCGAGGTCCTCGGTCTCCAGCTTTGAGACCTGGTCGGTGCCGATGGCGGCCACCTGGGCCGAGCTCATCAGGCGGAATTGGTCGGTGGTCAGCGCGTTGAGGTCATCGCTGGCCAGGCCCTTGATCTGCGCGGAGGTCAGCGCGTTGACCTGCTGGCTGGTCAGCGCGGCGAACTGGTCGGATCCCAGCGAACTCAGCTGCTCGGTATTGAATGCCCGCAGCGCTGCGGTGTTCAGCACGCGCAGGTCATCGGTCTCGAAGGCGGAGAGCTGATCGGTGCGCAGACCGGCGGCCTGGGCGCTGGTCAGCACGCGGAACTGCTCGGTCGTCAGCGCGTTGAGGTCATCGGTGCTCAAGCCGCGCAGCTGGGCCGAGCTGAAGGCCGTCACTTGCGAGGTGGAGAACGCCGGCAGCTGATCCGAACTCAGCGCTCCCAGCTTGTCGGTGGCGATGGCGCGGATCGCCGCGGTGTTCAGCGCGCGCAGGTCATCGGTCTGGAAGGCCTGGAACTGGTCGCTGCGCAGCGCGTTGATCGCGAATGTGCCCAGCGTCGAGACCTGCCTGGTCGTCAGCGCCGCGATCTGGTCCGAGTTGAACGCTGCCCAGTCTTCGGTGGTCAGCTTGGCCAGTGTCGAGGTGGAGAGACTGGCAATCTGGTCAGTCGTGAAGCTGGAGATCAGAGAAGCCATGGTGAACTCACTTATTAGTCTGGTTGACCCAAGCTGCTGGGTACTCGATCAGCCCGGCCCTATGACGCGGTCTGCTCGCAAAAGGATCGACTCATGCCGGGCAAAGCTGTCCATGGCTCGCACGGCCTCATCCCGCCTCGTTCGGCGAAGGTATCCCATTAACAATCCGTCACTCGAAGTTACGCACGAGACCAAACCGGCCTCATGTGAACTCCTACGTGCTTCCGTCGGTTTTCGTCTGAGGCGGGCAGAACTTGAGCCATGCCCAGCGTCGCGGACTTCACGGACCTTGAATGCTAGGGACGCGCGTTTTCGGCAAAGGGTTCAAAAGCTTGAGCTTTGTTTGGCTGTTTTTTTGATGCAGATTCACGCCCGGCGGGTGTAATGCCATGGCTCTCATTGCGAGGGCGATGCGCATATGGACATCACCACCCTGATCCCGGCCTACAAGACCAAGTACCTCCCGGACCTGCTGACGGGTCTGCGCGTGCAGACCGTGCCGTGCCGGCGCATCATCGTTTCTGATGACAGCCCGGGCGGCGAGTTCGCCGAGGCGCTGATGTCCCCCGAGATGGCCCGGTATCGCGGCCGCTTGCCGATCGAGATCCATCAGGGCCCGCGCGCCGGCGCTTACCAGAACTTTCAGCATCTGGTGAAGCTCTGGGACGGCTCCAGCGAGTTCGTCCACCTGATGCTGGACGATGACATCCTTTATCCGGACTTCTTCGAGCGCCACCGCGCTGCGCATGCGGCCGGTGCCTTCAGCTGCAGCATCAGCGCACGCTGGACCGCCAACGAGCAGGGCATGCCGATCGAAGGCATGCCCATCCCGCCGGGCGTCTGGCACAACCCGCAGCGCATGCTGGCACTGGATTCCAGCGTGATGCTGGCCAGCACCGTGGCGCTGTGCCAGAACTGGTTTGGCGAGTTCTCCAACTGCGTGTTCCGCCGCGAGCAGGCCGACCTGATCTTCAAGCCCGAGTTCGGCGGCGTGTCCTACGCCGGCCTGTGGGACCTGGGCTTCTTCATCGCCGCCAGCCTGCGCGCGCCGGTGGCCTATATACAAGAGCGGCTCGGCGCCTTCCGCACCGGCGGCGAGGGGCACTCGGCCCAGCTGATGGGCAAGCACATGAAGGCGGCGCACCTGGGCTATGCCGCGATTGCGCGAGGAGCGCACAAGCTGGGCCGGCTCGACGAGACCCTGGCCCGCCAGTGCTACGAAGGCATAGGCCTGGCGGTGCAGCAGCGCTATGCGAGCCAGGACGACATCGCGCACTTCGGGCCGATGCTGCTGGCGATGGCACGTGGCGACGCCGCGGCGGCCGAGCAGTTCGAACCGGCGTGGACGAAGTTCCTCGCCCATCACGGCTTCTGAACAGGCGCGCCGGCATGAACATCCTGCTCAAACGCATCGAGAAGCTGCGGGCGCTGATCGCCCAGGCGCCGGCGCTGGAGCTGGACCACTGGCTGCGCATGCTGCTGGTGCAGTACTTCTTCCAGGTCTCCGACCGCGGCCGGCTGGAGGTCTTCGGCGAGGGTCAGCGCTTGCTGAACCTGCTGACGCCCACGCATTTCAAAGGGGCAGGGCGGATCCGCATCGCCGCGAATGCAGTGCTGGGCGTGCCGCGCTCGCCGGGCAGCTACAGCGCCAGCTATGTGGAGGCGCGCACGCCGGAGTCGCTGATCGAGATCGGCCCCGGCTCGGTGTTCAACAACCGCTGCGTGCTGATTTCTGAGGGCGCGAGCATCCGCTTCGGCGCGAACTGCCTGATCGGCCCGGAGCTGCATGTGATGGACAGCAACTCGCACGACCTGGCGCTGGAGCGCCGTCGCCAGCCCGACCCGCGGCCGGCGCCGGTGCTGATCGGCGACGACGTCTTCATCGGCTCGCGCGTCACCATCCTGAAGGGCGCGCAGATCGGCCGCGGCTGCGTGATTGCCGCCGGCGCGGTGGTCTTTCCGCATTTCGTCGCGCCCGAGATGAGCATGATCGCCGGCAATCCGGCCCAAGTGGTCAGCCGGCTGCAGCCGGCCGAAACAGAAGAGGAGAACCCGGCATGAGTGCAACGGCAAGCAGCTCCGGCAGCGTCCAAGACATTCCCATCGTCACCGTCTCCTACAACGCGCCGCAGCTGCTGCAGGGCCTGCTGGTCTCGCTGCGCCGCTTCTACCCGCACAACCCGGTGCATGTGGTGGACGGCTCCGACGCGGGTCACCAGGCGGCGATCAAGGGCGTCTGCGACGCCATCGACGGCGTGATGCTGCATGCGATGGGCTACAACATCCACCACGGGCCCGGCATGGCCTGGGCGATCCAGAACCTGGGCCTGCAGGGGCGGGTGCTCTTCATGGACACCGACATCGTCGTGCTGCGCGAGGGCTTCATCGAGTCGCTCGACCAGGCGCTGCAGCCCGGCGACTATGGCGCCGGCGGCGTCGCCTACGTGAACCGCGAGGGCTTCGACATCCCCTATGCCTACGGCGCGGTGGCCTATCTGCATCCGCCCTGCATGCTGTGCAACGTCGAGGTGATGCGCCAGTGGCCGATGCCGATCAAGCACGGCGCGCCGATGGTCGCGCCTATGCTGGCGCTGCACGATGCCGGCAAGTCCGGCCTGCTCAAGGCGGTGGACTGGTGCGGCAACGACGTGCTGATGGGCACGCGCAAGGTCTACATCGACCACATCGGCATGGGCACCAGCAGCGCCACCGGCGGCTACCACCTCGAGGAATGGTTCGCCGAGGTGCAGGCCCGCCAGGCGGCCAAGAAGGCCAAGGCCGCACCGACCGAGGCGCCCGGCGAGGGCTACAACCCTGACCTGCTGGCGATGATCCCGCCGCAGGCGCGCGCGATCGTCGAGGTAGGCTGCAGCACCGGCGCGCTGGCCTATGCGCTGAAGCGCCAGCGCCCCGAGGTGCATTACCTCGGGCTGGAGCTGGACGCCAAGGCCGCCGAGATCGCCGCGCGCTACTGCGACGGCGTCTCCGCGTTGAACATCGAGGAAGCCGACGGCTCGCTGTACCGCGACTACGCCTCGCGCGACTGCTGGGTGTTCGGCGACGTGCTCGAACATCTGCGCGATCCTTGGACGGTGCTGGAGCGCATCCGCGCGGTGCTGCCGCCCGGCGGCTGCGTCGTCGCCAGCGTGCCCAACGCGCAGCACTGGAGCCTGCAGGCCAAGCTGGCGGTGGGCGAGTTCCGCTACGAGAGCGCCGGCTTGCTGGACCGCACGCATCTGCGCTGGTTCACGCGCGTGACGCTGTTCGAGCTCTTCGCCCGCGCGGGGCTGCGCATCGAGGCCGGCGTGCCGCGCATCTTCGACGAGCCGGGCCGCGAGCCCATCCTGAACGCGATCCGCCAGATGGCCGCGGCCCAGGGGCGCGACCCCGAGGGCGCCGTGCGCGATGCGCTGCCGCTGCAGTACGTGGTGCGGGCGGTGGCCGCCTGAGGCGCGCCGCCAGCCGATACAGTCTTGAGACGCCCTCGACGGGCGCAAGGAGCAAGAACGATGAGCGAGAAGGACAACAACAACAAGCGCAAGGTCGCCCTGATCACCGGTGTGACCGGCCAGGACGGCTCCTATCTGGCCGAGTTCCTGCTGGAGAAGGGCTACCAGGTGCACGGCATCAAGCGCCGCGCCTCGTCCTTCAACACCGACCGCATCGACCACATCTTCGAAGACCCGCATGTGCAGTCGCCGCAGTTCCATCTGCACTACGGCGACCTGAGCGACACCAGCAACCTGATCCGCATCGTGCAGGAGGTGCGGCCTGACGAGATCTACAACCTCGGCGCGCAAAGCCATGTGGCGGTGTCCTTCGAGTCGCCCGAGTACACCGCCGACGTCGACGCGATCGGCACGCTGCGCCTGCTGGAGGCGATCCGCATCCTCGGCCTCGAGAAGACGACGCGCTTCTACCAGGCCAGCACCAGCGAGCTCTACGGCCTGGTGCAGGAGGTGCCGCAGCGCGAGACCACGCCCTTCTATCCGCGCAGCCCCTATGCGGTGGCGAAGATGTACGCCTACTGGATCACGGTGAACTACCGCGAGGCCTACGGCATCTACGCCTGCAACGGCATCCTCTTCAACCACGAGAGCCCGCGCCGCGGCGAGACCTTCGTGACGCGCAAGATCACCCGCGGGCTGTGCAATATCGCGCAGGGGCTGGACGCCTGCCTCTACGTCGGCAATATGGATGCGCTGCGCGACTGGGGCCATGCCAAGGACTATGTGCGCATGCAGTGGCTGATGCTGCAGCAGGACCATCCGGAGGACTTCGTCATCGCCACCGGCGTGCAGCACAGCGTGCGCGAGTTCGTGCAGATGAGCGCCGGCGAGCTGGGCCTGACGATCAAGTTCGAAGGCAAGGGCGTCGATGAGATCGGCGTTGTCGAACGCGTCGGTGCGCCGGACAAGACGCCTGCGGTCAAGGTGGGCGACGTGATCCTGCGCGTGGACCCGCGCTACTTCCGTCCCACCGAGGTCGAGACCCTGCTGGGCGACCCGGCCAAGGCCAAGCAGAAGCTGGGCTGGACGCCCGAGATCACGCTGGCGCAGATGACCGCCGAGATGGTCGCGCACGACCTGGACCAGGCGCGCCAGCATGCGCTGCTCAAGCGCCATGGCTACACGCCGACGGTGAGCCACGAATGACGCAACAGACGGCCAAGCCGCGCGTCTTCCTGACCGGCGGTGGCGGCATGGTCGGGCGCAATATCGCCGAACATCCGGCCGCTGCCGCCTGGGAGCTGATCGCGCCGCGCCGCACCGAGCTGGACCTGGAGCGCTTCGACGCGGTGGCGGCCTTTATCCGCGATGTGCGGCCCGATGTGGTGATCCACTCGGCCGGCCTGGTCGGCGGCATCCAGGCCAATATCGCGCGGCCGGTGGACTTCCTGGTGCGCAATGTGGACATGGGCCGCAACGTCATCCTCGCCGCGCATCAGGCTGGCGTGCAGCAGTTCATCAACCTGGCCAGCTCCTGCATGTACCCGCGCAATGGACAGAACCCGCTGCGCGAGGAACAGGTGCTGGCCGGCGAGCTGGAACCCACCAACGAGGGCTACGCGATCGCCAAGATCTACGCGACGCGGCTGTGCCAGTACCTGCGCCGCCAGGAGCCGGCGCTGCAGTACAAGACGCTGATTCCCTGCAATCTCTACGGCCGCTTCGACAAGTTCGACCCGGCGCATTCGCACCTGATTCCCGCGGTGATCCGCAAGGTGCATGAGGCCAAGGCGGCCGGCGCGCCCACGGTGGAGATCTGGGGCGACGGCCTGGCGCGGCGCGAGTTCATGGATGCGGCCGACCTGGCCGACGCGGTGGTCCGCCATGTGGAGCAGGGCGACCCCGCGCCTGAGCTGATGAATATCGGCCTGGGCCACGATTACACGATCAACGAGTACTACGCGGCGGTGGCTCGCGTGGTCGGCTGGCAGGGCGAATTCGTCCACGATCTGAGCAAGCCCGTGGGAATGCGCCAGAAGCTGGTGGACGTGAGCCGGCAGACGGCCTGGGGCTGGGCGCCGAAGATCAGCCTGGAGCAGGGCATCGCGCGCTGCTATCAATACTTTCTCGACAAGGTGGCTTGAGACATGACTTACCAGTTCCCGCTCGCGACTTCGTCCTGGGGCGCCGAGGAGTATGCGGCGATGGCCGGCGTCATCGCCAGCGGCCACTTCACGATGGGCGAGAAGGTCGCGGCCTTCGAGCGCGACTTCGCGCGCTTCACCGGCTCCAAGCACTGCGTGATGGTCAATTCGGGCTCGTCGGCCAATCTGCTGATGATCGCCGCGCTGTGCTACACGAAGAACGACAAGCTGCGCTTGAAGCGCGGCGACGAGGTCATCGTGCCGGCGGTGTCCTGGCCGACCACCTACTACCCGCTGCACCAATACGGCCTGCGGCTGAAGTTCGTCGACATCGACCCTGAGACGCTGAACTACGACCTCGAGGCGCTGGCATCGGCGATCGGTCCGCGCACCCGCGCGATCATGATCGTCAACCTGCTGGGCAACCCCAACGATTTCGACGCGATCCGCAACATGGTCGCCGGCCGCGATATCGTGCTGATGGAGGACAACTGCGAGTCGATGGGCGCGACCTTCGGCGGCAAGCAGACCGGCACCTTCGGCGTGGTCGGCAGCTTCAGCAGCTTCTTCTCGCACCATATCTCGACGATGGAAGGCGGCATGGTCGTCACCGACGACGAGGAGCTCTATCACGTGATGCTCTCGCTGCGCGCCCATGGCTGGACGCGCAACCTGCCCAAGCACAACCATGTCTGCGGCACGAAGAGCGACGATCCTTTCGAGGAGAGCTTCCGCTTCGTGCTGCCGGGCTACAACCTGCGGCCGCTGGAGTTGTCTGGCGCTCTGGGCATCGAGCAGGTCAAGCGCCTGCCCGGGCTGATCAAGGAGCGCCGCGCCAATGGCCAGGCGCTGCAGGCCGCCTTTGCCGATCACCCGCGGCTGATGATCCAGCGCGAGCTGGGCGAGAGCAGCTGGTTCGGCTTCGCGCTGACCATCAAGCCCGGCGTGGGACGCGATCGCAAGGCTCTGGTGGCGGCGCTCAGCGAGGCGGGTTTCGAGTGCCGTCCGGTAGTGGCCGGCAACTTTGCCAAGAACACCGTGGTGCAGTACTTCGATCACGAGATCCACGGTTCGCTGCGCAATGCCGAGTATCTGGACAAGAACAGCCTGTTCGTGGGGAATCATCACTATCCGATTCCGGAGGCGGTGGCGGCGTTGAGCAGCGTTTGGCGGAGTTGATTGCCGGGGCATGCCATGTGTGAGGCTTGGCGGCGGCTCGGCCCGCTGCCGGGCTCCTGCTGCACGGGTCGGCCCGGCGGGCCGACTGCCCTCGGTGCTCGCTACGCGGGCCGGGGGCGCAGAACTCGCTACGCTCACCTGCGGTTCGCTGCGCTCGGACAACCGCGCCCAGTCAGGTGTTGAAGCGCGCTGCGCGCGCCCGGCCCACTACGCTGCGCTCTCGGCCGTGCAGAAGTCGCCCGGCAGCGGGCCGAGCCGCCGCCTGGCAGCATGGTGGCGCGCCACGAGTTCGTGCCAGTACTCGTTCGTCCGGCACTGCGGCCCGGGCAGCGGCAGGGTGAATGTGAGGCGCTGAGCAGCGCAACTGCGCCGGGTGCGCGCGAAGCGCGCTTCAAGCACTGACTCGGCGCCACTGTCTGACCAGAGCGAGCGTTAGCGAGCGGCGGGAGTTTGGCGCCGACCCGGCGCGGCGAGCAGCGCAAGGGAGTCGGCCCGCAGGGGCGACCGCCGAACCTGAACCCGCCCGCTGCCCGGGCCGCAGTGCTGCACCAAACCGCTGCAGTAGAGCGGCTGCAGTCAGTCCGCCGCAGTCAGGGCGCCGTCGTCGCCGCCGCCAGCCCGTTGTCGAAATGCTCGCGCATCAACTGCGCGGCCTTCGCGCCGTCGCGCCTGAGCATGGCCTGCATCAGCGCGCGGTGCTCGGCCAGCGAATCCGCCAGGCGGCCTTGCTTGAACAGCGAGTGGTGGCGGTTGAGTTTCATCACACGGCGCAAGTCAGTGACGATCTGTTGGCGCCAGCGGTTGCCTTCGATCTCCAGCAAGCGCATATGGAAACGCTCGTTGGTGGCGAAGAAGGCATCGCGCTGCTCGACCTGACGTTCCAGGTCTGCGTGCAGGGTGTTGAGCTCGGCCAGCGCTGCCTCGCTGGCCGACCGTGCCACATTGGCGGCGGCGTCGCTTTCCAGTAGCGCCAGCAACTGGTAGGCCTCGCGCACGTCCTGCTCGCTCATCTCGGTGACATAGGCACCGCGGCGCACCTTCATTGTCACCAGGCCTTCGACGGCCAGCACCTTCAGCGCCTCGCGCAGCGGCGTGCGGCTGATGCCCATCTCATGGCACAGCTTGAGCTCGTCGATCCAGGCGCCGGGCTCCAGCTGACGGCCGAAGATGCGCTGGCGCAGCTGTTCCGCCACTTCCTGGTAAAGGGCGCGTGGGGCGAGCGGCGCGGCGGTTGAGGCGGTGGCGTTCATCGACGGAGCAGGGCTGTTTCGACCCTTATTGTAGTCGGCTTGCATTCATAATTATGAATGACAAATGGGCTAGAATGCCGCGATCTCAGGAGTTCCTCCCATGTCGCAGACGCCGAACAAGCCCAATCCCAGCAACGAATTCGCCCAGGCCACGCTGGAGCAATGGCACAAGGCCGCCGCCAAGTCCGCCCCCGGCGGCGATGTGTCGGCGCTGAACTGGGTGACCCCCGAAGGCCTGACGGTCAAGCCGCTGTACACGGCCGAGGACACGGCGAATCTGCCCTACGCGAACACGCTGCCCGGCTTCGAGCCCTTCCTGCGCGGCCCGCAGGCCACGATGTATGCGGTACGTCCTTGGACCATCCGCCAGTACGCGGGCTTCTCGACCGCCGAGGAAAGCAATGCCTTCTATCGCAAGGCGCTGGCCGCCGGCGGGCAGGGTGTCTCGGTGGCTTTCGACCTGGCCACGCACCGCGGCTACGACAGTGACCATCCGCGCGTGACCGGTGACGTCGGCAAGGCGGGCGTGGCGATCGATTCGGTGGAGGACATGAAGATCCTCTTCGACGGCATCCCGCTGGACAAGGTCTCGGTCTCGATGACGATGAACGGCGCCGTGCTGCCGGTGCTGGCCGGCTATGTGGTCGCTGCCGAAGAGCAGGGCGTCAGCCAGGACAAATTGAGCGGCACCATCCAGAACGACATCCTCAAGGAGTTCATGGTCCGTAACACCTACATCTACCCGCCCGAGCCGTCGATGAAGATCATCGGCGACATCATCGAGTACACGAGCAAGAACATGCCCAAGTTCAACTCGATCTCGATCTCGGGCTATCACATGCAGGAAGCGGGCGCCAACCAGGCGCTGGAGCTGGCCTTCACGCTGGCCGATGGCAAGGAATATGTGAAGACCGCCATCGCCAAGGGCATGGACGTCGACGACTTCGCCGGCCGCCTGAGCTTCTTCTGGGCGGTGGGCATGAACTTCTATCTGGAGATCGCCAAGATGCGCGCTGCGCGTCTGCTGTGGTGCCGGATCATGAAGGGCTTCAATGCCAAGAACCCCAAGAGCCTGATGCTGCGCACGCACAGCCAGACCTCGGGCTGGAGCCTGACCGAGCAGGACCCCTACAACAACGTGGTGCGCACGACCATCGAGGCGATGGCCGCGGTGTTCGGCGGCACGCAGAGCCTGCACACCAACTCGCTGGACGAAGCGATCGCGCTGCCCACCGAGTTCAGCGCCCGCATCGCGCGCAACACCCAGCTGATCATCCAGGAAGAGACGCACATCACCAAGGTCATCGACCCCTGGGCCGGCAGCTACCTGATGGAGTCGCTGACCCAGGACATGGCGGACAAGGCCTGGGCCATCATCGAGGAAGTCGATGCGATGGGCGGCATGACCAAGGCGGTGGACAGCGGCTGGGCCAAGCTGAAGATCGAGGCCAGCGCTGCCGAGAAGCAGGCGCGCATCGATTCGGGCAAGGACGTGATTGTCGGCGTCAACAAGTACAAGCTGGCCAAGGAAGATGCGATCGACATCCTCGACGTCGACAACGTCAAGGTGCGCGACAGCCAGATCGCACGACTCAAGGACATCAAGGCCAAGCGCGACAATGCCGCGGTGCAGGCCGCGCTGGACGCGCTGACCGCAGCAGCGCAGAGCGGCCAGGGCAATCTGCTCGACCTCAGCATCAAGGCCGTGCGCCTGCGCGCCACGGTGGGCGAAGTTTCCGACGCGCTGGAAAAGGTCTATGGCCGCCATCGCGCCGATACGCAAAAGGTGACCGGTGTGTATGCCGCTGCTTACGATTCCGCCGAGGGCTGGGCCAAGCTGCAGGACGAGATCAAGGCCTTTGCCGACGAACAGGGCCGCCGCCCGCGCGTGATGATCGCCAAGCTGGGCCAGGACGGGCACGACCGCGGCGCCAAGGTGGTGGCCACGGCTTACGCCGACCTGGGCTTCGACGTGGACATGGGCCCGCTGTTCCAGACCCCCGAGGAATGCGCCCGCCAGGCGATCGAGAACGATGTGCACGCGGTGGGCATCTCCACGCTGGCCGCCGGTCACAAAACCCTGGTGCCGGCCATCATTGCCGAGCTGAAGAAGCAAGGCGCCGACGACATCATCGTCTTCGTCGGCGGCGTGATCCCGCAGCAGGACTACGAGTTCCTCTATGAGGCCGGCGTCAAGGGCATCTACGGCCCGGGTACGCCGATTCCGGCCAGCGCCAAGGACGTGCTGGAACAGATCCGCAAGGCGGTCGGCGCGGCGTCCTGAATCAGCTCCGACAGCGGTAGCCCGTCATGACCTCACCGAGTTGGCCCGAGCTCGTGCAGTCCATCCTGTCCGGCCCGGGCCCGCGCCAGCGCCGCGCGATGGCCAAGGCGATCACGCTGCTGGAAAGCAGCCGGCCCGATCACCGCGCGCAGGGCGATGCGCTGCTGACCGAGTTGCTGCCCAGAAGCGGCCGCTCGCTGCGCCTGGGCATCTCCGGCGTGCCGGGCGTGGGCAAGAGCACCTTCATCGAGGCGCTGGGCCTGTTCCTGATCGCGCAGGGCCACCGCGTCGCGGTGCTGGCCGTCGATCCCTCGTCCAGCGTGTCCGGCGGCTCCATCCTGGGCGACAAGACTCGCATGGAGCATCTGTCGATGGACGAGCGTGCCTACATCCGCCCCAGCCCGAGCAGCGGCACGCTCGGCGGCGTGGCCGAGAAGACGCGCGAGGCCATGCTGGTCTGCGAGGCCGCGGGCTACGACATCGTCATCGTCGAGACCGTTGGCGTCGGCCAGAGCGAGACCGCGGTGGCCGGCATGACGGACATGTACGTGCTGCTGCAGCTGCCCAATGCCGGCGACGACCTGCAGGCGATCAAGAAGGGCGTGATGGAGCTCGCCGATCTGGTGGTGATCAACAAGGCCGACCTCGACGCTGCCGCGGCCACGCGCGCGCAGGCGCAGATCGCCTCCAGCCTGCGCCTCTACGGCCTGCACGGCCACCCGGACCATGCGCACCACGACACGTCCATCTGGCACCCGCAGGTGATGCAGCTCTCGGCACTGAAGTCCGAAGGGCTGGACCGCTTCTGGGCGCAGGTGGCGAAGTTCAAGGACACGCAGCAGGCCAATGGCCGCTTCGAATCCAAGCGCCAGCAGCAATCGCTGGCGTGGATGTGGGAGCGCATCCAGGCCGGGCTGAAACATGAGTTCCAGGAAGCGAGCGCGGTGCGCGCCGTCCTGCCCGAGACCACCGAGCGCGTGCTGCAAGGCCGGCTCGCGCCCTCGACCGCAGCCCGCGAGCTGCTGACCCGATTCTTTGGAGACCACCATGCATGACATTCAGAAGATGCTCGAAGAAAAGCGCGCATTGGCGCGCCTGGGCGGCGGCGAGAAACGCATCGCCGCCCAGCACGCCAAGGGCAAGCTGACCGCGCGCGAGCGCCTGGAGCTGCTCTTCGACGAAGGCACGTTCGAGGAATGGGACATGTTCGTCGAGCACCGCTGCGTGGACTTCGGCATGGCCGACAACAAGATCCCCGGCGACGGCGTGGTCACCGGCTACGGCATGATCAACGGCCGCCTGGCCTTTGCCTTCAGCCAGGACTTCACCGTCTTCGGCGGTGCGCTCTCCGAGACGCATGCCGAGAAGATCTGCAAGGTGATGGACCAGGCGATGAAGGTCGGCGCGCCGGTGATCGGCCTGAACGACTCGGGCGGTGCCCGCATCCAGGAAGGCGTGGCCTCGCTCGGCGGCTATGCCGACGTGTTCCAGAAAAACGTGATGGCCTCGGGCGTGATCCCGCAGATCAGCATGATCATGGGTCCCTGCGCTGGCGGCGCGGTGTACTCGCCGTCGATGACCGACTTCATCTTCATGGTGAAGGACTCGTCCTATATGTTCGTCACCGGCCCCGAGGTGGTGAAGACGGTCACGCACGAGGAAGTCACGGCCGAGGAGCTGGGCGGCGCGGTGACGCACACCAGCAAGAGCGGCGTGGCCGACCTGGCCTTCGACAACGACGTCGAAGCCATCCTGATGCTGCGCCGCTTCTTCAACTACCTGCCGCTGAACAACCGCGAGAAGCCGCCGGTGCGTCCCAGCGGCGACCCCGGCAGCCGCCTGGACTACTCGCTGGACACGCTGGTGCCCGAGAACCCGAACAAGCCCTACGACATCAAGGAACTGATCCTGAAGGTCGTCGACGACGGCGACTTCTTCGAGCTGCAGCCCGACTACGCGGCCAATATCGTCATCGGCATGGC
Source organism: Roseateles sp. T103 (assembly GCF_057219915.1). Lineage (NCBI taxonomy): Bacteria > Pseudomonadati > Pseudomonadota > Betaproteobacteria > Burkholderiales > Sphaerotilaceae > Roseateles > Roseateles sp. T103. The sequence goes on from NZ_JBXVVS010000001.1 coordinate 875,611, forward strand.
GCGCATGGAAGGCCAGACGGTGGGCATCGTCGCCAACAACCCGCTGGTGCTGGCCGGCTGCCTGGACATCAAGAGCTCCATCAAGGCAGCGCGTTTCGTGCGCTTCTGCGATGCCTTCAACATCCCGGTGATCACCTTCGTCGACGTGCCCGGCTTCATGCCCGGCACCAGCCAGGAGTACGGCGGCATCATCAAGCACGGCGCCAAGCTGCTTTACGCCTATGCCGAGTGCACGGTGCCCAAGGTCACGGTGATCACGCGCAAGGCCTATGGCGGCGCCTATGACGTGATGGCCTCCAAGCATCTGCGTGGCGACGTCAACTTCGCCTGGCCCAATGCCGAGATCGCGGTGATGGGTGCCAAGGGCGCGGTGGAGATCATCTTCCGCGAGGACAAGGGCGACCCCGAGAAGCTTAGCAAGCGCGAGGCCGAGTACAAGGCCCGCTTCGCCAACCCCTTTGTCGCCGGCGCGCGCGGCTTCATCGACGACGTGATCCAGCCGCACGAGACGCGCAAGCGCATCTGCCGCTCGTTGACCATGTTGAAAGACAAGAAGCTGGAAAACCCGTGGCGCAAGCACGGCAATATTCCTCTGTGATCGGGACCCAAGGAGATAGCAACATGTTCAAGAAGATCCTGATCGCGAACCGGGGTGAAATCGCCTGCCGCGTCATCAAGACCGCCAAGAAGCTCGGCATCAAGACGGTGGCCGTCTATTCCGAGGCCGACAAGGAAGCCCGCCACGTCGAGCTGGCCGACGAGGCCGTGCTGCTGGGACCGGCACCCAGCCGCGAGTCCTATCTGGTGGCCGACAAGATCATCGCCGCGTGCAAGGCGACCGGCGCCGAGGCCCTGCATCCGGGCTACGGCTTCCTGTCCGAGAACGAGGACTTCGCCCGCCGCTGCGAGGAAGAAGGCATCGTCTTCATCGGCCCCAAGCACTACAGCATCGCGGCGATGGGCGACAAGATCGCCTCGAAGAAGCTCGCCAACGAAGCCAAGGTCAGCACCATCCCTGGTCACAACGAGCCCATCCTCTCGCCCGAGGAAGCTGTCGAGATCGCCAAGAAGATCGGCTACCCGGTGATGATCAAGGCCAGCGCCGGCGGCGGCGGCAAGGGCCTGCGCGTGGCCTTCAACGACAAGGAATGCTTCGACGGCTTCAGCTCCTGCCGTAACGAGGCGCGCAACAGCTTCGGCGACGACCGCGTCTTCATGGAGAAGTTTGTCGAGCAGCCGCGCCACATCGAGATCCAGGTGCTGGGCGACAGCCACGGCAATGTGGTCTACCTGCATGAGCGCGAGTGCTCGATCCAGCGCCGCCACCAGAAGGTGATCGAGGAAGCCCCTAGCCCCTTCATCAGCGACGCCACCCGCAAGGCCATGGGCGAGCAGGCCGTGGCGCTGGCCAAGGCGGTGAAGTACCAGAGCGCTGGCACGGTGGAGTTCGTCGTCGGCAAGAACCAGGACTTCTATTTCCTGGAGATGAACACCCGTCTGCAGGTGGAGCACCCGGTCACCGAGTGCATCACCGGCCTGGACCTGGTGGAGCAGATGATCCGCGTGGCCGCCGGCGAGAAGCTCGCGTTCAAGCAGCAGGACATCCGACGTGAAGGTTGGGCCATCGAGTGCCGCATCAATGCGGAAGACCCGTTCCGCAACTTCCTGCCCTCGACCGGCCGCCTGGTGAAGTACCAGCCGCCCGAGGCGAACCTGGAGCAGGGCAGCGAGACGCTGGTCGGCGCCAGCTACGCGGCGGGCAGCTTCGGCGGCGTGCGGGTGGACACTGGCGTCTACGAGGGCGGCGAGATCCCGATGTTCTACGACTCGATGATCGCCAAGCTCATCGTGCACGGCAAGGATCGCAACGACGCGATCGCGAAGATGCGCGAGGCGCTCAACGGCTTCGTGATCCGCGGCATCAGCTCCAACATTCCCTTCCAGGCCGCGCTGCTGGCGCACCCGGACTTCGTCACCGGCAACTTCAACACCGGCTTCATCGCGCAGCACTATGGCGGCGGCTTCCGTGCCGAGGACGTGCCGCACGAGGATCCGGCCTTCCTGGTCGCGCTGGCCGCCTTCATCCGCCGCAAGACGCGCGAGCGCGCCGCCGGCATCAGCGGCCAGCTGCCCGGGCACGAGATGCGCATCGACAGCGACTATGTCGCCATCGTCAACGAAGGCCAGGGCAAGACGCGCCGCCACAAGGTGCATGTGGCCGAGTACGCCGGCCATAAAGGTGAAGCGCGTGTCTGGGTGGACGAGCAGAGCTACGACATCTGCTGCGCCTCGCGCCTGAACGACATCCGCCTGACCGGCACGGTCAACGGCAAGCCCTTCACCGCCCAGGCCGAGCGCGGCACGCTGAAGAAACCGCTGGCCTACCGCGTCAGCCACAACGGCACGGCGATCGAGGTCACGGTGCTGTCGCCACGCGCTGCCGAGCTGGCCGCGCTGATGCCCTACAAGGCGCCGCCCGATACCAGCAAGTCGCTGCTCTCGCCGATGCCGGGTCTGCTGGTCGCGATCGCCGCACAGCCGGGCCAGATCGTCCAGGCCGGCGAGCGCCTGGCGGTGATTGAGGCGATGAAGATGGAGAACATCCTCGTCGCCACGCAGGACGTCAAGGTGGCTGAGGTGCTGGCCAAGGTGGGCGAGAGCCTTGCGGTCGATCAGCCCATCATGAAGTTCGAGTGAGGGTCAGGTCATGACAGCCAAGCCCTACAAGATCCTCGGCATCCAGCAGATCGCCATCGGCGGCCCGGACAAGGCCGCATTGCGCAAGCTGTGGGTGGATGTGCTGGGCCTCACGGTGACCGGCAACTTCGTCTCCGAGCGCGAGAACGTCGACGAAGACATCTGCGCCATCGGCAGCGGCCCGCACAAGGTCGAGGTCGACCTGATGCAGCCGCTGGACCCGGAGAAGAAGCCGGCCGTGCACGCCACGCCGCTCAACCACGTCGGCCTGTGGGTGGACGACCTGCCCAAGGCGGTGGAGTGGATGAGCGCCAACGGCGTGCGCTTCGCTCCCGGCGGCATCCGCAAGGGTGCGGCCGGCTACGACATCTGCTTCATCCACCCGAAGAGCAACGACGAGTTCCCCATCGGCGGCGAAGGCGTGCTGATCGAGCTGGTGCAGGCGCCGCCGGAGGTGGTGGCAGCGCTCGGCTGAGCCCGCCAGTCGCCGCGCTCGCGAGGCTCCCAGTGTGCCGCGGTGGGCATCAGCAGTCAGCTGGAGCCTGCGGCGAGCTGTGCATGCTCAGCCCTGGAGCAGACGGTCGACCTGGGTCATCAGCTCTGACTTGCGAAAAGGCTTGCTGAGTGTCGAGCAGCCGCTTCGAGCAAGGAAGGCAGCCGACACCGACGACAAGGCGTCGCCGGTCATGAACAGGATGCGCCGCGCGAGCGCTGGCTGCTGGCTGCTGAGCCGAGCCCACAGCGCCGCCCCATCCATCCCTGGCATGTGCAGATCGCTGACCACGGCGTCGATGGCGTCTGCTGCCAGGATCGCCAGCGCCTCTTGCCCTGTCCGCGCCGTGCTGACTTCGTAGCCGGCGCTCTCGAGCATCTCGCCCACCATCTGCGCGAGTGCCACCTCGTCATCCACGACCAGAATTCGCCCTGAGCGTGCCGAGGCTGTCCCAGCTGGCGCAGCCGCGGCTGTCGCCGCGTCCTGACGTCCTTCCATCTGACCGACCGGCAACTCCAGCACGAAGCTCGCCCCGCAGCCGACGGTCTGGCTCGCCAGCCGGAGCTCGCCCCCATGCTCGCGAGCGATGGCTCGCGATGACGACAGTCCCAGCCCCGTGCCGCGGCCGTTCGTCTTGGTCGTGAAGTAAGGTTCGAAGACACGCTCGCGCAGTTCCGCTGGCACGCCGGGTCCGGTGTCGGTTACCTTCAAGCACACGCGCTCGGTCTTGTGCGGACCTTCTTCCCTGCTGGTGCAGACGCGGATCTTTCGTTCGCCATCGGTCCGGCTCTCCAGCGCCTGTTGCGCATTGACCAGCAGATTCAGCAACACCTGTCCCAGCTGATCGCCGTCGGCTTGAATCTCCGGCAGGTGCTCGTCGAGCTCCAGTTCGATGGTCACCCCGTGGCTGCACAAGGAGTACGCAAGCAGTTCGGTGCTCGCGTTCACCAGCGTGTTCAGCTGCACGGCACGTCGGTCGGCAGGCTTCTTGCGTGCCAGATCGAGGAAGGTGCGCACGATACGGCCGCAACGCTCCGCAGCCTCGCGCACCTGTCGCGCCTCGGTCTGCAGCGTCTCGGTCTGCAAGGTCGCACAACCGCGCACGCGCTCTTCCAGCAGCGTGGCGCGGCCGATCACGATGGCCAGAGGGTTGTTGAGCTCGTGGGCTACGCCGGCGAGCAGGCCGCCCATGGCGCTGAGTTTCTGGGCCTGGTGAAGAGCGTCGCGATGCGCTCGCGGCACCAGCGCCTCGGACGCACAGTGGCCGAGAACCTGAGAAGCCGTGCAGTCGAACAGCGACTCCGCCGCCCGGTTCATGCTCGTAATCCGCCCCTGCTCGTCGGTCGTGATGAGCAGGGTGTGCCCACCGCCTGGCAGCGGCGCTGCGCGGGTGAACGGCGCTGCTCCTGTTCGGCAGTTCGGCTCAGTTCGACTCGAGTCCATGTTCAGCCAGGCGGCAGAGCGACGAGCTCAGATGCCTTCCATGCCAACGAAGCCCGGCAGCGCGCGGACGCGGTCGCACCATGCGATGACGGCGGGATAGTCCTGCAGCGAGAAGTTGCCTTCATGGCAAAGCGCTGTGTAGGGAAAGCAGGCGATGTCGGCAATGCTTGGATGAGCGCCAGGCAGCAGCCAGGGCTGGGTGGCCAGCGTCGCCTGCATCAGGCCGAAGGCCCGCCGTGTGACGGCAGCGGCCCATTCGACGTTGATCGGGCGCTTGAAGCGTGCGCCGACGCGCAGCGCTGCCGGCCCATTGGCCAGCTCGTTGGCTGCCAGCGAGAGCCAGGCGACAAGCCGTGCCTGACCGAGCGGGTCCTCGGGCATCCATTTGCCTTGCCCGTAGCGGCGCGCGAGGTAGAACAGGATCGCCTGCGAGTCCCGCAAGGCTTCGTCGCCGTCGCGAAGGGCTGGCACCTGCCCCAGCTCGCTCACGGCCAGGTACTCCGGCCGTTGGCCTTCGCCAGCGAACAGGTCGACCCGGTGCGCGGTGAAGGGCAGATTCAGCAGCGAGAGAAAGAGCCTGACCTTGTAGGAGTTGCCCGACAGTTCGTGCTCGTACAGATGGAGGGGGCTGTTCATTGGACGCGTCCTCGGCGCGGTAGCTCGGTGCGAGGAAATTTACCAAGCAGGCGTCAGCGGTGGGGCTCCGTAAATGCGCAGGTGCACAATCTGATATTGCATTGGTGCAATAAAGAACGAGGTGCCACGACATGGACTGGAACGATCTGCGCCTGTTGGCCACGCTCATGGCCGAGGGCAACCTGAAAGCCACTGCACGGGCTCTTGAACTCGACTACTCGACGGTCTGGCGCCATGTGCAGCGGCTCGAAGCGGCGCTCGGCGGGCGCCTGTTCGTGCGCATGCGCGGCCGCGTGCAGCCGACGGCACTGGGGCGCCAGCTGGGCGAGCGGGCTCGCGAGATTGAGCGCCTGCTCGTCGCCGCGCAGGCGATGGGCGCCGAAAGCGCGGAGCTGGCGGGAGAGCTTCGCGTCGGCACCGCAGACATGCTGCTCGGCCCGCTGGTGCTGCCCACGCTGCGCCGATTGCGCCAGGACGCACCCAGTCTGCGGCTGTCGCTCGCAGTTGCACCCGATCTGCGCAGCGTGGCGCGGCTCGAGATCGATGCCGCGATCCGTCTGGGCGCCCCGGCCAGCGACGATGTCGTCGATCTGCCGCTGGGACAACTCGGCTACGGCGCCTATGCGACCCCGGAGCTGGCCAGCCAGTGCCGCGGCCAGAAGATCGCGCAGTGGCCGATGCTGATGCTGCATGAGCGCTGGCACCGTTTCACGACCATGCAGTGGCTGTTTCGCCAGGTCGCCGTGCCGCGCGGCGTGGGTGAGTTCGACACGATGATGTCCATGGTCGAGGCAGCAGAGGCAGGACTGGGCGTCGGCCTGCTGCCGCACGCTGTCGCGGTGCGCTCGGGACGACTGTCGGAGCTGCCCCTGGAATCGCCCATTGAATCGTCACGCCTGGCCCTGGTCTATCACCCCGGCATGCGCAAGGATGCGCGCATCCGCGCGCTGGCCTCGGCCGTGAGCGCCGAGGCCAAGGAGCGTCGGCACCTGTTGCTCGGCGGCAGCAGCGCGCCGCGGCGCTAGACGGCGGCGGCCAGGACCGAGCGCTCAGTTCTGTGCAGCAAGGGCGGGTTCAGCCTGGCGTGGCCAAGGCCGCGGGTCTGTCCAGCATGCGCTGCACCTGTGCCAGAAGATCACCCCGTGTGAAGGGCTTGTCGAGGCTCAGGCTGCCTGTCTCGTCAAGGAAGCTGCGTGCGCCTGGGCTCAAGGTATCGCCGGTGACGAACAGCAGGCGCTGCGCCAGAGTGGGCCAGTCGCTGCGCAGCTGCCTGAAGAACCCTGCGCCGTCCAGATCGGGCATGCGCAGGTCCGAGATCACGCCGTCGAAGCGCGCTTCCTTCAGCAGGGCCAGCGCAACTTCGCCCGACTCGCAGGTGGCCACTTCGTAACCGGCGCCCTCCAGAAAGGTGCGTATCAGCGCGGCGATGTCCGGCTCGTCGTCGATGACCAGCAGTCGGGCGCGCCCCTCCTCAAGCGGCGCCGGCGGGGCAACAGGTGGCGCGGGAAGCGGCGCCCCGCTGACGGGCAGGCTCAGGCGAAAGCAGGCGCCGCTGCCCTGGTGCTTGGCCTCGATGCGAAGTTCTCCGCCATGCTCGCGCGCCATCGAGCGAGACATGGCCAGTCCCAGGCCAGTGCCCATGCCCTCCGATTTGGTGGTGAAGAAGGGTTCGAAGATGGTCTCGCGCATCTCCTGCGGCACCCCAGGCCCGTTGTCCTGGACGCGCACCCAGACATGCGGCTCGCGGTCCGTGCGGCGGACCTCGACGCCGGAGCTGATGTGCAGCCAGCGAGGCTGCGGCGCGCCGGCCATGGCCTGCTGCGCGTTGACGATCAGATTCAGCAGGATCTGGCCGATCTGTTCCGACTCGGCCATGACTGTCGGCAGGCCCTCGGCCAGTTCGAGCTGGACCTCGATGCCGTGGCTGCGCAAGCCGTAGTTCAGCAATTCGGTGGCACCGCGCACCAGGTCGTTGATCGCCACTTGCACACGTTCGGCAGGTCTGCTGCGCGCCATGTTCAGGAAGGTGCGCACAATGCGGCCGCAGCGTTCGGCGGCCTCATGGATGCGCTGCGCGTCGGCCTCCAGCGCCGTGCCCGCTGCCTTTTCCTCGAGCAGGCTGGCGCGGCCCATCACGATGGCCAGCGGGTTGTTCAACTCGTGCGCCACGCCGGCCAGCAGGCTGCCCATGGCGGTGAGCTTCTCGCTCTGCCGCAGGGCATCACGCTGGCGTTCGATGATCTCCTGCGTGCGCAGCCGCTCGCTGACGTCGAGGATCGACGCGGTGTAGTAGATGCTGCCGGCCGCGTCGGTGCGCCACAACACCATCTCGATCGGGAAGGTGCTGCCGTCGGCACGCAAGGCCTGCAGCTCCAGTCGCCGGCCCATCACGCGGGGTGCGCCGCCGCTGGCCATGCGCGCCATGCCTGCCGCATGCGCCTCTCGGTAGCGGGGCGGGATCATCACCTCGGCAACCGGGACACCGACGACAGCCTGCCGGGCGTGCCCGAACATGGCCTCGGCAGCGGGGTTGAACTCGACGATGCGGCCCTCGGCATCGGTGGTGACCAGCGCGGCAAACGCGTTGTCGACGATGGCGGTCTTCAGGTGCTCAGCCAGCTGCGTCTGGGCTGCCTGTTGCTTCAGCTCGGTGAGATCGCTCGCCACGCCCATGACGAGTTGCATGCGGCCGTCCTTGAAGTAGGGCACAAGCCATTCCTGGGTGTAGCGTCGCCCCACGCCGGCATACTCGGCCCAGCCTTCCCACTCGATGCGTTCGCCGCTGCGAAGGCGCTCGAACACAGGGCGGTTGCGCTCGGCGATGTGCTCGCCGCGTATGTCGGCGACGGACCGACCGATCAGTTGCTCGGCCGGCAGCCGCAGGAACTCCAGGGCGGCACGATTCGCGTACAGATAGCGCTGATCGCCGTTCAGCAGCACCACGCGCGAGGGGACATCGTCCAGCAGCGCCAGCAGCAGTTCAGCGTTGAGCAGGTCGTTCATGGTCGAGGTCCGAGCCGAGGAAACCATCGCTGGCGAAGCCTCAGTCCCGCTGCGGGGGGCTGCGGCGCGCCTGAGGCCCTATTCAGCGCGCACGAACACATAGCCGACATTGCGCACCGTCTTCAGCACCTCCGGTTTGTCGGGGTTGCGCTCGATCTTGCGGCGCAGCCGCATCACGCGCAGGTCGATGCTCCGGTCGTAGACGTCCCAGCCGCGGTTGTGCGCCTGCTCCATGATCTGGTCGCGGTTCAGCGGCCGGTTGGGATGGCGCGCGAACAGGGCCAGCAGGTCGAACTCGGCCGAGGTGATCGGCACCTCCTCGCCGTCGGCATCGAAGAGCCGGCGCTGGTCCAGGTCGAGCTGGCAGCGGCCGAAGCCGACGCGGCGTGAGGCGGGTGCCGTCGCTGGTTCAGGTGCCAGCGGTGCGGCCGCTGCTGCTGTCGCAGTGGCGGGCTGCAGCCGGCGCAGCACCGCGCGCACGCGGGCCAGCAGTTCACGCAGTTCGAAGGGCTTGGGCACGTAGTCGTCCGCGCCCATCTCCAGCCCGACGACGCGATCGACAGACTCGCTGGCGGTGGTGAGCATCACGATGCCCAGGCCGGGCTGCGTCTCGCGCAGCCAGCGGGCCAGTGACAGACCGTTCTCGCCGGGCATGTTGACGTCCAGCACCGCCAGCTGCGGCAGCTGCGCGGCGACGGACGCGCGCGCCTCGGTGGCATCGGCCGCCAGCGCGACGCGCATGCCGTGGCGCTGGAAATACTCGCCCAGCAGTTCGCGCAGCGCCGGCTCGTCGTCGACGACCAGCACCAGCGGGTTGGCGAAGGGATTGCTCGTTGCGTTCATCGTGGACAGCGGCCGGCCGGGCCGATGATAGTCGTCTGCCTGCGCGGCCTGGCCCTGGGTTTGCACCGCCGCTGCGGCCGGGCGTAGCGCCTGGGCGACGACCGCGCCGAGCCAGGGATGGACATGGTGGCCGTCGTGCGCTGCCTGATCGCGGGCCGGATGCTGCTGCGGCTGGCCGTGGGGACGGCGGATCTCGGCCATGGCTTCAAGCCTGTGTGCTGCGGTCGTTGCGGCGACGCAGCTGCAGCCGGGCAGCACCCAGGGCCAGCAGCACGAGGGCAGCGCTGGCGGGTTCGGGCACGTTGTTGTCGCCGATGCCGCCGCCACCGCCACCGCCACCACCACCACCACCACCACCGCCACCACCGCCACCGCCACCGCCGGCAACGCAGCCGGAGACGCAATCGAAGGCGGAGAGCCTGCCTTGGAAGCTGTCGCTGCCGTCCTCGAAAAGGAAGTCGCTCCAGTCGAAGTTGGCCAGCGTCAGGCCGCTGTTCAGGGCGCTAAGACTGATGTCGCCGAGCAAGGCGGCCGTGAAGTCCTGCAGGTCGAAGCTGGCGCTGTGCGTGCCGTCGCTGGCCAGGGCACCGATGCGATCCCAGCCGGCGAGGTTGTTGCTGACATTGATGTTGAGGCTGCTGTCCAGCGTGAAGCTGGCGCCGCCGATGAAGCTCAGCGTCATGCCCCAGCCACCGCCGCTGGCATGCGCGTAGGTTTCGGTAACGCCGTTGTTGATGGCAGGTGTGGCGGCACTGTTGTAGGTGAAGCTGCCGCTGAAGCTGGCGGCGCTGGCGTCGCTGCTCCAGTCTCCGCTGCCGGCGAAGCTGTAGGTCACCGCGGCGGCCTGGGCCGGCGGGGCAGCGGTGCCGAGCATCGCGGCAGCGACCGCCAGTGCGGAGGCGCCGGCGAGGGAACGCCAGGCGGCGCGGGGCTTTCTTGTCGTGAGCTGCTTCATCAGGGATGTCGTGGCCATGGGGCACCTCGAAGAGGGTTGAATCGATGGATCAGTGACTGGGCGATTGGCTTGCAAAGCCGTAGCGACGGGATGCGGACGCGAGTGAAACTGGCTGCCACTGTGCCGGTCGCCGGTGTCAAGCCGGTTTCGCGGCCGATGGCGCTGTGTTGCAAATGTTTCAGCGTGTTTGGATGCCGCAGTGGCGCCTGCCGAGTCAGAAGAAGGTTGTTCCTTCGTGGTTCCCGCCAGCGGGAATCGGTGTGCCAAGCATGTTGCCGCCGCCCGAGTTGTTGAACAGGAAGGTATTGCCCCGAAGCACGGCCGTGGCGTAGTTGGTCAAGCGCAGGCCATGCAGGTGGTTCCCATGTGCCAGCGAATCGGAGATGTAGCTGACGACATAGTCGCTGGTTGCTGAAGTGATTCCCCAGGCACCGTTGAACATCGCCATCACGTTGAGCAGCACGGCCGACTGGCCGAGCCAGAATCCGGCGTATCGGTTTCGTTCGGCGCGCACGCGCTCGAAGAAGGCGCCAGCCGTTGACCCAACCACGTACGCCCCGTTGGCGATGTTGTCGTTCAGCGTCAGATCCGTGAATCTGCCTGCAGCCTCGGTGTGGAGCCCGTGGTTGCCGAAGCCGCCGACAGTGCCGTTGCGAACCTGCGCATTCGTCGCAGCCGCTTGGATGTGAACTCCGTTGGACAGGGCGACCTGCGGGCTGCACATCTGTCCGGTGCCGATTGGCCCGGTGCAGGACACGGGGCCACGGATCGAGAAGCCGTTGAGGTCCAGCGTCACATCGCGAGCCGTGATCACGATGCCAGTGCTGCCAGCCGGCACGACGAGATTGCCCATCAGCTTGTAGTGTCCCGGCTGGCTAAGCGTGACCGGGTAGCCGGCGGCGTCGCCCGGCGTCACGTTGCCGGCCAAAGCCCTGTCGTGAGTGATGGTGGCTTGGGCGAAGGCGCTGCTGCTGCCGGCAGCCAGTGCGAGGGAGGCGAGGGTCAGCTGAAGAAGGTGCTTCATGGCGGGCTCCTGAAGGGTTGAAGGGCCTCGAACGAGCGAGCGTCTGTGCGTTCTTTGCCTGCGGCTTTCGCTGCGCCGGTCTGCGCTGTGCGGTGTTGACGTCGCTCTTGCGCTGCGATGGCTGGAGTCTCGAAAGCCGCCGTACCAGCCGCGTTACAAGCCTGGGACGGGCCTGTTTCGTTTGTTGCGACGGCCGGGCGCTGATCAGTACAGCCAGAGCTGCACGCCGTAGCCGAACTTGATGACGCCTTCGACCGCCTTGTCGGCCGGCTTGGTGACCAGGCCGCTGAGTGTGCTGGCCTTGGCGTACATCGACACCTTGGTGGCCGAGTCGCCCCACCACCAGACGCGGTCCTGGCTGTCGACGAGCACGCCGACGGCCTGGGTCTCCGTCCAACGCGCTGCTGCCGCCTGGTCGGGGTTGGCGATGCTGCCGTTCAAGGTCGAGGCGTTGGCAAAGGCGTAGACGGTGTTGTTGTCCATCGATGCGAGGTACAGGCGGTTGTGTGTGGCGTCCACCGCCACGTCCATCAGGCTCAGGCCGGCGAAGCTCACGGTTCGCGCGGGTGTCAGCACGCTGCCGTTGGCGGCGCTGCCGATGCCGTCAAACACATAGAGCTCGCTGTTGGCGGTGAGGTAGAGGCGCTTGTTGCTGACGTCCAGATGCATCCGGTTTGCGCCCGCGCTGGAGGCCGGTCCCAGGTCCACCAAAGCATCCGGCGTGGTCGTGCCGGTGCGGGTGCTGGCCTGGTTGACAATGGCCAGCCGGCGGCCGGCGGCGGTCTGGACCAGCACATAGATGCGGTCGGCGGCGGCATCCAGCGCGATGGCTTTGCCACCGGTGGCTCCCTTGATGGTGATGGTGCGGCTCGCCGTCAGCGCGCCCGTCAGCGCGGCCGCATCCGCCCAGACCTGGACCCGGCCAATCGCGCCACCGATGCCGCTGTCCACCTTGTAGATGAGGTCGCGCGATGCATCGACGGCCAGGTCGTTCGTCGCGTTGCTGGTGGTCAGCCCGGTAGCGCCACCGGTCAACATGGCGGGCGTTGCCGGGTTGGTGCTGCTCAGCACATCGGCGGTGATGCGGATGGCCGGCTCGAACCAGCTGCTGGCGAACAGGCGCACCCGTCCCGGTGCGACCGACAGCGCGGCTGGCGAGGACGTGGCCGAGCCCTTGGCATTGCTCACCACCACCGTGTAGCTGGCGCCGTCGTCGCCCACGGCAGTGGCCGGCGTGGTGTAGCTGGCGGCGGTGGCGCCGGCGATGTCGGTGCCGTTGCGCTTCCATTGATAGCTCAGCGGCGCCGTACCGGTGGCGGCCACGGTGAAGGTGGCGGCGCCGGGCGTGAGCACGCTCTGGCTCAGTGGCGCAGTGCTGATGGACGGCGCGCTGTCCGCCGGCACGACGACCGGGGGCGGGCTGGCGGGCGGCGCCGAGTTGTCCTCGGCGGCACCGCCGCCGCAGGCGGTGAGCAGGGCGGCTAGGGTGGCGGCCGCGGCGAATCGAATGAACGTCTTGAAGCCAGGCATGGGGGGAGTTCGCGTAAGAAGTGAGTGTGATGTGCGGACGCGCGGGAAGACTTGCCCAGCCGAACCGCGGGCACCGGCGCCTTCGTTGGCGCGGCCGGCATCGCACCGATGCCGCCGCGGCCGCGTCGTCAGAGGGGCTTACTGGAACTGGTTGCCGCCGAGGTCGGTCAGGTAGTCCACCTGGAACTGCGCATGGCTGGTGTAGTTCTTGATGACCTGGCTGCCGCGCACCGCCAGGATCTTGACGTTGCCAGTGGAATTGGAAATACCGAAGGCGCCGTTGTCAGACACCACGCTGTTCTCGATCAGCACCGAGTCTGAGCCCTGGATGAAGATGCCCATCCCTCCGTTGCGCGACGAGTTGATGCCGGAGAGCTTGTGGACACCGCTTTGCATAGTGACGCCCGTGCTCTGCGAAAGCGTGACGACAATGTCCGTCCACGTTGCCGGGTGCTTGGTGCTGTCCACGCTTGCGCTGGCACTGATTCCAGACTCGTTGTTCGCCAAGTACAACTTTTCCGCGCCCGCACTGCCCCAGCTCCACAAAGCAGTTTTGAAGCCGCGGATGCTGCCATTGCGCACGAACGAACCCAGTCCACGGACATCAATGCCGACGCCCTGCAAGCTCGCACAGGTCACAGATTTGTTCGCCTCAAGGCGTACGCACTTTCCTGCGCCGATCACGGCAAAGCCGTTCAAGTCCAGCGTGACGCCTTCGGCGCTGATGATGATCCCGGTTTGACCAGCCGGCACGACGAGGTTGCTGGTCAGCTTGTAACTGCCGGGCTGCGTGATCTGCACCGGAAATCCGGCCGTATCGCCAGCCGTCACGCCGCCGGCCAACGCCTTGTTCTGGTCGATGGTGGCCTGGGCAAAGGCGTTGCTGCCGCTGGCGGCCAGTGTGAGGGAGGCGAGGGTCAGTTGAAGGAAGCGATTCATGGCGGGCTCCTAACGGTTTGATTGACTGAAGGAAGGAAAGAAAGGCAACCTGGGCGGCTGGCCTCGTCGCGCCATGCTGGTTTCATTGGCTCCGGCGCTGCGATGGCCTCAGTGTCGAAAGCGCCGGTTTCAGGCGCGTTCCACGCCAGAGGCAGGCGTGTTTCGTTTGTTGTTGCTGCTGCCGCTGCTCGTGTTCAGCGCAGCGGCGAATGCCGGCTCATCTCGCGCTCCAGCAGGTCCAGCACACGCGAGCGGCGCGCCAGGTCGATATAGGTTTCGTCCTCGTGCTCGTTGACGGTGCGCCGCGGGTCGGCGCCGTAGCGCAGCAGCAGCGGCAGCAGCTTGCGGCCGAAGTCGACGCTGGCGGGCCAGGAGCAGGCGTCGATCGCGGCCCACAGCGGCGTGTGGCCGGAGGCATCGCGCACATTGGCGTCGGCACCCTGCTTGAGCAGCGACTCGACGAGCTTCAGGTCCTTCTTGCGGATGGCCATGTCCAGCGGATGCTCGGCATAGCGTCCGCGCAGCACGTCCGCAGGTCCGCCGCCGAGCAGCTCGACCAGCACGAGCTTCTCCGCCGGCGAGCGCCAGGCGAAGCGCTCGTTGGCGATGGCGATGTCCAGCGCGCGGCGGCCGCGCCTGTCGCGTGCGTTCAGGTCGGCACCGCGCTCGCGCAGCCAGCGCAGCACTTCTGGCCGCGGTTCGTACGAGGCCAGGTGCAGCGGCGTGTGGCCGTCGGCATCGGCCTGCAGGCTCAGCGCGCCGCGTTCGGCCAGCCATTGCAGGGCCGGCAGGTTGGCGGCGAAGGCTGCGGCCGCGAACACGGTCTGGCCACCGGCATCGATGGCCTTGAGGTCGGCGCCGCGTTCGGCCAGGCGCTGCAGCAGCGGCAGCAGCTCGCGCTGCGCAGCGGCCAGGTGCGCGGTGCTCTTGCCCTGGTCGTCGCGGGCCTTCAGGTGGCGCGGCTGCGCGGCCGCGAACAGCAGCTTGGCGTTGCCCAGGCCCTCGGCATCGCCGGCGGCTCGCAGAGCCTGGAGCAGCGCGTCGTCGGGCATGGGAAGCCCGCGCTGCAACAGGCGCTGCAGAAGGGGCGGATGGCGCCACTCCATGATGCGCAGGAGCAGCGGTCTGCCGTCGGCGTCGCTGGCATCCAGCGAAGCGCCGGCAGCCAGCAACTGCTCGGCCACCACCAGCATGCGCGCACCGCCTTCGGGCTGGTGCTGATACTGGGCATAGGACAGCGCCGCTTGCAGCGGGGTCTCGCCGAAGCTGTTGCGTGCCCGCACAGGCGCCCCGGCGCGCAACAGCGCGGCAATGAGCGCCTTGTCGCCGCTGAAGACCACAGCATCGTGCAGCAGCGTCTCGCCGCTCGACAGTGCCGCCTTGGTGTCGACCCCGCGTGCGATCAGCGCGAGGGCCTTGTCGATGTCGCCGTTGCGGATCGCAAAGGCCGCGGCTTCGGTGAGTGCTTCCATCGGGGCTTTGGGCGTTGAGGCCGCCTGGTTTGCGGTGGCCGCAAGGGCCGGGGAACCCGGCAACTGGGCCAGCGCGGCCAGCAGCGCCAGGGCGGTACCGGTGGCAAGGTGTCGTGGCTTGAGCCTGCTCATCGCTGTCACCGCATCTTCATGATGAGCGTGTCGTTGACGAGGGCGGCGACGAGCAGCCCCAGCAGCGCCAGCGGCAGCGGCGCCCAGGTCCACAGCGCGGCAGGCGCGTCGGCAGCACCCTCAGGAGCGCGACGCCACAGCCACCACGCGGCCACCGTGGCCAGCACCGCCAGCAGCGCGCAGGCGGCTGTGATCAGCAGGGTCCGGTAGCCGTAGCCGGCAGCGCCGGCCGTATCGAACAGCGTGCCGACTAGCTCCAGCCCCGATGCGGGCTTGCGGATCGCCGGCGGTGGCGAGATCCAGTGGATCAGCAGCGGCAGCAGCGGCTGGCCCAGCGCCAGAACATAGGCCAGCGCCAACAGGTGGTGGGGCTTGGGGCTCATCGCGGCGGTGCTCAGAGACGCGCCATCAGCGCATCGCGGATCGCGCCGTCGCCGTGCATGCCCTGCGTGCCCAGGGCCCAGGGGGCGTGCAGTTCGAGCACGCCGTCGGCGAAGTCCAGCTTGCGCTGCGCCGCGTCGGCGACGTTCTTGAGCTTGATGGTCTTCAGGCTGTCGCGCAGCGCGTCGCGGCCCATCTGGTCCAGCGCGATGGTGCGCAGCGCCATATTGATGCGGTGGCAGGCGATGTTGTCGAGGAAGTTCAGCGCCTGCGCGTCGCTCTCGAACGAGGACCAGTCGACCTCGTAGGGCACGGCCCTGCCGCAGATCTCCTCGATCTCGCGGCTGCGCTCGGGCAGCGTGGTGTCTTGCAGCTCGGCGATCATGCGGCGTTCTTGCAGTCCCATGGCTAGGTTCTCCTGTGTCGGTGGTGGGCTGAAATCGATGCGCTCATCGTGGCCGGCATGTGTCTCAACGCGGTTTCATGGGTGGGCTGCCTGAGTTGCATTGGTTGCATCGCGGCACCTGCGCGTGAAGCGCGGCTGAAACAAGCGCTGCCGATACTGGCCTGATGGATACGCCGATCGATCGACGCCAGCTGGCGATGCCGCCCGGCGGCCTGCTGCGGGTTCAGTCCTGTGAGGCAGCTCAGCTGCCGGCTCGCTTCACGCCGCCGCTGGCGCGCGTGGCCCAGTACCCCGACTGCCAGCAGCTGCAGCTGTGGCTGCCCGAGGAGGCGCAGCCCGAAGACTGGCAGCGCCTGCGCCTGCGCGATGCGGGCGGTCTGATGCTGCTGGACGAGCCGGTGCAGGCGCTGCTGCTGGCGCGCACGCGGCTGCTGCTCGATGCACTGCCCTGGCCCGCTGGCGAGCTGTGGCTGGAGATCGGCCATGCCTCGGGCGGCTGCCTGCGCGTGCATCTGCACAAGGACGCCGCGCAGCCGCGCACGCTGCCGCAGCCGGCCGCACTGGCCGATGCTGGCGAGGACCTGCAGCGCCGCGATGCGCAGCGGCAGCAGCTGGCGCGGCGCTTCTCGCGCCGGCTCAGCTACACGAACCAGGGCCGCGCCGGGCTGGTGCACTATCACGAGGGCGACGAGCTGAGCCTGTCCTTCCCCTGGGAGATGAGCAGCGACGACGCCGAGCCGCTGTGGATAGACGTGCCGACCGCGCAGGACTGGGAGCGCGTCACCGGGGTGCCGCTGCAGCGGCGCGAAGAGATCCTCCGCTTCGTCGCCGAGACGGCCTGCCGCGAGCAGAGCTCAAACTGGACCGCCGAGCTGCGCGACGGCGCGATCGTCTTGCTGGCCGCGCGCTAGCCGGCCAGCGACCGCGGTGCCTGCACCGGCTAACGGCGCACCGGCGCGGTGTCCTTGCGCAGCAGCTGCAGCAGCGTGGTGTCGTGGCCGTACTCGATGTCGCTGATGCGCCAGTCACCTTGCGGCTGGCGCTGCAGGCGGTAGACGATCGAGCGACGGATGCCGCCCTCGAACTCGACGAAGACGGTCTGCCAGGCTTGCGCGCCGCTGTGCCTGAGCTCGCCCAGGGTCAGCGCCGCCGGGGGCTCCTGCGAGTCGGTGAAGGGATCGCCGTCGAGATAGGGCGCTTCGGCTGGGTTGGCCGGCCGAGCGAACCAGGCCTCGAAGGCCCTCCGCAGCGATGGCGACAGCCAGGCGCGCAGCCGTGCCAGGCGCTCGGTGTCGAAGGCACCCTGTTCGGCCAGATGCTGCAGCAGCAGCTCGCGCACCGGCGTTCCCGCGTTGGCGCGATCGGGGAGGTGCTGCAGTACCAACACCTGGCCATCGATCGCGGTGAGCAGATGGTCTGGCGTCGCGCGGTGCAGATCGAAGCTGGCATTGGCGCAGTCCAGCCGCAGCGTGGTGGTCTGCGTGCCGCTCAAGCCCAGGGCCTGGGCCTTGGCGATTGCCTGTGCATCGGCGTCGTTCTGCCAGGCGCCCTGGAACAGACCCTGGGGTCGCAGGCGCAGCAGCTGTTGGCGTGCGCGCTGGCATTGCAGTGGCATCGGCCCGCGCAGCCCCGCAGCGTCGAACTGCCAGCGTGTGCCTGGCGGCCAGGGCAGCGGACCTGGGGACGCGCCGGCATCGAGCGGGCGACTCTGCAGCAGGGTCAGCGTGCCCGCAGCATGTGCAGGCAGTGGGCTCAGGGCCAGCGTGCCAGCGCTGAGTAGCGCAGCGAGCAGCGGGGCGAGCCAGCGCAGCAGGCCGGTTCTGCCCGGGCCTTGCCGGTGCGAGGCCGCGAGGTGCGGCAGGGATGGATCAGGCGCCAAGAGCTTGCTCCTCGGGTGGTGCTGGCCGGCAGTGTGCGCGGCCACGGTTGCAGTGCGATGGCGGCGGCGTTTCATTTGTTGCAGCGCTGTGCGCAGCAACCTGTCGCGACACAGAATGCGCACCCGCAGCGCCTACGCCAACGGGTCGCTCAAGCATGAGGGCAAACAGCGCATGTCGAATTCATCCACCGACCGGAGCAGCATCGCCGGGTGTCGGCACAGCCTGTTCTCAGCCGGCCTGGATGGGCGCGCCCGCCTGCTGCATGAGCTGGGCCAGGGCGCGGTCGGCGCGGTGAAGACGCGCGATGAGGCGCTGGAGCTTCTGCTGTGGTGGCTGGCGCAGCGCGATGTGCAGCCCAATGCGCAGCAGGACCTGGCGGCCACCTTCGCCGCGCTGGGCGAGCTCGGCGATGCACGTGCCGCACCGACGCTGCGGGCGCTGGCCCGAAGCGTGGAACCCAGCGGGCTACATGACGAACGCGGGTTTCCTGTCCCGTTGGGCCAGCTGGCCAGCGATACGCTGCGTCGTCTGCAGCGGCAGTGCGGGACGCTGCAGGATCTGCCGTCCGCGCTGGCCGGGGTGTCAGCCGTGCCAAGTCCGCATGAGCTGCAAGCGACGCAGCGGCCATCGCCATCCGCCGGGACCAGCCACCGCCTTGAGCTGCCCGCCAGACAAGGCCATTTGCAGCGCTTGTTGCGCTGGCCGCATCTGCCGTTGGTGCTGGGCCTGGCGGCGCCGGCATGGGCCTTCGTGGTGGTGGTCGCCGCAGTGGATGCCAAAGGGCATCTGACGCCCAGCCCGGCCGGGCGTCACGCGCTGGCGCTGCTGGCGGTGCTGCCTGCTGCTGTCGGCCTGTTCGTCGCGGCACGCCAGCTGCTGGCAGGCGTGGCGGCGAACAGCGCGCAGCGCGTCTCGCTGGCCTGTGGCACCTTGCTCAGCGCGCTGGTGCTGCGGGCCTTCTGGAGCGATCTGTTCTGAGCCGTGGCTCAGCGCTGCATGGCGAGGAACTGGCGCCAGGGGCCCCCATCGGCCAGCTGGGCTTCGATTGCTTCGCCGAAGCAGGTGACGGCGGTCTGTGCCCAGAGCAGGTCTTGCGTAGGGGCTGACTCGACGATCAGGCTGCGGCCATCGGCTTCGTAACGCAGCACCAACGGCATGATCCAGTAGTTGAGCCGCGCGAATTGCTCGGCCGGCGGATCGCCCGGCTCAGCTGGCTGAGGCTTGGCTTGGCAGTGCTCGATCAGGTGATCGCGCACTGCGGCGAACATCGCCGCTCGCACCGGCGCCACGCTGTAGCGTGGCAGTCGTTGGCCCTGCGGCGACAGCGGCGCGGCGACGCCGAACTGGAACTGCGACTGCCAGCCCTTGCGGCTCTTGTCGCTGGCGCCGCGTGGACGCAGTCGGGGAAGCTCCGTGCCTGCTGACGCGGTCCATTCGAAGTGGTGCAGCAAGGGCTCCACGGTGTCGGGATACTCCTTCAAGCCGGTGAGCGCGCGCAGATCGAGGGGCAGGAAATGCCGCTGGCCGCTGCCGTCCATGCTGCTGACCACGACGAGCGAGTCGCGCGGCGAATTCGACGGCCCTCGGTAGAGCTGGGCGATGGCGCGGCCGTCGGGCGAGGTGCCCAGCGGGTCGCGCACGGCGAGCACATAGCCCGCGGGGATGGGGGCAGCCGCTTCGCCGGGCTCGGCAGTGGCAGCCGCAGAGGCACGATCGGCGCTGCGCTGGCCGGGGTTCCGGGTTTGCAGCGTGCCGATGTCCAGCACGGTCTTCTCGTCGAGCAGCAGGTGGCGTCGGCCCCTGAGCTCCAGCGAGGCCGGCGCCTCGGTGCGCGTGCGGCCGACGTCGATGCGCCGCTCGGCCGGCGGGCCTTCGGCCCAGCGCAGCGTGTCGGCGCGACCCTGGGTGAGGGGGCTGATCATCAGCTTGCCGTCGCGCTCGGTGATCAGCTGCCAGCCCTGGTTCGCGACCAGCAGCGCTGGCTCGGGCGCACCGACCAGCACGAAGGCATCGCTGAAGTCGCTTGCCTTGCGGCCGGCTTCGTCGCGCAGCGTCATCGGCTTGCCCCGGTACAGCAAGCGGATCTCGTAGTAGCGCACGCGCACGAAGCCGTAGTTGGCATTGAACTGCAGGCCGCTGCGCTTCTCGATCAGCCGCAAGGCGAAGGGCCCGCTGCTGGCGGCGATGTCCTGCGCGTGGGCCGCCATCGTGCTGAACAGGCTCAGCACGGCGGCCGTGACGACGCACAGGCGCTGCAGCAGCAGTGCGTAGGGTGTGCTCATGGCTGACGGTGCTCCGGGCGCTCGAGTCCGTGCGTCTGCAGCCACGCGTCGATGTCACGCTGGCCGGCCATGCGCGGCGTCGGCTGCGCGTAGCCGGTGCGCGGTGCATCGAAGGCACCGCGCAGCTGCTTCAGCGCCGGGCGGAAGTCCACGCCCTGGTCGGCGAAGCGATCCACCGTGGCGAGGATGCGGCGCACGGCGGGCTGGTAGTCGTCGGCGCGCAGCGTGTGGGTGCGGGAGATGTCGTCCTGCAGCTGGCTCGAATAGGCCGCGATGCCATCGCGGATCGCGGCGGCCATCGCAGCCCGGTTCTTCACCTCTTGGGCCTTCAGGTAGGAGAAGGCTTTCTCGGGGTAGGCGCCGCGCAGCACCTGCATCAGCGCGCCATCCAGGTCGGGGTGCTGGCGCAGCTTGGCCAGCGCCAGTTCGCGGATCTGCGTCTCTTCAAACGGCGAGCTGTGCGGCAGCAGGTTGAGCAAGTCACGCTGCACGTCGGCTTGCTGCACCTTGGCCAGCATGTCGGCGTTGCGCTTGTTCATGAATGCGACGTCTTCCTGGACGCGCTGGACCTGCGATTCGTGCTGCGTTTGCACCAGCTGCACCAGCAGGCCGGCGCAGAGCAGCAGCGAAAGCCCGGCCACTGCGCTCAGCGGGGCCTGCCAGGCCCAGGCGGGCAGGCTCTGGCGCAGCGTAGGGTAGAGACCCAGCGCAGCGCCGGCCAGCAAGGTCGGCAACCAGACCCAATGCGCCCAGTCGCGCACCGGCCACAGTGCCCAGGGTGTCTGCTCGGTCACTTCGGTGCGCACTGCGGCGCTCAGCGTGGTGACGACGGCCGCCGCGATCAGCGCGGCCAGCACCAGCAGCCAGCGTGCCGGGGCGGTGCCGCGCTCGCCCAGCACCCAGTCGAAACCGGCATTGCCCAGCCCGCAGCCATAGGCCAGCAGCAGTCCGCCGAGCAGCGGCAGGCCGGCGATGATGGCGGACCAGAAGCGACCGCCGTCGCGGCCTCCGGCGCTGCTGGCGGCAATGCCGAAGAGCAGCAGGGCCGAGAGCGTGGCCACGGCAAGGCCGGCGCTGCCGAAGATCTTGATCATCACGGGCCCTCCAGTCGTTGTTGACGGTGGGGGCATGGTTCCGCGCTTTGGTTGCAGCGCCGTTTCTCCCATCCTGGCTGGGCCGTTTCAGTTGTTGCAGGGTGACCATGCAGATGACGGTGATCTGCATGCGTTTCGCTCCGGACTGTTGAGCGAGTTCGCGGCAGCCGCGACATCCGTTTCGCCCAGCTAGGCAGCAACAACAGGTTACCGGCCGGTGGCTGAGGCGCACGGCTCGACCCGATGCCGGCGCCGCAGCCGGTCCTCTCCGCCAGCGGCTGATCTCATGAAATTGCCAATTACTTGGTTCATCAGCTCGGCAAAGGCAGGTGTCGAAACTTTTGACATGTCTCGCTCTGGCTCAAGCGTCGCTGACATTGGTGCCATGGTAACCACTTGAAGAACAAGGGCATTTCTTGCCTTGCCGACACGCTGGCCCGGTTCTTGCTGCTAAGAGGCATCTCTTGTCGCAAGTATTTGAGGAGCATGTAGATGAAAGCACATAAGGTCAAAACGATTCTGGCTGGTGTCAGTCTCTTCGCCGCTGCCCTGAGCGCGAATGCAGCAGCATTGGTGACGGATTGGACTGCCACCATCACGAGTCAATGGAGCAGCCGTACGCCCGGATCCGTGAGTCTCAGTCCAGACAATCTGACGTTGTCCTGGGGTACGTCAACGGGCCAGGGTCAGAGCCAGCTGGTGATTGGCAATCCTGCTGCCAATCAGAATGTCCAGACCTATGTCGGTGGCGGCGCGGTGCCTAACTCGTTCTGGGCTTTGGGCAGTTCCGTGACTCACAGGAACCGCCCTATTACTGGTGACTCGTTGACCGGTGCTACGCTGAGGTCCACGATTACGCTGAGTGCAGCCAATCCCGCCAGCGCTGGCCCGGGAGGTCTGCCGTCGCTGATCGTGCCGATCTCGTTCACTGAGACCCCTAACGATACGCCTTGCGCTCAGGCCACGAACGGTGTGCTGTGTGATGACATCTTCGTGCTGACCGGTGGCCTGTTGAACCAGTCGTTCGACTACGATGGCTACACCTACTTCGTCAATGTGTTTCCGACCAGCGCCGGCGCGTTCCACCCGCTGAGCAATGGGGTTTGCGCTGTCGCAGGCCAAGCGAGTGGCTGTATCGGCTTTACCACGCAAGAAGGCCAGAACACGTTTGTGCCGTTCTCCTTCACCATTTCGACCGCGCCGTTGAACGTTCCGGAGCCTGGCGTTCTCGCCTTGGCGGGCTTGGCACTGGCTGCCATGTCTATGGCGCGCCGCCGCAAGGCCTGAATCCAGACAGCGGCTGACTAGCACCCTGTTCTGATTGGGGCGTGCCAATTGGCACGCCCCATTTTTTTCCGATGGCCTGGTTGCGGGCTACCTACTGGCAGTTGCCTAATGGCTTCGCGTTCTGCGATGTCATCGTTGCATTATCTGGTATTGTTGGCTGTTGGCGCGAAGGCTGGCTGAGCGTATCCTGCGTCCGCAAAATGCTGGACTCGCGTTTGAGTCACGCCCCGACAAATGCGTTTGGACCTAACAACCCTGAATCTCGTGCTGGCGATCGAGCAGACGCGCTCGATCACGCGTGGCGCGCAGCAGGAGCATCTGGCGCTGGCCGCGGCGAGCAAGCGCATCTCCGACCTGGAGGCGCGGCTCGGCGTGCAGCTCTTCGAGCGCCGCGCGCGCGGTGTCGAGCCGACGGAGGCCTGCCGGGCGCTGGTGCGCCATATCCGCTCGCTGCATGCCTCGCTGCATGCGCTGGAGAGCGAGGTGATGGAGTTCGCCCGCGGCATCAAGGGCCATCTGCGCATCGCGGCCAATACTGGCTCGATCGCCGAGTGCCTGCCGCCGGACCTGGCGGCCTTCTCACAGCATCATCCGCAGATCCGCATCAGCCTGGAAGACCTGACCAGCACCGAGGTGCAGGCCGCGGTGGCCGAGGGGCGTGCCGATGTCGGCGTGTTCACGCCGCCGCTGCTGGACAACCGGCTGCAGACCTGGATCTACAAGCCGGCCCGCCTGGCGGTGCTGGTGCCACGCGGCCACGCGCTGGCCACGCGCGAGGCGGTCAGCTTCGACGACCTGCTCGACTACGACCTGATCGGCCTGCATGCCGGCGCCGCGGCGCAGGACTTGATGCGCGAGCAGGCGCTGGCGCGCGGCCGCACACTCAAGGCGCGGCTGCAGGTGCGCGGCTTCGATGCGATCGCGCAGCTGGTGGAAACCGGCCTGGGCGTGGCGGTGCTGCCCGAGGTGCCGGCGGAGCGCTTTGCCCGCGTGTTCGAGGTGAAGCGCCTGCGCCTGGATGAGCCCTGGGCGCAGCGCGACTATGTTCTGGGGGTGGTGCGCCAGGAGCGCCTGCCCATGGTGGTGCAGCGCTTTGTCGACGCGCTGTGCCCGGCGGACAGCCGCCAGGAAGAAACGATGATCAAACCGTCGATCAAGACCCTGAAGAAAGGCCAAGCAGCATGACCATTGCTCGCACGCTTTACGACAAGCTCTGGGACGAGCATGTCGTCCACACCGAGGAAGACGGTACCGCCGTCCTGTATATCGATCGCCATCTGGTGCACGAGGTGACCAGCCCGCAGGCCTTCGAAGGCCTGCGCCTGGCCGGCCGCAAGGTCTGGCGCGTCAGCTCGGTCGTCGCCACCGCCGACCACAACACGCCGACCACCGGCTGGGAACTGGGCTACGACGGCATCGTCGACTCGACCAGCAAGCAGCAGATCACCACGCTGGACGCCAATATCAAGGCCTTCGGCGCGGCAGCCTATTTCCCCTTCCTGGACAAGCGCCAGGGCATCGTCCATGTGATGGGTCCGGAGCAGGGCGCCACGCTGCCCGGCATGACCGTGGTCTGCGGCGACAGCCATACCTCCACCCACGGTGCCTTTGGCGCTCTGGCGCATGGCATCGGCACCTCGGAGGTCGAGCATGTGCTGGCTACGCAGACGCTGCTGGCCAAGAAGGCCAAGAACATGTTGGTGAAGGTGGAAGGCCAGGTGGCCAAGGGCGTCGGCGCCAAGGACATCGTGCTGGCCATCATCGGCAAGATCGGCACGGCCGGTGGCACCGGCTACACCATCGAGTTCGGCGGCTCCGCCATTCGTGCGCTGTCCATGGAAGGCCGCATGACGGTCTGCAATATGGCGATCGAGGCGGGTGCGCGCGCCGGCCTGGTGGCCGTGGACGACACGACGATCAACTATGTGAAGGGCCGTCCTTTCACGCCGACGGGTGTGGAATGGGATCAGGCTGTCGCCTACTGGCGCACGCTGCACTCCGACCCCGGTGCGAAGTTCGATGCCGTGGTCGAGCTGGACGCCGCGCAGATCCGTCCGCAGGTGACTTGGGGCACCAGCCCGGAGATGGTGCTGTCCATCGAGGACCGCGTGCCCGATCCGGACAAGGAGAAGGACGCCGTCAAGCGCGGTGCCATCGAGCGCGCGCTGCAGTACATGGCGCTGGAGCCGAACAAGGCGATCAGCGACATCCGCATCGACAAGGTCTTCATCGGTTCCTGCACCAACAGCCGCATCGAGGACATGCGAGAGGCTGCTGCCGTGGTCAAGCGCCTGGGCGGCCGCGTGGCCAGCAATGTGAAGCTCGCGCTGGTGGTGCCGGGCTCGGGCCTGGTGAAGGCCCAGGCCGAGGCCGAAGGCCTGGACCAGATCTTCAAGGCTGCCGGTTTCGAGTGGCGCGAGCCTGGCTGCTCGATGTGCCTGGCGATGAACGCCGACCGGCTGGAGCCGGGCGAGCGCTGCGCGTCGACCAGCAACCGCAACTTCGAAGGTCGCCAGGGCGCCGGCGGGCGCACCCATCTGGTCAGTCCCGCGATGGCTGCCGCAGCGGCCATTGAAGGCCATTTCGTCGACGTGCGTCGCATCGCCTGATCGAGGAGCGCAAAGCAAATGGATAAGTTCACCGTGCACAAGGGTCTGGTGGCCCCGATGGATCGCGCCAACGTCGATACCGACGCGATCATCCCCAAGCAGTTCCTGAAGTCGATCAAGCGCAGCGGCTTCGGCCCTAATCTTTTCGATGAGTGGCGCTATCTGGACCGCGGCGAGCCCGGCCAGGATCCGGCCAGCCGCAAGCCCAACCCCGACTTCGTGCTGAACCAGCCGCGCTATGCGGGCGCGAGCATCCTGCTGGCGCGCGAGAATTTCGGTTGCGGCTCCAGCCGCGAGCACGCGCCTTGGGCGCTGGAGCAGTACGGCTTCCGCTGCATCATTGCGCCGAGCTTCGCCGACATCTTCTTCAACAACTGCTTCAAGAACGGCCTGCTGCCCATCGCGCTGCCGGAGTCGCAGGTGGCGCGTCTGTTCGACGAAGTGGCCGCCTTCCCGGGCTACCAGCTGACCATCGACCTGGAACGTCAGCGCATCGTCAAGCCCGATGGCGAAGAGCTGCCTTTCGAGGTGCAGGCCTTCCGCAAGTACTGTCTGCTCAATGGCTTCGACGACATCGGGCTGACGCTGCGCCATGCCGACAAGATCAAGGCCTACGAGGCGGAGCGTCTGGCCCATAAGCCGTGGCTGGCCCACCAGCTGCAGGGCTGAACAACGAATACCAAGGAACCCCCATGAAGATCGCAATCCTGCCGGGCGATGGCATTGGCCCGGAGATCGTGGCCGAGGCAGTAAAGGTGCTGAAGGCGTTGGACCTGCCACTGACGATGGAAGAGGCGCCCGTGGGCGGCGCCGCTTACGAAGCTGCCGGCCATCCGCTGCCTGAGGCGACGCTGAAGCTGGCGCAGGAGGCTGATGCCATCCTGTTCGGCGCCGTCGGCGACTGGAAGTACGACAAGCTGGACCGCCCTCTGCGCCCCGAGCAGGCCATCCTGGGCCTGCGCAAGCACCTGGGCCTGTTCGCCAATTTCCGTCCGGCGATCTGCTACGAGCAACTGACCCACGCATCGAGCCTGAAGCCCGAGCTGGTGTCCGGCCTGGACATCCTGATCATCCGCGAGCTGACCGGCGACATCTATTTCGGCCAGCCGCGCGGCCGCCGCACCGCGGTGGATGGTCACTTCCCCGGCGCCGAGGAAGCCTTCGACACGATGCGCTATTCGCGCCCGGAGATCGAGCGCATCGCCCATGTGGCCTTCCAGGCTGCGCGCAAGCGCAACAAGAAGGTGACATCGGTGGACAAGGCCAATGTGCTGGAGACCTTCCAGTTCTGGAAGGACGTCGTGACCGAGGTGCACAAGGACTACCCGGACGTCGAGCTCGAGCACATGTACGTGGACAACGCCGCGATGCAGCTGGTCAAGGCGCCGAAGAAGTTCGACGTGGTGTTCACCGGCAATATGTTTGGCGACATCCTGTCGGACGAGGCGGCGATGCTGACCGGCTCGATTGGCATGCTGCCTTCGGCCTCGTTGGACAAGAACAACAAGGGCCTCTACGAGCCCAGCCACGGCAGCGCGCCGGACATCGCCGGTAAGGGTATTGCAAACCCGCTGGCTACAATTCTCTCCGCTGCCATGATGCTCAAGTTCTCCCTCAACCAGCCTGAAGCCGCCGCCCGTATCGAGGTCGCGGTCCAGTCCGTGCTGGCCCAGGGGCTGCGTACCGCGGACATCTGGTCCGAGGGCACGAAGAAGGTGAGCACCCGCGAGATGGGCGATGCGGTCGTTGCCGCTATCGCCACCACGACCAAAACCATTAAGAGCTGATTCAGCTCCGGTTCGTCTCGCCCCTACACACCCGGCGAAGCGAGCCGGGGAGGAAGAAGATCCGAGCCGATTTTTCTTTTCTTCATTGTTAGGGCGATAGAGGTATCAAGATGACGACACTTGTTGGACTGGTGGGCTGGCGCGGCATGGTGGGCTCCGTGCTGATGGACCGCATGGTGGCCGAGCGCGACTTCGACCTGATCGAGCCGCTGTTCTTCAGCACCTCCAATGCCGGTGGCGCCGCCCCGGCGCAGGCCAAGAACGAGACCAAGCTGCAGGACGCCTATGACATCGAGCAGCTCAAGCGCTGCGAGATCATCATCACGGCCCAGGGCGGCGACTACACGACCGAGGTCTTCCCCAAGCTGCGCGCCGCCGGCTGGAACGGCCACTGGATCGACGCGGCCTCGACGCTGCGCATGCAGGACGACGCCGTCATCATCCTCGACCCGGTGAACATGCCGGTGATCAAGGACGCTCTGTCCAAGGGCGGCAAGAACTGGGTGGGCGGCAACTGCACCGTCAGCTGCATGCTGATGGGCGTGGGCGCGCTCTACAAGGCCGGCCTGGTCGAGTGGATGAGCACGCAGACCTATCAGGCGGCCTCCGGCGGCGGCGCGCAGCATATGCGCGAGCTGCTGACGCAGTACGGCACGCTGAACGCCGAGGTCAAGGCGCTGCTCGATGATCCGAAGAGTGCGATCCTCGAGATCGACCGCAAGGTCATCGCCAAGCAGCGCAGCCTGAGCGCCGCCGAGACCGCCAACTTCGGCGTGCCGCTGGGCGGCTCGCTGATCCCCTGGATCGACAAGGACCTCGGCAACGGCCAGTCCAAGGAAGAGTGGAAGGGCATGGCCGAGACCAACAAGATTCTCGGCATGGGTGAGGGCTTCGGCACGGCAGCGATCCCGGTCGATGGTTTCTGCGTGCGCGTCGGTGCGATGCGCTGCCACAGCCAGGCGCTGACCTTCAAGCTGAAGAAGGACGTGCCGGTGGCCGACATCGAGGCGATGATCGCCGCCGACAACCAGTGGGTAAAGGTGGTGCCCAACACCCGCGAGGCCACCATTCAAGACCTGACCCCGGTGGCGGTGACCGGCACGATGACCATCCCCGTCGGCCGCATCCGCAAGCTGGCGATGGGTCCGGAGTATGTCGGCGCCTTCACCATCGGCGACCAGCTGCTGTGGGGCGCTGCCGAACCGCTGCGCCGCATGCTGCGCATCCTGCTGGCGCGCTGATCGACACCGCCTGTCACGCGAAGAAGGGGCCCTGTCGGGCCCCTTTCTCGTTGCCGACAAGCCACAAGCCGGTAACCGCTGGTTAATCAGGAGGGAGACTCTCGCGGTATTCAGGTTCTGCGTGAGCAGATGAGCGTATATGCTTGACGCTGTTGTGATTTCATAGATCGCGATTCATGAGGTCAGCTGCATCTGCTTTGCTGGGTCGGGGAAATCATGCTGAGGAGGGCGGGTTGCTGTGCCAACCCGCCTTGTCGCTTTGGGGGACGCCTTGAAAAAGAAACATAGCTCTTGGGGGCGTTTTGCCCTGACCCATGTGGCGGTAGCGACCTTGAGTGTGGCGAGCACCGCGGCTTGGGGCCTGGGCCTCGGCCGGCTCAGCGTGCAGTCCGCGCTGGGCGAAACGCTCGCGGCCGAGATCGATATCGCCTCCATCACGCCGGAAGAGGCCGGCACGCTGCGTGTGCGCGTGGCCACGCCCGATGCCTACCGCGCGACTGGGGTTGACTACAACCCGGTGCTGACCAGCACCCGAGTCGAACTTGCGCGTCGTAGCGACGGGCGGCCTTATTTGCGAATTGCGAGCGACCGCGCCGTGCAGGAGCCCTTTGTCGATGTGATCCTCGAGATCACATGGGCGGGCGGGCGTCTGGTGCGTGAGTACACAATGCTGTTCGATCCGCCGACGCTGGCCCGACCGGTGCCGCCCGCGGCGGTCAGCACCGCTCCAGCCATCGCCCCAGCGCCCGTGGAGACTCGTCCGCTGGTGCCAGCAGCGCCCGCCGTGGCAGCGGCGCCTCGTGCGGCCGCTGCAGCGGCCCCCGCCTCAGCACCGGCCCGCGCGGCCACGCCCTCGGGCGTATCTGCCCCTGCACCCAAGCCCGCGCAGGTGGCCACCGAGCGTCCGCCTGCTGCGACGCAGTACAGGGTCAAGCCTGGCGACACGCTGTCCAGGGTAGCTGGCATGACCAAGCCGGCGGAAGTCTCGTTGGACCAGATGCTGGTCGGGCTCTATCGCAGCAATCCGGAGGCCTTCGTCGGAGACAACATGAACCGGCTCAAGGCCGGCGTGGTCTTGCAGGTGCCGTCCAAGGAAGCGCTTGAAGCGATCCCGGCTGGCGAGGCCCGCGAGGTTGTTGCCGTGCAGAGTGCCGACTTCAGCGCCTACCGTGAACGGCTGGCAGCTGGCGCCGCGGCGCTGCCGTCTGCGCCTGAGGCTACCCGTGTCGCGAAGGGGCAGGTGCAGGCCGAGGTCGATGACCGCAAGGCCGCCCCTGCTCCCAGTCCCGACAAGCTCAAGCTGAGCAAGGCCGCTTCGGCTGGTCTGGAGGCCCAGGCCTCGAAGGAGGCCGAGCGCAAGTCCGAAGCGGCCCGCGTGGCTGAACTGCAGCGCAATGTCGAGGAGTTGAAGAAGCTTTCGGACGCGGCCAAGCCGGCAGCAACTCCCGCCGCTGTCGCTTCGGCGCCTTCACCGGCTGCACCGGCTGTGGCCATTCCTACGGCAGCGGTGCCGGCGAGCGTGCCGGCCTCAGTCGCAGCGCCCGCACAAGCCAAGCCTTCCGCGCCCGCGGCCAAACCGATGGTACCGCCGCCCCCGGTCGAAGCCGAACCGCCTGGTCTGGTCGAAGAATTGATGAACAGCCCGCTGGTGTTGCCGGTCGCTGGCGTACTGGTGGCTCTGCTCGGCGGTCTCGGCCTGATGCGCCTGCGCGGCCGCGCCAGCAAGCCAAAGGCGGATACCGGTTTCCACGAAAGCCGTTTGCAGCCCGATTCCTTCTTCGGTGCGTCTGGTGGGCAGCGCGTCGACACGCGCGATGCCACCAGCAGCGGCTCGTCGATGAGCTACTCGCTGAGCCAGCTCGATGCGATCGGCGATGTCGATCCGGTGGCCGAAGCCGATGTCTATCTGGCTTACGGCCGAGACCTGCAGGCTGAGGAGATCCTCAAGGAGGCTTTGCGCAGCAATCCAGAACGCCTGGCGATTCGCCTGAAGCTGCTCGAGGTCTACGCCAAGCGCCGCGACATCAAGGGTTTCGAGCAACTGGCCATCCAGCTCTATGCCGAGACCAAGGGTGAGGGCGAGGACTGGACCAAGGCGCAGGAGCTTGGCCGCCTGATCGATCCGGACAACCCGCTCTACCAGCCTGGTGGCGCGCCCGGCGAGTTGCTCGGCGATTTCGAGGGCCACCCCGAGCCGATGAACGCGAGCACGCTGCCGCAGACGGCGCAGCAGTCCACGATCGTTGGCGCCCATCTTGCGACCGAGCCAATGGACCGCGGCATTGTCGACACCGGCCCTGCCAGCGGCCTGGATCTGGATCTCGATCTGGATCTCGGCGAGTCTCCGGCGCCGGCCGTGTCGCCGACCGCGATGGAGGCAACCCAGGCCATGGCGACCACGGTGGAGCAGGCGCCCTTGTCCATGGACGTCGATCTGTCTCTGCCCGAGAAGTCCGGCGAGCCTGCAATGGCCAGCACTGAATTGGGTGAACTCAGCTTCGATCTCGAGGACCTGGGTGCACCGGCCGCGGCGCCCGCTGCCGCAGCCTCTGCTTCGGAGACGCCGGCATCGCTGGACTTCGATTTGTCTTCCATCGATTTGGACCTGCCGCAAGCAGAAGCAGCTGCTCCGGCAGGTGTCGAGGAGATTCCGTCTGCTGCCGCGACCCCCATCGAGGGCGAAGCCCTGGACAGCCTGCTGCTCGAGGAACAGTCCAGCGGGCCCTTGGCGAACGCTTTCGATGCGCTGGAGGACGAGGGCGATCCGCTGCAACGGCAGCTTGAACTGGCCGAGGAATTCCGGCAGATCGGCGATGTTGAGGGTGCGCGTGACGTGCTCACCGAACTGCTGGACAAGGCGACCGGCGATGTGAAGGACAAGGCTCAGGCCATGCTCAAGGAGCTGCGCTGATCGTCAGCCAATGATCCTGGCGGCTCGCAGCCGCTCGGTACACTTTGAAAGGCGTCCGGTCCGGCCGGACGCCTTTTCGTTTTTTGGCAGGAGCAATCACAGGTGACGATACGGGTGGCGCTGGGTATCAGCTATCGCGGCACGGCCTACAAGGGCTGGCAGAGCCAGCCCGGTGGCGGCACGGTGCAGGATGCTCTGGAGGCGGCGCTGTCGCAGTTCGCGGCCCAGCCAATCCGCACGATCTGCGCCGGCCGTACCGACACCGGCGTGCATGGCCTGAACCAGGTGGTGCATTTCGATGCGCCGGTGGAGCGCGAGCCTTTCTCCTGGGTGCGCGGTACCAACCGCTACCTGCCGCCTGACATCGCCGTGCAGTGGTGCGCCTTTCCCGGCGAGCACTTCCACGCGCGCAACCACGCGCGTGGCCGGCGCTATGCCTATCTGCTGCTCGAATCGGCGGTGCGGCCGGCGATCGAGAGCGGTGGCGTGGGCTGGGTGTTCCGCCCGCTCGATGGCGACGCGATGCGCGAGGCCGCGGCACTGCTGCTCGGCGAGCACGACTTCAGCTCCTTCCGCTCCGCCGAATGCCAGGCGGCCTCGCCGGTGAAGACGCTGCGCCGTGTTGAGATCCATCGTCGCGGCGCCTACTGGCGCTTCGAGTTCGATGGCTCGGCCTTCCTTCATCACATGGTGCGCAACATCATGGGCTGCCTGATCGCAGTGGGCACGGGCTCGCGGCCGGCGGCATGGATGAGCGAGGTGCTGGCGGCGCGCAACCGCGATGCCGCGGCGCCGACCTTCTCGCCCGATGGCCTGTACTTCGTCGGCCCGTACTACGATGCCGAGCTGAACATTCCCGAGCACACCGCAGCGATGGATTGGCTGCCTTGAACCACCCCCTACACGCTTCGCGTGCCCCCTCAAGGGTGCGAGCCCGCATGCCCGGCAGAGCCGGATCAGCGGGCTCCACGCGATCAACACCGACACGCTTCTGTTCCTGCAACCTGCTATGAGCCGCACCCGCATCAAGATCTGCGGCCTGACGCGCGAGGCTGACGTGGCCGCCGCGGTCGAGGCCGGCGCCGACGCGATCGGCTTCGTCTTCTACGCCAAGAGCCCGCGCGCGGTGACGCCAGCGCGCGCCGCGGTGCTGGCGCGGCTGCTGCCGCCCTTTGTCACGCCGGTGGGCTTGTTCGTCAACGCTGACGATGCGCTGCTTGGCGATGCGCTGCGCGCGCTGCCGAATATGCTGTTGCAGTTCCACGGCGACGAGACGCCGGCGGACTGCGAGCGGGCAGGGCGGCCCTACCTGCGCGCCGCGCGCATGGCGCCGGGCTTCGATTTGCTAGACTTCGCCCAGCAATATTCCAGCGCCCAAGGCCTGCTGCTCGACGCCCATGTCGAGGGCTATGGCGGTGGCGGAAAGGTCTTCGATTGGTCACTCATTCCAAGAAACGTGCACTCTCCAGTCGTTTTGTCTGGTGGGTTGCATGTCGGAAATGTGACCGAAGGGATCCTCGGCGTACGGCCCTGGGCCGTTGACGTCAGCTCCGGCGTCGAGGAGGCCAAGGGCCTCAAGAGCGCCGCGCTGATGCGCCAGTTCTGCGAGGCCGTCCGCGCCGCGGATGCGCGTCTCGCTTCCGAACCATCCCGCTGAGGAGTTGTTTCCCATGTTCCAGTACGATCAGCCCGATGCCCGCGGGCATTTCGGCCCCTATGGCGGCCGCTTCGTCGCCGAGACGCTGATGTTCGCGCTCGACGAGCTCAATGAAGCCTACGCGCACTACAGCCGCGACCCCGAGTTCATCGCCGAGTTCAAGAAGGAGCTCGCGCACTTCGTCGGCCGCCCCAGCCCGATCTATCACGCCGACCGTCTGAGCCGCGAGCTCGGCGGCGCGCAGATCTACCTGAAGCGCGAGGACCTGAACCACACCGGCGCGCACAAGGTGAACAACACCATCGGCCAGGCGCTGCTGGCCAAGCGCATGGGCAAGAAGCGCGTCATCGCCGAGACCGGTGCCGGCCAGCACGGCGTGGCCACCGCGACGATCTGCGCCCGCTACGGCATGGAATGCGTGGTCTATATGGGTAGCGAGGATGTCAAGCGCCAGTCGCCCAACGTCTACCGCATGAACTTGCTCGGCGCCCGCGTGGTGCCGGTGGAATCGGGCTCCAAGACGCTGAAGGATGCGCTCAACGAGGCGATGCGCGACTGGGTCACCAATGTCGAGTCGACCTTCTACATCATCGGCACCGTGGCCGGCCCGCATCCTTATCCGATGATGGTGCGCGACTTCCAGCGCGTCATCGGCGACGAGTGCCTGGAGCAGATGCCCGACATGATCGGCAAGCAGCCCGATGCGGTGATCGCCTGCGTCGGCGGTGGCAGCAATGCCATCGGCATCTTTTATCCCTACATCCCGCACCAGGGCGTGCGCCTGATCGGCGTCGAGGCCGAAGGCGAGGGTGTGGCCAGCGGCAAGCATGCTGCGACGCTGAGCGCTGGCACGCCCGGCGTGCTGCACGGCAATCGCACCTATCTGCTTCAGGACGCCAACGGCCAGATCATCGAGACGCACTCGATCTCTGCCGGTCTGGACTATCCCGGCGTCGGCCCCGAGCACGCCTATCTGAAGGATATCGGCCGCGCCGAATACGTCGGCGTGACCGACCAGGAAGCGCTGGAGGCCTTCCATCGCCTCTGCCGCACCGAGGGCATCATCCCGGCGCTGGAGTCCAGCCACGCGGTCGCGCATGCGATGAAGATCGCGCCGACGATGCGGCCTGACCAGCATCTGCTGGTCAATCTCTCCGGTCGTGGCGACAAGGACATCGGCACCGTGGCCGATCTGTCCAAGGCCGACTTCTACTGCCGGCCCTCTTGCCGCGGCCAGTCGGTCAAAGGCGGCGAGCAGACCGTTGCCGTGGTGAAGGAGGGCAAGTGATGAGCCGCATCCAAGCCGCTTTCGCCAGATTGGCGAGCGAGGGCCGCAAGGCCTTGATCCCCTTCGTCCACGCTGGCGACCCCTACCCGGAGACCACGGTCGAGCTGATGCTGGCGATGGCCGACGCCGGCGCCGACGTGATCGAGCTGGGCGTGCCGTTCTCGGACCCGATGGCCGACGGCCCCGTGATCCAGCGTGCCGCCGAGCGCGCGCTCAAGCACGGCATCGGCCTACCCCAGGTGCTGGACTTCGTGCGCGCCTTCCGTGCCAAGAACGATCAGACGCCGGTCGTGCTGATGGGCTATGCGAACCCGATCGAGCACTACGGCGCCGGGCGTTTTGTCACAGACGCCAAGGCAGCCGGCGTCGATGGGGTGCTGGTGGTGGACTACCCGCCTGAGGAATGCGAGGCCTTTGCGCACCAACTGCGCGCCGCCGGGCTGGATCCGATCTTCCTGCTGGCGCCGACCTCCACCGAGGAGCGTATGGCGCGCATTGGCCAGGTGGCCAGCGGCTATGTCTATTACGTTTCGCTCAAGGGCGTGACCGGCGCCGGTCATCTGGACACTGACGCGGTAGCCGCCACCATCCCGCGCATTCGCAAGCATGTGTCGGTGCCGGTGGGCGTGGGCTTTGGCATTCGCGATGCGGCCACCGCGCAGGCGGTGGCGCGGGTCTCGGACGCGGTGGTGATCGGCTCGCGCCTGGTGCAACTGCTCGAAGTGGAAGCACGCGATAATGTCGCCGCCAAGGGGGCCGAGTTCATCCGCGAGATCCGCGCTGCGCTCGATGCCCTGCCGCGCCAGGGCTGACCGGCTCCGGCGCCAACAAGAGACGACAAGGAGTCTGCAATGAGTTGGCTCGAGAAACTTCTGCCGCCCAAGATGCAGCAAGGCGACCCAACCGAGCGCCGTACGGTGCCCGAAGGGTTGTGGATCAAGTGCCCGTCCTGCGAGACGGTGCTCTACAAGACCGATCTGGAGCAGAACGTCAATGTCTGCCCCAAGTGCAGCCATCACCACCGCATCGGCGCGCGTGCTCGCCTGAATGCCTTTCTCGACGGCGAAGGCCGTTACGAGATCGGCCAGGAGGTGATCCCGGTCGACGCGCTGAAGTTCAAGGACAGCAAGAAGTATCCCGACCGGCTCAAGGAAGCGCTGGAATCCACCGGCGAGACCGACGCGCTGGTGGTCATGGGCGGTGCGGTGATGAGCGTGCCGGTGGTCGTGGCCTGCTTCGAGTTCGACTTCATGGGCGGCTCGATGGGCTCGGTGGTTGGCGAGCGCTTCGTGCGCGGCGTCGAGACCGCGATCGAGCAGAAGACGCCCTTCATCTGCTACACCGCCACCGGCGGCGCGCGCATGCAGGAAGGCCTGCTGTCGCTGATGCAGATGGCCAAGACCAATGCGGCGCTGACCCGCCTGGCCAAGGCTAGGCTGCCCTATATCAGCGTGCTGACCGACCCGACCATGGGCGGCGTGTCGGCGAGCTTTGCCTTCGTCGGCGATATCGTCATCGCCGAGCCCAAGGCGCTGATCGGCTTTGCCGGCCCGCGCGTGATCGAGAACACCGTGCGCGAGAAGCTGCCTCCCGGCTTCCAGCGCGCCGAGTTCCTGATGGAAAAGGGCGCGGTGGACATGATCGTCGACCGTCGTCAGCTGCGTGAGACCATCGCCCGTCAGCTGGCCATGCTGCAGCGTCAGAGCTCCGACGCCGTGGCCTGAGCCTGACTTGCCTCTCTGTCACGGCCAGGCCCGCAAGGTCTGGCCGTGCTGCTTTCTGAACTGCCATGACCAGCGACATCACCGATCAGCAGCGCCTCGACGACTGGCTCGCTCATTGCGAGAAGCTCCACCCCAAGGAAATCAGCATGGGGCTGGAGCGCGTGAACCGCGTGCGCGATGCGCTGGGCCTGCGCTTCGAGGCGCCGGTGGTGATGGTGGCCGGCACCAACGGCAAGGGTTCGACCTGCGCGATGCTGGAGTCCATCGCGCTGCAGGCCGGCTACCGCGTCGGCCTCTACATCAAGCCGCATCTGGTGCACTTCCAGGAGCGCTGCCGTATCGCCGGTGCGCCGGTCGATGCGGGCTCTCTGCTGGCCAGCTTCGAAGCCGTCGAGGCCGCGCGCGGCGAGGTGGCGCTGACCTATTTCGAGTTCACCACACTGGCCATCCTGCACCGCCTGGCGGCCGAGCCGCTGGACCTGGTGATCCTTGAGGTAGGTCTGGGTGGACGGCTGGATGCGGTGAACTGCATCGACGCCGACTGCAGCGTGATCACCAGCATCGACCTGGACCATGTCGAATACCTCGGTCCGGACCGCGAGAGCATTGGCCGCGAGAAGGCGCACATCATGCGGCCTGGCCGGCCCGCGGTCTGCAGCGATCCAATGGCACCGGCCTCGGTCGCGGCCCATGCCGCGGCAATCGGCGCCGACCTGCGCCAGCTGGGGCGCGACTTCAGCTATGGCGGCGATCGCCAGCAATGGCAGTGGGTGGGGCGCGCCAAGCGCTTCAGCGGCCTGGCCTATCCAGCGCTGCGCGGTGTGAACCAGTTGCTCAACGCAGCCGGCGTGCTGGCTGTGTTCGAGGCACTGCACGAGCGCCTGCCGATCAGTGCGCAGGCGGTGCGCACCGGCCTGGCGCTGGTCGAGTTGCCCGGGCGCTTTCAGGTCGTGCCAGGCCAGCCGGTGTTGGTGCTGGACGTGGCGCACAACCCGCATGCGGTGGCGGCGCTGGCGCAGAACCTCGACCAGATGGGCTTCTATCCGCGTACCCATGCGGTGTTC
Organism: Roseateles sp. T103; assembly: GCF_057219915.1. NCBI lineage: Bacteria > Pseudomonadati > Pseudomonadota > Betaproteobacteria > Burkholderiales > Sphaerotilaceae > Roseateles > Roseateles sp. T103. The sequence goes on from NZ_JBXVVS010000001.1 coordinate 912,389, forward strand.
GGCGCCATGGCCGACAAGGACCTGGAGCAGATCCTGCAGCGAATCGCGCCGCTGGTGGATCGCTGGCATTTCTGCGACCTGGAGATCGCCCGGGCGGCCAAGGCGCAGGCCCTCGCCGAGCGCTTCACCGCGCTGTGGGACAGCGGCTCCATCAAGCCGCCCGCCGAGGTCAGCCTGGCCTGCCATGCGAACCCGCTCGAGGCCCTTGCTGCGGCGGCCGCCGAGGCAGACCCGGCTGATAGAATCGTCGCGTTCGGCTCCTTCTACACCGTGGGCGGTGTGCTGAAGAACGGCGTGCCTCGACTGGCGTCGGCCCACGCCGGCACTGCGCGGCCGCCACAGGGCTGAAGGCGGGTCCTGACGGTTGTCTGCAGGCCTGCTTCCTCCTCGCCCGCCATCCCAGCTTCGCACTCTCCAGCCATGGGTCTGCTGTCCTTTTTTCAACGCAAGGCCAACCCGGCCGCAACGAGCGGCAACCAGGCGTCCACCGAGCTATCGGTGCAGCAACTGCGCGTGCGTGCCAGGCGCCGCCTGATCGGCGCTGCGGTGCTGGTCGGCCTCGGCGTGATCGGCTTCCCGCTGGTCTTCGAAACCCAGCCGCGTCCGATCCCGGTAGACCTACCGATCGAGATTCCCAAGAAGGATGGTGCACCGCCGCTGGCGATTCCGCAGCCGGCACCCAGCCCAGCCGCCAGTGTGGCCGCCGTGGCGCCGTCCCTCGCGCCGGCTGTCACCCAGGCCAGCGAGCCACGCGCCGAGGCTCCCCGCGAAGTCGCTCCTGCCCCGGCGCGCAGCGACAAACCTGCCGAGTCGGCCGTGATCGAGAAGCCTGTCTTGGCCAAGGCCCACGAAAGGCCGGCCGTCGAAAAGACTGCAGAAAAGCCCGGCGACAGACCGGAAGTCAAGTCCGCCAAGCCGAGTGCGAGCGCGGCCGAGGCTGCGCGCGTGCGGGCTCTGCTTGACGGAGGAAAGCCAGCGGCCGCCGCCGCGGCGCCGGGCAGTGGTCGTTTCGTTGTGCAGGTCGGTGCCTATGCCGACAGCAAGTCAGCTCAGGACGCGCGCATGAAGCTGGAGCGCATGGGGCTGAAGACCTATGTGCAGGCGGTCGAGACCAAAGATGGCAAACGCATCCGAGTGCGTGTCGGCCCCTACGCCAGCCGCGAGGAAGCCGACAGGGTGGCTGGCAAGGTGCGCGATAGCGGCTTGTCCACCGCCGTGCTCAGTCTTTGAGCACCCAGGGCATCCGCGATGGGCTGGGTCGACTTGGTGCTGCTGTCCCTGCTAGGGATCTCGGTGCTGCTGGGTCTGTGGCGTGGCCTGGTCTACGAACTGATGGCGCTGGCGGGCTGGGTGGTGGCCTATTTCGGCAGCGCGCCGCTGGCACCGCTGGTGGCCGGCTGGCTGCCGCAGGATCGCTTCGATGCCACTCTGTTGCATGGCCTGAGCTTGGTGCTGGCCTTTGTGCTGATACTCGTCGTCTGGGGCTTGGCCGCGCGGCTGGTGCAAATGCTGGTGCGGGCCACACCGCTGAGCCTGCTGGACCGATTGCTTGGCGGCGGCTTCGGCGTGCTGCGCGGTGTTTTGATCGTCTTGCTGATGGTGGTGCTGGCCGGCATGTCGCCGCTGTCGCGCAGCGAGTCCTGGCAGGCTTCGGTGATCGCGCCCTGGCTGCGCGTCGCGCTGCAGGGCTTGAGCCCGGTGCTGCCCGAGGACGTGGTGAAATTCATCGTGACGGTCTGATCGACGGACGGTCGCGCGGCAAGTTTGAGAAAACAGCGTCTTGAGACGTCTTAGCAGGACTACGAGGAACGACCCATGTGCGGCATTGTTGGCGTGATTTCCCAGACGCCCGTCAATCAGCTGATCTATGACGCCTTGCTGCTGCTGCAGCACCGCGGCCAGGATGCAGCGGGCATCGTCACGATGCAGGGCAACAAGTGCTTCATGCACAAGGCGCGCGGCATGGTGCGCGATGTGTTTCGCACGCGCAATATGCGCGCGCTGCCAGGCAATATCGGCCTGGGCCAGGTGCGCTACCCGACGGCCGGCAACGCCTACAGCGAGGAAGAGGCTCAGCCCTTCTACGTCAACGCGCCTTTCGGCATCGTGCTGGTGCACAACGGCAATCTGACGAATGCGCATTCGCTCAAGAAGCAGCTCTTCGACATTGATCGCCGCCACATCAACACCGAGAGCGACACCGAGGTACTGCTCAATGTGCTGGCGCATGAGCTGGAGCAGGTGGCGCGCGATCTGCCGCTGACGCCCGAGTCGGTGTTCAGGGCTGTACGGGCGGTGCACAAGCGCATCAAGGGCTCGTATGCGGTGATCGCGCTGATCGCCGGCCATGGCTTGCTGGCCTTCCGCGATCCCTATGGCATCCGACCGCTGTGTTTTGGCCGCTCGGCAGACGGCGAGTTCATGGTCGCCAGCGAGAGCGTGGCGCTCGAGGGCACGGGGCATCGCCTGGAGCGTGACGTCGCGCCGGGCGAGGCACTTTTCATCGACACCCAGGGCCGCGTGCACACCGAGCAGTGTGCGGAAAAGTCGGTGCTCAACCCCTGCATGTTCGAGTTCGTCTATCTGGCCCGGCCTGATTCGGTGCTGGACGGCATCTCGGTCTATCAGGCGCGCCTGAACATGGGCGAGACGCTGGCACAGCGCGTCATCTCGACGATGCCGCCCAGCGATATCGATGTGGTGATTCCGATCCCGGAATCGAGCCGCCCGTCGGCGATGCAGCTTGCGCACAAGATCGGCAAGCCCTATCGCGAAGGTTTCGTGAAGAACCGCTACGTCGGCCGCACCTTCATCATGCCGGGGCAGGGCGTGCGCAAGAAGTCGGTGCGCCAGAAGCTCAACGCGATCGGCGTCGAATTCAAGGGGCGCAATGTGCTGCTGGTGGACGACTCCATCGTGCGCGGCACCACCTCCAAGGAGATCGTGCAGATGGCCCGTGAGGCCGGCGCGAACAAGGTCTATATGGCCTCGGCCGCGCCGCCGGTCCGCTTCCCGAATGTCTACGGCATCGACATGCCGACCAAGGAAGAGCTGATCGCGCACAACCGCAGCATCGAGGAGATCCGCCAGTACATCGGCGCCGACGCGCTGATCTATCAGGATGTGGATGCGATGAAGCGCGTCGTCGCAGCGCTCAGGCCTGGCCTGGGGGGCTTCGAGGCGTCGTGCTTCGATGGGCACTACGTCACCGGCGACGTCAGCGACGAGGATTTCGCCACGATGCAGGAGCAGCGCCTGTCCCAGGGCGATGAAGAGGATGGTCCGGCACGCACGCGGCTGGCGCTGCAAAGCGGTGGCGAGGGTCAGTGAGCATGAACGACGAGGAACGCCGCATCGCTCGCGCCAGGCTGCCTGAAGGGCTGCGGCCCGAGACGTTGGCGGTGCGCACCGCGCTGGCGCCTAGCCAGCATGGCGAGAACTCCGAGGCGCTGTTCCTCACCAGCGGCTATGTGCAGCCCGACGCCGAGACTTCGGCACGGCGCTTTGCCGCCTCGGAGGACTTCACCTATTCGCGCACCAGCAACCCGACGGTGCGCAGCTTCGAGTCGCGGCTGGCTGCGCTGGAAGGTACCGAGGCGGCGGTGGCTACCTCGACCGGCATGAGCGCGATCCTGCTGCTGATCATGGGTCTGCTGAAGGCGGGCGACCATGTGATCTGCTCGCGATCGGTGTTCGGCTCGACGATCAATTTGTTTGCCAAGGAGTTCGGCAAGTTCGGTGTCGAGACCAGCTTCGTATCGCAGACCGATTTGGCCGACTGGCGCGCGGCGATCAAGCCGACGACCAAGCTGCTCTTCGCCGAGACACCGACCAATCCGCTCACCGAGGTGTGCGATATCCGTGCCCTGGCGGACCTGGCCCACGAGGTCGGCGCGCTGCTGGTGGTGGACAACAGCTTCTGTTCCCCGGCGTTGCAGCAACCGGCGTCGCTGGGTGCCGACCTGGTGATGCATTCGGGCACAAAGTATCTGGATGGGCAGGGGCGTGTCATGGCCGGCTCGCTGTGCGGCTCGGAGAGATTGATCAAGGACGTGTTCGGCCCGGTGATCCGTACCGCCGGCATGACCCTGTCGCCGTTCAATGCCTGGGTCGTGCTCAAGGGACTTGAGACGCTGGGGCTGCGCATGAAGGCGCATAGCGCCAACGCTTTGGCCGTGGCGCGCTGGCTGGAGCAGCAGCCGCAGGTCGAGCGGGTGTTCTATCCTGGCCTGCCTTCTCATCCGCAGCACGAACTGGCGATGCGCCAGCAAGGCGAGCAGGGCGGGGCGGTCGTGTCCTTCGTGCTGCGCTCAAGTACGCCCGAGGCGTCGCGCGCTGCAGCCTTTCACGTCATTGACAGCACGCGGCTGTTGAGCATTGCGACCAATCTGGGCGATACCAAGTCCATCATCACCCACCCGGCGACAACCTCGCACGGGCGCCTGACCGAAGCTCAGCGGGCGGCGGCAGGCATCGGCCAGGGGCTGATCCGGCTGGCGGTGGGTCTCGAGCATGTGGACGACATCACCGACGATCTGCTGCGTGGGCTTTCCACTTTGAAGAACTGATGACTAGTCAAATCGAAGCGATGAATCTACCGGTCCGTACGCGTATTGCGCCGTCACCAACCGGCTTTCTGCATCTGGGCACTGCGCGCACTGCGCTGTACTCCTGGGCCTTCGCCCGCCACTACGGCGGCAAGTTCGTGCTGCGTATCGAGGACACCGATGTCGCGCGATCGACGCAGGATTCGGTGGAACAAATCCTGGCGGCGATGAGTTGGTTGGGTCTCGACTATGACGAGGGCCCGTTCTACCAGATGAAGCGGCTCGATCGCTATCACGCAGTGGTCGATCAACTGATCGCAGAAGGCAAGGCCTACCGTTGTTACTGCACGCCCGACGAATTGGATGCGATGCGCGAAGCGCAGCGTGCCCGCGGCGAGAAGACTCGCTACGACGGGCGCTGGCGCCCAGAGCCCGGCAAAACGCTGCCTGCGATTCCTGCGGGGGTGAAGCCGGTCGTACGCTTCAAGAACCCACTGGAGGGTGATGTCACCTGGGATGACCTGGTCAAGGGTCCGATCACCATCAACAATCGCGAGATCGACGATCTGATCATCCTGCGGCCGGATGGCGTGCCGACCTACAACTTTGCGGTGGTCGTGGATGACTGGGATATGAACATCACCCATGTCTTCCGCGGCGACGAGCATGTGAACAACACGCCTTGGCAGATCAACATCTTTCGTGCACTGGGCGCGCCGTTGCCGAAGTTCGGGCATGTGCCGGTGATCCTCGGCGATGATGGGCAGAAACTCTCCAAGCGACGCGGCGCCGTGAGCGTGACGGCCTACGAGGAAGGCGGCTATCTGCCCGAGGCGATGCTGAACTACCTTTCGCGCCTGGGCTGGAGCCATGGAGACGAAGAACTGTTCAGTCGCCAGCAACTGGTTCAGTGGTTCGACGGCAGCCACTTGTCCAGAAGTCCAGCACAGTGGGACCCGGCCAAACTGGTGTGGGTGAACGGCCAGTACATCAAGACTGCTGATAACGGCCGCCTGGCACGCCTTGTCTCAGAACAGTTGCACCGACGTGGCATTGTGGCTGAAGCGAACGCTGCGATGGAGACGATGTGCGCGCTGTTCAAGGATCGCTGCGGAACGACGGTGGAACTGGCGGACTGGCTGGCGATGTACTTCTCACCGGTTCAGCCCACCCAGGAGGACGTCACGACGCACTTGACCGATGCGGTGAAGCCGGTCTTGCGAGAGCTCGCTGACATGCTGCTCAGCATCGACTGGAACAAGGTCTCGATTCAGGCGGCGCTGAAGGAAGCGCTCGGCAAACACGGGCTGAAGATGCCTCAGCTGGCCATGCCCGTGCGCGTCGCTGTCTGCGGTCGTGCCCAGACGCCTTCGTTGGATGCGGTGCTTGAGCTGTTTAGCAAAGAAGTTGTGATCGAACGCTTGCGCAGTGCATGAAAAAACCTTTATACTTTCGGTCTCGCTTGAACAGCGCGACACCGAAGAAACTGAACTGCACAAACTGCAGCTAAGGTTTCAAAGGGGGTATAGCTCAGCTGGGAGAGCGCTTGCATGGCATGCAAGAGGTCAGCGGTTCGATCCCGCTTACCTCCACCAAGAGCCCTAGGGCTGAGGTGGCGCGCAGTTCAAGTCATGAAGAAGGATTAGTCCCCTTCGTCTAGAGGCCTAGGACACCACCCTTTCACGGTGACTACAGGGGTTCGAATCCCCTAGGGGACGCCAAGTTTGATGAGGCTTGGCAATTTGTCGGGATATATTCTCGATGGGTTGCGAAACTTATCCCACGCGGAGTGGTAGTTCAGTTGGTTAGAATACCGGCCTGTCACGCCGGGGGTCGCGGGTTCGAGCCCCGTCCACTCCGCCAAGGTTTGCATAGCAAACGGCCATTCATTTGGCCGTTTGTATTTTTGAGTCGGAATCAACTCGACGGCGCGAGTCGCTCGGGAAGTCAGAAAAGACTTCGCGGGGGTATAGCTCAGCTGGGAGAGCGCTTGCATGGCATGCAAGAGGTCAGCGGTTCGATCCCGCTTACCTCCACCAATAGCCTTCGGGCTGGCGGGGCGCGCAGTCGGATGAGTTCGCGAAAAGAAGGATTAGTCCCCTTCGTCTAGAGGCCTAGGACACCACCCTTTCACGGTGACTACAGGGGTTCGAATCCCCTAGGGGACGCCAAGTTTAATAAGGCTTGGCAGTTGGCTGAGAGAGTATCTCAGCGGATTGCGAAACTTATTCAATACCCTTTACGGTATTGGAGTGGTAGTTCAGTTGGTTAGAATACCGGCCTGTCACGCCGGGGGTCGCGGGTTCGAGCCCCGTCCACTCCGCCAAAAAATGAAAACCCCAGTGCGCAAGCTCTGGGGTTTTTTTCTGTTGCCTACTCATTCCAATGAGACCGGCGAACTGCCGGCTCGCCGATCAAACAGCGCCATAGCGCTGGCGGCGCTGCTCGGTGAAGTGCCACCAGGGACGTGGCGGACCGCCGGCCATGAAGTCCACAGCTGCCATCAAGGTATCGAGCATGCAAGGGTCGTGTCGCGTGCCAGTCTGGCGACACAAGCGCTGGTAAAGCGCGTAGGGGTCGTGTCGCCGCAGATCCTTTGGGCGTTGCACGCCCAGCGCACGAAGATCGGCGGCGACCGCCGGACCGACGTTCGGAATCTGCTCCAGCGTGAAGCAGTCTTCAAAATGGCGGGCCTTCATCATGATGAGCAGGTCCTTATTCGACTCAAGCGTTGAACTGCGGTCGGATCAATCCCACCGCAAGACCTTCGATGCAGAACTCGTCCTCGGGTCCGACCACGATGGGCTCGAAATCTTCGTTCTCGGGCAGCAGGGTGATCTGCTCGCGGTTGCGCCGATAGCGTTTGACCGTGACTTCCTCGCCGATGCGTGCAACGACGATCTGCCCGTTCTTTGCGTCCCGCGCCTGCTTCACGGCCAGCAGATCCCCGTCCATGATGCCGATGTCCTTCATGCTCATGCCGCGTACCTTCAACAGGAAATCGGGCTTGCGCTCGAACATGCCGGCCTCAAGCGTATAGGTCTGCTCCACATGTTCCTGGGCGAGAATCGGTTGACCGGCTGCGACGCGACCAACCAGTGGCAGCGTCAGCTGCGCGAGGCCGGCCAGCGGCAGTTCGAACTGCTGATTGGCCGCTTCGCGAGCCATGCGGGCCTGGTGAACCTGCTTCAACGTGTCCGACTTCAAACGTATGCCGCGCGATGTGCCGCCGACGAGTTCGATCGCACCCTTGCGGGCCAGTGCCTGCAGATGTTCTTCGGCAGCATTCGCGGAACGGAAACCGAGTTCAGCGGCAATCTCTGCGCGTGTCGGCGGCGCACCCGTGCGCTCAATGGCTTCACGCACCAGATCAAGGATCTGCTGCTGCCGCGCGGTCAGGCGCATCTCGTTTCCGTTGGCTTGATCTTTGGCGATGTCGTCCACGTTGTCCTCTCTCGCTGCACCCGATGAGATGGATGCCTGGCTGAGTATATATCCAGTATCTGTATGAATGTACAGCAGACTTTACCGAAGGGGGCTGCATGCTCGTGATCCTTGGCACCGGAGGCACCATCGCCGGCACTGCAGCCGATGCGGCGGACAACATCGGCTACAGCGCCGCGCAGCTCGGCGTCGGACATTTGGTGCGCGCTGTGCCGCAGCTGGCCAGCTTTTCGCTCGAATGCGAGCAGGTGGCGCAGATCGACAGCAAGGACATGGACTTCGCAACCTGGCAACGGGTTGCCCAGGCTGTGCAGCGGCATCTGGATCGGCCCGAGGTCCAAGGCATCGTCGTGACCCATGGCACCGATACGCTGGAGGAGACGGCCTACTTCCTTCAGCGTGTGCTCGCTCCTCGGAAGCCGGTCGTGCTCACCGCGGCCATGCGCCCGGCGACAGCCCTGCTGGCAGACGGCCCGCAGAACCTGCTCGACGCGGTTCGTGTCGCATCACAGCCCGGCGCGACCGGCGTGCTGTGCGCGTTTGCGGGTGCGGTACATGCGGCCGACGCGGTCCGCAAGGTGCATAGCTATCGTGTCAACGCCTTTGCTTCGGCCGAAGGCGGGCCGATGGCAGTGATCGAGGAGGGGGTTGTCCGCGCGCTTTGCCCATGGCCAGATGCAGAGGCAGGCGTGGGACTTGGCACGGTTTTGCGCCCGGCTCAATCCTGGCCGCGGGTGCAGATCGTGCTGAATCACGTGGGCGCCGATGGAGCCGTCGTTGATGCACTGCTGGCCAGCGGCGTCGATGGCATCGTTGTCGCCGGAACAGGCAACGGCACGCTGTCCAACGCGCTGGAGTCCGCATTGCTGCGCGCGCAGGCTCAGGGCGTTGAAGTCTGGCTGAGCACCCGCTGCGATGCCGGGCCCGTCATCCTGCCTGCCCAGCATGGGCGGCCGTTCCGCAGCGCGGGTGCGCTCGGGCCGGTGAAGGCGCGCATCGCGCTGTTGCTGGAACTGCTGGGCCGCAACCCATAACCGCCGCGATCAGTTCGTCGCCTGAAGGGCCTCGATCTGTTCGCCCAGTTCGAGCCAGCGCATCTCCGCGGCCTCAATGTCGTCGCCTATCGCCTTCAGTCGGCGTCCGACTTCGGCGATGCGGCCCGCCGAGCAGCTGCCGCTGGACAGTTCGTCCTCCAGAGTCTGGCGCTCGGCGGCCAGGCTGTGCAGCTTGCCGTCCAGAGCTTCCATTTCCTTGCGCAAGGGGCGGGTCTGCTCAGCCAGGCGCTGACGGGCCTGCCCCGCTGCTTTGCGCTCCTCCCGGGACTGGCCGCTGCTGCCGGCGCTGGGCGCGGCGGTAGCGGCTGAGGGCGTCGCGGCAGTCGTGGCTGCCGCCGCCTTGAGTTCGCGCGCCGCCTCCTTGGCCGTCTCGAGCAGCCAGCGCTGGTAGTCGTCCAGATCGCCGTCGAAGGGCCCGACCGCGCCCTTGGCCACGAGCCAGAACTCGTCGCAGACCTCGCGCAGCAACGCGCGGTCATGGCTGACCAGCATCACCGTGCCTTCGAACTCGTTGAGCGCCATCGATAGCGCCTCGCGCGTCTGCAGGTCCAGGTGGTTGGTCGGTTCGTCGAGCAGCAGCAGGTTGGGGCGCTGCCAGACGATCATCGCCAGCACCAGGCGCGCCTTCTCGCCGCCCGAGAGACTGCCGACGCTCTGCATCACCATGTCGCCGGTGAAGCGGAACTGGCCGAGGAAATCGCGCAGCTCCTGCTCGCGCGCCTGCGGACTGACCTCCTTCGCCAGTCGCACCATATGCGCCAGCGGCCCTTCGTCGGGACGCAGCAGGTCCATCTCCTGCTGGGCGAAGTAGCCGATGGAGAGGCCCTTGCCCTCGGTGATCTGCCCGGCCAGCGGCGGCTGCATGCGCGCGATGGTCTTCACCAGCGTGGACTTGCCCTGGCCGTTGGCACCGAGGATGCCGATGCGCTGGCCGGCCAGCACGCTGCGATTAATGCCGTGGACGATGGTCTTGTCGCCATAGCCGCAGCTGACGTCCTTGAGCGCCAGCATCGGGTTGGGCAGCGACACCGGTTCGCGGAACTCGAAGGCGAAGTCGCTGGCGGTGAGCACCGGCGCGAGCTTCTCCATGCGCTCCAGCGCCTTGACGCGGCTCTGCGCCTGCTTGGCCTTGGTGGCCTTGGCCTTGAAGCGGTCGATGAACTTCTGCAGATGCGCGATGCGGTCCTGCTGCTTCTCGTAGGCCGCCTGCTGCAGCGCCATGCGCTCAGCGCGCATCGCCTCGAACGCGGTGTAGTTGCCGCCGTAGCGGGCCAGCTTGGCCTCGTCCAGATGCAGCGTCACCTTGGTGATCGCGTCGAGGAACTCGCGGTCGTGGCTGATCACGATCAGCGTGCCGTCGAAGCGCTGCAGCCAGGCTTCCAGCCAGACCAGCGCATCCAGGTCCAGGTGGTTGGTCGGCTCGTCCAGCAGCATCAGGTCGGCCGGGCACATCAGCGCGCGCGCCAGCTGCAGGCGCATGCGCCAGCCACCCGAGAAGCTGTTCACTGGCGCATCGACCTGGTCGGCCTTGAAGCCCAGGCCCATCAGCAGCGCCTGCGCGCGGGCACGCGCATCGAAGGCGTTGGCATCGGTCAGCAGCACATGCGCTTCGGCGATCGCATGGCCGTCGCCGTTGGCTTCCGCGGCGGCCAGCGCGGCGCGTGCGGCCATCAGCCGCGTATCGCCTTCCAGCACGAACTCGGTGGCCGGCGCATCGGTCTCAGGCATGTGCTGTGCGACTTCGGCCAGCCGCCACTGGCGCGGGATCTCCACATCGCCGCGGTCGGCATGCAGTCGGTCGGTGAGCAGTGCAAACAGGCTGGACTTGCCCGCGCCGTTTCGGCCCACCAGGCCGATCTTCTCTCCGGGCTGCAGCGTGACGCTGGCGTCGTCGAGCACGATCTTCACGCCGCGACGCAGCGTGACGTTCTTCAGCGTGATCATGATGCGGACGCCGCGCCGTGAGCCGCCTGCAGCAGCGCTTCGCGAGTGACCAGCAGCACCTGGTCATCGCCCGCTGAAGTCTCCAGCCAGACGACTTCCAGTTGCGGGAACGCTGCCTCGAAGTAGGCGCGCTCGTTGCCGATCTCCAGCACCAGCACCGCGTGTTCGCTCATGTGTGCGGGCGCATCGGCCAACAGCCTGCGCACGAAGTCCATGCCATCGGCGCCGCCGGCCAGCGCCAGCCGCGGTTCGGCCAGATACTCTTGGGGAAGCGAGGCCATCGACTCGCTGTTCACATAGGGCGGATTGCACAGGATCAGGTCGTAGAGCCCCTGCGCAGGCGCCAGCCCATCGCCCAGCAGCAGGCGGATGCGCTCTGCCAGGCCGTGCTGGTCGACATTGATGCGCGCCACCTCGAGCGCGTCGGCACTGATGTCGATCGCATCCACCTGCACCTCCGGCCAGGCCATCGCTGCCAGCACCGCCAGGCTGCCGTTGCCGGTGCACAGGTCCAGCACGCGTCGTGTCTGGTCCGACAGCCAGGGGTCGATGCTCTCGTCGGCGATCAGCTCGGCGATGAAGGAGCGCGGCACGATCGCGCGCTCGTCCACATAGAAAGGCACGCCCTGCAGCCAGGCCTCCTGCGTCAGGTAGGCGGCCGGCTTGCGCGTGGCGATGCGCTCGGCCACCAGTGCCTCGATGTCCGCCTGCTGCTCAGGGCTCAGGTCCTGCTCGGCATGCTCATCCAGGCTGTCCAGCGGCAGGTCCAGCTGCCACATCGCCAGCCAGGCAGCCTCGTCGAAGGCATTGCTGGTGCCATGCCCAAAAGAAACGCCCGCCTCGTTCAGGCGGGCGGCTTGTTGTTCGATGCAGGTGATCAGGTTCACGGGGCGGGAGATTCGAGCAGCAGCGTGCGCAGCGTGCGCAGATAGACGTTCTTCAGCGGGTCGAGGCAGTCGGCCGGCACGTTCTCGTCGACCTTGTGGATGGTCGCGTTGATCGGGCCGAACTCCAGCACCTGCGCGCAGATCTTGGCGATGAAACGGCCGTCGGAGGTGCCGCCGGTGGTGGAGAGCTCGGGACGGCGACCGCATTCTGCCTCGATGGCTGCGCTGACCGCCTCGGACAGCGTGCCGATCGGTGTCAGGAAGGGCTCGCCGCCGAGTACCCAGTCCAGCCGGTACTCGAGGCCGAGACGGTCGAGCAGCGCGTGCACGCGTGTCTTCAGGCCCTCGGGTGTGGACTCGGTCGAGAAACGGAAATTGAAGTCGATCACGACCTCGCCGGGGATGACATTGGTCGCGCCGGTGCCGGCGTGGATGTTGGAGATCTGGAAGGTCGTGGCCGGGAAGTAGGCGTTGCCGGCGTCCCACTCGGTCACCGCCAGTTCGGCCAGTGCCGGTGCGACCTGATGCACCGGGTTGCGCGCCAAATGCGGGTAGGCGACATGGCCCTGGATGCCCTTGACGGTGAGCTTGCCCGACAGCGTGCCGCGACGACCGTTCTTGACCATGTCGCCCAGCGTCTCGACCGAGGTCGGCTCGCCGACGATGCAGTAGTCCAGGCGTTGGCCGCGTGCCTTCAGCTTTTCGCAGCAGACCACGGTGCCATGCACCGCCGGGCCTTCCTCGTCACTGGTGAGCAGCAGCGCGACGCTGCCGTGATGGCCGGGATGCGCTGCAGCGAACTCTTCGGCGGCGACGACCATCGCTGCGAGCGAGCCCTTCATATCGGCGGCACCTCGACCATAGATGCGGCCGCCGCGATAACTGGGCACGAAGGGGTCGCTGCCCCAGGCAGTCAGGCTGCCGGGCGGCACCACATCGGTATGGCCGGCAAACATCAGCACCGGCGCCGCGTCGCCGCCGCGGCCCTTGCGGATGGCCCAAAGATTGGCGACGCGCGCGCCTTCGGGGCCGCTGTCCATGCGTTCGATCTCGAAGCCACAGCGCGTCAGGCGTTCGGCGATCAGCTGCTGGCAGCCCGCGTCGTCGGGGGTGACCGAGGGACGCGCGATCAGCGCTTCCAGCAACTCAAGCGTGGGACTCATTCAGGGCGTACGTCCAGGGTGATCTCGGTGAAGCTGGCCAGATCGCTGGCAGGCTCCTCCTTGGTGGCGTTCTGCTTGCCGTTGGTAGCCGGGGTCTCGTTCTGCAGGCGCCAGAGCAGATTGGTCGGCGAGTCGGCGAAGGCCAGGCCTTCCTCGCGAGTGATCGTGCCGTCCTTGATCAGCTTGGCGAAGTGTTCCTCGAAGGTCTGCGAGCCTTCGGCAATGGACTTCTCCATCGCCTCCTTCACGCCGCCGAAGTCGCCTTGCTCGATCAGCTCGGCAATCAGCTTGGTGTTGAGCAGGATCTCGATCGCCGGCACGCGGCCGCCAGCAGTAGCGCGCACCAGCCGCTGCGAGATCACCGCCTTCAGACCGGCGCCGAGGTCGTTCAACATCGCCGGGCGCGATTCCGGCGTGTAGAAGGACATGATGCGGTTCAAGGCGTGGTAGCTGTTGTTGCCGTGCAGCGTGGCCAGCACCAGATGGCCCGACAGCGAGTAGGACAGCGCTGCGGTCATGGTCTCGCGATCGCGGATCTCGCCGATCAGGATGCAGTCGGGCGCCTGCCGCAGCGCGTTCTTCAGCGCGATCTGCAGCGAGGCGGTATCGCGGCCCACCTCGCGCTGATTGACCACCGAGCGCTTGTTGCGGAACAGGTACTCCAGCGGATCCTCGATGGTCAGGATGTGGCCGGCCATGGTCTGGTTGCGCTGTTCCAGCATCGAGGCCAGCGTGGTGCTCTTGCCGGTGCCGGTGGCGCCGACCATCAGGATCAGGCCGCGCTTTTCCTGCACCAGCTTGCCCAGGATGGGGGGCAGGCGCAGGCTTTCCAGCGAGGGGATGGTGTGCGGGATGTGCCGGAACACGCCAGCGATGGTGCCGCGCTGCTTGAAGCCCGAGAGGCGGAAGCTACCGACGCCGTTGACCGACACGGCCATGTTCAGCTCGCCGGTGGCCTCCAGCTCGGCCATCTGGATCTCGTCCAGCACTTCCGAGATCAGCAGCTTGGGCTGCTGCGGTGACAGCACCTGGTCGGACAATTGCACCATCTGTCCGTTGATGCGGAACAACACCGGCATGCTCGCCGACAGATAGCAATCCGACGCCCCCTTCTCGGCCATCAGCCGCAGGATGCGCTCCATGTTTCCGCTGCTGGCCATGCTGCAGTCCTCCCTGACTTGCGATCTAGGCGATGCGCGCCGCGCTAGGCATGCCGCCTACGAGCCGAGCGACGTCCGAGGATCCGGCTCCGCCGGTCCTACGGACGTGCCCCCTCGAGGGGGCGCGCGCAGCGCGTAGGGGGTGGTCCATCAGTCGCGCAGCAGATCGTTGATGCTGGTCTTGGCGCGGGTGCCGGCGTCGACCTTCTTCACGATGATGGCAGCGTAGAGGCTGTACTTGCCGCCATCCTTGGGCAGCGAACCGCTGATCACCACCGAGCCGGCCGGCACGCGGCCGTAGCTCACGGTACCGGTTTCGCGGTCGTAGATCGGCGTGCTCTGGCCGATGTAGACGCCCATCGAGATCACCGAGTTCTCTTCAACGATCACGCCTTCGACCACTTCCGAGCGCGCGCCGATGAAGCAGTTGTCCTCGATGATGGTCGGGTTGGCCTGCAGCGGCTCCAGCACGCCGCCGATGCCCACACCGCCGCTCAAGTGCACGTTCTTGCCGATCTGCGCGCAGGAGCCGACGGTGGCCCAGGTGTCGACCATCGTGCCTTCATCGACATAGGCGCCGATGTTCACGAAGGACGGCATCAGGATCACGTTCTTGGCCTGGAAGCTGCCGCGGCGGGCCACGGCCGGCGGCACCACGCGCACGCCGCTGGCGCGGATCGCGGCCTCGTCCATCTGGCCGTACTTGCTGGGCACTTTGTCGAAGAAGGTCAGGTCGCCGGCACCCATCAGCTTGTTGTCGTTCAGGCGGAAGGACAGCAGCACCGCCTTCTTCACCCACTGGTGCACGGTCCACTGGCCCACGCCCTGGCGCTCGGCGACGCGCAGACGACCGGCGTCCAGCTCGGCAATCACATGCTCGACGGCCTCGCGCACTTCAGGCGCGTTGGCGGGGTTCAGGGTGGCACGGCCGTCCCAGGCCAGCTCGATGACGGATTGCAGTTGTTGGGTCATGGGGAAAGACTCAAAGAGAAGAAGAGGATGCGGAAGAGGAAGAAGGGCGGTACGAGCGGGTGAACTCGACGATGCGACGGGCGGCTTCGAGGCATTCGTCCACCTCGGCGACCAGGGCCATGCGGATGCGGCCCGCGCCCGGATTCACCCCATGGGCGGTTCGCGCCAGGAGGCTGCCAGGCAGCACTGCGACATTGTATTGAGCGAGCAACTGCAGCGCGTAGTCGATGTCGTCGCCACCAGGCACGCCGGCCCACAGGTAGAAGCTGGCATCGGGCAGCGCCACGTCCAGCACTTCGGCCAGCGGCGGCGTCACCTGGGCGAACTTCGCGCGGTACTGCGCGCGGTTGTCGATGACGTGCTGCTCGTCGCCCCAGGCGGCGATGCTGGCCGCCTGCACGATGGGACTCATCGCGCTGCCGTGGTAGGTGCGGTAGAGCAGGAAGCGCTTGATGATGCTGGCGTCGCCGGCGACGAAACCCGAGCGCAGGCCCGGCACATTGGAGCGCTTGGAGAGACTCGTCAGCGCGATCAGGTTGCGGAAGTCGCTGCGGCCCAGCTTGGCCGCGGCTTCCAGACCCGACAGCGGCGGCTCGTCGCGGAAGTAGATCTCCGAATAGCACTCGTCCGACGCGATGACGAAGCCGTACTTGTCCGACAGTTCGAACAGCTCCTTCCACTCCGATAGTGGCATCACCGCGCCGGTGGGGTTGCCGGGCGAGCAGGTGTAGAGCAGCTGCGTCTTCGCCCAGGTGGCCTCGTCGATCTGGCGCCAGTCGGCGGCGAAATTGCGCGCCGGGTCGCTGTTGGCGAAGGCGGTCTGCGCGCCGGCCAGGATCGCTGCGCCCTCGTAGATCTGATAGAAGGGATTGGGGCAGACCACGGTGGCGCCCGGGCGCGTCGGATCGATCACGGTCTGCGCCAGTGAGAACAGCGCCTCGCGCGAGCCGTTGACCGGCAGGATCTCGGTGGCCGGGTCGACATTGAGCCCATAGCGGCGCTGCAGCCAGGCCGAGGCTGCGGCGCGCAGCGCCGGGTCGCCGGCCGTGGGTGGATAGGCCGACAGGCTCTTCAGGCTGGCCATCAGCGCCTCGCCGATCAGCGCCGGCGCCGGATGCTTGGGTTCGCCGATGCCCAGGCTGATCGGCTTGTAAGCCGGGTTGGGCGTGATGTCCTTGGTGAGCGCGCGCAGACGTTCGAACGGGTACGGGTGCAGCTTGTCCAGCAAGGGGTTGTGCGGCGCCTGGGCAGCGTGGCTCATCGTTGGGCGGCCTTCCTGATCAGCGCAGCAGGCCGGTCTCGAAGCCGTGCGCCGGCAGGTCCACGCGCGGCGCGGGCTTCCAGCCCTTCTTGCGGTGCTCGACGACCACATTGGTGTAGATGCCGCCGCGCACATACCACTTGGCGGTGATGCGGATGAAGCGCGGGTTCGTCACCTTCACGATGTCTTCGAGGATGGTGTTGGTCACCTTCTCGTGGAAGGCGCCTTCGTCGCGGTAGCTCCAGAAGTACATCTTCAGGCTCTTCAGCTCGACGCAGTATTTGTCCGCGATCATGTCGATCGTGAAGTGCGCGAAATCAGGCTGGCCGGTCAGCGGGCAGTGGCAGGTGAACTCGGGAACCTGGAACTGGATCACATAGTCGCGCTCGGGCGCCGGGTTGGGGAACACATGCAGTTCCTTGCTCGGGCGCGACGGCGGGTTGGGCGGCATCTCGCGCATCTTGGGCGCGGCTTGCTGTGCCTTGGGCGTCTTGGGCGCGGCCGCCTTGGCGGCGGGCTTGCTGCGGGCAGGTTTGGCGGAGGAGGCGGGGGTGTTCTTGGCCATGTTCTTGACAGCGTGGCTGCAGGCGAGGGAGGGGACGCGCGCAGCCGGATTTCGACAGAGGTCGGATGGTATCATCCGGCCCCGTGAAGAGCCCCGTGATCGGGGCTTTTCTGCAAATAAATCAAAGGCTTAGTCGCGGTCTGATCCCCTCTCAATGCGCCTGAACTCGATCAAGCTCTCGGGCTTCAAGTCCTTTGCCGAACCGACCCACTTCCAGCTGCCGGGGCAGCTGGTCGGCGTCGTCGGGCCGAACGGCTGCGGCAAGTCCAACATCATGGACGCGGTGCGCTGGGTGCTGGGCGAGAGCAAGGCCTCCGAGCTGCGTGGCGAGTCCATGCAGGATGTGATCTTCAACGGCAGCGGCAACCGCAAGCCGGCAAGCCGCGCCAGCGTCGAGCTGATCTTCGACAACACGCTGGCCCGCGCCGGCGGCCAGTGGAACCAGTTCACCGAGATCGCGGTCAAGCGCGTGCTGACCCGCGACGGCACCAGCAGCTACTTCATCAACAACCAGCCGGTGCGTCGCCGCGATGTGCAGGACGTGTTCCTCGGCACCGGCCTGGGCCCGCGCGCCTACGCGATCATCGGCCAGGGCACGATCAGCCGCATCATCGAAAGCAAGCCCGAAGAGCTGCGCCTCTTCCTCGAGGAAGCCGCCGGCGTCTCCAAGTACAAGGAACGCCGCCGCGAGACCGAGAACCGGCTCAAGGACACGCGCGAGAACCTGACCCGCGTCGAAGACATCCTGCGCGAGCTCACCAGCAACCTCGAGCGTCTGGAGAAGCAGGCCGAGGTGGCGGCCACCTACCGCCAGCTGCAGGAGCAGGGGCTGCTCAAACTGCACCAGCTGTGGTTCCTCAAGCACCGCGACGCCGCCAGCGAAGAGACGCGCGTGAAGAGCGAGCACGCCCAGGCGACCAATGCGCTGGAGTCGCGCCTTGCCGAGCTGCGCCATGTCGAGGCCGAGCTGGAGACCATCCGCCAGGCCCATTACGCCGCCGGCGACGAGCTGCATGCCGCGCAGGGCCGCATGGCCGAGGCGCAGCTGGAAGTCAGCAAGCTCGAAGAGCGCATCCGCTACGTCGTCGAGGGCCGCGCCCGCGTCGAGGCGCGCCAGGCCGAGCTGGCCGCGCAGAGCCGGCAATGGGCCGAGCGCGCCGACGAGGCCCGCGCCGAGCAGGAGACGATTGGCGAGCAGATCGCCGCGGCCGAGGAGCAGAGCGAGATCCTCGCCGCTCAGGCCGAGGAACAGACCGGCCAGCTGCCCGGCGTCGAAGACCTGCTGCGCGCCGCGCAGGCGCGCGCCAACGAGCAGCGCGCCCAGGTGGTGCAGGTGCAGCAGCAGATCCAGGTGCTGGCCGCCGAGAGCCGCAGCCTGGACGAGCAGACCCGTGCGCTGCGCACGCGGCGCGAGCGCCTGGCCGGCGAGCGCCAGGGCCTGGCCGCGCCCGACGCCGAGCGCCTGAACGAACTGAAGCGCCAGAGCGAGGCGGCCGACGAGGCGCGCGAGCTGGCCGACGCGCGGCTGCACGAGCTCTCCGAGCAGCTGCCCGCGCTGGAAGAGGCGCGCCGCGCAGCGCAGCAGGATGCCAACGCACAGAGTGCGCGCCAGTCCGAGCTGGCTGCGCGCCTGGACGCGCTGCGCGCGCTGCAGGAAAAGGTGCAGACCGAAGGCAAGCTCAAGCCCTGGCTGGCCAAGCATGGGCTGGAAGGACTGCAGGGCCTGTGGACGCGGCTGCACATCCAGCCCGGCTGGGAAAACGCGCTGGAAGCCGCGCTGCGCGAGCGCATGAATGCGCTGTCGGTCGGCCGGCTGGAGACGGTGCGCGCCTTCGACCAGGACCCGCCGCCAGCGCGCCTGGCCTTCTACTCGACGCCGACCGAGGTCTTGGTCAACACGCATCAGACGCTGCCGCGCCTGTCGGAGCTGCTGCGCCTCGACGATGCCGGGCTGAAGGCGCTGCTCAACGACTGGCTGGAAGGCGTCTATACCGCCGCCTCGCTGGACGAAGCGCTGGCTTTGCGGCCCAAGCTCAGCCACGGCGAGCTGATCATGACCGCGCAGGGCCATGCGGTGAGCCAGTTCGCGGTGAGTTTCTATGCGCCCGATTCCGAGCAGGCCGGCATGCTGGCCCGTGCGCAGGAGATCGAGCAGCTGACGCTGGAGCTGCGCGCGCAGACGCTGATTGCCGACGAGGCCAAGAGCGCGCTGGTGCGTGCCGAGGCTGGATACACCGAAGCTTCGTCGCGCATGGCCACCGTGCGCCGCGAAGCCAGCGAGGCCCAGGCCCGCGCGCACCAGCTGCATGTGGAGCTGCTGCGCCTGTCCAGCCAGGCTGAGGCCGCGAACAGCCGCCGTGCCCAGCTGGAGGAAGAGCTGGCCGAGGTCGACGCGCAGCTGGAAGAGCTGCAGGAGCGCCGCGTCACCGGCGAGGCGCGCTTCGAAGAGCTGGACATGCAGCTGGCCAACAGCCAGGAGCGCCATGCCGAGCTGGAAGACGGCGTGATCCAGGCCGAGCGCCGCATGGCCGACGCCCGCGAGCAGCTGCGCACGCTGGAGCGCCGCGCGCAGGAAGCGCAGTTCCATGCCCGCACGCTGGCCTCGCGCCGCGGCGAGCTGCAGCGTGCGATCGAGACCGCACAGCAGCAAATCGAGCAGGCCACGCAGAGCGCGGCGGCGCTGCAGCAGGAGCTGGACACGCTCAACGATGCCGCCGCGCAGGCTGGCCTGCAGGAGGCGCTGGCGCTGAAGCTGGCTCGCGAGCAGGAGCTGGGCGCGGTACGCAGCAGCTATGACGACCTGACGCTGCGCCTGCGCCGCGCCGAGGAGCAGCGCCTGGAGTTCGAGCGCAGCCTGGAGCCGCTGCGCGAACGCCTGACCAAGCTGCAGCTGGAAGAGCAGGCCGCGCAGCTGGGCGGTGCCCAGTACATGGAGCAGCTCACCGCCGCAGGCGCGGACCTGGAGGCGATCGCCAAGAGCATCGAGGACGGCGCCGTCAAGCTCTGGGGCCTGCAGGGCGAGATCGACCGCATCAACCGCGAGATCGCCGCGCTGGGTGCGGTGAACCTGGCCGCACTGGACGAGCTGACTGCGGCGCGCGAGCGCAAGACCTTCCTCGACGCGCAAAACGCCGACCTCACGTCGGCGATGAAGACGCTCGAAGACGCGATCCACAAGATCGACCTGGAGACGCGCGAACTGCTGATGACGACCTTCAACCAGGTCAACGAGCATTTCGGTCGCATGTTCCCCAGCCTCTTCGGCGGCGGCCAGGCCAAGCTGGTGATGACAGGCGAAGAGGTGCTGGACGCCGGCGTGCAGGTGATGGCGCAGCCGCCGGGCAAGAAGAATTCGACCATCCACCTGCTGTCGGGCGGCGAGAAGGCGCTGACCGCGATCGCGCTGGTGTTCGCGATCTTCATGCTCAACCCGGCGCCGTTCTGCCTGCTCGACGAGGTGGACGCGCCGCTGGACGACGCCAATACCGAGCGTTATGCCAAGCTGGTCAAGGAGATGAGCAGCAAGGGCACGCAGTTCCTCTTCATCTCGCACAACAAGATTGCGATGGAAATGGCAGAACAACTGATCGGCGTGACCATGCAGGAGCAGGGCGTCTCGCGCATCGTCGCGGTGGACATGGAAGCGGCGCTGAACATGGCGGAGGCGGCCTGAGCATGAAGGACCTGAGCCTGACCGCCTGGCTGGCCATCGTCGGCGGCCTCGTGCTGATAGCCGTGCTGGCCCATGGCCTGTGGACCGCGCGCCGCGCCGGCCCGCGCCGCATGGCGCCGCCGATCGAGCCGACAATGTCCGGCGCCGAGCGCGCCGAGCCCACGCTGAACGAGGCGCAGGCCGCCGTGGCCGAGCCCTTCGACGAACACCCGCCGCTGGTGCCCAGCCTGGACGACACCGTGCCCGCGGTGGCACGGCAGCCGGCACGCAAGCCCTCGACGCGCATCGATGCGCTGATCGACGCGATCGCCACCATCAACGTCGAGTCGCCGATCGCCGGCGAGATCGCGCTGGCGCATCTGCCCGGCAGCCGCCGTGCCGGCACCAAGCCCTTCCATATCGAGGGGCTGAACGCCGAGAGCGGCGAATGGGAGTTGCCGATGGCCGGCCGTCGCTACGGCGAGTTCCAGGCTGGCGTGCAGATGGCCAACCGCAGCGGTGCGCTCAACGAGATCGAGTACTCGGAGTTCGTGCAGAAGATCCAGGGCTTCGCCGACGGCATCGGCGGCTTTGCGCAGTTCCCCGACATGTTGGACGTGGTGGGCCGCGCCCGCGAGCTGGACCAGTTCGCTGGCGCGCACGACGCTCAGCTGGCGATCCGTCTGCGCGCCCGCGGCGCCGCCTGGACCTTGGGCTATGTGCAGCAGATGGCGCTGCGCCACGGCTTCGTGCCCGGCGCGGTGCCGGGCCGTCTGGTGCTGCCCGCGCACGACGAAGGCGCTCCGCCGGTGCTGACGCTGGCCTTCGAGGCCCAGGCCGCGCTCGCCGAGGACCCGCAGGCCTCCAGCTTGCGCGAGCTGACGCTGGCGCTGGACGTGCCGCAGACGCCCGAGGCGCTGGAGCCATTCGCCGCCTGGCAGGAAGCGGCGCGCGCCTTGTCGCGCGACTTCGAGGCCGAGATCTGCGATGACCGCGGTCAGCCGCTGAACCTGCACGCTTTCGCTGCGATCGACCAGGAGCTGGGCACGCTCTACAAGGCCCTGGCCTCGCGCGATCTGGCCGCCGGCTCGCTGGCGGCGCGCCGCCTGTTCAGCTGAACTGCTGCGGCTGCGTCTCGCCGAACAGCGAGGCGCGGAAAGCCGGCGACTTGGATTCCTCGTCCTTGGCGGCCCAGAGCAGCAGCGCCTCGGCCGACATCGGCTTGGCGAACAGATAGCCCTGCAACTCGTCGCAGCCGATCTTGAGCAGCCACTTCTGCTGGCGCTCGGTCTCCACGCCTTCGGCGACGACGCGCAGGTTCAGCGCATGGGCCAGGCGGACGATCGCATCGACCATGGTCAGGGCGCTGGAGTTGGTGTCTATCTCGGTGACGAAGCTGCGGTCGATCTTCAGCTCTTTGGCCGGCAGCTGGCGCAGGTAGGCCAGGCTGGAGTAGCCGGTGCCGAAGTCGTCGATAGACAGGTGCACGCCCAGTTCGCCGAGTTGCCGGAAGGTTTCCTGCGTGGCACGTGTGTCCTCCATCGCCACAGATTCGGTGATCTCGCAGGTCAGCAAGGAGGGCTGGATGCGGTGCTCCTTCAAGGCCGCGGCAATGCGATCGATCAGATCGGCTTGGCGCATCTGGTGGGCCGACAGGTTGATCGCCACGCGCATGCGCAGCCCGTGTTCGCGCCAGATGCGCGCCTGCGTGCAGGCGGCGGTGATCACCCAGTTGCCCAACTCGCGCATCAGGCCGAAGCGTTCGGCCACCGGGATGAACACCGTCGGCGAGACCACGCCGCGGCTGGGGTGGTTCCAGCGCAGCAGCGCTTCTGCCGCAGTGACCTGACCGCTGATGGCGTCGATCTTGGGCTGGAAGAAGAGCTGGAGCTCGTTGCGCGCGATCGCCTGGCGCAACTCGGTGAGCAGTTCCACCTGGCCGCGCGAGTCCTTGGCCATGCTGCGGTCGTAGATCGCGAAGCAGGCTCCGCCTAGGCGCTTGGCGTCCTGTGCCGCCAGCGCGGCGAAGCCGAGCAGCCGGCTGGCCGCGCCATGCTCGGGGTAGAAGGCGATGCCGACCGAGCAGGACAGCGCCGCCTCATGGTTCAGCGCCCGGAAGGGCTGCGACAGCAGCAGGATGAAGCGGCGCGCGCGGGCGCTCACCGCGTCCACATCCCCCGCGTCGGGCATCAGCAGCACGAACTCGTCCGAGCCCAGCCGACCGCAGATCTCGTGGCTGGAACAGTTGCCGCGCAGCCGCGACGCCGTCTCGCGCAGCAGCAGATCGCCGAATTCGTGGCCGAAGCCGTTGTTGACGGACTGGAAGCCGTCCAGATTGAAGACCATCACGGCCAGCGAGGACTGGCTCTTGTCGCTCCGTGTGGCCAGCGCAGCCATCTCGCGTTCGATGCCGGTGCGGTTGGGCAGTCCGGTCAGCACATCGCTGGATTGCTGCTGGCGCAGCGTGACGATGGTGTCGCGGTCGCTGGCCGAGCTGTCCCTTGAACTCTGCAGCAGGTAGCTCAGCGCCGCGGTGGCGACGAGGCCCAGCCACAGCAGGTCGGGCGACAGCGCGCTGGGCTGAAGCTCGGGTAGCGGCACGCCGCGCCAGCCCAGCATCAGCATAGGGCTCGCTGTCATCATCAGCAGCAGCAGTGGCATGCCCAGCACGATCAAGAGCCGCTGTGTCGGCGCCGACATGCCTTCCAAGCCGCCATGTCCACGCACCAGCAGCAACACCAGCGCGGCTGCCTGCAATAGTGAAGCGACCAACAGCGGCAGCGACAGCTGGGCCAGCGTCGCGCTGCTGCGCGTCTGCATCGCCGTCAGATTGCTCGCTCCGAGCAGCAGCAGCGCAATGGCCAGCGCGATGGAACCGCGCAGCATGCTGTCTTCCGGCTTGCTCAGCAGGACCTGCGCACTGCGCACCGCCAGCAGGCAGCTCAGCCAGGCCGCGCCCGCCCACAGCAGCATGCGCGAGGCCCCGTCGGTCGAGAGTGGCGCCGGCAGGCCCAGCCACTGCGGCCACCACAGCGACAGCGAAAGCAAGAGCGTGACGGCAGCCTGCCGCCGCTGATGGGTGCGGTTGCCGGGCCGAAGCGGTTCACAGCTTTGTATCGCGACCCAGCCCAGCCAGATGGCTAGAAGCAGGCTGAGCAAGGGAAGTGGACTGGTGTGTGGCGACATCGGCATGGCTGCTACGGGCTCCTGCGACAGCTCAGTCTAGCGCCGCTGGCGCCCGGGCAGCGGCCGGAAATGCCTCGCGCGTGAAGAGCTGCGCCACAATGCCGCCGATGAGTCAGACCGATCTGTTTTCCGCTGCCGAAACCGTCCCAGCGGGCGCGACGACGCCAGCGGCACGCGCCGCCGAGCTGCGTCGCCTGCTCAACCACCACGCCCATCTCTATTACGTGCTCGACCGGCCCGAGCTGCCGGATGCCGAGTACGACCGCCTCTACCAGGAGCTGCAGGCGCTGGAGACGGCGCATCCCGAGCTGCTGACGCCCGATTCGCCGACGCAGCGTGTGCTGGGCAAGGTGCTGGACGGCTTCACGCCGGTGCGCCATGCGGTGCCCATGCTGTCGATCCGCACCGAGACCGATACCGAGGCCAGCGGCGCCGAGAATTTCGACGCGCGCGTGCGCCGCGAGTTGGAGCTCGACGAGCAGGCGCCGGCGGTGGAGTACAGCGCCGAGCTGAAGTTCGACGGCCTGGCCATCAATCTGCGCTACGAGCAGGGCGTGCTGGTTCAGGCCGCGACGCGCGGCGACGGCGAGACCGGCGAAGACGTGACGCAGAACATCCGCACCATCAAGCAGATCCCGCTGCGGCTCGAAGGCGTCACGGCCGAGGTGGTCGAGGTGCGCGGCGAGGTCTATATGCGCCGCGACGATTTCGAGGCGCTCAACGAGCGCCAGCGCGAGAAGGGCGAGAAGACCTTCGTCAATCCGCGAAATGCCGCCGCCGGCGCGGTGCGCCAGCTGGACCCCGGCATCGCCGCGCAGCGGCCGCTATCCTTCTTCGCCTACGGCCTGGGCGAGGTGAGGGGCTGGGAGCTGCCGGCCACGCATGCCCAGGTGCTCGATGCGCTGCAGGCGATGGGCGTGCCGGTATGTGCTGAGCGCGCCGTGCTGCAGGGCGCGCGCGGCCTGGTGCGTTTCCACGACGAGGTGGCGGGCAAGCGCGACGCGCTGGCCTTCGACATCGACGGCGTGGTCTACAAGGTCAACAGCCTGGCGCTGCAGCAGCGCCTGGGCTTCGTCACCCGCGAGCCGCGCTGGGCGGTGGCGCACAAGTACCCGGCGCAGGAGCAGATGACGCGGCTGAACGACATCGACATCCAGGTCGGCCGCACCGGCAAGCTCACGCCGGTGGCCAAGCTGGAGCCGGTCTTCGTCGGTGGCACCACGGTCAGCAATGCGACGCTGCACAACGAGGACGAGGCGCGCCGCAAGGACGTGCGCATCGGCGACACGGTGATCGTGCGCCGCGCCGGCGATGTGATCCCCGAGGTGGTCGGCGTGGTGCTGGAGCGCCGGCCGGCCGATGCTGGCGAGCCCTTCGACCTCTACAAGCGGCTGAACGGCCAGTGCCCGGTCTGCGGCAGCGCGATAGCACGCGCCGAGGGCGAGGCCGACTGGCGCTGCAGCGGCGGCATCTACTGCCCGGCGCAGCGCAAGCAGGCGCTGCTGCACTTCGCCGGCCGCCGCGCGATGGACATCGAGGGCCTGGGCGACAAGCTGGTCGACCAACTCGTCGATGCCGGCATCGTCGCCAGCCTGCCCGGACTCTACAAATTGGGCGTGGCCAAACTGGCGGCGCTGGACCGCATGGCCGAGAAGAGCGCGCAGAACATCGTCGATGCGCTGGAGAAGAGCAAGCGCACGACGCTGGCGCGCTTCCTGTTTGCGCTGGGCATCCGCCAGGTCGGCGAGGCCACGGCCAAGGATCTGGCCCGTCACTTCGGCAACCTGGACCGGCTGATGGCCGCCAGCGTCGAGGAGCTGCAGCAGGTCAAGGACGTCGGGCCCATCGTCGCGCAGAGCCTCCACACCTTCTTCGCGCAGCCGCACAACCGCGAGGTGGTCGAGCAGCTGCGCGCCGCCGGCGTGCATTGGGAAGAGAGTGATGGCGCCGCTGCCAACCAAGGCCCGCAACCCTTGGCCGGCAAGACCCTGGTGCTGACCGGCACGCTGCCGACGCTGAGCCGCGACGACGCAAAAGCGCTGATCGAAGCCGCCGGCGGCAAGGTCAGCGGCTCGGTGTCCAAGAAGACCGACTACGTGATCGCCGGCGACGAAGCCGGCTCCAAGCTCGACAAGGCGCGCGAGCTGGGCGTGGCGGTGCTGGACGAGCAGGGGCTGCATCAGCTGCTCGCCAGCTAGCCTGCAGCGTCGCGCCGTACGGCAGCAGGAACAAAGGGGGAGACGATGGACTATGTCTACATCTGGGAGTTCGAGATCAACGAGGCCTGCCGCGAGCAGTTCCTGCACAGCTATGGCCCCGACGGCGAGTGGGTGGCCCTGTTCCGCCAGGCGCCGGGCTATGTGGGCACGACGCTGATGAGCGATACCGAGCATCCGCTGCGTTTCCTGACCCTGGACCGCTGGCGCAGCCGCGAGGCGCAGCAGGAATTCGCTGCCGACTATCGGGACGAGTACGCGTGTATCGACAGCCAGTGCGAAGCCTTCACCGTGCGCGAGGCCTGCGTGGGCCATTTCTGGGCGCCGGCTGCAGCAGCGCTCTGAGTTGAGCATTCAAGCCGAAGGCTGCTGGCACGGCAGGGTGCCCAGATCCCCTGCCACTATCGCCGCCGGCGCTGGACCATGTCGGATCGCCGGAACGCGGTGTGTTGTCGGGGAAAACGCCGGGTCGCACGCTTGATTGCTACGGCAGAATCGCGGCGCCCCGAGGAACAGCCGGCAGTGCCAACTTGACGTTAGGTGCAAAGACCGGTCCGGGGCGGACGACGCGATGGTGCAGTGCATGCTTGGGGGCTTCATGCGCCGCGGCGGTTAGGCCCGCAATTGGAGGGAGGACTCCGGTGAACTGGTACAGAATTCGTATGCGCATTGCTGCGTTGATCGCGGCCATCTCATTGCTTGCCTGCGGCGGAGGTGGGGGCGGGGCTCCTGGTGATCACCTGGCGCCCGTGGTTTCATCCGTCAGTCCGCTTGATCAAGCGACGATCAGTCCAGGCAGTTCAACGGTCGCCGTGACCTTCAGCGAGGCCATCGACTGCAGCAAGGTGAACGCCTCGGCACTGGCGGTGACGGAAGGCGCGACAGCCGTGCCTGGCACTGTCAGTTGCAGCGGAAACACGCTCAGCTTCACCGCAGCGGCAGGTTTGCCCACCGACGCGACCTTGTCCGCCAAGGTGGACGCATCGATTGCTGACTTGGCCGGGAATCGCCTTGCTAGCACTTATTCCTGGGCCTTTCGCGTGAGGCCCTGGACGGTGCAGACCGGCACGTCATCGGCAGACAGCGTCGGCGCCGTTGCCGTCGACGCCAGCGGCAATCTCTACCTCGTGGGCGCGTCGGCCGGCAGCCTGGATGGCGGGCCTAGCGCCGGCCTGTTCGATGCGGTGCTGATCAAGTACGACCGCTTTGGCACCAAACAATGGAGTCGCCAGTTCGGATCCGCTGCCGATGAGACTGCGCTTGCAGTGGCGGTCGATGGCGCCGGCAATGTCTATGTCGGTGGCGTGAGCGACGGCCATATCGATGGCGCCACTCCGAATTCAGCGTCAGGCGCTTTCGTCGCCAAATTCGACAGCGCCGGCTCTCGCCGGTGGATACGCCAGATCAGCTCGGGTCAATATGAAATGGTGCGGTCGCTGGCAGTCGATGCGGCCGGGGACGTTGTCGCTGCCGGCTACACGACGGGAGACTTGTTTGCGCCCTATGCAGGAGGTGGGGCCGACCTTTACGTGTTGAAGCTGGATGGCGACGGCAACCTGAAGTGGGGACGGCAATTCGGTACGTCTCGCACCGACAACGCTAGCGGTGTTGCGGTGGACGCGCAGCGAAACGTATTCGTCGTTGGCTATACGTTCGGCGGGGGCGCGAACGCCGGCTCGGCGGACGTGCTGGTGGCGAAATATGACGCCAACGGCGTTTCGCAGTGGATGCAGCAGTTCGGCACCGCTGATCTGGATGTCGCGTCGGGCGTCGCTATCGGACCCGGTGGCAGCCTGTATGTTGTCGGCCGCACGGAAGGCTCCTTTGCCGGTGAGACCAATGCCGGCGGACAGGACGCCTTCGTCGCCAGGCTTGACACATCCGGTCATTTGGCTTGGTTGCGGCTGATTGGCTCAGGTGCGGATGAGATGGCGCGGGGGCTCGCTGTCGATGCGACAGGGAATGTGATGGTCGTCGGCGAAACGACGGGGACGCTGACGGGTGCCGCCTCGGCCGGAGCTTCAGACGGCTTCCTCGCAAAGTTCGATCAGTCCGGTACCAGACTCTGGCTGCGGCAGTTCGGTACTTCGGGCAACGAGACGGTCACCAGCGTTGGCGTCGATGGTGGCGGCAATGCCTTCGTTGCCGGCCAGACACCTGGCTCATTCGACGGCAAGACCAATCTTGGCGACAGCGATCTGTTCCTGCTGAAGTTCGCGCCGGACGGAACGAAACGCTGACGCTCCAGCGGTGTCGCGCCCAGGGTGAACCATGCGATACGTTTGACGGCTACGCACGGTTCACGCCTCGCGCTCTTCACCATGTCCATCCGCATCCTCCGCCTCGGCAGTCCGCGCCAGCCCGATGAGGGCCTGCGTTTGGGCACGGTCCGCCGTCCGCCGCGCGGTGTGCCCAAGAGCGAGTTCGCGTCGCAGAACTGGTACGACCTCTGGTACCCGACGCTGGCGCCCAGCGCCGAGACGATGAAGCTGGGGCAGGGCGCAGAGACGCCGGCGCAGTGGGCGGCGTTCACGCGCAAGTACCGCAGCGAGATGGCCGAGCCGGCAGCGGCGCAGGCGCTGGATCTGCTTGCGGCGCTGTCGCATCGGACGAATCTGTCGATGGGCTGCTACTGCGCGGACGAGGCGCACTGCCATCGCGCCATCCTGCGCCAGCTGCTGCAGGAGCGCGGCGCCGATGTTGCCTGAGCCCATGCAGGACGGTGGAAAATTCTTCGGACGCCTGCCGCTGCAGCTGACACGGCTACAGCTGCGTCTTCTCTCGAGCGCTGATCTGCACGAGTTCCAGGCCTATCGGAGCGATCCGCTGGTGGCGCGCTTCCAGGGCTGGTCGCCGATGAGCGACGAAGAGGCCACAGCCTTCCTGCGCGAAGAAGCGGCCCACAGGAAGCTGCGGCCCGGCGCGTGGCACCAGCTCGGCATTGCCCTGCCGCTGGGCTGCGGTGCGTCGAGCGCCTCCCCGCTGGTCGGCAGTGCTTCGAGCGCCTCGCTGCTGGTCGGCGATATCGGCCTGTGGCTGTCGCCCGATGCCAGCGAGGCCGAGTTCGGCGTCACGCTGGCGCGCGGGCATCAGGGCCTGGGCTATGCGCGCGAGGCCTTGGGCGGACTGCTGGACTTGCTCGATGCGACGACCGGTGTGCTCAAGCTGCATGCCCGCACGGACAGTCGCAACAGTGCATGCCTGGCCTTGTTGGTCAAGCTCGGCATGCGCCATGTGGGCAGCGCGACCGAGGTCTACAAGGGCGAGACCTGCATCGACGAGTTGTTCTGCCTGCCACGCCCGCCGACGCGCTGCTGAATCAGCTGTCCAGCTTGCGGTGACGCACGGTGCGCAGCGCCGGCATTCAGCGCATCTCGAAAAGCTCCTGGTGGAAGCGCTCGGCTGGCAGCCCGGCCTGCAGCAGCGCGCTGCGCAGGCTTTGCCCGAAGCCGGCCGGCCCGCAGAACCAGAACTCAGCGTCGCGCCAGTGCGGCAGCATCTGCATCAGCCGCGGCGCATCGAGCCGGCCGTCGCGGCTGTCCCAGAGGATGTGCAGGCCCACACCGGCGGCCTGGGCATCCTGGCGCAGCATCTCCATCACGCGCTCGTCGTAGTCTGCCGTGGTGTGGATCAGGTCGATGGTCTTGCCGTCGCGGGCCTCGGCCAGCGCCTTGAGCCGCGCGATGAAGGGGGTGATGCCTATGCCGCCGCCGATCCAGATCTGCCGCTGCGCCGGGCCCTGGAAATTGAAGCGGCCATAGGGGCCCTCGATGCGCACCGTGTCGCCGACCTGGGTGCGCGCCGGCAGGCTGCGCGTGTAGTCGCCCAGCGCCTTGATGGCGAAGCTGATGCGACCGTCGTGCTGCCAGGCCGAGGTGATGGTGTAGGGGTGCGGCCCCTCGTCCTCATGCAGCGTGACGAAGGCGAACTGGCCGGCCTCGTGCCCGGGCCATTCGCCCTGCATGCGCACGGTCAGCGCCAACACCTTGAGGCTCTCCAGGTGCTGCAGGCTCTCGACTTCGCCGAGCACCTGGCGCTTGCGTGCCACACGGCGCAGCAGCACGCGCAGCGCCGCGATGCCGGCGGCGAGCATCAGCAGGCCGAGCAGCGGACCCTGCAAACGCGTCCAGGTCTCGAACTTCAGCAGCACCAGCGAATGCCACAGCAGCGCGATGAAAGCCACCGCGATCAGCCGGTGCGTCTTGAAGAACCAGCGGTAAGGGAAGCGCTTGATCAGTGCCAGCGCGATCAGCAGCACCGCGGCATAGAAGCCCCATTCGCCGATCTCCTCGGCCAGGCCGCGCTGGCTGGCAAGGAACTGGCGCAGCCACTCGGTGTCGGGGATCTCCGGGCGTGGTCCGCGCTTGGGCCGCTCCAGCAGCCCCCAGCCGACCAGCCACTTCGGCGCCTTGGCCAGCAGCCAGTGCGCCACGCTGACGATCAGCGCTGCGATGCCCAGCCACTTGTGCAGACGGTACATCTTGTCCAGCCCGCCGAACCAGGGCTCGACGCGCACCGGCCGCAACGCCAGCAGCACGGCCACGCTCATCAGCCCGATGGCCAGCACGCCGCTCCACTGCAGCAGCAGATTGCGCCAGGCGAAGAAATTGGCCGGCAGCGCGTCCAGATAGACGGCATCGCTGAGCAGCCAGAGGCCGCTCAGGCCGAGCAGCAGCAGCACGAAGAATCGCTGGATGGCGCGCATGGACTCTTGAAGAAAAACGTCGATCGCTGGCACTCGTGTGCGGGCACTGTCTTCTCGTGCCTGGCGGGGTCAGACAGCCGCTTGCTGACGAGCGCTACCTGCCTCCCGCGGCGTTGGCCCGGGCTTTTAGTCATCATGCCGTGAACGCCTAGGCCAATCCTTGATGCGCGTCGAGTCGGGCCCTCATTCGTGCTGGCCCTGCCGCCGTCCTGCCAGGCAAGCGCGACTGAGCGCTTCCGAATACCGGTTGAAATCCACGCCTTGAGGACAGATCGCGTGAAGCCTGCCGGTGTCAGTATTGCAAAATGATTGAATTGATCATTTTGAGATGGCCTCAATGAAGCAAACAATTACAACGATGCCCGAGAGCACGCCCGGCTGGCTTCGACCTGGTGTGACGTGGTTGCGCAGGATGATGTTTCCCGGCAAGGCAGCGGTCGTGCTCGTGCTGTTGCTGGTGCCACTGCTGCTGTTGCTGACCTTCTACACGCGCGACCGGCTGGCGGCGATAGAGGTCACAGCCAACGAGCGTCGTGGTGTCGCGGTGGTGCAGGAGATCGTGCCGGCAATGCAGGCCACGCAGTTGCTGCGTCGCGCGGTGGTTGACCAAGCCAATGGGCAGGCGCGCCCCGATCTGCAGACGCTGCGGGCCGACTTCGATAAGCGCTACGCCACGATGCTGGCGTCGGTCAAGCAGCAGCATGAGTACTTCGGTGGCGATGGCGACGCTCACATCAAGGCTACACAGGCTGCGCATGCAGCTGTGCAAGCCATAGACCCGAAGGCGCCGGCTGCAGAGCAGCGAAAGCCTTTCGTGAAACTCAGTGGCGAGTTGCAGGCCCTCATCCAGCACTTCGTCGATGTCAGCGGCCTGGCGCTGGACCCGGACGGCGACAGCTACTACCTGATGCTGGTCTCCATGGTCGAGCTGCCTGAATTGATGGAGGCGATGGGCCTGACGCGCGGAGCCATGGCGACACTCGCCCGCGACGGCATCAATCCAGCGACCTTGGCGCCAGCTGCCGCCCTGACAGCGGTCGACAAGGCCACGCTGCATCGAATCCAGATGCAGTTCCATCGTGCGATCGAGTTCAACCCAGACTTGAAGAAGCTCCGCTTTGAGGAAGGTCTGCAGCGTGCCGAGGCGTTCTTCAAGGCAGCAGACCAGACGATTGCCGGAGCTCCGGGCGCTATGGCTGCTGATGTCGTGGTGCGCGACGCGACCGCGGCGCTGCAGGACTTGCAGGAGCTCCAAGCGCGCGTGGCGAAGGCGCTTGACGAGCTCCTGGCCAAGCGCGAGGCCGCGCTGCGCAGCGCGATGATCAGCTTTGATGTGCTCACCGTTGTGCTGCTACTGACAGCGGGCTATTTCTTCTATTGCTTCTATCGCGCAATCAACGGCGGCATGCGCACGCTGGTCGTCCACATGGAGGAGATGGCCAGCGGTGATCTCTCTCGTTCGATCGAAGTGAAGGGGCGTGACGAGACGGCCTTGCTGATGCGTGCACTCGTCGACATGCAGCAGTCGCTGCGTGAGACGGTGGCTCAGGTGCGCCTGAGTTCTGAATCGATCATCGGCATCGCCACCGAGGTGGCGGCGGGTACGATGGATCTGTCGCGGCGCACCGAGCAGTCGGCCGCCAATCTGGAAGAGACCGCGGCTGCGATGGAGCAGATCGGCTCGCGCGTCGGCACCACCACGGACGGGTCGCAGCAGGCCTCGCAGCTCGCTTCGGGCAACGTGGGCCTGGCGCGCCGTGGCGGCGAAGTGATCGGTCAGGTGGTGCAGACCATGCAGGAGATCCGGTCGTCCAGCCAACGCATAGGCGAGATTATCGGCGTCATCGACGGCATCGCTTTCCAGACCAACATCCTGGCGCTCAATGCGGCCGTCGAGGCGGCGCGTGCCGGTGACCACGGGCGGGGCTTTGCCGTCGTGGCGTCCGAGGTGCGTGCGCTGGCGGGGCGCTCGGCCAGTGCGGCTCGCGAGATCAAGTCGCTGATCGTGGCCAGCGGCGAGCGCGTCGAGTCAGGCAGCCGCATCGTCAGCGATGCCGGCAGCACGATGCACGAGATCGTGACCAGCACCGAGCAGGTCGGCGGGCTGCTGCAGGGCATCTCCGCCGGTGCGCGCGAGCAGGCCTCGGGCATCGCGCAGATCGCCAAGTCCATTCACGAACTGGATCAGATGACCCAGCAGAACGCGGCACTGGTCGAGCAGACGGCGGCAGCCTCGGACACCTTGAAGGCGCAGGCACAGACGCTGGGTACGGCGGTGCAGGTGTTCAAGCTGGGCTGACCGGGCGGCGCCGGATCAGCTCCACCGCCAGCGCCGTGCCCAGCAGCACGATGGCGCAGCCCAGCGCCATGCGCAGCGTGAAGGCCTCGCCGAGGAACAGCCAGCCCCACAGCACCGCGAAGCCGGGAATCAGGAAGGTCACGGCGATGGTGTTGGTCGCGCCGATGCGCGACATCAGGCGGAAGAACAGGATGTAGGCCAGCGCCGAGCACAACAGCGCCAGCATCGCCGCGCCGAGCCAGGCCCTGGCGCTGGGCATCGACGCCGGCCACAGCAGGGCCGCCGGCAGCGCCAGCAGCAGCGCCGCGTAGAACTGGCTGCCGGTGGCCACCGCCAGCGGGCTGACCTGGGCGAGACGCTTCTTCGTAAAATTGGCCGCGATGCCGTAGCTCAGTGCCGCCCCCAGGCAGGCCAGCACCGCGAAGCCGCTGCCGCCGGGCTTGAACGAGGCCTGCTCCCAGGCCAGGAAGACCACGCCGGCAAAGCCGAGCAGCAGGCCCAGCACGCGCAGCGGCGTCAGGCCCTGGCGCAGCCACAGCCACGCGACCAGCGCACCCCACAGCGGCGTGGTGGCGTTGAGGATGCTCGACAGGCCGGCAGTGATGGACAGCGCCGCGTAGCTGAACAGCGCAAAGGGCAGCGCGCTGTTGAGCAGCGCCACGATCAGCAGCGGGCCGGCATCGCTGCGAAGTGCGCCCAGACCCTGGCGGGCGCCGAGCAGCGGCAGCAGCACGAGGCTGGCGCCAGCGACGCGCAACGCGGCCAGCACGACCGGCCCGAATTCATGAGCTCCCATGCGCATGAAAAGGAAGGAAGCCCCCCAGATCGCGGCGAGCGTGAGGAGTTCCAGCAGATCGGCAGGGCGAAGGCGCATGGCAGGTCGGGGGCTCCGTCAGTCGGGTTGGGTTGCGGGTCGGGCGGGCCGGATCGCCGCTGCCGCTTCAGCGCATTGTCGGCCTCGCCGTGTGCTGTCCGGTGCGGCGGCATGAAAGCTGCTGACAGCTGGCGTCAGCAGCCGGCTGCGGCAAGGGTCTGCTGCTCCAGCGCCAGCAGCGCCTGCTTTCGCGCCAGGCCACCGGCATAGCCGGTGAGGCTGCCGTTGCTGCCCAGCACGCGATGACAGGGGATGAGCAGCGAGATCGGATTGCGACCCACGGCAGCGCCGACTGCGCGCGCAGCGCCAGGGCGGCCCAGAGTGCCGGCCAGCCAGGCGTAGCTGCATGAGTGGCCGACGGGGATCTGGCGCAGCAGCGTCCAGACTTCGCGCTGAAACGCCGTGCCCTGCGGCGCCAGCGGCAGGCCGCCCAGTTCAGTCGGCAGTGGCCGGCCGGCAAAGTAGTCGGCCAGCAGCGTGGCCGTCTGCGCCAGCACGGCGTCGTCCGCGATGTCGATCCGCGGTGCAGCGATCGCGCCGGGATGGTGGCGTTGCGCATCGAACCACAGGCCGGCCAGACCCGCCGCCGAGCGTGCCGCAGTCAGCGGGCCCAGCGGCGTGGCGATGCGCGCCTGCGCCAGCAGGGCAAGGGCGGTCGGCTTGCTCATGAACGGTCTTCTTCCTTCTTCATCAGCGCCGCGGCACGCCAGAGGTGCAGCACCGCATAGCTGCGGTAGGGGCGATAGGGCTGGGCGGCAACATCGACGGCTGCATTCGACAGCGGCGTCGCGGCATCGCCAGCCAGCACCCGGCGCAGCACGATGTCGCCGGGAGGAAAAGCATCCGGCCAGCTCCAGCCGCGCATCAGCATGTAGGCCGCCGTCCAGGGGCCGACACCGGGCAGTGACAGCAACTCGGCGCGGGCCTGATCGACCGTGCCGCCGCCGCGCGCGAAGCTTAGCTCCGGCCAGGCCCTGGCGATGGCGCGCAGCGCCTCGGCACGCTGACGCACGATGCCGAGCTCGGCGATGCGCTCGACCGGGGCCGCGGCCAGGGTCGGCGGGGTCGGGAACAGCAAGGTGACGCTGCCGCCGTCCGCTGCAGCGTCCGCGCCCAGCGGGGTGCCGAAGCGTTGCACCAGCCGGCTTGCCAAGGTGCGCGCCGCCGCCACCGTGACCTGCTGGCCCAGCACCGCGCGCACCGCCAGTTCGAAGCGGTCGACGCAACCGGGCAGGCGCAGTCCCGGCGCGTCAGCGGCCAGCGCGCCCAGCGTGGCATCGATGCGACCAGGTTCGGCGTCCAGGTCCAGCCAGCGGCGCAGCAGCGGCAGCAGACTGGCGCTGGCCGCCCACAGCGCGGCATCGGGCCAGACCAGCAGCTGCGCTGCCCGTGGATCGAACTGCACGGCGACGCGGCCCTGCAGCGTCTGGCCCCGGTGCTCGATGCGCAAGCTTCTCTCGATGCGCAGCGCAGCGATGTCAACCGACTCGATGCCGGGAATCGCGCGCTGGGCGAGGAACTGCAGCAGCTCCGGCACCGCGTAGGGCGGGCGGTAGGCCAGCCGCAGCGTCGGCGCGCCGAGCGGGCGGACGGCGCTGCTCTTGCGCAGCGCGCTCGGCTGCAGCCGGTATTGCTCGACGAAGGCGGCATTGAAGCGCCGCAGGCTGGCGAAGCCCGCCGCATGGGCAACCGCGGTCACCGGCAGCGTGGAGTCGGTCAGCAGCTGCTTGGCCAGCAGCAGTCGCCGCGTCTGCAGGTATTGCAGCGGGGAGACGCCATGCTCGGCGACGAAGATGCGACGCAGATGGCGGCCGCTGATGCCCAGTGCAGCAGCGACCTGTTCCATCGAGGCTTCGGGATCGTCGCAGCGCTCCAGCCGGTCGGCGGCCTGGCGGGCCAGCGTGCGCGAGGCGTCCATCACGCTCCAGGGGGCGTGTCCGGCCTGCGGCGCCAGCTCGGGCCGGCACTTCAGGCAGGGGCGGTAGCCGGCGGCCTCGGCCTGGGCGGCGCTGGCGTAGAAGCTGCAGTTCTCGCGCCGCGGCGTGCGCACGCGGCAGATCGGCCGGCAGTAGATGCCGGTGGACGAGACGCCGACGAACCACAGTCCGTCGAAGCGGGTATCGCGGGCGAGCAGGGCGGGGTAGCAATGCTCGGGATCCAGCGTGGCAATGTCCGGCGTGTCCATGATGAATTCATCATAGGCGCCCAGGCCCAGCCGGACTGGCCGGATCCGGACATCTGGACCGTGCGCTCAAGGGCGCAGATAGCGCTGTTGGAGCCGGGCGACCGTGCCGTCGGCCTGCAACTGCTGATAGGCCCTGATCCAGCGCTCGGCCTCGGCGTCGGAGAGCTTCAGCGAGGCGCCCATGTAGAGCGTCGCTTCGCTCAAGGTCGTGTGGAGCTGGAACTGGCTGCGCTCGAAACCGTACTCGTCGATCGCGGCGTTCAGCATCGGTGCGCCTGCATAGATGGCCGTGATGGCCTTCAGCTGCAGCAGGCGCAACAGGTCCTTGTAGTCCTTGGCTTCGACTATGTCGGTGAACTGTTCCGCCTGCAGGTTGCGGATGATGGGTGAGCCGCGCAGCACGCCGATGCGCTGCTTGCGCAACTGCTCCAGCGACAGCGCCGGCCCATCGGCTCTGCCGACGAAGGCGTACTTCACGGCCATCAGCGGGATCAGCCAGCGGTAGTGTGATTCGCGGTCCGGGGTGCGCGCCAGCGGGAAGATGCCGTAAGACTCGCCTTCCTTGGCCATCTTCACCGCCCGTGCCCAGGGGTAGTAGCTGACCTGCAGCGGGCGGCCCAGGCGCTGTGCCATGCGGATGGCGAGCTCATGCGCATAACCCTGCGGCCCGTTGTTGCCTATCCAGGCGAAAGGCGGCAGATCACCGGCCACCCATTGCAGCGGCGTGTCGGCGCCTGCGGCTTGCGACATTGCCGGGCCGGCGCCAAGGCCCGCTGTGCAAGAGGCCAAGAGCACAAGCAGGCGGACTCGTGAGCGCGCGCGGGCGTACTGATGCATGCCGATTCGCCATGACGGAGCCGAGCAGGTCTGCTGCCTGATGGACCCGATGACTCCCTGTCAGCTACTGTAAGACACAGGCTTACATGGCCCTGAACAGATGGACATAGGCGCGGCTGACCGGCAGTTCGCGCTCATGGCCGCGTATGCGCAGGAATAGCCGGCTGGCCGCGTCGCGCCGCGTGCCGGCCAGGTGGGCCAGATTGACCACGGTGGAGCGATGCACCTGCCAGAACTGCTCGGGATCGAGTTGGGGCAGCAACTCGACGATGGGGGTACGGATCAGGTACTCGGCGTCCGTCGTTTGTACACAGGTGTACTTGTCGTCGGCATGGAAGTACAGCACCTGCTCGACCGGCACTTGATGGGTCAGCTCGCCCTGGCTGGCCCGTATCCAGCGCAGCCGCGGCTGCGTCGGTGCGGCGTGGATGCGTTGCAGGGCCTGCGACAGGGCGGGGCCAGGCTCGGCGGGGGCTGCCGCGAGCGCGGCCCGCACCCGCTGGACGGTCTGTGCCAGGCGTTCGGTCTTGATCGGCTTGAGCACATAGTCCAGCGCCGCCTGCTCGAAGGCCTGTACCGCGTACTCGTCATAGGCGGTCACGAAGACCACCTGCGTCGAACCTTCGATGCCCTGCGCCACCTCCAGGCCGCTGAGTCCGGGCATCTGGATGTCCAGAAAAGCGACATCGGGCTGAAGTTCGTCGATCTGGCGGGCCGCCTCGTCGCCATTGCGGGCCAGGGCGACGATCTCCAGCCCCGGCCACAGGGCCAGCAGCTGCTCCTGCAGGTGGCGGGCGAGATGCGTCTCGTCGTCGGCAATCAGGGCGCGACTCATGCTTGCAAGGTCTCCTTCTCAAGGGGCAGGCGCAGCGTGGCGCAGCAGCCTGAGTCGTTCAGCTCGAGGCTGAGCGACGCGGCGTCATCGTAGCGGGCGGCCAGACGCTCGCGGATGTTCTTCAGCGCCAGGCCATTGCCGGGTCGGGCGCGTCGTTTCGGTGCCGCGGAACCCAGACCGTTGTCACGGACCTGCAGCGTCAGCAGACCGTCGGCGACGCTGGCGCTGATCTGCAGATGGCCGCCGTCGGTCTTGCCTTCCAGGCCATGGTTGATGGCGTTCTCCACCAGCGGCTGCAGCAGCAGGGGCAGCAGTCGTGCACGGCGGGCCTCGGGCGTGGCCTGGATCTCGAAGCTGAGCCTATCGTCCATGCGGATCTGCATCAGGCCCAGATAGCTCTGCACCGCCTGCAGCTCCTGCTCAAGCGTGCAGACCTCGGCGCGCAGGGTCTGCAGGCTGGCGCGCAGGTAATCGGTGAAATGTTCCAGCATCTGCTTGGCGCGCGCCGGCGCCGGGTCGATCAGGCTCTGCACCGCGGCCAGGCTGTTGAAGAGGAAGTGCGGCTCGATCTGCGCCTGCATGCGTAGCAGCTGTGCCTCGGTGGCTTGCAGCTGCAGGCTGCGGCGCTTGGCCGCCTGCCAGGCCAGATAGGTGCCGATCAGCGCGAACACCAGGCTGATGAAGAGGAACTGGCCGATGGCGCGCGTGGAGTCGAAGGGCGTGCGCGCGACCTCGATCTGCGCCAGCGCCCGCAGCAGCTGGACGAAGATCCAGAAGCTCAGCAGCATGATGGCGATGGGCACCACGGCGAAGAACACGCCGGCTTTCAGCTCGCCGCGGTTCAGGCGCTGCAGCGTGGGCTCCGGCGTGAGCAGCTCGAAGACGCGGTAGAAGCCGTGGATGCTGTAGGCGATGAACAGGCCCAGCGCATAGCTGACCAGCAAGGTCGGCAGGCCGATGCTGGCGCGGCCGAACACGACGCCCAGGCTGAGGAACAGTGTGGGGAAGAACAGACCGATGCCGCTGCTGATCAGCAGCCGCGCCCAGGCCGGCTCGTCACGCCGCTTGTAGAGGCGGAAGTAGCGGCTCAGGGCATGGGCGAAGTCGTCTTGCAGGCGCTGGAATGACATGGTGTGCAGTCTCGGGCTGGGATGCTCGGCAGACTAGACGGGACGACCCGGGGCCGCCCCGGTGCAGCGACGAATCGACAGCCGGGGCGACGAATGGTCGCCGGCCCTGCCTACAATCCGCGCTGCCCGTGGCACCCACGATCAACCGAGCACAGCTTCATCACCATGCAAGTACCTGCCTCCATCTTCAAGGCCTATGACATTCGCGGTGTCGTCGGCAAGACCCTGGACGAAGCCTTGGCCGAGCATCTCGGCCGCGCCTTCGGCACCGAGGCCAAGGCTCTGGGAGAAAAGGCGGTGGTGGTCGGCCGCGACGGTCGCCTCTCGGGACCCGGACTGGTGCAGGCGCTGGCGCGCGGCATCCGCTCCACCGGTCTTGATGTGGTGGATCTGGGCATGGTGACCACGCCGATGCTCTATTACGTCGCCGCGACGCGCGGCAAGCACGGCTGCACCTCGGGCATCCAGGTGACCGGCAGCCACAACCCAAAGGACTACAACGGTTTCAAGATGGTGCTGCAGGGCGCCGCCGTCTATGGCGAGCAGATCCAGGGCCTGCGCCGCCGCATCGAGGCCGAGGACTATGCGACGGGCCAGGGTCGCCTGGCCAGCATGGACATCGGTCCCGAGTACCTGCATCGCATCGTCTCCGACTGCAAGCTCGCGCGCCCGATGAAGATCGTCGTTGACAGCGGCAACGGCATCCCCGGCGCCAGCGCGCCGGCCATCCTGCGCGCTTTGGGCTGCGAGGTGATCGATATCTATTCCAAGGTGGATGGCGACTTCCCCAACCACCACCCCGATCCTTCGCGCCCCGAGAACCTCGAAGACCTGAAGAAGATCGTCCATGCCACCGACGCCGAGCTGGGCCTGGCTTTCGACGGCGACGGCGACCGCCTGGGCGTGGTCACCAAGGACGGCCAGATGATCATGCCGGATCGGCAGATCATGCTGTTTGCGGCCGACATCCTGGGACGCAACAAGGGCGCCGAGATCATCTTCGACGTCAAGTGCACGCAGCGCCTGGCGCCGTGGATCCGCGAGCACGGCGGCCGTCCGCTGATGTGGAAGACCGGCCACTCGCTGGCCAAGGCCAAACTCAAGGAGACCGGTGCACCGCTGGCCGGCGAACTGTCGGGCCACATCTTCTTCGCCGAGCGCTGGTACGGCTTCGACGACGCGATGTACACCGCCGCGCGCCTGCTGGAAATCCTCTCGCGCGAGCACGACCCCAGCGCCGTGCTCAACGCGCTGCCCAACAGTTATGCCACGCCGGAAATCAACGTGCCCTGCGCCGAGGGCGAGCAGCACAGCGTGGTGGCGATGCTGCAGGAGACCGCCGAGTTCCCCGGCGCGCTGGAGATCAACAAGATCGACGGCCTGCGCGTCGAGTACGCGGACGGCTTCGGCCTGATCCGCGCGTCCAACACCACGCCGGTGCTGGTGCTGCGTTTCGAGGGCCACACGCCCGAGGCGATGGCGCGCATCGAGCATGCGCTGCTGGCCCAGCTCAAGCGTGTGAAACCCGACGCCAGCTTTGCCGCGGCGGCGCACTGATTGCCCGCTGCGCTTCGCTTTTGGTCCAGGCCGACACGCTGACCGAGCGCCTGGCCCGCTGGGCCTACGGCGCAGTGTTGCGCCTGCTCACGCCCGCCTACCTGCTGCGGCTGTGGCGGCGCGGCAAGGCCGAGCCGCTGTACCGCCACGCGATGGGCCAGCGCCTGGGTCTGGGCTACGCGCCGACCGAGCCCGGCCGGCTGTGGCTGCATGCCGTCTCGCTGGGCGAGACCCGCGCCGCCGCGCCGCTGATCGAAGCGCTGCGCGAGCGCCAGCCGGGGCTGCGCCTGCTGCTGACGCACAGCACGGCCACCGGCTTCGAGGCCGGCCGCGAGCTGCTGCGCGAAGGCATCGATGCGCAGACCTGGCTGCCCTACGACACGCCGGGCGCGGTGCGCCGTTTCCTGCGCCACTGGCAGCCGGCCGTCGGCGTGCTGATGGAAACGGAGATCTGGCCGGCGCTGCAGCGCGAGACCGACCGTGTCGGCCTGCCCATGGTGCTGGCCAATGCACGGCTGTCGGCCAAGAGCCTGCGCCAGGGCGAGCGCTTCGCGCTGCTGATGCGTCCCGCGGCGCGGCGCCTGCGGCTGGCGCTGGCGCAAGGCGAGGCGGACGCGCAACGATTGCGTCAGGCCGGCGTGGCCGAGGTGCAGGTCTGCGGCCATTTGAAGTACGACCTGCATCCTGACGCGGCGCAGCTGGCGCGCGGCCAGCGCTGGCGTGCGCAGCTGGCCCGGCCGGTGCTGCTGATGGCGGTCAGCCGCGAAGGCGAGGAGGCGCCGCTGCTTGCAGCGTGGGCGCGGCTGCCGGCGGCGGGGCGGCCGCTGCTGGTCATCGTGCCGCGCCATCCGCAGCGTTTCGACGAGGTCGCAGCGATGGTCGAGGCGCAAGGCCTGCGGCTGGCGCGCCGCAGCAGCTGGGACGATGCGCCGCCGCAGGACGCCCTGGCCGCCGAGGTCTGGCTTGGCGATTCGATGCGCGAGATGCCGCTGTACTACGGCGTCGCCGATGTCGCGCTGCTCGGCGGCAGCTTTGAAAAACTGGGCGGCCAGAACCTGATCGAGGCGGCGGCCTGCGGCTGCCCGCTGCTGATGGGCCCGCACACCTTCAATTTCGCCGAGGCGGCCGAGCTGGCGCTGACCGCCGGCGCGGCACGGCGGGTGGCTGACATGGCGGCGGCCATCGAACAGGGCCTGGCCCTGTGCGCGGACGACCCGGCACGTGCCAGGATGCAGCAGGCCGCGCAGGCCTTCGCTGCCCAGCATCGCGGCGCCGCGGCCCGCATGGCGGCAGCGATCGCGACGCTGCTTGCGCGCTGATCAGCGGACCTCGGTGGCTTCGATCTTCCGGCCCAGCCGCACCAGGTAGCGCTTGGCCAGTTCGGTGCGGCCACGCGCCAGCCATTTGATGCAGTCCACCAGCTCCCAGATCAGCCCGGCGTCGCCGTACATATAGGGCTCGAAGTCCTCGTGACGGATCGGTTCGCCCTCGGTCGCGCAGGCGGCGGCGAGGTTCTCCGGGTCCCAGATCACCAGATAGGGGCGATACAGACGGAAGCCCGCGGCCATGCCGAAGGCGTGCAACTCCACGCTGCTGAAGTCGAGGTAGACGTACTTGCGGAAGGCACCGATGTCGCGATGCCGTCCGTCGAAGCGGTCCAAGATCTGGACACCCGCGCCGAGCAGGGGCTCGGCCAACTCGAGGATGCGCTGTTGCTGTCCGTCGTCGACGAGTGCGACCAGGTCCAGATCGGAGACGCGATTGCCGCTGCCCTTGGCAAAGGAGCCGACCAGGAACAGCGCGCGGAGACTCGGCTCCTGCCGGGCCAGACCATGCAGCGCCTCGATGCGCTGCAGTTGCGAGTCCGGCGCGTGCTGCTCCCGCAGCCTGTCGAGCAAGGTGGTCAGCTCGCTCACGGCTCGCGGGCGAATCGCAATTGCTGTCCGCCCTGCAGCAGCGTCAGCGCCGGGGACGCACCGCCCGGCTCGCCATCGAACACGATCTCCAGCGGCGTGATGCGGGCAAAGAACTGGC
This sequence comes from Roseateles sp. T103, assembly GCF_057219915.1. Lineage (NCBI taxonomy): Bacteria > Pseudomonadati > Pseudomonadota > Betaproteobacteria > Burkholderiales > Sphaerotilaceae > Roseateles > Roseateles sp. T103. The sequence continues at coordinate 954,897 of NZ_JBXVVS010000001.1, forward strand.
GTGGCGCTTTCGCGAAGAGCTCGAACTCGCCCTGACCGGTGGCCTGGGCGAAGAGGCGCTCACCGCGCGTCGTGATGCGCAGCTTGAAGCCGCTGTTGAAGGCGTAGACGCCGGCAAGCAGTGCCAGCTGCTCGGCCGTCAGCGCGATGGCAGCTTGCTGCGTGCTGGCGAAATTTTTCGCCGGCACGCTGGCGTCCAGCAGGTGCAGCGCCAGGTCGCTGACCTCGACGGAAGCATTGGCCAGCACGGCGGCGGCACGTCCGCGCTGCGGGTCCAGCCACAGCGAGCTGGCGAAGCCGCCGGTGCCGCCATCGTGGTTCAGCACGGTCCGCCCGTTCAGCGGGGCGATGATCCAGGCCAGGCCGGTCGGGTTCATCGGGCCAAGGCCATCGGCATGTCGGCGCTGGCACAGCGCAAAGGCTTCGGCCAGCGGCTTGGCCGGCAGCTGGCCGAGCGCCGCCTGGGCATAGCGTGCCAGGTCCTGCAGCGGGGCGAGCAGGGCGCCGGCGCCCGCCATCGCGGGCTGGAAGCGCCAGCCCGGCACCGGCTTGCCCTTCGCATCATGGCCGGGCACCAGCAGGCTCTGTGCCGTCGGCGCAAGGCGCGTGGCCGTCAAGCCCAGCGGCTTGAGCACGCGATCGCCCAGCAGCGCATCGAAGGGCAGGCCTGCCTTCATCGACAGCGCCTGCCCGAGCAGTCCGTAGCCGAGGTTGGAGTACTCGTAGTGCGCGCCGCGTTCCCGCTGGGGCTGCCAGCCGCGCAGAAAGATCTGCAGATCGGACCAGCTGTAGTCGGCGTAGGGATTGGCCGCGTCGCGAGGCTGCAGATTGCCGGGCAGCCGCGGCAGCCCCGAGCGGTGCGTGGCCAGGTCGATCCAGCGCAGCGGCTGGCCGCTGCGGTCGCGCAGCTGCAGGTCCAGCACCGGTTCCAGCGGGTCGTCCAGGCGCAGCTCGCCGCGCAGGCTGGCGTCGGCCAGCAGCAGCGCGGTGAAGGTCTTGGTGATCGAGCCGATCTCGAACAGCGGCCGCTGCTCCAACGGCGGTGTGGCTCCGGCAGCGGCCAGCGCCAGACGGTCGCCGTCCAGCTCGAAGGCCTGCAGGCCCACGCCCTGGTAGCGCAGGCGTTCATCCAGCTGGCGGCGCAACCGTTCGGAGGCGCCGTCGGCCGGTGCCGCACGCAGCAGGCCGGGGCTGCACAGCAGCGCAGGCCCCGCCGCGAGCGCGCTGACCAAGCGCCGGCGCTGACGATGGCCGGCAGTCAATTCCTTACAAGTCCGCATCGCATCGGTCCTCCCTGCCCGCGATGCTAACGCAGGGGCATTGCGTCCCTGCGCTGATGTGGCAGGCCGTGCGCCAGCGTGGCCGAGATCAGCCGCGGACGGCCAGGCGCGGGCCGGCGGCGTCGGCCGCCTCGATATGGCCGACCACCGCCGCGCGGGCGAAGCCGTGCGCCTTGAAGACGGCCAGCACCGCCTCCAGCGAGGACGGCGCGCAGGACACCAGCAGGCCGCCGCTGGTCTGCGGGTCGGACAGCAGCGCGCGGTCGGCGTCGGCGAAGCCCGCGGGCAGCTCGACATCGCTGCCGTAGCTGGCCCAGTTGCGGCCCGAGGCGCCGGTGATCAGACCCTGCGCGGCCAGCTCGCGGGCGCCCTCGATCAGCGGCACCTGCGGCCAGTCGATCACGACGCGGGCCTGGGCACCGCGCGCCAGTTCCAGTCCGTGGCCGGCCAGGCCGAAGCCGGTGACATCGGTCAACGCATGCACGCCGTCGATGGCGGCCAGCTCGGGGCCGGGCGTGTTGAGCTTGGTGGTGTTGGCGATCATCTCGGCATAGCCGGCCTCACCGAGCTTGTCCTTCTTCAGCGCGGCGGAGAGCACGCCCACGCCGATCGGCTTGCCCAGCACCAGCAGGTCGCCGGGCTTCGCATCGGCATTGCGCTTGACGCGCTTGGGATGCACCAGGCCCAACGCGACCAGGCCGTAGATCGGCTCCACCGAATCGATGGTGTGGCCGCCGGCGATCGGGATGCCAGCGGCAGCGCAGACCGATTGGCCGCCGGCCAGGATGCGGCCGATGGTCTCCGGCGGCAGCACGCTGATCGGCATGCCGACCAGGGCCAGCGCGAGGATGGGCTTGCCGCCCATCGCATAGACGTCGCTGATCGCGTTGGTCGCGGCGATGCGGCCGAAGTCGAAGGGGTCGTCGACGATGGGCATGAAGAAGTCGGTCGTCGCAACCAGCGCCTGCTCGTCGTTGAGCTGGTAGACGGCGGCGTCGTCCGAGGTCTCGATGCCCACCAGCAGCTGCGGCGGGACGATGGCGCTGGCGCCGCTGTTCTTCAGGATCTCGGCCAGCACGCCGGGGGCGATCTTGCAGCCGCAGCCGCCTCCATGCGACAGGGACGACAGGCGAGGCGGGGTCGATGTGGGAGCGGTCATGCCAGATTGCAGCGCGAGTAAGGGTCGGTGGGAGGCCAAGCGGCCGGCGGCGATGATACGGCGCTGCCGCCGGGCGTGCCGGGCTCAGCCGAGTTCGCGCAGCTTGCGGTACAGGGTGCTGCGGCCTATGCCCAGCTGACGGGCTGCGGCGGAGAGGTTGCCACTGGCAGCCTGGATCGCGGCGCGTATCGTCTGGCGTTCCAGCTCGCGCAGATTGTGCGAGCCTTCGGCAGGGGCGGCAGCGACGGCCGCCGGAGCCAGCGCGGGCGGAGCCGGCAGCGGCTGGCTGCGTTCGAACACCGGCTCATCCGCCAGTTCTCGGCGCGTCTGCGTGCGTTGTGCGCCCAGACCCTGCGGCGCCAGGCTGAGCTTGGCATGCAGCGTGTCCGCAGGCCGCAGGGGGTGGCGCAGGCGCAGCGTGCCTTCCGGCAGGCTGCGCACCGCGTGGGCCAGTCCGCCCATGCTGCAGCCGAACAGGCGCTCCACCGTCTCACGTCGCAGCACCGCGGGGCCCAGGCCGAGCAGTTCGATCGCGCGACGATCGGCACCGAGCACGCGGCCGTCCTCGTCCAGCGCCAGCTGTGCCTCGTGCAGCGTGCCCAGGCCCATCGGATTGGTGTGCAGATGCAGTCGCGTGCTGTGGCGGAAGCGGTCGGCGAACCACTGGCCCTCTATCATGCGGGCCGACATCGTGGCCAGCGCCAGCGTGTGCGGATGGTAGGAGCGGCGGTCGCCCGAAACGTCGATGACACCGAGCAGCGTGCCTTTGTGATCAAAGATCGGTGCGGCCGAGCAGGTGAGGAACTGCATCGCGCGCAGGTAGTGCTCATGGGCGTGAACCAGCGTCGGTGCCTCTGTCATCAGCGTCGTACCGACGGCGTTGGTGCCCTTTTCGGCCTCGGCCCACAACGCCCCGGGCGCCAGCGCCACCTGCTGTGCCCGCTCCAGAAAGCCGGCGTCGCCACGCGCGTGCAGGATGCAGCCGCTGGCGTCGGTGAGCAGCACCATGCTCTGCGCATGGGTGAGCTGCTCGTAGAGCATGTCCATCACCGGCAGCGCTTGCGCGCAGAGCCGGGCATTGCGCTGCTGCAGATCGGTCAGCGCGCTGGCATCGAGCCGACGCAGATCCGGCGCCGCATGAGCGCTCAGACCGAAGGCCTGGCAGCGTTCGTGCGACGAGGCGATGGCCTGGGCATGCGCGACGTCGACCACGGCGCGCGGCGGTGCGGCCGAGGCGGCGGCGGACAGGGAATGGGCCATGACGGAACTCCGTACAGAGGCCCGCGGACGAGGGTGATCGTCAGTCGCGGGCCGGGGCGGCGCGATTGCCGCCGGTTGCCGTCATTATCGCGTCAGCGTTCAGCTGTTGCTGTTGGCGCGGACTTCGGCCAGCGAGGTGACGCCGGCCAGCACCTTGACGATGCCATCCTGGCGCAGCGTGCGCATGCCTTCGGCGAGCGCGGTCTGCAGGATGTCCTCGGCGCGACCGCCGGTCTGGATCAGGCGGCGCACTGTCTTGCTGACGGTCAGCAGCTCGTGCAGGCCGGCGCGGCCCTTGTAGCCGGTGTGCTCGCAATGGCCGCAGCCGGGGCTGTGGTAGTGCATCAGCCGGCCTTGCTCGCCGTAGCTCTGCTGCCACTCGGCGCGCAGGGCCTCGCGCGTCGGTCGCTGCTCGGCCGGCATCACATGCAGGTAGTCGGCCATCAGCTCGTCGAGCTCGGCATCGCCCAGCGGTTCGCTCTTGCGGCAGTGCGGGCACCAGCGCCGCACCAGGCGCTGCGCCAGCACCGCCAGCAGCGAGTCGGCGAAGTTGAAAGGGTCCATGCCCATGTCCAGCAGACGCGTGACCGTCTCCGCAGCGCTGTTGGTGTGCAGCGTGGACAGCACCAGGTGGCCGGTCAGCGAGGCTTCGATGGCGATCTCGGCCGTCTCCTGGTCGCGGATCTCGCCGACCATGATCACATCCGGGTCGGCGCGCAGGAAGGCGCGCAGGGCCTTGGCGAAGGTCCAGTCGATCTTCGGGTTGACCTGCACCTGGCGCAGGCCGGCCTGGGTGATTTCCACCGGGTCCTCGGCGGTCCAGATCTTGCGCTCGGGCGTGTTGATGTGGGCCAGCGCAGAGTGCAGCGTGGTCGTCTTGCCGGAGCCGGTGGGGCCGACGCACAGCACCATGCCGTAGGGGCGCGACACTGCCTCCTTCAGGTGGCTGAGGTTGTGCGCCGACAGACCCAGCTTGTCCAGCGGCAGCGGGCGAGCGGACGAGAGCAGGCGCATCACCACGTCTTCCAGACCGTTGTTGGTCGGGATGGTGGCCACGCGCAGCTCCAGCTTGTGCTGGGCCGAGTAGCGGGCGAAATTGATCTTGCCGTCCTGAGGCTTGCGGCGCTCGGAGATGTCGAGATCGCACATGATCTTGATGCGCGCGATCATCGCGTTGCGGTAGGTGTGCGGCAGCTCGAGATAGGGATGCAGCACGCCGTCGCGGCGGAAGCGGATCTTCAGCTTCTCGCGGCCCGGATAGGTCTCGATGTGGATGTCGGACACGCCCTGGCTGTGCGCCTCGATGATCATCGAGTTGATCAGTCGCACCAGCGAGTTGTCGGACTGCTCGATCGGCTTGTCGTCGTCGCGCGCGCCAGCGTCGCCGCCTTCGCGCTCCAGCGTCTCGATCAGCTTGTTGGCATTCTCGAGGTCGAAGTCCAGCGCGGCAGCCGGCAGGCGCAGATCGTTCGCACCCACGGCCTCGACGCCGAGGCGGTCGTAGACGGCGGGCAGCGTGAACTGCAGCGTACCGACCTTGGTCAGCGTCGGCACGACCTTGAGCTGGGAGACGAACTCCGCTTCTTCGATGGCGTCGCGGCGCGTCGGGTCTTCCATCGCGACGATCAGCTTGCCGTCGCGCAGCACCAGCGGCAGCATCTCCAGCCGCTTGGCCACCGAGAAGGGCAGCTTGCGCACCGCGTCGACTTCGACCGGGAAGTTCTCCACGTCGACCAGCGGATAGCCCATCTTGCGCGCCAGCGCCGACTGCAGCTGCTGACGCGTCACCACGCCCTTGCGCACCAGCAGCTGGCCCAGCGGCACCGAGCGGTCCTGACGTTGCTGCGCCAGCGCTTCGTCGAGCTGCGCCTGCGTGATCAGCTCCAGCGCCAGCAGCGCCTCGCCGATGCGGACCATGGGCATCTTGGCCTGCTGCTCGATCGCCTGCATCAGCTGGTCGGGCGAGACCACCTGCTTGGCCACGAGGATGTCGCCGACGCGGCGGTTGCGCATGTCCTGCTGCTCGCGCGCCACTGCCTCCACCTGATCGGCTGCCACCGCCTGCTCGCGCACCAGCAGGTCGCCGATGCGCTCGCCGATGTCGAAACTGGCCAGCGCCTCGCGCGGCACGAAGATGCGCTGCACCGAATCGTCGCTCTCGCCGATAGGCGGGAACAGATACAGGCCAAGTTCATCCTGGAAGTGGCCGATGGTCACGCCCTTGAATTCCCCGCCGGCCACGAAGTGCAGCGTGAACGGATGGCGAGGACGCTCGTGCAGAGGCAGCGGGTCGTCGGCGCCGACGGCCTCGCGGGGCAGGGCCGCCACCGGGCGCAGCAGCTTGAGCGCCCGGAACTGGTTGAACTTCAGCGGCATCGGGTTGCGCGCCGGCGGCACGTTGACCTGGGCAAGCCTGTCCTCGGGCACCATCAGGACCAGCAGGCCGACGGTGCGGCTGTTGTTCAGGCCGATGATCTCGCAGGGCTCCGAGCCGCTCTGTGCCGCCGGCTGCGGATAGGCAGCATAGGGCGGCGTGGGCCAGGTGAAGATGCTGCCCAGCGCCTCACTACGGGCGGGAGTCTTTCCCTCGGTCCAGGCGAGTGGCGTGGACAGGTCTTGCATCGATGCCTTCCTTGAGCGTCTTGGGGTCTTGGCCGCGCAGCGTACCGCATGCGCGGCTGGCGCGTGCGCCTGCAGCAGCTTAGCCTCTTGCCCGGAGGCTGCCGTGCGGAACTATGCCGCAGAGCCGGTGTAGTTCTCGTGCGTATCGACCCCATGCGGCTTGAGTGCCTGGATCGGGGCCTGGGTGTTTCCCCGCGCGCGGGGCGCACAGAGGGGTGCATGTCGCCAATGGGGGCGACGGCAGCGCGCCTACACTGTGTCGCGCCAAGACGACGATCACGCCTGGGCGTGCAAAGAAGACTTCCGAGATGACGAGCACGACGAGTACCGCCGCCACCACCGGCCGCTGGCAGTTCTGGATCGACCGCGGCGGCACCTTCACCGACATCGTCGGCCGCCGCCCCGACGGCAGCCTGGCCACCGCCAAGCTGCTGTCCGAGAACCCCGAGCAGTACCGCGATGCCGCCGTGGCCGGCATCCGCCGCCTGCTGGGCCTGAGCGCCGACGCGCTGATCCCGGCCGAGCGGGTCGAGTGCGTGAAGATGGGCACGACGGTGGCCACCAATGCGCTGCTAGAGCGCAAGGGCGAGCGCACGCTGCTGGTGACGACGACGGGCTTTCGCGACGCGCTGCGCATCGCCTACCAGAACCGCCCGCGCCTGTTCGACCGCCACATCGTGCTGCCCGAACTGCTCTACGAGCGCGTCATCGAGGCCGAGGAGCGCGTGCAGGCCGACGGCACGGTGCTGCAGGCGCTGGACGAGGCTGCGCTGCGGCCGCAGCTGCAGGCCGCGCTGGATGCCGGCATCCGCAGCTGCGCCATCGTCTTCATGCACGGCTACCGCTATCTGGCGCACGAGGCGAAGGCAGCAGCGCTGGCGCGTAGCCTGGGCTTCACGCAGGTCTCGGTCTCGCACGAGGTCAGCCCGCTGTGGAAATTCGTCTCGCGCGGCGACACCACGGTGGTCGATGCCTACCTCTCGCCCATCCTGCGCCGCTATGTGGTGCAGGTCGCGGCCGAGATGCCCGGCGTGCCGCTGTACTTCATGCAGAGCTCGGGCGGCCTGACCGCGGCCGAGCGCTTCCAGGGCAAGGACGCGATCCTCTCCGGCCCGGCTGGCGGCATCGTCGGCATGGTGCGCACGGCGCAGAGCGCCGGCCACGAGCGCCTGATCGGCTTCGACATGGGCGGCACCTCCACCGATGTCTCGCACTTCGCCGGCGAGTTCGAACGCGCCTTCGAGACCCAGGTGGCCGGCGTGCGCATGCGCGCGCCGATGATGAGCATTCATACGGTGGCCGCGGGCGGCGGCTCCATCCTCAGCTTCGACGGCGCGCGGCTGCGCGTGGGCCCCGAGTCGGCCGGCGCCAATCCCGGCCCGGCCTGCTACCGGCGCGGCGGCCCGCTGACCACCACCGACGCCAATGTGATGCTGGGCAAGATCCAGCCCGAGCATTTCCCCAAAGTCTTCGGCCCGCAGGCCGACCAGCCACTGGATGCCGAGGTGGTGCGCGAGCGCTTCGCGGTGTTGGCCGCGGAGGTCGGTGCCAAGACCGGAAGGGCGGCGACGCCCGAGGGTCTGGCCCAGGGCTTTGTGCAGATCGCGGTGGCGAACATGGCCAATGCGGTGAAGAAGATCTCGGTGGCGCGCGGCTATGACGTGACGCGCTACACGCTGCAATGCTTCGGTGGCGCTGGCGGCCAGCATGCCTGCGGTGTGGCCGATGCGCTAGGCATGAGCCGGGTCTTCGTGCATCCGCTGGCGGGGGTGCTCTCGGCCTACGGCATGGGCCTGGCCGACCAGATCGCGATGCGCGAGGCGGCCGTGGAGAAGCCGCTCGATGAAGCGGGCCTTGCCGATGCGCAAGCGCTGCTGGCGCGCATTGGCGACGAGGCGGTGGCCGAGATCGTCGCGCAGGGCTTTGCGCCCGCGCAGGTGCGGCGCCTGCCCCGCCTGCATCTGCGCTACGAGGGCACGGACACCGCGCTGCAGGTGCCACTGGGCAGCATCGCCGAGGCGACCACGGCCTTCGAGGCGGCCTACCGCCAGCGCTTTGCCTTCCTGATGCCGGGCAAGCGCCTGCTGATCGAATCGGTCTCGGTGGAGGCGATCGGTCCTGGCGAGGCCTTGCATGAGGGCGAGGCGTCGGCCGAGCTCTACACACCCGAGCCGCACGCTGCGCTGCGCCTGTACGGCGAGGACGGCTGGCAGGACGCCGCGCTGTACAGGCGCGAGGACCTGCGCCCCGGGGCCATCGTCGCCGGCCCGGCCATCATTGCCGAGCGCAATGCCACCACCGTGGTCGAGGCCGGCTGGCAGGCCGAGCTCAGCGGGCGCGACCATCTGGAGCTGCAGCGCGTGCAGCCGCGTCGCGCCGCGCAAGCGCTGGGCACCCAGGTCGATCCGGTGATGCTGGAGGTGTTCAACAACCTGTTCATGAACATCGCCGAGCAGATGGGCCTGCGCCTGCAGAACACCGCCTACTCGGTCAACATCAAAGAGCGGCTGGACTTTTCCTGCGCGCTGTTCGACCAGGCGGGCCAGCTGATCGCCAATGCGCCGCACATGCCGGTGCATCTGGGCTCGATGAGCGAGTCCATCAAGACCGTGATCGCACGCAATCCGCAGATGCGGCCGGGCGATGTGTTCGTGCTCAACGACCCGTACCACGGCGGCACGCACCTGCCGGATGTGACGGTGGTCACACCGGTCTGGAATGACGATGAACGCGAGGTGCTGTTCTACGTCGCCTCGCGCGGCCACCATGCCGACATCGGCGGCATCAGCCCGGGCTCGATGCCACCGTTCTCGCGCACGATCGAAGAGGAGGGCGTGCTGCTGGACAACGTCAAGCTGGTGGAGCAGGGGCGCCTGCGCGAGGCCGAGCTGACGGCTTTGTTGAGCGGCGGACGCTGGCCCTCGCGCAACCCGGCGCAGAACATCGCCGACCTGCGTGCGCAGATCGCTGCCAACGAGAAGGGCGTGCAGGAGCTGCGCGCGATGGTGGCGCAGTTCGGCCTGGCCACCGTGCAGGCCTATATGCGCCATGTGCAGGACAACGCCGAGGAAAGCGTGCGCGTGGCTGTTTCTCGGCTGGACGCGAAGCTGGCTCAAGGCGGGTGCTTCGAGCTGGCGCTGGATAACGGCGCCGTGATCCGCGTGGCCGTCACCATCGACCGCGCGCGACGCGGCGCGACGGTGGACTTCAGCGGCACGTCGCCTGAGCAGCTGGGCAGCAACTTCAATGCGCCCAAGGCGGTGACGATGGCGGCGGTGCTCTATGTCTTCCGCACGCTGGTGGACGACGAGATCCCGCTCAACGCAGGCTGCCTCAAGCCCATAGCGGTGATCGTGCCGGAAGGGTCGATGCTGAACCCGCGCCCGCCCGCCGCGGTGGTGGCCGGCAATGTGGAGGTGTCCAGCTGCGTGACCAATGCGCTCTACGGCGCTTTGGGCGTGATGGCAGCCAGCCAGTGCACGATGAACAACTTCACCTTTGGCAACGCGCGCTACCAGTATTACGAGACCATCTCGGGCGGCTCCGGCGCGGGGCCCGGCTTCGACGGCACGGCGGTCGTGCAGACGCACATGACCAACTCGCGCCTGACCGACCCCGAGGTGCTGGAGATGCGCTTCCCTGTGCTGCTGGAAAGCTACGCGATCCGCCGCGGCTCGGGCGGCGCCGGGCGCTGGACGGGCGGCGACGGCGGTGTGCGCCGCGTGCGCTTCCTCGAGCCTATGCAGGCGGCCATCTTGAGCAATGGCCGGCAACAGGGCGCTTTCGGCCTGGCCGGTGGCGCCGCGGGCGCGCCGGGCTTCAACCGCGTGGAGCGCGCCGACGGCCGCGTCGAGCCGCTGGGCCATATCGGCCAGGTGGAGATGGGCGTCGGCGATGTGTTCGTGATCGAGACGCCGGGTGGCGGCGGCTATGGGGAACTTGAGTGATGAAGATCCTGCTCACCGGCTTCGAGCCCTTCGGCGGCGAGGACATCAACCCGGCTTGGGAGGTGGCGCGCGCGCTGGACGGCGAGCATCTCGGCGGTGCACAGGTGCATGCCCGCCAGCTGCCCTGCGTGTTCGGCCGCTCGCTGGCAGTGCTGCACGAAGCGATGCTGGAGACGCGGCCCAATCTGGTGCTGGCCTTGGGGCAGGCGGGCGGTCGCTGTGACTTCTCGGTCGAGCGCGTGGCCATCAATGTGGACGACGCGCGCATCGCCGACAACGCCGGCGCTCAGCCCGTGGACGAGCCCGTGGTGTCGGGCGGCCCGGCAGCCTACTTCTCCACGCTGCCGATCAAGGCCATGGTCGCTGGCTTGCGCGCCGCGGGGCTGCCGGCTTCGGTCTCGCAGACGGCCGGCACCTTTGTCTGCAACCATGTCTTCTACGGGCTGCAGCACCAGCTGGCCGGCAGCGCGGTGCGCAGCGGTTTCATGCACATTCCCTACCTGCCCGAGCAAGCAGCCCACCACCCCGGCCAGCCCAGCCTGCCACTGAGCCTGCTGATCGACGGCACGCGGCTGGCGCTGCTGCTGGCCTGGCAGAACCAGGCGGACCTGCACGAGGCTGGCGGCCAGATTTCGTGAGATGGTGGCTGGCGCCGCAGAGGGCGCAGGGGCGGGAAGACTGATGAAGGCTGGTCTGAGACATTCGCGGGCCTATGCATGAGCGCCAGGTGCCGGGAAGACCGGGCACTCAGACCTGCTTGGTCGGACCGGCAGCTTCACCTCCAGGACCGGTCGTCCGACCGCAGCGCAAGAGTGGCTCTACGATGCCGCCTTGTGAATGGCAGCGGATAGAACCATGCATGAGCAAGAGCTTGAGAAGATCATCGAGGCGCTTCGTGACATGGAGCGTCGATTCGAGCAGCCCACGACTGCGGCGGCGCCGCATTTGAGCAGCACGGACCGAGCAGCCTTCAAACGCCTCATGTTGGAGGCCAAAGGAATCTTGGGCGCGGCGCTTGGCATCAATGACTTTGGCGTGCCCCTGCTGCAGATGACGAATCTCCCGGGCTTCGGAGCATTCAATCCGCCAATGCTTGAGCAGTTCCACGAGGCCATTGGCTTGGTTGAAGGCGGACTTAATCAGGTGCGCCGCAAGAGCAGCCAGCTTCGCAAGATCCCCAACGCCGGCGGGAAGCTAACGTACGTTGATCCTGGTCGAATTCTGCAGTTGCGCAGCGCCAAGCCACAAAACTGGGACCTAAAGCGGTTAGTGCGCCTGCTGGAGGAATTGAACGTTGCGCACGACCATGAACTGCACATGTCAACGGCCATGCTTGTCCGAGCAATCGCCGATCACGTGCCGCCAATCTTTAACGCGAAGAACTTTTCCGAGGTTGCCAACAACTATCCCGCTCCACGCTCGTTCAGCGAGCAAATGCGGCAACTGGACACCTCGCTTAGAAAAATCGCTGACATGCACCTCCATCAACCCGTGCGTAAAGCGGAAGTTCTTCCTCTGGCTCCTCAGGTTGACTTCCGCGGCGCTTTGGACGTACTGCTTTCGGAGGTGGTCCGGCTGCTTCAGTAAGCACCTAGGCAGGCGGCAGCTTTGGAGTACGCGAAGCCCGCTGATGGCCGGGACCGAAAGTTCAGCAGCTTCCCCCACACCGGTCAGTCAGCATGAGCATGGATTGCACCGACAGTCACAGGCCGATTTCGTCCTCAATGTTGATGGCCGCATTCGGGAGCGACTCTTTGAATCCGGACTCGGCCAGGAGCCGCCGACCGCGAGTGCCTGCTTTGGTCAGTATCAGCCGACTTGTAGCGCGGTCAGCGATGCACGGTGTTAGCCAGCAGTCGACAGCCAATCTCCCGGCGGAATATGCACTTGCCCATACCAGAGGAGCACGCATTACGCGGCACGGGCCTACATTATGCAGACCGTCGATAACACGTTAGCTTCCGAATGACCGATTCAGATGCGCCCGCCACCGAGAGAATCACGCCAGAGCTTGCTCGACTTGTCTTTGAGAAACACGACAACTGCGTTGCGTGTGGCTATGCATTTCAGCAAGGCGACACCTCCTTTTCAGGCTACGGCACGAACGGCGAGCCTCTTTACGTCTGCAGCAGCTGCGCTCAGGCAAAACTCAGTGAGATAGCGCGCCGCACGTACTACATGGCGCGACACTACAAGGTGCCGGAACCTGAAGCTGTGCTGTGGCGGTACATGGACTTCACGAAGTACGCAAGTCTTCTCTCAACAAGGTGCCTGTACTTCCCGAGCGCGGCCTGTTTCGATGATGTCTTCGAGGGAGCAAAGGGGCTTGTCGAACATAAGCACAAATGGGACTCCCACTACCTCGACTTCTTCCGACGAGCGATTCGAAGTGCCCCGAGAGGAGAAGGAGCAGTGATCACCGAGGAGGAAATCGAGGCTAACGCCCAAAGGCTTCTTCGAGATATCGAGGTCAGTGGAAACCGTGATCGCGAGCGGACGTTTATAAGTTGCTGGCATGAGAACGAATACGAGTCTGAAGCCATGTGGAGGCTCTACTCCACGTCGATGACGCACGCGGTGGCCATCCAGACGACAGTCGGGGCAGCGTACGCCGCCCTCGGCAAGAACCCTAGGATTGCAATTGGCCGGGTGGAGTACGTCGACTTCGAAACATACTTCGCCGACATCAATGGGGCCTTCTGGAGGAAGCGCAAGGCGTTTGAACATGAGAGGGAAGTTCGCCTCTTGCTCTCAGATCGCAGACAGTCGGCTCCCGGCATTGCGGTCCCATGCGAGATCCCCACTCTCATCCAGCAAGTTGTCGTTTCACCAAAGGCGCCGGACTGGTTCCTTCCGCTGGTCGAGGACCTCACCACGAAGTTCGGCCTCCAACTCCCCATCAAGAAGTCGACGCTGGCCGTCCAACCGTTCTTCTAGCGCGCCGAAGCCAAACTCCTCGGTCAACCTGACCCACTACGGCAGGCCTCGTAAGCCCGGCACGCGCCACCTGCGATATCGTCGCGGATCGGGCTTACAAATCCTGCCTCCGCGGTAAGGTTAGCTCGAGTGTTGAGCGCTCGCTTTCGGGCAGTGGTTCAGATCGAACGGAAGTCCGCTCTGGGTCGGCAGCGTGAGTCCGCCGGTCGCAGCAGCGGTCATGCGGCGGCGTGATGCGCTGGTGGCACCCCAGGGCGTCTCAAATGACCGCAGCGCTCTTGAGAGCAGCCGTTCGTCCGACCGGGTGCAGAACAAGCCAGTGTCCGGTAGGTAGCCGACAGCGTGAGTTCGGCGGCGGCGGACGAAGGACCGGACACGCTGCGAAGCTGCCACTTGGCACACTTGCCCGCTGCGCTTCAACACCATCAATTCAAGAGCTGCACGGCGCTGAAACCCACGCCCGCTGACTTTGGCGAGCTTCAAGTGCTCCGCTGTGGCTCAGCCTTCCCGAAGCGCCTTGGTTGGGTCGTCGCGCTTGGGGCGGGCGCCCCTTCGTCACTCCCTGGGCTGGAAGGCCAGCACCATCAGCGGCGGCACGCGGCCGTCCACGTCGCGCGGCAGGGTCTCGGTCTTGTCGATGGCGCGCAGTACGGCGGCATCCCATTCGGCATTGCCGCTGGGCTTGACGAGGCGGCGGCTCAGGATGGTGCCGTCCGGTGCGACGCGCACCTCCACCTCGGCCAGCGGGTTGGCCGCGCCGGCATCGGTGTAGATGATGTTGGGCCGCACGCGCGCCTTGATGCGGCCGGCATAGCTGGATGATGGACCGGCGCTCTGCAGCGCGGTGCCGGTGGCCTGCGGGCCGCCGCTGGCGCCGGCCATGCCCTGGATGCGTTTGAGGTTCTCCTGGCGCAGCGCCTCGCGCTTGGCCTCGGCCTGGGCTTCGGCCTTCTTCGCGGCGGCTTCGGCCTTCTTCGCGGCGGCTTCGGCCTTGGCCTTCTCTGCCTTTTCCTTCTCCGCCTTGTCCTTCTTGGCCTGCTCTTCCTTGAGCTTGGCCTGCTTGAGCGCCTCTTCCTTCTTCTTCAGCTCCTCGCGGCGCTTGGCCTCCTGTTCGGCCAGGCGCTTGCGTTCGAGCTCTTCCTCTTCGCGCTGCTTCTTCAGCTTGCGTTCGCGCTCCTTCGCCAGGGCGATCTCGGCCTCGCGCTGCTGTTCGGCCTGCGCCTCAGGCGGCGGCGTGGGCTTGGCGGGCTCGGGTTTGCTCTCTTCGGGCGGCGGCGGGGGCGGCTCTTGTTCGCGCGGCGCAGCGGCCACCGGCACGCTGGCCCACAGCTCGGCCTCGAAGGCCGGCGGATCCTGCGTACGCCAGGCCAGACCGGCGCTCAAAGCCAGCACCAGCAGCGCGTGCGCAGCCAGTGCAAAGGCGAAGCCTCGACCCAGTCGCTCGCGCTGCGGCGGGCGGCTGCTGCCGAAGGTGCTGGCGGGAAAGGTGCTGCTGCTGGCGGCCATCGATGCAGGGGCGGACGCAGGTGGCTCAGTCGGCGGCGCCCTGGCGCACGGCCAGGCCGACGCGCTGGATGCCGGCACGCTGCAGCGTGTCCATCACCTTGACCACGGCTTCGTACTTGACGGCCTTGTCGGCGGAGATGACCACCGGGCTCTGGTCGGTCTTGCCGCCCTGGGCCTGCTTGACGCGCTCGGCCAGCAGCTTGAGCTGCACCGGCTCGGGCTCGCCCTTGTCGACCTTCATCTGCAGCTTCTCGTCGGCGCCGACGATCACGTGGATCACCTGGTCAGGCTGCTGGCGGGCCTTGCCGACGCTGGGCAGATCGACGACGCCGGTGGTGATCAGCGGCGCGCTGACCATGAAGATGATCAGCAGCACCAGCATCACGTCGATGAACGGGACCATATTGATCTCGTTGATCGTGCGGCGGCGGCCGCCGCGTCCGCTGACTGCAGGCATCAGTCTGCTCCAGCGCCGGGCGTGCCGGCGTTGCGCTGCAGGATGTTGGAGAACTCCTCGATGAAGGTCTCCATCGTGATCGCGCTGCGGTCGATCTGGCGGGCGAAGCGGTTGAAGGCCAGCACCGCGGGGATGGCGGCGAACAGGCCGATGGCGGTGGCGACCAGCGCCTCGGCGATGCCCGGCGCCACGGTGGCCAGCGTCACTTGCTGCAGGTTGGACAGGCCGACGAAGGCGTGCATGATGCCCCAGATGGTGCCGAACAGGCCGATGTAGGGCGAGACCGAGCCCACCGAAGCGAGGAAGGACAGGTGCGATTCCATCGCGTCGAGCTCGCGCTGGAAGCTGGCGCGCATCGCGCGGCGTGCGCCGTCAAGCAGGGCGCCGGCATCGCCGACGCGGCGCTCGCGCAGCTTGAGGAACTCGCGCATGCCGGCAGCGAAGATGCGCTCCAGCGGCGCGCCGTCCATGCGGCCGTTGACGCTGGCAAAGAGGTCGTTGAGGTTCTTGCCGGACCAGAACTCGGTCTCGAAGCTTTCGTTGGCCGTCTTGATGCGGCCCAGCGCGAAGAACTTGGTGAAGATCACGCTCCAGCTGGCCAGCGACATCAGCAGCAGACCGGCCATGACGAGCTGGACCGGGAGGCTGGCATGCAGGATCAGGCTGACGATGTTCAGATCTTGATTCATAGGCTCAGGTCTTGTTCAGTGCCTGCAGTATGGCCGCAGGAATGCGGCAGGGTTTGAGGTCGGTGGCGGCGACGCAGCCGATGCGGATCTCGCCCTCGGCCAGCAGCTGCTCACCGCGGCGTGCCTGCTGACGGATCAACAGGCTGGCGCGGCCGCAGTCGATCAGCTCGACGCTCACCTCGATCCAGTCGTCCAGCTTCGCCGGGCTCAGGTAGCGCAGCCGCGCTTCGCTGACCACGAAGAGGGCGCCGGTGTCGTGGCGCATGCGTTCCTGCTCGAAGCCGAGAGCGCGCAGCCACTCGGTGCGCGCGCGCTCGAGGAACTTCAGGTAGTTCGCGTAGTAGACGATGCCGCCTGCGTCGGTGTCCTCGTAGTAGACGCGCAGGCCATGGCTGAACGGGGACGTGCTCATGCCTTGGGCTGCAGCACCTGGCCAAGACGGGCCACCGCTTCGATCAGATCGTCCATGCTGCTGGCGAAGGAGAGGCGCACCCAGCGCTCTGCTCCGTGGCGACCGAAGTCGCGGCCGGGCGTCAGCGCCACATGGGCGCGGCGCATCATGTCGAAGCAGAAGTCCCAGCTGTCGTCCGAGAACGCCGAGCAGTCCATCCAGACGTAGAAGGCGCCGTCTGGCTGCACCGGCACCTTGAAGCCGAGCTGCTGCAGAGCCGGCACGATGGCGTCGCGGCGCGCACGGAACTCGGCGCGACGGCGCTCGTATTCGGCGAGGGTGTCGGGCTCGAAGCAGGCCAGCGCTGCGTGCTGCGCCACGCTGGAAGCGCAGATGAAGAGGTTCTGTGCCAGTCGCTCCAACGCCGGCACCAGCGCCTCGGGCAGCACCAGCCAGCCCAGCCGCCATCCGGTCATGCCGAAGTACTTGGAGAAGCTGTTCACCGAGACGATGTCGTCGCCATAGGCCAGCGCGCTGTGGCCGAAGCGATCCTCGTAGCTCAGGCCCAGATAGATCTCGTCGACGATGGTCACGCCGCCGCGCGCGCGCACCGCCTGCACGATGGCCTGCATGGCTTCGGGCGTGATCGAGGTGCCGGTGGGATTGCTCGGCGAGGCGAGCAGTACGCCGCGCGTGGCGTCGGTCCAGGCCGCTTCCACCTGAGCGGCGTCAAGCTGGAAGCGCTGCTCCGGCCCGCAGCTCAGTAGCACCGCTTCGGCGTCTGCGGCGGCGACGAAATGGCGGTTGCAGGGGTAGCAGGGGTCGGGCATCAGCACCTGGTCGCCGCGCTCGAACAGTGCCAGGCAGGCCAGCTGCAGCGCCGCCGAGGCGCCGGCGGTGACCATGATGCGCGAGGGCGCGATCTGCAGGCCGAAGCGCTCGCCATACCAGGCGGCGATGCACTCGCGCAGCGCGGGCAGGCCCAGCGCCGGCGTGTACTGGGTGTGGCCGCTCTCGATGCAGGCTTGCGCGGCACGCTGCACGGCCGCCGGCGCGGTGAAGTCGGGCTCGCCGATGTTCAGATAGATCATGCGCCGGCCGCCCCGAGCCGGGTCGCAGGCCGGGCTGCGTGCGATCTCGGCGGCAGCCTTGGCGCACTCCATCACGTAGAAGGGCTCGATATGGTCGAGCCGGCTCGCCAGCTTCATCGTCGATGCGCGTCTTTGCTGATGCGTCGTGCGACTTTAGGCAGCGCTTAGCGTGCCGCGCCGCGACCGGCCTGCTGCACTTCCAGCGGGCGCAATTCGCCGGCAGCACGGTCCAGCACGCCGTTGACGTACTTGTGGCCATCGGTGCCGCCGAAGGACTTGGCCAGCTCGACCGCTTCGTTGATGGCGACCTTGTAGGGGATGTCCACGCAGTGCTTGAGCTCGTAGGCGCCGATCATCAGGATGGCGTGCTCGATCGGCGAGAGCTCGGTGGTCTTGCGGTCGACGTGGCGCGAGAGCACGGCATCCAGGTCGGCGGCTTCGGTGATGCAGCCGTGCAGCAGCGCGTCGAAGTGCGCCGCGTCGGCCTTGGCGAAGCCGTCCTGCTCACGCATGTGCGCGTCGATCACGCCGGCGTCCTCGCCGGAGATCAGCCACTGGTACAGGCCCTGCATCGCGGACTCGCGCGAGCGGCGACGGGCCGACTTGGGCTGGGCGCGCTTGGCGGCGGGCTTGCTGGGGGTATTGGGCATGGGTAGGAGAGTCCTGTCGATCAGCGCAGCGTGCGCAGCAGATTGGCCATCTCCACCGCGACGCGTGCGGCATCGCGGCCCTTCTCGTCGGCACGGGCCCAGGCCTGGGCTTCGTTCTCTACGGTCAGGATGGCATTGGCGACGGGAATTTGCGCGTCCAGCGAGACGCGCGTGACACCGGCACCGCTCTCGTTGGCGACCAGCTCGAAGTGGTAGGTCTCGCCACGGATGATGCAGCCCAGCGCGACCAGCGCGTCGTAGTCGTCGCTTTCGGCCATCGCCGATAGCGCCACCGGCACCTCCAGCGCACCGGGCACGGTGACGTGGCGGATCGCCGACTGCGCGACGCCCATGGACGCGAGTTCCTCCAGGCAGCTCTTGGCGAGCTGGCCGGTGAGCGCGTCGTTGAAGCGCGCCTGCACGATGCCGATGCGCAGTTCGCGTCCGTCGAGATTGGCCGCCTGGCCCTTGTCTGCTGCTTGCATAGGAATCGTGGCCGTTCAGGCCTTGTTGTCGAAGGCGACGAAGCCGGTGACTTCGAGGCCGTAGCCGGTCATGCTGGGCATGCGGCGCGGGCTGCCGAGCAGCTTCATGCGCTGCACGCCGAGCTCGCGCAGGATCTGCGCGCCGACGCCGTAGGTGCGCAGGTCCATCGTGCCGGGTTGGGCACTGCCGCCGCGGCCGGCCAGCCGCTGCTCGAGCGCATCGGCCTCCTCGCCGCAGTTCAGCAGCACGGCCACGCCACGGCCGGCACGCTGGATCTCGGCCAGTGCGGCGGGCAGGGGCCAGGAGTGCGGCGTCGCGCCGGTCTCCAGCAGGTCCAGCACCGACAGCGGCTCGTGCACGCGCACGGGCACTTCGTCCTGCGCCTGCCACTGGCCCTGCGACAGCGCCAGATGCAGCGCGCCTGTGCGGTCGCGGAAGACCTGGCAGTCGAAGCTGCCTTGCGCGGTCTGCAGCTTGCGCTGCTGCACGCGCTGCACCAGCGACTCATTGCGGCTGCGGTACTCGATCAGGTCGGCGATGGTGCCGATCTTCAGGCCGTGCTCCTTGGCGAAGATCTCCAGGTCCGGCAGCCGGGCCATGGTGCCGTCGTCCTTCATGATCTCGCAGATCACCGCGGCGGGCGTCAGGCCAGCCATGCGGGCGAAATCGCATCCAGCCTCGGTATGGCCGGCGCGCATCAGCACGCCGCCGTCCTGCGCCTGCAGCGGGAAGATATGGCCGGGCTGCACGAGGTCTTCAGCCTTGGCATTGCGCGCCACGGCGGCTTGTACCGTGCGGGCACGGTCGGCCGCCGAGATGCCGGTGGTGACGCCGGTGGCCGCCTCGATCGACACGGTGAAGGCGGTGCCGTGCTTGGTGCCGTTGCGCGTGGCCATCGGCGGCAGCTGCAGCGTCTCGCAGCGCTCGCGGGTCAGCGTCAGGCAGATCAGACCACGGCCGTACTTGGCCATGAAATTGATTGCTTCGGGCGTCACGTGGTCGGCCGCCAGCACGAGGTCGCCCTCGTTTTCGCGATCCTCTTCGTCGACCAGAATGACCATGCGACCGGCTGCCAGTTCGGCGACCAGCTCGGGAACGGGTGAAATTGGCATGGCCGCGATTGTAGGCGGGCGGGGCGAGGGTTTGCCCGCAAGGGGGGACAGGCTGTTCGGGCTAGCTCGCCCAGAGGGCGTGACCGTCTCGTGGTCGGGCGCGCAGGCGCAGGTCGCCGCCGACGCGGGCAATGTCCAGCCATTGCAGTTCGACAGCCTCGCCCAGCGACGCCAGTGGCCCGAAAGCGGCGATTTCGCGGCCCTGGCCGAGCAGCTTGGGGGCCAGATAGATGAGGTACTCGTCGACCAACCCTGCCTTGACCAGCGAGCCGTTGAGCTTGTGGCCCGCCTCAACATGCAGCTCGTTGATGCCACGCCTGCCGAGGTCCATCAGCATGGCCGCCAGATCGACTTTGCCGCCGGGTCCCGGCATGAGGGCGATCTCGCAAGCTGGCGAGGCGAGGGCGGCTTCGCGCTCCGGATCGGTTTCGGCGGCGTAGATCAGCACCTGGCCGGGCGGCGCGAGCAGCCGCGCATCGGCAGGCGTCTCGAGCCGCGAATCGACCACCACGCGCAAGGGCTGGTGGTGGGTCTCGACCAGCCGCACGTCCAGGCGTGGGTCGTCGTCGCGCACGGTGCCGATGCCAGTGAGCACCGCATTCGCGCGACGGCGCCAGGCATGGCCGTCGCGACGGGCTTGCTCCGCGGTGATCCACTGGCTCCGACCATCGGGCAGCGCGGTGCGGCCATCCAGCGAGGCCGCGACCTTCATGCGCAGGTAGGGGCGGCCGCGGATCATGCGCGAGAAGAAACCGATGTTCAGTTCGCGGGCCTCGTCGGCCAGCAGACCCAGCTGCACCTCGATGCCGGCGGCGCGCAGCCGGGCCAGGCCCTGTCCGCCGACGAGTGGGTTCGGATCGCCGACAGCCACCACGACGCGGGCCAGGCCTGCGGCGATCAAGGCATCGCAGCAGGGTGGGGTGCGCCCATGGTGGGAACAGGGTTCCAGCGTCACATAGGCCGTGGCACCGGCTACTGCATGGCCGCGATGCGACGCATCGCGCAGGGCCATCACCTCGGCGTGGGCCTCTCCGGCGCGTTGGGTGTGGCCCTCGCCGAGCAACCGTCCGTCGGCCGACAGGATCACGCAGCCGACGCGCGGATTCGGATCCGACAGGCCGACGGCCAGCTCGGCCAGCGCGAGCGCTCGGCGCATCGCGCCCAGATCGTCAAGGACAGGAGCGGTGGGTTCGGGAAGCATCGCCGCAGTCTAGCGGCTGGCGCCCAGCCCTCGCGCCAGCCGCTCAGGGCTGGTGCTGCACCGTGCGGCTGTCGAAGAAGAAGCCGTTGGCTGGGTCGAAGGCTCGTCCATTCGGGCACCCGGCTGAAGCACGGACGACCAGGTAGTTCTGTCCAGTCAGGGCTGTGCTGACCTTGCTGTAGCTGGCCGGATGTTCCAGGTTGCTGATCACGCCGCTGCCGTCGTAGTCGGCGCTGTAGCGGCAGATCCTGTAGTCGGAACTGCCCAGGGCAATGTCGGCGACCTGTGCCTGGCCGCTCCAGTTCGGGGGCGACTCGCTGTTGGCATAGACGGCGCAGAAGTAGCGCACGCCGTCGGTCTGGGTGTTGATGGCCGATGCCGGAGCATCGTCGAAGCACTGATATGCCGGCGTCGGATGCTGCTCGGCCGGCGTGACCGTGACCGTGATGTCCAGCGGCAGGGCGCTGCTGCTCGGTGCGATCGGATCGGGCGTGTCGCCCGTAGAAAAGCGCACATGGCCGCTCAGCAGGTAAGCGGTGATGTTGTTGTTGCACAGCGCGGCAATGTCGGCCGTGCTGATCGAGGCGCTGCTCGAGCCCTCCGACAGGCCGCTGCAGCGGCTGATGATCACGCCACTGTTGTTGTCGAAGACCCAGGCAATGCTGCCGCTCTGCGGGGGCTTGAACACACTGCGGCCGTCGCCCAGATCCTTGGCATCGAGCGGAATGCTGGTGTTGCGGCCCAGCGGGCGCCGTGTCGGGCTGCCATCCGGGGGAACCGTCAGGGCCGCGCTCAGCTTGGGATCGACCCGAGCGATGACGCTGCGCAGCCGAACGGTCTGCGTTTCATCGGCACGGTCCTTCCAGCTGACGCTTACCTCGACGGTCTGGGCGCTGCCGTCCGCTGCGGGTGTCACGGTGCGCCGCAGCTTGAAGCTTGCATTGGCGCTCGCGTCGCCGACGCCGGGTGGCTCGTCACTGATGATCTGGTCGAAGCTGATCGTCTCTGACGGAGTCGCCTCGTCACGCACAAGCTGCGAGTAGGCGCGCAGCGATTCGAGGTCCTGCTGGGCTATGCGCACTGCCTCGCTGCGCTGTTTGGCGACATCGGCGCTGCGACGCATATTGCTCTGCATGCCCACCATGGCAACCATGCCGAAGGCCATGATGAGCAGCGCGACCAGCGCCTCGATCAAGGTGACGCCGCCTTGGCGTCTGCGCAGGGCCGTCGGGTTCATTGCGTGTCCGTCCAACTGCCCGGCACGCGCACGAAGCTGCCGCGCTGGTTGCTCAAGGTATTCAGCACGTCAGAGCGATAGACGATGTCGGCCGTGCCGGAGGCGCTGAGCGAGCCTTCGACGAGCAGCGCCCCGGTGAGCATCGCCGGCATGCCGCTGCCATTGCTCCAGCTGGCGTCGCCACGCGCGTAGACCAATCCACTGATCTTCATCGGGCCGTCGATCAACACAGAACCGTCGCTGATGAGGATCAGCGGGTCTTGGTCTGAGCCCAGCTCAAGATTGCTGCGCAGCGCGAGCAGGCCGTCCACCCAGATCAGCCGAGCGCCCTGGGCGTAAGCCGTCTGTACGGCGGCGCTGCAGTCGTCGCTGCAATTGATCCGACGTGTCGCCGGCTGATCGCGATAGGTCGCCGCAGACATGCCGAAGAAGTTGAAAAAGAACCTCTCGCTCGATAGAGCGGCCAGCGCGGCATCGTCGGCGATCTGGGCGGCTTTCACCGGCGTGCCGGGAAGGCTGCTCGATCGCACGGTGCTGCCGATCAATGCCCCGCCGCTGTGCAGCAGCAGACCGTTCGCGCTGGATTCTGCGTTGTGCAGACCGAGCCCAGCGCTGCCGAGGTCGATGCTGCCCCGCGCCACCACCGGACTGGCAGGCGGCGTCTTCAGGGCGCTGAGCAGCGCGAGATCCACCGTGGCCGTCGCGGTGGCGAAACCTGCGGCCACCGCTGCCGTGCCACTGGAGCCACAGTTGCTCAAGGTGTCGGTGCAAGCCGTCACGGTGGCGCGCACCACGCCGGGCCGGTTCACCGGCGTGAGGGCGATCCCGAACATGGGCTGGAACTGTTGAGACGATGGGGCAGCAAGACTCTTGGTCTCGCCATCGCCGCGGCAGACGCACTTCAGCCCCTGATCTGCAGTGATGATGCAGGCCGCTACGGGCGTGCTGCGGTTCAGGTCGGTCGTGATCGTGCGCGCAGCGTCGATGTTCAGATATCGATCCCTGAAGCTGCTGGCCTGGCCGGCATCGTCAGTGCAGGAGGCGTCGATCAGGCCGCTGTTCAGTCGGGCAATCGTCCACTCAAGGCCGGCCTCAGCGGTTTCGGCTGCCATTCCGGAGCGGTAGTAGTTGGATGAGATGCGCTGCTCGAAGAGCAGGTTCCGGTTCGCGTAGGCGGCCATCATCGCGATGATGAAGAACAGCACCATCACCACCACCAGGGTAGTGGCGCCGCGCTGGGCCTGGCGATTGCGGCTGCTCATGCCGGGCAGCTCCCGCTGATCGCATCGTTGCGCAGGCGTGCCGTCAGATGGACGCTGCGTACGACTGCGGGGTCATGGACTGCGCGCCCGGCCAAGCGGATGTCCACATGGCGTAGCTGCTGGATGAAGGGTTGGCAGACGGTGCCTGCCGGGCAGGGCCTTGGACAGAACTCCTCGAGCGGCACGGACTGCGTATGGATGCTGGCATCGAAAGAGGTGACTTCCAGCGTGGCCGGATCCGTCAGCGGTTGCCACTTGCCGCCGGTGCGGAACTGAAGCGTGCCATCCACCAGGCGGAAGCCGAACAGCTCGCGCTTGTCATCGACCTCGTTGTCCTCTGGCGCTTGGGGGTTGCTGGTCTTGCGGTTGTCGGCAAGGCTGTAGTCGTAGGTCAGGCCGTCGCCCTTCTCGGTCAGTGCGACCGCTCCGTAGGCGCTGCGCTCGAGCGGCTGCCCGGCGGCCCAGACGCCGTTCTGCGGCAAGACCCAGAAGCCCGTGCGACGCAGGTCTCGCAGCATCAGGTCTGCTGCGGCCCGGAGGTCTTGCTGCACCTGTGTCTCCAGGACCAGGCGGCGATGGTCGGCGAGCTGATTGGTCGTCAGCGTGATGGCGCCCGCAGTGATGATCAGGCCGATGGTCAGGCCGACCATCAGCTCCACCAGGCCCAGGCCGCGCTGGCGCTGCCGGTTCATGAGCTGGGGCATCGCCTGTAACCTCCGCCAAAGGAACCGTCGGGGTCGCATACCAGCACCCGACCTAGGCCGCTCACACGCGCCTCCAGCCTGTAGCCCCGGTTGCCGACCACGGCGACCGATGCACCGGCCTCGTTGGCCAGCGTGGCATGCGGGGTGATGAAGGTGATGGCGGCCGAACCCGCGCTGGGTACCAGCGTCACCCCTTGACCGGCACTGAAGCGGTTCACCTTCAGCGGCAATTGGTTGGCAAAGCCGCCCGGACATTCGCTGCCCTTTGGATTGAGGCAGTTGCAGATGCCGATCTTGCCCTGAACGTGTACGACGTAGCAGCTCGTCTGGCTGTTCGAACTGAAACGCATGGTGATCGCGCGTGCGCGCAGACCGCCCTCGGAGCGGGCATAAGCCAAGTCCGTGCTGAGTTCCTGGGCAATCGCCTCTACCCGGCGTCGGTTCATCAGGTCCGCAAAGGACGGCGCGGCCACCGCGAGCAGCACACCCAGAACCGCCATGACCACCAGCAGTTCAATCAGGGTGATGCCGAGGAGCAGCATGCGCCTGTCCATGCTCATTGGGCCCAGCACCCGGTCTGCGTCGAACCGTAGTTCAGCGTCCCGCCGCTGAGCGTGACCCACATTTGGGCGCACTTCGAGTCGGCCGCCTGGGCCTTGTCGCTGATGGCGCTGGCGGTGACGGTATAGCCGCCCGCAGAAACGTCGCTCAGGCTGAGTTGGTAGTAGCCCTTGGCTGAGCTGGAGCTGTTGAAGCCGAGTGTCTCCAGCTTGTCGGCATAGCTGGCGCTATTGGCTCGCCAGCGCTCCTGTGCCTGCTGAACCAGGCTCAGTGCTGCCACGGCATCGCTGCGCCGGCCCTTGCGCACATGCTCGGTATAGACCGGCAGGGCGATGGCGGCCAGGATGGCCAGGATGGCGACCGCGACCAGCAGTTCCACCAAGGTGAACCCCTGTAGCCTCCCATCCCGGCACATCCTTGTCCTGAAGGAAAAGGTCTGCCGCTCCATGGTCGGATTATCGGAATCAGTCTGTTCGTGAAATCGTTCACGAACTGCCGCTTGTCAGCCTTGCGCGGCCGTTCGTCAACGGGGGCTCGGATCAGCCGAGGCAGGGCTTGAGGCCGCCGACCGTTCCAGCGGGTGCGCAGCTGCGCACCCGTCCGGCGATGCTGACCACATGCCGCACCGCCTCGCCACCCTTCGCGAGTTCCAAGTCGATGCTGCCAGTGCTCGTCACCGAGCCCTGCCGCGCATGGAAGCTCAGGTTGCGGACATTGGCCCGTAGCGTGACCGACCGGCTCGCAGGCAGCCAGTTGGTCTTGAGCACGCTGCCATCGCCTGTGCAAATTGCCTGGCCGTCGGCCTCGCAGCGACAGGCGCCAATGGCCCCGGTGTGGATCACGTAGCAGCTGCCGCCAGCCGGTTGGCCAAAGGCGAACTGGATGGACTCGCGCCCGCGCACCGCCTCGGCCCGGGCTTGCTGCAGATCCACCATCACCGATTGAGCGGCAACCTGCAGTCGCTGTCGAAGTACAAACCGGTCCAGTGCCGGAAGGATGGCCGAGAGCAGGATGGCCAGAATCGCGACGCTGAGCAGCGCTTCGATCAGGCTGTGACCGCCTTGTGTCGCGATCTGGGCGGCAGGGGTGCGTGATGTCATGACGCGGCCTCTTTGCTGTGCGTGAACACTGCAGCAAAGCTAGTGCGTCAACCGGCGGGCTTCTGTCCTGCCGGGGAGGGGGCATGCCTCCCTCCAAAGAGGGGCTGGTCAGATATCCCGGATCAGCTGGCGGAACTCGTCCACATCCTCGAAACTGCGGTAGACCGAGGCAAAGCGCACGTAGGCTACCTTGTCGATGCGCTTGAGCTCGCGCATGACGAGTTCCCCCAGCTTGGTTGAGGGCATCTCGCGGGCGCCGCTGGCCAACAGCTTTTCCTGAATGCGCTCAAGTGCGGCGTCGACCTGCTCGATGCTCACCGGCCGCTTGCGCAGTGCCAGCTGCATCGATGCACGCAGTTTTGCCGGGTCGAAGTCGGCGCGCGTGCCGTCCTTCTTGACCACCACCGGCAGCGCAATTTCCGCGCGCTCATAGGTGGTGAAGCGCTTGTCGCAGCCCTGGCAGCGCCGCCGTCTGCGCACCACATCCCCTTCGTCGGACTCGCGAGTCTCGACGACCTGGGTCTCGTCGTGGCTGCAGAACGGGCAGCGCATGCTGGCGGGCCTGCAGTGGTCTTAGCGATAGACCGGGAAGTCGCGGGTCAACGCGGCGACCTTCTCGCGCACCGCGGCGAGGTTGGCCTCGTCATGCGGCTTGTCCAACACATCGGCGATCAGGTGGGCGGTCTGGCGAACCTGCTCTTCCTTGAATCCGCGCGTTGTCATGGCTGGTGTGCCGAGCCGGATGCCGCTGGTGACCATCGGCTTCTGCGGGTCGTTCGGGATGCCGTTCTTGTTGCAGGTCATGTGAGCCGAGCCGAGGATGGCCTCAGCTTCCTTGCCCGTCAGACCCTTGGGACGCAGGTCGACCAGCATCACATGGCTCTGCGTGCCGCCAGAAACAATGCGCAGACCGCGCTCGATCAGCGTGTCAGCCAGCACTTTGGCGTTCTTGACCACCTGCTCCTGGTAGGCCTTGAACTCGGGCGTCAGGGCTTCCTTGAAGGCGACAGCCTTGCCAGCGATGACATGCATCAGCGGGCCGCCCTGGATGCCAGGGAAGATGGCCGAGTTGATCTTCTTGGCAATCTCTTCGCTGTTGGTCAGGATGATGCCGCCACGCGGGCCGCGCAGGCTCTTGTGCGTCGTGGAGGTCACCACATCCGCATGCGGCAGCGGGTTGGGGTAGACGCCAGCGGCGATCAAGCCAGCGTAGTGGGCCATGTCGACCATGAAGTAGGCGCCGATTTCCTTGGCAACCTTGGCGAAACGCTCGAAATCGATGTGCAGGCTGTAGGCCGATGCGCCGGCGATGATCAGCTTGGGCTTCTTTTCGCGGGCCAGGGCTTCCATGGCGTCGTAGTCGATCTCTTCCTTGGCGTTGAGGCCGTAGGAGATCACGTTGAACCACTTGCCGCTCATGTTCAACGGCATGCCGTGCGTCAGATGGCCGCCTTCGGCCAGGCTCATGCCCATGATGGTGTCACCGGGCTGCAGCAGCGCGAAGAACACGCCCTGGTTGGCTTGCGAACCGGAGTTGGGCTGCACGTTGGCGAAGCCGGCGCCGAACAGCTGCTTCAGGCGATCGATCGCGAGCTGCTCGACGATGTCCACGTATTCGCAGCCGCCGTAGTAGCGCTTGCCGGGATAGCCTTCGGCGTACTTGTTGGTCAGCTGGCTGCCTTGCGCCTGCATGACAGCGGGCGAGGTGTAGTTCTCGGAGGCAATCAGCTCGATGTGCTCTTCCTGACGGCGGTTCTCCTGCTGGACGGCTGCCCAGACTTCGGGGTCGACAGAGGCAAGTGTGGAGGTGCTGCGATCAAACATGATGATGGTGGTGGGTCTCAAGGGTTCGAGTTCCTGGCGCCCCAAGCTATACATGGCTCGGTGTGGAACTGCCCAGGCGAACGGCTGAATCCGATCGGAGCCATCTGCTTGAGACGATCCGAACGCTCGCGCTCCCCGGTGGTCCACCACCTCGGGCGACACGCGCCAGCGTGCCGCCTTGATCGCCAGTTACGCGAGGCTCCGAGTGTAACGGAGCGCCGGGCGCGCTTCAGCCGGCCAGAGCCAGCTTGTCGTCGGGAGTGCTCGGAACCGACGGTGCCGGATCGCGCGGTTTCGGCGCGTTCGGAAGGCCCGCAGCCACTGCCTTCAGCATCTCGTGCTCGCCCATGACGCGGCCGACATAGCCACCATCATCGCTGAGGTTTGCCGCGCCGACGTAATAGCGCAGCCCTTCTTCAAGCCCGCCGGCGCGTCTGATGCATTCCTTCAGCACCTGTACACCGACCCGCAGGTTGGTGACCGGATCAAAGGTGGCATGGTTGCCGCCGAAGGCGCGGAACTTGTCGTCGTGCACCCGCGTCATCACCTGCATCAGGCCCTGTGCACCAACTGAACTCTGGGCGAAGGGGTTGAAGCTGGATTCGACCGCGATGATGGCCAGAATGAGCGTGGGCTCGACTCTGGCACGCTGGCCTAGGGTGTAGGCCTCCTGCACCAGGCGGCTGACCGGCTCGGGTGCCACCTTGTAGCGACGTGCCAGCCAGTTGGCCACCGCTGCCTGTTGACGGGGCAGGGCTTTGGGGTCGGTGGCGGTTGCGCGGCTCGCCGCATCGGGTTCATCAAGACCGAAGAGTGCGTTGCCTTCTGCCCCCGCGCGTTCACCGATGCGCGTCTCCAGCCAGTCGTAAACCTCGGCTTCGACCCGGTGACGGAGTTCGGCCTGGCTGTAGAACATCAGCAGCAAGGAAAGCACCACCAGGCCCACCAGAGCCAGTGTGTTGTGGCTGACCACGAGCAGGCCGTGGCCGATGTCCTTGATGAACAGGGAGATGGCGCAGCCGGTTCGGCGGGCCAGGGCACGTGTGGACTCGAATCGCGCTGTCATGTGACTCCTTTCGTCTCCGCCCTTCAGCAGACCCGACAGGCTTGATCGGCCTGCGGACAATCTCGGGCATTGATAATGGACCGGCCTTCATTGCAGGCACACCACCATCTCGTGGGGTGTCCCTTGGTCGGCGTCCATCGGCAGCGATGCATCAACTCAGTCCCTTGGAGTTGACGCGGGTTAACCCTGATCGATCAGGGCAGCGCGGATTCTATGGACCAAAAATAACCCGTCAAGCTCATTGCTTGGAAGCTTAATTACTATTTGTTATGAAATATCGGGACTTGCGCGACTTCATCCACGGCCTGGAGCATGCGGGTGAGCTCCGGCGGGTGGTCGAGCCGGTGTCGCCGCGGCTGGAGATGACGGCGCTGGCCGACCGGGTGCTGCGGCAAGCCGGACCAGCGCTGCTTTTCGAGCGTCCGATCGGGCATGACATTCCGGTTCTCGCCAATCTGTTCGGAACCCCTGAACGAGTGGCCCTCGGCATGGGGGCCGAAAACTTGGCTGATCTGCGGATGGTCGGACAGTTGCTGGCGAGCCTGAAGGAACCCGAGCCACCGCGAGGACTGAAGGACGCTGGCCGGCTCATCCAGATGGCCAAGGCGCTGTGGGATATGAAACCCAGCGTCGTCCGGCGAGCGCCATGCCAAGAGGAGGTACTCGTCGGGTCGGACGTCGATCTCAAGACCTTGCCGATCCAGACCTGCTGGCCTGGCGATGCAGGCCCGCTTCTGACCTGGGGGCTGGTGATCACCCGCGGCCCGCAGTCGGTGCCCAGCCCGCGCCTGCGTCAGAACCTTGGCATTTACCGACAGCAATTGATCGGCCGGCGCCAGCTGATCATGCGCTGGTTGGCGCACCGTGGCGGCGCCCTGGACTTTCGTGACTTCGCGCTCGCCAATCCAGGCCAGCCGTTTCCGATTGCGGTGGCTTTGGGCGCCGATCCGGCCACCATTCTTGGCGCGGTCACACCGGTGCCCGACAGCCTCTCGGAGTACCAGTTCGCCGGGTTGCTGCGCGGCTCGCGCACCGAACTGGTGGACAGCGGCGTCGGTGAGGCCGGACGCATGCTGCAGGTGCCGGCCAGCGCCGAGATCGTGCTGGAGGGGCATATTCCCGCCGCAGCGGCCGGCTATGAAGGCGTCAGCGAGGACGGCGTGCCATTGAAGGAGAAGGGCGGATACCTGCATGCCCTCGAGGGGCCGTTCGGCGACCACACCGGCTACTACAACGAGCAGGACTGGTTCCCGGTGTTCGAAGTGGCGCGACTGACCCGACGCAGCCAACCAATCTATCACTCGACCTACACCGGCAAGCCGCCGGACGAGCCCGCCATCCTGGGCGTGGCTCTCAACGAGGTCTTTGTGCCCATCCTGCAAAAGCAGTTTCCAGAGATCGTGGACTTCTATCTGCCGCCCGAGGGCTGCAGCTACCGCATGGCCGTGATTTCGATCCGCAAGGCCTACGCCGGGCATGCCAAACGAGTGATGTTCGGGCTGTGGAGCTTTCTGCGCCAGTTCATGTACACCAAGTTCATCGTGGTGGTCGATGACGACGTGGACGTGCGGGACTGGAAGGAAGTGGTGTGGGCGATCACCACCCGCATGGATCCGGTGCGAGATACCACCCTGGTCGAGAGCACGCCGATCGACTATCTCGACTTCGCATCGCCGATCAGCGGCCTGGGTGGAAAGATGGGATTGGATGCGACGAACAAGTGGCCTGGCGAGAGCTCGCGCGAATGGGGGCGCCCGATCACGATGGAGGCGGACGTGCAGCAGCGTGCGGACGCGCTCTTCGAGCGCTTGTTCGGCGGCTCAGCCCCAGCATGAGCTGCGGGGCTTGATGCCGACGCCAGACTGCGCTACTGTTCGCTTGCCTTTTTGAAGGCACTCCAACTGGCGCAGTCTCTGCGCGCCAGGAGCCCTGCGGCAGATGGCCGCGGAGCCCCACTGATGGCATCAGCCATCCGGCCCCTTCCGGATCCGCTCCGGAAGGGGCTTGTCATTTGTGGGGCCTGCGCACCTCAATGGCCCAGGCGAAGAGCCAGCCATTCATAGATCACATAGCGACACTGCGCATAGCCCTGCACCGAGGGCAGCCAGTCGCCGACAACAAGCGGCAGCCCAGTCGCCCGACCACCAACCGGCGCTGGCGCCAGAGACAGCGTCTGCTCATCCACCAGCACCCGGAAAGCGCGCAGCGAGCGAGGCATATGCTGAACATGCGTGACCAGCAAGACGCGCTGGATGCCGTGCTGCTTCAGCAAAGGCAGGCTGAACTGAGCGTTCTCACGCGTGTCGCGCGACTGGCTTTCGGCGAACAGCAGCTTCATGCCGTACTCCTGTTCGACCACCTGTCGGGCGAGGGGCGCCTCGGCCACCGCGTCCTCCTTGCCCCCCCAGCCAACGCCGCCGGTATAGGCCAGCGGCAGCTCGAGGCGCCGTGCCAGCCACGCCCCGTAGCGCAGGCGTTCCAGCGTCAATGGCTTGAGCGTCGCGCCACCGTACTCTGCAGTGTTCTGCAAGGCGCCGCCGCCGAGCACGAGCACGGCAGTCGCCGGCGCAGCGCGCAACTGCTGGGCTTGCATCGGCGAGAGCGCCTCCATCGGCCCGAGCAGCCAGACGCGCAGCCGATCGGCTGCTGCCTCGGTGCAGCCCAGCCAGATGAACAGCAGCGCGCCGAGCAGGATCGGCCAGCCGCTGCGGCGACGACGCTGCAGCAATCCGGCACCCAGCAAGGCCAGCAGCAGCCCAGGGGCCGGGGGGAGGGCGAGCGCCAGCAGCCAGGGCTTGAGCGCAGGGAGAAGTCCATCAAGCATGGTTCTAGGCAGGTGATAGAAGCTTGCGCCGCATCAGTTCGTCACGGGTCTCATCATCGCAGGGCGCTGGCTACACTGGACGGCGATGAACTCCGGAGCCACCTCGTCACCCAGCGCCGACCGCAGTCGGTTCACTGTGCTGAAGCGGCCGCTCGTCCGTTGGAGCCTGCTGCTGGCTGTGCTGCTGGTGCTGCTGATGGTGGCGGCCGGCGTCTGGCTTCCCGCCTGGGTGCAGGGCCGCGGCATGACTTTGGCGAGCGAAGCGCTGGGTCGCCGGCTCAGCGTCGAGCAGGTCGAAGTCAGCCCCTGGCGGCTGGGCCTGGTCATGCGCGGTCTGACCCTGGCCGGCGCCGCGCCTGCCGATCAGGCGCAGCTGCGGATCGAACGCGTCGAGGCCAGACTGTCTATTGCCTCGCTCTGGGCGCGCGCCGCCGTGCTCAGCCAGCTCGAACTGCAGTCGCCGACGTTGCGGCTGACCCGCCTGGACGAGACGCGTCTGGACATCGACGATGTCCTGCAGCGCTGGCTCGCGCCGCGATCGACGGGAAACGCCTCGTCCACGCCGGTGGTATTGCAGCGTGTCGCCGTCCGGTCCGGACGCTGGCAGTTCGACGATCGTCACCTGTCCCAGCAGCATGAGCTCGCGGACATCGATATCGAGCTGCCGCGACTCTCGCTGCGCGCCCAGGATGCCGACGAACCGGTCACGCTGCGGGTGTCGGCCAGGCTTGATGGCGCAGCCTTATGGGCCGAGCTCAGTGGTCAGCCGCTGGCACCGGCACGCCCGCTGCAGCTGCACCTGAAGATCGACGGCGCGCAGCTGGCGCCCTGGCAGGCCTATGCGGGCAGAGACCTGCCGCTGCGGCTGGAGCAGGGGCTGCTGGATGGTGATCTGCAGCTTCGCTACCGGGAGACGGTGCCGGCAAAGCCCGAGCTCAGCGTGGCCGGTACCGTTGTGTTGCGAGAGCTGAGTCTGGGTCAGCGTGGCCAGCCCGGCTGGCTGTCGTGGAAACTCCTGCGCCTGTCCTTGCGCGACGTGCAGCCCTTGGCGCGACGGGCTCATCTCGATGCCGTCGAGATCGAACAGCCCCGACTCAGCCTTCAGCGCGACCGTGCGGGGCAACTGCGCCTGCCTGCTCTTGCGGCGCCAGCGCCTTCGCGCCAGGCGGGTACCAGCGAGCCCGCCGGGCAGCTGATGCTGGACAGGCTGTCCATCTCCGACGGTCGCCTCGCCTGGCAGGATCAGGCCCTGGGCAGGCCAGCTGCACTGGCGCTCGACGCCCTGCAGCTGAGTGGCAGCCGCTTGCAGTGGCCGCTTGCGCAGCAGATGGCCGGGCAACTGCAAGCCTCGGCACAGCTGCGTGCACTGCCGGACGGCAAACCCGGTCAGGTGCAGGCTGCCGTGCGGCTTGACGGTCAGCGTCTGGAAGCTGAAGGTTCCTGGCGCGAGATCTCGCTGCAAACGCTGGCGCCTTATCTGCAGTCGAGCGTGCCGTTGCAGCTGCGGGGTAGCGCCGCCGGGCAGTGGCGCTTTGCTGCTGTGGCACCGCTGGAGCCGGGCGCCCTGGCGCGCGGACAGCTGCAGCTCAGAGGCCTCAGCGTCGATGCCGTGCAGGCCCAGCTGATCGGTGGCAGCGAATTCGCCACCCTGGGGCGACTGAGCCTCGATCGGGCTGAGATCGACCTGGCGCGGCGCAGCGCTGCGCTGGGCAAGCTGGGCCTGGCCGCACCGACTTTGCACCTGCGCCGCAATGCCGGCGGCGAGTTGCAACTGCCGCTGCCAGCGCGTTCAGCGGACGGCACCGTGTCAGCACAGCCGTGGGCCGTGCAGCTGGACGAGCTGGCGGTGGACAAAGGGCGGCTGCTGTTCAGCGATGCCGCGGTGCGGCCGCTTCAGTCGCGCGGCGGCGCAGCGGGTCCGCACCAGTTGCAGGCTGACGCCATCCAGCTGCGCGTGGCCAGCCTGGCGCTGGATGGGCAGGGGGCCAGGGCTGCCGCTGCGCCGGCGCGTCTGAGCCTGCAGCTCAGCCAGCCGGGCGGGCGGCGCGAGGGTGCCGCAGCCGGGCGCATCAGCTGGGAAGGCCGGCTGGCCAGCGCACCCTGGGGCCTGCAAGGTGCCTTGCGTGTCGAGCGCTTGCCGCTCAACGCCTTCGCGCCCTATCTGGATCAGAGCCTGCGCATCAACGTGCGCCGCGGCGAGGCGGCGTTCAAGGGCCAGCTGAACCTGGAGCTGCCGGCCCGGGGCTGGCGCGGCCGCCTGAGCGGCGGACTCGAGGTGGACGAGCTGCGCCTGCGCCATGTGCGCGAGATCGACACGCAGCTGCAGCCCGGCGATGAGTTCCTCAGCTGGCGCGAGCTGGATCTGGGCGGCTTCGATCTTGCACTGGCCGACGGCGCGGTGCCGCAGCTGCAGATCGGCAGTGCGAGCATCGCCGACTTCTATGCGCGCCTGATCGTCGACGAGCGCGGGCATTTCAATCTGGGTGAGCTGCGCGGGCGGCCGGCGGGCGCTGCTGCTGCACCGCCCGAGCCCGCTGCATCGGCAGCGGCAAGTGCGGCGGCTGGAGCGGCTGAGGCGGCGCCACCGGCGCTGTCGCTCAGCATCGGCGAGACCCGCTTTGTCGGGGGCACGGTGGACTTCAGCGACCGCTATATCAAGCCCAACTACAGCGCCAAGCTCAGCGAGCTCAGTGGCACGCTGGGGCGTTTCGCCAGCGGTGATGCGGCGATGGCGCCGCTGCAGCTCAACGGCCGCATCGAAGGCACCGGGCGCCTCGCGATCTATGGCCAGCTCAATCCGAGCGGCGCGCCGCTGGTCATGGACATCAACGCCGATGCCAGCGACATCGAGCTCTCGCCGCTGTCGCCATACGCAGGCAAGTACGCCGGCTACGCGATAGAGCGCGGCAAGCTCTCCAGCCATGTGCATTACCGGATCGATCCGGGCGGGCAGCTCGAAGCGCAGAACCAGATCATCCTCAACCAGCTGACCTTTGGCGAGCGGATCGAGAGTCCCTCGGCAACCAAGCTGCCGGTGCTGCTGGCGGTGGCCCTGCTCAAGGATCGCAACGGCGTCATCGACATCAACCTGCCGATCAGCGGCTCGCTGCGCGACCCGCAGTTCAGCATGGGCGGGCTGATCGTGAAGATCATCGTCAATCTGATCGGCAAGGCGCTGACTGCGCCCTTCGCGCTGCTCACCGGGGGCGGCGGTGCCGAGCAAAGCCAGATCGACTTTGCCGCCGGCAGCGCCGCCATCGATGGCGCAGCGCTCACACGCCTGGATCAGATCGCCAGCGCGCTGCAGGACAGGCCAGGGCTGAAGCTCACGCTCACCGGCTGGGCGCAGACCGAGGCCGAACGCGCCGGCCTGCAGGCGCAGGCGCTGGAGCGCGCCCTGCAGAGCGAGCGTCGTCGCGAACTGCGCCGTCAGGGGGGCACGCAGGCCGCCGCGCAGACCAGTGACGACCTGCTGCTCTCCGCGGCGGACCGGGCGCGTCTGCTCGGACAGCTTTACAAGTCCAGCAGCCTGCCCGATCGTCCGCGCAACCTGCTTGGCTTGCTCAAGGACCTGCCGGCGCAGGAGATGGAGCAGCGCCTGCTTGCCGGCTTCGAGATCAAGACCGAGGCGGTGACGCAGCTTGCGCTTGCCCGCGCGGTGGCCTTGCGCGATGCGCTGATCTCGCGCGGCGTTCCGCCGGAGCGCATCTTCCTGGGCGCGCCCAAGCTGGCTGAGCCCGTGTCCGGCGCGCCTTGGGTGCCCAAGGTCGAGCTGAGCCTGGCGACGCACTGACTCAGAGCTTCCGCTATGCTGCCGGCCTTTCGGCCGCTGCCGCTGGGCATCAAGGCCAGATCCGATGGACAAGCAAGCGATGAACGACACGACGAATCCTGGTCCTGGCGAGCTGATCACGCTTGCCGGCGGCTGCTTCTGGTGCACCGAGGCGGTGTTCGAGCGGGTGCGGGGCGTACTGTCGGTGGAGTCCGGCTACTGCAACGGCCATGTCGCCGCGCCCAGCTACGAGGATGTTTGCGCGGGTACCACCGGACACGCCGAGGCGCTGCGGGTGCGCTTCGATCCCGCGCAGATCTCCCTGCGCAGCCTGCTGGAGATCTTCTTTGCGATCCACGACCCGACCACGCTGAACCGCCAGGGCGCCGATGTGGGTACCCAGTACCGCTCGGGCATCTACGTGCACAACGCCGAGCAGGACGCGGTGGCGCGCGCTGTGCTGGCCGAGGCCCAGCAGGCCTGGGGCGGCCGTGTCGTCACCGAAATCCAGCCCGAGCGCAACTACAGCCCGGCGGAGGCCTACCACCAGCACTACTTTGCGCGCAACCCGGAGCAGGGCTACTGCGCCTTCGTTGTCGCACCCAAGGTGGCCAAGTTCAGCCAGGCCTTCAGCCACTTTCTGCGCGACTGAGCGGCCCGATGAGCAACTGGGTGATCGAACTGGGTGGCCTGCGCTACCGCTATCCGCAGGGGCCGGAGCTGTGCTTCGCCGACCTGCAACTGGCCGCAGGCGAGGGTCTGCTGCTGCGCGGGGTGTCCGGTAGTGGCAAGTCCACCTTGCTGGCGCTGATCGCCGGCCTGCTCACGGCCAGCAGCGGCGTGGTGCGCATCGCCGGCGTCGAACTCGGCAGCCTGGGCCCGCGCCAGCGCGATGCCTGGCGTGGCGCGACGCTGGGCTTCATGCCGCAACGGCTGCACCTGAGCAGCGCGCTGAGCGTGCGCGAGAACCTGGGCCTGCCCTATGTCGCCGCCGGGCTGCCGGTCGATGCGGCGCGCATTGGCGAGCTGCTGCAGGCGCTCGGGCTGCAGAGTCTGGCCGAGCGCCGCCCGCATCAGTTGAGCGTGGGCCAGGCGCAGCGCGTCGCGCTGGCTCGTGCGCTGCTGCGCAAGCCCAGCCTGCTGCTCGCCGACGAGCCAACCGCCAACCTCGACGACGAGGCCGCCGCAGCGAGCCTGCGCCTGCTGGCACAGGCAGCCGCGGAGCAGGGGGCGACCTTGGTGCTTGCCACGCATGACAGCCGCGTCAGCGCTGCGCTGCCGGCAGGCATGAAGACGCTGAGCCTGCCGCGGCCGGCGCTGGCCGAGGAGGGCGCCGCATGATGCTGGCTGCTCTGGCCTGGCGCT
Source organism: Roseateles sp. T103 (assembly GCF_057219915.1). Classification (NCBI taxonomy): domain Bacteria; kingdom Pseudomonadati; phylum Pseudomonadota; class Betaproteobacteria; order Burkholderiales; family Sphaerotilaceae; genus Roseateles; species Roseateles sp. T103. The sequence goes on from NZ_JBXVVS010000001.1 coordinate 991,399, forward strand.
ATCTGTGGTCCAGGCCTCTCGTTTCTGCCTTGAACCTGCTGCTGCTCAGCCTGGGGCTGGCCGCGGTGGGCTTCGTGCTGCTGGTCAGCGAACAGATCGAGCAGGGCATGCGCCGCGATCTGGCGGGCATCGATCTGGTCGTCGGCGCCAAGGGCAGCCCGATGCAGATCATGCTGGCCGGCGTCTTCCACCTCGATTTGCCCACCGGCAACATTCCGCTGCGTACGCTGGAGAGCCTGCAGGCCCAGCCGCTGGTGGCGCGCGCCGTGCCGATCTCGCTGGGCGACAGCTTCAAGGGCCACCGCATCGTCGGGACCACGCCGGACTATCTCGCGCTCTATGCTGGCCGCATCGCGCAGGGCCAGGTGTGGCGCGGGCCGATGCAGGCGGTGCTCGGCGCTGAAGCGGCGCTGCGCACCGGCCTGAAGCCGGGCGATCGCTTCGCCGGTTCTCATGGTCTGGGCGAGCAGGGCGATGCCCATGCGGGGCATGACTACGAGGTGGTCGGCGTGCTGGAGCGCAACGGCAGCGTGCTCGATCGCCTGGTGCTCACCGACCTGGCATCGGTCTGGCAGGTGCACGAGGTGATGCATGGACCTGCTAAGGCTCAGGCGCAGGGCGAGCACGATGCCCACGACGATCACCACGATCACGATGAGCATGGCGACCATGACCACCATGAGGGCGACTCCGCCGATCGGCCGGCCCAGGATGCCCGCGAGATCACCATGGTGCTGCTCACCTATCGCAGCCCGCTGGCCGCGGTCAGCCTGCCACGCTGGGTCAATGACCAGGATGGTCTGCAGGCCGCGGCGCCAGCGCTCGAGACGGCGCGGCTGCTGCGCATGGTCGGCGCCGGTGCTGAGGTGCTGCGCGGCTTCGGCTGGGTGCTGCTGCTCTCAGCGGCGCTGTCGGTGTTCGTGGCGTTGCTGCATGCGGTGCGCGAGCGTCAGGCCGATCTGGCCATGCTGCGCATGCTCGGCGCGCCGCCCTGGCGGGTCGGCATGCTGGTCAGCCTGGAGGGACTGTGGCTGGCCCTGTTGGCCAGCGTCATCGGTCTGGGGCTGGCGCACGGTCTGACCGAATTGCTCGGTCTCTACCTCGCCGGCCAGCAGTCCTTGCAGCTCAGCGGTGCCTGGCTGTCCCGCTGGGAGGTGCTCATTCCCGCGCTGGCCGTGCTGCTGGCCCTGCTGGCGGCGGCCTGGCCGGCCTGGCGCGCCTACCGGCTGGACGTGACCGAGCTGCTGCAGGCAGCACATTGAGTGCACAGGCAAAATAGCACCCCCATGGCGACCAAGAACACACTTCCTGTCCCCCAGCCGCGCATTGGCCTGCTCAGCGGCCTGGCTGCCTTGCTGCTTGCAGGGGCCGCGCTGGCGCAGACGCCGCCGCCTGGCGCGATCGGCCAGGGTCCGGGCATACACGACCCGCGCAGCCCCTTCAAGCCGCTGCAGGAACGCGAAGGCGTGCTGTCCTGGCCGCTGCTCGCCTCGGTCACCACCAAGGTCGAGAACAAGCGCATGGTGCCCAGCTTCCCGGCGGCCGTGCAGGCGCTGGACAAGCAGAAGGTCAAGGTGCAGGGCTTCATGATGCCGCTGGAGCCCGGCGACAAGCAGCGTCACTTCCTGCTCTCGTCGGTGCCGACCAGCTGCAACTTTTGCACGCCGGCCGGGCCCGAAGGGCTGATCGAGGTGCGCAGCCGCACGCCGGTGCGCTACACGTTGGAGCCTGTGGTCGTGGAAGGCACGATGGCCGTGCTCAGCAACGATCCTTACGGTCTCTTCTACCGCGTGACCGACGCGCAGCCGAGCAACTGACGCGATCTCGCGCCCCTTGCCCTCGCCGCCGATGCTGCACGCCGTTGCCCGCCGTCGCCTGAACCCCTGGTCTGCCGCGCTGCTGATCGCAGTGCTGCTGGCCGCGCAGGCGCTGGGTCACTGGCATCGCGTCGATCATCAGGCGCGCCTGCATGCGGGTGCGACTGCCCATGATCAGCATCACTGGGGCCATGGCCTGGACAGCAGCGACTGCCAGGCCCTCGATCAGCTAGGCCTGCATCTGGGCCTGGGCTCTGCGCCGCCGTCGCTGCATGCGACGAGTGGCGCTGCCAACGTCGCCTCCAGCGGCTGCGGCGAGCTCCGCGGCGACCGCCGCTGGCGCGTGCAGGCGCGCGCGCCTCCGCAGCTGGCCTGAGCCGCCGTTTCCCGTCCACTGAATTCCCTCTCTCCGCGTCACGGCGCGCCCGTCTGGCCACGCAGGCCTGACGGCGTCGTGGCGTCGTTCGCCATGCACAGGCAGCCGATGCAGGAGCCCGTCACGCGCGCCTGCGCTGCCGTCATCGCGCCAAGCAATAGATCACTGTCATGAACACTTATTCCACCATCGTCCCGAACCGTCGCAACTGGCTGGCTGCTGCCGCTGCCTTGTGCTGCATGGCCGCGGCTTCGGCCCATGCGCAGCAAGCAGGCAGCCAGCAGCAACTCGAGCGGGTGCTTGTCACCGGCAATCCCTTGGCCAACGTACAGCTGCTGCAGCCCGGGCAGGCGCTGGCCGGCGAGGCGCTGACGCTGCGCCGTGGCAGCAGCCTGGGCGATACGCTGGACGGTCTGGCCGGCGTGAGCAGCACCGCCTTCGGCCCCAACGTCGGGCGGCCGGTGCTGCGCGGCCTCGATGGCGACCGGGTACGGCTGCTCAGCAATGCCGGGGCATCGCTGGACGCCTCATCGCTGAGCTTCGACCATGCCGTGCCGGTGGATCCGCTGGTCGTCGAGCGCGTCGAACTGCTGCGCGGCCCGGCGGCCTTGCTCTACGGCGGCAGCGCTCTGGGCGGAGTGGTCAACACCCTGGACAACCGCATCCCCCGGCAGCGACAGGATGGCCTGAGCGGCGCCGCCGAACTGCGCCTGGGCGGCGCGGCATCCGAGCGCAGCGGTGCGCTGGTGCTCGACGGCGGACAGGGCAGGTTCGCTTGGCATGCCGATCTGGCGGGCCACAAGACCGACGACCAGCGCGCACCGGCATACCTGCTCGATGGCGAAACCGCGCGGCAGGTGCGCAACTCGGCTGCCGACGGCCATGCCGGCGCGCTGGGCGCCGCGCTGCACTTCGATCAGGGCCATGCCGGCTTTTCCTATGACGACTACCGCAAGGACTACGGCGTTACCGTCGAGCCCGATGTGGGCATACGGATGCAGCGCCAGCGCCTGGCCGCGGCCGGACAGTGGCGTTGGTCAGAGGGGCCGCTGCGCCAGCTGCAATGGCAGTTCAGCCGCGCCCATTACGAGCATGTGGAGGTCGAGGGCGAGGGCGAGATCGGCACACGCTTCAAGAATCGTGGCAACGACGGTCGCGTCGAACTGCGGCATGCACCGCTCGGGGCTCTGGACGGCGTGATCGGCATGCAGTGGGAAACCGCAGACTTCTCCGCACTGGGCGACGAGGCGCTGGTGCCTGCCAGCAACACGCGCAGCCGCGCGGTCTTCGTGCTGGAGCAGTATCGACACGGTCCGCTGACGCTGGCGGCGGGCTTGCGGCGCGAGTCGGTGGACGTGGATTCGGCCGGCGATGCCGCTGATGTCTCGGAGCCGCGCTTCGGCGCCGCGGTGCAGCGACGCTTCTCGCCGCGCAGCGCATCGCTGCAGGCGGGCTGGGCGCTGACGCCTGCCTGGAGCCTGCAGCTCAACCTGGCCGACACGCAGCGCGCGCCGGCCTTCTACGAGCTGTATGCCGACGGCGTGCATGTGGCCAGCGGCGCCTACGAGCGCGGCGATGTCAATCTGGGGCTGGAGAAGGCACGCAGTGTCGACCTCGGCCTGCAGTGGTCGGCAGGCGGCAGCAGCCTGAAGCTCAATGCCTACGAGACGCGCTTTGCCAGCTATATCGCGCTGGCGGCCAGCGGTGCGGAAGTCGAGGTGGATGGCGAGGCGATACCGGAGTACCTGTTCCGCTCGGTGCCAGCACGGCTGCGCGGCATCGAACTGGAGGCTCGCCACAGGCTGGCGCAGCGCCTGGCCGGCTGGCAGCTCACGCTGGACGCGCGCTATGACGCGGTTCGCGGCATCGACCGCAGCAGCGGCGAGGCGCTGCCGAGACTGGCTCCGCAACGCGCGAGCTTCGCGATCGAGGCCGACAGCGGCCCCTGGCTGCTCGCTGCCGAGATCAAGCTCGTCGCGCGGCAGACGCGGGTCCCCGCCTTCGATAGCGCCACGCCCGGCCACGGCCTACTCAAGCTGAGCCTCGCGCGGCGCCTGCAGATCGGCAGCAGCGATGCGCTGTGGTACCTGAAGCTCGACAACCTGGGCAATGCGCTGGCCTACAACGTCGGCAGCATCGCCACCGTCCGCGGCCTCAGCCCGCAGCCGGCACGTTCGCTGATGACCGGCCTGCAACTGCGCTTCTGATCGCGCCGGTGGCGCGGCCTGGCGCGCTCAAGGCGCCAGGCGCTCTTTGATCCAGCGGCTCTCCTGCTCGCGACGGTAGCGGATGCGGTCGTGCAGCCGCGAGGGCCGCCCCTGCCAGAACTCCCAGCGGTCGGGCACCAGGCGATAGCCGCCCCAGTGCGGCGGCCGCTGCGGGCTCAGGCCGTGCTGCAGTGCCGCCTTCGCGGCATTGGCCACCAGCACGGCTCTTGAGGAGATCACCTGGCTCTGGGGCGAGGCCCAGGCTCCGAGACGCGAGTCCAACGGACGAGAGCGGTAGTAGGCATCGGACTGCTCGGCCTCGACCTTTTCGACCCGGCCTTCGATGCGCACCACACGCTCGAGTTCGACCCAATGGAACTGCAGCGCTGCGAAGGGGCAGTGCGCCAGCTCGCGCCCCTTGCGGCTTTCGTAGTTGGTGTACCAGACGATGCCGCGCTCGTCGAAATCCTTGATCAGCACGATGCGCGTGGACGGCCGGCCATCAGAACCGACGGTGGCGACCGTCATTGCATTGGGCTCGGGCAGCTCGGCCGCCAGCGCCTGCTCCAGCCAGTGGCGGAACTGGGCGAGCGGGTCCGCGGCGGCATGCTGTTCATCGAGTTCGCCCTGTTCGTAGCTCTTGCGCAGGGCGGCGAGGTCGTTCTTGCTGCTGTCCATGCAGCTATTGTCGCCCGCAGCGCCCATGCGGGCTGCTACCGAGAGTGGAACACCTTAAGTGAAGTCCCCGTGGTGAGTGCTTCGCACGCTGCGGCATGCTTGAGCCAAGGTTGCAGCCCTCGGCAATGGCTGCGCACTCGTCGGATGTTCGGGATGAGGTGTAGGCAGTCATGACAGCGCGACCGGTCATCATCGTCCTCGCCGCAGGACACGGCAAACGTTCTCGCGGCCGTTCCGCCAGCGGCAGCCCGCAGGACGGGGAGGCGCTGCTGATGCGCGCCTTGAAGACCGCACTGGGTACCGAGCTGCGTGTGCTCGTCGTTGTCGACAACGCGGCCCAGCAGGCGCTGGCCGGTACGCAGCTGCCTGCACGGGACATCGTGATGCTGCCGCTGCCGAACGGCGGGGAAGCAGGCGTTTCGCCGACCGAAGGCCAGGCGATTGCTGCAGGCGTGGCTGCCAGCGGCGACGCCGGCGGCTGGGTGCTGCTGCCGGTCGATGCGCCGCTGACGCAGCCGCACACGCTGCTTGCCGTGGCCCGGGCGCTTGAACTCCATCCGGTTGCCTTCGGGCAGCATCGTGGCCGACGCGGGCTGCCGATCGGCTTCGGTCCCGAGCTGTATTCGGAGCTGGTGCAGCAGCCAGGGTCGGGCGGCGTGAGCCGCCTGCTGGCCCGCTATCCGGCAGAGGGGGTGGAGGTCGACGACCCCGCAGTGCTCGGCGAACCGCACGGCGCGATCGAAACCGATCGACTGCGCGCGGCGACTTGAGCCGCCCCGTGCCCAGACTTCCTTGTGTGAACCCAGGGCGCGGGAGAGCTTGTTCGCGTTGCTGGCCAGGGCTTGCGGCACTCACAGCCCATGGCGCGCGGCCAGTGCGCATTGCCGTTCGAGCTCGCGGTCGTGGATGCCGTGCTGGCGCAGGCTGGTGACGGTATTGCGCAGGTACTCCAAGGTGCTGCCGTAGCGGCCGCGGGCATGGCGCAGCACGCGCAGCAGTTCTTCGTCCGTCAGGGGCTGCACCAGGCTCGGGCTGCGTCGCGGCAAGGTGAAGGCGAGCGCTGATCCCAGCGCCATCCCGGCCCGGCTGCGGCAGCTCAGCCAGCGCGGCTGATAGACGCCAGAGACCATCTCGCGTGCCCAGACCTGGCGCAGCACGGCGGCCGCCCGGTCGGGCGCGATGCGATAGAGCACGCCATCGCAACTGCCGCCCGGGATCAGTGCCAGCACGAGGCCGGGCTGGCTGTCGGTACCGCGATAGATGTTGGATCGCATGCGCAGCGTGCGGTGGAAGCCGTGCACGCGCGCCGTGTGCATGGCGTCGTGCACGAATTCGGGCCGCCAGATCAGCGAGCCGTAGGCGAAGAGCTGCAGGGGGCGCCCGTCCGTCAGCTGATCGAGCAGGCGCTGCAGTCCTGCCGGGTCGCCCGTCGCGGCTTCCTTGTTCCCCCTGCAGTGATGATGCGGTTCCGCTGGCCTGTCCATGCGAGCTGCATGCTGCCATAGTCAGGTGGGCATCAGCTCGCGTACCCTGCATGTAACCTGCCGGGCGGTCTGTTGACGTAACATCGTTACATCACTGGACCATAGAACGTTACATGGGCATCGCCAAGCACCAGACCCTTTCTGCCGTGACCCAGCGCATCCGCGCGCGCAGCGAGCCGACACGACAGGCCTATCTCGGCCGGCTCGAACGGCTGGCTGAGCGTCGACCGGGTGTCGATCGCATGGGCTGCGCGAACGTGGCGCATGCGGTGGCCGCTATGCCGGCCCAGGACAAGCTGCGCATCGTCGCCGAGCGCGCGCCGAATATCGCCATCGTCAACGCCTACAACGACATGCTGTCGGCGCATCGGCCCTACGAGAGCTACCCAGCGCTGCTGCGCGACGAGGCGGCGCGTCACGGCGCCACCGTGCAGGTGGCTGGCGGGGTGCCGGCGATGTGCGACGGCGTCACCCAGGGCCAGCCGGGCATGGAGCTGAGCCTGTTCTCGCGCGACACCATTGCGATGGGCACGGCGGTTGCGCTCAGCCACGATGTGTTCGACGGCGCGCTGCTGCTGGGCATCTGCGACAAGATCGTCCCGGGGCTGCTGATCGGTGCGCTGCATTTCGGCCACCTGCCTTGCGTGTTCGTGCCGGCCGGTCCGATGGCGAGCGGTCTGTCCAACAGCGAGAAGGCCAGGGTGCGCGAGCTGCACGCTCAGGGCAAGGTGGGGCGCGATGAGCTGCTTGCTGCCGAGTCTGCCGCCTATCACGGCGCCGGCACCTGCACCTTCTACGGCACCGCCAACAGCAACCAGATGCTGCTTGAAGCCATGGGTCTGCATGTGCCGGGCAGCGCCTTCGTGCATCCGCAGGAGCCGCTGCGAGAGGCGCTGACGCGCGAGGCGCTGCGCCGGGTGCTGGCGATCCGTGCCCGCGGCGAGGCTTTCGCGCCTATAGGCCGCCTGGTGGACGAGCGGGCCATCGTCAATGCCATGGTCGCGCTGCTGGCCACCGGCGGTTCGACCAATCATCTGATCCACTGGGTGGCGGTGGCGCGCTCCGCGGGCATCTTGATCGACTGGAGCGACTTTGCCGAGCTCTCCGCAGCGACGCCGCTGCTGGCGCGCGTCTATCCCAACGGCAGCGCCGATGTGAACCAGTTCCAGGCTGCGGGCGGCCCGGCCTATGTGATCCGCGAACTGCTCGATGCCGGCCTGATGCACGAAGACGTGCTGACCGTCGGTGGCGGAAGCCTGCGCGACTATGCGCGCCTGCCGATGCTGCAGGCCGACGGCAGCCTCGCCTGGCAGTCGCTGCCGGAGCACAGCGGCGATGCCGGCGTGCTGCGGCCGGCGTCTTCGCCATTCAGCGCCAGCGGCGGGCTGGCCCTGCTGCAGGGCAATCTCGGACGCGCGGTGATCAAGGTCTCGGCGGTGCCGGAGGATCGCCATGTCGTCGAGGCGCCAGCGCGCATCTTCGATAGCCAGGAGGCCATGCTCGCGGCCTTTGCCGCCGGCGAGCTGGAGCGCGACGTCGTCGTCGTCGTGCGCTTCCAGGGCCCGCAGGCCAACGGCATGCCAGAGCTGCATAAGCTGACGCCGCCGCTGGGCGTGCTGCAGGGCAAGGGGTACCGCGTCGCGCTGCTCACCGACGGGCGCATGAGCGGCGCCTCCGGCAAGGTGCCGGCCGCGATCCACGTGACGCCGGAAGCGCTGGCCGGCGGACCGCTGGCGCGGCTGCGCGATGGCGATCTGGTGCGACTCGATGCAGCGCAAGGGCTGCTGCAGGCGCTGGTGCCCGATGCCGAGTGGCAGGCGCGCCCGGTAGCGCAAATCAGCGCCGCCGCCGTGGAGACCAACGGCCACGATCTCGGTCGCGAGCTGTTCGCCGGCATGCGCCGCAATGTGAGCAGCGCCGAAGCGGGCGCCGTCACCTGGCTGTGAGCCGGGTGCGATCCATCCCTACCAGCCACACCCCATCATGCAGACCGACACCCTCCAGCTCGCGGCCCATGGGCCGGTGATCCCCGTCATCGTGATCCAGCGGCTCGAAGATGCCGTGCCCATGGCCGAGGCGCTGCTTGCCGGTGGCGTGCGCGTGCTCGAAGTCACCCTGCGCACGCCGGTGGCACTGGCGGCGATCGAGGCGATCGCCCGCGCCTTGCCCGAGGCCATCGTCGGCGCAGGCACCTTGCGCAGTGCAGCCGATGCGCGCGCGGCCCGTGCCGCAGGCTGTCGCTTTGCCGTCAGCCCGGGTTTCACACCCACGCTGGCTGCGGCCTGCGAAGCGGAGCAGCTGGCGCTGCTGCCCGGCGTCTCGACGGCCAGCGAGGTGATGCAGGCCAACGATGCCGGTTACTTCTTCCTCAAGCTGTTCCCGGCCGTCGCGGTTGGCGGGCAGGGCCTGTTGAAATCGCTCGCGGGTCCGTTCCCGGACGTGAGCTTCTGCCCGACAGGCGGCATCACGCCGGAGAACGCGCCGCAGTTCCTGGCGCTGCCCAATGTGCGCGTCTGCGGCGGCTCCTGGCTGACGCCCCAGGACGCCGTCGACGCGCGCGACTGGGCGCGCATCACCGCATTGGCGCGCGCGGCCAGCGCCCTGAGACCTTAGCCCCGGGGCTTCAGGCCGCCTGCTTGGCGCGCCGGCGCAGGCTCACTGCGTCCGGCTGCGTGGCCGCGCTGCCGCGGTCCAGCTTGAACAGCGACACCGCGGATTCCACCTCCGCCGCCTGCTCGCTCAAGCGCTCGCTGGCGCTGGCGAGTTGTTCGACGAGGGCCGCGTTCTGCTGCGTGATCGATTCGATCTGCTGCACCGCGCTGTAGACCTGCGAGATGCCTGTCAGCTGCTCCTGCGTCGCGCGATCGATGCCGCCGATCATCTGGGTGAAGTTGGCCACCGCGCCCAGCGTGTCGTCGATGCTCTTGCGGGCGGCCTGGGTCTGCTGCGAACCGGCCTCAACCTGCTCGCCGGACTCGTTGATCAGCTGCTTGATTTCCTTGGCCGCTGTCGAACTGCGCTGCGCCAGCGCACGCACCTCGGAGGCGACGACCGCGAAACCGCGACCATGCTCGCCGGCGCGCGCCGATTCGACTGCCGCGTTGAGCGCGAGGATATTGGTCTGGAAGGCGATGCTCTCGATCAGCTGGATGATCTCGCCGATGCGGCGCGATGAGCCGGCAATCGCACCCATGGTGTCGGTGACGGTGTGCACCACATCGGCGCTGCGGCGCGACACCTGGCCGAGTTCGCCGGCCACGCTGGAGGCCTGCTGCGCCGTGTCCGCGGTGGACTGCACGGTCGCGGTGATCTGCTGCATGCTGGCGGCGGTCTGCTCCAGGCTGGCCGCCGTCTCCTGCGTGCGCTGCGCCAGGTCGGTATTGCCCTGGGCAATGTCCGCGCTGACGTTCTTCATGCGCTGCAACTCGGCTTGCGTGTCGCTGACCAGGGCGCGAACGTTGACTGCCAGTTGGCGCAAGGCGCTGGCCAGCTCCTCGCTGCGACCCAGGCCACCGCGGGTCTGCAGCTCGCGGCTCAGGTCGCCCGCAGCCAGCTGGTTGGCATAGGCCAGCACCCCGTCCAGCGCGGTGCCGTGGCGGCGCTGTGCCAGTGCTGCGGTCATGCCGGCCGCCGCAGCGACGATCAGGGCACCCCAGGCGAAGCCCAGCGTGCCCGCAGCCAGCGCGCCAATGCCGCCGAGCAGCGCGTAGCCCGGCCAGTAGGACCACCAGGGCAGGGCGCGACCCAGGCGCTGGAGCGTGCCCTTCAGTCCGGTCTGCAGCACCCTTCCTTCGCTGAGCCGGATGCGCAACTGGCCTTGCTTGGCCTCCTCGCGCATCACCGCGTAGAGCGTTTCGCTGGCCTTGATCTGTTCGCGTGTCGCCTCGGAGCGCACCGACAGGTAGGCATGCACCTGGCCATCCACCATCAGCGGTGTGACATTGGCGCGCACCCAGTAGTGGTCGCCATCCTTGCGCCGGTTCTTCACGAAGCCGGTCCAGGGCTTGCCGGCCTGCACCGTGGCCCAGAGGTCGCGGAAGGCTTCCTCCGGCATGTCGGGGTGGCGGATCAGGTTGTGCGGCTGCCCGAGCAACTCCTCGCGGCTGAAGCCACTGACCGCCACGAAGGCGGAATTGCAGTGCAGGATGCGACCCTTCAGGTCCGTGGTGGACACCAGGTTCTGGCCGCTAGGAAACGCAAACTCGCGTTGCGTGACTGGAACATTCGCTCGCATGGCGGTCTTAGCCCTCCTCGGCGATTCGGGCTGCTATTGTTTTGTGCAGCCTCCCTCGTCATGACTTCCCTCAATAGGAATCATTCTAAAAGCCGACTCCAGGCGGACTAACCCTAATAGAGTTAACTAGTTCACTGAATTGCCAGATTCAGCGCCGCCAGCACCGGCGCATGGTCGCTGGGGCGTTCGTTGCGGCGCGGCTGCTTGTCGATCTCGCAGGACTGCACCGTCGCTCGCAGTGCTTCGCTGACCAGGATGTGGTCGATGCGCAGGCCCTGGTTCTTGCGGAAGGCCAGGTTGCGGTAGTCCCACCAACTCCAGCTCTTGGGCGCCTGCTCGAAAAGCCGGAAGGCATCGACCAGGCCGATATCCAGCAGGGCGCGGAAGTGGGCGCGCTCCTCATCGGTGCAATGGATCTGCCCGGCCCAGGCGACCGGGTCGTGCACATCGCGGTCCTCGGGGGCGATGTTGAAGTCGCCCAGCAGCGCCAGGCGCGGGTGACGTTCCAGCTCTGCCTTCAACCAATCGCGCAAGGCCTCGATCCAAGCCATCTTGTATGCGAACTTGTCGCTGCCGGGCGCCTGGCCATTGGGGAAGTAGGTGTTGATGACCCGCAGCTCGCCGAAGGTGGCGGCGATCACGCGGGCCTGATCGTCGGCGAAGCCGGGGATGTTCTTGACCACATCCTGTGCGGGCTGGCGGCTGAGCAGGGCGACGCCGTTGTAAGTGCGCTGGCCAAACCACTGCACCTGATACCCCGCCGCCCCGATCTCCAGGGTGGGGAACTTGTCGTCGGTGAGCTTGGTCTCCTGCAAGGCCAGCACGTCCACCGGGTGCTCAGCCAGCCAGTCGAGCATCTGCGGCAGGCGCACGGCCAGCGAATTGACGTTCCAGGTGGCGATCCTCATCAAGCACTCTCCTCAAAGCCGCGCGTCGCGGCCATCTCCGCTCTGTCAGCGCACGCGCCGATAGCGAACGAAATCGAAGGCCGGCGCGCCCGCAGTGCCGACACGATCGGCCGGGCGGCCGGGCTGTCGAGACAGTTGCTCGAACTCGCCCGGCGCGCGTTCGGGGAAGAATGCGTCCGCCGGGTACTCGGCGTCGATCTCGGTCAGTTCAAGCAGATCGGCCCTAGGCAGGGCCTGGCGGTAGACCTGCTCGCCGCCCATCACGAACACGCGGGCCTCGTCGGCACAGGCGGCCAGCGCCGCTTCCAGGGAGGCGAACACCTCGGCGCCGTCGAGCTGCAGGCCCGGCTGGCGCGACAGCACGATGTTGCGGCGCTGCGGCAGCGGGCGGAAGCGCGGCGGAATCGAGTCCCAGGTCTTGCGCCCCATGATCACCGTATGCCCCAGGGTCAGCGCCTTGAAGTGCGCCATGTCCTCGGGCAGACGCACCAGCAACTCGTTGTCGCGGCCGATGGCGCCGCGCCGGTCCACCGCGGCGATGAGCACGAGCTCGCTCATGGCTGGCCCGCCGTCAGCGTGGCCTGGCGGCTGGGGGAGGAGGCAGGGCGGGTCACAGGCATGGTGCTTGTCCGGGTCGGGCGCCGCATTCTACGGACCTTCGATCCCTCCGGGCCGTCGCAACTGCAGGGCCGCTGGCCCGGCTGCCCTTGAGCTGGCTCAATCCGGCGGTGCTGGCCTGGGGCTATGTTTGTCAACTATTAGCGCTGGCGGCCCGTGAGGGCGCAGACTGCGCAGGAGACAACGGAGGACCGAGATGGCAACAAGTGCGAAAAGCCCAGGCGCGCCGAGTCGGGTGGCTGCCGCCGTACCGGCGGACGAGGAAACGCTCGTCGTCCCCATCGTCCAACGTCCAGACGGCTACTACTGGCAAAGCGTCGAAGGCCGACAGGAGTTCGGTCCCTTCGAGAGCTACGAGTTGGCGCGCGAGGCCCGCGATGCCGACAGCGAGGAGTCCATCGCCCCGGGCGAGACCCTGCACGCGGTCGAGGACGAGATCGGCATCGCCAGTTGGATCGATGCAGAAACCGGTGCTCCGGCCGAAGGTTCTTCTCCGCCGCATCTTCCCGAGGAATGATCGCGGCACGACGCTCATCTGCAGCGTCTGCATTCTGAGCTGTTCTCCATCCAGGCCACTGCCGCCGCCCGCGGCTGTAGCGACGCCTGAGTGCCAGCCCCGCCGGCGAGCTGGCGCCGAAGTACATCCGGCTGCGGCGAAGCACCGCAGCCACCGCGCCGGCCATTGCGTGCAAGGGAGTGGACATGGACAAGACACTCGGGCATTCGGCGGCATTTCCCCCGGGGGAATGGCGGGACAGCGTCGACAGCGACTTCGATGCGCTGGCCGATCAGCTGCAGCGCTGCCAGTCGGCGCAGGAGCATTGGAGCGGGCTGGGTGAGCGCCTGCAGTCCTATGCGGTGCCTCGCGTACTGACGCTGGTGGTGATCGGCGCGGCCGCACTGCTGCTTCTGCGGATCGTGCTGCTGTACTGAGCGCGGCATGGCCGGGCTTGTGAAGCGCGAGAGGGGGCGACAGGCGCCGCTGGCGCCCGGCCTGAGGCGCGAGGTCATCGCGCTGATCGATGCGCGCAACGGCGTGCTGGCGCAGCCGGTGCGCGGCCTGCTGTTCGGCGTCGAAGGCTTCCAGACGCACGGGGTTGCGCTGGCAAGGGCTCAAGCGATCGAACGCCGCCACCGCTGGTGGCGCCGCGCGCGGGCGCCGCTGTTCTTCCCGCGCATCGCGGCCAACCTGCACAGCCTGGAGCGCTCGCGCAGCTATCTGCAGCAGCTCGACCGCGAAGGCGATGTGCTCGGCCCGGCCGGCGAGTGGCTGCTCGACAACTTCCACCTGATCGAAGCGCAGGTGCCGGAAATCCGCAACGGCCTGCCCTATGGCTACTACCGTGCGCTGCCCAAGCTTCGCAGCGCGCCGCTGACCGGGCTGCCGCGCGTCTACGGCATCGCCTGGGCCTTCGTTGCGCATACCGATTCCAGCTTCGATGCGCGCCTGCTCGAGCAGTTCCTGCATGCCTACCAGAGCGTCGAGGTGCTGACGCTGGGCGAACTCTGGGCGGTGCCGGCCACGCTGCGTGCGGTGCTGCTGGAGAACCTGGCACGCCTGGCCGAAGCCGTGGCGGGGCATCGCGCAGCACAGGAAGCCGCCAACTGGTGCGCGGACCAGCCATCGCTCGAGTTGGCCGTGCTGGAGCGACTGCATGCGCAGCTGCGGCAGCGCGGGCTGGCCAGCAGCTTTCTTGCCCAGCTCACGCAGCGCGCACGCGGGCGCAGCCAGGATGAGGTGCCGCCCTGGACGCAATGGTTGGCCGCCCAGGTACCGGATGCGGATGCGCTGCTTGCCGAGGTGCAGGCCATGCATGCGGCCGACACGGTCAGCGTCAGCAACGCGGTCTCGGCGCTGTTCGCGATCAGCAAGCTGCACTGGAAGACGCTGATCGAGAGCGTCAGCCCGGTGCTGCGCACGCTGGAGCGCTCGCCCGCCTTCATCGCCGACAGCGACCTGACCCGCGACCAGTGCACTCACATGATCGAGCGCCTGGCGCGGCGGCTGCGCTGCAGCGAGACTGCCGTGGCCGAGCTGGCCGTGCAACTGGCCGAGAACGACCCGGCGGGACCGGCGCGCTGGCTGATCGGCGAGGCGCGCAGCGAACTGGTGCAGGCGCTGGGCCGCAACCCACGCCACCAGGAGGCGCTCGCACTGCGGATGCTTCGTCGTTCACGAGGCCTGCTCTATGCCGCGGCGCTGATGCTGGTGACGCTGGCCTTGCTCGGTCTCGTGCTCGGGCCGCCACAGCGCTGGCCGTGGCAGGCCTGGGTCAGCCTGCCCTTTGCGGCGATGGCAGCTTTCGAGTGCGCACTCGCTCTGGTCAACCGCATGCTTGCCGAGCTGACGCGGGTCCACCGCCTGCCGCGCCTGGCCCTGGCGGAGGGCTTGGCTGCAGAGCAGCGCAGCCTGGTCGTGATCCCCTGCATCCTGGGCTCGTCGGACGGTGTGCGCGCGCTGGCGGACCGGCTGGAGCAGCACTACCTGGCCAATCCCGAGCGGCACTGCGCCTTCGCCCTGCTCAGCGATGCGGCAGATGCACCGGTGGCGCACTCGGCAGCCGATGAGGCGCTGCTCGAGCAGGCCAGGGCGGCGATAGCGCGGCTGAACGAACGCCATGCCTCAGCCGGCGAGGCGCCGCGCTTCCTGCTGCTGCACCGCCAGCGGCGCTGGAGCGAGAGCGAAGGCGTGTGGATGGGCTGGGAGCGCAAGCGCGGCAAGCTGGAGCAGCTGCTCAAGGCGCTGTGTGGCGACGAGGACGGCGAGCCGCCGGTGCAGTTCGTCGACCTGGGACCGTTGAGCCGCCTGCCGGCGGGCGTGCGCTACCTCGTCACGCTGGACAGCGACACGGTGATGCCGCCGGGCAGCTTGCGCGCGATGGTGGCGATCGCCGCCCACCCGTTGAACCGTCCGCGACTCGACCCGGTGACGCGTCGCGTCGTCGCCGGCTACAGCATCCTGCAGCCGCGCATCGCCGCACCGCTGCCGCCGCGCGAGCGCATCACGCCCTTCGGCTGGCTGCTCTGCGGGCCCTGGGGAACCGATGCCTACAACAGCGGCAGCTCCGAGGTCTACCAGGATGTCTTCGGCCAGGGCAGCTTCAGCGGCAAGGGCCTGTTCGACGTGCGCGCCGCGCAGCAGGCGCTGCACGGGCGCTTTCCCGAAGGCAGCGTGCTGAGCCATGATCTGCTCGAGGGCATCTGGGCGCGCTCGGCCTATCTCAGCGACGTCACGCTGTTCGAGGCGGCGCCCATGCATGTGGACGTCGCCGCCTCGCGCGTGCACCGCTGGACGCGCGGCGACTGGCAGCTGCTGCCGCGACTGCCTGAGGCCTGGCGGGGGCGCGTGGGCCTGCTCAATCTGTGGAAGCTGGTCGACAACCTGCGTCGCTCGCTGCTGGCGCCGGCCTACCTGATGCTGATCTGGCTGGCCGGCATTCTCGATATGCCCAGTCCCGCCGCTGCGCTGCTGCTGGTGGCGGCGGCGATCGCCACCGGGCCTTTGGCCGCGGCGCTGGCCGGGCTGCTGCCCAGCCGGCGCGATCTGGCGTGGCGGCACTTCCTGATCGGCGGTCTGCTCGATCTGGGACGCGCCGCCGGTGGCGCCTTGTGGTTGCTGGCGACACTGCCGCAGCAGGCCGCGCTGCAGATCGACGCGATTGCCCGCGCGCTCTGGCGCATGCGCGTCAGCCGTCGCCTGCTGCTGCAGTGGATCACCGCCGACCAGGCCGAGGCGCAGGCCAGCCATGCCTTCGCCGCCTTCCTGCGCCACCACTGGGGCGCCAGCGCCTTGGCGCTGCTGGGATGCACCGGTGCGGCGCTGGCGGCAGTCCAGCTGGGCGGCACCGCCTCGGCCTGGCTGCTCGTGCTGGCCCTGCTGTGGCTGCCGCAGCCGGTCTATGCCTGGCTGGGCAGCCGTCCGCTCGGTGCCTGGCGCGCCGCGCAAGCGCTGCCCACGGAGGATCGCCGCTATCTGCACGAGATCGCCCGCGAGACCTGGAGCCTCTTCGCCAGCGCCGTCGGCCCTGACGACCACCACCTGCCGCCCGACAACCTGCAACTCGACCCCGAGCCAATGCTGGCGCACCGCACCTCGCCGACCAATATCGGCCTGTACCTGCTGGCTTGCGCCTGTGCGCAGCGCATGGGCTATATCGGGCGTAGCGAGCTCGCCGAACGCATCGAGCGCGCGCTGGATGCGCTGACGCAGCTGCCGCGCTACCGGGGCCATCTGTTCAACTGGATAGACACGGCCGCGCTCAAGCCGCTGCCGCCAGCCTATGTGTCCACCGTGGACAGCGGCAATCTCGCAGCCTTGCTCTGGTCTTGTGCGCAGGCCTGTCGCGAAATGGCCGATGCGCGGCCGGAGAGCGCGCCCGATGCCGAACCCTGGCAGGCGCGCATGCAGACGCTGGCACAGCGGCTCGACGGCTTTGCCGACGAGATGGACTTCAGCTTCCTCTACGACGACAAGCGCCGGCTTTTCCACATCGGCTACCGGCACGAGGACGACACGCTGGATGCCGGCTACTACGACCTGATGGCCTCAGAAGCGCTGCTGACCAGCTATGTGGCCTGCGCCAAGGGCGATGTACCGCTGGCGCACTGGTCGGCGCTGGGGCGGCCCTTCGTGCCTGCCGATGGCGGCGCGGCGCTGCTGTCCTGGTCGGGGTCGATGTTCGAGTACCTGATGCCCGGACTGCTGCTGAAGACGCCCGACGGTGGCCTGCTGCAGCAGGTGGCCAAGGCCGCCGTGTCGGCGCAGCGCGAATTCGGCGAGTCGCTGGGCCTGCCCTGGGGCGTGTCGGAATGCGCCTACTACGCGCAGGACAACACGCTGGCCTTCCAGTACGGCCCCTTCGGCGTGCCGCAGCTGGCGCTGCGCCGCACACCGCTGCAGGACCGCGTGATCGCCCCCTACGCGACCATGCTCGCGCTGCAGGTGGACGCGCCGGCGGCCCTGGCCAATCTGCGCGCGCTGGAGCAGCTCGGCGCGCGCGGCCCTCATGGCTTCATCGAGGCGCTGGACTTTAGCCCCGGTCGTGTCGGCGAGAGCGGCCAGTACCAGCGCGTGCTGACCTATATGGCACACCACCAGGGCATGAGCCTGCTGTCGCTGTGCAATGTGCTCTACGACGACGCGGTGCGCGGCTGGTTCGGCCGTGCCGCGCGGCCGCGCGCCTTCGGCACGCTGCTGCACGAGCGCATGCCACGCACCATCGTCTACCAGCCGCGCGGCGAGCCTCGCGCAGCGGTGCGTCCGGATGAGCCAGCGGCACGGCCGCTGATGCGGCTGGTCGACCTCGGGCTCGGTGCTGCGCAATGCCCGCCGCCGGCCGCGCAGCCCACTGCGATGCTGGGCAACGGTGCCTACAGCGTCTGGCTGCGCCCCAGCGGGGCTGGCCAGAGCCGCTGGCGCGGCCAGACGCTGACCCGCGCGCGCGACGATCTTTTGCGCGATGGTTACGGCCAATGGCTGCTGCTGCGCGCGGCGGGGGAAGGAGAGTTCCACTCGCTGACCGCATTGCCGAAGCCGCAGCCCCAAGGCCACTACCTCACCCGCGTTTTCGCCGACCATGTCGAGTTCGAGCTGCACTGCGCCGCCTGGGAATCGCGCCTGCAGGTCTGGGTCAGCCCGGACGATGACATCGAGTTGCGCAGCCTGACGCTGCACAACCTGGGCGAGCCGACGCTGGAGGTTGAGCTGCTCAGCTACTTCGAGGCCACGCTGGCGCCAGCGCGGGCCGACGAGGCGCATCCGGCTTTCTCCAACTTGTTCGTCCACGCGCGGCGCGCCGACCCGGGCTGCCTGCTGCTGCAGCGCCAGCCGCGCGGCCATGGCGAACGCGGCAGCTGGGTCGCGCATTTCCTCGCCAGCTGCGATGCCGAGCCCGAAGAACTGCAGTTGCACGCCGACCGCGCGCGGCTGCTGCCGCGTGGCGGCAGTCTGGTGGATCTGGCGCCACCCGGCCCGGCCGACGCGCCTGAGCCGGGACTGAGCACCGGGCTCGATCCGGTCGGCTCGCTGAGTCTGCGCCTGCGCCTGCCAGCACACGCGAAGCGCAGCATCACGCTGGCCACGGCGGCGGCCGAGGATCTCAATACCTTGCTCGCCATCGTCGACGAATACCGGCAGGACGTGCACCTGCAGCGCTGCCGCATGCTCGCCGCCACGCTGACGCGTATCCGCCACCGCGAGTGGCAGCTCGGCGCGGCCGAGTTGCATCTGCTGCAGGACCTGAGCACCGCGATCACGCACAACCGCTCGCGCCCGCACGCCGCACCGGCCGAGCTGCTGGACCGTCGCGCGCTGTGGCGCTTCGGCATCTCGGGCGACCGGCCGCTGGTGCTGCTGCGCATCGAGTCCGCGCAGGGCCTGCGTGTGCTGCGCACGCTGGTCGTCGCGCTGCGGCTGTGGGAGAGCAATGCGCTGGCCTGCGATCTGGTCGTCGTCAACGGCGAGGCGCAGTCCTACGCGATGCCGCTGCAGCGCGCGGTGACCGAGCTGCGCGACAGCATTGCACAGGCGCGCCATGCGCAAGCCGAGCGCGCCGGCATCCACCTGCTGCGCTGGGGCGACATCTCGTCGACCGAGTGGGCGGCGCTGCATGCCTGCGCGCGCATCGAGCTGCTGGCCGATGGCCGGCCACTGCAGAAACTGCTCGACGAAGCGCAGCTGCTGCCGCCGCCTGGCCGCCATGCGGCGCCACGGGCGCGTGTGGTGCCGGCGCTGGCGCGCAACGGCTTCGTCGAGCAGGGCGCCGCCTACCAGATCGACATCGATGCCGCGCATGCCACGCCGCGCCCCTGGGCCAATGTGCTGGCCAATGCCGGCTTCGGCTGCATCGTCACCGAATCGGGCGGCGGCTATAGCTGGGCGCTGAACAGCCGCATGAACCAGCTCACGCCCTGGAGCAACGATCCGCTGCTGGACCCGCCGGGCGAGCATTTCCTCGTCGAGGAACTGGGTAGCGGCACGATATTCGGCCTGCTGCCGAGCTGGAACCGCGCGCACATCGCCGCCTGCCAGGTGCGGCACAGCGCCGGGGCCAGCAGCTTCGTGCAGCGCATCGGCGAGCTGGCGGTGCAGACGCGCGTCAGCGTGGACCCCGAGCTGCCGGTCAAGGCGATCGAGTTCGAGCTCTGCAACGAGGGCGAGCGCGCGCTGCAGCTGCGCCTGCTGGGCATGGTCGAGTGGATCATGGGCAGCGAGCGGCGCGAGCGCATGACGCTGCAGACCGAGCACGTCGCCGAGCTGGGCCTGTGCCTGGCACGGCAGCTGGAGCATGCCGGCGGCTTCGGCAACGGCACGGCCTGGCTGATGCTAGACGGGCTGAAGGTACAGCAGTGGAGCTGCGCGCGTCAGGACTTCTTCGACAGCCTGGGCCGCCTGCAATGGCCCGAGCAGCTCGACGGCCAGGCCGGCTTCGCGATCGACCCCTGTGCCGCGCTGCAGGCCCTGCACGAGCTGGCCCCCGGCGCACGGCTGCGCGCGCGCTGGCTGATCGGCCATGGCAGCAACCGCGACGCAGCGCTGGCGCTGGCCCGGCAATGCCGCAGCCCGGCTCAGCTGGCCGAGCCCTGGCCGCAGGCACAGCGCGCGCAGGCTGCTTGGCAGCCGCTGCTGCAGGCCCTGCAGGTGCGCACGCCCGACCCGGCCTTCGATGCGCTGCTCAATCACTGGCTGCTCTACCAGACGGTGGCCTGCCGCCTGTGGGCGCGCGCCGGCTTCTACCAGGCCGGCGGCGCGATCGGCTTCCGCGACCAGCTGCAGGACGCGCTGGCGCTGGGCTATGCGCAGCCCGAGGCGCTGCGCGCGCAGCTGCTGCTGCATGCCTCGCGCCAGTTCGAGCTGGGCGATGTGCAGCACTGGTGGCATGTACCCGGCGGCGCCGGCGTGCGCACGCACATCTGCGACGACCTGCTCTGGCTGCCTTATGCGCTGACCCATTACCTGCGCCTCACCGGCGACACCGCGGTGCTGGACGAGCGCGTGCCCTTCCTCGATGGCGCCGCGCTGTCGCCCGAAGCGGAGGACGCCTACTTCGTCGCGCCGCCCAGCCTGCAGAGCGCCACGCTCTACGAGCATGCCGCGCGCACGCTGGACCAGGGCTTGCGCTTCGGTGCGCACGATCTGTCGCTGATCGGCGGCGGCGACTGGAACGACGGCATGAACCGGGTCGGTCATGGCGGCAAGGGCGAATCGGTGTGGCTGGGCTGGTTCCTGCTCTGCGTGCTGCGCGAGTTCCTGCCGCTGGCGCGCCGCCGCGGCGAAGCGCCCGAGCGGCTGCAGCGCTGGCGCGATGCGCGCCGACAGCTGTGGCGCGGCCTGGAGCAGAACGCCTGGGACGGCGCCTGGTTCCGCCGCGCCTTCTTCGACAACGGCAATCCGCTGGGGTCGAGTGCCAACAGCGAATGCCGCATCGACCTGATCGCGCAGGCCTGGAGCGTGTTCGCGCTGGGCCCGCAGCATCCGCGCGCCCGCGAAGCGATGGCCAGCGCCGACGCGCTGCTGGTCGAGCCGACCGCCGGCCTGCTGCGCCTGCTGCATCCGCCGCTGCGCGAGTCGGCCGACCACGCCGGCTACATCCAGGCCTACCCGCCCGGCGTGCGCGAGAACGGCGGCCAGTACACCCACGGCGCGGTGTGGGCGCTGCTGGCGCAGGCGCGGCTGGGCAATGCGCAGCGCGCCTGGGAGTACTTCTGCATGCTCAGCCCCGCGCACCGCGCGGCCACGGACGAGCAGCAGCTTCGTTATGCGATCGAGCCCTATGTGATGCCGGGCGACACCTATACCGCGCCGCCTTACATCGGCCGCGGCGGCTGGAGCTGGTACACCGGCTCGGCCGCCTGGCTCTACCGCGCGGCGGTCGAGGCGCTGCTGGGCCTGCAGCTGCGCGCGACCAGGCTGCGCCTCAAGCCCTGCCTGCCGCCACATTGGGATGCGGTGGGCTTGAGCCTGCGCCTGCACGACGGCAGGCAGATTCACGTGGAGCTGCGCCGCGACGCTGCCGCCGGTGCGCCAGCCGGCCAGCGCCGCCTGGCCGTCGGCGAATGGATCGAACTGGACGCGCTCGCCGATGGCGAGCGGCTGTGGGTCACGCTCGCCTGACGAGGCTCAGACTGCCACAGGCGCCTTGATCGCGGGGTGGTGCTGGTAGTCCAGCACCTCGAAGTCCTCGAGCTCATAGTCGAAGATCGACGCCGGCCGGCGCTTGATGTTCAGCGTCGGATAAGGGAAGGGCGCGCGCGCCAGCTGGGTCTGCACCTGCTCGACGTGGTTGCTGTAGATGTGGCAATCGCCGCCGGTCCAGATGAAGTCGCCCGCTTCCAGATCACACTGCTGCGCGAGCATGTGCGTCAGCAGCGCATAGCTGGCGATGTTGAAGGGCACGCCCAGGAAGATGTCGGCGCTGCGCTGGTAGAGCTGGCAGGAGAGGCGCCCATCGGCGACATAGAACTGGAAGAAGGCGTGGCAGGGCATCAGCGCCATCTTGTCCAGCTCGGCCACGTTCCAGGCGCTGACGATGATGCGCCGGCTGTCCGGGTTGGTCTTGAGGGTCTTAACCACCTCGGCGATCTGGTCGATGTGACCACCGTCCGGCTTGGGCCAGCTGCGCCACTGCACGCCGTAGACCGGGCCCAGCTCGCCATCCGGCCGCGCCCACTCGTCCCAGATCGTGCAGCCGCGCTCCTGCAGCCATTTGACATTGCTGTCGCCACGCAGGAACCACAGCAGTTCCAGGATGATGCTCTTCAGGTGCACCTTCTTGGTGGTGACCAGCGGAAAGCCCTCGCGCAGGTCGAAACGCATCTGGTGGCCGAACACGCTGGTCGTGCCGGTGCCGGTGCGGTCACCCTTTTGCACGCCGTGCTCGAACACATGGCGCATGAAGTCTTCGTACTGGCTGCGAGTGGGGCGGGTGCTCATGGCGGGCGATTTTAGGGGCTGCAATGGCGTGCCCCGGCAGGCCCAGCGGGGCACGGATGCCCGCTCGCAGTGGCGCAGCGTCCGGTTGCTCGTCATCGGCGTTTGCGACATCTTCCGGCGAGCGCTCCAGCGAGGGCTTGCTCGAGGGCGGCTTGCACTCGCGCGCAATGGTTCGCGGCGGCCGATGCAGGTCTTGCCCTCTCGCACTCCTGGCACCAGTCAGAATTGCCCGACCGGCAGTCGGATGATGAGGGGACGCAAGTTGAGCAGTACCGATACAGCGATCAGTCAGGAAGACCAGGCAGCGCTTGTCTTCGCCATTGATTGCCTGACGACCGAGAGCTTCGTCGTCAAGGCGGCCGGAGCTGTGGGAAGTGTCATTGCACAGCCTGGCAAGGCCATGCCCAAGTGGGCCAAGGCCTGGGTTCTCGACTTTGCCCACACGGCAATCAAGGCCAGCATGGTTGGCGCGTCCGCCACGATGCGCGACGGTCCGGGAACGCCGGCGTCGACAAAAACCCATAAGGCCCTGACGGCCGTGTCTGGCGCAGCGGGCGGCATGTTCGGTCTGGCCGGTGCCGCGGTGGAGGTTCCGATCACGACCACGCTCACGCTGCGCGCGATCGCCGATATCGCCAGAAGCGAGGGCTTCGACGTCAAGGACCCCGCGGTGCGAGTCGAGTGCGCCACCGTTCTTTCCATGGGCAGCGACAGCCCTGGCGATGACGAGGCTCTTGAGGGCTACTTTTCGTCGCGCAGCGCGCTCGCCCACATCGCCGCGAAAGCGTCAGAAGAAATCGCGAAAGCCGCCGCGAAGGCGGGTTTCAAGGGGCTCTCGACGGATGCCGCGGGAAGCTGGGTGGCCAAGCTGATCGTGAAGATTCTCGAGAGGTTCGGGATCCCGCTCAGCTCGAAGATCGCTGCAGGCGCAGTGCCCGTCATCAGCGCGGTGTCCGCCGCCACCTTGAACACGCTGTTCACCGACTACTACCAGACCATCGCGCGCGGCCACTTCATCACCCGCAGGCTGGAGAACAAGTATGGCCATGAGGCGGTTCATGCGGCGATGCAGACCATTGTTGATGAGCGCCGTAAACCAATGAGCCTGTCCGACACGGTGCGTAGCGCCGCTGGCTCCAGGCGGCGCAGCGCTTGATCGTCAGTCGGTGGGGCGTCTCGTCCTTGCCTGCGGACGAGTGCAATTCCCCCCGCTAAGCCCTCCCACAATGCCAGCCGCAGCCCCGGCCTCGCGGCTTCGCAAGGCCTGCCCCGGCAAGCACCGACCATGACTGCCTGCATCGGCCTGGGCGATCAGCGCCTGGCTGGGCAATCGCGCACGAGCAATGTCGCCAGCAGTTGCGCCTGCGTTGCATCTGTCCAGCGTGGCGCCTCGAGCAGCGTCGCATGAAGCGCAGCATCCTTGATGGCACTGTCGTAGAGCCTGACGTCAAAGGACGCATCGGTTTCATCGTGCACCACCCGTACCGACATGGCCGGCTGAAGGGCGACAGATTGCGCTGTCTTGCGAGCCCCTGAGCGCTTGTGGGCAATTCTCAAGTGGCAGTCGTCTGACAGCTCGAAACGCCAGCGTCGCTCGGGATGACTCTCCTTGCCGAGCGCGTTGAGTGCGACAAGCCGTTCTTCGTTGCTCATGTCGAAAGGGCTGACGAGCTCGGCGCTCTCGCCTGGATAGCCGTCACTGCAGCCGCTCGCCATAGCAATGCAGAGCACGGCTATGCACAACGAGTGCAGACGACGCGGCAACCTGGCCGAGCTGCGCTCAGTCCGTGCTTCCATCATCGGCCCTCGCTTGAATGCGGTTCGCCAAGACCTTGTCAATCGTCTTGCCGTCCATGTCGACGATCTCGAAGCGCCAGCCTTCCCACTCGACCGAATCGGCAACCTTGGGAAGACGGCCGGTGAGCAACATCATCATTCCGCTCAGGGTGTGATAGCGGCCGCGTTCCTCTTCGGGAACGGCATCAAGCTCCAGCCTATCCTTCAACTCGGGCACCGGAATGTGGCCATCCAATAGCCATGAGCCATCCGGTCGCCTGACTGCCCATGCGGACGCCGGGTCGCGAGGCTGGAACTCACCGGTGATCGCTTCGATCAGGTCCTGCAGGGTGACCAAGCCCTGCACCTCGCCATACTCATCGATCACGAATGCCATGTGGACATCCGAAGAACGGAAGTTGTCCAACAGCTCCATGCCTGTGAGTGTCTCAGGCACATACAGAGGCGCCTGCAGGTGCTCGTCCAGACGGGACTGCCCAGTCTTGACCAGCTGTGACAGCAGCTGCCGGGTGTTGGCCACGCCCACGATGTCATGCAAGCCGCCGCGCACGACAGGAAAGCGAGCATGGTCCGAGGCCTCGATGCGCGCAAGGTTGTCGGACAGCGGCAGGTTCAGATCAAGGCAGACCACATCGCTGCGCGGCACCATCAAGGACGAAATCTGCCTGTCATCGAGCCGAAAGACATTGCGCACCATGGTGTGCTCATGGGATTCGATGACGCCCGCGCTCGTGCCCTCAGCCAGAACGGCGTGGATTTCTTCCTCCGTGACGTTGAAGCTGCTGGTTTCCTTGACACCGAGCAGGCGCAGCAAGGCGTTGGTGGAACCGGAGAGCAGCCTGACAAACGGCTTGGTGGCAACGGCCAGTGCGGAGATAGGCTTGGCAACAAGGCGAGCGACACGCTCGGGGTTCGACTGCCCGAGCCGCTTGGGAACCAGTTCGCCCAGAACGATCGAGAAGTAGGTGATCAGCACCACCACCAGTCCGGTGGCCAGGGCACTGGAATACTCCGGCCCGATACCCAGGCTGGTCAACCAGCTCGCCAGCGGACCCGCCAACGCAGCCTCACCGACGATGCCGTTGAGCACGCCGATCGAGGTGATGCCGATCTGGATGGTGGACAGGAATCGGGTCGGGTCCTCGCCGAGCTTCACTGCGGCGGCAGCTGCGCTGTCTCCTTCGTCGATGAGCTTTTGCAGGCGGGCACGCCGCGCCGTGACCAGGCCGATTTCCGACATGGCGAACAGGCCGTTGATGAGGATGAGAGCAAAGAGTAAGGCGATTTCCATGAGAGTCTTTGTGATGGGCGGAGTAAGCCCCCTGCGTCTGTCTTTGGGAGCTTGGCGCGATTGCTGCTGCGATTGCCGACTCCTTGCGTCCGGCCTGCGGCGCTTCGGTCGCAAATGCGCAGGCACGGCTCAGCCGGCGAAGCCGACTGGCTCTGTTTTGACTGAAAGAGGGGTCGACCAGGACCGATTGGCGCGGTCGACAGCAGCTGCGGTCAGTGACTGCGCGTGGCGGTGCTTGGAGGTCTTAATGGCTGATGGAGCCATGCATCGGGTGCACAGGCGTGCCGACCCTGCGTTGAACCGCTCAGCGAGCGAGAGGCCCCAAAGGATCGGGCGGGGGAGACGCAGTGATCGAGCATGTCGTCCGAGGTGTCGCCCAGTTCCGCGATCAGACTCTCCACGACGCCAGTCGGCGAGTCACTGGAGTCGGGCGCTTGCACGCCCAGCTGCGATGCAGAGACTTGCTCTGTTGCGCTGGAAAACGCAGCCTCAGCTCTGACGGAAGCCAGAAAGTAGGCAGGAATCAGCACCAGCGCGATCAGCAGTCGGACCCAGGTTGACATGCATGGATTCTATCGACGCGACGGGTCGGCCAAGGCTTGGCGCCCCTGCTTGCGAGCGACGCCCCTGGCCGGCTGCGGCGATCAGGCGTGCCGCGTGCAACTGATACGGGATTTTTACGCCGGCTGTGCGACAACCCGGCGCGGTACATCTGTGCTCGTCGTGGCAAGCTCCGAGTGGCTCTCCTCAATACCAAGCAACTCCCTCTAGACCGCATCCTGCTCGGGCAGCGCATCCCCTCAGAGCAGGCGCTGTTCTCCGTGGTGGCCGAGGCCCTGGCCGGCGACAACACGCTGATGTCCGAGCGGATACGGGACCGGCTCGCGAGGCGTCACTCCCGGCGTTCCGTCGGGCTGGGCGCCGGCGTGGCGCTGCCGCACGCTGCGATCCCGGCGCTGCCGGCGACGCGCGCCGTCTTCGTTCGTTCGCTGGTGCCGATTCCCATGGCCGCGCCGGACGAGGCGGGCATCACCGATGTTCTCGCGCTCGTGGTGCCGCCGCCGGGGCTGGCGGCAGACTACGATCTGCTGATGTCTCTGTCCGCCTTTCTCCTACGTGCCGACCAACGCGCTGCGCTCCAGCGCGCGCGCAGTCCTGCAGAGATCCAAGCCCTGCTGAGCCGCGAGGCCTGAGCATGGCAGGTGCAGCGCATCTATTGCTGGCCATCACTGCCGATGGCAGCGCCTCGGCGCTGGTGGAGCACGGCCACCGGCTCAGCCGCAGCCTGGGGGCCAGCTGGTCAGTGGTGGCCATCGACACGCCCGCTGACGAGAGCCGGCCGCAGGCGCTTCGCGCCGCTTTTCTCCAGGCACTGGATCGCGCACAGCAGCTGGGGGCTACCGTCACGCGGATCAGCACTGGCAGCAACACCCCCAGTGCCGTGGTGTCCTCGCTGGTGCATCGTGCAGTCAGCGAGCAAGCGACGGACCTGCTGCTCGGTCAGCAGGGCCGTTCTGCACGCCCGTGGTCGCAGGCACGACGCGGCCTCAGCGACTTCACCGAGAGCCTGTCGCACCTTCTGCCAGGCGTGACCGTCCATCTGGTCTGCCAGCCGCAGGCACCTATCGCGGCCCGCCCGACCGGGCCGGGTCGGCGCTGGAGCTGGCACCTGCTGCGTGACGCGCCCGGGGTGCTTGCGGTCCTGGGCGTCTGCACCATCGCAGGGGCCCTGCTCGAACGCCACCTCCATCCCACCAATATCGTCATGCTCTACCTGACCGGGGTGGTCTATGTCGCGTCCAAGTCCGGACGGGGGCCCGCGGTGGCCGCAGTGCTGGGCAGCATCTTCCTGTACGACCTGATCTTCGTTCAGCCCCGGTGGTCGCTGAAGCCGACAGAACCGCATCATTGGCTCGGCTTCCTGGTGATGACGGTCGTCGGGCTGATCATCGGGCAGCTGGCCGCGCGGATGCGCGAGCAGGCCCTGCTCGCCGAGGCGCGCGCGCAGCGCTCACAAGCCCTGAATCAACTCTCGCTGGCACTGGGTCGTGCCCGTGACCGGGAAACAGTGACGCAGGCCCTGTGCAGCGCCATCCATGCCGCCGTCGGTGCCCGGGCGCAGCTGCTGTCCGTCGCAAGCTCCGGCGCGGAGCTGCTGGAAGGGCAGCGCGGGCCGGATGGCTTCGATCCGCAGTGGGCCCATCGGGCGCTGGCCGCCAAGACCGAGGTCGGCAGCGGCACGGCGACCGGCTGCGAGCAGCCCTTGCGCTATCTGCCGCTGATTGCGGGCGACACGGCGTTCGGTCTGCTCGTGCTCGAGGCACCGTCGCCGGACAGGGACAGTCTGGAGGACCAGCATCTGGTACGCGCGCTCGCGAACCAGGCGGCGATCGCGCTCGAACGCGCGGCCCTGGAGCAGCGCAGCATCGAGGCTGCGGTCGAAGCCGAGGGCGAGCGTACCCGGAACACCCTGCTTGCGGGCATCTCGCATGACTTCCGCACGCCGCTGACCACCATCGTCGGCAGTGCCACGATGCTGCTGGAGCAGTCGCACGCCATCGACGAGCAAGGCCGCATGGCGCTGCTGCGCAACCTGCTGGAGGAGGCACAGCGTCTGCATGTGCTCAGCAGCAATCTGCTGGATCTCACCAGGCTGGACGAGGGCGCGATCCCGCTGCGCCCGGAATGGTGCCCGGCCGAGGAGCTGATCGACGTGGCGCTTCGCCAGATGGAGCCGCGCTTGCAGGGACGCCGGCTGGCGGTCTCTTCGCCGGCTGACGCGCTCGTCTGGTGCGACGCACGGCTCATCGATCAGGTGCTGGTCAACCTGCTGGACAACGCGATCCGGCATGCGCCGGCGCACAGCACGATCACGCTGACCATCGAAGTCAGCGAGGCGCACTGGCGCCTGATCGTCCACGACGAGGGCCCCGGCATCCCTGCTGGGCACGAGCAAGCGATCTTTCGCAAGTTCTATCGTGCGGCAGGCGAGACGGAGTCGATGGGCACCGGGCTCGGCTTGGCCATCTGCGCGGCGATCGCCGCGCTGCACGATGGCGAGATCTCGGCCGCGAACGCAAACGGGGCCAGCTTCATCATGCAGCTGCCGCAGCCCGCCCTGCCGCAGATGGAAGCGGGGGAGCTGGGATGAGCGGCAGCCGGACCGAGGCAGCGCAGATCCTCGTGGTCGAGGATGAGGCGCCGATCCGCCAGTTGCTGCGCACCACGCTCGAGGCCGAAGGGCACGTCGTGCACGAGGCCCAGGATGCGCGACAAGGCCGCACGCTGGCCGGCAATCGCAGGATCGATCTCTACCTGATCGATCTGGGCCTGCCCGATGCCGACGGCCTGACGCTGATCCGGCACCTGCGCAGCTGGACGCAGCGGCCCATCCTGGTCTTGTCGGCGCGCACCGAGGAGCAGCAGAAGGTCCAGGCGCTGGACGCCGGCGCCGACGATTTCGTGACCAAGCCCTTCGGCGTGGCCGAGCTGCATGCGCGGCTGCGGGTGGCCCTGCGCCATGCGCGACAAACCGGGCATAGCGGCGCGTCCACGCTCAGGCTTGGACGCTGCCACATTGATCTCGGCGCGAAGACCCTGCACATCGACAGTGCGCCCGCCAGGCTGACGGCGACGCAGTGGCGCCTGCTCGAGGTGTTGTGCCGGCATGCCGGCCGCGTGGTCACTTCCCAGCATCTGCTGCGGGAGGTATGGGGCCCCGGGCATGGGGACCACGCGCACTACCTGCGCATCTATGTGCGCCAGCTTCGCCAGCGGCTGGAGGCTGACCCGGCGCATCCGGTCTACCTGATTACCGAGACGGGCATCGGCTACCGCTTGAGCGTGGACCCGGAACCCGCGGACTGATCGATCGGATCTGCCCGCGCAGCGCGGGCTGCCAAGTTATACGAGGCGTTTGCAGCGCGACGACTAAGCTGCGCCGCGCGTGAGTTCGACCCTTCGGCCGGGCCGCGTCTGTGCCGGAGAACGCGGTGAAGAAGCTGCTGACCCTCGCGCGATGGATCGACGCGCTGAATGATCGATTCGCCAGCCTTGCCACATGGGCGGTGCTGGGCGCCTGTCTGATCAGTGCCGCCAATGCGGTGGTCCGCTACGGCTTCGACCACAGCTCGAACGCGTACCTGGAAATCCAGTGGTACCTGTTTGCGGCCGGCGTGATGTTCGGCACCTCGCAGGTGCTGCGGCTGAACGAGCATGTGCGCGTCGATGTGCTCTACGGGCAGTACCCGACGCGCGCCAAGGTCCTTGTCGATCTGCTGGGACTTTGCCTGTTCCTGCTGCCCGTCACGCTGCTGGTCATCTACCTGTCGTGGCCGCTGCTGATCTCGCACATCACCAGCGGCGAGCGCTCGAGCAATGCGGGCGGTCTCATCCGCTGGCCGGTGACGCTCACGCTGCCGCTGGGCATGGCCCTGCTCGCGCTGCAGGGGCTCTCCGAGATCATCAAACGGATCGGCTGGCTCACCCACCAGTTCCAGATGGACACCCATTACGAAAGGCCGCTGCAATGAGCGCCGAGTCCTTCGCCCCGCTGATGTTCGCGGGACTGGTCTTCATCCTGCTGATCGGCTTCCCGGTCGCCTTCTCGCTGTCGGCCCTGGGCCTGTTATGCGGCTTCATCGCCGTCGAGATGGGATGGTTTCCTGCCGCCTTCCTCGGGAACCTGCCGCTCAACCTGATGGGCATCCTGTCCAACGAGCTGCTGCTGGCGATTCCTTTCTTCACGCTGATGGGCGCCATCCTGGAAAAGTGCGGCCTGGCCGAGGACCTGCTCGACTCCATGGGGCAGCTGTTCGGCCCGATCCGTGGCGGCCTGGGCTACTCGGTGATCATCGTCGGCTTCATCCTCGGCGCGATCACCGGCACCGTCGCCGGCCAAGTGATCGCGATGGCGATGATCTCGCTGCCGGTGATGATGCGCTACGGCTACAACATGCGTTACGCCACGGGCGTGCTGGCGGCTTCCGGCACCATCACCCAGCTGGTGCCGCCGTCTCTGGTGCTGGTCGTGATGGCCGACCAGTTGGGCCGCTCGGTGGGCGATATGTACAAGGGCGCCTGGGGGCCGTCGGTGCTGCAGGTGCTGCTCTTCGCCGCCTACACCTTGGTGCTGTCGCGGCTGCGCCCGGCCGATGTGCCGGCATTGCCGCCAGAGGCCCGCACGCTTCAGGGCTGGGCGCTGTGGCGCAAGTGCCTGAACGGCATCGTCCCGTCGGCGGCGCTGATCTTCGCGGTGCTGGGCAGCATGGGCGGTCTGCCCGGCATCTCGACGGCGATCTGTACGCCCACCGAGGCAGGAGCAATGGGCGCCGTCGGCGCGATGCTGCTGGCCGCCCTGCGTGGACGCCTGCAGTGGCGCCTGGTCAGCGGCGCGATGGCTGGCACCATGCGCATCACCGCGATGGTGGTCTTCATCCTGATCGGCTCGCGCATGTTCTCGCTGGTCTTCCAGGGCGTGGATGGCGGCAAGTGGGTGGAGCACCTGCTCACCGGCCTGCCGGGCGGCCAGACCGGCTTCCTGGTCGTCGTGAACATCTTCATCTTCTTCCTGGCCTTTTTCCTGGACTTCTTCGAGATCGCCTTCATCATCCTGCCGCTGCTCGGCCCGGTGGCTGACAAGATGGGCATCGACCTGATCTGGTTCGGCGTGATGATCTGCGTGAACATGCAGACCAGCTTCATGCATCCGCCGTTCGGCTTCGCGCTCTTCTACCTGCGCGGCATTTCCGACACGCTGTTCAAGAACAAGGCGCTGCCGGCCCGGGTGGAGTCGCGCGACATCTACCTGGGCTCCATTCCCTTCATCGTGCTGCAGCTGGTGCTGGTCGGCATCGTGATTGCCTTCCCGCAGACGGTGACTGCGCTGCTGGACAAGCCGGTTCAGCTCGATCTGGAGAAGGTCGAGATTCCGATGCCGGAGCGCAGCGAGGAGCGTAGCGACAGTCAGGAGCAGATCGAAGCGCTGTTCAAGGCGGCGGAGAAGGCCGCGAGCGAGCCCCAGTGAAGCCCGTTCCGCAGTCGAGCGACCGCAATCAGGCGGTGCAGCAACTCCCGCCGGTCGAAGGGGTGCTGTCTGGGCCGTCCTTCCCGCTGGCCATCAAGGCGCTGGCAACGCTGCTGGTCATCGGACTGATCGTCGCGGGCGTGTTGGCAGTGACGGGCCCGTCCGGGATGCCGCGGCCTGCGCTGGAGGCGCGGGAGTGGGCCTTCCTGCTCGGCGTGGTGGCGGTCGTCGGCTCCGGCTACTGGGGCATGCTGAGCAGCCACACCAGCATCGGTCCGCTGTACATCGAGCAGAGCTGGCTCTGGCACAAGCGGGTGAGCATCGCCGACATCACGCAGGTCAAGCTCATCCGCCTGCCAGGGCTGGACTGGATCATCGTGCCTCGTCTTGTGGTCCGCACCGGCTTCGGCCTGGCCACGTTTCAGACTGCCGACCCCGCAGTGCTCGCGCGCTTCCGCCTGTTGGCCCACGGCAGCGCATGAGCAGGAGGTCCCGGCACTGACCCGGACGGCTGCGGTCGATGCGCAGCAGCCTGTCAGCCCGCCTCGAACTGCAACGCCGCCAACCGGGCGTAAAGCCCGCCACGCGCCAGCAGTTCCGCATGCGTGCCGGTATCGACGATGCGGCCGTGCTCGAGCACGACGATGCGGTCGGCGCGCTGCACCGTCGCCAGGCGGTGTGCGATGACCAGCGTGGTGCGGTGTTCCATGGCGCGTTCCAGCGCCGCCTGCACCATGCGTTCGCTCTCGGCGTCGAGTGCGCTGGTCGCTTCGTCGAGCAGCAGCAGCGGCGGGTTCTTCAGGATCGCGCGGGCGATCGCGATGCGCTGGCGCTGGCCGCCGGAGAGGCGCACGCCGCGTTCGCCGAGGAAGGTCTTGTAGCCCTGGGGCAGGGCGCTGATGAACTCGTGGGCGAAGGCGGCCTTGGCGGCGGCGATCACGTCGTCGTCGCTGGCTTCGGGGCAGCCGTAGCGGATGTTTTCCATCGCATCGGCAGAGAAGACGGTGCTGTCCTGCGGCACCAGCGCGATGGCGCCGCGCAGCTCGGCCAGCGCCAGGCGATCTATGGGCTGGCCGTTGAGTTCGATGCGGCCGGTCTGCGCGTCATAGAAGCGCAGCAGCAGCTGGAACACCGTGCTCTTGCCGGCACCGCTGGGGCCGACCAACGCGACCGTCTCGCCGGGCCGGATGTCCAGCTCGATCTCGGCCAGCGCCGCCTGCTCGGGCCGCGAGGGGTAGTGAAAACTCAGGGCGCTGATGCGCAGCGCCGCGCCGCCGGGGCTGGCCGGCAGGGGCAGCGGCTGCTCGGGCTCGGCCACCGGCGAACGCGCGGCCAGCAGCTCCATCAGCCGCTCGGTGGCGCCGGCAGCGCGCAGCACATCGCCCCAGACCTCGGCCAGCACCGCGACGCTGCTGACCAGCAGGATCACATAGACCACCGTCTGGCCCAGGTGGCCGGCGCTGATCTGGCCGGCGATCACCGCCTGCGTGCCCTGGTAGAGGCCCCAGAGCAGCGCGCCGAAGGTGGCGCTGATGATGAAGGCCACCAGGCCGGAGCGCACGCGGATGCGCTTCTTCGCGGTGTCGAAGGCGCTCTCGGCCGCGTCGGCGAAGCGTTCGGTCTCGGCCGCTTCCTGCGTGTAGCTCTGCACCACCGGCACGGCATTCAGCACCTCGGCGGCGATGGCGCTGGTGTCGGCGACACGGTCCTGGCTGGCACGGCTGAGCTTGCGCACGCGCCGGCCGAAGGCCAGCGCCGGCAGCACCACCAGCACCAGCATGCCCAGCACCGGCACCATGACGCGCGGGTTGGTGGCGATCAGCATGGCCAACGCGCCTATGCCCATCACCGTGTTGCGCAGCCCCATCGACAGGCTGGAGCCGACGACGGTCTGCACCACCGTGGTGTCGGTGGTGATGCGGCTGAGCACCTCGCCGGTCTGCGTGGTCTCGAAGAATTCGGGGCTCTGGCGCAGCACATGGGCATAGACCGCCTTGCGCAGATCGGCGGTGACGCGTTCGCCCAGCCAGGTGACCACATAGAAGCGCGCCGCTGAGAACACTGCCAGCGCGATGCCGACGCCAAAAAGGGCGAGGAAATGCTCGCGCAGCGCCATCACCCGTTCGCCGGGGTCGCTGGACACCAGGCCCTGGTCGATCAGCGCCTTCAGCGCCAGCGGGAACAGCAAGGTGGTCAGTGCTGCCAGCACCAGAAACAGCAGCGCCGCGGCGATCTGACGGCGGTAGGGCTTGAGAAAGGGCTGCAGCCCGCCAAGGGCGCGCGGCGTGGGCCGGCGCGCGGAGGTGTTCTTCGTCTCGCTGCTCATGGGCCCGCAGTGTAGTGAGGAGCAGCGACTGCCCTGACCCCGGGCACACGGGCCGCCGCCCCTCACCATCGGGGGGGCCAGGTCTTGCCGCGCTGTGGTCGAATAGGGCCCACGTCGCGCCAAACGCCGTCACCTCACGCCGTCATGGAGACACCGGATCCTTTTGCACCGCCACAGTGGCTGCCGATGCTCGATCGCTGGGTACAGCGCCTGGGCTTCGCTCGCGCGCTTTTGCTGCTCACCGTGGTGGGGTGGCTGTTCGCGATGCTGTCCTCGCTGCTGGCGATCCGCATCATCGGCCAGGGCAGCTATTTGATCGCGGCGGCGATTGCCAGCGTCTGCTCGATTGGCCTGAGCCTGCTGTTCGGCGCGCTGCTGCTCAGCCTGGTCCGCCACCAGCATGGCACCCAGGCCCAGCTGGCGCGCCGGCTGCACCAGGACGCGCTGACTGGCGTCTACAACAAGCGCTACTTCCATGACCTGGCCGAGCGCGAGCTGGCCCGCGCGCAGCGCTACGAGATGAGCTGCGCGCTGCTGCTGATGGACATCGATCACTTCAAGCGCATCAACGACCGCTTCGGCCATCTCTGTGGCGACCACCTGCTGTGCGAGATTGCCGGCCTCAGCGAGGAGACGCTGCGCCAGGGCGATGTGCTGGCGCGCGAAGGCGGCGAGGAGTTCGTCATCCTGCTGCCCCATACCGATCCGCTGGGTGCGCTCGACGTGGCCGAGCGCCTGCGCCAGGGCGTGGCCGAGCTCGGCTTTCGCTGGATGGACAAGCCGGTGCCGGTGAGCGTCAGCATAGGCGTGGCGGCGCTGCGCTGCGAGCATCAGTCGCTGGAGCAGTTCCTCGCCGATGCCGAGGCCGCCTTGCGCAGCGCCAAGTCCGACGGGCGCAACTGCGTGCGTGCCGGCGATGGCGGGATCGGCGGTCGGGCCGCGACCCTGCCTGGCCCCTGAACCGGGCGGGACCGGCTCAGAGCCGCATGCGCTCGCGGTAGCCGGTCATCTCCAGATAGCCACGGCCGATCAGCCGCTTGGTGGCGGCCTCGCGCAGCTCCGCCGCGCCCTCCCAGTAGAGCAGGCCGCTGCTGCGGCGCGCATCGATCTCCTGCTCGTCGGCCAGGGCCTGCAGGCGCAGTTCGCCCAGCGGCGTGCGCAGCTGCCAGTCCACCGGGTAGGCTGCCCCGCTCAGCGGGCTGCGCCAGCGCCGCCCGGGCGTGAACGAGAGCTGCTCGGGCGCGAAGTTCTGCGTGTGCCCTTGCGCATCGCGCCAGCTGCCGCCGGCCCATAGCGTGCTGCCGTCGGCGCGGCGCAGGCGAAAGGCGGTCAGCGCGCCGCCGTCGAGCAGGTTGATGCCCAGCCAGTCCCAGCCCACAGCGTCGGTGGGCAGCAGGCTGTCGCTCCACTCATGGTCCAGCCAGGAGCGGCCGGCGAGCGTCAGCCTGCGGCCGTCCAGCTGCAGCTCGGCGCGACTATCGAGCTGGGGCTGGCTGTAGTAATGGCTGGCATTGGCCTCCAGCGGCCCCTTTCGGGAATAGCCGGCGTCGCCCTGCAGCAGTGGCGGCAGGGCAGCCTGCAGATCCAGGTGCAGCGAGAAATCGGCGCCGCCGAAACGGGCCTGGTAGGCACTGCGCTCGACGGGGCCCTGGCGCTGCAGCGACCAGTCGCGCAGCTGCAGCGCACAGTCGGCACTGCTGTAGCGCGCGCCCAGGCCGACGCGGGCCAGGCGTTGAGCATGGCGCAGCACCTGCGGCGCGCCGGCGCGCAGATCGCTCAGCGCCACATGGCCCAGCAGCAGCTGGCGCGGCGCCAGCGCGCTGGGATGCTCTTGCACCGCCGCGCTGCGGTTGCGCAGGCGGAAGAAGGTCAGCTGATAGCCGAACTCGGGCGCAGCGGCGGGGTCAGTACTGCCGCCCAGCAGGCCGGTGAGGTACCACCACTCCAGCGCGGTGTCCTCGTGCGCGCCAAAGTCGCGCGGGAAACGCAGCGCGCGGCGGCTCACGCCCAGCGGCTGCGAAGCGGCCGCCAGCGGCAGCGCGGCGGCGAGCAGCAGCAGCTGACGCCGATGCAGCCCTATCGTCATCACCAATCCTCCCGCACCGCGTGCACCGCATCCGCGCTGCCGATGCGCCGGCCGACGATGGCGGCGGTGAACAGCGCCGCCAGCACGGTGGCGCCCAGCAGCGCGGCCAGCCGGCCCAGCGGCAGGCTCAGCTCCATGGTCCAGTGGAAGCTCTGCGGATTGACCACATGGACCAGCACCAGGCTCAAGCCCAGGCCCAGCAGCAGGCCGGCCAGCGCGCCGCACAGCGCGTGCAGCGCGGTCTCGGCCAGCAGCAGGCGCAGCAGCTCGCCGCGCGTGAAGCCCAGGTGGCGCAGCAGGCCGATCTCGCGCCGTCGCGCCAGCAGCTGGGCGGACAGGCTGGCCGCCACGCCGGCCAGGCCCAGCGCCAGCGCCACGCCCTGCAGCCAGTAGGTGACGGCGAAGCTGCGGTCGAAGCTGCGCATCGACAGCGCCAGCAGCTCCTCGCTGCTGGCAAACTCCAGCGCCGCGGCTTCGGCGGAAACCTCGCCGGCCAGCTCGCGCAGGCGCTGCTGCAGGCGCATCGCGCTGACGCCTTCGGCCTGCCACAGATAGAGCTCGGTCACTGCCAGATCGCCGCTGGCGCGCTGGTAGTCGGCGATGTCCAGCCACAGCGCCGCGCTGCTCTGCCGCGCGTAGTCGCGCCAGACGCCGCGCACATACACCGGCAGCGTGCCGGTCTCGCCCGCCAGCTGCAGCGCCAGGATCTGGCCCGGACGCAGCTGCAGGCGGTCGAACAGGGCTTCGTTGACATAGGCTGCCAGCAGCTCGGCGCCGGGCGCGGGCGCCAGCTCGCCGACCAGCGGCATGGCCTGCGTCTGCTGCGGCAGGCGGCGCGCGATCAGCTGCACCGCTTCGCCGGCGATGCGCGCCGGCCGGCTGCGCTGCGGATTGAAGTCGGCCAGCAGCGGCTCGCTCGGCAGGGCGGCCAGCAGGGCTGCGGGCAGCGGCGCGGCCTGGCCGTCGGCCTGGCGCAGCTCGCTGCGCACATATTGGTCGGCCGGCAGCACCTGGCGCAGCCAGTGCAGCAGCGAGTCGCGAAAGCTCGTCACCATCACCAGCATCGCCACCGACAGCGCCAGCGCCACCAGCACGCCGCCCAGCATCTGCGTCGCTTCGCCGGCCTGCTCGCGCAGGCGGCGCGTCAGCAGCAGGCGCAGCGGCGCAGCTTGCACGCCGGCACTGGCCGCGCCCAGCAGCTTGAGCAAGAGCTTCAGCAGCGGCGGCAGCGAGAGCAGGGTGCCGAACAGCAGCGCCACCATGGCCAGATAGGCCGCAATCGGCAAGCCCTGCCAGGCCGGCAGCTGCGCGAGCAGCACGCCGAGCAGCAGCAGCGCCGGGCCCAGCCAGGCGGGCAGCGACTGCCTGGCGTCGCTGCCCAGCCCCTTGAGCACCTGCGCTGGCGCGAAGCGCGCCGCCTGCCGCGCCGGCAGCCAGGCAGCCAGCAAGGCCACCGCCATGCCGAGCGCACCGAAGAGCAGCAGCGCCGGCCAGTCCAGCTGCAGCCTGGGCGCTGCGCCGGCCAGCAAGCCGGCACCGAGATCACCGCCGAGCAGACGCAGGCCCAGCGCCGCCAGCGCCGTGCCCAGCGCCAGGCCCAGTGCCGAGCCGAGCAGGCCCAGCAGGGCGGCCTCGGCCAGCAGCAGGCGCTGGCGCTCGCCGGCGGACATGCCCAGCACACCCAGCAGCGCCAGCTGCGGCGTGCGCCGCGCCACGCCCAGCGACAGCACCGCATAGACGAGGAAGCTGCCGCTGAACAGCGCCATCAGCGACAGCACGCCCAGGTTGACGCGGTAGGCGCGCGTCATTTCCGCCAGGCGCTGATCTTCGGCGGGCGCGGCGCCGTCGCCGACCTGCAGGCCCTGCGCTCGCAGCTCGGCGGCGAGTGTTTCGCGCGCCACGCCGGGCTGCAGGCGCAGCGCGATGCGGTCGATCCGGTCGAAGCTATCGATTTGTCCGGGCACGCCAAACAGCTGCTGCGCCGCGGCGATGTCCAGCACCGCCAGCGCCGGGCCGCGCGCCGCGACCCGCCCGGCCACGCGCAGCTGCGCCTGGCGCAGCTCGCCCTGCGCCGACCAACGCAGCGTCAGCGTGGTCGGCTGCGGCGCGCCCAGGCTGGCCAGCGCGGCATCGTTGAGGTAGATCGCATCGGGTGCCAGCAGCTCCTGCAGCGCGTTGCGCTCGGCGCCGGCAGGTGTCGACCCCTCGAAGGGCTGCGGCATCAGCTCCGGCGACAGCTCGGCCGCCTGCAGCGCATCGAGGCCGATCACGCGCAGGCGCGGCAGCGCAGCGCCGGCACTGACCTGCACCTCGATCAGCGGCGCAGCCTGTGCCACGCGAGCGTCGTCCTGCAGGCGCTGCAGCCAGGCCGGCGGCAGCGGACCGCCCTGTGCGGCCTGCAGCTGCAGATCCGGTGTGCCGGCCAGCGCCCGCGAACCGGCGGCGAACTCGGCCAGCGCCGAGGCATTGAGCAGGTGCACGCCGAAGGCCAGCGCCACACCCAGCGCGATCGCCATCAGCGCCAACAGCTGGCGCCCCCACTGCGCGCGCAGCATCGGCCATGACAGGACGCGCAGCCAGCGTACTAGCGTGCTGGCTGCATGCTCGGGGCGGTGGTGGCGTGGCGCTCGGGTGTCCATGGCAGCAGGCTCTGCTCGGGCTGCATCAGCAGGCAGCGGTCGGCGATCAGCGCGGCGCGCTCGGAATGGGTGACCAGCAGGCAGGCCGCACCCTGCTCGCGGCACTGCGCCTGCAAGAGTGCCAGCACCGCGTCGGCATGGCGGGCGTCGAGGTTGCCGGTGGGCTCGTCGGCTAGCACCAGCGCCGGGCGGTGCACCAGCGCGCGAGCCACCGCCACGCGCTGCAGCTGGCCGCCGGAGAGCTGGCGCGGCATGCGCTGCTCCAGCCCGGCCAGGCCGACGGCAGCGAGCATCTCGCGCACGCGCGCCGGGTCGGGCTGGCCCAGCAGCGTCAGCGGCAGCCCGACGTTCTCGGCCACGTTCAGGTGCGGCAGCAGATGAAAGGCCTGGAACACGAAGCCCAGCGCACGGCGGCGCAGATGCGCGTGCGCAGGCTCGGGCAGCGCGGCGATGTCCTCACCGGCCAGCAGCACGCGGCCGGCGTCCAGCGTGTCGAGCCCGGCCAGGCAGTTCAAGAGCGTGGACTTGCCGCAGCCCGATTCGCCCAGCAGCGCGACCAGCTCGCCGGGGCGCAGGCGCAGGTCAATGCCGGCGAACACCGGCGTGTCGCCGTAGCGTTTGGCCAGGCCTTCAGCCTCAAGCACCCACATGGCTGTTCTTCTGCAGCAGGCGCTGTACCGCGGCCTGCACGTGCAGCGCGGCATCGGCCGACTTGCAGTCGATGATCTGCCGCTGGGGCATGCTGCGCAGCCAGGTGATCTGGCGCTTGGCCAGCTGGCGCGTCGCGGCGATGCCGCGCTCGGCGATCGCGGCCAGGTTCGGCGCGCGGCCAGCGGATTCGGCGGCGTCCAGCTCCTCCCAGACCTGGCGGTAGCCGACACAGCGCATAGCCGGCAGACCGGGATGCAGATCGCCGCGGGCGCGCAGGCGGCGTACCTCGTCGATGAGGCCGGAGCTCAGCATCTGCTCGAAGCGCTGCGCCAGCCGCGCATGCAGCCAGGCGCGCTCTTCGGTTTCCAGCGACAGCAGCGGCCAGTCGACGCCGGCGCTGCTCTTGTTGCTCTCGTCGGCATGCCAGGCTGACATCGCCCGGCCGCTGGCACGCCAGACCTCCAGCGCGCGCTGGATACGCTGCGAATCATTGGGCGCCAATCGCGCCGCGGTGATGGGGTCCACGGCAGCAAGCTGCGCATGCATCGCCGGCCAGCCCAGGCGCGCGGCCTCGGCGTCGATCTCGGCGCGCAGTGCTGCGTCGGCTTGCGGCATCGCCGACAGGCCCTCGAACAGCGCCTTGAAGTACAGCATGGTGCCGCCCACCAGCAAGGGCAGCCTGCCTCGCGCGATGATTTCGTCGGCCAGGCGGCGCGCATCGGTGACGAACTGCGCGGCCGAGTAGGACTCGCTGGGGTCGAGGATGTCGATCAGGTGGTGCGGCACCGCAGCCAGCTCGGCCGGCGTGGGCTTGGCGGTGCCGATGTCCATGCCGCGATAGACCAGGGCCGAATCGACGCTGATGATCTCCAGCGGCAGGCGCTCGGCCAGCGCCAGCGCGGCGGCGGTCTTGCCGCAGCCTGTGGGGCCGGCCAGGCAGATGGGCCGCAACTGCAACGCGCTCATCGTCTCAAGCCGCCTGCAGCTGGCGCGCACGGCGATCCTGGCTCTGCACCAGGGTCCAGCTGCACAGCACGGCGCCCAGGCCCAGCACCATCATCGTCGCGGTCATTGGGCGCACCGTGCCGTCCAGGCTGTGGCCCAGCCAGCCGCCCAGCACGAAGGCGATCAGCGCCACCGCAAAGCCCGACAGCGCCGCCGCCGCGCCGGCCTGACGCGGGAAGGGCCCGACCGAGCCGGCCTGCGAGCAGGGCTGCAGCACGCCATGGCCCAGCATCACGAACACATGTGGGATCAGGATGGCCGGCAGCGAGGGCGGCAGCACGAAGGCCGCCAGGCCCATGCCGACGGCGCCGATCAGGCTGAATGCCGCGCCGCGCTTCACCGTCTGCGCAACGGTGTGCCGCTGCAGCCAGCGCCGGCACAGCATGGTGCCGCTGAGGTAGAGCACCGAGCCGCCGGAGACCAGCAGGCCGTAGACCATGCGGTCCACGCCCAGCACGCCGATGAAGACGAAGGACGAGCTGGCCAGGAAGGTGTAGAGCGTGCCGTAGGCCAGGCAGGTCAGCAGCGTGTAGGCGCGGAAGGTCGGGTGCGCGAGCAGGCTGGCCCAGTTGGCCACCATGCGGCGCGGCTGCAGGGCTTGCGGGTCGCGATGCAGCAGGCTTTCAGGCACACGCAACGCCAGCACCGCCAGCGTGCCGGCGCCGATCACCGCGGTGGCCAGCAGTGCGGCGCGCCAGCCCAGCGCCGAGGCGAGCACGCCGCCGAGCGTGGGGCTCAGCATCGCGACCACGCCCAGACCGCCGAGGCCGCGCGCCATCATCTTGGTGCCTTCGGTGGGGTCGAACCAGTCGCGCACCATCGAGCGCGCGCCAACCACGGAGGCCGCCAGCCCCAAGCCCTGCAGCGCGCGGCAGGCCACCAGCAGGCTCATGCTCTGTGCCGCGGCTGCGCCCAGCGCGGCAATGACGTAGAGCGACAGGCCGGCGAGCAGCACCGGCCGGCGGCCAAAGCGGTCACTGACCGGGCCGAGCAGCAGCTGGCCGAGGCCAAAGCAGACCATCAGCGCCGACAGCGTCAGCTGTGCGCCGGTCATGCCCGCGCTGAGGTCGGCGCGCAGCAGCGGCAGGGCCGGCAGGTAGAGGTCGGTGCTGACCGGCTGCAGGCCCAGCAGCAGGCTCAGAGCGAGGATCTGCCAGCCGGGCGTGGGCATCGCGGGCCTGGCGCCCTCGGCGGGCGTGCTTTGCGCTGGCATGGCGTCGCGGCTCAATCGAAGCGCTCCCAGGGCGCGAGGTAGCGCCACTGGCCCACCGGCAGATGGCCGAGGTTGATGCGGCCGATGCGCACACGCTTGAGGCCGACGACCTTGAGCCCGACCAGCTCGCACATGCGGCGGATCTGCCGCTTGCGGCCTTCGCGCAGCACGACGCGCAGCTGGTCCTCATTGATCCAGCTGACCTTGGCCGGCTTGAGCTGCACGCCGTCGAGCTCCAGCCCGTGGTTCAGCAGGGCCAGGTCTTGCGCCGGGAAGCGCGACATCGGCGAACCCTCACCCTGGTACTCGACGCGCACCAGGTATTCCTTCTCGATGCTGGAGTCGTCGCCGATCAAGAGCTTGGCGATGCGGCCGTCCTGGGTCAGCACCAGCAGGCCGGTGGAGTCGATGTCCAGCCGCCCGGCGGGGGCGAGACCGCGCGCATGGCCGGGCTGGAACTTCAGGCCCGAGGGGTCGTCCTTCCAGTGCTTGTCAGACTTGACCAGCACCGATGCGGGCTCATAGCCGTCCTCGGCCTGGCCGGAGACATAGCCGATGGGCTTGTGCAGCAGGATGGTGACCTGCTTGGCCTGTTCCTTGTGCGCGGCCGGGTCGATCTGGATGACGGCATCGGGGCCGACGCGCAGGCCCAGCACCGCCAGCTTGCCGTCCACGCGCACCCAGCCGGCGGCGATCCACTCATCGGCCTCGCGGCGCGAGGCCATGCCCAGCTGCGCCATGCGCTTGGACAGGCGTTCGCCTTCCTGGCCGGTATCGACCTCGTCGCCGTCGTCATGCCGGCGCACCGGCGCCTGACGAGGAGGGCGGGCCGGTGGCGGCGGCGTGGCCGCACCGGGGCGGGGGGCGGTCGCACGACGCTGGTCGCGGCGAGGTTCTTGGGGCGTGTCCTGGCGGGCATCCTGGCGCGAACCCTGGCGGGGATCGAAGCGCGAGTCCTGCCGCGAACCCGGCCGCGAATCGTCACGGTTAGCGCGACGCGAATCCCCGCGCGGGGCTTCACCGCGCGAATCGAAGCGGGGCTCCTGTTCGCGGCGGAAGCTGCCTGCGGGCTTCTTGCCTGCACCAGCAGCGCTGC
Source organism: Roseateles sp. T103 (assembly GCF_057219915.1). Lineage (NCBI taxonomy): Bacteria > Pseudomonadati > Pseudomonadota > Betaproteobacteria > Burkholderiales > Sphaerotilaceae > Roseateles > Roseateles sp. T103. The sequence goes on from NZ_JBXVVS010000001.1 coordinate 1,033,781, forward strand.
GCTCGCCGGACTTGAAGCTCGACTTGGCCGCGGGCTTGGCTCCCGGTCGGCCGGTCGGCTTGCCGCGCGCTGGGGGTTCGGCGCGCGAGGCCTCCTGCTCGGCGCGGCGTTGCTCCCAGGCGGCCTGACGCTCGGCGCGCTCGGCCTGGGCCTGGGCCAGCGTCGGGCGCGGCTTGGCCGCGCCCTTGCCGCGCACCGGCGCACGGCGCTCGCCGGGTTTGGCTGAACGCTCGTCGGATGGCTTGGAAGCGGGTTTCTTCTTCAGGGTCAATGTGGCCATGACGGCTCCAGGTACTTCGGGCTTGCTAGCAGGCTGCGTGTCGGGTCGATGCTCAGCGGCCGCGCAGGAATAGCGCGTCGAGTTCGCGCATGCTCAGCTGGCGCCAGGTGGGCCGGCCGTGGTTGCATTGATCGGCGCGTTCGGTGCGTTCCATATCGCGCAGCAGCGCGTTCATTTCGTCGAGGGTCAGCTGGCGATTGGCGCGCACCGCCCCGTGGCAGGCCATGGTGGCGAGGATCTCGTGCTGCGCACGTTCGATGGCATGGCTGGCGTCGTACTGCGCCAGCTCGGCCAGCACGCCGCGCGCCAGCTCGACCACGTCGCCGCCGGCCAACGCGGCAGGCCGCGCGCGCACCGCCAGCACGCGTGAGGACAGCGGCGCGATGTCCAGCCCCAGGCGCTCCAGCGTGGCGGCCTGCGCTTCGGCGGTGGCGATCTCCTGCGGCGTGGCGGCGAAGGTCACCGGAATCAGCAGCGGCTGCGACTCGATGGCTGCAGTGCCGAGGCTGGCCTTGAGCCGTTCGTAGACGACGCGCTCGTGCGCGGCATGCATGTCGACGACGACCAGGCCGTGGGCGTTCTCGGCGAGGATGTAGACGCCTTGGATCTGCGCGATCGCGCGGCCCAGCGGCCAGTCGCCCGAGGGCAGCGGGCTTGCGGGCGCGGCAGGCATGGTCATGGCCGGCTGCTGCGGCGCATAGAGGGTCTCGACTTCGGCCAGCGCCAGCCCGACCTGCTCGCTGCTGGGCACCGGCGGACGCCAGGGCGACGCAGCGACGGCGTAGCCGGGGGCTGCAGGTTCGGCGGCCACGGCGGCCGGCTGGCCGAACCAGGCTGGCGGACGGCCGGGCTCGGGCTTGTAGCCGGGTACGGCGGCAGCAGCGGCTATCACCTGCGCTGGCGTTGGTGTGGCTGGGTTGTCGCCAGCGCGAGAGAGCGCCAGCGCGTCCTGCACCGCATGGCGCACCGCCTGGTGGATGGCGCGTCCGTCGCGGAAGCGCACCTCGATCTTGGTCGGGTGCACGTTGACGTCGACCAGCTCCGGCGCGATGTCGATGAACAGCACGTAGCTGGGCTGGCGGTTGCCGTGCAGCACGTCTTCGTAGGCAGAGCGGATGCCATGCGCGATCAGCTTGTCGCGCACATAGCGGCCGTTGACGTAGACGTACTGCATGTCGGCACGGCTGCGCGCTGCCTCGGGCAGACCGGCGCGGCCATGCAGATGCATGGGGCCGACGCTGGCGTCGAAGGGCCGGCTCTCGGCGATGAAGTCGGCGCCGAGCACGTCGGCCACGCGCTGCTCGGCGCTGGCGGCGCGCCACTGCTCGACCAGCTTGCCTTCATGCCAGACGGCGAAGCTCACGTCGGGGCGGGCCAGCGCATGGCGGCGCACGGCCTCCACGCAGTGGGCCAGCTCGGTGGCGTCGGTCTTGAGAAACTTGCGGCGCGCCGGCGTGCTGAAGAAGAGCTCGCGCACCTCGACGCTGGTGCCGCGCGAGCGCGCCGCGGCAGCCAGTTCGCCCGAGCGGGCATCGAGCCGGTGCGCATGCGGCGCGCCGTCGCAGCGGCTGGCCACGGCCATCTCGGCGACCGAGGCGATGGCGGCCAGTGCCTCGCCACGGAAGCCCATGGTGGCGACCGACTCGAGCTCGTCCAGCGTGCGGATCTTGCTGGTGGCGTGGCGCTTCAGCGCCAGCGGCAACTCGTCGACCGGGATGCCGCAACCGTCGTCCTCGACGACGATGGCACGTACGCCGCCGGCGAGCAGCTTGACGTTGATCTGCGTGGCGCCCGCGTCCAGCGCGTTGTCGACGAGCTCGCGCACCACCGAGGCCGGTCGTTCGACGACCTCGCCGGCGGCGATCTGGCTGATCAGTTCATCGGGAAGCTCCCGGATCGCGCGGCGGCTGCCGTGCGCGGCCTGGGCGGCGCCGGGGGAGGGGGATTGCATACCCCCGGATTGTAGGGAGTCCAGCCTGCGCCGCTGTGCGCACACAGATAATGCGCATCATGGAAATCGCCAGCTTTCTGATCGACTTCATCGTCAACGTCGACAAGCACATCGCTGCCTTCGTCCAGGCCTACGGGCCCTGGGTGTATGCGCTGCTCTTCCTGATCGTGTTCGTCGAGACAGGTCTGGTCGTGATGCCGTTCCTGCCTGGCGATTCGCTGCTCTTCGTCGTCGGCACACTGTGCGGCGCCGGACTGATGAGCCTGCCGTTGGCCATCGCCGTGCTCTTGGTTGCCGCCATCCTCGGCGACCAATGCAATTACAGCATCGGGCGCTACTTCGGCCCCAAGGTCTTCAAGTGGGAGCAGTCGCGCTTTTTCAACCGTGCCGCCTTCAACGCGGCGCATCTGTACTACGAGAAGCATGGTGGCGTGACGATCATCATTGCGCGCTTCATGCCCTTCATCCGCACCTTTGCGCCCTTTGTCGCCGGCGTCGCCGAGATGAACCGCAGCAAGTTCACCTTCTACAACGTGGTGGGCGCGCTGATCTGGGTGATCGGCATCAGCGTGGTCGGCTATCTGTTCGGCAACCTGCCCTGGGTGCAGCAGCACCTGGAAAAGATCATCTGGGCGATGATCATCGTGCCCGGTCTGCTGGCAATCTGGGGCGGCTGGAAGGGCAGCCGCGCCAAGCCGGCTTGAGGCTTGCGGGCTCAGCTGCCCGCGTCGACCGCTGCGGGCAGGCCGGGTAAAGATGCGGCCGCGCGTACGGCGCGCAGCACGGCGATTGCCGTGACTTCGGCTGCCAGTGCGCCGAGCAGTGCCAGATTGCCCGAGATGCCCGAGCCGCCGGTGGCCAGCGCGAACATCACATCGCCATCGAAGGGCGTGTGCACCGGGTTGATGCTGCGTGCCAGGCCGTCGTGCGACATCTGCGCCAGCTTCTTCGCCTGGCTCTTGCTGAGCTTGGCGTCGGTGGCGACGATGCCTATCGTCGTGGACATGCCGGTCAGCAGCATGGCCGGCACGCGGCCCTGGAGCAGGGCGCTTGCGGTGCCCAGCGGCTTGCCATCGTCGCCGCGTGCGCCGGCGACGGTGCGTCCGGTCGACGGGTCGATGACGTCACCGACGGCATTGACCGCCACCAGTGCGCCCACGGTCACGCCATGGACGGTCACCGACGCGGAGCCGATGCCGCCTTTCATCGCCCGCTGCGGTCCGAAGAGCTTGCCCACGCTGGCGCCGGTGCCGGCGCCAGCATTGCCTTGCTCGGGCGGCGCACTGGTGGCGGCCTCGCAGGCGGCGTAGCCGGCCGCTGCGTCCGGGTGGATGGCCCGGTCGCCGAGCCAGAGGTCGAACAGCACCGCTGCCGGCACGATGGGCACGTGTGCCGGGCCGACTTGCAGGCCATGGCCGCGCTCGGCCAGCCAGCGCATCACGCCGCTGGCAGCATCGAGCCCGAAGGCACTGCCGCCGGTGAGCAGGATCGCGTGGACCTGCTCGACGGTATTCTCTGGCGCCAGCAGGTCGGTCTCGCGCGTGCCGGGCGCCGCGCCACGCACGTCGACGCTGGCGACTGCACCTTGCTCGCAGAGCAGCACGGTGCAGCCGGTCGGCCGGCGTGGATCAGAAAAATGGCCGACCCGCAGGCCGGCCACATCGCAGATGGAATCGGGCGGGAGCGAACTCGATCCGGCAGCAGTGATGTGATCCATGCTCCGGATTCTGCTCGCTCGCGCCCGAGCGGTGCCTCGCTCAGGCGAACACGCCGGCCGTGTCTTCCATGCGGTTGCTGACCTCGCCGAGGTGATGCAGCGTGTCGCCGTACTGCATCTCCATCGTCGTCAGGCGCTTGAAGTAGTGGCTGCCGATGTACTCGTCGGTCACGCCGATGCCGCCGTGCAGCTGCGTGCACTGCTGGCCGACGAAGCGCATCGACTGGCCCAGCTGCACCTTGGCCTGCGAGATGGCACGGCGGCGCGCGGCAGCCGGCTCGCCCAGCTTCAGCGTGGCGTAGTAGCTCATTGAACGCGCCAGCTCCAGCTGCATCTTGATGTCGGCGATGCGATGGCGCAGCGCCTGAAAGCTGGAGATCGCCACACCGAACTGCTTGCGCGTGTTCAGGTACTCGGCGGTCAGCGCGACGAACTTGTCCATCGTGCCCACGGCTTCCGCGCACAGCGCGGCAATGCCGATGTCGTTGGCGAGCTCGAGCACGGCCAAGCCCTCATCGGCGCCGACGAGCAGCGTGGCCGGGGCCTTGTCCAGCTTCAGATCGGCGGCGCGCGAACCGTCCTGCAGGTGGTAGCCGCGCGTCGTCACGCCGGGCGCGCTGCGCTCGACCAGATAAAGCGCAATGCCCTGGCCGCTGCGTGCCGGCACGATGAAGGCATCAGCCACGTCGCCGGCCGCCACCAGGCTCTTAGCGCCGGTCACCGTGTTGCCGTCGGCGCTGGCCTCGACCAGATCGAGGCGGTAGCGCGCCTTGCGCTCCTGCTGGGCCAGCACGACGAGTGCTTCGCCAGCGGCGATGCGCGGCAGCCACTGCTCCTGCACCGACTGCGCTGCCTTGGCCAGCACGGCCGGAGCGACCAGCGCGGCTTGTGCATAGGGTTCCATCACGATGCCGCGGCCCAGTTCCTCCATCACCACCATCGCATCGACGGCGCCCAGGCCCATGCCACCATGGGCTTCGGGGACGGTCAGGGCCGCGAGGCCGAGTCCGGCCAGCCCGTCCCAGGCTTCGCGCGAGAAACCGCCTTGTTTGACGATGGCGCGGCGCTGCTCGAAGCCATAGTCCTTGTCGACCCAGCGACGCACGGCGTCACGCAGCGATTCCTGGTCTTCGGTGAAATCGAAATCCATGATGTCTTGTCTCCTCAGCCCAGAACCGTCTGCGCAACGATGTTGCGCTGCACTTCGTTGGAGCCGCCGTAGATGGTGGTCTTGCGGTAGTTGAAGTAGTGGCTGGCCAGCGGCGCGCAATGGGCGGCGCCGACATGGTCGCCCTGCCAGCCGGCTTCCATGGCCTCATGAATGAAGGGCAGGGCGTAGGGACCGGCAGCCAGCATCATCAGCTCGGTATAGCGCTGCTGAATCTCGCTACCGCGGATCTTCAGCAGGCCGGCGACGTCCAGGCTCTGCTTGCCGCTCTTCTCGGCGGACAGCACGCGCAGCACCATCATCTCGAGCGCGACGATGTCGACTTCCAGTTGCGCGATCTGGTCGCGGAAGCGCTGGTCTTCGTAGACGCCTTCGGCCTTGGCGATGCGCTTGAGACGCTCGAGCTCGCGCTTGGCGCGGTTCACGTCGGCAATATTGGTCCGCTCATGGGCGAGCAGGTACTTCGCGTAGGTCCAGCCCTTGTTCTCTTCACCGACGAGGTTTTCGAGCGGCACCTCGACATTGTCGAAGAACACTTCGTTCACCTCATGCTCGCCATCGAGCATGATGATGGGCCGCACGGTGACGCCTGGCGACTTCATATCGATCAGCAGGAAGGAGATGCCGGCCTGCGGCTTGACCGTGGGGTCGGTGCGCACCAGGCAAAAGATCCAGTCGCCGTACTGGCCCAGCGTGGTCCAGGTCTTCTGACCGTTGACGATGTACTTGTCACCCTTGCGCTCGGCGCGCGTCTTCACTGAAGCGAGATCGGAACCCGAACCCGGCTCGCTGTAGCCTTGGCTCCACCAGACTTCGCCGCTCATGATGCCTGGCAGGTGTTTCTGCTGCTGTTCGGGCGTGCCGAAAGCCATGATCACCGGCGCGACCATCACCGGCCCGAAGGGCACGACGCGCGGCGCACCAGCCAGCGCGCATTCCTCTTCGAATAGGTGACGCTGCACGGCGTTCCAGCCCGGGCCGCCGAACTGCTTGGGCCAGGCCCAGCCATGCCAGCCCTTTTTGCCCAGGATCTTGGCCCAGCGCTGCATATCGTCCTTGCTCAGACGCAGCGCGTTGTGCACCTTGTGGCTGATGTCCTTGGGCAGGTTCTCGGCCACCCATTGACGGATCTCGGCCCGAAAGGCGAGTTCTTCTGGGGTGAAGTTCAGGTCCATGCGGTCTGTCTCCTTTTCGCAGGGCCCTGTTTTAGCACGAGCGTGCTTTTTTGAGCTGTCCCGGGCGGGACAGGCTGATGAAGCCTTTCGGAGCGGACAAACAAAAAGAGCACCCCGGGGGGTGCTCCTACTGGTTCGGCATGCGTTTCAGCAAGTCGAGGACACTGGCTTGCGTCGACGCACCCCGAGGGCTCCGAGGATAGCGATGCCGACCATCGCAAGTGTCCCCGGCTCAGAAACCTGGCCTGGCACATCCTTGCTCGCGACGGAGAACAGCTTCACATAGTCGAGCACGGAGTCAAAGTTTCCGCCACCGCCGAAATTGCTGTTGTAAGCGCTGACCAGCCACCAACTCGAAACGACGTTGCCCGAATTCCAATTGCTGCGGGTAATGTCAACAGAAGACGAAGACGTAGCGACGTCCGGCGCTTGGTCGCCGAGATTCCTGATCAAGCTCCATCCGTTACCAGCCCCGCCGCTCGTCAGGTTGGCCGCAGTTTTTCCCTGAATCACCGGCGCGCCCCCGCCATTGCCGGTATAGGCCATGACGGTGATGTCCGCGTCACTCTGGTTCCAGCCAACAGTAATACTGTCCAGCGCAACGGCCGTGTCAAACTTCAGCAAGATCAAGTCGGGTGTGTTTGCTGCAGCGGGATCGTTGTCCATCGCATGCTGTGGGCTGCCCGGGCTGAGCCCCTCGTTCTGACTGGCCACACCAAAACCGCTGCTACCCTGAGGGGATAGGTACGCAGTTTGATAATTTGTGGTCGTGACGTTGTTCACTGTCTGGGTCCGCGCACCCCATGCGCTGGCCGTCACCTTGTTTCCGGCTACCGAACCAGCGCAGCTCCAGCTGTTGCCAAACGTGTCTTTGTTCAACGCTGCCTGATTGGCGGCTGAACCAACGCATGAAGAGAAGTTCCAGGTGGAAGCCGCCATAGCAGACGAGGCCAAGGAGCCAAGCGCGCAGCTCAACGCAATGCTCAAGATGCGTTTATGTGTCTTTGCGGTCTTCATGATGAGCTTCCTTGTCTAGATCCTGTAGCACTAGTGCACTGGGTGTTCAGTCACGTAACTGCAAATTTCGGGCCAACTTCGATAACTTCCTTGGAATCAAGGCTTTACTGCGCGAACTCAGGACCCATTGCGGCCAAGTGTAAGAGAACTCGACAACAGGAAAAGGGCTTTCACCCCTCACTTGAGGGTTCGCATCAATTCCTTTGCCTCGACCGAGCTGGGAAATGCAGCCTCATTGCCAAGGATCGCAGTCAATTCATCGCGCGCTTCCTTTGTGCGGCCCGCCTTTGCCAGGACTGCGGCCAAGTGATAGCGAATCTCCGGGTGACTCGGCTCACGTAGCCTGGCGTCCCTGAGAAGCTGAAGCGCCCTCGACTGATTCCCTGCCAAATGATTGGCCCAGCCAGCCGTGTCAATCACTGTTGCACTTTGAGGAGCAAGCTTCAGCGCCTGCTCTGCGATGCTCAGCGCACCTGGATCGTTCAGCCGCATCAGCGCGTTGGCGAGGTTGTTCAGAAGCTCGACATCGTTGGGTTGGGTCTTGAGGGCTGCCTCATAGACACGACGCGCGCCAGCAAAATTTCCACCTCTCGCATGCGCGTCGCCCAGCGCCTTTTGCACCTGTAGATCGCGTGGGTTGGTCTTCAGCCAGCCTTCCGCGAGAGCAATGGCCGGCTTGCCGTTGTCCTGGCCAGCAAGCACGCCGAACAGCCGTAACAGACTGGCCGACGACTTTTCCAGTTCATGGGCGCGCCGCAGGGATTCCGTCGCCGGACCGATCTGCTTGCGACTGAGTGCGACTTCGGCCATCAGGGTGTGGCCAGTGGAACGCTTGGGATGGCTGGTGATGATTTGTGCCGCCCGTCGTTCCGCCTTGGCGGTTTCGCCAAGAGCCAACTCGACCTGCGTCATGAGCGCTGAAGCAGAAAGATCCCCAGGTTGGACGCTGAGAGCCTTGTCCAGCGCATACGCTGCGCCTGCAAGATCTCTGGCTTCGACCAGCGCGCCGGCAATCTGGACTTGCTTGGAGGCCTCGAACCCCGCGCGGCGGGACGCGTTGGCAAGCGTGCTTCTCGCGCCTGCCAAATCGCCGTTGGCAAGCTGTGCTGCACCATAGGCCTGAAGTGCCTCGACGTCCTCCGGCAGCTTGGCAAGCAATTGCTTTGCAGCATCGAGCGCCTTCGGCGCGGAGCCCTTGCGCAGATGCCAGGCGACCAAGGCCGAGTTGGCACGGGTCTGACGCTGGTTGCTCGCCTCGGCAGCGCTCTCCAACCATTTCAAAGCCTCATCATCTCGGCCTGCCGCCTCGTTGACCAGCGCCATCTCGAACAAGGCATCCACGTTACGGTCCTGCTCCTTGAGGACGGCGGCAATGCGCTGGCGAGCAGACTCGAAGTCCTTCGCCGCGATATCCACGCGTGCCAGACCGAACCGCGCCTCGGTCAATAAAGCGTCGAGCTTCAGTGCCTGCTCAAAGCTCGAGCGTGCCCCCTTAACATCCCGCAACTGCAGCCGCACCGTACCCTGTACGGTCAACATGCTTGGGTTGTTCGGATTGGACTTGACCAGGCCTTCAGCCAACTTTGCCGCTTTGTCCGGCTGACCACTGCGGAGGTACAGACTGATCAAGGCAAGCCCAGCGTGCGATTGCCTGGGATCAGCGCGGTAGGCTCGTTCCAACTCAGCGATCGCGTTACCGCTCTGGCCAGCGCGCATGAGGCTCATGCCCAGCGCCGTTCGAAACTCGGGAGCGTCTTTGGCGCGGAGTGCTTCCTGCATCAGAGCGGTCGCTTTTGCATGGCGCCCTTGTGCCATGTGGGCAGATGCCAGCATCAGCATCGCTTGCCCATCACCAGGGCGGGCGCGCAGATAGCCTTCGAGTAACTCAACGGCACGGGTCATGTTGGGTTCGAGCATGGCCACCTGCGCAAGCATCTTGGCCAAGGGGCTGTTCGGTTGCTGCCGTAGCGCGTATTCCAGATACGGTTTGGCCTTCTCGAACTCGTTGAGGCCAAAGTGCGCCATACCGTTGAGCATCAGTACCTGTGGTCTGAAGCGGATGGCCTCGATCGGCACTGGATCAAGCAATTCGGTCACCGTTTTGAGCGCGGCGCGGGCCGCAGCGGCATCGCCCTTGCGTTCGGCGAGAACCGCTCGCAGGTAGGCCGCACGTGGCTCGCCGGGAGCCAGCGAGTCCAACTCCCGCAAATCGAGTTCTGCTTCTTTGGCAAGCCCCAGGTCCAGGCGGATGCCCGCGCGCGCGAGCCGTGCCTCTACATGTCCAGGATCCAGCAGCAGCGCCGCGTCGTAGGCCGCGAGAGCAGGCTGAAGGGACGCCAGGACATGATGCACGGAGCCTTTCTGATAGTGGGCCTCGGCTGACTTTGGTTCCAGCTTCAGCGCACGGTCCGCCGCCGCATTGGACTCATTGAACTGTCGCGACCGGATCCGGATCGGCACTTCTGCCAACCAGGTGTCGGCCGTGTCCGGACGCAGGGCACGCGCATCCTCGACACTTTTCAGCGCGCTGCGACTGTCCCCGAGGTCGGAGTGCGCGGCCGCGCGCACAAGCAGCAAGTCGACCTGCGTCGCTCTCGGCAAACCGGCAGGTTGCAGCCGCTGCTCTTCGAAGATCAGCACCTGCTTGCCCTGGGCGGACAGCGACCGAGCGAGCGGCACCGCGACCTCCGCCCGGTCGACACCCAATCGCAGCGCTTCTCGGAACGCCACCTCTGCAGCGGCCGCTTGGCCATCTGCAAGCAGGGCACGGCCCAAAAGAACCTGCCCCGGCAGCATCGACTTGTCGATCTGCAGAGCGTTCTTCAGTTGGATGATGGCACCTGCCACATCCTTACGCTCGTAGCGCTGCAGCGCGTCCTCGTAGAACCGAGCAGCTTTGTCGCGATTGCTCTGGGCTTGCACCAGCGGCGAAGCGAGAACCAGTAGCGTCAGCAGGAGCCCGCTGGCGATCGGTGCCCAGCGGCGAGTCAAGGTGCGTTGCATGGGCGGGAGTTAGTGGATGGAGTCCAGGCCAAATCGCTGCGGATCATACGTGTCAGGCTGCCGCAAACGGCCACGGAGTCGAGGGGGGCGGACTGGCGCTGCCGTGCATTAATGCAGCCTCGCGCCTGCGCTCGCAGGGCTGCCCCTGCTAGTAGCGCAACTCCAGCGTCATCAGATCGTTCTCCCGGCGCATCTGGAAGCGCGACAGAAAGCTGTTGCCAAGCAGCACGAAGCCCATCTGGCCAGGCACGACGATCGCGTCCACGTTGCGAACGTCGAGTTCGCCGATTCGCACACTGTCGAGCAGCAAACGGTGGGCTGGAACAGTGCCGTTGGCGGTATGCGTCATCACGCGCTGCCCGTCGCGAAAGCGCAGGCCCAGGCGCTCAGCCTCGGCCTGGGCGATGGCCACTGTCGTGGCGCCCGTATCGACGAGGAACTGCGTCGTGCGTCCGTTGATGCTGCCGGCGGTGGTGAAGTGTCCTCCCTGGCCTGAGCTGAGCACGATCTTGCGGGCCTTGCCAGCGGCGTCGCTGCCGGCACCGATGCGCCCGGGCGAGGCGCCCAGGGCCAGTTGCATGCGACGGCCATCGACCTCGACGACGGCTCGACCGTCCTCCAGCTCCAGCAGTTTCACGCCTTGCACGGTCTGACCGACGCGCACGGTGCGCGCCTCGCCATCGATCAGCAGCAGTGCCGCCTGGCTGCCCAGGCTGCCGTTGAAACTGACGTTCTGCGCCCAGGCCGGCGCCAGCAGCAGCGCGGCGCAACTGGCGGAGAGGACAAGCGCGCGCGCGGTCTGCATCGCCAGCCGCTCAGGCCCGCTGATTGTCGAAGCTCAGCGGCACGTCCGCGAATTCCTTGCGGATCAGGGCCATGGTGAGTTGGATGTCATCGATGCTCTTGCCGGTGAGCCGGACCTTGCCGTCCTGGTAGGAGGCCTGGACCTTGATCTTGCTGTTCTTGACGGCGGCGCTGATCTTCTTGGCGAGGTCGGCCTCGATGCCGTCCTTGATCTTGTAGCTCTGCTTGACCTTGTCGCCGCCCAATTTCTCGAGCTTGTCGGCCTTCTCCAGGAAATTGATCGTGACGTCCTGCTTGGTGAGCTTGCCGTAGAGCACCTGCTCGATCTGCTCGATCTGGAAATCGCTGTCCCCGATGGACTCGATCTTCTTGTCCTTCTCCTTCAATTCGACCTGGGCGCTGGTGCCCTTGAAGTCGAAGCGCGTGCCAATCTCCTTGATGGCGTTGTCAACGCCATTCTTGATCTTGACCATATTGGGTTCGAGGACGGTATCGATGCTGGGCATATTGTTCTGTCAGTGCTTTTCTAAGAATGGGCGAAGTTGCCACGTGTGATCTGGGAAAATTCTGCCATGCTCCCTTCCGCAGCCAATCCCCCCGACGAAGTAGTGCCTCAGGCGCTGCGGATCGAACACGGCGTCAACCTCAAGCCGTTCAACACCTTCGGCTTGCCGGCCCTGGCCGAGCGGCTGGTGCGCATCCGCAGCGAGGCCGATGTGCGCCGTGTCGTCGATCATCCTGAATTGGGCCGCGCACAGAAGTTCGTGCTCGGCGGCGGCAGCAATATCGTGCTGACCAAGGATGTCGAAGCGGTGGTGCTGAAGGTGGAGATCCCCGGCATCCATCTGCTCGAAGAGCGCGACGACGCCTGGATCATCGAGGCCGGCGCCGGCGTGGGCTGGCACGAGCTGGTCGCCTGGACCATCGAGCAGGGCTACCCGGGGCTGGAGAACCTGGCGCTGATCCCCGGGACGGTCGGCGCCGCCCCGGTGCAGAACATCGGCGCTTACGGTGTGGAGGTGAAGGACCGGCTGGACAGCGTGATCGCCGTCGATCTGATCACCGGCCGCGCCGCGCATCTGCCCGCCTCGGCCTGTCGCCTCGGCTATCGCGACAGCGTGTTCAAGCACGAAGGCTTCGGCGGACTGGCCGGCAAGACCGTGATCACCCGCGTGCGCCTGCGCTGCCCCAAGCCCTGGAAGCCTGAGCTGGGCTACCTGGACCTGCAGCGCAAGATCGAGCAGACCGGCATCACCGCGCCGACGGCACGGCAGATCTTCGACTGGGTCTGCGAGATCCGCCGCGCCAAGCTGCCGGATCCGGCTGTGATCGGCAATGCCGGCAGCTTCTTCAAGAACCCGGTGGTCAGTGCCGAGCAGTGCCGCGACATCATCGGCCGCGACCCCGGCATCGTGCATTACCCGATGCCCGACGGCACGGTGAAGCTGGCCGCCGGCTGGCTGATCGACGCTTGTGGCTGGAAGGGCAAGACCGTAGGCGGCGCTGCAGTCTACGAGAAGCAGGCCCTGGTGCTGGTCAACCGCGGCGATGCCCGCGGCGCCGAGGTCGTCACGCTCGCACGTGCCATCCAGGAGAGCGTGTACGGCCGTTTCGGCATCCGGCTCGAGCCGGAGCCGGTGGTCGTCTAAACCGCGCCTGTAAAGAACAATGCCCCGGGGCTTGCGCCGCGGGGCATGGCAGACATCGGGCCGCTGCTGGCGGCCTGACGATGCTTACTTCTTCTCGTGCTTGATCTGCGGCACCGGCACGCCTGAGCCCGCCGTCAGCAGTCCGGCTTGCGTGTAGGTGGCCAGCTTGGCGCGGGTGTCGACGATGTCGAGGTTGCGCATCGTCAGCTGGCCGATGCGGTCGGCCGGCGAGAAGGGCGCGTCCTCGACCTTCTCCATCGACAGGCGCTCCGGCGCATAGGTCAGGTTGGGGCTGCGCGTGTCCAGCAGCGAGTAGTCGTTGCCGCGGCGAAGCTCGATCGCCACCTCGCCGGTGACGGCACGCGCCACCCAGCGCTGCGCGGTCTCGCGCAGCATGATGGCCTGCGGGTCGAACCAGCGGCCCTGGTAGAGCAGGCGGCCCAGCTTCAGGCCGTTGATGCGGTACTGCTCGATGGTGTCCTCGTTGTGGATACCGGTGACCAGGCGCTCGTAGGCGATGTGCAGCAGGGCCATGCCCGGGGCCTCGTAGATGCCGCGGCTCTTGGCCTCGATGATGCGGTTCTCGATCTGGTCGCTCATGCCCAGGCCGTGACGGCCGCCGATGCGGTTGGCTTCCAGCATCAGCTCCACCGGGTCACTGTACTCGACGCCGTTGAGCGCCACCGGCATGCCTTCCTCGAAGCGCACGGTGACCTCTTCAGCCTTGACCTGCACGTCCTCGCGCCAGAAGGCCACGCCCATGATCGGGTTGACGATGCGGATGCCGCTGTTCAGGTGCTCCAGGTCCTTGGCCTCGTGGGTGGCGCCCAGCAGGTTGGAGTCGGTGGAGTAGGCCTTCTCGGCCGACATCTTGTAGCCGAAGCCGGCCTTGGTCATGAAGGCCGACATCTCGGCGCGGCCGCCCAGCTCGTCGATGAAGGTCTGGTCCAGCCAGGGCTTGTAGATCTTCAGCGCTGGGTTGGTCAGCAGGCCGTAGCGGTAGAAACGCTCGATGTCGTTGCCCTTGAAGGTCGAGCCGTCGCCCCAGATGTTGACGTCGTCTTCCTTCATCGCGGCCACCAGCATGGTGCCGGTGACGGCACGGCCGATCGGCGTGGTGTTGAAGTAGGTCACGCCGGCGGTACTGATGTGGAAGGCGCCGGCCTGCAGCGCGGCGATGCCCTCATGCACCAGCTGTGAACGGCAGTCCACCAGCACGGCCTTCTCGGCGCCGTACTCCATGGCCTTGCGCGGGATCGCGTCGTAGTCCGGCTCGTCAGGCTGGCCCAGGTTGGCGGTGTAGGCGTAGGGAATGGCCCCCTTCAGACGCATCCAGTGCAGCGCGGCGCTGGTGTCCAGGCCGCCGGAGAACGCGATGCCGACCTTCTGGCCGGCGGGAATGTGCTGAAGAATCGTAGACATGGGCTTGGGGATGGGTTCGTCGGGCCGGCACGGCCCGGGGTGCAGCGGGTCAGGACGCATTGCCGCCAAGGCGCGGCAAACGCTGCATTTTCCGTCAAAACCGACTGGCTCCTCCGCGAGCTGCCGCTGCACCGCTGCGCAAAGGCAAGGACTGTCGCTCCAGAGACAGGCGTCGGAGCCGCTCGAGCCACAGAATCCGCCCATCTCGGCAGTAGCTGCGCGCCCAGCGCCAGCGCATCGATGGCAGTCACAGCGGACGCATCAGTGAGCACGACAAGAGCAGAACGAACAGGAGACGAGAACGTGAGACAAGCACCAGCCGCCACCGTCAAGCCGCAGCGCAGCCATTGGCCCAAGCGCCTGCCTTTGGAGCTGGCCATTCCGCAGACCTCCTTGTGGTTCAACCTCGAGGTTGCTGCGCGGCGTTTCCCCGACAAGACGGCGCTGCACTACTGCGGCGGCAAGCTCAGTTATGCCGCACTAGCGGCCCAGGCTGAGGCGCTGGCCGGCTGGCTGCAGGCCCAGGGTGTGGGCAAAGGCGATCGCGTGGCAGTGTTCATGCAGAACTGTCCGCAGTTCCTGGTGTCCTTCTACGCGATCAATCGCGCCGACGCAGTCGTGGTGCCGGTCAATCCGATGAACAAGGCCGACGAGTTCGGCCACTACATCACCGACCCCGAAACCAAGGTGGTCATCTGCAGCGCCGATCTCGCCAGCATCGTTGAGGCGGCCAATGCCACGCTGCCAGCCGAGCGCCGCATCAAGGCGCTGCTGGTGACCCGCTATGCCGATGCCATCGGCGACACGCCGGACCTCGCCGGCATGCCGGAGGCGATGCGCACCTGGCTGCAGGCCGACCCGGCGCTGCCTCCCGACGCGGTGCGCTGGACGGATGCACTGCAAGCGGGGCACCGGCCCGCGGCCCATACGGCCGTGGCCGACGATCTGGCGCTGCTGCCTTACACCTCGGGCACCACGGGCCTGCCCAAGGGCTGCATGCACACCAATGCCACGCTGATGAGCAACGCCTGCGGCGGCGGCCAGTGGGGCTACGCCTCGGCCGAGTCGGTCGGCCTGGCGGTGGTGCCTATGTTCCACATCACGGGCATGGTTTACGGCGTGCTCGGGCCTGTGTACTACGGCATGACGCTGGTCATCATGCCGCGCTGGGATCGCGAACTGGCCGGTCAGCTGATCAGCCGTTTCCAGGTCACGCACTGGACCTGCATCCCGACGATGATCATCGACCTGTTCGGCAGCCCCAACTATGCGAGCTTCGACCTGTCGAGTCTGCGCTACCTCAGCGGTGGCGGCGCGGCGATGCCGCAGGCGGTGGCGGAGCGGTTGCAGCGCGAGTTCGGTCTGACCTTCTGCGAAGGCTATGGTCTGACCGAGACCGCCGCCCCCACGCACGCGAATCCGCCCGAGTACGCCAAGCTGCAATGTCTGGGCATCCCGAT
The DNA here is from genome assembly GCF_057219915.1 of Roseateles sp. T103. NCBI lineage: Bacteria > Pseudomonadati > Pseudomonadota > Betaproteobacteria > Burkholderiales > Sphaerotilaceae > Roseateles > Roseateles sp. T103. The sequence continues at coordinate 1,049,427 of NZ_JBXVVS010000001.1, forward strand.
CTTCGGTGTCGACTCGCGCGTCGTCGATCCCGACACCGGCAAGGAACAGCCGCCCGGCGAAGTCGGCGAGATCGTCTCCCACGGCCCCATGGTCTTCAAGGGCTACTGGCGTGCGCCGGAAGCTACCGCAGCGGCCTTCATCGAGATCGACGGCAAGCGATTCTTCCGCACCGGCGACTTGGGTCGCATGGACGAGGAGGGCTACTTCTTCATCACCGATCGCTTGAAGCGCATGATCAATGCCAGCGGCTACAAGGTCTGGCCGTCCGAGGTCGAGCTGATGCTCTACAAGCACCCGGCGGTGCAGGAGGCCTGCGTGATCGCAGCCAGGGACGCCTATCGCGGCGAGACGGTGAAGGCCATCGTTGTGAAGCGCAGCGGCTGCGAAGGCGTCACCGCCGACGACATCATCGCCTGGTCGCGCGAGCATATGGCGGCCTACAAGGTGCCTCGCATCGTCGAATTCGCCGACAGCTTGCCCAAGTCCGGCTCGGGCAAGGTGATGTGGCGCCAGTTGCAGGAGCGCGAGCAGAAAGAGCAGTCCTAGGCCGGCGGCGCAAATACAACAGGGCCACCCGATGTGGCCCTGTCTGGCGGCGAAGCGTGCGGCTTCGCGCCGCCGAGCCTGAAGGACTTACTTCGTCGACGAATACTGCTTGATCAGCGCGCGCGCTTCTTCGATCAGCTTCTTGCCATCCGCGCCCTTGTTGGCGACATCCTTCATCCACTCGTCGTCGACGCCGTCGGTGGCCTTCACCCAGCGCTGGTACTCGGCGTCCGGCAGGTTGTAGAACACGCCCCCGGCATCGCGCGCCGCTTTCTTGTAGCCCTCGACCACCGCATCGAAGCCGGTCTCGCCCGCCCAGGCCGAGACGGCCAGTCCACTGTTGTTGTCGATCACCTTCTTCAGATCGGCAGGCAGGCTTTCGTACTTGGCCGGGTTGATGCCCATCATGAAGATGGCATTGGAGATGCGCGGCGAACCCGCGGGCACGTCGAGGTGGTACTTGGTGATCTCGCCGAGCTTGACCGCCGGCGAAGCCTCCCAGGGAATTGCCGCACCGTCGACCACGCCCTTGGACAAGGCTTCCGGCACCGCCGGCAGCGGCATCTGCACCGGCGTGGCGCCAAGAGCTGCCAGCATGCGCGAATTGGCCCGCGTGGCGGCGCGGATCTTCAGACCCTTCAAGTCTTCCAGGGTCTTGGGCTGCTTGCTGGTGAAGTGGAACAGCGCGCCATCGTGCACATGCATGAAGATGCGCTTCACGCCGCGGAACTCATCCTGGGCGAACCTGTCTACGAACGTCCACAGCGCCTGGCTGCCAGCCTTGGATGTGGTTGCCATCCAGGGCAGCTCGAAGACCTCGGTCTTGGTGAAGCGGCCCGAAGCGTAGGTCGGGATGGTCCAGATCATGTCGACGACACCATCACGCAGCTGATCGAACAACTGTGCTGGCGTGCCGCCCAGCTGCATCGCCGGGTAGATCTGGCACTTCAGCCGGTCGCCCGACTCCTTGTTGATCTTGTCGCACCAGGGCTGGATCAGCTTGACCTGAGCACTGGAGGTCGAGGGCAGGGGGTGGTGCAGGCGCAGGACGATCTGCTGCGCTGCGGCGTTGCCGGCTGCCAGCAGGCTGGCCAGTGCCACGCTTGCCAGCGCAAGAATGTTCTTCTTCATCATGCTTGTCTCCTCAGTGTGAATTTGAAAAGGCGTCGGGCCTATGTTTGGCCGACAGAATGTCTCGCCGCGATTCTGGCGCAGGCCCCCCGGGCGCAATCGTGTGCGCTCACGGCCGTTGTAATTCGGCCTCGCCTCGGCCAACGGACAGTGCGGTGCAGGCCATCAGACCACCACCACCTCGATCAGCACCGGGCCCTCAGCCTGCAGCCCTTCGGCCAGCGCCGCGGCCAGCTCCCCGGCCTGCTCGACGCGGCGGCCCTTCATGCCCTGGGCTTCGGCGAACTTGACGAAGTCCAGATCGGGCAGCTCGGTGCCGGCCGGCTTGACGCCGGGCGCGTAGCCGAACACCGGGGCGAAGTCCTGCAGCGCCGCATAGCGCCGGTTGTTGAGGATCACGAAGGTGATTGGCAGCTTGAGCTGTGCCGCGCTGTAGAGCCCCTGGATCGAATAGAGACTGGAGCCGTCGCCGATCAGGCCGATGGTGCGACCCTTCTTTCCCAGGCGCTGGCGACCCAGCGCCATGCCCACGGTCGCCGGCACGCCCCAGCCCAGGCCGCCGCTGGCCATGGTGTAGAAGCTGTCGGCGCCGTCCATCGGCAGATAGCTCTGCATGGTGCCGCGCGCGCCGGGCGCTTCTTCGACGACGATGTCGTCGGCGCGGCGCACCTCGTCCAGCGTCTGCAGCGCGAAGGCGGTGCTCATCGGCAGGCTGGGTTCGGCGCGCGGCGGCACCGGGCGCGGTGCCGGCAGCTCGCGTGCGACCGGGGCGCTGGCAGCGAGCAACGCGGCGGTGGCCAGATGCAGGCTGGCGAGGATGCTGTCACCGACCGGCGTCCAGGCCGCCTGCTGCGGGTCGTCGACGATCTGGATCAGCTTCGCGCCCGCCGGCAGATGCGGGCCGAAGCCCTCGACGTGGTAGGTGAAGGCCGGCGCGCCCAGCACGACGATCAGGTCGTGGCCGGCGAGCTGCGCGACGATGCGCTCGCGCATCGCCGGCAGGAAGCCTCGGAACAGACGGTGACGCTCGGGGAAGCCGCAGCGCGGCACCATCGGGCCGGTGTAGACCGCCGCCGAATGCTTCTCGGCCAGCGCCACCAGCTGATCCACCGCGCCGTCGCGGTCGACACCGCCGCCGACCACGAAGGCCGGGCGCTGCGCCGCATTCAGCGCCGCAGCGGCCCGCGCGATCATGGCTGGGTCGGGTGCGATCGCGCGGCTGACCTCGCGCTCGCTGACCCATTCGCTTGTCTTGTCCCAGTCGTCGGCCGGGATCGACACGAACACCGGCCCGCAGGGCGGCTGCATCGCGATACGGTAGGCCCGAGCCAGCGCCAGCGGCAGGTCCTCGCCGCGTGCCGGCTCGATGGACCACTTCACATAGGGCTTGGGCAGCTCGGTGGCCTGGGCCGAAAACAGGAAGGGGTCGAAGGGCAGGATGGAGCGCGCCTGCTGGCCGGCGGTGACGATCAGCGGCGTCTGGTTCTTGCAGGCGGTGAAGATATTGCCCATCGCGTGGCCGACGCCTGCCGCTGAATGCAGGTTCACCATCGCCGCATTGCGCGTGGCCTGGGCATAGCCGTCGGCCATGCCGACCACCACCGACTCCTGCAGGCCGAGGATGTAGCGGAAGTCCTCTGGATAGTCGCGGAACATCGGCAGCTCGGTGGAACCGGGGTTGCCGAAGACGGTGTCTATGCCCACATCGCGCATCCACTGGATGACGGCTTCGCGGACTGTGGGCTTGTGGTTCTGGTCAGAGCTCATGGACGGCAGGCAGTGGGTACGGCGCGGCAGGTCGACGCCGCCGCCTGCGCAGTCTCGGCGCCGCGGGCTCATCAATCAATAATATGAGCCTACTAAGCAGAATTGACATGGCGAATATCGACACGCTGGACCTGAACCTGCTTCGTCTGTTCGACGCGATCCATCGCACGCGCAGCATCAGCCGCGCAGCCGAGCAGCTGGGCCTGTCGCAGCCGGCCACGAGCCAGGCGCTCACGAGACTGCGCCTGGCGCTGCGGGATCCGCTGTTCGAGCGCGCGCCCGGCGGTGTGAAGCCCACGCCGCGCGCCGAGCGGCTGGCGCAGTCGGTGCAGGCGGGGCTGGCGCTGCTGGAGCAGGGGCTCAGCGAGGGCAGCGAGTTCGATCCCGCCACTTCGAGCGCCGAGCTGCGCCTGCATCTCACCGATATCGGCGAGGCGCGTTTCCTGCCGCGACTGATGGCCGTGTTGCGCGAGCGCGCCCCCCGCATGCAGGTGCAGGCTCGCGCTTTGGCGCAAGGCGAGATTGCGGCGGCGCTGGACCAGGGCCGGCTGCATTTCGCGATCGGCTTCCTGCCCCAGGTGGCCGACACCGCACAGGTGGAGCTGCTCAGCGACCGCTATGTGCTGCTGCTGCGCGAGGGCCATCCGGCGCTGGCCGGCATGAAGCGCGGCCAGCTGAAGGCAGAGCGACTTGCAGAGCTGGATTTCATCGCGGTGCGCAGCCATGCCGAGACCTTGCGCATCCTGCAGCTGCTGCGGCTGGAGCAGCGCGTGCGCCTGGTGGCTTCGAACTTCCTGGCCTTGCCCGCTATCGTGCGCAGCTCGGATCTGGCGGTGCTGATGCCCTACGAGATCGCTCAAAGCTTCGAACCGCGCGAGCGCTTCCGCAGCATCGAGCCAGGCTTGCCGCTGCGCGACTTCAAGGTTTCGCTGCACTGGAGCCGCCGGCACGAGCACGAGCCCATGCTGCGCTGGATGCGCGAGCTGCTGCTGGAGATCTTCCAGGCGCCGGATCAGCGCAGCGGGCGCCTAGAAGCCTGAGCCCGGCTGGGCCAGATACGCCTGTTCGTCGGCCGTGCTGGTGCGACCCAGCGCGGCATTGCGGTGCGGGAAGCGGCCGTAGCGCGCGATGACCTCGCGGTGCCGCCGCGCATAGTCGGCGGTGCTCTCCAGCCGGGCATCTTCCGTAGCCAGCGCTTCGAACAACTCGACGCTGCGCTGCTGCAGCGCCATGTCCTCGGCATGCTCCAGCGGCAGATAGACGAAGACGCGCTGCACCGTGCTCAGCGCGCGGTCGCCGCCGCGCTCGATCAGCGCTAATGCCGCTTCGCGCGCCAGTTCGTCGCCTGCAAAGGCGCGCGCCGTGCCACGGAAGACATTGCGCGGGAACTGGTCCAGCAGCACCAGGCGCGCGAGCGCTCCATAGGGCTCGCGATCCCAGTCGCGCAGGCCGCCAGCGAGCGCCTGCTCGATCAGCGCGCCGAAGCTCTCGCGGACCTGCGCATCGAAGGCCTCGTCCTTGCGGAACCACTCGGCGCGCTGCTCGCCGTCGCTGGCGCTGCCGAGCGCGCCGAACCAGAAGTTCAGCACCTGCTGCGCCGGGGCCGGCGCGAGCAGCCGCTGCCAGCGCTGGTGGCGCTCGACATGCACGCGCACATAGCTGCACAGCGGCTGCAGCTGCAGGCCCTGCGGCGCCAGCCATTGCAGCGCGTGCTCGACCAATTCGCCGGCCAGCCCGCGGCCGCGCAAGGCCGGCGCGGTACCGGTATGCGTGATCAGCAGCCGTTCGTCGTCGCGCTGATAGTCCAGCTCGCAGCGATGGCCCTCGACGAAGGCCTCGAAGCACTGGCGCTGCGGGTCGTGAAGGATGTTCATCGGCTAGGGCCTCACTTCAGCTGCAGCCAAAGATAGCTGTACTCCAGCGCCTGCAGCGTCGCACGCTGCTCGTTGTCGGCCGCACCGCCGTGGCCGCCTTCGATGTTCTCGTAGTAGAACAAGTCGTGGCCTTGCTCCAGCATGCGCGCCGCCATCTTGCGGGCATGGCCGGGATGCACGCGGTCGTCGCGCGTCGAGGTGGTGAACAGCAGCTTGGGATAGCGCTGGTCCTTGCGGACGTTCTGGTAGGGGCTGTAGCGCGAGATGAAGGCCCAGTCCTCGGCCTTGTCGGGGTCGCCGTACTCGGCCATCCACGAGGCGCCAGCCAGCAGCTTGTGGTAACGGCGCATGTCCAGCAGCGGTACCTGGCAGACCACCGCATTGAACAGCTCGGGCCGCTGCGTCACCGTGGCGCCAACCAGCAAGCCGCCATTGCTGCCGCCCATGATGCCCAGGTGCTGCGGCGCGCTGATGCCGCGGCGGATGATGTCCTCGGCCACCGCGATGAAGTCGTCATAGCTATTCTGCTTGTTCTCGCGCAGCGCGGCCTGGTGCCAGGCCGGGCCGAATTCGCCGCCGCCGCGGATATTGGCCAGCACCAGCACGCCGCCGCGGCGGTACCAGGCGCGGCCGAAACCGCCCGAATACCAGGGCTGCAGCGAGACCTCGAAGCCGCCGTAGCCGTAGAGCAGCGTCGGGTTCTTGCCATCGGCCTTGGCGCCGGCCGGCCAGATCACGAAGTAGGGCACCTCGGTGCCGTCGGCGCTCTTGGCAAAGAGCTGCTCGGCGCGCATGCCCTTGGCGTCGAACAGCGGCTGGCGCGACTTCAGCGCCTCGCGCGCATCGCTGCCGGCACGCGCCAGGTAGAGCGTGTCGGGCGTGAGGAAGTCGGTGTAGTTCAGCAGATAGCGATCGGCCAGTGCATCGCTGGCCAGGCTGTCGTCGTGCAGGCTGGCCACGCCCAGCGTGCCGGGGAAGGGCGCCTGCACCTCGCGCCGACGCGGCTCGGCGCCGCCGAAGTCCCATTCCTCCAGCCGGCTGGCAACCTTTTCGCTGATGTTGAGCAGCAGATGCTGGCGGGTCAGCGCATAGCCGGTCAGCGAGCGAGTCGCGGTCGGCGCGAACAGGGTCTGGAAGCGACGCTCGCCCTTCAGAAAGGCGTTCGCATCGGTGATCAGCAGGCTGCCGGCCTTGTGCGTGGCGCCGCCCGTCGTCCAGTCCTTGCGCAGCGACAGCAGCAGGCGCGGGCCCCAGAACTGCGGCTGCACATCGGTGGGCAGGTCCAGCGCCAGCAGCTTGCCATCGCTCTGCTGCAGCCAGTAGCGCGCGTTGTAGAAGTCCAGCGCGCGGCTGAACACGGTGCGCTCGAAGCCGCGCGCCTTGTCCACCGACACCGACGCGGCCACGTCCTTGGCCTCGCCCTCGAACACGGTCTCGGCGCTGTCCAGCGGCGTGCCGCGCTTCCAGCGCTTGATCACGCGCGGATAGCCCGAATCGGTCAGCGAGCCGGGGCCGAAGTCCGTGCCGACGTAGATGCTGTCCTTGTCGATCCACTCGACCTGGCTCTTCGCCTCGCGCAGCATGAAACCGCCTTCAGAAGGCGGCACGAAGCGCTTGGCGACCAGATCGAATTCGCGCACCACGCTGGCGTCCGCGCCGCCGCGCGACAGCGACAGCAGGCAGTGCCGGTAGGCCGGCGCCAGGCAGCTGGCACCGGCGAACACCCAGCTCTCGCCCTCGAGCGCGCCCAGCGCATCGAGGTCCAGCACAGTCTCCCAGGCCGGTGCCGGCTTGGCATATTCGGCCAGCGTAGTGCGGCGCCACAGGCCGCGCTTGTGCTGCTCGTCCTGCCAGAGGTTGTAGACGTAGTCGCCGCGCCGGCTGATCTGCGGGATGCGGTCGCGGGCGTTCAGCACCTCGAGCAGTTGGCCGCGCAGCTGGCCGAACTCGGGCTGGCGCTGCAGGGCTTTCAGCGTCAGCGCATTGCGCTCGCGCACCCAGGCCAGCGCCTTGTCGCCCTGGACGTCTTCGAGCCAGAGATAGGGATCGTCGGGAGTGCTTGTGTCGGCAGCTTGTGCAGTGGTCATGGCCAGGGGCAGCAGCAGCAGGGTGAGCGAGGCGAGCAGCCTCAGGATCGGGTGCTTGGTCGTCTTTTCCATGCCGCGATCTTCGGCGAAAAAACCTCGCCCTGCCGTGCACCGGGGCTAACGACCGTCTTCGGGGGACTTCAGCACCACCGGAGCAATCTCCACCGAGCGCTCGCCGGCCGACACATAGATCGCACCGTCCTGGATGCTGATCTGCAGCTGCATGCTGCGCGCCGCCAGTGCGGCCAGCGCCTGCGACTGCTCGGCCGGGATCTGCAGCACGGTCAGCTTGGGCGCCCGCGTCAGCTTGCCCTGGATGCCGGCCCACCAGACCGGCGTGCTGGAGGCATAGCTGATCACGGTGACGCGCTCGGCCCGGCCATGGGCCTTCATGATGCGGCGCTCGTCGGGCTGACCCAAGTCCACCCACTGGATGATGTCGCCGTTGAGATCGATCTGCCAGAGGTCGGGCTCGTCGACATCCGACAGACCCTTGCTGAACTCCAGCTTGCCGCGCAGATCGTCGGCCGGCATCAACAGCGCCATCGCGAGCACGCGCACCATCATGCGCTCCTCAGTTTCGGAGGGGTGGCAGGCGATGGTCAGGTTGAGCTCGCCGTAGACATGGCGGTCCATGTCGGCAACGTTGAGCAGGGCCTTGTAGATGGTGGCTTTGAGCGCCATGGCAGGGGTGTCGCGCGGGGGCGTTGGGCTGGCAAAGCGGGCGATTATCCGCGCGAACCCCGGGCGGGCCCGAAGAGCGACGCCGCCGCCTGCGTGGCATGATGCGGCTTCGGCGCCACGGGGCGCCGGTGCTTTTTGTCCATCCGTTTCCAGGCGGCGTTCACCGCGCCGTATCCCGAGTCCAGCTCTACCGAGTCCGCTCCGCCTATGAACCGCATTCTTTTGAGCCTGCTGCTGGCCGCCGCGCTTCCCGCGCTGGCCCAGACCGTCAACCCCGCCGCCAAGGTCGACCCGAAGAACAACAAGGTCAGCAAGCCTGTCGAGGTCAAGCCCAAGCAGAAGCTGATGAGCCGCGACGAGCTGCGGGCATGCCTGGTCCAACTCGAGACCAACAACAAGGACGCTGCCGAGATCAAGACGGCGCAAGCCGCCTTCAACCAGGAGCGCAGCGATCTGCTCGCCAGCCGCGCCGAGATGGAGAACCGCGGCAAGGGCCTGAGTGCCGACGCCAGCCAGCTCAAGCAGGACCGCGACGAGCTGCTGAAGCTCAACGAGACGCTGAAGGTCGAGATTCCCAAGATGGAGAAGGAGGCTGCCACCAAGGCCGCGGCCGACTACCAGGCCCGCGCCACCGCGCTGGACCAGCGCATCGATGCGTTCAACAACGCCAAGCGCCAGTTCGACGCCGATGGCAAGGCCTTCGATGTCAAGATCGAGGCGCACAACAAGAGCGCCGAGTCGCTGCGCAAGCGCACCGAGGATCATCTGGACAGCGTGGACGACTGGAAGGCCAATTGCGCCAACAAGTCCTATGACGAGGCCGATGAGCTGGCCGTGCGCAAGGAGCTCGGCCTGAAGTAAGCCTCGCCCAGACGCATGCCCGCGCTGCATCTGCGGGCATCGCGCAGCGCGCCACAATCCCGCCACCGCAACCCCGGGCCGGCCCAGCCTTGCGTGCGCATCCGCCGGCCGCACACGCAATCACCATGAGCATGAGCGACAACCCCCTGCTGCAGGACTGGCATGGCGAGCCCTACGGCTTGCCGCCTTTCGAGCGCATCGATGCCCGGCATTTCGCGCCGGCCTTCGAAGCAGCGCTCGCCGAGCATCGTGCCGAGCTGGACGCGATCGCCCAGCAGGCCGAAGCGCCAAGCTTTGCCAATACCGTCGCCGCCTTCGACCGCAGCGGCCGGCTGCTGACGCGGCTGGAGCACCTGTTCTACACGCTGGCCGCCTCACACACCTCACCCGAACTGCAGGCCGCGCAACGGGCGCTGGCCGCGCCGCTGGCGGCGCATGGCAATGCGATCTACATGAACGCGGCGCTGTTTCAGCGCATCGATGTGTTGTATGCCGAGCGCGAGCGCCTGGACCTCAGCGCCGAGCAGCTCCGCCTGCTCGAGCGCATCCACCTGGATTTCGTGCGCGCCGGAGCCAAGCTGGAAGGCGCGGCGCAACAGCGCTACGCGCAGGTGGTCGAGCGTCTGGCCGAGCTGAACACGCAGTTCGCGCAGAACGTGCTGGCCGACGAGAGCGGCTTCCAGCTGCTGCTGCGCAGCGAGGAGGAGCTGGCCGGCCTGCCCGACTTCGTTCGCGCTGCGGCACGCCAGGCGGCGCTGGAGCGCAAGCTGGACGAGGGCTGCTACTGCATCACGCTGTCGCGCTCGCTGATCGTGCCTTTCCTGACCTTCTCCGAGCGGCGCGACCTGCGCGAACAGGCCTACAAGGCCTGGGTGGGCCGCGGCGAGAACGAGGGCGCCACCGACAACCGCGGCGTGGCGCGCGAGATCCTCACGCTGCGCAACGAACAGGCGCGCCTGCACGGCTACGCCTGCTACGCCGACTATGCGTTGGCCGACACCATGGCCGGCAGCCGCGACGCGGTGCTGGGCCTGCTCAAGCAGGTCTGGGAGCCGGCCAAGGCAGCGGCAGAAGCCGAGCGCCAGGCGCTGCTCGGCCTGATGGCGTCGCGCGGCGAGCGCATCGAGTTGCAACCCTGGGACTGGCGCTACTACGCCGAGAAGGTGCGCAAGGCGCGCTATGACCTCGAGGAAGCCGAGGTCAAGCCGTACTTTCCGCTGGACGCAATGGTGCAGGCGCTGTTCGACTGCGCGGGCGAGCTCTTCGGCCTGCGCTTTGTCGCCAAGCCCGAGGTGCGCGCCTACCACCCGGACGTCAAGGTCTACGAGGTGCAGGGCCGCGACGGCCGCGCACGAGGCCTCTTTCTGCACGACAACTTCGCCCGCGCCACCAAGCGCAGCGGCGCCTGGATGAACGCACTGCGCTGGCAGGCGCGTAACGGGATCGATGCGCAGCCCATCATCCTGAACAACAACAACTTCGCCAAGGGCGCGCCGGGCGAGCCGACGCTGCTGTCCTTCGACGACGTGCGCACGCTGTTCCACGAGTTCGGCCACGGGCTGCACGGCCTGCTATCGGACGTGGAGTTCGAGCGCCTCTCCGGCACCCAGGTGCTGCGCGACTTCGTCGAACTACCTTCGCAGATCTTCGAGCACTGGATGAGCGAGCCGGCAGTGCTGAAGAAGCACGCGCGCCACTACAAGAGCGGCGAGCCCATCCCCGACAGCCTGCTGGCCAAGCTGAAGGCGGCCGAGCTGTTCAACCAGGGCTACGAGACGGTGCGCTACACCGCCAGCGCGCTGGTGGACATGGCCGCACATTCGCTGACCGACGCGCAAGGCCCGGACATCAGCGCCTTCGAGGCGCAGACCATGGCCGCCTACGGGCTTCCGCCGGCCTGCGGCATGAACCACCGCCTGGCGCACTTCCAGCACCTGTTCAGCAGCAGCGGCTATGCCGCCGGCTACTACGTCTATATGTGGGCCGAGGTGCTGGACGCGGACGGCTACGAGGCCTTCGTCGAGGCAGGCAATCCCTTCGACCCGGAGGTCTCGTCGCGGCTGCTGACCCATGTGCTGTCGGTGGGCAACAGCCGCGAGCCGCGCGAGGCCTATCGTGCCTTCCGCGGCCGCGATGCGGTGGTCGAGCCGATGCTGCGCGGACGCGGCCTGCTGCCGGCCTGAACGCGCGGCACGCCTTCAGCCGGCTGGCGGAAAGTACTCCGCCAGCCCGGCGAGGAATTGGCCGAAGTCGATAGGCTTGGTCCAGTAGGCAGTGAAGCCGGCGGCCAGCGCGCGCCGGCTGTCTTCGGCCGATGCTTCGGCCGAAAGTGCGATCACTGGAATGCCCGCGGTCGATGGCTCGGCCTGCAGACGGCGCATCACCTCGTAGCCGTCGCAATCCGGCAAATTCATGTCCAGCAGGATCAGCCTGGGCCTGAGCGCGATGGCCCGCGCCACGCCGCCACTGCCATCTTCGGCGCATTCCAGCTCGAACTCGGGACGGCCTGACAGCAGTTCCTCGACGACGAGACGATTGACGGGGTTGTCCTCGATGTAGAGCAGGTTGGCGGCCAGCGGTGATGGCACGGGCGATGGCACGGACAAGGCAAGCACTCCAGAGGCGGCTACGGGCCGAGGGCGCCAGTGGCGCGAAATGATCAGCATGCAGTCTAACGGCTACTTCGTACCCGGACTTGAGCCTGTCAGCCCCCGATGGCAGGATGGCCCCATGAACGAAGGACAAGCATGCACATCGGCATTCTGACGGGCGGGGGCGATTGCCCCGGACTCAACGCGGTGATTCGCAGCGTCACGCTGGCACTGGCTGAAGCCGGTGGCGCGACGATGCGCGTTAGCGGCATCCGCCAAGGCTTTCTGGGCCTGTTGGAAGACCGCATCCAGCCCCTTGACGCTGCCAGCGTGCGCGGCGTGATCGCAGAGGGCGGCACGCTGCTGGGCAGCCACAACAAGGCCGATCCCTTTGCCTATTTCGCCGCTGGCGGCGGCGACTGCTCGCGCCAGGCGCTGGACTGCTTGCAGCGCCATGGCATCGACGTGCTGGTCGCGGTGGGCGGCGACGGCACGATGACCATCGCCGAGCGTTTCGTGCGTCTGGGCGTGCCGGTGGTTGGCGTGCCCAAGACCATAGACAACGACCTGATGCACAACGAGCGCAGCTTCGGCTTCGACAGCGCGGTGGCCGTTGTCGCCGATGCGCTGCAGCGCCTGCGCACCACCGCGCACAGCCATGGCCGGGTGATGGTGCTGGAGACCATGGGCCGGCACGCCGGCTGGATCGCGCTGGAAGGCGGCGTGGCCGGCGGGGCCGACGCGATCGTCCTGCCCGAGCTGCCCAGCAGCGTCGAAGCGCTGGCTGCGCTGTGCGCGCGCCGGCGCGCCGAGCAGGGCTATGCGCTGGTCTGCGTCGCAGAAGGCGCGCGCATCGCCGAGCTGCCCGAAGCCAAGGGCGGCCCCAGCATCGGCCAACGCCTGATGGACGCGCTGGCGCAGCGCCTGGAGCGGGATGCCGATCCGCGCTTCACGCTGTTGGGTCATTTGCAGCGTGGCGGTTCGCCGACCGCCTATGACCGCGCGCTGGCCACGCGTTTCGGCGTGCAGGCCGCGCGCCTGGTGCTGGACAAGCGCTTCGACCATATGGTCGCGTTGCAGTCGGCGCGCTGCGTCGCGGTCCCGCTGGCCGAGATCGCCGGGCGCAGCCGCTTGGTGCCGCAGGACGACGAACTGCTGCTCGCTGCGCGCAGCCTGGGCGTGCTGGCCTGAGCCCGGCATCCGGCTCATCGCGTTCAGGCGCAGATCATCGCGCTGCCGCTGCTGTTCGTCGCAGTCACCTTGGACCTGGGGTTTGCCCCGAGCACACTGCGTACATGCCAGGTGTTCGAAATACCTGCCGCATGTCCCAAGGAGGCTGAGATGACAACGAACAACATGATTCCCTGCTACGACCGCTACGCGACCGTCAAGCGAGCCGCATTGGCCCTGAGCGTGCTCGCCCTGATGGGCGCGGCCCTGCTGCTGCAGGCACCGCCAGCCGCGATGCTCAGCGAAGCGACGGTCGTGCACCAGCTGCCGACGGTGGTGATCGAAGGCAAGAGCGTCAGCACGCTGGCCCGCGAGCGCGCCCAGCTGCAGCTGGCGCAGACCGAGGCGGAGACCCGCGCCAACTGAAGCCGGCTCGCCCTGGCCGTCTGTCATCATGCAGGCTTGGCAACAGCAGGCCGCGGACGAGGCAGCGGCAGGGCAGAGATCCTCATGGCAGAGACGAACACGACTCCATCGTTGCCGGGTGACGGCAGGTACGCGCTGGTCACCGGTGCCGGTAGCGGCATCGGTCGGGCCTGCGCGCTGGCGCTGATCCGGGCGGGCTACCACGTCGCGCTGGTCGGGCGCCGGCGCGAGGCGCTGGAAGAGACCGCCGCCCGCGCCGTCGATCCCTCACGCGCGCTGGTGCTGCCGGCCGACGTGACGCAGGAGACGCAGGTCGATGCGTTGTTCGAATCCGTCCGTCAGCACTTCGGCCGCCTGGACCTGCTGTTCAACAACGCCGGCAGCGGCGCGCCAGCCGTCCCGATCGACGAGCTCAGCGTCGCGCAATGGCAGACGGTGGTGGACGTGAACCTCACCGCCAGCTTCCTCTGTGCACGCGCCGCCTTCAGGCTGATGAAGAGCCAGAGCCCGCGCGGCGGCCGCATCGTCAACAACGGCTCGATCTCGGCACATGCGCCGCGGCCGAACTCGACGCCTTACACCGCCACCAAGCATGCGATCAGCGGGCTGACCAAGTGCCTGTCGCTGGACGGCCGCGCCCACGACATCGCCTGCGGCCAGCTCGACATCGGCAATGCGCTGACCGAGATGACCGAGCGCTTCACCAAGGGCGTGCCGCAGGCCAATGGCGAGATCGCCATCGAGGCGACGATGGACGTCGAGCACGTGGCCTCGGCGCTGCTCTACATGGCCTCGCTGCCGCTGCAGGCCAATGTGCAGAACATGACCGTGATGGCGACCAAGATGCCCTTCGTCGGGCGCGGTTGATCGGATGCGCTTGAAATGGCGCCTTCTGCCATTATCTACATCGTGACTTTCAACCTGGCTGGAGCCTCCTGACGCAATGATCTCTGCGCTCGTTTCCTTCGTGCTGCGCGCCGTGCTGGCGGTGGCCACCGTGGTGCTGGTGCTCGCGCTGCTGGCCGTGGCGCTGGCGACCACGCTGGGCCTGCTGCTGTGGAGCCTGATCCGCGGCCGCCGCCCGCAGGTGGATTTCGCCGCACGTTTCGCACGGGCGCGACAGTTCCGCGCCGGCGGCGCCGGCTTCGGCCCGCGCGGCGGCCGGGCGATGGGCGAGGTTGTCGACGTCGAAGTGCGCGAGGTCCGCGAGGGACGCGAGCTTCAGCCCGGCACGCCGCGGCTGGAGTAAGCCAGCAGGGCCTAGTTACCAGCGCTTGGCTGCCAGCTCGGCGAGGATCTCGCCGTAGATGCGGTAGCGCGAGGCGCTGATCTTGCCTGCGTCGACCGCGTCGCGCACGCCGCAACCCGGCTCGTGCTGGTGCGTGCAGTTGTAGAAGCGGCACTCGCCGGCATGCGCGCGCAGGTCCGGCATCAAGAGTGGCAGCTGTGCCGGCTCGATCTGGCGCAGGCCGAATTCCTGGAAACCGGGCGAGTCGATCAGCGCGGTGCGCCGCTCGGCATCCACCCAGTACCACTGCGTGGTCGTCGTCGTGTGGCGGCCGGAGTTCAGCGCCTGCGAGATGTCGCCCACCTGCGCCTGTGCATCGGGCACCAGCAGATTGATCAGCGTGCTCTTGCCCGTGCCGCTGGGGCCGAGCACGAAGGTGCGCTTGCCCTCCAGCCAAGGCCAGAGAATGCCGCGCGAATACGCCGGGTCGGCCTTCAGCGCCACTTCCATTACCTCCACGCCCATCGCGCGATAGGGCGCCAGGCGCTCGCGCTGCTCGGCCGCACCGGGCAGGTCGGTTTTGTTCAGCGCGATGCGGGCGCGGATGCCGGCGCTCTCGGCGGCGATCAATGCGCGCGCCAGCTGCGATTCGCTGAACACCGGCTCCACCGCGACCAGCACCAGCAACTGGTCCAGATTGGCGGCGAAGCTCTTGGTCTTCCACTCGTCCTGGCGGAACAGCAGGTTGCGCCGTGGCTCCACCGCCTCGATCACGCCCTCGTCGGCGCTGACCTCGGCCCAGCGCACCTCGTCGCCGACCACGCAGTCGCTCTTCTTGCCGCGCGGATGGCAGACGCGCCGCCGGCCCTCGCTGTCTTCCACCACATAGTGCCGGCCATGGCCGCGCACCACCAGGCCCAGGTCCAGATTGGCATGCTTCGCCGTCATGCGGCGCTGGCCTCGGGCAGGGCGCTGACCTGGGCCGCGCAGATGAAGTCGTTGAGCGTCAGGCCGCCGGCCGAGTGCGTGCTGTAGCTCAGCGTGCAGGCGTCATAGCCGACCATCATCTCGGGGTGGTGATCCTGCGCATGCGCGATCTCTGCCACCGCGTTGACGAAGGCCATCACCTGGTAGAAGTTGTCGAAACCGAAACGGCGTGCAATCAGCTTGCGCTCCGGGTCGGGCTGCCAGCCGGGCACCTGGGCCAGCCAGTCGTCCAGTTGATCGGCAGGCAGGGGCTCGCGCTGCGGCATGCAACGGGCCAGAAGCAGGTTTTCCATTGCTGTGTGTCCTCAGTGGGCCGCGGCCAGCGCGGCCAGGCGCTCGCTGGCCGGCGGGTGCGAGTAGTAGAAGCGCGCGAACAGCGGGTCCGGCGTCAGCGTGCCAGCATTGTCCTCGTGCAGCTTCAGCAGTGCCGAGGCCAGCGCCTGGCCGTCGGCATGGCGGCGCGCATAGGCGTCGGCCTGGAACTCGTGGCGGCGCGACAGCCCGGCCGACAGCGGCGTCAGGAAATAGGCGAACACCGGCACCGCCATCAGGAAGAGCAGCAGCGCCAGCGCATCATTCGGCGCGCCCATGTTCGGTTGCACACCCAGGCCCAGGAAGAAGCCCGGCTGGCGGCTGGCCCAGCCCAGCAGCGCGAAGCCCAGCAGGCTCAGGCCGAACAGCGCGACCATGCGCTTGCTGACATGGCGCAGCTTGAAGTGGCCCAGCTCGTGGGCCAGCACCGCCTCGACCTCGGCGCCGTCCAGGCGCTTGAGCAGCGTATCGAAGAAGACCACGCGCTTGGCCGCGCCGATGCCGGTGAAGTAGGCATTGCCGTGCGAGGAGCGCCGGCTGCCGTCCATCACGAACAGGCCCTTGGCCGCGAAGCCGCAGCGCGCCATCAGCGCCTCGACGCGCGACTTCAGCGTCGCGTCGGCCAGCGGCTCGAACTTGTTGAACAGCGGCGCGATCACGGTCGGGTAGAGCACCATGATCAGCAGGTTGAAGCCCATCCAGGCGCCCCAGGCCCACAGCCACCACAGGCTGCCGGCCGTGCCCATCAGCCAGAGGATCAGCGCGACGATGGGCAGGCCGATCAGCGCGCCGACCAGCAGGCCCTTGAGCGCATCGACGATGTAGAGCCGCCAGGTCATGCGGTTGAATCCGAAGCGCTGCTCCAGCACGAAGGTGCTGTAAAGCTCGAAGGGCAGGTCCAGCAGGCCGCCGATCAGCGTGAACGCGACGACCAGACTCAGCTGGTAGGCCATGCCGCCCCAGGCGGGATAGACGGTGGCAAGCAGCCAGCCGTTCAGCGCATCCAGCCCGCCCAGCAGCGTCCAGGCCACCAGCACCAGCGCGCCGAAGGCGGTACTGAACAGCGAGAGCCGGCTGCGCGCCGCGGTGTAGTCGGCGGCCTTCTGGTGTGCCTCCAGCGGGACGGTGGCGGCAAAGGGGGCCGGCACCGCACCGCGATGGCGCATCACATGGCGTACCTGGCGGGTGGACAACCAGAACTTGCAGGCCAAGGTGGCCAGCAGCGCGATCGCAAAAGCCAGGCTCAGGGCCGGCGCGGACAGCGTGGGAAGCAGCGAAAACAGGTCAGGCATGGGGGCGAAGTGTAGGGCTGCGAGAATGTCGCTTGGCCGGCGCCATTGCCACGACAATGACGCCGGAAGTGACAAGGACAAGTAAGCCATGAGCGACAACCCCAACCTGCCCCTGAACGACCAGAACCTGATCTGGATCGACCTTGAGATGACCGGCCTGTTCCCCAACAAGGACCGCATCATCGAAGTCGCCGTGGTCGTCACCGATGCGCAGCTGACCCAGCGCGTCGAAGGGCCGGTGTTTGCCATCCACCAGAGCGATGCCACGCTGGACGCGATGGACGCCTGGAACAAGGGCACCCACGGCAAGAGCGGTCTGATCGACCGCGTCAAGGCCTCGACCATCGATGAGGCCCAGGCAGCCGAGCAGGTGATCGATTTCCTGAAGCGCTATGTGCCGGCCGGCAAATCGCCGATGTGCGGCAACAGCATCTGCCAGGACCGCCGCTTCCTCGCCAACTACATGCCCACGCTGGAAGACTTCTTCCATTACCGCAATCTGGACGTCTCCACGCTGAAGGAGCTGGCGCGCCGCTGGAAGCCCGAGATCATTGACGGCTTTAAGAAGGCGCAGAAGCACACCGCGATGGCTGATATCCATGAGTCCATCGACGAGCTGCTCTATTACCGCGAGCACTTTCTGAAAGCTTGAGCGGTCCGCGAGCAGCGCCGGAGCATCACCTCCCCCGATTCCGATGAGCGAGCCGTACCGCCCGCAGCAGCTGTGGGCGGCCTTTGACTTTCCGCGCCATCCGCTGGCCCGCGACGACGGCGAGCGCCTGCGTGGCGCCTTCTATGCGCCGCCGGCGCGCTGGCTGCGCGCGTCCGCGCCCGCTGAAGTGGCCCATGTGATCGCCGCCGCCGAGGTCGCGGCGCGTGCCGGCGCCTGGGTGCTCGGCGGGCTGCGCTACGAGGCGGCGCAGGCCTTCGAGCCGCGCATGGGCGGGCACGCGCTGTCGCCCGGCGAGGCGCTGGCCGAGTTCGCCGTCTACGAGCAGGCGCCTGAACCCTGGCCCGAGGGCGGACCCTGGCATACCGGCGCGCTCGACTGGCACGACACGCAGCCCGACGCCGACGAGGCCGCACAGATCGAGCGCGTGCGCGAGTGGATACGTGCCGGCGATGTCTACCAGGTCAACCTCACCACACGAGTCGCAGCAGCTCGCTCGGCCGATCGCGATCTTGCCGAGCTCTTCCTCGCGCTGCATGCCGCGCAGCCCGGCGGTTTCTCGCTGTTCCTGCGTCGCCCCGAGGGCCAGGGCGGCGTGGCCAGCGTCTCGCCCGAGCTGTTCTTCGACTGGGGTGCGCTGCCCGAGGCGCAGCGCAGCTGGCTGCTGGCCGCACAGCCGATGAAGGGCACCGCGCCGCGTGGCGACGACACGGCGTCCGACGAGGCCGCGCAGGCACATCTGCGCACCAGCATCAAGGAGCGCGCCGAAAACCTGATGATCGTGGACCTGCTGCGCAACGACATGGGCCGCATCGCCACACTGGGCTCGGTGCGCGTGCCGCGGCTCTTCGAGCTGCATGCCTTGCCCACGGTCTGGCAGATGACCTCCACCGTCAGCGCGGTCACGCGGCCGGGCCTGGGCCTGGCCGATGTCTTCGCGGCGCTGTTCCCCTGCGGCTCGGTGACCGGCGCGCCGAAGATCCGCGCGATGCAATTGATTACTGAGCTGGAGACCACGCCGCGCGGCTGGTACTGCGGCGCCTTGGGCCTGCTGCAGCCGGGCGGCGCGGCGACCTTCAACGTGCCAATCCGCACGGTGGAGCAGGGCTCCGATGGCAAGCTCACCTGCGGCATCGGCAGCGCGATCACGCTGGATTCCGACCCCGCGGCCGAGATCGCCGAATGGCGCGCGAAGACGCGCTTCCTGCAGCGCGCGCAGGCGCCGATCGAGGCGCTCGAAACCATGCGGCTGGAGCAGGGCGTGTTCGTGCGCGAAGCCGGCCATCGCACGCGCATGCAGGCCACCGCCCGGCACTTCGGCCTGCGCTGGTCGCCCGCAAGCTGGCGCGACACGCTGGCCGCCGTTGCCCAGGCCAATCCGCAGGGGCTGTGGCGCGTGCGGCTGACGCTGTCGGTGACGGGCGAGCTGCAGTCACGCGTCGAGCCGCTGAGTGAGACCCAGGAGCCAGTACTTCTGGCGCTGGCCGAGATGCCGATCGACAGCCACGGTCCGGCGGCGGAGTTCATCCGTCACAAGACCACGCGGCGCGAGCTCTACGAGGCCTTCGCGGCAACCAAGCCGGACCAGGCCTTCGACGTGCTGCTGTGGAACTCAGCCGGCGAACTGACCGAATGCAGCTTCGGCAATATCGCCCTGCTCATCGACGGCCGCTGGCTCACGCCGCGGCTGGACGCCGGCCTGCTGCCCGGCGTGATGCGCCAGCAACTGCTGGCCGAGGGGCGCATCGCCGAAGCCCGACTCACCCACCAGGACCTGGCTCGCGCCGAGGGCCTGGCTTTCTTCAACAGTCTGCGCGGCTGGCTGGCTGCCCGCCTCCTCAGCGACGAGCGCGCAGATGAAAAAAACCATCCCGGCAAGGACAGCGCCGCATAGACAGACCTACGTCGCCACGACAGCGGTCCGCATCGCTCCGATCCAAGTTCTTGCCTTCCCGACACCGACCGAACTCTCCGAGTCCCAACTCACCCTCCATGGCCACTTCTTCCCCCAAGCGCCGCGGCACGTCCGCGGCGCGCAAGACCTCTACGGTCG
Source organism: Roseateles sp. T103 (assembly GCF_057219915.1). Lineage (NCBI taxonomy): Bacteria > Pseudomonadati > Pseudomonadota > Betaproteobacteria > Burkholderiales > Sphaerotilaceae > Roseateles > Roseateles sp. T103. Next base: position 1,069,107 of record NZ_JBXVVS010000001.1, read on the forward strand.
CTGCTGCTGCCGGCACCACAACCGAGCCGAGCAGCCCGCTGAGCGCCGATGCCACCGACGTGCCGAGCAGCGGCGCAGGCGACAGCCCCGAACCGCCCCTGGCGAGCGAAGCCGCCGCCAAGAAGCCGCGCCAGCGCGCAGCGGCCCGCAAGACCGCACAGAAGAGCGACGCGGCCGCAGCCGCGGCGACCGAAGTCCTCGCTGGCCCGGTGGAAGAGGCGACTGCCAAGGCCCCGGCGCGCAAGCCCCGTCGCAAAGCCGACGAGGCCGCCGCCCCGATGGCGGGCGCGGACAAGCTGGCGAGCGCTGCCGCACCCAAGCGAAAGCGAGCCAGCAAGGCCGCTGCGGTCGAAGCGCCGATGCCACTCGACGCAGGCGAAGCGTTAGCTGCCGCTGTGCCTGGCGATGCAGTCGCCGCCGAGCAGCCCGCGCTCGAGAAGAGCGGCAAGCCGGCCCGTCCGCGCCGCGGCCGCGCGGCCAAGGCCGAGCAGCCGGCGACCGAGGCAGCGCCGCCGGTCCCCGCCGAGCCGCCGCGTTATCGGCTGGGCAGCAGCGAGGCGCTGGAGCAGGGCGTGTTCGGCGACCATGAGCTGATCGACCTGCTCGACGGCTCGCGTCAGCAGCTGCGCCTGCTGGCATCCGATGCCTGGCGCTGTGACTGCGCGGCTTTTGCCGAGACGGGTGAATGCGTCCATGGCCCGGCCTTGCTGGCGCTGCTGGCCGCCGATGCGGCCGGTGCCGAGGCGCTGCAGGCCGGCTGGGCCGCGCGCGAAGGCGAGGTCTGGCTGCATCCGGGGCCGCGCCGTCGCCTGCAATGGGTTGCCGGCCAGGGCTTGCCGGCCGCGCTGCGCGAACTGGCGGCGGAAGGCCTGGACGAGGCGCAGCGTATCGATGCCGAGCATGCGCACGCCTGGCTGCAGACACTGCTGAACGCTGCCCGAGCCCATGGCGTGGCGCTGCGCGTCGCGCCCGAGGTCTGGCCGCAGCTGGCCTGGGCGCAGGATGCCCGCTCGCGCGTGCAGCGCCTGGAGCGCTGGCTGGCCGATCCGCAGGCGGCGCAGGCCCTGCTGCGCGAGCCTGTGGCCGAACATCAGTGGCAGGCCGCGCTGTTCGCGCTGGCCGCCGGCCGTGCGATGCTGGCCGACGATCTGGGCCTGGGTCAGCGCGAGGCCGCGCTGATCGCCGCGCAGCTGTCGCGTCAGCTCTTCGGCCTGGGCTCGATCGCCATCGTCGTCGCCGATGCCGCGCGACAGGCCGGCTGGCAGCGCGACATCGCGCGCCTGCTCGGCGACTGGCCCGAAGGCCTGCTGCTGGCCGAGACGCTGCCAGTTGGCCGCAACGCGCCGGAGCTGCTGATCGTCGATGGCGTCGACGCGCTGGGCGACGAAGCACTGGCGGCGCTGCAGGCCGTGCCGGCGACGCAGCTGCTGCTGATCGCCGATCGCGAGCCGCTGGGCGATGCGAGATTGCCGGCCTGGGTGAGCTGGCTGGACGGCGCCCGCCGCGGCCCGCTGGCCGCGCTGCTGGGGCTGCCGGCCGATGCCGGCAAGCGCGCGCAGCGCGAGGCGCTGGAGACGGTGCTGCTGTCGCGCCGCAAGCGCGAACTGCTCGACAGCCTGCCGCCTATGCTGCTGCAGACGCGCTGGCTCGATACCGGCGCGGCCAGCGTCAATCCCGGGCAGAGGGCCGCCGTGCAGACGCTGCGCGACGCGATGCAGCGCTGGCAGGCGCACGGCTTCCTGAGCAGCGCCGAACGGCAGCAGCTGATGCAGGCGCTGCAGCAGCTGCCGCCCGCCGGTCGGCATGTGCTCAAGGCCAAGGCCGAGGCGCTGCAGACGCTGTGCAGCGAGTGGCTCGCGCCGGGCGGCGCCGCGTCGCGGCTGCTCGTCTGCGCGCAATCCGAGACCCTGCTCGACGGTCTGGAGCAGGCACTGCGCCTGCGCAAGCTGCCGGTGCAGCGCCTGCGCGCCGGCATGGACGCGGCAGAGCGCGCCGCCCTGCTGATGAGCTGGCGCAGCGAGGCCCAAGCGCTGCTGCTGGCCAGCGATGCAGCGCTCGACGACCTGGACGACGAGCTCGACGAGCCGCGCCTCGGCCTGGTCCACGCCGATCTGCCCTGGGATGAGCGGCAGCTGCAGACACGCCTGTCGCTGGCGGCGGGCAGCGCGGCGCGCGGCGTACCGGCAGCGCTGCTGCTGGTCGAAGGCACGACGGACCGCGCGCTGCTGGCCGTCCAGCAGCAGACCGGCGCCACCATGCCCGCCTGGCTGGCCGCCCCGCCGGCCTGGCTGGCCGACGAGGAACTGGAGGCTTTGATGGCCGCGCTGGCCGCCTTGCTGGCGGCGCTGGCCGCCTGAACGGCCACGCCGCGTCTCAGCGGCTGAAGCGCGCGCGCAGCGCTTTCAGCAGCGCCGCGGTCTCCTCGTCCGGCCGCGCCGGCAGCTTGCGATAGACCGCGCCGTCGGGCGTGCGCGCCAGCAGCTTCATGTTCACCAGCTCGCGCCGCAGCGTGCAGTGGTCGCCGAAGCTGTGCCAAGCCTTGAGCACCGTGTTGACCTCGGGTTCGCTGTAGGGCCGCTTGGCATCGAAGTGCAGCCACATGCCCCACAGCGCCAGGCGCTGCACGCTGTACTTGGTCGGCCAGCGCATCAGCCGGCCTTGTTCGTCGTACTGGCGCAGCGCGCGGTCGGCGGTCTCGCTGAGCGCCGGATGGCGCGGCCCGCGTGCCGGGGCCGCAGGCGCTGGCGCCAGCGCTGCGGGCATGACGGCACCGGCTGCCTTCAGCGCCTGCAGATTGCGATGCCCGGCGGCACGCGCCAGCATGTTCATCAGGCTGAGGTGGCTGGGCGGTGCCTGCTCGGGCTGAGCGTCGGCGAGCTGCTTGCGCAGCGACTTGGCGAAGGTCGAGAGATCCTGCACCGGGCAGGCAATGAGTTCACGAGGCATGGACGTCAAGCTCCAAGTCCATGGGCCGGACCTGCCGTCACAGCAGGGGCTGGGCTTGCCGTCTTGCAGCCAGCGGCTCATGGGCCACGTGACCAATCAATCGAACCGCTGCTCGCCTGCAGGCGAGAGGGAAGGGCAGGTTTAGCTCGCGAGCTTCAGCTTCGCGCGGCAAGGCCTGGGTGAACTGCCGACCGGCGCGCAGTATAGCGAGCGGCCCGACCGCGCACGCCATCGACGCGACGCTCGGTGAAAACCCTGAACTCTGCTATAGTCGCGGCTTGCCTCGGATTTCCGGGGCATTTCGTTCGTCTCCTCTGACCTCTTTCGGGCCAGCCTGCGGTGGAAGTTCCACCCGCCACGGTTGAAGCGCCGATTGCCTTCGGGTTCGGTCGGCGGCGATGTATGCCGTCGCTTTGACTGTTCCCCGGCGCCGCACGAGGCTCTGCGCAGATCATCCTGCCGCAACCCCGCTGTACGACGCGAGCTTTCTCCCAGCGACATGACCCTGTGCCAGGCTTTCGAGGCCCGGCTGGTCGCGCTTTTGCTGCTCTGCTTCTGGCGGGGCCGGCGCGGCTTTGTATTTGAAAGAGAACGAGAGAATGAGTTTCGAGACTCTGGGCCTGCACGAGGCCCTGCTGCGCGCGATCGCCGAATCCGGTTACGAGAACGCCACCGAAGTCCAGACCCAGGCCATCCCGCCGGCACTGGAAGGCAAGGACCTGATGGTCAGCTCACGCACCGGCTCGGGCAAGACGGCGTCCTTCATGCTGCCCGCGCTGCAGAAGGTCATCGCCGCGCGCGGCGACAACACCAAGCGTCGCGAGAAGGGCAAGATCTACGGCCCGCGCGTGCTGGTGCTGGCGCCGACCCGCGAACTGGCCATGCAGGTGGCCAAAGCCGCGCAGACCTACGGCAAGCATGTGCAGGGGCTGAAGGTCGCCACCGTACTGGGCGGCATGCCTTATGCGCTGCAGATCCGCCAGCTCAGCGGTCCGCTGGACATCCTGATTGCCACCCCCGGACGTCTGCTCGACCATCTGGCGAGCGGCAAGTGCGTGCTGAACAACGTCGAGATGCTGGTGCTCGACGAGGCCGACCGCATGCTGGACATGGGCTTCATCGACGACATCAACACCGTCGCCGCGGCCACGCCGGCCGAGCGCCAGACGGTGATGTACAGCGCCACCTTCGCCGGCCATGTCGGCCGCCTGGCGCAAGACCTGCTGCGCGACCCGCAGCGCGTCGACGTCGCCTCGCACACCGACACGCACGAGAACATCACCCAGCGCCTGCATTGGGCCGACAACCAGGCGCACAAGCACGAGCTGCTCGACGCGATCCTGGCCGAGCGCGAGCTCGACCAGGCGGTGGTCTTCACCTCCACGCAGCGCGATGCCGACTGGCTGGCCGAGCGCCTGGCCGAGTTCGGCCACGCGGTGGCGCCGCTGCACGGCGGCATGCCGCAGGGCAAGCGCAACCGCGTGCTGATGGCGATGCGTCGCCGTGATCTGCGCGTGCTGGTGGCCACCGACGTCGCCGCCCGCGGCATCGACGTGCCGACCATCACCCACGTGATCAACTACGGCCTGCCGATGAAGGCCGAGGACTATGTGCACCGCATCGGCCGTACCGGCCGCGCCGGTCGCGAAGGTCTGGCGGTGACGCTGGCGATGCGCGACGACATCCCGATGATCCGCCGCATCCAGCAGTTCACCACGCAGCAGATCCCGGCCGCGCACTATCCCGGCCTCGAGCCCAAGACGCAGGAGCCGCGCATCTTCCCGCCGCGCCAGGGTGGCGATCGCGGCAGCTTCCACGGCGAGCGCTCCTTCGGCAACAAGCGCTTCCAGCGCGACGATCGCCGCGAAGGCTTCGGCCGCGGCGCGCCTCATGGCGGCAACAAGGGCTTCGGGCCGCGCCAGGGCGGCGGTTTCGACGACCGTCGTCCCTTCGAACGCGCGCCGCACCCCGAGCAGCGCGAAGGCCAGTTCGCCGAACAGCGTCACGGCTTCGAGCGTCGCCACGAAGGCCGTCCTGAGTCTCGCCACTTCGGCGACACCCGGCCCGAGCGGGGCTTCGGCGCTCCGCGCCGCGAGCATCATCACTCGCAGCAAGGCGACTTCCGCCGCGAGGACTTCGCGCCGCGTCGCGACGAGCAGGGCAGCCGCTTCGGTGGCGACAACCGCCACCACGCCGGCGGCAAGCCCGGTTTCGGCGGCAAGCCGGCCTTCGCACATGGCAAGCCGGGCGGCTTCGGTGCCAAGAGCGGCAAGCCGGGCGGCTTCCACGGTCACCGTGAAGGCGGCGGCCGCGACGGCGGCGGCGAGCGTCGCCATGGCGGCGGCTTTGCCGGCGACAAGCCGCGCCGCGGTGGCTTCGGCCGCTGAGTAGCGGTCCGCAGACTGGTCAGTGCCCGCCTCGGCGGGCACTTTCGTTTGGGTTTGTGGCACAGTGCCGCCCGACCATGAGCAGCAGTATGAAAAGCACCGGCAAGCTGGTGCAGTGGGACGACACCAAGGGCTATGGCTTCATCGCGCCGGACGAGGGCGGCGCGAAGCTCTTCGTGCACATCAAGGCCTTCGCGCCGCGGCCTGCGCGCCCTGTGGTCGGCGAGCGGCTGAGCTTCGTCGTCGGCAGCGATGCGCATGGCAAGCGCCGTGCGCTGCAGGTGCAAGGTCTGGCACCCAAGGCAGCCGCTCCTGCCCGCCGCAGCGGTGCCGACCACGGAAGCCAGCTCTGGCTGATCCCCGCATTCGCATCGCTGGTCCTGGCCAGCCATCTGCTCTGGGGCCTGCCGCATGCGCTCTGGGGCGCCTATCTGGCCATGAGTCTGGCGAGCTTCATCGTCTACTTCGGCGACAAGCGCGCCGCCGTCAAGGGCGACGCCTGGCGAGTGCCCGAGCGCAACCTGCATCTGCTCGCGCTGGCCTGCGGCTGGCCGGGCGCGCTGCTGGCGCAGCAGATGCTCAAGCACAAGCGCAGCAAACGCGAGTTCCAGCGCTTGTTCTGGCTCACGGTGCTGCTCAACGTGGCGGGCTTTGTGCTCGTCTTCACGCCGCTGGGCCGCTGGCTCTGGCAAGGCTTGCCCGCTCCGGGCTGAAGCAGGCTTTCAACGATGCGTCGCCGGCCTGCACGGGCCCGGCCAACTGCACTTTCGCATCTTCCCCGTTCCACCCTCCCGTTCTTCGCATTCGTTCTTCGATGTCCGAGATTTCGCTGCGGCCGCTGACGCTGGCCGATGTTCCTGCCGTGCTTGATCTGCAAGCGCAGTGCTATGCGTCCGAGTTCCTGGAAAGCGCAGAGTCCTTTGCCGCCAAGATCGCTGCGACCGAGGCGCAGCAGACCAGCTGGGTGGCGCAGGACGCTGCCTCGCAGCAGCCCCTGGCCTACCTGGTCGCGCTGCCTGCCTGTGCGGCGACGCTGCCGACGCTGAACGCAGCGCAGTTGCAGGTCTCGGCGCAGCCCGAACTGCTCTACCTGCATGACCTGGCCGTCGCGCCGCGGGGGCGTGCGCTGGGATTGGGACGGCGGCTCGTCGAGATGGTGGAGAAGCGCGCGGCTGCGCTGGGCCTGCGCCGCCTCGGCCTGGTCGCGGTGCAGGGTTCGCAGCCGTACTGGCAGGGCCGTGGCTTCGAAGCCCTGGAGCGGTTGCCCGCCCAGTTGGCGGCAAAGCTGGCGAGCTTCGGCCCGGAGGCGCGCTTCATGCAGCGCGCCTTGGGCTGAGCCTCGCCTGCGCCGGCTCAGGCCAGCGCCGGGCCGAACCTGAAGCTCGAAGCGACCACGCCGCCGCGAAAACCCTGCTCGTGATAGACGCAGTGGGCTTCTTCCTGTTCGGCCGCACCGACGGCGACCATCAAGGGGATCAGATGGTCCTCGGCAGGGTGGGCCAGGCGCGCTGCCGGCGCCTGCTCCCACTGCAGCAGCGCAGCGCTGCGTTGAGCGGGCGGAAGCTCCAGCAGCGTGTGCTGAAGCCAGGCGTCGAAAGCGCTCGATGGCTGCTGCGCCTGTGGCCCGAACAAGCGCAGGTTGTGGAAGCTGAAGCCCGAGCCGATGACCAGCACGCCCTCGTCGCGCAGCGGCGCTAGCGCACGCCCCAGCGCCAGATGGGCGGCCGGGTCGTAGCTGGCGTGCATGGCAACCTGCACCAGCGGCACGTCGGCATCGGGGTAGATCGGATACATCGTGCTGAAGGCGCCGTGGTCGAAGCCGCGCGTTTCGTCCAGCGCTGTCGGCAGCCCGGCCGAGGAGATCAGCGCGGCGACTTGATCGGCAAGCTCCGGGTCGCCCGGCGCCGGGTACTTGATCGTGTAGGTGTGGGGCGGGAAGCCGTAGTAGTCGTACACCATGCCCGGCTGCGCGGCAGCCATGACGCGGAAGGCCTCGGCCTCCCAGTGCCCGGAGACCATCAGCACCGCACGCGGCTTGATGCCGCCCAGCTCCTGCGGGATGCGCTTGAGCGAGGCCTCGAGCTGGTCGAAGGCGGCGCGAAAGGGGCCGTCCATGTACGGCCAGGGACCGCCCCCGTGAGAGAGGAAGTAGCTGGGCAGGCGACGTCGGGGCAGGGTCATGGCGGGCAGCGGCTGGAGTCAAGCACAGGCCCCAAGCATGGGGCAGGCGCCAGGGCTGACCTCAGCAATGCTTTGAGCACGGCGTTCGAAAAATTGCAGCGTCGCGTTCAGGCCAACTCGGCATCGTTGCCAGCGGCGGGCGCGATGAGCGGCAGCGTGATGGTGAAACGGGCGCCACCACCCGCTGCCTGGGCAACGTCGATGCGACCGCCCAGCACATCGGTGACCAGGTTGTGCACGATGTGCAGCCCCAGGCCAGAGCCGCCCTGACCCATACGGGTGGTGAAGAAGGGATCGAAGACGCGGCCGAGGTGCTCGGCAGGGATGCCCTGGCCGTTGTCACTCACCTCGATCTGCGCCTCGCCGGCTGCACCGGAACGCCCCTTCAGCTCGATGCGCCCGGCTTGCCCCGGCTGGAAGGCATGGACCAGCGCGTTATCGATCAGATTGGCCAGCACCTGGCCCAGCGGCCCCGGATAGCTGTCCAGCTGCAAGCCCTCATCGACTTCGGTCAGCAGCTCGTGCCCGCTGCCACGAAAGGCCGGACTCAGGGTCAGCGCCGTCTCGTCGACCACCTCCTTGAGCCTGAAGCGCCGTCGTTGCGAGCTTGTCCGGTCCACAGCCACCTGCTTGAAGCTGCGCACCAGTCCGGCTGCACGTTCAAGATTGCGCAGGATCACTTCGTTCGCATGCTTGGCATCGCTGACATAGCTGTCCAGATCGCTGCGGCGCAAGCCGGCGGCCATGCGTTCTTCCAGCTCGCGCAGCCTGTCGTCCAGGGTGGAAGCCACCATCAGGCCATTGCCCAGCGGCGTGTTCAGCTCGTGGGCGACGCCGGCGACCAGCGCGCCCAGCGCGGCCAGCTTCTCCGAGCGCACCAGGTCTTGCTGCGCCCGCTGCAGCTGGTCCAGCGCGGTGGCCAGTTCGGCATTGGCCTGCTCCAGCTTCTGCGTGCGCAGCTGCACCCGCGTCTCCAGTGTCTGGTTCAGCTCGCGCAGCTCGATGTCGGCGGCCCGCTGCGCGGTGACGTCCTTGACCGCCAGCATCATGTAGGTCTCGCCCTCCGCCTCGAACAGGCTGGCCGAGACCTTGTTGTAGTAGAGATGGCCGTTCTTGTGCTTGAAGGTCACATCGAAGTCGCGCACGGTGCCGCCGCTCTTGATGGTGCCGATCAGCGCGGCCCTCTGCTCCGGTTCGATCCAGACACCCAGCTCTGCCGAGGTATGACCTATGCCTTCCTCACGCGTGAAGCCGGTGAGCTCTTCCCAGTTGTGGTTGACGTCGACGAAGCGTCCGTCGGAGATGCGTGTGATCGTCAGCGTGTCCGGCACCAGGTTGAAGACCTTGGCATAGATCGCATTGCGGCGGCGCTCTTCCTCGCTGGTGACGGGATGAAAGACGTTCTCGATGCGCGGCGCGCTGGCTGGCTCGGTCGAAGGCTCGGGCACAGCAAGGCTGGCTTGCGGCGCCGCACCGGCTGCGCCGCGCCGTCCACGGCCCAGCGCATAGCCGACAGCAACGCCGACCAAGCTCAGCAACAACAGCATCCAAGCAGAAGTCATGCTCAGTTCTCCCAACGACTCGTCGGCAGCGGTCCCTGCTGTCGGCCCTGGGGGATTATGGGCCGTGCGGACCGAGGGCCGTGCAGCTCGCGCCCTGGGATAATCCCGCCATGACCGACAAGGAGCTGGGCGCAGCGGCAGAAGAGCATGCCGAACATGAACTGCTGCGCTTCGAAGACTATTTCCGCGAGGGAGCCGCGCCGGCCGAAGCCCTGCTGTGGTGGCAGCTGGAGCGCAACGAGCCGCTGATCCATGCGCTGCGCGCGCTGTGCCATGGGCCGGCGGCGCTGGTACGGCTGCGCCTGTGGGTGTTCATGGAGCTGATGGCGCTGCCGGAGTCGCGCGTCAGCCGCGACACGCTCAACCGCCACTTCCACATGCTGCGCGACGAGGCGCTGGAGCTGGTGCTCAAGCGTTTGCGCGAGGCCGAGCTGCTGGCCTGGGACGGCGGCAACCAGCAGTACGGCGTCACGCCGCTGGCCCAGCAACTGATCGGCCTGCTGTCGCCACTGGCGGCGGCGCGCGAGCAGGATGCCGACCTGGCCGCGCTGCTGGCCAATGTGGCCGGCGCGCATACGCTGGGCACGCTGGACCCGGCGCAGCTGCACCATCTGCAGGCCCAGCTCTCGCGCCTGTACGACGAGTTCGCCGACGCGATCGCCAGCGGCTCCGAGTTCCATCTGCGCCGCGCACGCCAGCGTTTCGAGCGCGCGCTGAAGTTGGTCGACAAGGCCGGCGAGGCGCTGAAGGCCATCATCGAGCAGGCCCAGACCGACGGCAATGCGCGACTGGAACGCTTGGCCCGCGAGCTGGGCCTGGCGCAGGCACGGCTGCTGGCCATGGCCAGCCAGTTCAACCGCGCGCTGCAGCAGGCCGACCGCCAGCGCGTCACGCTGGGCTCGACCGGTATCACGACCACCGATGTGCGGCGCTGGCTGCAGAACGTGCCCTTCCTGGAGAACCTCGCCTTGGGTGCACTGTCGCGCCCGGTGCATCCGGTGCTGGTCGCGCAGCATGAGCTGCTGGACATGACCGAGGGCGAGTTCGAACGCGACCGCCCGAAGGAGAAGGGCGCCGAACCGCTGCCGCAGGGCCAGGCCGCGCCGGCCGGCGAGCTGGCGGTGATGAGCCTGCCGCCCGAGATGGCGCAAATGCAGCAGCTGCTGGGCCTGTGGTCCAGCGAGGGCCGCGCCGAGCAAGACCTGGCCCCGGCGGTGCTGGGCGGCAGCTATGCGCGCGCCGCCTACCGCGCGCAGCTGCTGCCGCTGCTGGGCGACCCGCAGGCGCAGCACCTCTCCGGCGCCACCGGCGATATGGCGCGCCAGCCCTGGCGGGTGCGCTGGTCGGCCGAGCAGGGCGAGGTGGGCGATGAATACGTGGCGTGGATGAGCCGCGGCGTGCTGCTTAACAGCAGCGCGGCGCAGTCCACGGCGACAGCAGACACAGGCAAGAACGACGAATGAGCAACACCCTGGACGACGCCGCCCATCTGGCGGCCCAGCTGCTGGCGCGCCGCTGGCTGCCGCGCAGCCATGCGCTGGTGCGCCGCGCGCTGATCGACACCGAGCTGTGGGCCGCGCTGAACGCGCGCCTGGGCGCGGTGGGCCTGCGCGTGGTCGACAACCTCTATGCCGACCACATCAGCGTGGCCATGCTGCGGCCCGCCGAGGTGGCGGTGTTCGGCGAGACCGGCCTCGCGGCCAACAACAACCTGGACCTGCCGCGCGACGGCGTGGCGCTGCTGGTGGTGCTGTGGTCGCTGATCGTGCTGCCCAAGCGCCAGCGCCAGATCGCGCGCGCCGATGCGCAGGAGCCGGGGCAGGGCGAGATGTTCGCCACCGACAAGCCGCTGCCGCTGGCCTCCAGCGTGGCACCGACGCTGTCCTACCGCAGCCTGCTGGCCGACTTCGGCAACCAGCTGGGCAAGAAGCTGCGCCTGGACGCCAACCTGAAGCTGCTGGAGCGCCACGGCTTCATCACCCGTCGCGGTGAAGACATCGCCGAAGGGCCGCTACTGGACCTGCTGCTGGACTACGACACGCTGGCGCCGCGCGTGCTGGACGGCGCGCTGGCCGATGTGCTGGCACGCACGACCGACGCGCAGGCCGGGCCGGCGCTGGCGCGGCTGCGCGAGGCCGAGCAGGAAGAGCTGCCCGATGATCTGGATGACGGGCTCGACGATCCACAATAACAACAAGTGCAGAACTGACCGACCGCGACGATGTTTCACCTGCAATCGCTTGAACTGCTGCACTGGGACTACTGCCAGCGCGTCACGATGCCGCTGGACGGCAACATCATCACCATCGCCGGGCCGAACGGCTCGGGCAAGACCACGCTGCTCGACGCGATGCGCACGCTGCTCGGCCTGGAATGCTCGGGCGGCCGCACCTTCCGCACCTATGCGCGCCATGCCAATGCTGAGACCGCCTGGCTGCGCGCGCTGGTCGACAACCGCCCGCGCGGCCGGCAGAACAGCAGCCGGCCCTTCGCCAGCTCGCTGCTCTATGCCGACCAGGTGACGCTGGCCTGCCGCATCGAGCGCCATGGCGGCGACTGGCAGCGCCGCTACATCATGGTCGACGGCGTGCACGAGATCGAGGCCCTGGCGGAGAAGGCCGACAAGGACTGGCTGGGCATCGAGGCCTGGAAGCGCCGCCTGGAGGCCGCCGGACTGACCCGCGCCATCGGCCGCGTGCTGGCGCTGGAGCAGGGCCAGACCGACCGCCTGTGCGAACTCTCGCCCAAGGAGCTGCTGCGCCTGGTGTTCGAGGTTTTCGGCGACCAGGAGGTGCTGGACCGCTACGACCAGGCGCGCAGCCATCAGCAGCAGCTGGCCAAGGAAGTGGAGCAGGCCGCGCACGAGCTGTGGCACACGCAAGCCCAGCTGTCCGACCTGGCCAACCGCGTGACCAGCTACCAGCAGTACCAGCTGCGCCTGAAGGAGCGCGAGCGCCTGGCCACCGAGGTGCTGCCGGTGCTGCAATGGTCCGAAGGCCGCCAACGCGTCGCGCAGCAGCTGCGCGAGCTGCATCGCCAGCGCCTGTTCGCGGCCACCGACAAGCGCCAGATGTCGGCCAAGCGCGCCGAGCTGCATGCGCTGTTCGAAAAGCATGAGGCGGCCAAGCAGCGCCTGGTCGAGCTGGAATCCGAGCGCAAGCAGGCCCGCGCGGCCTTCGACGCGGCGCGCGAGGCCGAGCGTCCCGCCGAGCTGCTCGCCAAACGCGAGGAGGAGCTGAAGGCGCTGGCCGCCGTCGAGGCCGATGGCGCCGAGCTGACCCAGCGCCTGGAAGAACTGTCCAGCCGCCAGCATGCGCTGCGCGAGAGCTTCACGCGGCAGAACGACCAGTCGTGCAAGGCGCAGGCGGCGATGGATGCGCTGTCCGGCCAGCGCCTGCCGCCGCCGCCGCCCGAGGTGACGCGCTTCCGCCGCGCGCTGGACGATGCGGGCATCGCCCACCATGTGCTGGCCGACTGCATCGACATCGCCGACGAGGCCTGGCGCGCCGCGGCCGAAGGCTTTCTGCGCCCCTCGCGCTGGGTGGTGGTGTTGGCGCACAGCAGCGATGAAGGCCGCGCCTTCGGCCTGGCGTCCAAGGAGCGCTACCGCCATTACGTCGTCGCCGATGCCGAGAACGTGCCGGCCGTCGTGCCGCAGGGCTCGCTGCTCGCGGCGCTGAAAGTGCACGCCAAGCTGCCGGGCTGGCTGATCCGCCAGCTGGGCGGCATCCGCTGTGTCAAAGACACCGAGGCTGGTGCCAGGGCAGGGGGCGAATGGATCACGCCTGATGCCTACTACCGCGATGGCCGCGGCGGCCGCAGCCTGTGGGTGGAGCCGCGCGATTTCCAGTTCGGCGTCGCCGCGCTGGACTCGCGCCGCGAGGCGCTGGAGCGCGAGCTGGCGCGCTATGACAACGAGCTCAGCCGCATCGCCAAGGAACAGGCCGAGGTCGAGCGCCAGCTGAAGGACGTGCAGCGCGCCGCGCAGGGCCACAAGGCGGCGCGCGAGCTGGCCGAGCGAGCCGACGAATTTGCCGAAGGCCGTGCCCGCCTGGCCGGCCTGCGCCAGGCCCGCGTCGAGGCGGCCAGCCGCATGGCCGCGCTGGACGGCGAGCATGATCGGGCGCTGACCCATGCCACGCGCAGCGAGCGCGACTACGAAGCCGCGCAGGGTTCGCTGAAGGCCAACGAGGAGAACGTGCTGCGCGTGCTGCGCGAGCACGAGAGCCGCCGGCAAGAGCTGGCCCTGGCATCCAAGGCCTCGCGCGAGGCCAAGGCCGCATTCCCGGCCAGCTGGGTGGCAGCAGCCAAGATCCAGGCGCTGCGCGACGAGTTCGAGAACGCCAAGCAGGCCGAGATCGCGATGCGCCATGTGCAGCAGGAGCTGGACACTGGCGTGTGGGAAACCGACCCCGCGGTGCAGGACCGCCATGCGCGCATGAACGCCTCGGTGCTGGAACAGAGCGCCCAGCTGGAAGACCGCCGGGCCAGCAACGAGATGGCGCGCATCGCCGCCTTCAATGCGCGCGAGCGCTATATCGACGTGCTGCGCGCGACGATGCGCCGCTACAAGAAGAACGTGCAGGAGCTGGGCGAGCTGGCAGGCGTGATCGCGCAGGCCGAGCTGCCGCACCTGGACAACGACGACGCCGTGCTGGCCCAGGCCGGCCTGCATGTGAAGTTCAATTTCGACGGCAAGGGCGAGGTGGGCCTCAACGACGGCGAGGCCTCGGGCGGCCAGCAGGTGCTGAAGAGCCTGATCCTGCTGGTGGGCCTGATGAAGGACGACGAGAGCCCCGGCGGCTTTGTCTTCATCGACGAGCCTTTTGCCCACCTGGACGTGCGCAACATCCAGCTGGTCGGCCACTTCCTGCGCAGCACCCGCGCGCAGTACCTGCTGACCACGCCGATCACGCACAACGTCGAGGTCTTCGAGCCCTCGGAGATCACGCTGATCACCAGCAAGAAGCCGCGCGGCGAGCGCTGGGCGCCGCCGATCGCGGTGCTGACGCGGCGGCCGGAGAAGTCGATCTATGACTGAGTCAACCCAGGCCACGCTCGTCGACGGCTGGGACCACCCCGGCCCGTTCACCCAGGCCCTGAGTCCGCAAGCCGGCGACATCGACGGGCTGGATCACACCAACAACGCCGTCTATGTGCAGTGGTGCGAGAAGGTCGCCTGGGCGCATTCGGAGGCGCTGGGTCTGAGCCTGGCCGACTACCGGAAGCTGGATCGTGCGATGGCCATCCGCCAGGGCAGTTACGACTACCTGCTGCCCTCTGGCCTGGGCGAGCCACTGGTGCTGGGTACCTGGCTGACCGGCAGCGATGGCAAGCTGGCGATGCAGCGGCGCTTCCAGCTGCGCCGCCTCGCCGATGGCGCCACGCTGATGCGCGGGCGCTGGGAGCTGGTCTGCATCGAGATCAGCAGCGGCCGGCCCAAGCGCATGCCGCCGGAGTTCTTGCAGTCTTACCTTCCTGTAATAGCTACCTGAATATAGGAATCGGCGACAATGCGCGGGTTTGCCCGTAGCTTTGTCGACCGAATTCCGATGACTTCTGCAGTAACTGCCGCACCGCGCACATTGGCCGAGGTGCAATCGCTGGCCGATCTGCTGGCCTGGCGTGTCACCCAGACGCCGGCCGCCGAGGCCTACCGCCAGTTCGACACCCCATCGCAAGCCTGGCGCTCGATCAGCTGGCGCGATTGTGGCGAGCGTGTCGCCGCCCATGCCCGCGCGCTGGCGGCCATGGGCCTGCCGCGCGGAAGTCGTATTGCCTTGCTGCTGCCCAATGGCTACGAGACGGTCTGCATCGACCAGGCCGTGCTGCGCCAAGCCTGCGTGCCGGTGCCCATGCACGCGCTGGACAACCCGGCCAGCGTGGCCTACATCGTCGCCGACAGCGATGCTGCGCTGCTCATCGCGCACAACGCGCAGCAATGGGGCGCGCTGCTCGCCTGCATCGAAGAACAGCAACTTGCGCTGCCCGAGCTGCGTCGCGTCGTGCTGCTCGAGGGCGGCATCGATGCCGCGCTGCTGGGGCCCAAGCGCCCGCAGCTGCTGACGCTGGCCCAGTGGCTGGCCAGCGGCGAGGATCAGGTGGATACGCCGGCGCTGCCGCGCAGCGACGAGCTCGCGGCCATCGTCTATACCTCGGGCACCACCGGCAAGCCCAAGGGCGTGATGCTCAGCCACGGCAATGTGCTGTCCAACGTCAAGGCGGTGATGGACAGGGTGGCGCCGCGCGCCGAAGACCGCTTCCTGTCTTTCCTGCCGCTGTCGCACACCTTCGAGCGCACCGCCGGCTACTACCTGCCGATCGCCGCCGGCTGCAGCGTGGCCTTCGCCCGCTCGGTGCAGGATCTGGCCGAGGACATGAAGACCCAGCAGCCCACGGTGCTGATCTCGGTGCCGCGCATCTACGAGCGCGTCTATGGCGTGCTGCAGGGCAAGCTCGCCGCCGCACCGGCCAAGGCCAGGCTCTTCAAGCTGGCGCAGGATGTCGGCTGGCGGCGCTTCTGCCGGCAGCAGCGCCTGCCTATTGCGCCTGAGCTGGCCGGGCCGGCCTGGCTGGATGCGCTGCTCTGGCCGCTGCTCGAGCGTCTCGCGGCCAAGCCGCTGCACCAGCAGTTCGGCGGCCGGCTGCGCCTGGCGGTCAGCGGCGGCGCGCCGTTGTCGGCCACGCTGGCGCGCTGTTTCCTCGGCCTGGGTCTGCCCATCGTGCAGGGCTACGGCATGACCGAGACCGCCCCGGTGATGGCGGTGAACGCGATAGACGACAACGACCCGGTCACGGTGGGCAAGGCGCTTGAGGGCGTGCAGCTGCGCATCGGCGAGAACAAGGAGCTGCAGGTGCGCGGCCCCAACGTCATGCAGGGCTACTGGAAGCGCCGGGCCGATACCGAGGCGACTTTCATCGACGGCTGGCTGCGTACCGGCGACCAGGCGTCCATCGATGAGCAGGGTCGCGTGCGCATCCTCGGCCGCGTCAAGGAAATCATCGTCACCTCCACCGGCGAGAAGATCGCGCCGGCCGACCTTGAGCTGGCGATCCAGGCGGACACGCTGTTCGAACAGGTCTACGCCTTCGGCGACAACAAGCCCTTTATCGCCTGCATCGTGGTGCTGTCGCGCGCCGGCTGGACGGCGCTGGCACAGCAGCTGGGGCTAAATCCGCAGGATCCCGCCAGTCTGGATGCACAGGGCGCCCGCGAAGCGGCGCTCGCGCGCATCCGCAAGCTGACCGCCAGCTTCCCGCACTATGCGCAGCCGCGCGCGGTGGCGCTGACGCTGGAACCGTGGACGGTGGAGAACAGCCTGATGACGCCGACGCTCAAGCTCAAGCGCAAGAACCTCGCGCACCGCTTCGAGGCGACGATGGACGCGCTCTACCGGCGCTGAAGCCGCTGCGGGGCCTGGCGACAGGCCTTACAGCGTGCGCTGCCGCGCCAGCGGCGGGTTCTTCGCGAAGTAGCGCGCGATGCCGGTGGCCAGCGCTTCGACCAGGCGATCCTGATAAGCAGGGTCGCGCAGCTTGGCCTCTTCCTCCGGATTGGAGATGAAGGCGGTCTCCACCAGGATGGACGGCACGTCCGGCGCCCGGAGCACCGCGAATCCGGCCTGCTCGACCTGACGCTTGTGCAAGCGACCGACGCGTCCCATCTGCCCCAGCACTTCGCGGCCCAGTTTCAGGCTGTCCTTGATCTGCGCGGTGGTGCTCATGTCCAGCATCGCGCGCAGCACGGCGCTGTCCTTCACCGCGACACTGTTGATGCCGCCGACCAGATCGGCCGCGTTCTCCTTGTTGGCGATCCACCGCGCCGCCGCACTGCTGGCCGCACCGTCGCTGAGCGCGAACACCGAGGCGCCGCGCGCCTGCGGCGTGAAGAAGGCATCGGCGTGGATGGAGACGAAGAGGTCGGCCTGCACGCGGCGCGCCTTGCGTACCCGCTCGTGCAGCGGCACAAAGAAGTCGGCATCGCGCGTCATCATCACGCGGATGTTGGGATTGCTCTCCAGCCGCTCGCGCAGCTTCTTGGCGATGGCGAGCACGACATCCTTCTCGCGAAGGCCGCTGGGTCCGATTGCGCCCGGATCCTCGCCGCCATGGCCAGGATCGAGCGCAATGACGATCAGGCGGTCAAGCCTGGCCTGCGCGCTGGCCGCCAGCCGGGTTGGGGCGGCTGTCTGCAGATCGGGCCGCGCGGCAGACGCGGCCTGGCCGGGAGCCACCGGGGCAGGCGCCGCAGCGGGCTTGTCCAGCCGGCCGATCAGCTCGCCCAGCGCATCCTGCACCGCCTGCGCGGCGCGGGTCTCGGCCTGCTCCTTCTCGGCCAACAGGGCGAGCAGCAGATCGCGCTCTTCACGCGGATAGAGATCGAAGACCAGACGGTGCTTGTAGGCCGCCACCGGCGCGATGGTGAACACCTGCGGAGCCACGGCCTGCTTGAGGTCCAGCACGATGCGCACCACGGTGGGCTGGTTCTGTCCGACGCGCACGCCAGCGATGTAGGGGTCGTCCGATCGCACCTTGCCGAGCAGCTCGCGCAGCTCCGTGCTGAGCACGAGGCCCTCCACGTCGACGACCAGACGATCCGGCCCTTCGACGAGGAAGTGCTTGGCGGCCAGCGGCCTGTCCGACTCCAGCGTGACACGGGTGTAGTCCGCCGCCGGCCAAACGCGTACCGCGACGATGCTCGTGCCATTGGCGCTCCAGGCCAGGGTCGGCGCCTGCAGCAGCAGCACGATGCTGCCAAAGCGACGCAGCACCCCCCGTCGATCGCTTGCCCTCATCGGCCTGTCCATCGGGCTCATGTGGGCAGGGCGGCGAGCAGTTGCCGACCCAGCGCGGTGCCGGCCTGCAGCCTGACAAGTCGCTCCTCGCCATTGCCCAGCGCGATGCTCAGGCGCAGGTCCGGCGTCGGCAGCATGCCCTGTGCCTTCTCGGGCCACTCGGCGATCTTCAGGCCGGGGCGGGTGAAGACATCGCGAAAGCCTGCATCCTCCCACTCGCGCGGGTCTTCGAAGCGGTAGAAGTCGAAGTGGCTGATCTCGCCGCCTTCGACGCGATAGCTTTCCATCACGGTATAGCTGGGACTCTTGATGCGCCCGGCGACGCCCAGCGCGCGCAGCAGATGGCGGGTCAACGTGGTCTTGCCGGCACCCAGGCTGCCTTGCAGTTCCAGATAGGCATTCATCAGGCCAGGCGCGCGCGCCAGCACGGCGGCAAAGGCAGCGCAGGCTGCCTCGTCAGACCAGCGCAGATCACGGGTTTCTAGAATGCTCGACAAATGAACTCGGCTCCACATCAGCCCCAGCCGCAGGCAGCCGGGGGGCAAGACCTGACCCCGATCGACCTGCAGACGCTGATGCAAAGCGTGCAGGCCTGGGCCCTCGAGTTGGGATTTTCACAGATCGGCGTGGCCGATATCGACTTGTCCAGCGCCGAACCAGGGCTGCTCGCGTGGCTCGAAGCAGGCTTTCACGGCAGCATGGGCTATATGGCTGTGCATGGGCTCAAGCGCGCCCGGCCGGCCGAGCTGGTGCCGGGGACGGTACGCGTGCTGACGGCCCGCATGGACTACCTGCCCCAGGCCACGCCGGAGGGCTGGCAGGCCATCGAGTTCGGTCGACTCGCCGATGCGCAGGCGGCGCAGGTCTCTGTCTATGCTCGCGGCCGCGATTACCACAAGGTCCTGCGCGCGCGGCTGCAGCAGCTGGCCGAGCGCATGGCCGCCGCCGTCGGGCCTTTCGGCTACCGCGTCTTCACCGATTCGGCGCCGGTGCTGGAGGTCGAATTGGCCACCCGCTCCGGCCTGGGCTGGCGCGGCAAGCACACGCTGCTGCTCAGCCGCGAGGCTGGCTCGACCTTCTTTCTCGGCGAGATCTATCTGGATCTGCCCCTGCCACTCAGCGAGTCGAGCAGCGCGCACTGCGGTCAATGCAGCGCCTGCATCGCTGCCTGTCCGACCGGCGCCATCGTCGCCCCCTACCGCCTCGATGCGCGACGCTGCATCTCCTATCTCACCATCGAGCACGACGGTCCGATCCCTGTCGAGCTGCGAGCGCTGATCGGCAACCGCATCTACGGCTGCGACGACTGCCAATTGGTCTGCCCGTGGAACAAGTTCGCCCGGCGCAGCACGCTGGCCGACTTCGATGCGCGCGCACCGCTGGACGGGCCGACGCTGTTGCAGCTCTGGGCCTGGGATGAGGCTGAGTTCCTGCGCCGCACCGAAGGCTCGGCGATAAGGCGCATCGGCCACGGGCGCTGGCGCCGTAACCTGGCAGTGGCGATGGGCAATGCACTGCGGGCCGAGCCTGCAGGATCGGGCGCAACTGCGCTTCGGCAGGCACTGAGGCGGGAGCTGGCAGCTGCCGAGGCATTGTTGGCAGAACACATCGTTTGGGCCATGGATCAAGGCCAGCGCTGAGAGCAGCGGCTATCCTCAAGCCAGAAGCAGACAAGACTGAAGTCGCTGGGAAGGATTGCCAGGATGTACCGACCTCGCAGGGCATGGGCAGCAGGGCCGTTGCGCTCGCTCGGGCGTCTGGCCCGGCTTGTCTGGCCGGGGCTGGCTTGGTTCTGGCTTGTCGCCGTGCCGCAGTCGGCGGCGGCCCTGACGCTCTACACCGAGGAGTACCCGCCGGTCAGCTTCTCCCAGAAGGGCAGGGCGGAGGGCATGTCCACCGAGGTGGTGCGTGAACTGTTGCGGCGCCTGGGCCAGAACGCCAGCATCGAGGTCGTGCCCTGGGCTCGCGGCATGCGCGTCGTGCAGAGCACGCCTGACACAGCGCTGTTCACGACGATCCGCAATGCGGAGCGGGAACAGAAATTCCGCTGGGTCGGGCCGATCCTGATCGCCACCGATGCCTTCTATGCACTCAAGGGCTCGGGCATCGTGGTCAATAGCCGGGCGGACCTGGCGCGGTTCAAGGAGATCGCCGTGCCGCGCGACTGGTTCACCTACGAGGAACTTACCGCCGCAGGCATGCGCAATCTGCTGGGCCTCAACGAGCCGGCGCAGATGTTTCGCATGCTCAAGCTGGGCCGGGTCAAGCTGATCGTGGCTGACAACCTGAGCTTTCATGCCCAGGACGAAGCCGCCGCACAGGTGGCTGGCCTGAAGGCCGGCGATGTCGAAGTGGTCTACCCCTACCGGACCAGCTATGGCTATATCGCGTTTTGGCGCGACACACCGGCGGAGGTGGTGGCGCGCTGGCAGGCGGCGCTGGATGGCATGAAGCGCGATGGCAGCTTCGGCCGCATCTACCGACGCTGGCTGCCCGGCGAACCCGAGCCGCCGCTGCGCGAGCCGCGCCCCTGACGCCGGCGGGTGCTCAGGCCAGCGCCAGCCACAAGGGCAAGGTCACCATGCCCAGCAGCGTCGACAAGGTGACGAGTCCGGCGACGAAAGCAGCGTTGCCGCCCATGCGCGCTGCCAGCACATAGGCGCTGGAGGCGGTGGGCAGCGCGGCGAAGCAGACCAGCAGCAGGCGCTGCTGTGCCGGCAGCCCCACCATGCCGGCCAGCAGCAGGGCCCAGAGTGGCAAGACCGCATGCCGGATCGACAGCAGGCCCGCGGCCAGCCAGGGCGCGTCCTTCAATGCGCCGAAGCGCAGGCCGGCGCCCACCGCCATCAGGCCGATTGGCAGGGCCGCCGAGCCCATACGATGCAGCGACACTGCAGCCGCCTCGGGCAGCTTCAGCCCAGCCAGATTGGCCAGCAAGCCGGCGACGGTCGCGACGATCAGCGGATTGCGCGCCAGCTCGCGCGCAAAGCCATGGCCGCCGTGCCGGGCCAGCGGCCAGACCGCAGCCACATTGCAGACCGGCACACAGAAGGCGATCAACAGCGCGATCCAAGCCACGCCCGGCGCACCGAGCAGGCGCTCGGCCAGCGCCAGGCCGACATAGGAGTTGAAGCGGAAGGCGACCTGCGCGCCCGAGGCATGGTCCTGCGCGTTCACGCCGGGCCAGCGCTTCAGCGCATAGGCCAGACCCACCCCCGCCAGCACCACGGCCAGGCCACTGCCTCCCAGGCTCAGGGTCTGCGCCGGGTCCAGCGGCGTGCGCACGATGGAATTGAAGAGCAGGGCAGGGAAGAGCAGGTAGTACACCAGCTTTTCGGCCGCCTCCCAGACCGGTCGGTCCAACGGCGTGTAACGGCACAGCAGGAAGCCGACCAGGATCAGCAGCAGGTCGGGGAGCAGCAGCAACAGGTCAGGCATGGCGATACGCAGTGTGCCAGCGTGTGAAATGTGCGGGCTGCGAGCAAGCCTGTTGCAAGCTTGGGCTTGCCGAGTTCGGCTAGCATCTGGCGCGCGCAGGATCGCCGCTGCGAATGCTGCCCAGACCCGAACCCCATAGAGACAAAGAGGACCAAAACCATGAGCCGTCGCATCTGGATCACCCGTTGTGCAGCGCTGACCGCGCTTGCCATGTCGGCCCCGCTCGCCCTGGCGCAGACCTATCCGAACAAGCCAGTGCGCCTGGTTGTGCCCTTTGCACCTGGCGGCACCACCGACATCATTGCCCGTGTGGTCTCGGAGAAGATCAACGCCTCGCTGGGCCAGAGCATGCTGGTGGAGAACAAGGCGGGCGGCGGCGGCATCGTCGGCGCCAACGAGGTCGCCAAGGCGGCAGCCGATGGCTACACCCTGGGCATGGCCACGGTGTCCACCACCGCAGCGAACCCGGCCATCAACCCGAAGACGCCCTACAACCCGCTGACCGACTTCACACCCATCACCAATATCGCGGCGACGCCCAACATCATCGCGGTGCATCCGTCCTTCCCGGCCAAGGACTACAAGAGCTTCATCGCCGAGTTGAAGAAGAACCCCGGCAAGCACAGCTACGCCAGCTCGGGCACCGGCGGTATCGGCCATCTTCAGATGGAGCTGTTCAAGAACCTGGCCGGTGTGTTCGTGCTGCACATTCCCTACCGCGGCGCCGGTCCGGCACTGAACGACACGGTGGCAGGCCAGGTGCCGATCATCTTCGACAACCTGCCTTCGGCGCTGCCCTTCATCCGGGACGGTCGTCTGGTGCCCATCGTCGTCGCGGCGCCGCAGCGCCTGGCGGTGCTGCCCAATGTGCCTACCCTCAAGGAAGTCGGCCTCGAGCCGGTGAACCGCATGGCCTACTACGGCATCTACGGCCCCAAGGGTCTGCCCAAGGACGTGGTCGACAAGGTCCAGGCCGCGGTCAAGAAGACCGTCGAATTGCCCGATGTGAAGAAGCGCATCGAGGACACCGGCTCGCTGATCGTTGCCAACACGCCGGCCGAGTTCGGCGCTCAGATCAAGGCCGAGTTCGAGGTCTACAAGCGGGTGGTCGAGCAACAGAAGCTCAAGCTCGACTGAGCAAGACCGGCTGACCAAGCAGCAAGGGCGCCCCGTGCGCCCTTTGTCTTTCTCCCCCGCCATGCCTGCGACCCCGCCCAACGACAGCCCAGCGCGCGCCGCCAGCCGGCAGGCGACGGAGCGCTTCGTCGAGTCGCTGTGGCTGGAGGACGGTCTGTCGGCCAATTCATTGGCGGCCTACCGTCGCGACCTCGCGCTGCTGGCCGACTGGCTGGACCGCGAGGCGGGCTTGAGCCTGGACCAGGCGCGCGAGATCGAGCTGCTTGGCTACGCCAGCGCGCGCCATGCCGGCAGCAAGAGCACCAGTGCGAACCGGCGCCTGAGCGTCTTCAAGCGCTACTACCGCTGGGCGTTGCGCGAAGGGCGCATCAGCCAGGACCCGACGCTGCGGCTCGTCAATGCCAAGCAGCCGCTGCGTGTGCCTAAGACGCTGTCGCAGGCGCAGGTGGAGGCGCTGCTCGCTGCACCTGACGCAGGCACGCCGCTGGGCCTGCGCGACCGGGCAATGCTGGAACTGATGTATGCGAGCGGCCTGCGCGTTTCCGAACTGGTCGGTCTCAAGAGCGTGCATGTCGGCCTCAAGGAAGCGGTGTTGCGCATCACCGGCAAGGGCAGCAAGGAGCGCCTGGTGCCCTTCGGCGAAGAGGCCCATGCCTGGCTGATGCGCTATCTGCAGGAAGCGCGGGCAGAACTGCTCAAGGGCCAGCGCAGCGACGCGCTCTTCGTCACCGTGCAGGGCGCGGCGATGAGCCGGCAGATGTTCTGGAAGCTCGTCAAGAGGTACGCCATCGACGCCGGCATCACCGCGCCGCTGTCTCCGCACACGCTGCGCCACGCCTTTGCCACGCATCTGCTCAACCATGGCGCCGACCTGCGCGCGGTGCAGCTGCTGCTCGGCCATGCCGATCTGTCGACGACACAGATCTACACCCACGTCGCCCGCGAGCGCCTCAAAGCCCTCCACGCCCAACACCACCCGCGTGGCTGAGCCTGGACCGAGCAGAGCGCCTGCGCGCTCTGCGACGCCAGGCGAAGGACTTGCCGACAATACCCCCCATGGAACACAGCTTTCTCTCCGCCTTCGTGCTGCTGCTGCTGGTGCTGGACCCGCTCGGCAGCCTGCCCATCTTCATCGGCATCATGCGTGAGCTGCCACCGCATCGCCGCCGCTGGGTCGCGCTGCGCGAGGTCGGCATCGCCTTCGCCGTGCTGCTCGCCTTCATGTTCCTCGGCGGGCGTTTTCTAGAGCTGATGCACCTGTCGGAGCGCTCGCTCGAAGTGGCCGGCGGCGTGATCCTGCTGATCATCGCGATCCGCATGATCTTCGGCTCAGCAGGCGAGTCGGCCTATGGCCTGGAGCCCGGGCGCGAACCGCTGATCTTTCCGCTCGCGGTGCCACTGCTCGCCGGCCCCTCGGCCATGGCCACCGTGCTGCTGCTGGCCTCGCGGCAGCCCGAGCGCATCTTCGACTGGATTGCGGCGCTCACCGCAGCGATGGTGGTTTCCGGGCTGACCCTGCTGCTTGCCGACCGTATCCGGCGACTGCTGGGCGACTCGGTGGTGTCGGCCATCGAGAAGCTGATGGGTCTGGTGCTCACCGCGATCGCGGTCGAGATGGTGCTGGCCGGTCTGAAGCGCTACTTCGTCGGCGGGCTCTGAGCGCCGGCGTCGCGTCAGTACTCATTGCATAAAGCGAAAACACGCTTCCACATTATGGTTTCTTGCGTTGCTGCAACGCATCAAACTTTCTCATTATGAAGAAGCGTTTTCCGCATTCAGAAATTTCACCTCTAAGGCATTGATTTTTAAAAAGAAAGTTTTTAGTCTTATATAAGACATAAGTCTTCCGCAAACGCCAGGAGAGGACTACGCTTGTATCCAGCGAATCCACTTTTCCCTTGGTTTCATTGCAGGAGATCCACATGACGAAACTGACTCGTGAACAGCAAATCGCCGCCCTCGAGAAGGACTGGGCCGAGAACCCCCGTTGGAAGCTGGTGAAGCGCGGCTACAGCGCCGCTGACGTGGTGCGTCTGCGTGGCAGCCTGCAGCCCGAGTACACGCTGGCCCAGCGTGGTGCCGAGAAGCTGTGGGAGAAGGTCAACGGTGGCGCCAAGAAGGGCTATGTCAACGCCTTCGGTGCGATCACCGCTGGCCAGGCGATGCAGCAGGCCAAGGCCGGCCTGGAAGCCGTGTACCTGTCGGGCTGGCAGGTCGCCGCCGACGGCAACACCAGCGAAACCATGTACCCCGACCAGTCGCTGTACGCCTACGACTCGGTGCCGACCATGGTCCGCCGCATCAACAACACCTTCAAGCGCGCTGACGAGATCCAGTGGTCGCGTGGCATCAACCCGGGCGACGAAGGCTTCGTCGACTACTTCCTGCCCATCGTCGCCGATGCGGAAGCCGGTTTCGGCGGCGTGCTGAACGCCTTCGAGCTGATGAAGAACATGATCGCCGCCGGCGCTGCAGGCGTGCACTTCGAAGACCAGCTGGCCGCTGTGAAGAAGTGCGGTCACATGGGTGGCAAGGTGCTGGTGCCGACCCAGGAAGCCGTCGAGAAGCTGATCGCTGCTCGTTTCGCTGCCGACGTGATGGGCGTGCCCACCATCGTGCTGGCCCGTACCGACGCCGAGGCCGCCAACCTGATCACCAGCGACCACGACGCCAACGACAAGCCCTTCCTGACCGGCGAGCGCACCCAAGAGGGCTTCTACCGCGTCAAGAACGGTCTGGAGCAGGCCATCAGCCGCGGTGTCGCCTACGCGCCCTACGCCGACCTGGTGTGGTGCGAGACCGGCACGCCGGACCTGGGCTTCGCCCGTGAGTTCGCGCAGGCCGTGCACGCCAAGTGCCCGGGCAAGCTGCTGAGCTACAACTGCTCGCCGTCCTTCAACTGGAAGAAGAACCTGGACGACCGCACCATCGCGCGCTTCCAGGACGAGCTGTCGGCACTGGGCTACAAGTACCAGTTCATCACGCTCGCTGGCATCCACATCAACTGGTTCAACACCTTCCAGTTCGCCCACGCTTACGCCCGCGGCGAAGGCATGGCCCACTACGTCAACATGGTGCAGGAGCCCGAGTTCAAGGCTCGCGAGCAGGGCTACACCTTCGTGTCGCACCAGCAGGAAGTCGGCGCTGGCTACTTCGACGATGTGACCACCGTGATCCAGGGCGGCTCGTCGTCGGTGAAGGCCCTGACCGGCTCGACCGAAGAAGAGCAGTTCCACTGATGACGTCGGCGCCACCGGCGCCGTCGACACAGTCCGGACAAGCCCGCCGTGCGCAAGCCGGCGGGCTTTTTCGTGTGGCGGCGCTCTTATGATCTGACGATGAACATCATCATTCTCGGCGCCGGACGCGTCGGCGAGAGCGTCGCCGAGAGCCTGGTCTCGGAACGCAACGACATCACCGTCATCGACACCAACCCGCAGCGCCTGCGCGACCTGCAGGACAGGCTGGATCTGCGCGGCGTGCCGGGCAACGGCATCCAGCCCAGCGTGCTGGAAGCCGCCGGTGCGCGCGATGCCGACATGCTGATCGCCTGTGCGCCCGCCGACGAGACCAACCTCGTCGTGTGCAAGCTGGCGCACGACCTGTTCAACATTCAGACCACCATCGCCCGCATCCGCTCGCCGGAATTCACCCAAGGCAGCCCGCTGATGGGACGCGACGGGTTCGCAGTCGACCAGGTGATCTGTCCGGAAGCCTCGGTCACCAGCTACATCCGCAAGCTCATCGAGTATCCGGAAGCGCTGCAGGTGCTGGAATTCGCCGGCGGCGCCGTGAGCCTGATCGCGGTGCGTGCCGTGACTGGCGGCCCTATGGTGCACCACATCATCTCGGAGCTGCCGCAACTGGTGCCGCAGGTCGAGATGCGCTTCGTGGCCATCTATCGCAAGAACGAGCAGGGCCAGGACCAGCGCGTCGTCTGCGACGGCAGTACACGCATCGAGCCCGGCGACGAGGTGTTCGTGCTCGCGGCCACAGAGAACATCCGCCGTGTGCTGGACGCACTGCGGCGTCGCGACCATCCGGTGCGGCGCGTGATGATTGCTGGCGGCGGGCGCATCGGTCTGCGCCTGGCGCGCGAGATCGAAGGCAGCTGTGCGGTGAAGATCATCGAGCCCAACGCGCAGCGCTGCGAATATCTGACCACGCAGCTGCGCAGCGAGGTGCTGGTGCTCAATGGCGACTCGACCGACGAGGAACTGCTCGAGCGCGAGAACGTCGAGGACGTCGATCTCTTCATCGCCCTGACCAGCGACGACGAGGACAACATCATGGCTTGCCTGCTCGCCAAGCGCATGGGCGCCCGTCGCGTGCTGGCACTGATCAACCGGCGTGCCTATGCCGATCTGGTGCAGGGCACGCAGATCGACATCGCCGTGTCACCGGCACAGACCGTGATCGGCGAGCTGCTGGCCCATGTGCGGCGCGGCGATGTCGAGGCGGTTTACAGCCTGCGCCGCGGTGCCGCAGAAGCGCTGGAAGCGGTGGCCCACGGCGATCGCAAGTCGTCCAAGGTGGTGGGCCGGCGCATCGACGAACTGCCGCTGCCCAAGGGCGCGCAGATCGGGGCCATCGTGCGCACGATCGAAGACGCCGAGACCTACCGGCGGGTGATCATCCCGCACCACGACACCGTGATCGAGAGCGGTGACCATGTGATCGTCTTCGTGCCGCGCAAGCGCATGGTGCGCGAGGTCGAGAAGCTGTTCCAGGTCGGTGCCACCTTCTTCTTCTGAATCCCCCATGTCCTACCCACTTGCCGTCATCGCCCTGGTGGGGCGCATGGTCGTGCTGTTTGCGCTGCTGATGCTGGTGCCGCTGGCCTTCGCCTGGTACGACCAAGATCGTGCGAAGCAGCCCTTCCTGATCTCCATCGGCGTCACGGCGCTGTCTGGCCTGCTGATGAGCCTGGCCACGCGACGCTTCCATCGCGAGCTGCAGCCGCGCGACGGCTTCCTGCTGGTCGGGCTGACCTGGATGCTGCTGCCGGTGTTCGGCGCCTTGCCGCTATGGCTGGCGATTCCCGACCTCAGCGTCACCGATGCCTACTTCGAGGCAATGTCAGGCTTCACCGCCACCGGCGCCACGGTGCTCAGCGGGCTGGATGAGCTGCCCTTGAGCATCAACGTCTGGCGCTGCTTCATGATGCTGGTCGGCGGTCTGGGCATCATCGTGCTGGCCGTGGCCATCCTGCCCATGCTGGGCGTGGGCGGCGCCCAGCTCTTCAAGGCCGAGACCGCCGGGCCGCTGAAGGACACCAAGCTGACGCCGCGCATGACCGAGACCGCGCGCGGACTGTGGACGGTGTACTTCCTGCTGTCCGTGCTCTGCTTCTTCGCCTATGCCTGGGCTGGCATGAGCTGGGCGGACGCATTCATGCACATGTGCTCGACCATGGGTCTGGGCGGCTTCTCTTCGCACGACCTGAGCTTCGGCTATTGGAACTCGCCGCGCATCGAGGCTGTCGCGATCGTGTTCATGATGCTCTCGGGCGTCAACTTCGCGCTCTACTTCGTCGCGTTCCGCCAGCGCTCGCTGGGCGTGCTCTGGCGCGATGTCGAGGTGCGCGCCTTCTACGCCGCCGTGATCGGCAGCATCCTGCTGATATCGCTGTACCTGGCCGCCCACCGGGTCTATCCCAGCTACGAGGAAGCGCTGCGTCACACCGCCTTCCATGTGGTGTCGCTCGCCACCACGACGGGTTATGCCTCGCACGACTACGCGCAGTGGCCGACCTTCGCGGCCCTGGCGATGATCCTGCTGGGCTGCTTTGCCACCTGCGCCGGATCCACCGGTGGCGGCATCAAGATGATCCGCATGCTGTTGCTGGCCAAGCAGGCGCAGCGCGAGCTGGTGCGCATCGTGCATCCGAACGTGGTCAACCCGGTGGTGGTCGGCGGCAACGTGGTCAGCAGCAAGGTGATGCAGAGCGTCATCGCCTTCATGATGATCTATGGCGCCACGCTGGTCGGCCTGACCCTGCTGCTGCTGTTCTCCGGGCTGGATCCGGTGACGGCCTTCACCGCGGTGATCGCCTGCGTCAACAACATCGGCCCCGGCCTTGGCGAGGTCGGCCCGGCCGTCAACTACGGCGTGCTCAGCGACTTCCAGACCTGGGTCTGCACCTTCGGCATGCTGCTGGGCCGGCTGGAGCTGCTCAGCCTGCTGGTGCTGTTCACGCCGCAGTTCTGGCGGCGCTGAAGCAGAGCTACATCGAGGCCTGCAGCATCGCGCGGTAGTCCTCGCGGCTGGCCAGGCGCGGATTGGTCTTGTGGCAGTGGTCGGCCAGCGCGCCGTCGATGACGCGCTCGAACAGATCCTCGGTCACGCCCAGCGCCGCCAGGCCCGTGGGCAGACCCAGGCGCGCGTTCATCGCGCGCAGCGCCGCGGCGATGTCCTCGCCCGCAGCGTCGCAACGGGCCAGACCCATGGCCTGCGCCATCCGCGACAGACGCGCGTCCTGCTGCAGGCTGTCGTGCCCGGCGTTGAACTTCACCACCGCGGGCAGGAACATTGCATTGAGCGTGCCATGGTGCAGGCGCGGATTCACGCCACCCAGGCTGTGGCTGAGCGAATGCACGCAGCCCAGGCCTTTCTGGAAGGCCATTGCGCCCTGCATGCTGGCGCTCATCATCTGCAGGCGGGCCTCGCGGTCGCTGCCATCGCGCGTGGCGCGCTCGATATGCGACCAGCCGCGGCGCAGGCCTTCCCAGGCGATGCCGTCGGCGGGCGGGTTCAGCGCCGCCGACATGAAGGTCTCCATGCAGTGCGCGATCGCGTCCATGCCGGTGGCGGCGGTCAGCAGCGGCGGCAGGCCCAGCGTCAGCTCCGGGTCGCAGATTGCGGCCTTGGGCATCAGCTCCCAGCTGTGGAAGCCGAGCTTGCGGCCATCGTCGACGATGATGATCGCGCCGCGCGCCACCTCGCTGCCGGTGCCGGCCGTGGTCGGCACCGCGATCACCGGCGCCACGGCCTTGGTGATCTTGGGGCTGCCGCCCTCGATGGTGGCATAGGTCTTCAGCGGCCCTTCGTGCGTGGCCGCGATCGCCACGCCCTTGGCCAGGTCCATGCTCGAGCCGCCGCCGATCGCAAGCAGACCATCGCAGCCCAGCTGCTGGTACTGCGCCACCGCGGCCCGCACCGCCGCTTCGGTCGGGTTGGCCGGCGTGCCGTCGAACACCGGCGGCGCATCGCTGCCGAAGGCGGCCAGCGCCTTGGCCAGCACGCCCGCCGCGCGCACGCCCGCATCGGTGACCACCAGCGGTCGGCGCATGCCGACGCGCTCGCATTCCTGCGGCAGCAGCGCCGCGGCGCCGAAATCGAGCTGGATCTGGGTCAGGTACTGGATCAGGGCCATGTTCGGCGTCTCCTCTTGTCGTCCTTGCTGTCTGGCACACTGGCGCGCTTGCCCGATAAACACAGACACGCACCTCGTCGTGGAGGACGAGCGTACCCTTGCGGAGCCCTTCTTGAGTAGCACCTTGTTGACACCGCGCATGGCCGGCGTGCTCGAACGCATACACCGCGCCAATCGCCCCGCCTTCCACAGCCTGACACCACGAGAGGCCCGCATCGCCTACCGCATGGGCGCGGAAATCCTGGATCTGCCGCGCGCGCCGCTGGAGCGGGTCGAGGATGTGCAGATCCCCGGTCCTGCCGGCGCGATGCCGGCGCGGCTGTATGCGGGCAGCCGGGCTCGGCTGCCGGTGCTGCTCTATCTGCATGGCGGCGGCTTCACCATCGGCGGCATCGAAACCCACGACAGCCTGTGCCGCCAGCTCGCGCTGCGCTCCGGCGTCGCGGTCATCTCGCTGGACTACCGCCTGGCGCCCGAGCATCCTTTTCCTGCCGCGGTGGACGACAGCTGGGCGGCGATGCGCTGGCTGGCAGAGCAGGGCGGCGACGCACTCGGCCTGGACGCGAGCCGGCTTGCGGTCGGCGGCGACAGTGCCGGCGGCACGCTGGCGGCAGTGTGCGCGCTGCATGCGCGCGACATCGGCCTGAAGCTTGCGCTGCAGCTGCTGATCACCCCCGGCACCACCGCCCATGCCGACACCGCTTCGCACAAGCTGTTCGCCAACGGCTTCCTGCTCGACGCGGCAAGCATCGACTGGTTCTTCCAGCACTACATCCCGCATCACCATCGGCGCGACTGGCGCTTCGCGCCGCTGCTGGCCGATGACCACAGCGATCTCGCTCCGGCCTGCATCGTGCTGGCCGAATGCGACCCGCTGGTGGACGAGGGCGTGGCCTATGGCGACCTGCTGCGCGCCCATGGCAGCGCGGTGCAGCTGGAGCTCTACCGCGGCGTGACGCACGATTTCATCAAGATGGGACGCCAGATCCCTGAAGCGCTGCAGGCGCTGGATGCCTGCAGCCTCGCCCTCAAGGAGGCATTGAAGCCATGACCCAGAGCACGAGCCGCGATGGCGGCGCCCCGCAGCGCCACCAGTTCCGCTTCTTCGAACGGCTGCGCGTGCGCTGGGCCGAGATCGACGCGCAGCACATCGTCTTCAACGGCCATTACCTGACCTACTTCGACACCGCGGTGGGCGGCTATTGGCGTGCGCTGGCGCTGCCCTATGCGGCGACCATGCTGTCGCTGGACGGCGATCTGTTCGTGCGCAAGGCCACGGTCGAGTACCTCGACGCCGCGCGCTACGACGAACTGCTCGACGTCGGCGTGCGCTGCGAACGCATCGGCAGCAGCTCGATGACGCTGCACTGCGCCGTGTTCCGCGGCGCCGACTGCCTGGTGCACGGCGAGCTGGTCTATGTGTTCGCCGACGCGAGCAAGCGCATTCCCAAGCCGGTGCCGCAGCGCCTGCGCGAGATCCTGCAGGGCTTCGAGAAGGGCGAGGCCATGGTCAAGGTCAGCATCGGCGACTGGGCCGGCCTGGGCGGCGATGCCGGCCCGATACGCCAGGCGGTCTTCGTCGACGAGCAGAAGATCCCCGCCGAGATGGAATGGGACAGCGCCGACGAGAGCTGCGTGCATGCAGTGGCCTACAACCGCCTGGGCCGGCCGCTGGCCACCGGGCGGCTGCTCGAGCATGTGCCCGGCGTGGCCAAGATCGGTCGCATGGCGGTGGTGCCGGCGCTGCGCGGCAGTGGTGTCGGCCGCGAGGTGCTGGACGCGCTGATGCGCGCCGGCCGCGAGCGGGGCTACCGCGAGGTGCTGCTTCATGCGCAGCTCTCCGCCGAGGGCTTCTATGCCCGTGCCGGTTTCCAACGCCGCGGCCCGGTCTTCGAGGAGGCCGGCATCGAGCATGTGGAGATGGTGCGCCCGCTCTGAGCGCGGCCTGGCCTAGCGGCGGTAGCGCTGCTGGTACTTGTCGCGCAGATCGGTGTGGCGGTCGCGCAGCTCGATCTCGCGCCCCTGGACGAAGACACGCTCGATGCGGCTGCGGATGTCCAGCGGACTGCCGTCGGCAACGATGAAGCTCGCCAGCTTGCCCACCTCGAGCGAGCCCAGCTGCGCCTCCACACCGAGGATGCGCGCCGGGTAGAGCGTCACCGCCTTGAGCGCCTCGTCAGCGTCCAGGCCATGCGCCACCGCCTGGCCGGCCTCGAAGGCGAGATTGCGCTCGTTGGCGCTGTCCGCGGCATTGCGCGCAATGGCGAAGCGCACGCCAGCCCGTGCCAGCGCCGACGGCAGGCGAAAGATCGCGTCCACATCGTCGTCGCGGCGCAGCGGCAGACGGTGCAGACCGGCAATCACCACCGGAACATCGCGCTCGCGAAGCTCGGCGCTCACCGATTCGGCATCGGCGCCCCCGACGATCACCAGCTTCAGACCGTGACGCTGCGCCAGCGCCAGGGCCTGGCGGATCTGGCCGCGCTCGTCGGCCTGCACGAAGACGGGGCGCTCGCCACGCAGCACCGGCAGCAGCGCCTCCCAGCGCGTGTCCAGCGTGCTGCCCTTGGGGTCGGCGGCACGCGCCTTGGCATAGGCTGCGGCGGTGGCGAACACTTCGTCGAGCTGGCGCAGCCGTGCCGACACGGTCGAGCGCATGTCTACCACGCTGTCGGCGTCGAAGGGATCGGCCGGCAGCGCGCGCAGCGAGGGCAGGTTCACATGCAGCGCCACCTCGGGCCGCAGCGCCATGTCCTGCCAGTTCCAGCCTTCCAGCTGCATCAGTGCCGAGGTGCCCGCCATCAGGCCGGTGGCATTGCTGCGCGGCAGGGCCAACGCCGCGAGCACGCCGCCGGAGCGCGTCACCGGAATGCGTTCGCTGTCCGCATTGAAGGCCACCACGGCGCGCGCATTCGGGTTGATGCTGCCGACCTCGGTGGTGTCCACCGTGGCTCGCACCGCCGGCACCTCGACCAGGCCGAGCGTGGTGTTGGCCGCGATCAGGCCGGGATACACATGCCGGCCCTGCAGATCGATGCGGCGCGCATTGGCGGGCGCAGCCAGCTCGGCGCCGCCGATAGCGCGGATGCGGCCCTGTTCCACCAGCATGCTGGCGCCTTGCAGCGTGGGACCCGCCACGGTGTGCAGGGTGGCATTGCTGATCAGCAGCGGCGCCTCCTGCGCCGGCGGCGGCACATAGGGCGAGGCCGTCGCCAGCCCGGCGGGGCAGAGCAGGGCCAGCAGGCACAGGCGCAGCGCCTGCTTCAGCGGAAGTCCGGTCATGGCTGCAGCTCCTCGGCCGTGCACTCGTGCCATTCGTTGTTGCCGTAGCTGTCGGCGTAGCGCGCTTGCTCGTGCTGCAGGCGGCGCCAGCGCAGTTCGGCCAGGGCCAGTGCCAGCGGGTCGCTGGCAGGCGTGACGCTGCGTGCACCGCCGCCCTCGCGCGCCAGTGCCTGCAGCCGCGCCGGCAATGCCTTGGCCAGCAGCCGTTCGCGCTCGCGCCGGTGCTCGGCGCGCAGCCGGGCGTCGCTGGCCAGGTCGAAGTAGCGTCGGCCCTCGATCCAGGTCTGCTCGGCCTTGCTCGAAGTGGCCAGCGGATGACCGCTCCAGATCACCAGATCGGCGTCCTTGCCCGCTTCCAGCGTGCCGGTGCGCGATGCGATGCCCAGCTGCTGCGCCGGATTGGCGGTGACGAACTTCAGCGCCTCCGCCTCGTCAAGGCCGCCCCAGCGTACCGCCTTGGCCGCCTCGGTATTGAGCCGTCGCGCCAGCTCGTTGCTGTCCGAGTTGAAGCTGGTCAGCACGCCGGCGCGCTGCATGATCGCGCCGTTGTAGGGGATGGCATCCATCACCTCCATCTTGAAGGCCCACCAATCCGAGAAGGTCGAGCTGCCGGCACCGATGGACGCGATCTCGCTGGCCACCTTGTAGCCCTCGAGCACATGCTGGAAGGCCGCGACCGACAGGCCGAACTCGCGCGCGATGCGGGTGAACATCAGAATCTCGTCGGCGCGGTAGGCGTGGATATGGATATGGCGCTTGCGCTCCAGCAGCTCCACCAGCGTGTCGAGCTGCAGGTCGCGGCGCGGCGGCGTGGACTGCGCCGGCGCGCGGCGCCAGTCGGCCCAGCGCTGCCGGTAGGCCTGCGCGGCCTGGAAGGCGTCGCGCAACAGCTGCTCCACGCCCATGCGCGTCTGCGGGTAGCGGGTGTTGTTGGCATCGCCCCAGTTGCTCTGCTTGACGTTCTCGCCCAGCGCGAACTTGATGCCCGGCGGCGCCTCCTTGAACTTCAGCCCCTCCGCATCCTCGCCCCAGCGCAGCTTGATGACCTGGCTCTGGCCGCCGATGGTGTTGGCCGAGCCATGCAGCAGGTTGGCGGTCGTCAGACCGCCGGCCAGCGAGCGGTAGATATTGATGTCGGTGGCGTCCAGCACATCGCCCACGCGCACCTCGGCGGACACCGAGCTGGTCGCCTCGTTGACGCCGCGCGCGATGGCGGTGTGCGAGTGCGCATCGATCAGTCCTGGCGTCACATGCTTGCCGCGCGCGTCGATCTCGTGCGCACCGGCCGGCGCCTGCAGCTGCTTGCCGATGGCGGCGATGCGTCCGTCGCGCACCAGCAGATCGGTGTCTTCCAGGCGGCCGGCGGCGGCGCTGGTCCACAGCGTGGCGCCGCGCAGCAGCAGCACCGGCGGCGCAAACGGCGCGCCCTCGCGGCCGTAGGCGCCGGCCGGATAGCGCTGCAGCGCCGCCAGATCCGGCGCCGGCTCCTTGGCCGCCGCGGCCTGACGCGGCTCGGCACTGGCAGTGCCCACCCTGCGGGCCTGCCCGCGCGATGCCGCCGGGCTGCCCTGCGCGCCGGTGAGCTGGAGCTGCTCGCCATCGAGCGCCAGCGTCAACCACTGTCCCTGGGCATCGCCGCAGGGCCAGCGCAGGTGCAGACGTTCGCTGCGCCAGTGCGACTCGCACTTCTTCTCTGCGATGCGAACAGCCGGCGCGGCCGCAGTGCCGACGATCTCGAGCATCGAGGTCTGTCCGTCGAGCGTCAGCGCCCAGCGCCCTTGCAGATCCGGTCGCTGCCACTGCGCGGTGGGCACCGCTCGGCCGTCGATGAAGCTCAGCTCGATCTGCGCGTCCTCGTCGGTGAACAGGTCGCCACGCGCCACCACCAGATGCGCGGCTCGGCCCGGCGCGATCTCGCCGAGCTGCGGCTGGCCGAGCAGCTTGGCCGGCACCGTGGTCAGCGCCGCCAGCGCGAGTTCGGGGCTGAGCCCGCGCGCCACCGCCTGGCGCAAGCGCGGCCAGAACTCGCGCCGCGCATCGACCAGGCCGCGCGCAGTCAGCGCGAACTCGACGCCGCTGCGCGCCAGCACGCTCAGATTGGAGGGCGCCAGCTCCCAATGCTGCAGCTGCTGCAGCGTCAGGTCGGCTGCGGTATCGGGGTTGTCTACCTCGGGCGCGGCAGGGTAGAGCAGGGGGACGATCACCGGCAGGCCCAGCTGGCGCAGCTGCGCCGCGCGGCGGTACTCATGGCCGTTGCCCAGCAGCGCGGCGCGCAGCCCGAACTCCTGCACCACCCGCGCCGCGCGCAGATAGTCCTGCTCGTCGTCGGCCTGGTAGATCACCGTCTGGCGCCGCTGCAGCGGCGCCTGCAGGGCCTGCAGCGAGAGGTTCACCTGGCGCTGCTCGGGCCGCAGGCTGCCCCACCAGCGCGCATCCGACCAGGTCTGGCGCGACAGCGCGATCGCGCCCATCAGCGAGTTCGGGTAGTGCAGCCGGCCGCCGCGGTTGAACTCATGCGCCTGCAGCTGCGCCGCATCGGCAAGCAGCACCGCATCCTTGGGGTCGGCGACCTCGGCCGTGGCCAGCAAGGCCGCCTGGCCCCGGAAGACGCCGCGCCCAGGCGAGGCCAGCACGGCCGTGAAACCCAGCTCGCGCGCCAGGCGCAGCTCGTCGGCGCGCAGCTCCAGTCGCGCCGCCACGCTGCGTTCAGGCCGGACCATGGGATTGCCGGCCTGTGCGGCGACCATGCTCGCATCGGCGCCGGGGGCTGTCGCTGGCTGCCGTTGTTGCCCGCCTTCGGCGACGGTGGCGGGCGGCGCGCTACGCGCCTGTGCGCGCCATGCGGCAGGTACGCCGACCTCGCTGCTCAGGTCGATGAAGCCTGCATAGACGGTGCGCCCTGGCAAGTGCCAGACGCGCGCTCCGGCCGGCACGGCGAGATCGGCTGCGGCCGCGACGATACGTCCATCGCGCAGCAGCACCGTGCCACGCTCGATCACCTGGCCCGGCGACAGCACGATGCGGGCTCCGGTCAGCGCATGCCATTGCGGCGTGCCGTCCCGCAGGCCCTCCTGTCGCTCGGTGCTCATCGCCCCCGCATGGGCCAGAGCTGCGCCAGCGAGCGCCGCCAGACCCAGCAGGGTGTGCACCGACGCGGCACACCATCGGCCAAGAGTCCTCTGCAGTCCCATCGCTATGCGCCCTCCGCTCCCATATCGCTCACCAGGCCGACGCCGGCCTCGTGGGCCGGACGCGATCAAGCGGCGCATTCTCGGCGGCGCGCGCAGCCACAGACTCGGCGTTATCCCTGGCTCGTGCGAATGGCGAGCGCGACAAAGCGCTCTTCATGACGCGGGCCCTGCAACCAGGGCTGCATACGCTGCGCGATGCGCTGCCTCAGGTCGCCGTCTGCGGCCTGCGCTGACGGGTAGATCTCCATCCAGGTCAGCAGATCGCCCCCGTCATCGCTGCGCTCGAGCAGTCGCACCGGCGCGTCCGCTGCCGCTTGCGCGAAGTCGGCGGCAGCCGCCTGCGCATCCTCGCGCCTGATGCGGTAGTAGATGTAGAGCTCGGCGCCATGGCCCTGCGGGACCGGCGCATTCATTGCGGTTCGGCGATGGCGTAGGGCAGAGGCCGCGGTGCCAGCGTCGGACCGGCGACGCTGCCCAGATGCAGGCTGCCGCTGTCCAGCGCCGCCAGCTTGACCTCGGCCAGGACCAGCGCCTCGCCCCCCTGCCGCAGCGCTGCCGCGGCGACCATGCCCGCCGGCTGATCCGGGTCGGCGCTGTGGAACAGCTCCTGGCCAGGCTGCACGATGGCTGCGCCCTCGATGGCGAACATCAGCGTGCGGCGCTTCAGCGTGCCGCGGTACTGGCTGCGTGCCACGACCTCCTGGCCGGGGTAGCAACCTTTCTGGAAGTTCACCCCGCCCAACAGTTCCAGATTCAGCATCTGCGGCACGAACTGCTCGACAGTGGCGCCGCGCACCCAGGCCAGGCCGGCCTGCACCTCGAGCCACTGCCAGTCCTCGTTCGTCAGCGCGGTCAGGGCCGGCGCCTCAGCGGTTGCGGGCTGGATCAGCAGGTAGCGTGGCACGGCGGCCCCGGCGTCGCCGCCGTCGGGCAGGCGGACCACGCGGGCCTGGCCGCGCTGCGTCGCGGCCCAGACCTCGGCAGGCGCCTCGCTGCCCAGCCAGTCCCGCGCCGCCGCGCCGGCGAGGCCCCAGACCGACCAGTCGCCGCTGCCATCGCTGAGCTTGCACTTGGCGCGCAGCACGAACATGGCCAAGCGCTTCAGCGTCGCCGGCAGCAGCTCGGCCGGCAACGCCAGCAGCAGCTCATCGCCCACCGCCTGCTTGACCACGACCATGCTGGCCAGCAGCCGCCCCTTGGCCGAGCAATAGCCGGCCAGCCGAGCCTGCTCGGGCTTCTGCAGCGCGGTGTCCTGGGTCAGCTGGCCATGCAGGAACTTGGCCGCCTCTTCGCCCTGGGCGCGCATCACGCCCCAGTCGGTCAGGCGCAGTGCGCCACCCATCGTCACGGTGTCGGGAGTCTTGTTGCTCATGGGGCCCGATTATCATCAGCGCCCGCATCACACAAGGAAGCCCAGGTCTTGTCCCGCGCCTCTCGCCAACCGCGCCGCAGCCCCCGACATCGCAGGGGCCAGCAAGGCCGCCTGTCCTGGTTCGCCAAGGCCCTGTTCGGCCTGCTGCTCGCTGCGCTGCTGCTCGCCGGTACCGCTGCGGCGGCAGCCTGGTGGTGGCTGCAGCGACCGCTGCCGCTGGCGGCAGCGACGGTGGAGCTGTCCATCGAGCCCGGCACCTCGCCGCGCGAGGTGGCCCAGGCCTGGGTGGCTGCCGGCGTGCAGACCGATGCCCGGCTGCTCTATCACTGGTTCCGCTGGTCAGGCCAGGCGCGGCAGATCCGCGCCGGCAGCTACGAGGCGCATGCTGGCATCACGCCTCGCAGCCTGCTCGACAAGATGGTGCGCGGCGACGAGGTGCTGGAGCAGGTACGCCTGATCGAAGGCTGGACCTTCCGCCAGTTCCGTATCGCGCTGGCCAAGGCGCCGGCGCTGAAGCAACAGACCGCCGCGATGAGCGAGGCCGAGATCATGGCTGCGTTGGGTGCGCCCGGCGTTGCCGCCGAGGGCCGCTTCTTCCCCGATACCTATGCCTACAGCCGTGGCGTCAGCGACCTCACGGTGCTGAAGCGCGCCTATGCGGCGATGCAGCGCCAGCTCGACAGGGCCTGGGCCGCGCGCGCCGAGGGGCTGCCGCTGAAGAACGCCGACGAGGCGCTGATCCTGGCCTCCATCGTCGAGAAGGAGACCGGCACGCCGGCCGACCGGCCACTGGTGTCGGCGGTGTTCGTCAACCGCCTGCGCATCGGCATGCCGCTGCAGACCGACCCGACGGTGATCTACGGTATGGGCGAGGCCTTCGACGGCAATCTGCGCAAGCGCGACCTGCAGACCGACACGCCGTTCAACACCTACACCCGCCGCGGCCTGCCGCCGACGCCGATCGCGATGCCGGGCGCGGCCTCGCTGCAAGCGGCGCTGAACCCCGCCGACAGTCGCGCGCTGTACTTCGTCGCCCGCGGCGACGGCAGCAGCCAGTTCAGCGAGGACCTCGCCGCGCATAATCGCGCGGTCAACCAATACCAGCGCGGCCGCTGAACGCTCAGCCGGTCCGCCGCGAACCCAGTCTCTTGAGCAGCCACGCCCCCCGTTTCATCAGCTTCGAAGGCATCGACGGTGCCGGCAAGTCCACCCACATCCAGCGCCTGATCGAGCGCTTCACCGCGCGCGGCGCCGAGGTGGTCAGCACCCGCGAACCCGGCGGCACCGAGCTGGCCGAGGCCCTGCGCGGGCTGTTCCTGCATGCCGCGATGGACGGCCTGACCGAGGCGCTGCTGGTCTTCGCCGGCCGCCGCGACCATCTGCTGAAAGTCATCGAACCGGCGCTGGCCGCCGGCAAGACCGTCGTTTGCGACCGCTTCACCGATGCCACCTTCGCTTACCAGGGCTTCGGCCGCGGCATGGACCTGGCGGTGCTCGGCACGCTGGAGCAGTGGGTGCAAAAGGGCCGGCAGCCGGACCTGACGCTGTGGTTCGACCTCCCGGCCGAGATGGCTGCACAGCGCCGCGCCGCCGCGCGCGAGGCCGACCGCTTCGAGCAGCAGGACCTGGACTTTTTCGAGCGCGTGCGTGCCGGCTACGCCGCCCGCGCTGCGGCAGCACCGCAGCGCTTCGCGCGCATCGACGCCAGCCTGAGCGTCGAGCAGGTGGCAGCGCAGATCGACGCGGTGCTGGAGGCGCGCGGATGGTAGCTGCCGAAGGTCGCCTGCCGCTGCCCTGGCTGGCCGAGCCGCTGCGCCTGGCCCTGGCCACCGGCCGCTCGCATGCGCTGCTGGTGCAGGGGCCGCAGGGCGTGGGCCAGTTCGAGCTGGGCCTGCTGCTGGCGCAGTCCTGGCTGTGCGAGTCCCCGCTCGACGGGGGCCAGGCCTGTGGGCGCTGCGCCAGCTGCCATCTGTTCCAGTCGCATACGCACCCAGACTTCCATCTGCTGTTGCCCGAGGCGCTGCGCGAAGCGCTGGGCTGGGACGCCGACGAAGGAGAGGGCGCCACGGCGAAGGAGAGCAAGACCAAGCCCAGCCGCGAGATCAAGGTCGACGCGATCCGCCAGATGCTGGCCTTCGCGCAGGCCACCTCGGCCCGCGGCCGCGCCAAGGTCGTGCTGCTGCATCCGGCCGAGGCGTTGAACACCGTGGCCGCGAATGCGCTGCTGAAGACGCTGGAGGAGCCGGCCGGCCAGCTGCGCTTCGTGCTTTCCTGCAGCGCGCCGCAGAGCCT
The DNA here is from genome assembly GCF_057219915.1 of Roseateles sp. T103. Lineage (NCBI taxonomy): Bacteria > Pseudomonadati > Pseudomonadota > Betaproteobacteria > Burkholderiales > Sphaerotilaceae > Roseateles > Roseateles sp. T103. The sequence continues at coordinate 1,109,065 of NZ_JBXVVS010000001.1, forward strand.
GCTGCCGACGATACGCAGCCGCTGCCAGCCGCTGCCGCTGGCGCTGCCGGCGCAAGCCGCCGCGCTGGCCTGGCTGAAGGAGCAGGGCGTCGAGCAGGCCGAGGTGCTGCTGCAGGCCGCCGGCGGCCGTCCGCAGCAGGCGCTGGAGTGGCATCAGGACGGGCTGAAGGCCGCCAGCTGGCTGCAGCTGCCGGCACGCATTGCGCGCGGCGAGTTCGCCGCGGTCAGCGACTGGCCGGTGCCGCGTGCCATCGACGCGTTGCAGCGCCTCTGCCACGACCTGCTGCGCCGCGCGCATGGCACGGCGCCCAGCTACTTTGCGGTCGAAAGCCTGCCGACCCCGGCCAGCGCCGAGCCGCTGCTGGCCTGGTCGCGTGCTTTGCAGCAGGCGGCCCGGCACGAAGACCATCCGCTCAACGCCGGCCTGCTGCTCGAGTCGCTGGTGCTGCAGGGGGAGCAGGCGCTGCAGCAGGCCAGCCCGCGTGGCGCCGCCGCCGCAGCGCGCCGGCCGAGCTGAAACCAGATGTGATTGAGCCGGCTTGACCGGGCATTTGTGCCGGCAGGGGGCTTGAGCCTTTCGCTACACTGCCTGCCACCATGAGCGAGTTGCCCGCCAAATCACAGGCCGCCGCGTTGGTCGGCGCCGTGCCGGCCACGGCTTCGGCCGGCGCGCGCCCCAGCGTCATCCAGCTGGTCTTTCGCGACAAGACGGCGCTCTATGCCGCCTACATTCCGCTGTTCGCTGAAGGTGGCCTGTTCGTGCCGACCAACCGCGACTACCGCCTGGGCGAGGACATCTATCTGCTGCTGCAGCTGCCCGACGATCCGGCGCGCTATCCAGTGGCTGGCAAGGTGGGCTGGATCACGCCACCCAATGCCTCGGGTGGCCGCACACAGGGCGTCGGGGTGCGCTTCCCGGTGGACGAGAAGACCCGCCAGATCAAGCTGAAGATCGAGGAACTGCTGGGTACGACGATCTCGTCGGCCAAGCCCACGCAGACGATCTGACCGAGCCGCCGGGCGTCTGGCCCGGTGATGCGTTTTCCATTCCAAACATGTTCATCGATTCCCACTGCCACCTGAGCTTCCCCGAGCTCGCCGCCAGCCTGCCTCAGCAGCTGGAGGCCATGCAGGCCGCACATGTCGAAGCCGCGCTATGCATCTGCACGACGATGGAAGAGTTTCCCCAGGTGCGCGCGCTGGCCGAGGGCCATCAGCAGCTCTGGGCGACGGTGGGCGTGCATCCGGACAACGAGGATGTCCACGAGCCGACGATCGACGAGTTGGTCGCCGCTGCCGCACATCCCAAGGTGCTGGCCATCGGCGAGACCGGGCTGGACTACTACAGGCTCAACGGCCGCAGCGTCGCCGACATGGAGTGGCAGCGCGAGCGCTTCCGCACCCATATCCGCGCGGCCAAGCTGGCTGCCAAGCCGCTGGTGATCCACACGCGCAGCAGCGCGGCAGATACGCTGCAGCTGCTGAAGGAAGAGGGCGGCGAGCAGGCCGGCGGTGTGTTCCATTGCTTCACCGAAGACCTGGCGGTGGCGCAGGCGGCGGTCGAACTAGGCTTCTACGTCTCCTTCTCCGGCATCCTCACCTTCAAGAACGCGCAAACCATCCGCGATGTGGCGCTGGCGCTGCCGCTGGAACGCATCCTCATCGAGACCGACAGCCCCTATCTCGCTCCTGTACCTTACCGCGGCAAGACCAACAGCCCAGCCTATGTGCCGCATGTGGCGGCCTGCCTGGCCGAGCTGCGCGGCCTGAGCGTCGAAGCTGTCGGCGAAATCACCAGCGCGAACTGCCGACGACTGTTTCGCATGTCATGAAAAACCCGGCGGTCAAGCACAGGCGGACGGCGATGCTTAAGCAGCTGGGTGTCTGCTTGCTGGTGGGCAGCATGCTGACCAGCCTGTGCGCTCACGCAGGACCAGCCGAGCAGGAGTTGCTGCACGCAGCGAGCAATGACAACGGTCGTCATCTGATGGTGTTGATGTTGAGGGGCGTGGACCCGAATACGCGCAACGACAAGCGCCAGACCGCCCTGCATCTGGCCTTGAAGAACGATGCGAACTCCGCGGTTCAGACGCTGCTTCTGTACCCGGCGTTGGATGTCAATGCGGTGAACCAGGACGGCGAAACGCCGCTGATGCTGGCCGCAATCAAGGGCCGGCTCGACTGGGCGCAGGAACTGGTCAGGCGTGGTGCTCTGATCAACGAGGGCGGCTGGAATCCATTGCACTATGCCGCCGCTGGCCCGACGCCTGCCTTGGTGTCGTGGTTGCTCGCGCAGGGTGCCGAGGTGAATGCGGCTTCGCCCAACGGCACGACGGCGCTGATGATGGCGGCGGGCTATGGCCAGATCGACAGCGTCTCGGTGCTGCTCAAGGCCGGTGCCGATCGCACCCTGCGCAATGAGCGCGGGTTGGATGCGGCGGAGTTCGCCCGCCGCGCCGGCCGCGACGAGCTTGCCGCAATGCTGGCTGGCAACAAACGTCGCTGAGCCGGCGGCGACCGCGCCGAATTGCCTGGCGCCCGCAGCAGCGGCGTAGGAATCCGACTGACAAGCTTGCGGCCGACAGCAGCAACGCAATGCTTGGTCTCAGGCCGACTTCAGCCACAAGGGCTGCCGGCCTACAGTGGACTCGTACCGTTTCAAGCGGCAAGGAGCCACTGACATGCGCCATCTGTACCACGCCGAAAATCCCTTTGCGATGTTGCTCGATCCGGAGCGCATCACCCGCGAAGTCGAGGCCTCGGATCGCCTGAAGCGGCTGCAGCGTCGCGTGTGCCGCCCACTGGACAAGCCGCTGATCGCCGTGCGCAGATCCAACGCCGCCATCAGCAGCGATCTCGACCAGGATGCCTACGACGCACTGGTCGACGCCAGCATCGACGAAGACGAGCGTCTGGACGATTGAGCCCGCATCGTTGGCGTCATCGCGGCCTCACATAATATCGACAATGTGTATTATGTGAACCACCGGAATGACATGGTTTAGCTGACTTGCATCAAGACCGCCACGCCCCGGCATCGCAGAATCTGCTCGCCTGACGTGCCGGCCAGGCCAACGCTTTCAAGCAGTACGTGCAGCGATGCAGCCGGCCAGCTTGGAGCCCTGACCATGTCTGTCTACCAACGAATCCTCGTTCCCATCGACGGCAGCGCGACCGCCGATCACGCGCTTGGCGAAGCCCTCAAGCTGGCCGCTGACCAAAGCGCGACGCTTTGCGTGCTGCATGTGCTGGACGACTTCCCGCTCTACGGCGAAATGGCCGTGACGCCCGGCTACCAGCAAACCCTGGAGCTACTGCGCAAGTATGGCGAGGACACGCTGGCCAAGGCCACGCACAAGGCGCGCCTATCCAACGTCGCGGTCGAGACCGTGCAGTCCGAGGCGATCGGCCGCAGAGTCGCCGATGTCATCGTCGAACAGGCTGTCGCGCAGAAATGCCAGCTGATCGTCATCGGCACGCACGGCCGGCGCGGCTTCAGCCGCGCGCTGCTGGGCAGTGACGCGGAACTGGTGCTGCGAGAAGCACCGGTGCCGGTACTGATGATCAAGTACCAAGCGCCAGCCGCCTGAGGACAAGCGCCATGGCCGCCCCCGACGAAGTGATCCGCAAGACGCCGGCCGCTTCGGCAGTGGCGCCGAACATGGCTGACTATGTCGAAGCACGGCGCGACTTCGACTGGCAGGCAATACGCCGCGAGCTCGAATCGCCACCTTCGAGCTGCGGCATCAACATCGCCGACATCGCCCTCGATCGCCAGCTGCGCCTCGGCCATGGCGACAAGACCGCGCTGCGCTGGCGTGGCAAGACCGCCGACCGCAGCCGCAGCATCAGCTATGCCGAGCTGGCTGCGCTGACCAACCGCTTCGCCAATGTGCTGGAAGGCCTTGGCCTGCAGCCAGGCGACCATGTTTTCCTGCTCAGCGGCCGCATCCCCGAGCTGCACGTCGCGATGCTCGGCGCGCTCAAGGCGCGTTGCGTAGTCACGCCGCTGTTCTCCGCCTTCGGCCCCGAGCCCATTGCGACGCGCATGGAGATCGGCCAGTGCCGGCTGCTGGTCACCACCAGCTCGCTGTACCGCAAGAAGATCGCCGCGATGCGGCCCACGCTGCAGACCCTGCAGCAGGTGCTGCTCGTGCGCGACGACGAACAGCCGCTGCCCGAAGACACGCTCGACCTGCAGGCCTTGCTCGATGCCGCGAGCGCCGACTACCGCATCCAGCCCACCGATGCCGAGACGCCGTCGCTGCTCCATTTCACCAGCGGCACCACCGGCAAGCCCAAGGGCGCGCAGCATGTGCACGGCGCCATCGTCGCCCATGTGGCCACCGGCCGGCTCGCGCTGGACCTGCACGACAACGACGTCTACTGGTGCACGGCCGATCCCGGCTGGGTGACCGGCACCTCCTACGGCGTCCTCGCGCCGCTGGCGCTGGGCGTCACGCTGTTGGTCGACGAAGCCGAGTTCGAGGCCGAGCGCTGGTACACGCTGCTGGAGCAGGAGCAGGTCAGCGTCTGGTACACCGCGCCGACGGCCGTGCGCATGATGATGCGTGCCGGCGCCGCCGCCGCGCAGGCGCATGCCCACTCTGCCCTGCGCTTCATCGCCAGCGTCGGCGAGCCGCTGAATCCGCAGGCGGTGCGCTGGGGCGTCGAGGCCTTCGGCCTGCCTATCCACGACAACTGGTGGCAGACCGAGACCGGCGGCATCATGATCGCCAACTACGCCTGCATGGACATCCGCCCCGGCTCGATGGGCAAACCGATGCCGGGCATCACGGCCGCAGTGCTGCGTCGCCATGAGGACGGCACGGTCAGCGAGATCACCGAGCCCGATGTCGAGGGCGAGCTGGCGCTGAAAGTCGGCTGGCCCTCGATGTTCCGCGCCTATCTGAACGAGGAAGCGCGCTACAAGAAGTGCTTCGTCGGCGACTGGTACCTCAGCGGCGACCTGGCCCGCCGCGATGCCGATGGCTACTACTGGTTCGTCGGCCGCGCCGACGACATGATCAAGTCCTCGGGCCATCTGATCGGCCCCTTCGAGGTCGAGTCCGCGCTGATGGAGCACCCTGCCGTGCACGAGGCTGGCGTGATCGGCAAGCCCGAGCCGGTGATCGGCGAGATCGTCAAGGCCTTCGTTGCGCTCAAGCCTGGCGTCGAGGCCAGCGAGGCGCTCAAGCGCGAGCTGCTCGGCTTCGCGCGCCAGCGCCTGGGCGCAGCCGTCGCACCCAAGGAAATCTCCTTCACCGACAACCTGCCGAAGACGCGCAGCGGCAAGATCATGCGCCGCCTGCTGCGCGCCCGCGAGCTGGGTCTGCCCGAAGGCGACACCTCGACGCTGGAGCAACCGCGATGAGCAGCCCGGGCACGCCGCTCAGCGCCGCCGAGGCTCGCGAGATGCTGCACCAGATGCTGCGCATCCGGCGCTTCGAGGAGCGCTGCGCCGAACTCTATGGCGAGGGCAAGATCCGCGGCTTCCTGCACCTCTACATCGGCGAGGAGGCAGTGGCCACCGGCGCCATTCCGCTCCTCGGTGCCGACGACAGCCTACTGTGCACTTACCGCGAACACGGCCATGCGCTGCTGCGCGGTGTTTCGATGCGCGCAGTGATGGCCGAGATGTTCGGCAAGCGCGAGGGCTGCAGCGGCGGCCGCGGCGGGTCCATGCATCTGTTCGACACGTCCAAGCGCTTCTACGGCGGCAATGCCATCGTCGCCGGCGCGCTGCCGATGGCAGTGGGTTTCGCGCTGGCCGAGCAGATGCGCGGCAGCAGCAATGTCGCGGCCTGCTTCTTCGGCGAAGGCGCGATCGCCGAAGGCGAATTCCACGAGAGCGCCAACCTCGCCGCGCTGTGGCGCCTGCCCTTGCTGCTGCTGTGCGAGAACAATCGCTATGCGATGGGCACCGCGCTGGAGCGCTCCGAATCGCAGACCGATCTGTGTGTCAAGGCGCGCAGCTACGGCATCCATGCGCTCAGCGTGGATGGCATGAATGTGCAGGCGGTGCGCGGCGCCACGCGCGACGCGCTGGCACATGTCCGCGCCGGCAAAGGGCCGGTGTTCGTCGAGTACCGCACCTACCGCTTCCGCGCGCACTCGATGTACGACGCCGAGCTCTACCGCAGCAAGGCCGAGGTCGAGCAGTGGAAGCAGCACTGTCCGATCCAGGCGCTGATCCGGCACGCCGAATCGCTGGGCATCGCGCCCGACATCGCCGCGCTGGAGCGCGAGATCGCCGCCGAGATCGCCGATGCAGTGGCCTTCGCCGACGCCGGCACGCTGGAGCCGGTGGACGACATGCTCAGGCATGTTGTGGCGGAGGCGCAATCATGAGCCGCAGCAGCTACCGCGAAGCGCTGCGCCAGGGCCTGCGCCATGCGCTGACGAACGACCCGCGCGTATTCCTGCTCGGCGAGGACGTGGGCCGCTACGGCGGCAGCTATGCGGTCAGCAAGGGCCTGCTGGAGGAGTTCGGCGAGGCGCGCGTGCGCGACACGCCGCTGTCCGAATCCGGTTTCGTCGGCTGCGCGATCGGCGCGGCGATCAACGGCATGCGGCCCATCGTCGAGGTGATGACGGTGAACTTCAGCCTGCTGGCGCTGGACCAGATCGTCAACAACGCCGCCACGCTGCGCCACATGTCCGGCGGCCAGGTCGGCGTGCCGGTGGTGATACGCATGAGCACCGGCGCCGGCCGCCAACTCGCCGCGCAGCATTCGCACAGCCTGGAGGTCTGGTACGCCCATGTGCCAGGCCTGCGCGTGCTGGCCCCGGCCACGCTGGACGACGCCCGCGGCATGCTGCTGGCCGCGCTGCAGTCGCCGGACCCGGTGGTGATCTTCGAGCACGCCCTCCTGCTCAACGCCGAAGGCGATCTGGACGGCGAGCCTGCGCCGGTGGACATCAGCCGCGCCGCCGTGCGCCGTGAAGGCGGCGACCTGAGCCTGATCACCCACGGCGGCTCGCTGCCGCGCTGCCTGGCCGCCGCCGAGCAGCTGGCGGCCGATGGCATCTCGGCCGAGGTGCTGGATCTGCGCGTGCTGCGCCCGCTCGATACTGCAGCGATCAGCGCCACGGTGGCGAAGACGCGCCGCGTGCTGGTGGTCGACGAGAGCTGGCAGACCTGCGGCCTGGGCGCCGAGCTGCTGGCCGGCATCGCCGAGCGCAGCTTCTACGAGCTGGATGCGCCGCCGATGCGCGTCTGCACTGCCGAGCTGCCGATACCGTATGCCAAGCACATCGAGGATGCCGCCCTGCCCAATGTGTCGCGCATCGTCGCGGCGGCACGGCAACTGGTGGCCGGAGGGAGCGATAGCTGATGAGCAAGACCCTGAAACTGCCCTCCTTCGGCGCCGACATGGACGACGCGGTCTTCGTGCAGTGGAACGTCAAGCCGGGCGACAAGGTGACGCGCAGCCAGATCGCCGCCGTGGTGGAGACGCAGAAGGGTGCGATCGATGTGGAGGTCTGGGACGAAGGCATCGTCGCCCGGCTGATCGCCGCACCAGGCGAACGTCTGCCGGTGGGCGCGCCGCTGGCGCTGATCGCCGAAGAGGGCGAGGACTGGCAGGCGCTATCCGGCGAGGCCGTGCCGGCACGTGCGCCGGCTGATGCAACAAGCCAGGCTGCAGCCGCGGCATCGAGCACCGCAGCCCCGGCCGCGGCGGCGAATACTAGCCGCGCCCGCATCTCGCCAGCTGCACGAAAACGAGCGACCGAGTTGGGTGTGGACATCGCGGCATTGGCGGCAAAGCTGGGCGGCCGGGCGGTATCGCTGGCCGACGTGGACGGCGCGGCCGGCTCTGCACCCGCGGCAGCAAGCCCTGCCCCGGCCAACTCCCCCGCCGAAGCGATGCGCGCCGCCATCGCCGCGGCGATGAGCAAGTCCAAGCGCGAGATCCCGCACTACTACCTGAGCAGCGAGATCGAGATCGAGGCTGCGTCCGCCTGGCTGGAGCGCTTCAATACCGAGCGGCCGGTGACCGAGCGCGTGCTTTTTGCCGCACTGGCCTTGCGCGCGATCGCGCTGGCGCTGCGCGAGTTCCCGGCGCTCAACGGCCGTTGGGTCGACGGCCGTTTCGAGCCGGCCGCGCAGATCAATCTGGGCGTGGTCACCTCGCTGCGCAGCGGTGGCCTGGTCGTGCCCACGGTGCACGAGGCCGACAAGCTGGCTCTGTCCGAGCTGATGAAGTCGCTGAACGAGGCGCTGACCCGCGCGCGCAAGGGCCAGCTGCGCAGCTCGGACCTGGCCGACTCGACGATCACGGTGAGCAATCTCGGCGATCTGGGCTGCGACAGCGTGCTGGGCGTGATCTACCCGCCGCAGGTGGCGCTGGTCGGTCTGGGCAGCGTCGCGCAGCGACCCTGGGTGCGCGATGGTCAGCTGGTGGTGGCGCGCACGCTGACCGCCAGCCTGGCCGCCGACCATCGCGCCAGTGACGGCATGCTCGGCGCACGTTTCCTGGCTGCGTTGCGTGCGCGGCTGGCCCGCCCCGAGGAGCTGCTGTGATGAGCATGGACCGCGAGACCCTGCGCCAGACCGTGATTGCCGCGGTTCTCGAGCTTGCGCCCGAGGCTGACTTCACACAGCTTGATCCTGCCGGGTCATTGCGCGAGCAGTTGGACCTCGACTCCTACGATTTCCTCAACCTGCTGGTCGCGCTGCATGAGCAGCTCGGTGTGGACGTCCCGGAGGCGGATTACGCCAAGGTGGATGGGCTGGACAAGCTGCTGGACTATCTGGTCGCGAAGCTGGGCTAGCTTGTTCGCTGCGCGTCTTCTTGGACCGGCCTGCGTCGACCGAGTGTGGGGCAGGCGGTTCGGGCAGGCGTTCTCAGGGTCACGCTCGCGGTCGACCACCGAGCCCTGCCACCCGCACCTCATCAACACCGACCAGGCTGGCCACCAGTCAGGACACCGCGAATGGCCCCTGCGCCCGCCTGCCCGAACCACCTACCCCCGCACCACAGGTGGCATGCCGCCACTTGGGAGCGCGCGGTGTGTCGCGGGGTGGAGGTGCTGGCCGGATGCGCAGGGGCTTTTTCGCGGTGTCCTGGCTCCCTGCAAGGGCAGGCTCGTGTTGATGAGGCCCAGGTCGATCCGCTCGATGGTCGACCGCGAGCGTGACCCGTAGCAGCCGGCCAGCGCCTCCGCCCCGGCGCGCCCACGAAGGCAAGCTCAGACGCCGAACTACTCGACACGCCCCACCCTCTTCAGCCCCTCGGCCAGCTTGCGCAATTCCTGCTCGTCGAGCGTCTCCTGCGCCATCAGCGCCTCGGCCGCCCGATCGAGGATCTCGCGATTGTCGTGAAGCACGTCGCGCGAACGCTGCAGCGCTTCCTGCAGCAGCTGACGCACCGCCTCGTCGATGCGCTCGGCGGTCTCCGGGCTGGTGTACTCCGAGCGCAGCGACGCCGCGCCATCGTTGACCAGGAAGGCCGGCGCACGCTCGGCATAGGCCACCGGCCCCAGCTTCTTGTCCATGCCATAGCGCTGCACCATGTCGCGCGCCATATCGGTGGCGCGGGCCAGGTCGTCGGCGGCGCCGGTCGACGGTTCGCCGAAGACCAGATGCTCGGCCGCGCGCCCGCCCAGCAGCACGCTCATCTTCACCAGCAGCTCGCTGCGCTTCAGCACATGGCGGTCCTCGCTGGGGCGCTGCAGCGTGTAGCCCAGAGCGCCGATGCCATGCGGCACGATCGAGACCTTATGCACCTCGTCGCTGCCCGGCAGCGCCAGCGCGGTCAGCGCATGGCCCAGCTCGTGGTAGGCGACGAGCTTCTTCTCATCGGCGCTGAGGATGCGATGCTTCTTCTCGATGCCGGCGACGATGCGCTCCAGCGCCGCGGTGAAGTCGTCGAGGTTCACCGCCTCGGCCTTGCGCCGCGTGGCGACCAGCGCCGCTTCGTTGACCAGATTCGCCAGGTCCGCGCCGGCGAAGCCTACGGTGATCGCGGCCACCTGATCCAGGTCGACACCGGCTGCCACGCGGATCTTCTTCACATGCACCTTAAGAATGTCGAGCCGCCCCTTGCGGTCCGGCCGGTCCACCAGCACCTGGCGGTCGAAGCGGCCGGCGCGCAGCAGCGCCGGGTCCAGCGTCTCGGGCCGGTTGGTCGCGGCCAGCAGCACCACGCCGACGCGCGGATCGAAGCCGTCGAGCTCGACGAGCAGCTGGTTCAGGGTCTGCTCGCGCTCGTCGTGCCCGCCGATCAGCGACGAGGCGCCGCGCGTCTTGCCCAAAGCGTCGAGCTCGTCGATGAAGATGATCGCCGGCGCCTTGGCGCGGGCCTGCTCGAAGAGGTCGCGCACGCGCGCCGCGCCGACGCCGACGAACATCTCGATGAACTCCGAGCCGCTGATCGAGAAGAAGGGCACGCCCGCCTCGCCGGCCACCGCACGCGCCAGCAGCGTCTTGCCGGTGCCGGTGGGGCCCATCAGCAACACGCCCTTGGGCACGCGCGCACCCAGGCGGCCATGCTCCTTGGGGTTCTTCAGGAAGTCGACGATCTCCTGTAGTTCGGCCTTGGCCTCGTCCACGCCGGCCACGTCCTCGAAGCGCACGCCGGTGCTCTGCTCCACATAGGTCTTGGCATGGCTCTGGCCGATGCCGAGCAGCCCGCCCATGCCGCCGCCACCGGCGCCCTTGCCGCTGAGCAGGCGCTTGTTCATCCAGTACCAGAAGCCGATGAAGATCGCCGTCGGCGCGATCCACGACAGCAGTTGCGAGAACCAGTCCGACTCCAGCGCGCGGCTGTAGGGCACGCCGTACTTGTCGAGTTCCTCGGCGATGGCCGGCTCCACACGCACCGCGACCACGCTGGTCTTGCCCTGCGCATCGGCGACCTTGAGCTTGCCGTTGACCAGCCGTTCGCTGACGGTGACCTCGGCGATCTTGCCGTCCTTCAGCAGGGCGTGGAACTCGCTGTAGGGAATCGTCGCCACCGCGCCCTGCTGCAGCATCAGGTCGCGCAGCAGCCACAGCGCGAGCAGCATCGCCAGCAGCGAGGCCCAGTGCGTCCAGCTCTTGCGCACGCCGCCGCCGTCACCGCCTGCGCCGAGATCCCGCTTGCCGCCGCCGTTGCCGTCCTTGCCCGTCCCTACCATGCTGCCGCTGCCTTCCTGGCTATTTCTCGAAGCCCACCGTCTGCGACAGCAGCACCTCGTGGTCGTGCGCCAGACCCAGCGCGCTGGCGATGGCCTCGCGGTCTATCCAGGCGCGGATCACCGTCGCCAGCCCGGCGCTGGCCGCCCACAGATAGACGTTCTGCGCGATCGCGCCGGCGGCGACATGCGCAAAGGCCGAGCGTTGCGCGGCCGGCACCATCTTCAGCTTGTCGTGGTTGGCCACGAAGATCAGGTCCAGCGGCGCTTCGTCGACGAAGTCCTGATAGCCGCTGACGCGGCGCAGGTCCGCCGCGGCGAGCAGCTCCAGATGGTGGCTGGCCGGCTCGTAGCGGTAGGCGCCCTCGGGCAGCGCGACGATCAGCTCGATCTCCTGCGCATTCAGCGCCGAGGGCGCGGTACGCCCGCCGCCGCTGCGGTTCTGTCCGGTGGCGGCCCAGAGCATGTCGGCGAGCTGCTGCTCGCTCAAGGCGTCAGGCCGGTAGCTGCGCGAGGAGCGGCGCTTGTCCAACGCCTCCATCAGCGGCATGCCGCCGCTGCGCTGCGGCGCCGGCAGCACGCGGGTGGCCGGACTCGCGCCCTTGGCCGGAGCCGGGCGCATCGCGCCCATCGCGCCAAGCACCAGTTTCGTCAGTGCGTTCGTCATGGTTCAAACCCTCATCGGCTGCTGCATGCCCGGCGTGCCATGCGCCAGGAAGACCGGATGCGACTTCGGCGCCGCCGGCCGCTCCACGCCCTCGCGGGCGATGCCGCTGCGTACCGCACCGGCCAGGCCGCTGATCTGCCCGGCCAGCGCCTCCAGCACATCGTCGAAGCTGACGATGCCGACGATGCGGCCATCACCCTCGGTGACGAGCAGGCGGCGCACGCCGGCCTCGCGCATGATCTCCACCGCCTCGCCCAGGCTGGCATTGCCAGGCACCGCGCTCAGGTGCCGCTTGGCCAGCTGGCCGACGGTCGTGCGCTGCGGATCGAGATCCAGCGCCAGCGCGTCGACGACCAGGTCGCGGTCGGTCACCACGCCGATGGCCTGCTCGGCCCCGCCGATCAGCTGCGTGACGACTAGGCTGCCCACATGTTCGGCGCGCATCGCCAGGGCCGCGTCGCGCAGGCTGGCGCCCGCGTCCAGCGTGACGATCTCGCGCTTGCAGATGCTTGCTACTGTCATGGTCCGCACCTCCTCATGCTTGTGTTCTGGATGCGCGCAAGCTTAGCGGCCGACCGTGACGCCAAATTGCCCTGGATCAAGAGAGGCCGATGGCACGCGGGCACCATCGTGGGGTCCAGACCAGGGAGGAACTCAGCGATGCGTGCGATGGTCCTGCATGCCCCCGGCGACGCCTTGCGCTTGGAGCAGCGCCCCGATCCGCAGCCCGGCCCGGGCGAGCTGCGCCTGCGCATCGAGGCCTGCGCGGTCTGCCGCACCGACCTGCATGTGGTCGATGGCGACCTGCCGCTGCCCAGGCTGCCGCTGGTACCCGGCCACGAGATCGTCGGCCGCATCGATGCTCTGGGGCCGGGTGTCGACGCCGGCTGGAAACTCGGCCAGCGCGTCGGCGTGCCCTGGCTGGCGCACACCTGCGGCCACTGCCGCTACTGCGCCGACGGGCACGAGAACCTCTGCGACACGCCGCTGTTCACCGGCCATGGCCGCGACGGCGGCTTTGCCAGCCATGTGCTGGCCGAGGCGGCCTTCTGCCTGCCGCTGCCCGATGACCAGGACGCTGTGCAGCTCGCTCCCCTGCTTTGCGCCGGGCTGATCGGCTGGCGCGCGCTGAAGCTGGCCGGCGACGAGGCGCAGGTGCTGGGCCTCTACGGCTTCGGCGCCGCCGCGCACCTGATCGCACAGGTGGCCATCCATCAGGGCCGCAAGGTCTATGCCTTCACGCGCGCCGGCGACCATGAGGCGCAGGAGTTCGCGCGGCGCCTGGGCGTGTTGTGGGCCGGCGACTCCGACCAACCGCCGCCCGAGCCGCTGGATGCGGCGATCATCTTCGCGCCGGTCGGCGCGCTGGTGCCGCTGGCGCTGCAGGCGGTGCGCAAGGGCGGCCGCGTGGTCTGCGGCGGCATCCACATGAGCGAGATCCCCGCCTTCGCCTACAAGCTGCTGTGGGAGGAACGCCAGCTTGTGTCGGTGGCCAACCTCACCCGCGCCGACGCGCACGAGTTCCTCGCGCTGGCCGCTACCCTGCCCTTGCGGGTCGAGACGACGCGCTACCCGCTGGAGCAGGCCAACGAAGCGCTGGCCGACCTGCGCAGCGGACGGCTGCAGGGCGCGGCGGTGCTGCTACCCTGAAGCGCTTTCGTCCCAGTCTGGCAAAGCATGGCTACAATGCGCGCGGTCAGGAGAGAGCTCCGATAGAGGAGCCGCCGAAGGCGCAGTGGCACCGGTGATCCCAAGCTGCGAACGCTCAGGCAAAAGGACTGACAAGACGCCGATAACCCGGCGTTCCTCACTGGAGAGAGGCGGGCCCCGAGCCCGTCCACCGAAGGGGCAAGCTCTTGGCGATCTGCCAGCGGCCAATCTCTCAGGTAAAGCGGACAGCGAGGGCATATCCCCCACTCCTTCTGGGAGTGGGCCACAAGATGCCCTCGGAGCTTTCCCAAATGTCCGCCAGCGAAGTTCTCCTCAAGACCCCTCTGCACGCGCTGCACGTCGAACTCGGCGCCAAGATGGTGCCCTTCGGCGGCTATGACATGCCCGTGCAGTACCCCGCCGGCATCATGGCCGAGCACAAGCACACCCGCGCCGCGGCCGGCCTGTTCGACGTTTCGCACATGGGCCAGGTGCGCCTGGTCGGCGCCGGTGCTGCCGCCGCGATGGAATCGCTGGTGCCGGTCGACGTGGTCGACCTGGGCGTGTTCAAGCAGCGCTATGCGATGTTCACCAATGAGGCCGGTGGCATCCTCGACGACCTGATGATCTGCCGCCGCCCGGACGACCTCTTCGTCGTCGTCAACGCCGGCTGCAAGGTGCAGGACATCGCCCATATGCAGAAACACCTCGCCGGCCAGTGCGAGGTGATCCCCTTGCCCGAGCAGGCGCTGCTGGCGCTGCAGGGGCCGCAGGCGGTCGAGGCGCTGGCGCGGCTGAACCCCGAGGTCGCCAAGCTGACCTTCATGACCGGCGGCTTCTTCGAGCTCGACGGCATCCCCACCTTCCTGACCCGCTCGGGCTACACCGGCGAGGACGGCTTCGAGATCTCGGTGCACCAGGACCAGGCGGTGGCGCTGGCGCGCAAGCTGCTGGCCCAGCCGGAAGTGAAGCCCATCGGCCTGGGTGCGCGCGATTCGCTGCGCCTGGAAGCCGGCCTGTGCCTCTACGGCCACGATATCGACACGACGACCACCCCGGTCGAAGCCGCCCTCACCTGGGCGATCCAGAAGGTGCGTCGCCCGGGTGGCGCACGCGCCGGCGGCTATCCGGGCGCGGCAGTGATCGAACAGCAGCTGGCCCATGGCGCAGCGCGCAAGCGCGTCGGTCTGCTCAGCAGCGAGCGCATGCCGGTGCGCGAGGGGTCGAAGATCGTCGACGCCAACGGCACCGAAGTCGGCATCGTCACCAGCGGCACGCTGGGCCCGACCGTCGGCAAGCCGGTGGCGCTGGCCTATCTGCAGAGCAGCCATGCCGCACTCGGCACCGAGGTCTTCGCCATCGTGCGCGACAAGCGCACCCCGATGACCGTCAGCGCCACCCCCTTCACCCCGAACCGCTACTACCGCGGCTGACCCCTACTCAACTTCAACGGAGCCCGACCATGACCATCAAGTACACGCCCGACCACGAGTGGGTCCAGATCGAAGCCGACGGCAGCGTCACCGTGGGCATCACCGTCCACGCGCAGGACGCGCTGGGCGACGTGGTCTTCGTGGACCTGCCCGAAGTCGGCAAGAGCTATGCCGCCAAGGACGTGGCCGGCGTGGTCGAGTCGGTCAAGGCCGCTGCCGACGTCTACATGCCGGTGACGGGCGAGATCACCGCCGTCAACGAAGATCTGCGCAACGACCCCTCGCTGGCCAACACCGACCCGCTCAAGGCCGGCTGGTTCTTCAAGGTCAAGCTGGCCAACCCGGCCGAGCTGGATGCGCTGATGGACAGCACCGCCTACGACGAGCTGGTCAAGAACAGCTGAAGTGACGTAAGCCCCTCGCCCAGGCTGCCACGCTGAACGCGGGCACGGCTGGGCGGTCCCCCGAGGGGACGGCGATGCTGGCGGCATGGAGCCACCTGCATCACCTCGCGGGCCGGCTTGGGGCGGCCCGGCACCCGGCCCGGCACTTGGCCCGCCGAACACTGAGATAGAGAGATTTTTGCCATGTTGATGTCTGCGCTGAAGCCCCTGGGCGAACTCGAGAACGCCGCTGAATTCCAAGCCCGCCACATCGGCCCGGATGCCACCGATGAAGCGGCGATGCTCTCCGTGATCGGCCAGGCTTCGCGCCGCGCGCTGATCGAGGCCGTGGTGCCCGCATCCATCAAGCGCGCGCAGGGCATGCAGCTGCCGCCGGCCGTCACCGAGGCGCAGGCGCTGGCCGAGCTGAAGGCCATCGCCGCACAGAACCAGGTGCTGAAGAGCTATATCGGCCAGGGCTACTACGGCACGCATACGCCGGGCGTCATCCTGCGCAACATCCTCGAGAACCCCGCCTGGTACACCGCCTACACGCCCTACCAGGCCGAGATCTCGCAGGGCCGCATGGAGGCGCTGGTGAACTTCCAGACCATGGTCACCGACCTGACCGGCCTGGCCATCGCCAATGCGTCGATGCTGGACGAAGCCACCGCCGCCGCCGAGGCGATGACGCTGGCCGCGCGCGTCGGCAAGAGCAAGAGCCTGAATTTCTTCGTCGCCGACGATGTGCTGCCGCAGACGCTGGAAGTGATCCGCACTCGCGCCGAGCCGCTGGGCATCACGGTGCAGGTCGGTCCGGCAGCCGACGCTGGCAAGAGCGGCGAATGCTTCGCAGCGCTGGTGCAATACCCCGGTGTCAACGGCGAGGTGCGCGCGCTGCAGCCCATCGCCGACGCGGTGCATGGCCAGGGCGGCCTGCTGATCGTCGCTGCCGACCTGCTCGCGCTGACGCTGCTGAAGGCGCCGGGCGAGCAAGGCGCCGACATCGCCGTCGGTACCACCCAGCGCTTCGGCATGCCCATGGGCAATGGCGGCCCGCATGCCGCCTACATGGCCTGCAAGGACGAGTTCAAGCGCAGCCTGCCCGGCCGCCTGGTGGGTGTCTCGGTGGATTCGCACGGCAACCCGGCCTACCGCCTGGCGCTGCAGACCCGTGAACAGCACATCCGCCGCGAGAAGGCCACGTCCAATATCTGCACGGCCCAGGTGCTGCCGGCGGTCGTCGCCAGCATGTACGCGGTCTACCACGGCCCCGAAGGCCTGAAGCGCATCGCGCTGCGCGTGGCCAGCTACACCGCCATCCTGGCCAAGGCGCTGGGTGCGCAGAAGGCCAATGCCTTCGCCTTCGACACGCTGGAGATCAAGACCGGCGCGCAGACCGAGGCCATCATCGCCAAGGCGCTGGCCGCCGGCATGAACTTCCGCCGCGCCTCTGCCGAGAGCGTGTCGATCTCGCTGGACGAGACCACCACGCGCGCCGACCTGGCCGCCATCCTGACGGTGTTCGGCGTGACGACCGATCTTTCGGCCTTCGAGAACGGCATTGCACCGTTGATCCCGGCCGAGCTGGTGCGCAGCAGCAAGTACCTGAGCCACCCGGTCTTCAATCGCTACCACTCCGAGACCGAGATGCTGCGCTATCTGCGCAGCCTGGCCGACAAGGACCTGGCGCTGGACCGCAGCATGATCCCGCTGGGCTCCTGCACGATGAAGCTCAACGCCACCAGCGAGATGATCCCCATCACCTGGCCGGAGTTCGCGCAGGTGCACCCCTTCGCGCCGCGCGAGCAGCTCAAGGGTTATGAGCTGCTCAACGAGCAACTCACCGGCTGGCTCTGCCAGGCCACCGGCTATGCCGGTATCAGCCTGCAGCCCAATGCCGGCTCGCAAGGCGAATACGCCGGCCTGCTGGCGATCAAGGCCTGGCATGAGTCTCGCGGCGAAGGCCATCGCAAGATCTGCCTGATCCCCGAGTCGGCCCATGGCACCAACCCGGCGTCGGCGCATATGGTGGGCATGCAGGTCGTCGTGACCAAGTGCGACAAGGAAGGCAATATCGACCTCGCCGACCTGCAGGCCAAGTGCGAGCAGCATGCCGCCAACCTGGCCGCGATCATGATCACCTACCCCTCCACCTATGGCGTGTTCGACACCCATGTGAAGGAGATCTGCGCGCTGGTCAAGAAGCATGGCGGCCGCGTCTATGTGGACGGCGCGAACATGAACGCGCTGGTCGGCGTCGCGGCACCGGGCGAGTTCGGTGGCGACGTCTCGCACCTGAACCTGCACAAGACCTTCTGCATCCCGCACGGCGGCGGCGGCCCGGGCGTCGGCCCGGTTTGCGTGGTCGAGGATCTGGTGCCTTTCCTGCCGGCGCATCGCTCGGCCGGCATCGGCGGCAAGACCAATATCGGCGCGGTCTCGGCCGCACCGCTGGGCAATGCCGCGGTGCTGCCGATCTCGTGGATGTATGTGCGCATGATGGGTGCCGAAGGCCTGACCGATGCCACCGAAGTGGCGATCCTGTCGGCGAACTATGTCGCGGCGCGCCTGGCCGATGCCTATGACATCCACTTCAGCGGCAACATCGCCGGCGTCAAGGGCGGCGGCGTGGCCCACGAGTGCATCCTCGACCTGCGCCCGCTGAAGGACGCCACCGGCGTCGGCGCCGAGGATGTGGCCAAGCGCCTGATCGACTACGGCTTCCACGCACCGACGCTGTCCTTCCCCGTAGCCGGCACGCTGATGGTCGAGCCCACCGAGAGCGAATCCAAGCACGAGCTGGACCGCTTCTGCGACGCGATGCTGCAGATCCGCGCCGAGATCGCCAAGGTCGAGAAGGGCGAGTGGCCGCGCGAGGACAACCCGCTGCTCAACGCACCGCACACGGCCGAGAGCCTGCTGAAAGCCGAGTGGACCCATGCCTACACGCGCGAAGAAGCCGCCTATCCGGTGGCCTCGCTGCGCCGGCAGAAGTACTGGTCGCCGGTGGGCCGCGTGGACAATGTCTACGGCGACCGCAATCTGTTCTGCTCCTGCGTGCCGGTGAGCGACTACCAGTAAGTCGCCAAGTTCTGGGGCCGGTCATTCCGGCCCTTTTTGCATCTGCGACAGCTGCGCGCCGGCGATCCCGGTCGCGGTCTGTCTCGCGCCAGTGCCCTTGCTCATCAGGAAGGACTGTTCGCCATGGCTGTTTCCGTCTTCGACCTCTTCAAGATCGGCATCGGACCGTCGAGCTCGCACACCGTCGGGCCGATGCGCGCGGCGCGCCTCTTTGCGCTGCGCCTCAAGCATGAAGGCCTGCTGGACAGCACGGCGCGCGTCGTCTCGCAGCTCTACGGCTCGCTGGGCGCCACCGGCAAGGGCCACGGCAGCGACAAGGCGGTGCTGCTGGGTCTGGCCGGGCATGAGCCGGACACGGTGGATGTCGAGCGGATCCCCGCCTATCTGGACGCGATCCGCGGCGGCAGCCGCCTCGCGCTGCTGGGCGAAAGGGAGCTGGCCTTCGACGAGGCCAAGGACCTGGTGTTCTTCCGCCGCCAGAGCCTGCCGCTTCATGCCAACGGCATGCGCTTCACGGCCTTCGATGCCGAGGGCAAGGCGATTCAGGAGCGCGTCTACTACTCGGTGGGCGGCGGCTTCGTCGTCAGCGAGGAGGTGCTGGCCGACGGAACGAAGCAGAAGCAGATCGCGCCGGACGCCACCGTGCTGCCCTACCCCTTCAAGACCGGCGACGAACTGCTGGCGCTGACGCGCACGCACGGCATAAGCATCGCCGAACTGATGCGCCGCAACGAGCGCCACTGGCGCAGCGACGACCAGACCCGCGCCGGCCTGCTGCGCATCTGGCAGACCATGCAGGACTGCGTGCAGCGCGGCCTGCGCAGTGAGGGCACCTTGCCCGGCGGTTTCAAGGTCAAGCGCCGCGCCGCGCAGCTCTACCACGACCTGACCAGCAACCCCGAAGCTGCCTTGAGAGACCCGCTGCAGGTGATGGACTGGGTCAACCTCTATGCATTGGCCGTCAACGAAGAGAACGCCGCCGGCGGTCGCGTCGTCACCGCGCCCACCAATGGCGCGGCCGGCATCGTGCCGGCGGTGCTGCACTACTACAGCCGTTTCGTGCACGGCTCGAATGAAGACGGCGTGATCGACTTCCTGCTCACCGCCGCGGCCATCGGCGTCCTCTACAAGGAGAACGCCTCGATCTCCGGCGCAGAGGTCGGCTGCCAGGGCGAGGTCGGCGTGGCCTGCTCGATGGCGGCCGGCGCGCTGTGCGCGGTGATGGGCGGCACGCCCGAGCAGGTCGAGAACGCCGCCGAGATCGGCATGGAGCACCACCTGGGCCTGACCTGCGACCCGGTGGGCGGCCTGGTGCAGATCCCCTGCATCGAGCGCAATGCCATCGCCTCGGTCAAGGCGATCAACGCCGCGCGCATGGCGCTGCGCGGCGACGGCACGCACTACGTCAGCCTCGACAAGGTCATCAAGACCATGCGCGAGACTGGTGCCGACATGATGAGCAAGTACAAGGAGACCGCGCGTGGCGGTCTGGCGGTGAACATCGTCGAGTGCTGAGCCGCCCCGCGCGGCGGCTGCGCACGGTCTCAGGCGTCGACTGTTTCGGCCAGCGGGAAGCGCAGATGGAAGCTGGTGCCTCGCCCTTCTTCCGACTCGAAGCCAATCGTGCCGCCCATGCCCTCGACCAGATCGCGGGTGATCGCCAGCCCCAGGCCGGTGCCGCCCTTGGCACGGGTATTGGTGGCGTCGGCCTGCGCGAACTTCTCGAAGATGCGCTCGCGAAAGGCCGCCGGTATGCCCGGTCCCTGATCGCGCACCTCGACCTGGGCCGCATCGCCGGGCAGCCGGAGCAACCGCACCTCGACCTCGCCCCCCGGAGGTGAGAACTTCGCTGCGTTGGACAGCAGATTCGCCAGCGCCTGCAGCAGGCGTTGGGCGTCCACGTTCACCGGCACGCTCAGCTCACCGCCTTCGGAGAGGCGGATATGGGCACCATGCTGCTCCGCATAGCCTTGGTTCTCGGCAATCGCCTGCCGCACGAGCAGCGCCAGGTCCTCGCGCTGAATGGAGAACTGCATCTTGCCGGCAGCGAGTTTCTCCATGTCGAGCAGGTCGTTGATCAGCGTGGTCAGGCGCAGGCTGTTGGCATGGGCCGCTTCGATCATCTCGCGGGCGCGTTGCGGCTTGCGCTCCAGCACGCCCTCGGCCAGCAGCCCCAGTGCACCGGCAATCACCGTCAGTGGCGTGCGCAGTTCGTGACTGACGGTGGAGACGAACTCGTTCTTCATGCGCTCGACGCGCTGGCGTTCGGTGATGTCCTCGATGATGCCCAGCAGGTACTGCGCCCGCCCCTGTGCATCGCGCAACGTCAGCTTCTGCGAATGGATGATACGCAGCTGCCCGGCAACCTCGACCTGCTCTTCGGCAATGTCGACCAATGCCGTGCTCTGCAGCGCCTCGCGGTCGCGAGCATCGAAGTAGTCGGCCTGTTCGGCAGGCAGCAGCTCGCGGTTCGAGCGCCCCAGCAGCTGGTTGCGATCCATGCCCAGCATGCGCTCGCCGGCGCGATTGACGAACACATAGCTCAGATCCGATGCCCGCTTCAGGAACACCATGTTCGGCACGTTCTCGACGATGCTGTCGAGCAGCTGGGTGGTCTCGCGCAGCCGCTCGGCGTCCGCCTTGCGCAGTGTGATGTCCTGCTCGATCGCCATGAAGCCCTGCACCGTGCCCGCTGCATCGCGCAAGGCGTTGCAGCTGATCTGTATCCAGTAAGGCTGACCGTCCTTGCTGTAGTTGAGCAGCTCGGCCTCGAAGGGCTGCTGCTGCGCCAGCGCCTCGCGCATGCGCAGGATCACCGCCTGATCGGTACCGGGCCCCTGCAGGACCTCACCCGGCCTGCGTCCCCTCACCTCGCCCAGCGTGTAGCCGGAAATGCGCGTGAAGCCCTCGTTGATCCATTCGATGCGGCCCTGAGCATCGGTGATCACCACGCCGTTGGTGGTCTGACTGGCCACGCGCGACAGCCGCGCCAGTTCCAGTTGATGGCGCCGGTACATCGCCTCGACCTTCTCCACCTCGAAGAGCTGGCCCAAGGTCACCAGCAGCGGATGCAGAAAGTCCAGCAGCTCGTTGTCATAGCCGCCACGGCGGTTGGCCAGGCCGATCATCGCCACCAGCTCGCCGGCATGCCGGATCGGCAGACCCAAAAAGGCCTTCAGCGGAGGGTGCCCCGCCGGCAGTCCGCCGCGGCGCGGATCACTGGCCGGATGGTTCGAGATCACCGGCTCGCCCGTCACCAGTGCCGCGCCGAACAGCGTGTCCAGGCGCGTGAAGGTCATGCCCTGTTCCAGGCCAGCCTCGTAGAGCCGTCGCGTCTGCTCGTCCCAGGCGATGTTGGTCAAGGAGCGAGTCTTCATGAAGGGCTGGCCGCCCGCGTCGCGACGCACCTCGGCAATGAAGCCGTATTCACTGTCGGTGAGCTCCAGCAGGTCGGCGAGCAGCACGTCGAAGGCCTGGCCGCGATCGGCTTCACGGATGAACTGGATCTGCACCCGCGCAATGATCGCGTTCAGGCGCTGCTCGTCCAGCAGCGCCTCCTCGCGCTCGACGGCCTGCAGCCGCAGCTGCACGTTGTCCTCCAGCTGGGCCTGCAGCCGTCGGCCGCTGACGATCAGATAGACGACGAAGAGCAGCCCCATCGTGGCAATGACCACTTGCAGGTTCCCGCCGTGCATCAGCAGCCGCGCACCGAAGGGCAGCAGCACCGGTAGGATGAAAGCCATCAGCGAGACGCGCTCGCTGGCCATCGAGCTGAAACCACCCACGCAGATGGCCGCCATCGTCATCGCGAGGAACATCTGGTGCACCGTGTCCTGCGACGGGAACAGCAGCACGCCGCCCAGCCCCCAGGCGAAGCCCGACGCAAAGGCGCCGATGCGGAAGCGCCGCAGCCAGCTCAGCGGTTGCGCCTGCCCGGGCTTGCCAGCAGCGGCGCGCTGCAGCCTGAGCATGCGCAAGCGCCAAACCTGCACCGTCAGCATCACCGTGAGCCAAACCAGGGTCGGCAGCAAGCCGATGACCTGGTGCATCGTGGCCGCCACAAGTGCCGCAAGCAGCAGGTTGATCGGCAGCACCGAGGGCAGGCTGCCATAGAGCAGCCGGCTGTGTTCGCCGGCAATCGCCTCCTTCATGGCCGGCGTTCCGGCCTGCTCGTCGCCAGCGCCGCGCAAGGTCATGCCTCGCCCACCTCGGCGTCACCATGCGCCTGGCAGCAACTCACTTCACGAGGGTCCTGGCCTTGGTTCATCCATAGCTCCTCGGCCCACGGCCGACGCCCCGATTCTGCCTGTCGGTAAGCCGTAGGCGCAGCTGGCCGTGCGGCCAGCGGAGGAACTATGTCTCGCGGCTTCAGTCGCCCGCCGCCGGAACGGCGTCAGCCAGCGCATGCGGCGCCGGCCGGCGCTCGCGGCCGACCAGATAGCTGTAGAGCACCGGCACGACGACCAGCGTCAGCAGCGTCGACGTGATCACGCCGCCAATGATGGCGCGGCCCATCGGCGCCTGGATCTCGCCGCCCTGGTTCAGCGCGATGGCCATAGGCAGCATGCCGAACACCATCGCCGCGGTGGTCATCATGATCGGGCGCATGCGGATCAGCCCGGCCTGCAGCAGCGCCTCGGGCACGCTGGCGCCGGCCTTGCGCGCCTGGTTGGCGAAGTCCACCAGCAGGATCGCGTTCTTGGTCACCAAGCCCATCAGCATCACCAGGCCGATCATCGAGAACACGTTCAGCGTCGAGCGCCACAGCAGCAGCGCCAGCATCACGCCGATCAGCGACAGCGGCAGCGAGGCCATGATCGCGATCGGCTGCAGGAAGCTGCCGAACTGGCTGGCCAGCACGATGTAGATGAAGATCACCGCCAGGCCCATCGCGCCGAGCAGGCCGGCAAAGGCCTCGGCCTGCTGCTTGCCGGCGCCGTCCACCATGAAGGACACGCCCGGCGGCAGCTGGGTGTTCTTGATCAGCTTCTGCACCTCGGCATTGACCTCGCCGGAGGTGCGACCCTGCACGCCAGCGAACACCGCCTCGCGACGCTGCAGATTCTGGCGGCGGATCACCTCGGGGTTGAACACCTGCTCGATGGTCGCCACCTGGTCCAGCGCGATCGGCGAGCCGTCCTTGGCGAAGGCCACCGGCAGCTTGGCCATCTGCTCGACGCGCTCGCGCTGCTCGCGCGGCAGGCGCAGCAGCACCTCGACCTGGTTGCCGTCGGGCGCGGTCCAGTAGGTCGCCACCTCGCCGTTGACATAGGCGCGCAGCGAGGACGCGATCTGCGGTGCCGACAGGCCCAGCTCACGAATCGCCGAATCCTTCAGCCGCACCGCATAGGCCGGCAGGCCCGGCTTGACCGTGGTGTCCACATCCACCGCACCAGGCACCTTCTTGATCTGCTCGACCAGGTCGCGCGCAGCCTGGGTCAGCGCGTCGGCATCGCTGCCCAGCAGCGTGATCCACACTGGCTTGTCGAAACCGACGCTCAATTCGATGCCAGGGATCTTCGCCAGGTCAGCGCGGATCGCATCCTCGATCTGCTTCTGGCTGCGCTGGCGCTCACTGCGATCGACCAGCGAGATGTTCATCACCGCCTGATTGCGGCCGGTGGCCATGCCTTCGCCGGTGCTGCCCACGACGGTGGAGACGGTCTTGATCTCCTTGTAGCGCGCGAGGATCTCCTCCACCTGGCGCACCTTGGCATCGCCGCGCTGCAGGCTGGTCGCCACCGGCATGCGCAGGCTCAGCTGCGTGAAACCCTGGTCGGTCTGCGGCACGAACTCGCTGCCCACCAGCGGCGCCAGCCCCAGCGCGACGACGAAGCTGCCCGCACCGACGGCCAGCACCAGGCCGCGCGGCGTGATCGTCGCCAGTTGCAGTCCACGTGGACCGGTCTTCAGCCGCCGGCCCTGCGCATCGAAGCCGCGGGCATACAGCGGGATGGGCGGCACGAAGACCCGGTAGCGGCGCGCCGAGAAGGCCCAGCGGATCAGCCGCTCGTAGGCGCCGTGCATCCAGTCCATCACGCGGTCGGTACCGCGCATCAGGTGGCCCAGCACCGGCAGCCGAGCCAGGCGCGTGCTGGGCGGATCCTTCCAGACGCTGGAGAGCATCGGGTCCAGCGTGAAGCTGACGAACAGGCTCACCAGCACGGCTACCGCGACGGTGATGCCGAAGGGATAGAAGAACTTGCCGATGATGCCGCCCATGAAAGCCACCGGCACGAACACCGCGCAGATCGCGAAGGTGGTGGCCATCACCGCCAGGCCGATCTCGTTGGTGCCGTCGAAGGCGGCGCGATGATGGTCCTTGCCCATGTGCACATGGCGCACGATGTTCTCGCGCACGACGATGGCGTCATCGATCAGCAGGCCTATGCACAGCGACAGCGCCATCATGGTCATGAAGTTCAGCGTGAAGCCGAAGGCATGTACGGCGATGAAGCTGGAGATCACCGCGATCGGCAGCGTCAGCCCGGTGATGATGGTCGAGCGCCAGCTGTGCAGGAACAGGAAGACGATGGCCACGGTCAGCAAGGCGCCCTCGATCAGCGTGTGGCGCAGCCCGTCCAGCGAACCCTTGACGAAGTCGCTGCTGGCGTAGATCAGGTTCAGCTCGACGTCCTTGGGCAAGGTCTTGCGCAACTCGTCCAGCGCCTCCTTCACCGCGTCGCCGGTCTTGACGATGTTGGCGTCCTGCTGCTTGAAGACATTGAAGGTCACTGCCGGCGCGCCGTTGATGCGCGCGATGTTGTCGGCCTCGCGCTCGCGCTCGACCAGCTGGCCGAGGTCGCCCAGCGTCAGCACCAGATCGCCGCGACGCGCGACGACCAGCTTGGCAAAGTCCTTGGGGTCCTTGACGCGCCCCTCGACGCGCAGGATGGCGTCGGAGCTGTGGTCGGACAGCAAGCCCACCGGCTGGTCGGCATTAGCCGCCGCCACGGCCTTGGCAATCTCCGCCGGCGTGATGCCATAAGCGCGCAGGCGCAGCGGGTCCAGGTCGATGCGCACCTCGCGCGCCACCAGGCCGCCCACATCCACCTTGGCCACGCCCTCGACACGGCCGAGACGTTTGGCGATGGTGTGCTCGCCCAACATCGACAGCTCGCGCGGCGGCCGCGTCTTGCTCATCAGCGCGGCGACGACCACCGGCTGCGCGTTGTCGGCCTGGAAGCGCGAGATGTTCGGCGCCTTGGCGTCCTTGGGCAGCGCTGCCTGGACCATCGCGATGCGGTCGCGCAGGTCCTGCATCGCGCGGCCCATGTCGGTGTTGAGCGTGAACTCAACGCTCATCTGCACGCGGCCTTCGAAGCTGCGCGACTGGATGCGATCGACGCCGGCGATGGTGTTGAGCGCCTCCTCCATGGGCTTGGCGATCTCGCGCTCCACCGCCTCGGGCGAGGCGCCGGGATAGCGCACATCAATGAAAGCGCCGGGCAGCGAGATGTCGGGCATCTGTTCGACACCCAGCTTGGCGTACGAGAACAGGCCCAGCACGCACAAGGCCACCATCACCATGGTCGCGAAGACCGGGTTCTGGATCGAGACACGGGTCATCCACATGTTGTCGCTCCCTGTTGTTCTTCTTCTCGTTCAGCGCTGTGCCGGCGTGCTTGCCGCCGCACTCGCGACCTGGGCACGCTCGGCCACGATGGTGGCCTTGGCGCCTTCGCGCAGATTGTCGAAACGCGCCGCCAGCACCTGGGCTTCGGGCGTCAGGCCCTTCAGCACCTCGACCCGGCCCTCGCGCTGGTCGCGGCGACCGGTGGTCACAGCCCGGCGCACCAGCGCGCCGTTCTCGATGATCCAGACCTGCTCCTGGCCCGCGCTGCCGATTACCGCCGCCAGCGGCAGCGCCATGCGCTCGGCCTCGTCGGGCAGCTCGACGCGGGCCACCGCATACTGGCCGGCACGGAACTCCTCCTTCGGGTTGTCCAGCTCCAGCGTCACGCCGATCGAGCGCGTGCCGGGCTCGGCCGCCGGCGCGATGCGCGCGATGCGCGCCTGCACCGCGCGGTCCACGCCTTCGATGCGCACCTGCACCGGCATGCCGGGCTTGAGACGGCTGACCTCATGCGTTCCGACCAGGCCAGCCAGTTCCAGCTTGGCGAGGTCGACGATGGACAGCAGCTGCTGCTCGGCAGCGAGCTTCTCGCCCGGCAGGGCATGGCGCTTGGCCACCACGCCGTTGATCGGTGCGATCAGCGCCGCCTGGCGCAGCGTCACCTGGCTGCTGTCGAACTGCGCCTGTGCGACGGCCAGCTGCGCACGCGCGGCCTCCAGCGCGGCGCGCGAGGTTTCCAGCGCGGTCGGCGCGATGAACTTCTGGTCGGCCAGCCCCTGGTTGGCCTTGTGCTGGCGCTCGGCCTGCTCGAGCTGCGCGCGCGCCGACGCGACGCTGGCATTGCGCTCGGCAACGCGGTGGCGCAGTTCCTCCAGATCGATCTGGCCCAGCACCTGGCCGGCGCGCACGCGGCTGCCCTCGGCCACCGCCAGGCTCAGCAGCGTGCCCGGCGCCTTGGCGCGCACGACCACGGTACCCGGCGCAACCAGCGGGCCGGAGAACTCGATTTGCTCCGGCATGCTGACACGCAGCGGCTTGAGCACCTCGCCGGCCACGAATTCCAGCACCGGCTCCTTGCCGCCCTTGTCGGTCGTCTTCGCAGCCTCGGTCCTGCCCGACAGCATTGCCACGGCGGCGCCAGCGCCCACCAGCAGCACCGCCACACCACCAAACAGCCATTGCTTGCGCATGTCCACTCCCCTGTTCTTGCCGACCTGATGTCGAAACGGGGCGCAGTGTAGGAGTGGCCCTGTGGCTTCAAGCCCCCCCTGCGACGAACTGCAGAAAGCTCGTGACAGCCTGCGCTGGCCACAGACCGGGCCGTTGCGCGCCAGCTCGGCGCCGACCGCTCAGGCCGCTGTGCGCAGGCCGTCGAACTGGCCGCTGCGCCGGCAGCACCAGGCACCGGCCAAGGCGGCCACGGCAGCGGCCCAGTAGACCGACGCATAGCCCCAGTGCTCGGCCAGCCAGGCGCCGCCCAGGGCACCCAGCACACCCGAACAGCCATAGCCGAGCACCGAATACAGCGCCTGGCCGCGGCCGCGCAGCCGGCCGGGGAAGTAGCGGGTCACCAGCGCGATGCAGGCGGTGTGTTGCGCCGCAAATGTTAGGGCATGGCTGCATTGCGCCAGCACCAGCAGCCAGACGTTGTCGCCGAAGGCAGCGGTCATGGCAAAGCGGCCGCTGCTGATCAAGGCGGCCACCGTCAGCCACTGGTGCAGGCTGCCGCGCTCCAGTGCCCGCCCCTGCAGCCAGAACCAGGCGATCTCCACCAGCACCGACACCGCCCACAGCATGCCCACCACCCGTTTGGCATGTCCCATGCTGTCCAGGTACAGGCTGAAGAAGGCATACAGCGCCGAATGCGCCAGCACGGTAAGGAACAGTCCCGCGAAGAACCAGCGCACCTCGGGCCGTGCCAGCACCTGCAGCACCGGCGGCGCCGGCTCGGCGTGTTCATGCGCGGCAGCGGGCAGCACCGGCAGCCGCCAGGCGGCCAGCACCAGCAGGACCAGCGCCCCCAGCATCAGCGGCACGAAGTGGCGCATGCCGAAGTGTTCGAACCACCAGCCGCCGACCAGCACGGCGGCAAGAAAGCCGATCGAACCCCAGACACGCACGCGGCCATAACGCCGCGCATCCATGCCGCCGCCGCTCTGCGCCAGCTGGGCGGCCACCACCGTCTCGGTGAGCGGCACGATGGCAGCGTTGAAGCTGAACATCAGGAAGGCCACGCCGGCAAGCAACGCGAAACTGGGCGGCAGCAGGAATCCGCAGCCGCTGATCAGGCAGGCCAGCGCACCCAGGCGGATCAGCTCGACGCGCCGTCCGCTGCGATCGGCCATCAGCCCCCAGGCATATGGCGCAAACAGCCGCGTCCAGCTCGGAATCGAGGCCAGCACGCCCAAGGCAAACACCGAAAGGCCCAGCTCCTTGTACCAGAGCGGCGCATAGGGGCTGATCAGTCCGATGGAGACGAAATAGGCGCAGGACAGCACCGCGCTGGCCGCCAGCGTGCGCTCGGCGGCTGGCGCGGCGCTCGCGGCATTCATCGACGAGAGGCCGCGCTCAAGGACGCGCCGCAGGGATAGGCGGCACCGGCAGCTGCACGTCGCCGCACTGCGCGCGCTGGCGCAGCGCATGGTCCATCAGCACCAGCGCCAGCAGCGCCTCGGCGATCGGCGTGGCGCGGATACCGACGCAGGGGTCGTGGCGGCCGAAGGTCTCCACCGTGGTCGGCTGCAGCTGGCGGTCCACCGAGGCCTTAGGGCTGCGGATCGAACTGGTCGGCTTGATCGCGATGCTGGCAACGATGTCCTGGCCGCTGGAGATGCCACCGAGCACACCGCCGGCATGGTTGCTGGCAAAGCCCTCGGGCGTCAGCTCGTCGCCGTGGTAGCTGCCGCGCTGCGCGACCACGCCGAAGCCGTCGCCGATCTCGACGCCCTTGACCGCGTTGATGCCCATCAGCGCATAGGCGATGTCGGCATCCAGCCGGTCATAGA
Organism: Roseateles sp. T103; assembly: GCF_057219915.1. Classification (NCBI taxonomy): domain Bacteria; kingdom Pseudomonadati; phylum Pseudomonadota; class Betaproteobacteria; order Burkholderiales; family Sphaerotilaceae; genus Roseateles; species Roseateles sp. T103. The sequence goes on from NZ_JBXVVS010000001.1 coordinate 1,137,984, forward strand.
GCGGCTCGCCCAGGCCGGCGGGCACGCCGCTGGCCTGCACCATCAGCCGTGCACCGACCGAGTCGCCGTCGCGGCGCAGCTGGTCCATATAGGCTTCCAACTCGGCGATCTTGCTGGCGTTGGCGGCGAAGAAGGGATTGTTCGGCACATGTTCCCAACCCTCGAACGGGATCTCGAGTTCGCCGAGCTGGGTCATGCAGCCGCGGAACTCGGTGCCGTAGGCGGCCTTCAGCCACTTGCGCGCCACCGCGCCGGCGGCCACCGTCGGCGCGGTCAGCCGTGCCGAGCTGCGCCCGCCGCCGCGCGGATCGCGGATGCCGTACTTGCGCCAGTAAGCGTAGTCGGCATGGCCGGGGCGGAAGGTGTCGAGGATGTTGCCGTAGTCCTTGCTGCGCTGGTCGGTGTTGCGGATCAGCAGGCAGATCGGCGTGCCGGTGGTCTTGCCCTCATAGACGCCGGAGAGGATCTCCACCGCATCGGGCTCGTTGCGCTGCGTCACATGGCGGCTGGTGCCGGGGCGGCGACGGTCCAGCTCGGGCTGGATGTCGGCTTCGGAGAGTTCCATCCCCGGCGGGCAGCCGTCGATCACGCAGCCGATCGCCGGGCCATGGCTCTCGCCGAAATTGGTGACGCGGAACAGATCGCCGAAAGTGCTGCCTGACATGGGGAAACCGGGGTGAACGAGGCCGCCATTCTACGAGGCCACCAATGCAAAGGCGGCCCGCAGGCCGCCCTTGTGCGAGAGCCCCGCCGTCTTAGAGCTTGGACTCGGGCTCCTTCTCGCCCTCCTCGACCGGCCAGTCGCGGATATAGGCCTTGAGCATGCGGTTCTCGAAGTCCTGCGCATCGACCACGGCCTTGGCCACGTCGTAGAAGGAGATCACGCCGTTGAGCGTGCGGCCGCCCATCACCGGCATGTAGCGCGCGTGGCGGCCCAGCATCATGCGGCGCACCTCGTCCATATCGGTCTCGGGCGTGCAGGTCAGCGGATGGTCGTCCATCACCGTGCGCACCAGCAGCGAGCCGACGGCACCGCCGTTCTTCACCACCGCGGCGATGACCTCGCGGAAGGTCAGCATGCCGACAAGGTCGCCATGCTCCATCACCACCAGCGAGCCGATGTCGTACTCGGCCATGGTCTTGATGGCCTCGGCCAGCGGCTGATCGGGATGGACGGTGTAGAGGGTGCCGCCCTTGACGCGCAGGATGTCGATAACTTTCATGTGATGCTCCTAGCCCTTGCTTGCTCCGGACAAGGCGTAAAAATGGACTGTGGGCAACATAGCACACAATCGCGCGACGAGATATCACGGAGACACCATGGCAGGACTTGCCGACCCCGGCTTCGACACCTTGGCGCTGCACGCCGGCGCCGCCCCCGACCCCTCGACTGGCGCGCGGATCACGCCGCTGCACCTGAGCACGTCCTTCGTGTTCGAGAGCTCCGAGCACGCCGCCTCGCTCTTCAATATGGAGCGCTCAGGCCATGTCTATTCGCGCCTGTCCAACCCGACCACCGCGGTCTTCGAGGAACGGATGGCCGCACTGGAAGGCGGTGTCGGCGCGATCGCCACCGCCAGCGGCCAGGCCGCGCTGCACCTGGCCATCGCCACCATCGCCGGGGCCGGCTCGCACATCGTTGCGTCCAGCGCGCTCTATGGCGGTTCGCACAATCTGCTGCACTACACGCTGGCGCGCTTCGGCATCAGCACCACCTTCGTCAAGCCCGGCGACCTGGACGCCTGGCGCGCCGCGATCCGCCCCGAGACCAAGCTGCTCTTCGGCGAAACCGTCGGCAACCCGGCGATGGACGTGCTGGACATCCCGTCCATCGCGCAGATCGGCCATGAGGCCGGCGTGCCGCTGCTGGTGGACTCGACCTTGACCACGCCCTGGCTGATCCAGCCGCTGGCGCATGGCGCGGACCTGGTCTATCACTCGGCCACCAAGTTCCTCTGCGGCCACGGCACCGTGGTCGGCGGCGTGCTGGTCGATGGCGGCAGCTTCGACTGGGATGCCTCGTACCGACGCAGCGCTGAAGCGCTGCGCGCGGCGGGCTTTGACGCCGCAAGCGGCGCCAAGCCCGCGCTGCCCCGCTTCGCCGAGCTGTGCGCACCGTACGCCGGCTTCCATGACATGGTGTTCACCGAGGAAAGCACCGTCGGCGCCTTCCTGCTGCGCGCCCGCCGCGAAGGCCTGCGCGACTTCGGCGCCTGCATGAGCCCGCACACCGCTTGGCTGATGCTGCAGGGCATCGAAACGCTGTCGCTGCGCATGCAGCGCCATGTGGCCAATGCGCAGAAGGTGGCCGAGTTCCTCGAGAGCCAGGACTTCGTCTCGCGCGTCGGCTACCCCGGGCTGGCCAGCCATCCCAGCCATGCGCTGGCGCAGCAGCTGATGCCGCGCGGCTGCGGCGCGGTGTTCAGCTTCGACCTGAAGGGCACGCGCGAGCAGGGCCGCCGCTTCATCGAGGCGCTGCAGATCTTCTCGCACCTGGCCAATGTGGGCGATGTGCGCTCGTTGGTGATCCACCCCGCCTCGACCACGCACAGCCGCATGGACGACGCCGCGCTCGCCCAGGCCGGCATCGGCGCCGGCACCATCCGCCTGTCCATCGGCCTGGAAGACGCCGATGACCTGATCGCCGATCTGAAGCGCGCGCTGAAGATCGCTGCCAAGTAAGCCGGGGCCGAAAAACACCATGGAACTGCAAGTGAACGGCCGCACGGCCTATGCCTACACCGGCGGCAAGAGCTTCGACCCCGCCCTGCCCTGCGTCGTCTTCGTGCACGGCGCGCTCAACGATCACAGCGTCTGGACCCTGCTGGCGCGCTGGTTCGCCCACCATGGCCACGGCGTGCTGGCGGTGGACCTGCCCGGCCACGGCCGCAGCGCCGGCACGCCGCTGCCCGACGTGGCCGCGGCGGCCGACTGGGTGCTGCAGCTGCTCGACGCCGCGGGTGTGAAGCAGGCGGCGCTGGTCGGCCACAGCATGGGCTCGCTGATCGCGCTGGAAGCCGCTTCGCGTGCACCGCAGCGCGCCCGCGCGCTGGTGATGGTTGGCACCGCCTATCCGATGAAGGTCTCGGACGCGCTGCTGTCCACCGCCCGCGAGACGCCGCTGAAGGCCATCGACATGGTCAACGCTTTCTCGCATTCGGGCATTGCCGCCAAGCCCTCCTATCCGGGGCCGGGCGCCTGGCTGCACGGCGGCGGCCGCGCGCTGATGCGCCGCATCCAGGCGGGCCAGACCGAGACCAATCTGTTCGCGCACGACTTCAAGGTCTGCGACGCCTATGCCGGCGGCATGGACGCGGCCGCACGGGTGACTTGCCCGGCGCACCTGATCCTCGGCGACCGCGACCAGATGACCTCACCGAAACAGACCAAGGACATCGCCGCCGCGCTGAAGGCCCAGGTGCATCTGGTGCCGGCCGGCCATGCGCTGATGGCCGAGGCGCCGGACCCGGTGCTGCGCGCGATGCGCGCGGCGCTGGCGGCCTGAACGCCAGGCCGTCGCTTACCAGCGGCAGCCCTTGCCGCGCAGCGTATCCGCCGCCACCGCGATGCCGCCCACCAGGCCGGCGTCGCGGTGCGCGTCGCGGCAATCGGTGCGGGCCGCGGCATCGATGCTCTCGCCGACCTTGGACTTGCGCTCCGGCGGCACCGGCAGCACTTCGAGCAGGCCGCGCGAGGTGCGCACCGAGACTTCGCCGGCGCGCGGCAGGGACAGATTGAGCCGCGGCACCGCGCTGGCCGACGCCGATGGCGGCGTGGCCACATCGTGCCCGGTGCGCGCGCCGGCGTCGGGCGCCGCGGGCAGCGGCGGAGGCGCCGGCACCAAAGGCATTGCCGCAGCGCTGTCGGCGGTGAAAGCGCGCGGCGGAATCGTCTGCGGCGCGGCAGCCGCGGCCGTGCTGCGCTCCAGGCCGGCATTCGCCGGCGCCGCCAGCGTGCGCGGCGGGACGGTCGGTGCCACCGGCAGTGGCTCGATCACCGGCGCATCAGCGGCCTGCATCCTGCTCATCGCCGCGGCAGGCGGATTGCGCTCCAGCGTGACGGGCGCCGGCAAGGCCTCGCGTGTGCGCACCGCTGCGGGCTCGGGCAGGCTTAGGGCCGGGGCCGGAGCCAGGCTGGGCATGGCCTGTTCGACGACCGGCGCGATGTCCGCCGGTTTGGCGCTGGGCAGGCGCAGCCGCGGCGCGGCTTTCAGCTCGGGCATGGCCAGTTGGGGTGCTGCTGGCGCAGCCGCTTCGGCAATGCGTGCAGGCCCAGCCTGCAGCGCGCTCGTCTCGAGGCGGCGCGGCACGGTCGGCGCCACCGGCAGTGGCGCCAGGACCGGGCCGGGATCGGCGGCCGCGTGGCGTCGCAGCGGCTCGATCGCCGCCGGCCCCATCGGTAGGGGCAATGCGCTCGGCGCCGGCAGCGTGGCCAGCGCCGCAGCGGGGGGCGGCGATGCTTCAGGCGAGGTCTGGGCCAAGGTCTCGGGCACCGGTGCTGTCGGTGGAGCCGGCGGGGCTTCGGCCTCGGGCTGCCGCCCCCGACCGTCGGCGCCTGTCTCGGCTGGCGGCTTCGGCGCCTCGTTGCTGGACCAGCGACCCTGCCGTGCCGCACCGGGATCGGGCAGCCGCGCCGCGGCATCGTCAGGCGCGCGTACCGCACCGCCGTAACGCCGGTTCTTGTCCTCGCCCACCGGCCCGGCTTCGGGTGCGGGCGGCACCGGCGGGCCGCTGCGGGCCTGCGGCTCGTCCAGCGCCAGGCGCACGCTCAATCGGCCCCACACACCTTCACCGGGCTGCGCCTGGCCACCGGGCGCATTGCCCAGCAGCAGGACCAGCAGCAGATGCAACAGCGCCGCCAGCAGCAGCGACTCGGCCAGCTGCTTGCGGCGCTCGTCGAGGCGGCCGGACCAGCGCCAGTTCACGGGGGGCAGCAGGTAGGTGGACACGGGTGCGCAGGCAGATACGCAGCGCAGTGTGCCAGAGCCCTGGCCGGGCATTCACCGATGACAGGCCAGCCCAGACATCATGCAATGCAGCCCACGTCAACGAGGAGACCCGCCACCATGGAACAGGCCACGCCCGCCGCCGACACAGCCCGCGTCAAGGCGATCAACAGCTTCGCCGAGTTCTACCCCTTCTATCTGGGCGAGCACAGCAATCTGATGTGCCGGCGCCTGCACTTCCTGGGCTCCACCCTGTCCCTGATCTGCCTGGCCCTGCTGGTGCGCACCGGCGACTGGGCCTGGCTGCTCTACGGCCTGCTGGCCGGCTACGGCTGCGCCTGGATCGGCCACTTCGGCTTCGAGAAGAACAAGCCCGCCTCGTTCAAACGCCCGCTGTACAGCTTCATGGGCGACTGGGTGATGTATCGCGACATCTGGCTGGGCCGCGTGAAGATCTGACAGCCGGCTCAGGCGGCGCGCGCCAGCGTGCCACGCAGCTGCGTGAGCATCTCCTCCACCATTTCGGCCAGGCCGTAGCGCGCCTGCCAGCCCCAGTCGCGCTGCGCTGTGCTGTCGTCGATGCGCTGCGGCCAGCTCGCCGCAATCCCCTGGCGGAAGTCTGGCGCGTAGTCGATCGCGAAGCCGGGGATGTGCTTGCGGATCTCGGCGGCGATCTCGGCCGGCGTGAAACTGATGCCGGCCAGGTTGTAGGAGTCGCGCTGCGTGATCGCGTCGGCCGGCGCCTCCATCAGCTCCAGCGTGGCGCGCAGCGCGTCGTCCATGTACATCATCGGCAGGGCCTGGCCCGCTTCGAGGAAGCAGCGGTAGCGGCCTTCCTTCAGCGCCGCATGGAAGATCTCCACCGCGTAGTCGGTGGTGCCGCCGCCGGGCGGCGTCTTCCAGCTGATCAGCCCGGGGTAGCGCAGGCTGCGCACGTCCACCCCATGGTTGGCGTGGTACCAGCGGCACCAGCCCTCGCCGGCCAGCTTGGAGATGCCATAGACCGTGGTCGGGTCCATCACCGTGTGCTGCGGCGTATCCAGCGCCGGCGTATGCGGGCCGAAGGCGGCGATCGAGCTGGGCCAGAACACGCGCTCGAGCTTGGCGGTGCGCGCCAGCTCCAGCACATTGAGCAGGCCCTTCATGTTCAGGTCCCAGGCCCACATCGGATGCTTCTCGCCGGTGGCCGACAGCGCAGCGGCGAGGTGGTAGATCTGCGTGATGCCGTGGCGCTTGACCACGGCGGCCAGCGCCGCGGCATCGGTGATGTCCAGCATCTCGTGGCGCAGCTGGGCGTGCCGCCCCTGCGGCGCGACGTCGCTGCTGATCACCGCATCATTGCCGTGACGCTGCGCCAGCGCCAGCGCGAGCTCGCTGCCGATCTGGCCGTTGGCGCCGACGATGAGGATCTTCGGGGTGCTGCCACTGCTCATCTCAGGCTCCGATCAGGCCCAGCTCACGCCCGGCCTGAGTGAAGGCCGCGACTGCGCGCTCCAGATGCTCGCGCTCGTGCACCGCCGACACCTGCACGCGGATGCGCGCCTGGCCCTTGGGCACCACCGGGAAGAAGAAGCCCACCGCGTAGACGCCCAGCTCCAGCAGCCGGGCGCTGAGCTGCTGCGCCTTCACCGCGTCGTAGACCATGATGGGCACGATCGGGTGCGTGCCCGGCTTGATCTCGAAGCCGGCGGCCTGGATGGCGGTGCGGAAGTACTGCGTGTTGGCCTCGAGCTTGTCGCGCAGCGCAGTCGAGCCCTCCAGCAGGTCCAGCACCGCGATCGACGCGCCGACGATGGCCGGCGCCACCGTGTTGGAGAACAAATAGGGCCGCGAGCGCTGGCGCAGCAGCTCGATCACTTCTTTGCGGCCGCTGGTGAAGCCGCCCGAGGCGCCGCCCAGCGCCTTGCCCAGTGTGCCGGTGATGATGTCGATCTTGCCGAACACGCTGCGGTACTCGTGCGTGCCGCGGCCGGTGCTGCCGAGGAAGCCGCTGGCATGGCACTCGTCGATGCCCAACAGCGCGCCATGCCGGTCGCAGAGCGTGCGCATGACGTCGAGCTGCGCGATCGTGCCGTCCATCGAGAACACGCCGTCGCTGAAGACCAGCTTGAAGCGCGCGCCATCGGCCTCGGCCTCGCGCAGGCAGCGCTCCAGGTCGGCCATGTCGTTGTGCTTGTAGCGGTAGCGCTTGGCCTTGCACAGGCGGATGCCGTCGATGATGGACGCGTGGTTCAGCTCGTCGCTGATCACCGCGTCCTGCTCGCCCAGCAGCGGCTCGAACAGACCGCCGTTGGCGTCGAAAGCCGCGGCGTAGAGGATGGTGTCCTCGGTCCCCAGGAAGCGCGCCAGGCGCTGCTCCAGCGTCTTGTGCAGGTCCTGCGTGCCGCAGATGAAGCGCACCGACGACAGGCCGTAGCCATGCGTGTCCAGCGCATGATGCGCTGCGGCCAGCACGGCGGGATGGGCGGACAGGCCCAGGTAGTTATTCGCGCAGAGGTTGATCACCTCGCGGCCGTCGCTGGTGTGCACGACGGCCCCCTGCGGGCCGGTGATGATGCGCTCGCTCTTGTAGAGGCCCGCGTCGCGGATGGACTGCAGCTCCTGGCGCAGGTGGGCGTAGAAATCGTCGGCCGTGCTCATCCTGGGATCTCCTGGTGCACAATTCAGTAAACAGAACACAGTTCGCTATATCGAACTCGTGTGCAGTATCCAGAATTCAACCGGAGCGGTCAAGCCATGGCCAAGAACACCCCAGCCGCCAGCACGGATTCGCTGGAGCCGCCGCGCGTCGGCGCCACGCTGCAGCAGCTGCGCCAGAGCCAGGGCCTGTCGCTGGACGAGCTGTCGCGTCGCGCCGGCGTGTCCAAGTCCATGCTGTCGCAGATCGAGCGCAACCAGGCCAACCCGACGGTGGCGGTGGTCTGGCGGCTGGCCAATGCGCTGCGCGTCGAGCTGGCAGAGCTGCTCGACGGCGCGCGTCCGGTGGCGCCGGCGATCGAGAAGGTCGCGGCGCACGCGACGCCGGGCCTGGCCAGCCCGGACGGCCTGTGCCAGCTGCGCATCCTCGGCCCCATCGAGATGGCCGGTCAGTTCGAGTGGTACGAATTGACCGTCAAGCCGGGCGGCGCGCTGGAATCGGCGCCGCACGAGCCAGGCTCGCGCGAGCATCTGAGCGTGTTGGCCGGCAGCCTGCATGTGGAGGCAGGCGGGCGCGAGGAAGAGATCCATGCCGGCGAGACTGCGCGCTACGCGGTGGATGGGCCGCATGCGATCCGCAACCGAGGCAAGAAGGCGGCGACGGCGATGCTGGTGGTGATTCACGCCTAGCGAAAGCGCTAGCTTCCTGCCGACTCGCCGCGCCGCTATATTGGCCAGAGGCGAGCCCGTCGGGACCGCCTTGGCCCATGCGACACATGCCAAGCGAGACCGAAGCAGCAGCGCCTGCCCCCGCTCAGCGGCCCGAGGCCGCCCGCTACCTGACTGCACTGCGCGCCAGTGCGGCCTGCGCAAGCATGGTGGCCCTGCTGACGGCGTTCTGGCGCCCGGCCGCCCCCTTGCTATCGGCTGCCATGGCCGGTCTGGCGTGCGGCTGCCTGCTTGGCGCCTACCTCTTGCACCGCGCGACGCAGGCCCAGCAGACTGAGGCTGCCCCGCCTGCCCCGCGCTCCGGCAAGGACGCCCACCCCGCTGAACCGGCCCCTGCCGCCTCGCAGCCAAGCGCAGCGCCGCCGGACATCAGTCGCATCGAAGCGATGCAGGAAGCCTTGCTGCAGAGCGAACAGAACTTCGAGCTGCTCTTCGACAGCGCGCCGATCCCCATGTCCTACTCGCCGCTGGGCAGCGACGGCCTGCCCGAGGGCAGCTACTGGAACCGCAGCTGGTACGAAGTCTTCGGCTTCGATCGCCTGCAGGTCCACGGCCAGCGCAGCCCCAGCTTCGGTTTCTGGCCCGACGAGGCACAGCGCCGCGACTTCGTGCTCAGCCTGTCGCGCGATGACGCGGTGAAGACGGTCGAAGCCAGCCTGCGCCGTGTGGACGGCAGCGAATGCCTCGCCATCGTCTCCGGCCGCGCCATCGAACGCTCCGGTCGCCGCGTGCTGCTGACCAGCTACCTGGACATGACAGAGCGGCGCCGGCTCGAGGCCGAGCGTCTGGCTGCCGAGCAGCAGTTGCTGGAAATGGTCGCCATGGTGCGCAGTGCCAACGACACCATGCTGATGATCGAAGACGGTCGCCTGGTCGAATGCAACCCCGCCGCCGAGCGCATGTTCGGACTGAGCCGCGAAGCCTTGCTGGGCAAGAGTCCGGCCGAGCTGTCGCCGCCGACACAAGAGGACGGCAGCAGCTCGACGGAGCGGGCGTTGCGGCTTCTCGCCGACACGCTGGCGGGCCAGCCGCAGCGCTTCCGCTGGCGACATCTGCGCGCTGATGGCAGCAGCTTCATCGCCGAGGTCGCCCTCAGTCCGGTCCCAGCTGTAGAGGTACAAGAGGGGCAGCCAACCCGCCAGCGCTGCGTCGCCGTGCTGCGCGATATCACCGAGGCCTTGCAGGCTGCCCAGGCGGTGCAGGACAGCGAACAGCGCTTCCGGCAGCTGTTTGAGCTGGCGCCAGTGGCGCTGGTGCTGGTCGGTCTGGATGGCCGTGGGATCGCGTTCAACCGCGCCTGGTCGCAGCTGCTCGGTTACAGCCCTGGAGAGCTGCCGCATATCGAGGACTGGTGGCGCATGGCCTACTCGGACCCGGCCGAGCGGGACAAGGCGATGAAGGTGTGGAGCGAGGACATCGAGCGCATTTCGCGCGAAGGCGGCGAGCTCACACCCACCGAGTTCACGGTGCGCTGCAAGAATGGCGAGACGCGCCAGCTGCTGGTCGGCGGTGCGCTGATCGGCGGCAATCTGATGACGGCCTGTCACGACGTCACCGAGCAGCGCGCGGCCCAGGGCCAGTTGCAGGCGCTCAACCTCAGTCTGGAAAGCCGGGTCGCCGAGCGCACCCAGGAGCTCAGCGACGCCTTGCGCACGCTGCGTGACACGCAGACAGAGCTGGTGCGCGCAGAAAAGCTCGCCGGACTCGGCTCACTGGTGGCCGGCGTCGCCCACGAGCTCAACACGCCGATCGGCAACGCCGTGATGATGGCCAGCACGATGCGCGACCGCCTCCTGCAGTTCAATGGCCTGGTGCGCAGCGGGCTGCGTCGTTCGGACCTGCAAAGCTACCTTGACGACCAGGCTGAAGCCACCGACGTGCTGGCGCGCAATCTCCATCGAGCCGCCGAACTGCTGCACAGCTTCAAGCAGGTGGCCGTCGATCAATCGAGCTACCAACGCCGCAGCTTCGAGCTGGGCGAGATCCTGCACGAGCTGCGTCTCACCTTGACGCCGACGCTGCGCCGCAGCCAGGTCGAGCTGACCGAGGTGGCCGAACCCGGGCTGCGCATGGACAGCTATCCGGGGCCCTTGATCCAGGTGCTGATCAACCTGGTCAACAATGCGGTCGCGCATGCCTTCGAAGGGTGCAGCGAGCGCCATGTGACGATACGCGCCTCCGCCCTGCCGCAGCAGCGCGTGCGCATCGAGGTCCGCGACGACGGCTGCGGCATCGCGCCCGAGCACATGGCCCGCGTCTTCGATCCCTTCTTCACCACCAAGCTGGGCCGTGGCGGTTCGGGCCTGGGCCTGCACATCGTCTACTCGCTGGTCACCGAGTTGCTCGGCGGCACGGTGCGGCTGGACAGCACACCAGGCCTGGGCACCCAGGTCTGCATCGAGCTGCCCATCGACGCGCCCCAGCCAAGGAACAGCCCCATCAGGGACTGACGGGCGCGACGCTCGCTAGCCGATCAGCTCAGCCAGCGAGACGCGCTCCCAATCGCTGCGCCCCCACAGGCCCTGCAGGCTCGCCGTGCGCGGCGCCAGCAGCGCATCGAGCAGCGGCGCCGCCGGCGTCTGCTCGGGCGCGCGCATCAGCACCAGGCGCTGCGCGCCCTCTTCTTCCAGCCGGCCGACCAGATCCAGGCGCAGCAATTCGTCGATCACCGGCTCCAGCTGCAGCGGATCGATGCGAAGGCGCTGCGCCAGCGTCAGCGCCGGCATGCCGCAGTCGCCGCGGAGGTGGCCACGCCACAGTTCGCGCAGCACCTCCAGCGCCAGCTCCAGCGTCAAGCCCGGTGCCGGCGGCCGATAGGGCAGACGGCTGGCCAGTGCCGGCGCATTGGCCGCCAGCAGCGCACCCAGCAACACGATGGCCCAGCCCAGGTACAGCCAGATCAGGAAGATCGGCAGCGCCGCGAATGCGCCGTACATCGTCGAATAGGTCGGCACCAGCTTCAGGTACCAGGCCAGCAGCGACTTGGCGATGTTGAAGCCCACAGCCACGAACAGACCGCCCAGCAAGGCATGCCGCCAGCGCACATGGGTGTTCGGCACGTAGCGGAACAGACCCGCCACCGCCAGCGTCAGCATGCCGAGCTCCAGGGCGGTCAACAGGCTGCTCAGCCCACCCGGCATGGTCCTGATCCAGCCCTGGCCCGCCGACAGCGCCAGGCTCGTCAGGGCCAGACTGGCACCCAGCAGCAGCGGCCCCAGCGTGAGCGCCGCCCAATAGACCAGCACGCGCTGCGCGAGGGGTCGGGGGCGCTGCACATGCCAGATCTGGTTCAGCGTGCGATCGACGGTCAGCATCACCGCCAGCGCCGTGGCAACGAGGGCGATCAGGCCCGCGAGGCCGAGACGGTTGGCCTTGGCGGCGAACTGCGTCAGCGCCCCCAGCACCGGCTTGGCGATGCTGTCCGGAATCAGGCTCTGCAGGAAGTACTTCTGCAGCGCAGCCTGGAAGGACGAGAACATCGGAAAGGCGGTGAACAGCGCCAGCATCACCGTCAACAGCGGCACCAGCGAGATCAGCGTGGTGAAGGTCAGGCTGCCGGCGGTCAGGCCCAGGCGCTCCTCGCGGAAGCGCTGACGCAGCAGGTGCACGCTCTGCAGCCAGGGCCAGCGCAGCAGAGCGCCGATGATTTCAACGCCGATCCAGCGGCGCATGCGGGTCAGGGACGGTGACATGGCTGGCTATGATGCCAGCCATGTCTGCCTCCCCTGTCGAGATTTCCCCTCCCGCCTCGTCGCGCACCCAACCCAGCGCCCGAGAGATCGCCTCACGCCAGCTCGCATTCGGAGCGCTGCTGGCGCTGGTTCTGCTGTGCCTGGCCTGGGAGCTGTGGCTGGCGCCCACCGGCCGCGGCACGCTGGCGATCAAGGCGCTGCCGCTGGCGCTGGCCCTGCCCGGCCTGTGGCGCTACCGGCTCTACACCTTTCGCTGGCTCAGCCTGCTGGTCTGGCTCTACATCACTGAGGGCGCACTGCGCATCGTCGGCGCCGACCCCTTGAACACTGCGCTGGCCGGACTGGAAATCGTGCTGGGCACGGTGGTCTTCGGCGCCTGTGCCTGGCATATCCGGCTGCGCCTCGCTGCCGCCAAGGCCGCCCGGGCCGGGCAGCCCGGCGAGGAGGCGCAGCGATGAACAGCGCACCACTGCTGGATGAACTGCGCACGGCGCTGGGCGCCAGCCATGTGCTGTGCGACGGCGACCTGTCCGCCTATGAACTCGACTGGCGCCGCCGCTACCGCGGCAAGGCCCTGGCCGTGCTGCGCCCGGGCAGCACGGCCGAGGTCGCGCAGGTGCTGCGCATCGCCGCCCGGCATAGCGTCAGCGTGGTGCCGCAAGGCGGCAATACCGGCCTCGTCGGCGGTGGCGTGCCGGATGCCTCCGGCACGCAGCTGCTGCTCAGCCTGCAGCGTCTGCAAAAGGTGCGCGAGATCGACGCCGCCAACCTGACGATGACGGTGGAAGCGGGCTGTGTGCTGCAGGCGGTGCAGGAAGCCGCTGCTGCACAGGGCCTGCTGTTTCCGCTCAGCCTGGCGGCAGAAGGCAGCGCCACCATAGGCGGCAACCTGGCCACCAACGCCGGCGGCACTGCGGTGCTGCGCTACGGCAATGCGCGCGAGCTCTGCCTGGGCCTGGAGGTGGTGACCGCCGACGGCGAGGTGCTGGACGGTCTGAGCGGCCTGCGCAAGGACAACACCGGCTACGACCTGCGCAACCTCTTCATCGGCAGCGAAGGCACGCTGGGCGTGATCACCGCCGCCACGCTGAAGCTCTACCCACAGCCTGCCGCGCGCATGACCGCGCTGGCCGCCTGCGACAGCATGGAGGCCGCCGTGCAGCTGCTGGGTCTGGCGCAGACCCGCGCCGGGTCCGGCCTGACCGGATTCGAGGTGATGAACCGCTTCTCGCTGGACCTGGTGCGCAAGCATTTCGCCCAGCTGCGCCAGCCGCTGCCGCCCTGCCCCTGGACGGTGCTGCTGGAGGTCTCGGACACCGAAAGCGAGGCCCATGCCCGCGCGCTGTTCGAAGGCCTGCTGGAGACCGCGCTGGAACAGGGCCTGATTGCCGATGCGGCCGTCGCCGAGACGCTGGAGCAATCGCACGCGATGTGGCACTTGCGCGAGTCCATCCCGCTGGCCCAGGCCGAGGAAGGCCTGAACATCAAGCACGACATCGCGCTGCCGATCTCGCGCATTGCCGGCTTCGTCGCCGCGACCGACGCCGCGCTGGCCGCCGCCTACCCCGGCATACGCATGGTCGACTTCGGCCACCTGGGCGATGGCAATCTGCACTACAACGTGCAGGCGCCGGAAGGCCAGGATGCTGCGGCCTTCCTGCGCGAGCACGAGGGCGCGATCAACCGCATCGTGTTCGACGCGGTGGTCGCCAACGGTGGCTCGATCTCGGCCGAGCATGGCGTGGGCCAACTCAAGCGCGAGGAGCTGGCCGAGCGCAAGAGCCCGGTGGCGCTAGGTCTGATGCGCGCGATCAAGCGCGCGCTGGACCCGCACAACCGGCTCAATCCCGGCCGCCTGATCTAAGTCAGTCAGCCCCCAGAGCCTGGGCGCGACCGCCGCGGCGGCCGCGCATCAGGCCGGCCAGCCACGCCAGACCGCGCCACAGCATGCGGATGCCCAGCAGGGCCAGCAGCGCCTCGACGCCGGTCAGCACCGCGGCGAAGCCGACATTCCAGCGTTCGGCGCGGCGGCCGAACTTGGCGAACATGCGGTCCTTGGCGTTCTCGATGCTGTCGTAGAAGCTGGGCACCATCAGCAGGGTGAGCACCGTCGAGGTGATGGTGCCGCCGATGATGGCCACGGCCATGGGCCGGTAGAACTCGCCGCCCTCGCCCACGCCTATGGCCACCGGCAGCATGCCGGCGATCAGCGCGAAGGTGGTCATCATGATCGGGCGGAAGCGCTTGCGCCCGGCATGCATCAGCGCCTCCTCGCGCGGCACGCCCGCAGCCTCTTCGGCGCGCGCGGCGTCGAGCAGCAGGATCGCGTTCTTCGCCACCAGGCCGGCCAGCATGATGATGCCGATGAAGCTCATCAGGTTGAGCGTGCCCTTGGTCAGCAGCAGCGCGACCACCACGCCGATCAGCGACAGCGGCTGCGACAGCATCACGCCCAGCGGCGCGGTGAAGCTGCCGAACTGCATCACCAGGATCAGGTACATCAGGCCGATGCCGGAGATCAGGGCCACCGCCATCGCGCTGAAGACTTCCTGCTGGTCCTTGGACGAGCCGGCCAGCTCGATGCCGTAGCCGGGCGGGAAGCTCATCGCCTTGGCCAGCTTCATCGCGTCGGCCGTGACCTCGCCGGGCGAGCGCCCCTGCGCATTGGCCGACACCGCGATCATGCGCTTGCCGTTGGCGTGCTGGATCTTGGCCGGGCCCTTGCCCATGGTCACGCTGGCGATCTGCTCCAGCGGCACCATCGTGCCGCTGCCGGCCACGGTGATGGGCAGGCGCTCGATGGTGCTGGCATCGACGCGGTCGCTGGGATGCAGGCGCACTGCCACGTCGCGGGTCTCGCCGCTGGGATCGACCCAGTCACCGACCTCCACGCCGGCGAAGGCCACGCGCAGCGCCGTCGCGGCATCGCCCACCGAGATGCCCAGCGCATTGGCCAGTCCGCGGTTGAGCTCGATCTGCAGCTCGTCCTGCGGATCCTGCTCCGACAGGCCGACGTCTACCGCGCCCGGCACCTGGCGCAGCTTGGCCATGAACTCGTTGGCGATCTCCATCAGCTTGCGCGAGTCGGTGCCGGAGAAGCGGATCTGCACCGGCTTCTGCGCGCCGTTGTTCAGGTCTTCCAGCACCACGTACTCGGCACCGACCAGGCGCGAGATGCGTTGGCGCAGGTCTTGCGCGATCTCGGCGGCGCTGCGCTGGCGCTCGGTGCTCTTGCCCAGGTCCACATAGATGCGGCCGCCGCTGACGTTGACATTGCTGTTGGTCGCCTTCACCTCGGGAATCTCGCGCGCCAGCGAGGCTGCGGCCTCCATCTTCAGCTTGGCGTACTCGAGGTTGGAGCTGGCCGGCGTGCGCACCTCGACCGCGATGGTGCCGAAGTCCGACGAGGGCAGGAAGCTGGAGCCGCCGAACTTGGCCTGCAGCGCAATCGCCGCGACGAAGCTGGCCACCGCGAAGAAGGCCATCCAGCGCCGGTGATGCAGCGCCCAGGCGATGACGCGGCCGTAGCGGTCGGCCTGGTGGTCGAACCAGTCGTTGAAACGCTGCAGCAGCCGCGACAGGCCCTTCTTGGGCGCCGCATGATGTCCTGGCGGATCGCCCCAGTAGGCCGACAGCATGGGGTCAAGCGTGAAGCTGATCAGCAGGCTCACCAGCACCGAGGCGACGACGGTCAGGCCGAAGGGCCGGAACCATTCGCCCGACACGCCCGGCATGAAGGCCACCGGCACGAAGACAGCCACGATGGAAAAAGTGGTAGCCGCCACCGCCAGTCCGATTTCGGCCGTGCCCTGCAGCGCCGCGGTGAAGCGGTCGGCGCCGCGCTCCATATGCCGCACGATGTTCTCGCGCACCACGATGGCATCGTCGATCAGCACGCCGATCGCCAGCGACAGGCCCAGCAGGCTCATGAAGTTCAGCGTGAATCCGCAGGCCCAGACGGCAATGAAGGAGGCCACCACCGAGGTCGGCAGCGACAAGGCAGTGATCAGCGTCGAGCGCCAGGAGTTCAGGAACACGTAGACCACGGCGATGGTGAGACCGGCGCCGAAGACCAGCGCATGCACCACGTTGTCCAGACTGTTCTGCGCGTCCTTGCCGCCGTCCTGCGTCACCTCCAGTGTGGTGCCGGGCGGCAGGGTCTTGGCGATCTGCTCGGTGAGCTGGCGGATTTCCTTGGCGACCGACACGGTGGAGGCATCGCGCGAGCGAGTGACCGAGAGACCGACGTTGGGATGGCCGTTGCGCAGGCTCAGGCTTTGACGCTCGCCGAAGCCATCCTGGATGGTCGCCACCTGGCCCAGGCGCACCAGCTGCTCGCCGCTGCGCTTGACAACGATCTGCGCGAACTCGGCCGGCGACTCGATGCGACCCAGCAGCCGGATGCTCTGGTCCTGCAGATCGCCGCGCACCTTGCCGACCGGCGCGGTGGTGTTCTGGCTGCGCAACGCGGACACCACCTCGGTGACCGAGACATTGAACTCGCGCAGCTTCTGCGCATGCAGCAGCACCGAGAGCTCGCGGCTGAGCGCGCCATTGACATTGACGGTGGCGACGCCGCGCACGGCACGGAATTTGTCAGCCAGCTGGTCTTCGGCCAGGCGCGAGATCTCCGCATGGCTCAGCGTCGTCGAGGACAGCGCCAGCTGCATGATGGGCTGGGCGGCCGGGTCGATGCGCTGCAGCACTGGCTCGCGCATCTCCAGCGGCAGCTTGTGGCGCACCGCGGCGATCGCGTTGCGCACCTCGTCGGCCGCCTCGATCATGTTCTTGTCGAAGTTGAAGATCAGCACCAGCTGGGCGCTGCCGTCGCTGGCGGTGGCACGCACCTCGCTGACGCCGGAGATGCTCTGCAGCGACTTCTCGATGCGGTTGATGATCTCCCGCTCGGCGGTCTCGGGCGAGGCGCCAGGATAGGCAATGGCCACCACCAGCACCGGCTGCTCGACATCGGGAATCTGGTTGACGCGCAGCTTGGTGAGGGCCAGCAGACCCATCGCCATCAGCGCGACGATCAGCACGATCGTCGCGATCGGCTTCTTGACGCTGAAGTTGGAGAGGAACATCTCAGCGCTCCTTTGCGACCACGGACGCAGCCGTGCCGGCGGTCTTGGCCGCCCACTGCACGGCACGGCCATCGCTGAGCGTGCGGTTGGCATGGCGCAGCACCATGTCGCCTGGAGCCACGCCGGAGAGCACCAGATTCAAGCCCTGACGCTGATCGCGCTCGCCGAGCTTGACGGGCACCTTGGCCAGCTTGCCGTCCTGCACGCGCCAGACGAAGCTGAGGTCGCCTTCGCGCTGGATCGCGCGGTCCGGCAGCATCAGGGCGCTACTGCTCTGGCTGAGCACGCGACCTTCGGCATACAGCCCGGCGACGCCAGGCTGCTGTGCGCCGGCAAAGGACACCAGCACCTCGACCTGGCGGGTCTGGACATTGGCGGCTGCGGCAATGCGCTTGACCGTGCCCTGGAAGTCGGTCTGCGGATAGCCGTTGACCTTGAAGAACACCGTCTGGCCGGGCTTGAGCTCGGCCATGCGGTCTGCCGAGACCAGGCCTTCGAAACGCATGCTGCTCGGATCGATCACCTTGACCAGCTCCTTGCCGATCTGCGCGGTGTCGCCGGGCGAGACCTTGCGGTCGGCGACGACGCCGTCGAAAGGTGCACGCGTCTCGGTACGCTGCAGCTGCTGGCGGGCGGTGGCGACGCGGGCGCGCGCCGCGACCAGCTCGCTTTGCGCGTTGTTGCGACGGATCTCGGCATCCTCCATCGCCTGCATCGAGCTCATGCCCTGGGCCTGCAGCGTCCTCATGCGCTGGAATTGGCGCTCGGCCTGCTCGAAGCTCTGGTTGGCTGCGCGCTCCCCCTGCTCGGCCGAGGACAGGCTCTCGCGCAGCGCGCTGTCATCCAGACGCACCAGCAAGTCGCCGCGCTTCACCCGCTCACCGTTTTCCTTGTAGACCTGCAGCACCACCGCCTGCACTTCGGCACGCAGATCGGCACGCTTCTCGGGCTGGATGGAGCCCGTGATGACCGGACCGCTGGTGAACTCGGCCTTGCCCAGGGTCTGCACATCCTCTGGCGCCAGCAACAGCGCTTGCGCCTGGGCTGTGGCGGCACCGCCAGTCGCAGCAGCGCCGCCCGGTGACTTGCCGCAGGCAGCAAGCGTGCCGGTGAGTGCAAGCAGGATCAGCAGACGTGGGCGCAAGTTCATCGAAGGGACTCCCCGGGGCAATCGTTTGTGTGCGAGGCGCGGATGTTGCCACCGACGCCCAGGCGCGGACATCCCTCTTGCGACGAAGTGTCGGCAGTGGCGATCAGTGACGGATCAAGGGGATGAGTTGCAGCCTGCACCGGCGTCCCGGTCGGCCGCCAGCCGCCGCGCTATTGCAGCTTGCCGCCTGCGGGCAGCTCGGGCAGTGCGAGCACTTCGATGCCCTCCTCGACCAGGGCGCGCGCTTCTTCGGTACTGGCTCGTCCGCGGATGCCGCGCTCCTCAGCCTCGCCGTAGTGGATGCGACGCGCCTCCTCGGCGAAACGATCGCCCACATCCTCGGTGTTGGCCAGCGCGTCGCGCATCGCCTGCAGCGCCTTGCGCTGCAGCTGATGCATCAGTTGCTGTTGCACGGCCTCGGGGCTTGCCGGCGGCTCGGCCGGCGGCGCAGCGGCGACGCCGCTCTCGCGCAGACCCGAGACATTCAGGCGCGGCGCAGACGGCAGTCGCTTGACCTCGTGCTGGCCGCAGACAGGGCAGCTCAGCAGGCGGCGCTCGCGCTGCGCTTCATAGTCGTGCGCCGAGCCGAACCAGCCTTCGAAAAGATGCCCGTCGGCGCAGGAAAGGTTGAGCACCAGCATGGTGGCGGCATCATAGGGCCAGGGCTTCAGCCCTGTCGCGCATCGGTCTTGTGCCAGGCCAGCGGCCAGTGCCCAGACTGCCAGCGCGAAAGCCACAGCAGTCCGATCAGCGTCTTGGCATCGGTGAGCGCACCGGACGCTGCCAGTGCCTCCAGCTCCTCGGTGCTGTGCGTCACCAGGTCGAGGAATTCACCCTCGTCCAGGCGCCGCTTTCCAGGCTGCAGCCCACGCGCGAAGAAGATCTCGATGCGCTCGTCCGAGTACGCGATGGCGTTGTGCAGGACACCGGCATGGGCCCATTCGCGCGCCGTGTAGCCGGTCTCCTCGGCGAGTTCGCGCTGTGCGCAGGCCAGCGGCTCCTCCTGCGCATCGAGCTTGCCGGCCGGGAACTCCAGCATCACCCGCCCCATCGGATAGCGGTACTGGCGCTCGAGCAGCAGGCGTCCGTCATCGAGCACGGGCACGATCATCACCGCGCCGGGATGGACGATGTACTCGCGCCCAGCTTCGCTGCCATCGGGCAAGCGCACCAAGTCGCGACGCACATCCAGGAAGTGCCCGCGATAGACCTGGGTGGAGCTCAGGCCCCGTTCCTGAAGCCGGGCCAGTTCCTCGGGGTCCTGGCCGGCGACCGGCTCAATCGTCACCGCGATTGCGCCTCAGATAGCGCCACACGAAGCCGGGGAAACCCAGCGTGATGTAAAGGCACAGCACCGCGACGTAGAACTCCCAGCCTTGCGGCTGGCGCTGGCCCAGATGGGCCTCGAGCAGCTTGCCGGCGCCCACGCTGAGCACGGCCAGCAGCGTCAGCTCAAGCAGACGCCAGCCGAAGTTCTTGGGCTTCAGGCGGGGCCCGATCAGCAGCAAGCGCTCGCTGAGGTAAGGCAGATTGGCCGCCACCAGCATCAGCAGCAGCACCAGCCAGACTGCGGAAGACTGTGTCATTCGCCTGATCCCCTACTCGGTGTCACTGGCCCAGGGCCTTGATGGCCTGGGCGCACATGGCCATCAGGCCGCCGGGCAGCAGGCCAAAGAGCAGCACCGCCAGGCCGTTGATCGACAGCACCGCACGCATATCGGCCGGCGCCTGGAGGGCTTCGGTGTCCTGCGGCGCATCGAAGAACATGGTCTTGATGACACGCAGGTAGTAGAAGGCGCCGATCAGCGACATGACCACTGCCAGCACGGCCAGGTAGATGTAGAGGTCGTGGCCGGTGGCGACCAGGGCCTGCAGCACCGACAGCTTGGCGTAGAAGCCGGCGGTCGGCGGGATGCCGGCCAGAGACAGCATCAGCATGGTCATCACCAGCGCATACCAGGGACTGCGCTTGGCCAGGCCGGCCAGATCAGCCAGTTCCTCGGCTTCATGGCCGGGCCGCGAGAGCAGCAGGATGATGCCGAAGCTGCCCAGGGTGGTCATCACGTAGACCACCGCATAGAACATGGCCGAGCTGTAGGCATTGGTGGCAGGCGCCGAACTGCCGCCGATCACGCCGGCGGCCATGGCCAGCAGCATGAAGCCCATCTGCGCGATGGTCGAGTAGGCGAGCATGCGCTTGAGATTGGTCTGCGCGATGGCGGCGAGGTTGCCGACGACCAGCGAAACCACCGCGAGCACCAGCAGCATCTGCTGCCAGTCCACCGCCAGGTGGAACAGGCCCTCGACGAGCAGGCGCATCGTGATCGCGAACGCGGCCAGCTTGGGAGCAGCACCGATCAGCAGCGTCACCGGCGTCGGCGCGCCTTGGTAGACGTCGGGCACCCACATGTGGAATGGCGCGGCGCCCAGCTTGAAAGCCAGACCGGCGACGATGAAGACCACGCCGAAGACGAGCACCGACTTGTTGGGCTCGCCGCTGCCGATGACCTTGAGCACCTCGGGGATGGACAGTGTGCCGGTCGCGCCGTACATCATCGACAGGCCATACAGCAGGAAGCCGCTGGCCAGTGCGCCGAGCACGAAGTACTTCATCGCTGCCTCGGTCGACACGGCATGGTCACGCCGCAGTGCCACCAGTGCATACAGCGACAGGCTCATCACTTCGAGGCCGAGATAGACGACCAGGAAGTTCGAAGCCTGCAGCATCACGCTGATGCCCAGCAGCGTGAACAGGCTCAGCGTGAACAGCTCGCCCTTGAGCATGTCGCGGGCGGCGGCATAGGGACGCGCATAGACCAAGGTCACGAAGGTGGCGATGCAGGCGAAGAAGCCCAGCAGGTGACCCATCGGGTCTGCCACCACCATGCCCTGCATGCCGCGCA
Organism: Roseateles sp. T103; assembly: GCF_057219915.1. NCBI lineage: Bacteria > Pseudomonadati > Pseudomonadota > Betaproteobacteria > Burkholderiales > Sphaerotilaceae > Roseateles > Roseateles sp. T103. Next base: position 1,159,124 of record NZ_JBXVVS010000001.1, read on the forward strand.
GGGTCTGGCCCTCGTTGAAGGCCAGCAGGTGCATGGCGCCGACGACCACCAGCGTGAGCTGGGTCAGCCAATAGGTGGGCTTGCGTTGCGGACAAGTGACCCACAGGTCGACCAGCGCGACGACGCAGGCCATGGTCAGCAGGACGATCTCGGGATAAACCGTGGGCCAATTCATGGTGTTCATCTCTCAGGGCCCTCAGTTCAGTTTGCTGACAGCCACATGCTTGAGCAACTCGGTGACCGAGGCATGCATCACATCGGTGAAGGGCTTGGGATAGACGCCCATCCAGATCACCGCAACGGCCAGGATGGCCAGCATGGTGAACTCGCGGGCATTGATGTCCTTGAGTTCACGCACATTGTCGTTGGTCACGTCGCCGAAATAGACGCGCTTGTACATCCACAGCGTGTAGGCAGCACCGAAGATCAGCGCCGTGGCGGCCAGCGCGCCGAGCCAGAAGTGGTACTGCACCGCGCCCAGGATCACCATCCATTCGCCGACGAAGCCGGCCGTGGCGGGCAGGCCGCAGTTGGCCATCGAGAACAGCAGCGCGAAGGCCGCGAACTTGGGCATGGTGTTGACCACGCCACCATAGGCCGAGATCTCGCGGCTGTGCACGCGGTCATACAGCACGCCGATGCACAGGAACATCGCACCGGAGACGAAGCCGTGCGAAATCATCTGCACCAGCGCGCCGGACATGCCCAGCTCGTTGTAGATGAAGAAGCCCAGCGTGACGAAGCCCATGTGCGCGATCGACGAATAGGCGACCAGCTTCTTCATGTCCTGCTGCACCAGTGCGACCAGGCCGATGTAGATCACCGCGATCAGCGACATCGCGATGATCAGCCAGTCGTAGGCCTGTGCCGCATCGGGAGCGATGGGCATGGAGAAGCGCAGGAAGCCATAGGCACCCAGCTTCAGCATGATCGCTGCCAGCACCACCGAGCCGCCGGTGGGCGCCTCCACGTGGGCATCCGGCAGCCAAGTGTGCACCGGCCACATCGGCACCTTGACCGCGAAGGCGGCAAAGAAGGCGAAGAACAGCAGCGTCTGCGCCGACATGGGCAGCGGCAGCTTGTGCCAAGTCAGGATGTCGAAGCTGCCACCCGACTTGACGTACAGGTAGAGCAGCGCGATCAGCATCAGCAGCGAGCCGGCCAGCGTGTAGAGGAAGAACTTGAAGGCGGCGTAGACACGACGCGGGCCGCCCCAGACGCCGATGATGATGTACATCGGGATCAGCGTGGCCTCGAAGAAGACGTAGAACAGCAGACCGTCCAGCGCCGCGAACACCCCGATCATCAGGCCGGAGAGGATCAGGAAAGCGCCCATGTACTGGTTGACGCGCTCCTCGATGACTTCCCAGGCGGCGATCACCACGATCACGGTGATGAAGGCCGTCAGCGGCACGAACCACATCGAGATGCCGTCGACGCCCAGGTGGTAGTTCACGTTGAAGCGCTCGATCCACGGCGCCTTCTCGACGAACTGCATCGCGGCCGTCGCGGTATCGAAACCGCTGATCAACGGCAGCGTCACGGCGAAGCTGGCAATGGCGGCGACGAGCGCCATCCAGCGCACGGCACCCGCGTTGTTGTCGCGCCCGAAGGCCAGCAGCACGAGGCCACTGACGATGGGCAACCAGATAGCGAGGCTAAGCAATCCCATTCTTGTTCTCCGCCCTGATCACAGACCCGCCAAGGCCTTGAATTGGGGCCCGATATAAGGCCAGAGCTTCCAGGTCATCAGGCCGATGACGCCCAGGATCATGACGAGGGCGTACCAGTAGAGGTGGCCGGTCTGCACGCGACGCACGATGGCGGCGATGCCGCCGACAGCGCGGGCCGAACCGTTGACGATGGCGCCGTCGATCAGGCCCTGGTCGCCACCCTTCCACAGGCCGAGGCCGATCAGGCGCGCGGCACGGGCAAGGATGTTCTCGTTGATCCAGTCCATGAAGTACTTGTTCTCCAGCACCACGATCAGCGGACGCAGCACGCGGGCGCAGGTGGCGGGAATGGACGGTGCGACCATGTAGAAGACATAGGCCGTCACCACGCCAGCCAGCGCCAGCCAGAACGGCAGCGTCTGCAGACCGTGCAGGGCCATCGCGCCGGCGCCATGGAAGTGCTCGGTCAGGTACTTCATTGCCTGGTGCGCATCGGTGTTGACGAAGATCGCATCCTTGAAGAAGTCGCCGAACAGCATCGGCTGGATCGTCATGAAGCCGATCACCACCGAGGGAATGGCCAGCAGCAGCAGCGGCGCCGTGACCACCCAGGGCGACTCGTGCGGCTCGTGGTGCTCGTCGTCATGACCATGGTGGTCATGCTCGCCCGGGAAGGGCTTGTGGTGGAAGTTTTCCTTGCCGTGGAAGACCAGGAAGTACATGCGGAAGGAGTAGAAGGCGGTCACGAACACGCCTGCGACCACTGCGAAGTAGGCAAAGCCTGCCCCCGGCAGATGGCTGGCGCCAACCGCGAGGATGATCGAGTCCTTCGAATAGAAGCCCGAGAACAGCGGCGTGCCGATCAGGGCCAGCGAGCCCAGCAAGGAGGTGATCCAGGTGATGGGCATGTACTTGCGAAGTCCGCCCATATTGCGGATGTCCTGATCGTGGTGCATGCCCATGATCACCGAGCCCGCGCCGAGGAACAGCAGCGCCTTGAAGAAGGCATGCGTCATCAGGTGGAACACCGCCACAGAGTAGGCCGAGGCGCCCAGCGCCACGGTCATGTAGCCCAGCTGCGAGAGCGTGGAATAGGCGACGACGCGCTTGATGTCGTTCTGGATGATGCCCAGGAAGCCCATGAACAGCGCGGTGATCGCGCCGATCACCAGCACGAAGTTCAACGCCGTGTCCGACAGCTCGAACAGCGGGCTGAAGCGGGCCACCATGAAAATGCCGGCCGTCACCATGGTGGCGGCGTGGATCAGCGCGGAGATCGGTGTCGGACCTTCCATCGAGTCCGGCAGCCAGACATGCAGCGGGAACTGTGCGCTCTTGCCCATCGCGCCGATGAACAGGCAGATGCAAGCCACCGTCAGCATCATCCAGTCGCTGCCCCACAGCGGCAGGTTGAACTTGATCTGCGAGAGCTCGCCGGCCTTGGCGAAGGTTTCGGTGTAGTTCAGCGAACCGCCGTAGGCCACCAGCAGGCCGATGCCGAGGATGAAGCCGAAGTCGCCAACACGGTTGACCAGGAAGGCCTTCATATTGGCGAAGATCGCCGTCGGCTTCTTGTACCAGAAGCCAATCAGCAGGTAGGACACCAGACCCACGGCCTCCCAGCCGAAGAACAGCTGCAGCATGTTGTTGCTCATCACGAGCATCAACATCGAGAAGGTGAACAGCGAGATGTAGGCGAAGAAGCGCTGGTAGCCCGGGTCCTCTTCCATGTAGCCGATGGTGTAGATGTGCACCATCAGCGACACGAAGGTCACCACGCACATCATCATCGCGGTGAGGCCGTCGACCAGGAAGCCGACCTCCATCTTCAGCCCGCCGAGCACCATCCACTCGTAGATGGTGGCGTTGAAGCGCGCACCGTCGACGGCCACGGACTTCAGCGTCATTGCCGAGATGATGAAGGCCACCAGCACGCCCAGGATGGTCACCCAGTGCGACAGGCGTCGGCCGATCTGCTGGCCGAACAGGCCGGCGACGATGGCTCCGGCCAGGGGTGCCAGCGGCACCGCCAGCAGCATGTTCTGAGAAAGTTGTGCAGACATGGTGTGTTCGCCTCGTCGTCAGCCCTTCAAGGCGTCCAGTTCTTCCACATTGATGCTGGCGCGGTTGCGGAACAGCACGACCAGGATGGCCAGGCCGATCGCCGACTCGGCGGCAGCGACGGTCAGGATGAAGAACACGAACACCTGCCCTGCCATGTCGCCCAGGTAGTGCGAGAAGGCGACGAAGTTCAGGTTGACCGCCAGCAGCATCAACTCGATCGCCATCAGCAGCACGATCAGGTTCTTGCGGTTCAAGAAGATGCCGATCACCGACAGCGCGAACAGGATCGCGCCCAGCGTGAGGAAATGTCCCAGAGTCAGTCCGGCCATGATCACGCGGCTCCCTTGCTGTTGTCCTCAGCGGACGGCGCAGTCGGCGCCTCCACCGTCGGCGCCACCTTGACGATGCGCAGCCGGTCTTCCTTCTTGACGCGCACCTGCTCGGACGGATCCTGGTATCGCGAGTCCTTGCGTCGACGCAGGGTCAGCGCGATCGCTGCGATGATGCCCACCAGCAGCAGCACCGCCGCGATCTGCAGCGGGTACAGGTAGTGGGTGTAGATCTCGATGCCCAGCATCTTGCTGTTGCCGAGCTTGGCGGCCGTCGGACTCAACTCGGGCGCGGTGCTGACGCGGAAACCGCTCATCAGGATCGCGGCCATCTCCAGCGCAATCAGGGCGCCGACGAAGCCGGCCAGCGGCAGGTGGGTCCAAAAGCCCTCACGCACACGGTCGGAATTGACGTCGAGCATCATCACGACAAAGAGGAACAGCACCATCACGGCGCCGATATAGACCAGCACCAGGGCAATGGCGAGGAACTCGACCTTGAGCAGCATCCACAGGCAGGAGCCGGTGAAGAAGGCCAGGATCAGGAACAGGGCCGACTGCACCGTGTTGCGCGCGGTGATCACGCGGAACGAGGCGCCGAGCAGCACGGCCGAGAAGAAGTAGAAGAGCGCGGTAGTGGTGTCCATGCGATTCCTGCAGGCACGGCTTTCGCGTAGCCCGGTCGATGCGACCGGGTCGTCGCGTCAGCGGTACTTGGCGTCGGCCTCCTTGTTGGCAGCGATCTGCTTCTCGTAGCGGTCGCCGACGGCCAGCAGCATCTCCTTGGTGAAGTACAGATCGCCGCGCTTCTCGCCGTGGTACTCGAAGATGTCCGTCTCCACGATGGAGTCGACCGGGCAGCTCTCCTCGCAGAAGCCGCAGAAGATGCACTTGGTCAGGTCGATGTCATAGCGCGTCGTACGGCGCGAGCCGTCGTCCCGCACATCGGACTCGATGGTGATCGCCATCGCCGGGCAGACTGCCTCGCAGAGCTTGCAGGCGATGCAGCGCTCTTCGCCGTTCTCGTAGCGGCGCAATGCGTGCAGACCGCGGAAGCGCGGCGACAGCGGCGTCTTCTCTTCCGGGAACTCGATCGTGATGTTGCGCGACAGGAAATGCCGGCCGGTCAGGGCCATGCCCTTGAACAGCTCGGTGAGCATGAAGCTCTTGATGAAGTCTTTGAACATGACGGCTTTACTTCCAGATGTTCAGCGGCGTTTGCATCCACAGGCCGACGACCACCAGCCAGATCAGGGTGACCGGGATGAAGATCTTCCAACCCAGACGCATGATCTGGTCGTAGCGGAAGCGCGGGAAGGTGCAGCGGACCCAGAGGAACAGGGTCACGACGATGAAGGTCTTGCCGAACAGCCAGGCCCAGTTCCACAGCGGCATCGTGGCCTCGATGAAGGCCGGTGTCTCCATGCCCAGCAGGCTCCAGGAGATCGGTGCACTCCAGCCACCCAGGAACATGATCACGGCCAGCGCAGACACCAGAATCATGTTGGCGTACTCGGCGAGGAAGAACATCGCGAAGGACATGCCCGAGTACTCGATCATGTGGCCGGCGACGATCTCGGACTCACCCTCGACCACGTCGAAGGGGTGGCGGTTCGTCTCGGCCAGACCCGAGATGAAGTACACGACGAACACTGGCAGCAGCGGGAGCCAGTTCCACGACAGGAAGTTCAGCCCCATGTCGGCGAACATGCCCTGCTCCTGCGAGCGCACGATGTCGCTCATGTTCAGGCTGCCGGTCACCATCAGCACGATGACCAGCGCGAAGCCCATCGCGATCTCGTAAGACACCATCTGCGCCGAGGCTCGCAGCGCGCCAAGGAAGGCGTACTTCGAGTTGGATGCCCAGCCGGCGATGATCACGCCGTAGACCTCCAGCGAGGTGATCGCCATCAGGAACAGCAGGCCGGCATTGACATTGGCCACTGCGGCATCCGGGCCGAACGGAATCACCGCCCAGGCTGCCAGCGCCGGCATGATGGTCATGATGGGGCCGAGGTAGAACAGGCCCCGGTTGGCGGCGCTGGGCAGGATGATCTCCTTGAAGATCAGCTTGACCGCGTCTGCGATCGGCGTCAGCAGACCATAGGGTCCGACGCGGTTCGGACCCGGACGGATCTGCGACCAGCCGATGGCCTTGCGCTCCCACAAGGTCAGGTAGGCCACGCACAGCATCAGCGGCGCCAGCACTGCGACGATCTTCAGCAGCGACCAGACAACGGGCCAGGCACCGCCCATCAGCGCACTGCCGGATTGGTAGAGGGTGTCGATCATGATTCGGTTCCTCGCCTCAGGCCTTGCTCACGTTCAGCGTGCCGAACATGGCACCCAGCGCAGCGGTTTCGCTCAGGCCGGCCGGCACGCGCACCGCGTCGGCAGCCAGGCTGGCATCGAGCACGGCAGGCAGTTCGGCAGTGCCGGCGCCGTCCTGCGCAATGCGGACCTGGTCACCGTCCTTTAGACCGAGCTGAGTCCACAGCGCCTGCGGAATGCCGGCCACCGCGGACCGACGAGCATCCGTCGTCAGCTGCAGCGAGCTGGCGCGACGCACCAGCGAATCGGCGGCGTAGATGGGTACCGGGCTCAGGCGCTGCAGTCCGGCCGGCGCGACCGCCACAGCAGCGGCAGCCTGCGTCTCGTTGCTCAGGCGTGCGCTCAGATCGGCGTCGACACCCAGAGCTTCGTTGCGCACCTGCTCGGAGGTTTCGTAGCCGAAGCCTTCGAGGCCGAGCAGATTGCCCAGCACACGCAGCAACTTCCAGCCAGGACGAGTGTCGCCCAGCGCCTTGACCACGCCGACGAAGCTCTGCGCGCGGCCCTCGGCGTTGACGAAGGTACCCGAGGTCTCGGTGAACGGCGCGATCGGCAGCAGCACGTCCGCATAGTCCATGCCGGCCTTGAAGGCGCTCATCACGACGACCATCTCGGCGGCGTCCAGCGACTTGGCAGCGGCAGCGGGGTTGGCGGCGTCGAGCAGCGGATCGGTATCGAGCAGCAGCAGTGCCTTCAGGCCGCCGTCGCCCAACATGCGTCCGGCGTCCAGACCGCCCTGCCCCGGCAGCGCGTCGACCAACTGTGCGCCAACGGTATTGGCGGCTTCGCTCAGGTAGCCGACGCTTGCGCCGGTCTGCGCGGCGATCCAGTTCGCCAGCGCGAGCAGCGCCCCCGCCTGCGGATGCTGTGCGGCGGCATTGCCGAGCAGGATGGCTTTGCTCTGGCCTGACAGCAGCGCCTTCGCGATAGCTTGTGCTTCGGCGGTGGCCTGACCGGCCGTGGGAGCCGCCGCGCCGGTCGAGGCCGCGACGGCGGCCGCCACATCGGCCAGGGCCTGGGCCCAGGCAGCCGGCGCGGCAGTGATGCGCGCAGCCACCGGCATGGCCCAGTCTTCCGCTGAGGCGTTGATGCTGAGAACCTTTGCACCATGTCGCGCCGCCTGACGCAGGCGCTGCGCGAACAGCGGGTGATCCTTACGCAGGAAGGAGCCGACGACCAGCGCGCGATCCAGCGTGGACAGCGACTCGATCGAGCGACCCAGCCACTGCGCCTTGCCCGCGGCGGCGCGGTTGCCGAAGTCGGCATGGCGCAGGCGGTGGTCGATGTTCTGGCTGCCCAGGCCGCGCACCAGGCGAGTCAGCAGGTGCAGTTCCTCAATGGTGGCATGCGCGGAGCCCAGCGCGCCGATCGCACCGGCACCATGCTGGGCTTTGATCTGATTCAGCCCGTTGGCCACGTACTCGAGCGCAGTCGTCCAGTCGACAGGCTTCCACTGGCCGCCCTGCTTGATCATCGGCTGGGTCAGGCGGGCGTCGCTGTTCAGCGACTCATAGGAGAAGCGGTCGCGGTCGGCGATCCAGCATTCGTTCACGGCCTCGTTCTCCAGCGGAACGACGCGCATCACCTTGTTGTTCTTGACCTGCACGACGAGGTTCGCACCGGTCGAGTCGTGCGGGCTGACGCTCTTGCGGCGCGACAACTCCCAGGTGCGGGCGCTGTAGCGGAAGGGCTTGCTGGTCAGCGCGCCGACCGGACAGATGTCGATCATGTTGCCCGACAGCTCGGAGTCGACGGTGCGACCGACGAAGGTCTGGATCTCGCTGTGCTCGCCGCGGTGGGCCATGCCCAGCTCCATCACACCGGCGATCTCCTGACCGAAGCGCACGCAGCGGGTGCAGTGGATGCAGCGGCTCATCTCCTCCATGGAGACCAGCGGACCGACGTTCTTGTGGAAGACCACGCGCTTTTCTTCGGCGTAGCGCGACTTGCTCGCACCGTAGCCGACGGCCAGGTCCTGCAACTGGCACTCGCCGCCCTGATCGCAGATCGGGCAGTCCAGCGGGTGATTGATGAGCAGGAACTCCATCACGCCCTGCTGCGCCTTCACCGCACGCTCGCTCTTGGTCCGCACGATCATGCCCTGCGTCACCGGCGTGGCGCAGGCCGGCAGCGGCTTGGGCGCCTTCTCCACTTCCACCAGGCACATGCGGCAGTTGGCGGCGATGGAGAGCTTCTTGTGATAGCAGAAGTGCGGGATGTAGGTACCGGCCTTCTCGGCAGCATGCATGACCATGCTGCCCTCGAGAACCTCTACCTTCTTGCCGTCGAGTTCGATTTCAACCATAGCTTGTCCTGGCTTGTGTCCTGCTCCGACGCTTAGGCCGCCACCAGGGCCTTCTTGTGTTCGATGTAGTGCACGAACTCGTGCTTGAAGTGCTTGACCATCGCACGCACCGGCATCGCGGCCGCGTCACCTAAAGCGCAGATCGTGCGCCCCTGGATGTTGTCGGCCACCGAGTTCAGCAGCTCGATGTCTTCCGGGCGACCCTGCCCGTTGGCAATGCGCTCGATCACGCGGTGCATCCAGCCCGTACCTTCGCGGCAGGGCGTGCACTGTCCGCAGGATTCGTGGGCATAGAAGTAGGACAGTCGCAGCAGGCTCTTCACCATGTCGCGCGAGTCATCCATCACGATCACCGCACCCGAGCCCAGCATCGAGCCCGCCTTGGCAATGGAGTCATAGTCCATCGTGCACTGCATCATGATGTCCGCCGGCAGTACCGGAGCAGACGAGCCGCCCGGGATCACTGCCTTGAGCTTGCGGCCGGTGCGCACGCCGCCAGCCAGCTCAAGCAGCGTGGAAAACGGCGTGCCCAGCGGAACCTCGTAGTTGCCGGGCTTGTTGACATCGCCAGAGACCGAGAAGATCTTCGTGCCACCGTTGTTGGGCTTACCAATCTCCAGATAAGCCTGGCCGCCATTGCGGATGATCCAGGGCACTGCGGCGAAGGTCTCGGTGTTGTTGATCGTCGTGGGCTTGCCGTAGAGACCGAAGCTGGCCGGAAACGGCGGCTTGAAGCGCGGTTGGCCCTTCTTGCCTTCCAGCGATTCGAGCAGCGCGGTTTCCTCGCCGCAGATATAGGCGCCGAAGCCATGGTGCGCATGCAGCTGGAAGCTGAAATTGCTGCCCATGATGTTGTCGCCCAGGTAGCCGGCGGCACGGGCCTCTTCCAGCGCGGCCTCGAAGCGCTCGTAGGCTTCGAAGATCTCGCCGTGGATGTAGTTGTAGCCGACCGTGATACCCATCGCGTAGGCGGCGATCGCCATGCCTTCGATGACGATGTGCGGGTTGTGCATCAGGATCTCGCGGTCCTTGCAGGTGCCCGGCTCGCCTTCGTCCGAGTTGCACACCAGGTACTTCTGGCCCGGGAACTGGCGCGGCATGAAGCTCCACTTCAGGCCGGTCGGAAAGCCTGCACCGCCACGGCCGCGCAGGCCGGAGTTCTTCACCTCGGCGATCACCTGATCGGCGGTCAGCGGTGCGCCGTCGGCCGTGCCCTCGCCTTTGAGGATCTTGCGCAGCGCCGCGTAGCCGCCGCGTGCCTCGTAGTCCTTCAGGCTCCAGTTCTTGCCGTTCAGGCCGGCATAGATCTGCGGGCCGATGTGGCGATCGTGGAAACAGGTCTCGTCACCCGTCGCTTGAAACTTGGAGAGATCCAGCATGCTCGTGACCTCAGTTCTTCTTCTCGGCGGCGGCATGCGCCTTGAGCGTATCCAGCAACTCGTCCAGACGCTGCTCGCTCATGAAGCTGCACATCTGGCGGTCGTTGACCAGCAGCACCGGTGCGTCGGCGCAGGCGCCCAGGCACTCGCTCTTCTGCACGGTGAACAGGCCGTCAGCCGTCGTGCCGCCCTCCTCGATGCCCAGCTTGCCGCACAGGTGGTCGAGTGCGCTCTGGCCGTCACGCAGCTGGCACGGCAGGTTCGCGCAGACGGTCAGCTTGAACTTGCCCAGGCGCTGCTGGTTGTACATGTTGTAGAAGGTCGTGACCTCGTACACCGCGATGGGTGGCATGCCGAGATAGGCGGCGATCACGTCCTCGGCCTCGCGCGAGACGAAGCCCTCTTCCTGCTGCACGATGGACAGGCAGGCCATCACGGCCGACTGGCGCTGGTCGGCCGGGTACTTCGCGACCTCGCGGTCGAAGCGCGCCCGGGTGGCGTCGCTGAGTTGGTATGCGGAGCTGCTCATCGTGCGGCACTCAACGGTCGATTTCACCGAAAACAATGTCCATCGTGCCGATCACGGCGACGGCGTCGGCAATCATGTGGCCGCGCGACATCTCGTCCAGACCGGCCAGATGCGGGAAGCCCGGAGCGCGGATCTTCAGGCGGTAAGGCTTGTTGGCGCCATCGCTGACGATGTAGATGCCGAACTCGCCCTTCGGGTGCTCCACCGCGGCGTAGGCCTCGCCCTCTGGGACCCGGAAGCCTTCGCTGAAGAGCTTGAAGTGATGGATCAGCTCTTCCATGTTCGACTTCATGCCCACGCGCGACGGCGGCGCTACCTTGTGGTTGTCGGTGATCACCGGGCCGGGGTTGGCACGCAGCCAGTCCACGCACTGCTTGATGATGCGATTGGACTGGCGCATCTCCTCGACGCGCACCACGTAGCGGTCGTAGGTGTCGCCATTGGTACCGACCGGGATGTCGAAGTCCATCTTGGCGTAGACATCGTAGGGCTGGGTCTTGCGCAGATCCCAGGGGATGCCCGAGCCGCGCAGCATTGCGCCGGTGAAGCCCATGTTCAGCGCCCGCTCCGGCGTAACGACGCCGATGCCCACAGTGCGCTGCTTCCAGATGCGGTTGTCGGTGAGCAGGGTCTCGTACTCGTCGACGATGGCCGGGAAGCGGCGCGTGAAGTCGTCGATGAAGTCCAGCAGCGAGCCCGAACGGTTCTCGTTGAGCTTGGCGATGGTCTTCGCGTTCTTGATCTTGCTGACCTTGTACTGCGGCATGCTGTCCGGCAGGTCACGGTAGACGCCGCCCGGACGGAAGTAGGCCGCGTGCATGCGAGCACCCGACACCGCCTCGTACATGTCGAACAGATCCTCACGCTCACGGAAGCAGTAGATGAGGATGTTCATCGCGCCGCAGTCCATGCCGTGGCAGCCCAGCCAGAGCAGGTGGTTCAGCAGGCGAGTGATCTCGCCGAACATCACGCGGATGTACTGCGCACGCTCGGGCACCTCGATGCCCAGCATCTTCTCGATCGCCAGGCAGTAGGCATGCTCGTTGGACATCATCGACACGTAGTCGAGGCGGTCCATATAGGGCAGCGACTGGATGAAGGTCTTGCTCTCGGCCAGCTTCTCGGTGGCGCGGTGCAGCAGGCCGATGTGCGGGTCGGCGCGCTGGATGACTTCGCCGTCCAGCTCGAGCACCAGGCGCAGCACGCCGTGTGCTGCGGGATGCTGGGGACCAAAGTTCAGGGTGTAGTTCTTGATTTCGGCCATGGATCAGGGCTCCCGCTGGGCCGTCCCGAGGGAGGCCTGCGCCCCCGCGGGGGGCAGCGAACGAAGGTGAGCGTGGGGGTCGATCATTTACAGCCCGCCGTAGTTTTCTTCGCGGATGACGCGCGGCGTGATCTCGCGCGGCTCGATGGTCACCGGCTGGTAGATCACGCGCTTGGTCTCGGGGTCATAGCGCATCTCGACATGGCCCGACGTCGGGAAGTCCTTGCGCATCGGATGGCCGATGAAGCCGTAGTCCGTCAGGATGCGGCGCAGGTCGTCGTGACCCTCGAAGATGATGCCGTACATGTCGAAGGCTTCGCGCTCGAACCAGTTGGCCGAGTTCCACACCGGCGTGACCGAGGCCACTTGCGGGAAGTCGTCGTCGGCCGCGAACACCTTCAGGCGCAGGCGCCAGTTCTTGGCGACCGAAAGCAGGTGCGTGGCGACGGCAAAGCGCGGGCCTTCATAGCCGCCATTGCCGTAGGCGCTGTAGTCCAGGCCGCAGAGGTCGATCAGCTGCTCGAACTTCAGCTCGGCATGGTCGCGCAGCGTCTGCGCGACGGCGTAGTAGTCGGCGGGCGAGACGGTGATGGTGATCTCGTCGAGCGCGCGCTTGAGGTTCTGGATCTTGCCGCCCAGCGCCGCTTCCAGCGCTGCTTGCAGGGTATCGAGTTTGCTCATGGATGCCGGACCTTCTTAGCGGGCGATCGTGTTTTCGCGCCGGATCTTGGCCTGCAGCTGCAGGATGCCGTAGAGCAGCGCCTCCGCAGTCGGCGGACAGCCGGGCACATAGACGTCCACCGGCACGATGCGGTCGCAGCCGCGCACCACCGAGTAGCTGTAGTGGTAGTAGCCGCCACCATTGGCGCAGGAGCCCATCGAAAGCACCCAGCGCGGCTCGGCCATCTGGTCGTAGACCTTGCGCAGCGCCGGCGCCATCTTGTTGCACAGCGTGCCGGCGACGATCATCAGGTCCGACTGACGCGGACTCGGACGGAACAGCATGCCGAAACGGTCGATGTCGTAGCGCGCCGCACCGGCGTGCATCATTTCCACCGCGCAGCAGGCCAGACCAAAGGTCATCGGCCACAGCGAACCGGTTTTAGACCAGTTCATCAGCTTGTCCACCGACGTGGTGACGAAGCCTTCCTTCAAAACGCCTTCGATGCCCATGAGCTTTGCCTTCGAGTCAGCAGTGCATTCTTATTCCCAGTCCAGGGCGCCCTTTTTCCACTCGTAGACAAAGCCCACGACCAGAATGCCCAGGAAGATCATCATGGCCCAGAAACCGGTGGGACCGATTTCGCGCAAAGCCACGGCCCAAGGGAACAGAAACGCGATTTCCAGATCAAACAGAATGAACAGAATTGCGACGAGGTAGTAGCGCACGTCGAACTTCATCCGCGCATCTTCGAATGCCTCGAAGCCGCACTCGTAGGGCGAGTTCTTCGCCGCATCCGGTCGGTTGGGGCCCACCAAGTAACCCAGCACCTGAGGCGCAATGCCAACAAAGGCACCTACGAGGATGAAAAGGATGACGGGGAGGTATTGCTCTAGATTCATGCTCGCCGCTCTTCGACTGTCCACACCCGACACCATGACGGAATCGAGCAACACAAAAGGAACGGGCGCGCCGCCAGCGAATCACTTCGCTCACGGACCGCGCCCGCTATGTGCCCCGCAACGACACTGCCGTCACGACAGGGCGCTTCGACTGACATTCTGCCGATCTCCAACCTGCAGACACCGGCGAAATTGCCAGCCGATTGCTTTGTTTGGTGCCGACGGCGAGACTCGAACTCGCACAGCTTTCGCCACTACCCCCTCAAGATAGCGTGTCTACCAATTTCACCACGTCGGCTCTGTTATGAGCTGCCCAGATCGCATGAGGTTTGCCCCCTAGACAGCCTCAAATTCTATACCGGTTTTTCGCTGCCCCAGAGAGATCCGAACCCAAAACTTTGATCTTTCTCATCAGGGCGAGGCACACCGTTGCGCAGCCCACCCAATGCGAGCGTCAAGCTCAGTTCGAGGCCGCCGACGCTGCCACCGGCGCAGCCATGCCGGGGATCGCTGCTGCACCAGAAGCGGCCGCACCGGGCGCAGCCAGCGGCTTATCGAGCACCGACTCCTGCTGCGGGCTCGCTTCACCGCCACGATGGTTGGCCATGAATGCCAGGGCCAGGGTGCAGACGAAGAACAGGGTCGCAGCGACCGCCGTGCTGCGCGACAGGAAGTTGGCGCTGCCGGTAGCACCAAACAGGCTGCCAGATGCGCCACTGCCAAAGGAGGCCCCCATATCGGCGCCCTTGCCATGCTGCACCAGCACCAGACCGATGATGGCCAACGCGCTCAGCAGTTGCACGACCAGCACCAGGTTCATCAACACTTGCATCTCGAACTCTCCAGTTTCTTTCTGTCTATCTCTTCAAACGATCTCAGATCGCGGCACGGCAGATCGCCGAGAAGTCCGCAGCCTTCAGTGCAGCTCCGCCAATCAGCCCACCATCGATATCGGGCTGCGCGAACAGAGTGGCCGCGTTGTCGGGCTTGACGCTGCCGCCGTAGAGAATGCGCATTGCATCGGACTTCTGTGTCGCCGCGGCAAGCAGCTTGCGCAGCACGGCATGCACCGATTGCGCCTGTTCGGGCGTGGCAGTCAGACCAGTGCCGATGGCCCACACCGGCTCGTAGGCGACGACGATCTCGCCGATGCAGTGCGTCAGCGTGTGGATCACCGCCGAGAGCTGGCGCTTGACGACCGCCTCGGTCTGCCCGGCCTCGCGCTCGGCCAGCGTCTCGCCGACACAGACGATGGGCGTCACGCCATGCGCCAGCGCAGCCTTGGCCTTGTCGGCAACGAGTTGATCGCTCTCCTGGTGATAAGCACGCCGCTCGGAGTGGCCAACGATCACGTAACGGCAGCCAATATCGGCCAGCATCGCCGACGAGACCTCACCCGTGTAGGCGCCCTGCTCGTGCGCCGAGCAGTCCTGCGCGCCGTAGGCGATCTGCGTGCCGGTCAGCGCCAGCGCGGTCTCGGTGATGTACGGGAAAGGCACGCAGACAGCCACATCTGCCGTCCACGGACCGGCTTCCTTGAGCCCGCTGAGCAGCAGGCTGTTGGCGGCACGGTTGCCATGCATCTTCCAATTGCCGACCACCAGTTTCTTGCGCATTGCTCTTGCCTCTTCTCGTGTTCTTTCAATTGTTCCAAGTCAGCACGATCTTGCCGACATGCGCGCCGGACTCCATCAGCGCATGAGCCTCGGCGGCCTGGCTGGCCGGCAAGGTCCGGTAGATCACCGGAGCGATCTTGCGTGCCTCCAGCAGCGGCCAAACCTTCTCGCGCAACGCCCTCGCGATGCCCGCCTTGAAGTCCACCGGGCGCGGACGCAACGTCGAACCAGTGATGGTCAGACGCCGACGCAGCACCTGACCCGCATCGAAGCCAGCCTTGATGCCTCCCTGCACCGCGATGATCACCGCACGACCGTCATCGGCGAGGCATTCGACATTGCGGGCCACGTAATCGCCCGCCACCATGTCGAGGATCACGTCGACGCCGCGGCCCCCGGTGGCAGCCTTGGCTTCGGCGACGAAGTCCTGTTCGCGGTAGTTGATCGCCACATCGGCACCCAGCTCTAGACAGGCGGCGGCTTTCGCAGCGCTACCCACTGTCACCAGCACGCGCGCGCCGAAGGCCTTAGCCAGCTGGATCGCCGTCACGCCGATGCCGCTGCTGCCACCATGTACCAGCAGGCTCTCACCGGGCTGCAGCCGCGCACGATCGAAGACATTGCTCCACACGGTGAAGAAGGTCTCCGGCAGGCTCGCCGCCTCGGCCATGCTCCAGCCAGCCGGCACCGGCAGGCACTGCACGACCGGCGCCACGCAGCGCTCGGCATAAGCGCCGCCAGCGACCAGCGCGCATACGGCGTCGCCGATCTTGAAGCCGACCTCGGCCAGCGCCTGAACGTCGCCGGCGACGATGCGGCCGGCCACTTCGAGGCCGGGCAGATCGCTGGCGCCGGCCGGCGGCGGATAGGCACCCTTGCGCTGCAGCACGTCCGGGCGGTTGATGCCATAGGCCTCGACCGCGATCAGACATTCGCCCGCGCCGGCTTGCGGCTCGGCGCGTTCGATCAGCTGCAGCACCTCGGGTCCACCCGGGCGCGTGATGGCAATCGCCTTCATCGACAGATGACGGGCTCGATTACTCGGCAGCGCCCTGTTCCGCTGCCGGAGCAGCAGGAGCCGGAGCTGCGTCGCGGTCGATCAGCGCCTTCATCGACAGCTTGATGCGACCCTTCTCGTCGGTCTCGAGCACCTTGACCTTGACGATCTGGCCTTCGGTCAGGAAGTCGGTGACCTTCTCGACACGCTGGTGAGCGATCTGGCTGATATGCAGCAGACCGTCCTTGCCGGGCAGCAGATTGACCAGGGCACCGAAGTCCAGGATCTTGGTGATCGGGCCTTCGTAGACCTTGCCCACCTCGACTTCGGCGGTGATCTCCTCGATACGCTTCTTGGCCAGCTCGGCGCGGGCGCCATCGGTGGAGGCGATGGTGATGGTGCCGTCCTCGGCGATATCGATCGTCGTGCCGGTCTCTTCGGTCAGCGCACGAATGGTGGCGCCGCCCTTGCCGATCACATCGCGGATCTTCTCCGGATTGATCTTCATCGTGTACAGGCGGGGCGCGAACTCCGACACCTCGGTCTTCGCGCCGCTGACGGCCTCGACCATCTTGCCCAGGATGTGCATGCGCGCTTCCTTGGCCTGGGCCAGCGCGACCTGCATGATTTCCTTGGTGATGCCCTGGATCTTGATGTCCATCTGCAGGGCGGTCACACCGGCGGTCGTGCCGGCCACCTTGAAGTCCATGTCACCGAGGTGATCTTCGTCTCCCAGGATGTCCGTCAGCACGGCGAAGCGGTTGCCATCCTTGATCAGACCCATGGCGATGCCGGCCACATGCGCCTTCATCGGCACTCCAGCGTCCATCAGCGCCAGGCAGCCACCGCAAACCGAAGCCATCGACGAGGAGCCGTTGGACTCGGTAATTTCCGAGACCACGCGCAGCGAGTACGGGAAGTCTTCCTTGCTCGGCAGCAGCGGCACCAGGGCGCGCTTGGCCAGACGGCCATGGCCGATTTCGCGACGCTTGGGGCTACCCACGCGACCGGTCTCGCCGGTGGCGAACGGAGGCATGTTGTAGTGGAACATGAAGCGGTCTTCGAACTCGCCGGCCAGCGCATCGATCTTCTGCGCATCGCGGTCGGTGCCCAGCGTGGCGACCACCAGAGCCTGCGTCTCGCCGCGGGTGAACAGCGCCGAGCCGTGGGTGCGCGGCAGCACGCTGTTGCGGATCTCGATGGCGCGCACGGTGCGCGTGTCGCGACCGTCGATGCGCGGTTCGCCGGCCAGGATCTGGCCACGCACGATGCGCGCCTCGATCTCGAACAGCAAACCGTCGACCTCGACGCCGTCGAACTCGACGCCTTCGGCCTTCAGCGTGTCCTTGACCTTGGCATAGGCCTCGCGGCAAGCTTGGGTACGGGCCTGCTTGGAGCGGATCTGGTAGGCCGCACGCAGCGCCGGCTCGGCCAGTTCGGTGACCTTGGCGATGAAGGGTTCGTTCTTGGCCGGAGCCTTCCAGTCCCACACCGGCTTGCCGGCGTCACGCACCAGTTCATGGATGGCGTTGATGGCGATATTGCCCTGCTCGTGGCCGAAGACCACAGCACCCAGCATCACCTCTTCGCTCAGTTGGTCGGCCTCCGACTCCACCATCAGCACGGCAGCCTCGGTGCCGGCGACGACCAGATCCATCTTCGAATTGGCCAGTTCGGTCTTGCCCGGGTTCAGCACGTACTCGCCGTTGACATAGCCCACGCGAGCAGCACCGATAGGGCCGTTGAACGGAATGCCCGAAACGGACAGCGCGGCCGAGGTGGCGATCATCGCGGCGATGTCAGCCTGAACCTCGGGGTTCAACGACAGCACATGCACGACGACCTGCACTTCATTGAAGAAGCCTTCCGGGAACAGCGGGCGGATCGGACGGTCAATCAGGCGACTGGTCAGCGTCTCCAGCTCGCTGGGACGGCCTTCACGCTTGAAGAAGCTGCCGGGGATCTTGCCGGCAGCATAGGTCTTCTCGATGTAGTCGACGGTCAGCGGGAAGAAATCCTGGCCGGCCTTCGCCTCGCTCTTGGCCACGACGGTAGCCAGCACCACGGTGCCTTCGATGTCGACTACGACAGCGCCGCTGGATTGGCGGGCAATTTCGCCCGTTTCCATCTTGACGCTATGCGGGCCCCACTGGAAAGTCTTGGTGACCTTGTTGAACATGCTCATGTTCGATTCCTCTCTTGGTTGACGGCCGCTTGCGGTGCGGCCCTGACCGGGAGCGGAGCTGGGTTTGGCGGTCTGCCATTCCAGCAGCAGGCCGCTTGCCCACTGCTGGAATGACACAGCATCGCCACGTCAGCTCAGGTCCTGTTGAACTCTTGAAAAACCGTCGAAGCACAAAGAGCCTGTGCTGGCAAGATTCCAGACAGGCTCTTCATGCTCATGGGTGTCTTACTTGCGCAGGCCCAGCTTCTGGATCAGCGCGGTGTAGCGCGAAGCATCCTTGCGCTTCAGGTAGGCCAGCAGGCTCTTGCGCTGATTGACCATCTTCAGCAGGCCGCGGCGACCATGGTGATCCTTGGCGTGGGTCTTGAAGTGCGGGGTCAGCTCGTTGATGCGAGCGGTCAGCAGAGCGACCTGGACTTCCGGGGAGCCGGTGTCGTTGGCGCTGCGGGCGTTGGCCTTGACGATTTCGGCCTTGTTGAGATCGGCGACTGCCATGATGCGAGTTCCTAGTGATCGGAAAGCCGCCAGGCATCGCGCGGACAGAACAGCCCAAGCGAGGTACAGACGGTTTCCAGGGTTGCTACAACTTATGACTTGCGGACACAGGTGAAACCGACCCATGCCGTGCTTTGTTCCCGCCAATCGCCCCGCCTTAAGGCAGGATCGATGGAAAGAACCGGCGGATTATAGACCAAGCGCGCTCGTCAGCCGCCCCGCGCTGGCATCGAGCCGCGCCAGACACCAGCACAAGACCAGACCTAACGTTGTCCAAGCAGACCGCGTCTCGCGCAACTCCAGCGGCCCGAGATTGGGTGGAAAGAAAGTCTCGCCGCGTATCAGCGAACTCGCGGAGCACTGAGACAGGCAGATGGGGCGCACAGTTCCCTGATGCTTGCTCGCTCCGCTCACCGCGGCGCCGGGCGCTCCATGCGACATTGATGCGGCTGTTCGGCACGCGCAGCCTCGACGAAGCGCAGCGTGCGAAAGCCGTAGCCCGAACCTTCGTTGTCGAAGCGCACGCCCGGCGCGCCGGCACGCTTCATCACGCTCACATAGAGCGGCTGGATGAACTGATGGTCGGCCGCCCTCATCGTGCCCTGGTGCACACCACCCAGCGTCCTGCCGTCGTAGTACAGGCCCTCCATCGCACGCGCGACAGCGGCCGCCTCGGTGCTCTGCGCTTTCTCAATCGCGGCAACCAGCACCTCGATCATGGCCTGCATGCGCGCATGTACATAGTCATCCTCGGGATTGGGAAAGCGCTGACGGAAGGAGGCATAGAAGCGATCCGAACTCGGCGTGCCGACATTGGGATGCCATTCGGCCACCGCCAGCACCCGATCGATGCCACTGTCGCCCAGGGCTGCAGGCACGCCCAGGCCATTGCCATAGAAGGTATAAAAGCGCGCATTCAAGCCCACGTCACGCGCGGCCTTGACCAGCAGCGTGAGGTCATTGCCCCAATTGCCGGTCAGCACGGCCTGTGCCCCGCTGGCCTTGATCTTGCTGACGTAGGGGATGAAGTCCTTCACCCGTCCGACGGGGTGCAGTTCCTCACCGACGATCTGCAGATCTGGGCGCTTGGCCGCGATCATCTCGCGACCCTTCTTTAACACGTGCTGGCCAAAGCTGTAGTCCTGGCCGATCAGATAGAGCCGTTGCAGGCTGCGATCTTCGGCCATCTGGTCGGTCAGCGCGGCCAGGCGCATGTCGGCATGCGCGTCGAAACGGAAGTGCCAGAAGCTGCACTTCTCGTTGGTCAGTGATGGATCGACCGCCGAGTAGTTGAGGAAGAGCGCGCGCCGCTGCGGTTCGCGCTCGTTGTGCTTGTTCAGTGCGTCAATCAATGCGGCGGCGGTGGCCGAGCTATTGCCCTGCAGCACGAAGCCGATGCGTTGGTCCAGCGCTGCGCGCAGCATGGTCAGCGCCTCCTCGGTGTTGCCCTTGCTGTCAAAGCGCTGCAACACCAGCTCCCGCGGGCCGCCCGGCAGCTTCACGCCGCCACGCGCGTTGACACGCTCCACGGCCCAGATCAGGTTGCGATAGACCGCCTCGCCGGCGTTACCAAAGGGACCGGACAAGCCTTCGATCATGCCCAGTCTGATCGGATCGGCCGCCGCCCCAGCGGCACTGGCGGACGCACAAAGCAGAGCCTGCAAGGCGGCCAAACCTATGGCGAAGGTGCGCCGAATCGCGGCGCTCAGCATCTGATGCATGTCAATACTGCGGAGCCCGACATCTTGAAAAAATTCTTCGCCGGCATACGTTGAGGCTAAGGGTCGCTGCCCCCCTGCCGATGCACCAACGGGCAGCGCTTTCGATTGTAGGAGGCACCATGTTTCTCGTTCCCGTGAATCGCAATCTGTCCGAGCTGTCGCGCGGTCTGGACCGTCTGTTCGATGAGAGCTTCGGCGGCTTCTTCGGCAACGACAAGACCGAACTCAGCACCGCGCTTCGCACCCCGGCGCTGGACGTCGCCGAGACCGACACCGGCTACACCGTCAAGGTCGATCTGCCGGGCGTTCCCAAGGACGCGGTGAAGATCAATATCGAAGGTCGCCGCGTCAGCATCGACGCCGAGCAGTCCAAGAACGAAGAGAAGAAGGAAGGCGAGCGCGTGATCTACCGCGAACGTTCGGTGTCCCGCTTCTCGCGCAGCTTCACCTTGCCTGACGAGATCGACCAGGCCGAGTCCAGCGCCAAGATCGACCATGGCGTGCTGACGCTGAGCCTGGCCAAGCGCAAGGCCAAGAGCGGCGGTCAGCTGACCGTGAGCTGAGCTCGCGTCAGTTCAAACTCGACAAGTCCCAACGCGGGCGGACGGTGAATGAGCCGTCGTTGCGCAGTTGGGCCAGGCCGCGCTGCAGGCGCAGCGCGGCTGCCATCGCGATCATCGCGCCGTTGTCGGTGCAGAGCTTCAGCTCCGGGTAGTGCACGCGCACGCCGCGCTTGGCGCACGCGGCATTGAGCTGCTCGCGCAGCAGCGCATTCGCACCCACGCCGCCGGCAACGACCAGGCGCTTCAGGCCGGTCTCCTTCAGCGCCAGCAGCGACTTCTTCACCAGCACCTCGACGATGGCCGCCTGCGTGCTCGCGGCCAAGTCAGCGCGTTGCTGGCCGGTCGGTGTATCACCCAGCTTCTTCACCTGGGTCAGCACCGCGGTCTTCAGGCCAGCGAAGCTGAAATCCGGCTTGCCGCTGTGCAGCAGCGGCCGCGGCAGTTCGAAGGCCTTCGCGTCGCCCTGTTGTGCGAGCTTGGCCAGATGCGGGCCGCCGGGATAGGGCAGGCCCAGCAGTTTGGCGCTCTTGTCGAAGGCTTCGCCGGCAGCGTCGTCGATCGTCTCGCCGAGGATCTCGTACTGACCCACATCGTCCACGCGCATCAGCTGCGTGTGGCCACCCGAGACGAGCAGCGCGACGAAGGGAAACTCCGGCGGATCGGCCGACAGGAAAGGCGACAGCAGATGCCCTTCCAGGTGATGGATAGGCAGGCTGGGCTTGCCCAATGCCGCGGACAGCGCCACCGCCACGCCGGCACCGACCAGCAGTGCACCGGCCAGGCCCGGGCCCTGCGTGTAAGCGACGACATCGACATCCTGCAAGCCCAGCCCGGCCTGAGCCAGAACTTCGCGCGTCAGCGGCAGCACGCGGCGGATATGGTCGCGCGAGGCCAGCTCGGGCACCACGCCCCCGTAGGCCTGGTGCATGGCGATCTGGCTGTGCAGCGCCTCGCCCAGCAGGCGCGGTGCCCCCTGCCCGCCCGGCGGCACCTCGATCAGCGCGACGCCGGTTTCGTCGCAGGAAGATTCAAAGCCCAGGACGCGCATCGGCTCGACGCCCACTCAGTTCTTCTCGCGTGCGTGGTTGATCGAGTACTTGGGGATCTCGATGGTGATGTCCTCGCGGCCGAGGATGGCCTGGCAGCTCAGGCGCGAATCGGGCTCCAGACCCCAAGCACGGTCCAGCATGTCCTCTTCGCCCTCCTCCATCTCGGAGAGGCTGCGGCCACCCTGGCGCACGATCACATGGCAGGTGGTGCAGGCGCACACCATGTCGCAGGCATGCTCGATCTCGATGTGGTTGTCCAGCAGCGCCTCGCAGATCGAGGTGCCCGGTGGCGCGCTGACGCTGGTGCCCTCGGGGCAGTACTCGGCGTGCGGAAGGATCTTGATGGTCGGCATGGTGGTCTTGTCCTTCCTCGGTCTCAAACCTGGTCGATGCTGCGGCCCGCCAGCGCCTGCGCGATGCCGCGGTTCATGCGCGCTGCGGCGAAGGCCTCGGTGCCCTTGGCCAGGGACTCGACGGCTGCATCGATCGCCGCAGCATCCTCGCCCTGCGCCGTCTGCGCCAGCGTCACGAGCAGCGACTCGATCGCAGCGCGCTCGTCGGCGCTGAGCAGCTCGCCGTCGGCCGCCAGCGCCGAATGGGTGGCCAGCGTCATGCGCTCGGCCTCGACGCGCGCCTCGCGCAGTGCGCGCGCCTGCATGTCCGTCTCGGCGGCAGCAAAGCCGTCCTTCAGCATCGCGGCGATCTGCTCGTCCGACAGCCCATAGCTGGGCTTGACCTGCACCGCCGCCTCGACGCCCGAGCCCAGCTCCTTGGCCGAGACACTCAGCAGGCCGTCGGCATCGACCTGGAAGGTCACGCGGATGCGCGCCGCTCCGGCCACCATGGGCGGAATGCCGCGCAGCTCGAAGCGCGCCAGCGAACGGCATTCGCTGACCAGCTCGCGCTCGCCCTGCAGCACATGGATGGCCATCGCGGTCTGGCCGTCCTTGAAGGTGGTGAAGTCCTGCGCCTTGGCCACCGGGATGGTCGAGTTGCGCTCGATGACGCGTTCGACCAGCCCACCCATGGTCTCCAGCCCCAGCGACAGCGGGATCACATCGAGCAGCAGGATCTCACCGTCGGCGTTGTTGCCGGCCAGCTGGTTGGCCTGGATCGCCGCGCCCAGCGCGACCACCTCGTCGGGATTCAGATTGGTCAGCACCTCGCGACCGAAGAGATTGCTCACCGCCGCGCGCACGCAGGGCATGCGCGTGGAGCCGCCCACCATCACCGCGCCCTGCACCTCGTCGGCCTTGACCTTGGCATCGCGCAGCACGCGGCGCACCGAGGCCAGGGTCTTGTCGACCAGCGGCTTGGCCAGGGCTTCGAACTGCTCGCGCGTCACCGCGACACTCAGCGCACCGGCATCCAGCGCCGCGCTCAGCGTGGTCTGGGCCGCATCGGTCAGCGCCTCCTTGGCGGCGCGGGCTGCCACCAGCACGCGGCGCTTGTCCTGCGCGCTATCGGCCTGCAACCCCGCCTGGGCGAGTGCCCAGTCAGCCAGCAGCCGGTCGAAGTCGTCGCCACCCAGCTGCGCATCGCCGCCGGTGGCGACCACTTCGAACACGCCCTTGGACAGGCGCAGCAGCGAGATGTCGAAGGTGCCGCCGCCGAGGTCGTAGACCGCGTAGAGGCCCTCGGACGCGTTGTCCAGCCCATAAGCAATCGCTGCGGCGGTCGGCTCGTTGATCAGCCGCAGCACATTCAGGCCGGCGAGCTGCGCCGCATCCTTGGTGGCCTGGCGCTGCGCATCGTCGAAATAGGCCGGCACGGTGATCACCGCGCCGAACACATCGTCGACGAAGCTGTCCTCGGCGCGGTAGCGCAGCGTGGCGAGGATCTCGGCCGAGACTTCGACCGGGGTCTTCAGGCCGTCGCGCGTTTCGATCGCCACCATGCCCGGCTGATCGACGAAGTGGTAGGGCAGCTTGTCGCGGTTGGCGATGTCGGCCAGCTTGCGCCCCATGAAGCGCTTGACCGAGACAATGGTGTTCTCCGGGTCTTCGGCCTGCGCGGCCAGCGCGTCGGCGCCGATCTGACGGCGACCTTCGCCCAGATAGCGCACGGCCGAGGGCAGGATCACACGGCCCTGCTCGTCGGGCAGGCACTCGGCCACGCCATGGCGCACCGAGGCCACCAACGAATGCGTGGTACCCAGGTCGATACCGACGGCGATGCGCCGTTCATGCGGGTTGGGCGAGGCGCCCGGTTCGGAAATCTGCAGCAATGCCATAAGAAGGCCTATTGTCCCAGCGCGTCCAGGCGCTTATCGATGTCGGCACGGAAGCGCGCGATGAACATCAGCGCCCTGACCTGCTCCGCGGCGGCCGGGGCATCGTTCGCGTCGTCGAGCAGGCGCTGCACCTCGGCAAGCACGTCTCGCTCGCGCGCGGCGACTTCGTCGTCCAGGCGCTGCACGGCGTCGGCGTCGGCCGCCTCGTCCAGCGCCTCGCGCCAGGCCATCTGTTCCATCAGAAAGGCCGCCGGCATGCGCGTGTTGTCTTCCACATGCAGCGGCGCGCCGCGCAGCTCGCACAGATAGGCCGCACGCTTGAGCGGATCGCGCAGGCGCTGGTGAGCCTCGTTGACGCGCAGTGCCCATTGCATGGCCTGGCGCTGCGCCGCCGCGCCGTCGGCAACGAACTTGTCAGGATGCACCTGCGCCGCCAAGACCTTCCAGCGCGCCTCGATCTCAGCTCGATCCTGAGCCTGGCGCTGAGCCAAGCCAAAGAGGCTGAAATCGTCGTCGTCTAGCTTCATGCGTCAGGAGCAAAGCGCGAAGGCTCTGAACAAAAAAGCAGGCGCGGCCGCAAAGGCCGCGCCCATGGGCGCTGCCGAGCAGGCGCCGACTCTATTGCACGCGGAAGGATTCACCGCAGCCGCAGCGGTCCTTCTCGCGTGGATTGCGGAACTTGAAGCCTTCGTTGAGGCCCTCGCGGACAAAGTCAAGCTCGGTGCCATCGATGTAGGGCAGGCTCTTCGGGTCGACGAGCACCTTGACGCCATGACCTTCGAACACCAGGTCCTCAGGCGCGATGTCGTCGGCGTACTCGAGCTTGTAGGCCAGGCCCGAGCAACCGGTGGTCTTCACGCCCAGGCGCACGCCCACGCCCTTGCCGCGCTTGGCGATGTAGCGCGTCACGTGGCGGGCGGCCGCTTCGGTCAGGGTGACTGCCATGCTCAAAAGTCCCCGCTTCAGTTGCCGTGCTTGGCGCGGTAGTCGTCCACCGCGGCCTTGATCGCGTCCTCAGCCAGGATCGAGCAGTGGATCTTCACCGGCGGCAGTGCCAGCTCCTCGGCGATCTGCGTGTTCTTGATCTCCAACGCCTGGTCCAGCGTCTTGCCCTTGACCCACTCAGTGACCAGCGAGCTCGACGCGATCGCCGAGCCGCAGCCATAGGTCTTGAACTTGGCGTCCTCGATCAGGCCGGTGGACGGATTGACCTTGATCTGCAGCTTCATCACGTCGCCGCAGGCCGGTGCGCCGACCATGCCGGTGCCGACCGTCTCGTCGCCCTTGTCGAAGGCTCCGACGTTGCGTGGGTTCTCGTAGTGGTCAACGACCTTGTCGCTGTATGCCATGGTGTGCTTCTCCTAGCTTGATGCCGCCAGCCGGCTTGCAGGCCGGCTGGCCTGCCCACCGCAGACAACAGTCCGCAGTGGACTGTTGTCTGTCAGTGGGCAGCCCACTGGATGGTGCTGAGATCGATGCCTTCCTTGTACATGTCCCACAGCGGCGAGAGCTCGCGCAGCTTGGCCACGCGGTCCATCAGCATCGCCACCGCCTCGTCGATGTCCTGCTCGGTGGTGAAGCGGCCGATGGTGATGCGCAGCGAGGAATGCGCCAGCTCGTCACTGCGACCGAGGGCGCGCAGCACATAGCTGGGCTCCAGGCTGGCCGAGGTGCAGGCCGAGCCCGAGGACACGGCGATGCCCTTCACGCCCATGATCAGGCTCTCGCCTTCCACGTAATTGAAGGAGATGTTCAGGTTGTGCGGCACGCGGCGCTCGAGGTCGCCATTGATGAAGACCTGCTCGATGCTGGTGAGGCCGTCGATCAGCCGCTTGTGCAGCGCACGGATGCGTTCGCTCTCGGCACCCATCTCCTCGCGAGCGATGCGGAAGGCCTCACCCATGCCGACGCACTGGTGCGTGGGCAGCGTGCCCGAGCGCATGCCGCGCTCGTGGCCGCCGCCATGCATCTGCGCCTCCAGGCGCACGCGCGGCTTGCGGCGCACATACAGCGCGCCAATGCCCTTGGGGCCATAGGTCTTGTGCGAGGCCAGGCTCAGCAGATCGACCGGCAGCGTGGCCATGTCGATCGCCACCTTGCCGGTAGCCTGGGCGGCATCGACGTGAAAGATGATGCCCTTGTCGCGGCAGATCGCACCCAGCGTCGGGATGTCCTGGATCACGCCGATCTCGTTGTTGACGAACATGACCGACGCCAGGATGGTGTCCGGGCGCAGCGCCGCCTTGAAGGCCTCCAGATCGAGCAGACCGTTCGCCTGCACATCCAGATACGTCACTTCGAAGCCCTGGCGCTCCAGCTCGCGGCAGGTGTCCAGCACAGCCTTGTGCTCGGTCTTCACCGTGACGATGTGCTTGCCACGCGTCTTGTAGAAGTGCGCGGCACCCTTGAGCGCCAGATTGTTGGACTCGGTGGCGCCCGAGGTCCAGACGATCTCGCGCGGATCGGCATTGATCAGCGCCGCCACCTGCTCGCGCGCCTTCTCCACGGCCTCTTCTGCTTCCCAGCCCCAGGCATGACTGCGCGAAGCCGGATTGCCGAAGTGCTCGCGCAGCCAGGGAATCATCGCGTCGACGACGCGCGGGTCGCACGGCGTCGTCGCGCCGTAGTCCATATAGATCGGAAGATGGGGGGTCATGTCTGTCTTGCTAGCGGTCTGCTGGCGTCCAACGGTTCGAATGGCTACCTGTCGGCGTCCAGTTGTTCTTACTTGCTCAATGAGCTACCCAGCGCAAACACCGAGTTCGGCGCGGTCACACGGATGGGCTTGACCACCGGCTGCGAAGAGATCGCGCGCTTGATCGGCGCCTCCTCGATGGTCACGCCCTTGGCAATCTGGTCCTCGACAAGCTTGCGCAGCGAGACCGAATCCAGGTACTCGATCATCTTGGCGTTCAGGCTGGTCCACAGCTCGTGCGTGATGCAGCGGCCGGTGTCATGCCCCATGCAGTTCTCCTTGCCGCCGCAGCCGGTCGCGTCGATCGGCTCGTCCACCGCTACGATGATGTCGGCCACGGTGATCTCCTCGGACTTGCGGCCCAGCGAATAGCCACCGCCAGGGCCGCGCGTGCTTTCCACCAGCTCGTGGCGGCGCAGCTTGCCGAACAGCTGTTCCAGATAGGACAGCGAGATCTGCTGACGCTGGCTGATCGCCGCCAGCGCGACGGGCCCGCTGTTCTCGCGCAGGGCCAGATCGATCATCGCGGTAACGGCAAAACGACCTTTGGTGGTAAGACGCATGGGACTCTCCTTGGATCCATGAGACCTTGAGGGACGGCCAGTCGCCCTGCCCTTCGCCCTGTTTGGGCTCCGCAGCGGGGTTAACCCTGGGTATGCCTGAGCATTTTACTCGATTATTTCCAGGCCTGCACGCAGGGACATGCCGCCGACTCGAGCCAGCGGCAGCCCCGCTGAAGGCATCAGGCCCGATTGCCGGTGGGCTGAAGCGGCACGATGTTGTCGTGCACCGCCGCACCGAAAGCTTGCTCGCGCAGCAAGGCAAGCTGGTCGCGCAGCCGCGCCGCCTGCTCGAACTCCAGATTGCGGGCGTGCTCGAGCATCTGCTTCTCGAGCTGCGCGATGCGCTTGCCCAGGTCCTTTTCGGACAGGGTCTCGACCTCGGCGGCCTGCACCAGCTTCTGGTCGTCCCGGCCGGGCTTGTTCGAGTAGACGCCCTCGATCAGCTCCTTGATGCGCTTGTTCAGCCCGCGCGGCGTGATGCCATGCTCGGTATTGAAGGCGATCTGCTTGGCACGGCGGCGCTCGGTCTCGTCGATGGCGCGGCGCATCGAGTCGGTGATGCGGTCGGCATAGAGGATCGCCTTGCCGTTCAGGTTGCGCGCCGCGCGGCCTATGGTCTGGATCAGGCTGCGCTCGGCGCGCAGGAAGCCTTCCTTGTCGGCGTCGAGGATGGCCACCAGCGAGACCTCGGGAATGTCCAGGCCTTCGCGCAGCAGGTTGATGCCGACCAGCACGTCGAAGGTACCCAGGCGCAGGTCGCGCAGGATCTCGACCCGTTCCACCGTGTCCACGTCGGAGTGCAGATAGCGCACCTTGACGCCGTTGTCGCTGAGGTAGTCGGTGAGCTGCTCGGCCATGCGCTTGGTCAGCGTGGTGATCAGCACGCGTTCGCTGGCCTCGACGCGCAGGCGGATCTCCTGCAGCACGTCGTCCACCTGATGCGTGGCCGGGCGCACCTCGACCTCGGGGTCCACCAGGCCGGTGGGCCGCACCACCTGCTCGACCACCTGGCCGGCGTGCTGCTGCTCGTAAGCCGCAGGCGTGGCCGAGACGAACACCGCCTGGCGCATCTTGCGCTCGAACTCCTCGAACTTCAGCGGCCGGTTGTCCAGCGCGCTGGGCAGGCGGAAGCCATATTCGACCAGCGTGGTCTTGCGCGCACGGTCACCGTTGTACATGCCACCGAACTGGCCGATCAGCACATGGCTTTCGTCCAGGAACATCAGCGCATCGCTGGGCAGATAGTCCACCAGCGTCGGCGGCGGCTCGCCCGGCGCCGCGCCGGACAGATGTCGCGTGTAGTTCTCGATGCCCTTGCAGTGGCCCACCTCCTGCAGCATCTCCAGGTCGAAGCGGGTGCGCTGCTCCAGACGTTGCGCCTCGACCAGCTTGCCCTCGGCGACGAACTGGCCGACGCGCTCGCGCAGCTCCACCTTGATGGTCTCGATCGCCGCCAGCACGCGGTCGCGCGGCGTGACGTAATGGCTGCTCGGATAGACGGTGAAGCGGGGGATCTTCTGCCGCACCTTGCCGGTCAGCGGGTCGAAGAGCTGCAGGCTCTCCAGCTCGTCGTCGAAGAGCTCGATGCGCAGCGCCAGCTCGGAATGCTCGGCCGGGAAGACGTCGATGGTGTCGCCGCGCACGCGGAAGTGGCCGCGGGTGAACTCCATCTCGTTGCGCGTGTACTGCATGCGAGTCAGCTGCGTGATCACGTCGCGCTGGCCGACACGGTCGCCCACGCGCAGCGTCATCACCATCTGGTGATAGTCCGCCGGGCTACCGATGCCGTAGATCGCCGAGACCGAGGCGACGATGACCACATCGCGCCGCTCCAGCAAGCTCTTGGTGCAGGACAGGCGCAGCTGCTCGATCTGCTCGTTGATCGCGCTGTCCTTCTCGATGAACAGGTCGCGCTGCGGCACATAGGCCTCGGGCTGGTAGTAGTCGTAGTAGCTGACGAAGTACTCGACCGCATTCTTCGGGAAGAACTCGCGGAACTCGCTGTAGAGCTGCGCGGCCAGTGTCTTGTTCGGCGCGAAAACGATCGCCGGCCGGCCCAGGCGGGCGATGACATTGGCCATCGTGAAGGTCTTGCCCGAGCCGGTGACGCCCAGCAAGGTCTGGTAGCTCAGGCCGTCGTTGATGCCCTCCACCAGCTGAGCGATGGCCGTGGGTTGATCGCCCGCCGGCGGAAAGGGCTGGAACAGCTGGAAGGGCGAGCCCTCGAAGCTGACGAACTCGCCTTGAGGCGCGTCCTGAGCTGCGTCGGATGAGGTGGCAACAGAGACGGGAACAGCTGGCATGCGGGGCAACCCTTAGACGGTGGCGCGAACCACCCTAAAATCACGACCTGTCCTGCGCAGGCTGCGAACCCTACAGCGTAGCGCAGGCGCTCACGGCGAGCCGCGAAGGGCCGCCACCGCTCATGCCAACGTCCTGTCAGGAAACATCCATGTCCTTGTTTGCCGCCGTCGAAATGGCCCCCCGCGACCCGATCCTGGGCCTGAACGAGCAGTTCGCCGCCGATACCAACCCCGCCAAGGTGAACCTGGGCGTGGGCGTGTACTACGACGAGAACGGCAAGCTGCCGCTGCTGAAGTGCGTGGCCAAGGCCGAGGCACAGATGCAAGCCGACCCCAAGGCCCGTGGCTACCTGCCGATCGACGGTATCGCCGCCTACGACAAGGCCGTGCAAGGCCTGGTCTTCGGCGCCGACAGCAAGGTGCTGGCCGACAAGCGCGTCGCCACCGTGCAGGCCCTGGGCGGCACCGGCGGCCTGAAGATCGGCGCAGATTTCCTCAAGCGCCTGAACCCCGGCGCCAAGGTGTTGATCTCCGACCCGAGCTGGGAGAACCACCGCGCGCTGTTCACCAACGCCGGCTTCCCGGTCGAGACCTACCCCTACTACGACGCCGCCAAGCTGGGCATCAACTTCGACGGCATGCTGGCCACGCTGAACGCCGCGCCGGCCGGCACCGTGGTCGTGCTGCACGCCTGCTGCCACAACCCCACCGGCTATGACCTGACGCCCGAGCAGTGGACCCAGGTGGTCGCCGCGGTGAAGGCGCGCAATCTGGTCGCCTTCCTGGACATGGCCTACCAGGGCTTCGGCGAAGGCATCGCCGAGGACGGTGCCGTGGTGCAGCAGTTCGTCGCCGCCGGGCTGGACTTCTTCGTCTCGACCAGCTTCTCGAAGAGCTTCTCGCTCTACGGCGAGCGCGTCGGCGCGCTGAGCGTGGTCTGCGAGTCGGCTGAAGAAGCTTCGCGCGTGCTGTCGCAGCTGAAGATCGTCATCCGCACCAACTATTCCAACCCGCCGACGCACGGCGCCCAGGTGGTGGCCACCGTGCTGTCCACGCCCGAGCTGCGCCAGCTGTGGGAGGACGAGCTGGCCGGCATGCGTCTGCGCATCCGCGCGATGCGCCAGGCCCTGGTCGATGCGCTGAAGGCCGCCGGCGTCAGCGCCGACCTGAGCTTCGTGACCCGCCAGAAGGGCATGTTCAGCTACTCGGGCCTCTCCGCTGCCCAGATGCAGCGCCTGCGCAGCGAATTCGGCGTCTATGGCGTCGATTCGGGCCGCATCTGCGTGGCGGCGCTCAACGAGAAGAACCTGCCGGCTGTCGCGAAGGCGATGGCCACGGTGATGCGCGGCTGAGACAGTCGGCCTCGCTGAGGAGTTTTGCCGGGTTTGCCAAGCGGCGAACCCGGCGTATGCTGCAATGCACAAATTCTGGCACTATGGTTGCCGCAAGCAGCCCTGCCCCACATCAGACTCCGAGGTCCGCCCATGCTGTACCAGCTCTATGAAACCCAGCGCGCGCTGCTGAGCCCGTTCGCCGAGTTCGCCAGCGCGTCGGCCAAGCTCTACAGCCATCCGCTGTCGCCGTTCGCGCACACGCCGCTGTCGCCCCGCATGTCGGCAGGACTCGACCTGTTCCACCGCCTGGCCAAGGAATACGAGAAGCCCGAGTTCGGCATCCGCGGCATCGAGGTCGATGGCGTCGAGGTCGCCGTGCAGGAGCTGGTGCCGATGGAGAAGCCCTTCTGCCGGCTGCTGCGCTTCAAGCGCTACACCGACGATCAGAAGGTGCTGGCCAAGATGAAGACGCAGCCCACCGTGCTGGTGGTCGCTCCGCTGTCGGGTCATCACAGCACGCTGTTGCGCGACACGGTCAAGCAGCTGCTCAAGGACCACAAGGTCTTCATCACCGACTGGACCGACGCGCGCATGGTGCCGCTGGAAGTCGGCCCCTTCCATCTGGACGACTACATCGCCTATGTGCAGGAGTTCATCCGCTTCATCGGCAGCGACTGTCATGTGATCTCGGTCTGCCAGCCGACGGTGCCGGTTTTGGCTGCGATCTCGCTGATGGCCAGCAAGGGCGAGACCACGCCGCGCTCGATGACGATGATGGGCGGCCCGATCGACGCCAGCAAGAGCCCGACGGCGGTGAACAACCTGGCGATGAACCGCAGCTTCAGCTGGTTCGAGACCAACGTCATCTACCGCGTGCCGACCAACTTCCCCGGCGCCGGCCGCCGCGTCTACCCGGGCTTCCTGCAACACACCGGCTTCGTGGCGATGAACCCCGACCGCCACGCCAACTCGCATTACGACTACTTCCTCGATCTGGTGCAGGGCGACGACGAAGGGGCGGAAGCGCACCGCCAGTTCTACGACGAGTACAACGCCGTGCTGGACATGCCCGCCGAGTACTACCTGGACACGATCAAGACCGTGTTCCAGGACTTCGCGCTGATCAATGGCACCTGGGTGGTCGACGGCCAGCTGGTGCGCCCGCAGGACATCAAGGGCACTGCGCTGCTCACCGTCGAGGGCGAGCTGGACGACATCTCCGGCGCCGGCCAGACGCGCGCCGCGCATGACTTGTGCAAGAACATCGGCCCCGAGCATCAGTACCACTATGTCGCCGAGGGTGCCGGCCATTACGGCATCTTCTCGGGTCGGCGCTGGCGCGAGCGTGTCTATCCGCAGGTGCGTGACTTCATCGCCAAGTACGACCATCCGGGCGCAGCCGTCAACGCACTCGGCACAGCCTCCGCCGCACGCAAGCGCGGCGGCCGCCGCGCTTGAGCGAGGCAGCGGTCGCGACAGCGACGCTGGTCGAAGCGATCGACCGCGTCCTGCCGCAGACGCAATGCACGCGCTGCGGCTACCCGGACTGCCGCAGCTATGCGCAGGCGATTGCCGACGGCGAAGCCGAGATCAACCAATGCCCGCCGGGCGGCGCCGAAGGCGTGGCGCGGCTGGCTGCCGTCACCGGCCGCCCGGCCCTGGCACTGAACGATGAATGCGGCAGCGAAGGCCCGCTGACGCTGGCGGTCATCGACGAGGACTGGTGCATAGGCTGCACGCTGTGCATCAAGGCCTGCCCGGTGGACTGCATCGTCGGTGCGCCCAAGGCCATGCATGTGGTCGTGGCCGCGCAGTGCACCGGCTGCGAGCTCTGCATCCCCGCCTGCCCGGTGGACTGCATCAGCATGCGCCCGGTCAGCGGCACTGCGACAGGCTGGGCAGCCTGGAGCGCGGCGCAGGCCGACGAGGCGCGCGAACGCTACCAGTGGCGCAGCGTGCGCCTGGCGCGCGACAAGCGCGAGAACGACGAGCGCTTGCGCCTCGAGGCCGAGGCCAAGCTCGCCAACCTGCCAGCCGTCTCGCACATCACCGACCCACAGCAGCTGGACCGCAAGCGCCAGATGATCGAGGCAGCACTGGCCCGCGCCCGCGCGCAGCGCAAGACCTGAACCTCGGCGCCCCGGCGCTGCTGCTTGGGCACAATCGCCGCCCATGAACAAGCAAGAGATCCAGGGCTTCTTCGCGACGCTGAAGGCGGCCAATCCCTCACCGCAGACCGAGCTGGAATATGCCAGCGTGTTCGAGCTGCTCACCGCGGTGCTGCTCTCGGCCCAAGCGACCGATGTCAGCGTCAACAAGGCCACGCGCAAGCTCTTCGTCGTCGCGAACACGCCGCAGAAGATCCTCGCCCTCGGTGAGGACGGCCTGTGCGAGTACATCCGCACCATCGGCCTGTACCGCAGCAAGGCCCGACATCTGCTGCAGACCTGCCGCATCCTCGTCGAGCAGCATGGCGGCGAGGTGCCGGGCACGCGCGAAGCGCTCGAGGCCCTGCCTGGCGTCGGCCGCAAGACCGCCAATGTGGTGCTGAATGTCGCCTTCGGCGAGCCGACCATGGCGGTGGACACGCATATCTTCCGCCTCGGCAATCGCACCGGCCTGGCCCCCGGCAAGACGCCGCTGGCCGTCGAACAGGGCCTGCTCGAGCGCGTGCCTGCCGAGTACCTCGTCGATGCCCACCACTGGCTGATCCTGCATGGCCGCTACGTCTGCCAGGCGCGCAAGCCGCAGTGCGGCGTCTGCGCCGTGCGCAGCTATTGCGACCACGGCAAGCAGCACGGGAAGGGCTGAGCGCTCGCCCTACAATGCCGGCAAAAATCGGCAACCAAGCAGCGCCGCACCGATCCACCCCATCTAGGAAGCCATGCCAAGCATCACCGCGCTCGTCGACCGGGTTGAACGGCTGCTGCTGCGCCACGCCGAGCTGCGCCGCACCAATGAGCTGCTGGAGCAGCAAGTGCAGGCCCTGACACAGGAGCGCGACAGTCTGCGCTCGCGCCTGGCCGCAGCGCGCCAGCGCATCGACGCCCTGCTCGACCGGCTGCCGGTCGAGGGCACGGAACCCGGGAAGAGCAACGAGTCATGAAGCAGATGGAAGTCACCATCATGGGCCAGAGCTACCTGCTCGGCTGCCCAGAGGGCGGTGAAGCCGCGCTGAGCCGCGCCGTCGCCCAGGTGGACCGGGAGATGTGCGCCATCCGCGACGCCGGCCGCATCAAGGCGCGCGAACGCATCGCCGTGCTGGCAGCACTGAACCTGGCCTACCAGTTGGCCGAGCAGCCCGTGGTTGCCGGTACGAACGCCGATGCGAGTGCCCCCAGCACGGCCGAGTTGGCGGCACTGATCGACCGGCTGGACGCAGCATTGGGCGTGGACGGCCAGTTGCTCTGAGGGAATCGGCCCGCGGGCTTAGAATCCGCTCGTCCATTGCGTTCGCGTGGGTCCTATATTTCCTTGAACCGATGCTCTTGCGAGCACGGGCTTGGAACATCGCCTGACTGGTGTGATCGTCTCGCGTCAGATGAACCCGAAGTCTCGCTGACCTCGCCCACCTGAATCCCCTGGGTTCAGGAATGCGGCCCACGGCTCGCGATGGACACCCTCCCTTCGACGCCCGCCGCCAGCCATCTCCCCTTGAACTACTGGTTGATGAAGTCCGAGCCCGACGAGTGCTCGATCGACGACCTCGCTGCTGCGCCGGGCGCTCGCGTGCCTTGGACAGGCGTGCGCAACTACCAGGCGCGCAATTTCATGCGCGATGCGATGCGTATCGGCGACGGCGTGCTGTTCTACCACTCGTCCTGCCCGCAACCGGGCATCGCTGGCCTGGCTGAAGTTGCCAGCGATGCCTATCCGGACGCCAGTCAGTTCGACCCGCAAAGCCCCTACTTCGACACCAAGTCCAAGCCCGAGTCGCCGCGCTGGCTGCATGTCGACGTGCGCCTGCGCCGCAAGACCCGCCTGTTGGGCCTGGCCGAGATGCGCGCCGATCCGGCGCTTGCCACGATGCAGGTGCTCAAGGCGGGCAACCGTCTCTCGATCACGCCGGTGACGCCCGAGGAGTGGCATCACATCGTCTCGCTACTGGACGCACATCCACGATGAACCTCGACCTCACGCTTCTCGCCGAACTGCTCGCGCTGGGCATCTGTGCCGGCTATCTCGCCGGCCTGCTGGGCATAGGCGGCGGCATGCTGATGGTGCCGTTCCTCACCTGGATCCTGTCGCAGCGCGGCGTCGATGCCGGCATGGCAGTGAAGATGGCCGTCGCCACGTCAATGGCCACCATCATGTTCACCTCGATCTCCAGCGTGCGCGCGCATCACAAGC
This sequence comes from Roseateles sp. T103, assembly GCF_057219915.1. NCBI lineage: Bacteria > Pseudomonadati > Pseudomonadota > Betaproteobacteria > Burkholderiales > Sphaerotilaceae > Roseateles > Roseateles sp. T103. The sequence goes on from NZ_JBXVVS010000001.1 coordinate 1,194,665, forward strand.
GTGGCGCAGTGCGCTGGGATCTGGTCGCAGGCCTGGCGCCGGGCATCGTGCTCGGCGGACTGATCGCCGGCGCCGGCATCTTTGCGCTGCTCAAGGGCACGGCACTGGCGCTCTTCTTCGCGGCATTCGTCGGCTTCTCGGCCATGCAGATGCTGCGCAACAAGAAGCCCAAGCCGAGCCGCCAGATGCCCGGTACCGCCGGCCAGATCGGCGCCGGCACAGGCATCGGACTGCTATCCGGCCTGGTCGGCGCCGGGGGCGGCTTCGTCTCGGTGCCCTTCATGACATGGTGCAACGTGCCCATGCACAATGCCGTGGCCACCAGCGCAGCCCTGGGCTTTCCGATCGCGCTGGCCAACACCGTCGGGTATGTGATCGGCGGTTGGAACCTCCCTCCCGCCTTGCCCGGCGCCTTTGGCTATCTGTTCCTGCCTGCACTCGTGGTCATTGCCGCAGCCAGCGTAACCATGGCCCCGCTGGGTGCACGTTCGGCCCACGCGCTGAATGTGGTTCAGCTCAAGCGGGCCTTCGCCTTCCTGCTGTTCTCGCTGGCTGCCTATATGCTCTACAAGGGCCTGACCGGCTGAGGCATCAAGCTTCAGCTCAGCCCAAGCCGAAGGGGATAGGCGCCAGCACGACCTGATTGCCGCCGCGGCGCTGTGCCTCGTGCACCGCCTTGTCCACCGCGGCGAGCAACTCGTCCTGCTTGGACGCGGTGTGCGGGAAACTCGCCACACCCATAGACAGCGACATGCCGAGGTCAGCGCCGTTGAGCACCACGATCTGCGAGGCACATTGGCGGCGCAGCTGCTCCATGCGAGCGTGCGCGGTCGCAAGGCCGACGCCAGAAAGCAGCACCGCGAAAGTCTGCTCGCCGATACGACAGGCTGCATCCATGGCGCGTGTGTTGGCGCGCAGCATGCGGCCCAGGCCCTCGAGCAAGCGTTGGTGAGCCTCGTCACCCAGCGCACGCCCAGATTCGGGCATAGGATCGAGCGCGATCAACACCAGCGCGAACTCGCGATGCTCGCGGGTGGACAGGTCGATCTCGCGCAAGAGCTGATCCTCGAACTGCGCACGCAGGTAGAGGCCGGAGAGCTCATCGCGACCAGTGCCGCGCTCCATCTCCCTACGCATCTGCTCCAGCGCGCGCTGTTGCTGCTCCAACTGGCCCAGCGCGCGTTGCAGATGGACTTCGCGCTGGCGCTCTTCGGTACGCTCCTGCCACATCGCCAGGATGTGGTCACCGCCCAAAGCGGAACGCGTCACCGTGAACTCCCGCCGCCGGCCATGCAGCTCCAGCCTGTGCTCGCTGACCACCACAGTGCGCTGCGCCATCACCGACTGCTCGATCCGCCGCATCGCGACCACCTCGTCTGGTCGCATCAGCTCGGCATCGCTGGAGCCGGTGATGCCCAACTCGCCGCGATCGAATAGCGCCGCCATGCCCGGACTCGCGTGGACATAGCGCCCTGTGGCCAGCGACTTCACCGCTACCAGCACACCGAGCGGTTCTGCCATGGATACGAGCAGCCCGGCGGCCTCGCCGGCCGAAATGCCCGCAAGGCCAAGCCACTGACCGGCGCTGCTGGCTGCGCCTGCGCTAAGTTGTTCGGCAGAAGAAACCATCTGGATCTGTTTGCTGGAATAGTGGCTCGCCAGGCACGCGACATGCGATGCCTGAGTGCCGACCAATCTTCAGGGCTGGCGAGCTGCAGGGCAAGCGCCCGGTATCCCTTGTTCTAACGGTGCCACCCGCGGCGCTGCGCATCGTAACCAAGAAGCGACACACCCAACATCTCGCGGCGCCTGCTCCCCCCCGGAACAGGCACCCGTGCGCAGCGCTTGTGCCCCCCTAGAATTCGGCCACACTCTGGGAGACGCAATGTCGGCAGATTTGGTCAAGGTGGTGCTGGCACAACGCAGCGACTACCAGTTCGAGAATGAATTCGGCGACGGCACGCCAATGCTGCTGACCGACGAACCCGCACCGCTAGGTCAGGGTCTCGGTCCGTCGCCAATGCAACTGCTTGCTGCTGCAGTGGGGAACTGCCTGAGCGATTCGCTGCTCTTCGCGCTGCGGAAGTTCAAACAGCAGCCTGAGCCGATTCGCTGCGAAGTGCTGGCGCGTACCGGTCGAAACGAAGCCGGCCGGTTGCGGGTTCAGAGCATTGAGGCCAAGCTGACTCTGGGTGTGGCCGCCGCGCGACTCGATCATCTGGATCGGGTGCTGGCGCAGTTCGAGGATTTCTGCACCGTCACGCAAAGTGTCGGCCAGGGACTGTCAGTCACCGTGAGCGTCTTCGATGCCGACGGGAGGCAGCTGAAGTGAGCAGCGAACCGCCCTGCGCGCACTGATGCGGCATTTCGATCTTGTCGTCGTCGGCGCGGGCGCCGCGGGCCTGTTCTGCGCCAGTGTCGCCGGCCAGCGCGGGCTCAAGGTGCTGGTGATCGACCATGCCAGCAAGCTCGCCGAGAAGATTCGCATCTCCGGCGGCGGCCGCTGCAACTTCACGAACCGGGACGCCGGACCAGCGCACTACCTTTCCGAAAACCCTGCGTTCTGCCGCTCGGCACTGGCGCGCTACACCGCGCAAGACTTCATCGCGCTGGTCAAGCGTCATGGCATCGCCTTTCACGAGAAGCACAAAGGCCAGCTGTTTTGCGACAACTCGAGCGAACAGATCATCGAGATGCTGGTGCGCGAGTGCGCGGTCGGGGGCGTGGAGCGCTGGCAGCCTTGCAGCGTTGCAGACCTGCGTCCCGTGGACGGTGGCTTCGAGCTTGAAACCAGCCGAGGCCTGCTGCGCTGCACGCGCGCGGTGGTTGCGACAGGCGGCCTGTCGATTCCTAAGATCGGCGCCAGCGACTGGGGCCTTCGGCTGGCCGCACGGCTGGGCCATCGAATCGTGACACCTCGGCCTGCCCTGGTGCCGCTGACCTTCGATCCGGAGCTATGGGCACCATTCGCCGATCTGGCCGGCCTGTCCTTGCCGGCGATTGTCACGACTGGCAGCGGCAAGCAACGCGGCCAATTCTCCGAGGATCTGCTCTTCACGCATCGCGGGCTCAGCGGGCCCGCCATCTTGCAGATCTCGAGTTACTGGCAGGAAGGACAGCCGCTGGTGATCGACCTCGCCGCCGGCCACGACCTTGGCGAGCAGCTCCGTGAAGCCAAGAATGGATCGAAGCGCCAACTCGGCACCGAGCTGGCGCAGCGCCTGCCGGCGCGCCTGGCCCAGACCTGGCTGACCCGCCTTGGCCTGGACTCAGCACGGCCGATGGCGGAGTGCAAGGACAAGGACCTCGCGCAGGTGAGCAACCAGCTGCAGCAGTGGCAACTGCTGCCCAGCGGCACCGAAGGTTGGCGCAAGGCCGAGGTGATGCGCGGCGGTGTTGATACCCGGGAGCTGAGCTCGCAGTCGATGGAGAGCCGGCTTGTGCCTGGCCTGCATTTCATTGGCGAGGTGGTCGACGTGACCGGTTGGCTTGGCGGCTACAACTTCCAGTGGGCCTGGTCCAGCGCCGTCGCTTGCGCCCAGGCTATCCCGCCACCGACCTGAAGTCTGGCCGGCGCACATACTGTGCACCTGAGTATTCTGTGGCTATAATCCGCGTCTTTGCTGGCAAACCCTGCGCGTCGATTCGCATTGGCAACGATGGCGGACTCCGGATACTCCGCCGCAGCGTTGGCGATCCAGATGGATCAACAACCTGGCGAACACCGAGCGCATACTGAAGGAACCCCTTTTTCATGACCACCATTCGCGTCAAAGAGAACGAGCCGTTCGACGTGGCCCTGCGCCGCTTCAAGCGCACCATTGAAAAACTCGGCCTGCTGACCGACTTGCGCGCTCGCGAGTTCTACGAGAAGCCCACGGCCGAGCGCAAGCGCAAGAAGGCAGCCGCCGTGAAGCGCCACTACAAGCGCGTGCGCAGCATGCAGCTGCCGAAGAAGCTGTACTGATCCTCTCCGGAACAGCTCGGTGATTGCTGGCCTGTAGGCCAGCAATACCCACAGCGAACAAGCCCGCGCAGGACGCTGCAGCGGGCTTTTTCATTTCTGCAATCGAACCTCCCTACGCATCGTTCGCCGACAAGGAATCCACATGAGCCTCAAGGAACGCATCACCGAAGACATGAAGAGCGCGATGCGCGCCAAGGACAGCGAGCGGCTGTCCACCATCCGCATGCTGCTGGCTGCCGTCAAGCAGAAAGAAGTCGACGAGCGCATCGAAGTGGATGACGTCACTCTGGTGGCCATCGTCGACAAGCTGATCAAGCAACGCAAGGATGCCATCACCCAGTTCGCCGCTGCCGGGCGTGACGACCTCGTCGCCAAGGAGAGCGCCGAAGTCCAGGTGCTCGAAGCCTACCTGCCGCAGCGGCTGCGTGCCGACGAAGTGGCTGCAGAAGTGAAGCTCCTCGTCGCAGAGTTGGGTGCCAGCGGACCGGCCGACATGGGCAAGGTGATGGCCGCAGCCAAAGCCAAGCTCGTCGGCAAGGCCGAGATGGCTGTCGTCTCTGCAGCGGTCAAGGCCGCACTGACGAACTGAGACCCCTCCCCGCGCGAGGACACGACGCCACAAGGCCTCGCACGAGGAAAAAAAACTAGCTGACGCCTCAGGGCATCCATCAGCCAGCGGTCAGTTTGGACGCCTATAGTGCCGCGCCCGCCCCCACAGCATGCAAGCGATGGGGGATTCACGTACTCGAACGGACCGACGCACTTCTAGAATGCCGCGTCCGCAGCCAGCCGCCGGGACGCGCGCGCCATCAGGCCCTAGACCGCGTCAACACCACATAGAGACAAGAGGATTCCGTGCAAGCCCTGTTAGCCCTCTCGAAAGCCATCGACCGCATCGGCGAGTTGGTGGGATCCCTGATCCGTTGGCTGGTGCTGGCTGCAGTGCTGATCAGCGCCGGCAATGCCATTGTTCGCAAGGCCTTCGACATCAGCTCCAATGCCTACCTGGAGATCCAGTGGTATCTCTTCGCGGCAGTCTTCATGCTTGGCGCCGGCTATGTCTTTCTGAAGAATGCGCACGTGCGCATCGACTTCATCTCCTCGCGGCTTTCGGTGCGCACCAACACCATCATCGACATCTTCGGCATCGTGCTGATCGTGTTTCCGCTGTGCTGGCTGATGGTCGATCTGGGCTGGCCGCTGTTCCATCGCGCCTGGGTCTCTGGCGAAGTCAGCTCGAATGCCGGCGGTCTGATCCGCTGGCCGGTGCTGCTGCTGCTGCCTTTGGGTTTCGCGCTGCTGGCACTGCAAAGCATCTCTGAACTGATCAAGCGCGTCGCCTATCTGACCGGTCATCGCAGCGAGCCCTTCCCGCTCGAACACGAAAAGACCGCCGAGGAAAAACTGGTCGAGGAATTGCAGGCTCAGGCCGCAGCCGAGCAAGCAGCCCAAACCAAGCCCGCCCGCTGAGAGCCCCAGATGACCGCCTTTATCGCCCAGAATTTCGTACCGCTGCTATTTGCCGGTCTACTCGTCCTTCTGCTGCTCGGCATCCCGGTCGCTTTCGGCCTGGCCGCGACTGGACTGCTGTTCGGCGTCATCGGCATCGAGGTCGGACTGTTCCCGGCCAATATGTTCGGTGCCCTGCCCTTGCGTGTGTTCAACATCATGTCGAACGACACCTTGCTGGCGATTCCCTTCTTCACGCTGATGGGCATCATCCTTGAGAGATCAGGGATGGCCGAGGACCTGCTGGAAACCGTCGGCCAGGTGTTCGGACCGCTGCGCGGCGGCCTCGCGATCGCGGTGATCCTGGTTGGCGCTCTGCTCGCCGCCACCACCGGCGTGGTCGCTGCCGCTGTGATCTCGATGGGTCTGATCTCGCTGCCCATCATGCTGCGCTATGGCTACAACCGCACCATCGCGACAGGAGCCATCACCGCTTCCGGCACACTGGCGCAGGCGATCCCGCCATCGTTGGTGCTGATCGTGCTGGCGGACCAGCTGGGCCGCTCGGTGGGTGATATGTATGCCGGCGCCTTGCTGCCGGGTCTGCTACTGGTCGGTCTGTACCTGGCCTTCATCGTCGCTGTCGCGATCATCAAGCCTGACTGGGTGCCGGCACTCCCCGAGGAAGCGCGCATCTACCGCGAAAGCAGCGGCGCCAGTGGCCACAAGTCGCTGCTGGTGTTGATGCTGATCGCAGGCGCTGCAGGCTGGATCTGGTCGACCGTTCACGACAGCGTCTTCAAGCAGCTCATCGAGCGCCCCAACGCCGCGCCGGGAGACGAGATCTTCATCATGTCGATGACGGTCGCTTCCTTCCTGGCGCTGGGTCTGGCCACGATCAACAAGCTCACCGGCATGGGCCTGCTGTCCAAGCTGGCTGAACGCGTCACCTTTGTGCTGATCCCGCCGCTGGTGCTGATCTTCCTGGTGCTGGGCACGATCTTCCTGGGCGTCGCGACGCCCACGGAAGGCGGCGCGATGGGCGCGGTCGGCGCGCTGCTGATGGCGCTCGCGCGGCGCCGCATGCCCTTGAAGCAGTTGACCCAGGCGCTCGACAGCACCGCACGGCTGTCCTGCTTCGTGCTCTTCATCCTGATCGGCTCGACCGTCTTCAGCTTCACCTTCAATGCCGCAGACGGCCACTTCTGGGTGGAGAACCTGTTCAAATCGCTGCCCGGCGGCGCGCTGGGTTTCCTGATCGTCGTGAACACGCTGATCTTCATCCTTGGCATGTTCATCGACTTCTTCGAGATCGCCTTCATCGTGATCCCGATGCTGGCCCCGGTGGCCGAGAAGCTGCTGCCTGCCCTGCTGCCCGGCGTGCCCGTCGACGCAGTGATGATCTGGTTCGGCGTCATCGTGGCGATGAACCTGCAGACCTCCTTCCTGACGCCGCCCTTCGGCTTCGCGCTGTTCTATCTGCGCAGCGTCGCGCCGAAGAAGGACTACAAGGACCGCATCACCGGCAAGACGATTCCCGCCGTCACCACCGCGCAGATCTACAAGGGTTCAATCGCCTTCATCATCCTGCAGGTGATCATGGTGGCGGTGATCATCGCCAAGCCGGACCTGGTGATCGGCGGCATTGCACAGACGCAGAAGCTCGACGACGCGGCAGTGCTTGAGCAATTGCAGGGGCTGGGCGGCCGCGACGAGCACAGCGACGAGGCCCAGCCGGCAGCCGACGCCGCCAGCGACCCGCTGGCTGCTCCGGCCGCACCGGCGCCGGCAGCCAGCGAGTTCGACCCGATGGCCGGCCTGCTCGACGCCGTCAAGAAGGACGAGGCAGCGAAGAAGTAAGCGCCGGGCGCATCCCGCCCCAAAAGAAACGGCCCCGCGTTGCGGGGCCGTTTTATTTGGCGGCCCGCCTGAAGTGCGGGCCGCGGCGGCAAGGGCGCTTACAGGCGCTGCTGCTGCATGAAGTCGTCAAAGCCGGCTTCGGCGAAGCGGAACCAGAGGTTGGAATCGCGACGGAAGGCTGCGTAGTCGTCGTAGATCTTCTTCCAGGCCGGATTCTTGCTGCTCAGATCGGCATAGGTCGCCTGCGACTCCTTGAAGGCCGCATCCAGCATGTCCTTGGGGAAGCGGAACAGCTTGGTGCCACCAGCAACCAGACGCTTGAGCGCCGCGGGATTGCGAGCATCGTAGCGAGCCTGCATCACCGTCGCAGCCTCGAGCGACGCCGCCTCGATCATGGCCTTGTACTCGGAAGACAGCGAGTTGTAGGCCTTGGTGTTGACGTAGAAGTCAAGCTGCGGGCCACCTTCCCAGAAGCCGGGATAGCCATAGAACGGCGCCACCTTGTTGAAGCCCAGCTTCTCGTCGTCGTAAGGACCGACCCACTCGGCCGCATCGATGGTGCCCTTCTCGAGCGCCTGGTAGATCTCGCCGCCCGGAATGCTCTGCGCGACAGCGCCCAGCCGGCCGAAGATCACGCCGCTGAAGCCACCGGTGCGGAACTTCAGACCCTTGATGTCCGCGAGCGACTTGATTTCCTTGCGCCACCAGCCGCCCATCTGGGCGCCGGTGTTGCCGCCGACGAAGTTGATGATGTTGTAGTTCGCGAGGAACTCGCGCATCAGCTTCAGGCCATTGCCCTCGATCATCCATGCGCTCATCTGGCGGCTGTTCAGGCCGAAGGGAATCGCGCAGCCCAGGGCAAACGTCGGGTCCTTGCCGAAGTAGTAATACGGCGCGGTGTGTGCCATCTCGACGGTGCCGTTCTGCAGCGCATCGACCTGACCGAAACCGCCAACCAGTTCGCCCGACGGATGGACCGAGATCTGGAACTTGCCGCCGCTCATGTCATGGATGGACTTGGCGAAGGTATCGGCAGCACCGAAGATGGTGTCCAGCGCCTTGGGAAAGGCGGAAGTCAGGCGCCAGCGGATGGTGGCCTGAGCGTGCACGGCCGGTGCGACACCGGCAGCAAGCACGCCAGCCAAGCCGGCTTGGCGAACGAAGGAACGACGTTCCATGGAGGGTCTCCTTGTTGGTTGAGGGTACGGTGGCCCGCGCGATTCTAGGAGTCGCGTTTGCCGGTGCCTGACGGGAAAAACCCGCGCGATCTTGCGTCGGCCTGCTCCCGGCAAGGCAGGGCCGCAAGCCTAGCAAAGGCAGGCGCGAAATGGCTTGCACGACGCTGACAACAGGGCCAATTGCGCCCAACTGAGCGGCCCCAGCCGCGCCGCACTTAGCTGCCGGCCAGCTTCATGCGCGCGATCAGCACCGAGCCCACGGTCTTGGTGCCCATCGTGTAGGCGTCGGTGCCAATGCCGACGATGTCCTGGAACATCTGGCGCAGATTGCCGGCGATGGTCACCTCGTGCACCGGATAGGCGATCTCGCCGTTCTCGACCCAGTAGCCGCTGGCGCCACGTGAGTAGTCGCCGGTGACGTAGTTGACGCCCTGGCCCATCAGCTCGGTGACGAAGAGGCCACGGCCCAGGCGGCGCAGCATGGTCTTCAGATCGTCGCCTGGCGCGGTGAGGCGGCTCGTCATGCGCAGGTTGTGCGAACCGCCGGCGTGGCCGGTGGTGCGCATGCCCAGCTTGCGCGCCGAATAGGTGGACAGGAAATAGCCCTGCAGCACGCCGGCCTCAACCACGCTGCGCGGCCGTGTGACCACGCCCTCGTCGTCGAAGGGTGCACTGCCCTTGCCCTTGCGCTCGTGCGGATCCTCGTTCACGTCGATGTGAGAAGCCAGCACCGGCGTGCCCAGGCTGTCGACCAGGAAGCTGGCGCGACGGTACAGCGCGCCACCGCTGGTGGCCTGCACCAGCGAACCGAGCAGGCCGGCGGCCAGCGTGTTCTCGAACAGCACCGGCACCTCGGCCGTCGGCACCTTGCGGCCCTTCAGGCGCGACAGCGCCCGCTCCGCCGCATAGCGACCCACCGCCTCCGGCGAGGCCAGATCGGCCGCATCGCGCATCGAGCTGTACCAGGCGTCACGCTGCATGTCGGCGCCGCGCCCGGCGATGGGCGCCACGGAGATCGAGTGGCGCGAGCTGGCATAGCCGCCGCGGAAGCCGCGGCTGTTGCCGGCGAAGAAGTGCGACTGCTGCGCCGAGACGGCGCCGCCTTCGGAATTGGTGATGCGACGGTCGGTGGCGAATGCCGCGTCCTCGCAGCGCATCGCCAGCTGCGCCGCCTGCTCGGCATCGACGGCCCAGGGGTGGAAGAGGTCGAGCTCGGGCCGCGCCGAGGCATCGAGCGACAGGTCCTCGACATCGGGCAGGCCGGCCACCGGGTCCTCGGCGGTGAAGCGCGCGATATCGAAGGCGGCGCGCACCGTGTCCTTCAGCGCCTGCGCCGAGAAGTCCGAGGTGCTGGCATTGCCGCGGCGCTGGCCCACGTAGACCGAGATGCCCAGCGACTTGTCGCGGTTGCGCTCGACGTTCTCCAGCTTGCCGCGGCGCACCGAGACCGACAGGCCGCAACCTTCGGAGACCTCGGCTCCCGCGTCGCTGGCGCCGAGGCGCCTAGCCTCGGCGAGCACCTCCTCCACCAGCTCGCGGAAGCGCTCCTGGCTGTAGGCGAAACCGTTGCTGCCGGCTTCGGCATGGGGGGCGGAGGACGAAGACAGAGTCATGGAATCGGCAGGCCTGATGGCCGGAATACGGATGTGGGCGACAATCATACGGGCCGCGCGATGCCCCCTGTCGGTAGTGCGCGCCGCCCTTCAGAACCAGCGATGAACCATCAGCACGACTTCCAAGACGAAGGCGAGGACGACGTCTTCGACCGCCCCAGCAAGAGCCAGAAGAAGCGCGACATGCACGAGCTGCAGTCGCTCGGCGAGGATCTGCTCACCCTGCCCTGGGATCGCATCGAGCCCCTGGGCCTGCCCGAAATATTGATGGACGCGCTGCGCGCGGCCAAGAAGATCACCGCCCATGAAGGCCGGCGCCGGCAGATGCAGTACATCGGCAAGCTGATGCGCCAGGTCGATGCGGAGCCGGTGCGCGAGGCGGTGGCCGCCTTCAAGCTGGGCCATGCCAAGGACAGCCTGGCGCTGCACGAGAGCGAACGCTGGCGCGCCGAGCTGATCGCGGGCGACGAGGCGCTGCAGCGCTTCATCGCCGAGCATGCGGGCTGCGACGTGCAGCAGCTGCGCAGCCTGGTGCGTGCCGCGCGCAAGGATGCCGCCGGCGCACCCGAGCAGCGCAATGGCCGCGCCTTCCGCGAGCTGTTCCAGTTCATCAAGGCCGAGCAGCTGCGCACGGGGAGCGACGATGAGTGAGCAGGCCTTCGAGCCGGTGCGCATCGGCATCGTCTCGATCAGCGACCGCGCCTCCAGCGGCGTCTACGAAGACAAGGGCCTGCCCGCGCTGCAGGACTGGCTGACGCGCGCGCTGCACAACCCCATCGCCTTCGAGCCGCGCCTGATCCCCGACGAGCGGCCGCTGATCGCGCAGACCCTGCGCGAGCTGGTCGACGAAGCGAGATGCGATCTGGTGCTGACCACCGGTGGCACCGGCCCGGCGCTGCGCGACGTGACACCCGAGGCCACGCTGGACGTCGCCGACAAGGAGATGCCCGGCTTCGGCGAACAGATGCGCCAGATCTCGCTGCGCTTCGTGCCCACCGCGATCCTGTCGCGCCAGGTGGCGGTGATCCGCGGCAAGGCGCTGATCATCAACCTGCCCGGCCAGCCCAAGTCCATCGCCGAGACGCTGGAAGGCCTGAAAGGCCCGAACGGCGAATCCATTGTCAGCGGCATCTTCGCCGCCGTGCCCTACTGCATCGACCTGATCGGCGGCCCTTACCTCGAGACCCGCGAGGAGCTGGTCAAGGCCTTCCGTCCCAAATCGGCCCAGCGCCCCAGCCCTAACAAGACCTGATCAACAAGATGAAGATCCAGAAAGACACCATCGTCACGCTGCAGCTCAAGGTGGCCGATGGCCAGGGGCGCCTGATCGAAGCCTCCAAGGAGCCCGCCGCCGTGCTGATCGGCGGCTACGGCAACACGCTGCCTGCCATCGAGGCGGCGCTGGAAGGCCAGGAGGCCGGATTCCAGGCCACGCTGAACCTCAGCCCCGAGCAGGCCTTCGGCCCGCGCGACGAAAGCCTGCTGCGCAGCATCGACAAGAAGGACTTCCCTCCCGGCGTGAAGGTCGGCGGCCAGCTGGAGATCCGTGACGACGCGAGCGGCGAGTTCAAGCTCTACCACGTCGCCAAGATCAAGGGCCCGCAGGTGCTGCTCGACGGCAACCATCCCCTGGCCGGCATGAGCCTGAAGGTCAGCCTCAAAGTGCTGTCGGTGCGCTCTGCCAGCGCCGAAGAAATCGCCCACGGCCACGCCCACGGCGACCACGGGCATCATCACTGAGCAAGGACCGAGGACAAGCCCTGCGGCTTGTCCGACGCCTTGCGAAGGACTGTCCCTGTCTCGCAGGGACAGGCTGAGCCCACCCGAGGACAAGCCCTTCGGCTTGTCTCAGCCAGCGAAAAGCGGACCGGCTACTTGACCAGCCGGCTCAACTCCGCCGCATCGAACTTCTCGCTCTGCTGCGCATCGACCGGCACACAGTCGCCCACCGGCTGGCTCCCTGCCGCCGAGAGCTTGCATACCGCCTGCCAGAGCAGCGCGATCTGGTGCTCGTGGCCGGCGGCGCTGTCGATCAGGCCCTTCATCGCCTGCGCCACTGGATCGTCGCCCTGGGTGACACCGTAGGCCGAGAAGCCCATGCGCGCCGCTGCTTCCTCGCGCTGCGCATCAAGCTTGGCCTCGATGATGCGCGCGGGGTTGCCCACCGCGGTGGCGCCCGGCGGCACCGGCTTGGTCACCACCGCGCCCGAGCCCACCTTGGCGCCGGCGCCGACGGTGAAGCCACCCAGCACGCAGGCATTGGCACCGATCACCACGCCGCGCTCCAGCGTCGGGTGCCGCTTGGCGCCCTTCACCAGCGAGGTGCCGCCCAGCGTCACGCCCTGGTAGATCGTGCACTCGTCGCCGATCTCGGCCATTTCGCCGATCACCACACCCATGCCGTGATCGATGAAGACACGGCGGCCGATCTTGGCGCCCGGGTGGATCTCGATGCCGGTGAGCCAGCGCGTCAGGTGCGAGATGAAGCGACCCAACCACTTCAGCCCATGCGTCCAGCACCAGTGCGCGCGCCGGTGCAGCACCAGCGCATGCAGCCCCGGATAACACGTCAGCACCTCCCAAGCCGACCGGGCAGCCGGGTCGCGCTCGAGGATGCAGGCGATGTCTTCGTGGAGGCGCTTGAACATGGGTTGAAGGATCTTGTTGTTGGAATTCGTGGGCGAACACTGCAGTGCAGTCTAGCCGTGGCCCTCAGTCCTTGCCCACGCTGGCGGACTTGACCATGGCCCGCGCGATGCCGCGCAGGATGTGCACCTCCTCGGCGGTCAGCTGCGCGCGGTTGAAAAGCTGGTTCAGTCGCGGCATCAGTTTCTTGGGCGAGGCCGGATCCAGATAGCCGATCGCCTCCAGCCCCTGCTGCAGATGCGCGAGCAGCCCCTGCACCGCCTGTGCGTCAGCCAGTCGCGGGTCCGCCGTGCGTGGCTGCACCGCGAAACCGCCCAGGGCCTGCCGCCAGTCGTAGGCCAGCAGCTGCACCGCCTGCGCCAGGTTCAGCGAACCGTAGTCGGGATGGGTGGGAATCGACAGCACCGCATGGCAGCGGTAGACGTCCTCGTTGCTCATGCCATAGCGCTCGGAGCCAAACACCAGTGCCAGCTTGTGCTTCTGCTGCTGCGCCAGTTCGGCGAACAGCGCGCGCGGCTCACGCGTCGGCGGGCCGAAGTCGCGCGGCGTCATCGCGGTGGCACAGGCGAAGGTCACGCCGTCCAGTGCCTGCTCCAGCGTGTCGACGATGCGCGCGCGCGCCAGGATGTCGGCCGCGCCGCTGGCCATCGCCACCGTTTCCTCCTGGCACAGCACATCGGCAAAGCGCGGCTGCACCAGCACCAGTTCGGAGAAGCCCATCACCTTCATCGCGCGCGCGGTGGCACCCACATTGCCGGGGTGGCTGGTCTGGATCAGGACGAAGCGTGTGGAATCCACAGATGGAACAGCGGCCAAGGCGCGCCGGCTCGGCTAAAATCCGCGATTATCGGGGGCCGGCATGGCCGATCAGAGTTCGATGCAGCTCAGCCCCAACGCTCTTTCCCTCCGCCAGCCACCTCATACAGCCTTCACTCACGCAGGGCCGATATCTGCCATGACGCAAGCCGCACTTCATCCCATGCTCAACGTCGCCATCAAGGCGGCACGCGCTGCCGGCGCCATCATCAACCGCGCCTCGCTGGACCTTGACCTGCTGAAGATCAACGCGAAGTCGCCCAACGACTTCGTCACCGAGGTGGACCACGCGGCCGAGGAAGCGATCATCGACACGCTGCTGCAGGCCTATCCCGACCACGGCATCCTGGCCGAGGAGTCGGGCCGCACGCGTGGCAACAAGCATTCCGAGTTCGTCTGGATCATCGATCCGCTGGACGGCACGACCAACTTCATCCACGGCTTCCCGGTCTATGCGGTGTCGATCGCGCTGGCGCACCGCGGCGTGATCCAGCAAGCCGTCGTCTACGACCCCAGCCGCAACGACCTCTTCTACGCGACCAAGGGCCGCGGCGCCTTCCTCAACGACAAGCGCCTGCGCGTCTCCAAGCGCACCCGCATGAGCGACGCGCTGATCGGCACCGGCTTCCCCTTCCGCCGCGGTGACAACTTCAAGCGCTATGTGAAGATGTTCGAGGAGGTGATGACCCAGTGCGCCGGCCTGCGCCGCCCCGGAGCCGCTGCACTCGACCTCTGCTACGTGGCCGCCGGCTACTACGACGCCTTCTTCGAGACCGGCCTGAACCCCTGGGACGTGGCCGCAGGTTCGCTGATCATCACCGAGGCCGGCGGCCTGATCGGTAACTTCACCGGCGAGGCCGACTTCCTGAACCAGCGCGAAGTGGTCGCCGGCAGCCCGAAGATCTACGGTCAGCTGGTGCAGATCCTCGCGCCCTACACCCGCGTGATCAAGGCCGAGGAGGCCGGTGCCGAAGGCGCCGACAACGCCAAGCCGGATGCCGCTGCCGCCGTGGCTGAAGCTGCCGCCAAGGGCGAACCAACCAAGAAGCGCGGCCCGGTGCGCATCAAGAAGGCGGATATCGCCGGCGACGACGCGCCGGTCTGAGCCACGACGCCCGAACGCTTGCTTCAGAGCCCTCTTCGGAGGGCTCTGCTGTTTGCGTCATCGACGACTTGACGTCAGCGCTGACCATCGACGCTGATGGACCTCAGGCCCGCCCGCTCGCGCTGCACGCGGAAACCGGCGAAGGGCTCGAGCCGGCCATCTGCGGCTGCGTTGTAGAGCCCGAGCAAGGTCACATTGCTCTCGCGCCAGCCAACGCCGGCATGGCCGAGCAGCGCCACAAACCAACGGCCGTCCAACTGCAGCGCAAAACGCTGCAGGTCCGCATTGGAAAAGCCCGCGGTGAAGACATCGGCTGTGGATTGCCTCGCCTCTGCCGCAGGAAACTCGGGCGGTGACATCAGATTCACACCGGCGAGCGCGGCCAGCGTAGCCGTATCGGGCCGGTGCGCCGGCTCTGGTGGTTCAAAGCGGCCTGCATGGGCCCGGGATCGGTCGTAACGTTCACCCAAGCTCAAGCCCGCTGCTGCTGCCCGTTCGCAGAAAGCCTGCGTTCCCCGACAGCTCATGCCATCCAGCCGATAGGACTTGCGAAAGGCGACGTGCAAGCTGCAGGCTCGCCCCCACTGCGCACCGTCCCATACCGACACCTGGTATAGCTCGTCATCACTGAGCTGGCTCTCTCCACCATGGACGAGGAACACGGGCCGGCCCATCAGCTCGGCCAGCGAACCCGCCCGCGTCCAGCAGGGATGTGCGTCACCGTCGAGAACCGGCGGCCGTGGCAATTGGCGCCAACGCCCCATCCGATCCAGTTCGACGAACAGCGAGCTCTGGCAGCGCGCCGTGCCCTGGACTGAATACAGATGCACCAGCGACTGCCCAGGCAGCCGCTCGAGGCTGACGGGCGCGCGCGGACCGACCGCCAGTGCATCGCGCAGAGCGGAGTCGGCCAGCAGCGCCTGCTCGATGGAGCCATTCGCCGACCAAGCCGCGCGCCCCCCAGCCAGTTCCTCGGCCAGCCTCAGCCGCTGCCGAATCGGTCCGGGCGGCTTGAGCCAGTCCGCCTCCGGCAGACCACGAACCTCGTCCGCCAAGCGCCTGCACAAGGATGCGTCAGCTGCGTGGACCGACGCACCCGCGAGCAGCAGCGCCGCCAGCAGCAGGCGCCACGCGCCGCGTTTAAAACTGCACATCCTCCGGACCTCCCTGAGCCCTGTTGCGTCAAGCTTAAACTCACGCCTGCACGCAAAGCCCTCGCCCGAGGGCTTTGTTCATGTTGATCGCCCGATGAGCCAGCAGCCCCCACAAGACTTCGCCGACCACACGCCGATGATGCAGCAGTACCTGCGCATCAAGGCCGAGCATCCGGACATCCTGGTCTTCTACCGCATGGGGGACTTCTACGAGGTCTTCTTCGACGATGCGCGCAAGTGCCATGCGCTGCTAGACATCACGCTGACGCAGCGCGGCCAGAGCGCCGGCCAGCCGGTGGTGATGGCCGGGGTGCCGGTGCATGCGCTGGAGAGTTATCTGGCCAAGCTGATCAAGCTGGGCGAGGCGGTGGCGATCGCCGAACAGGTGGGCGATGTGGCCACGGCCAAGGGCCCGGTGGAGCGCAAGGTGGTGCGCGTGGTCACGCCGGGCACGGTTACCGATACCGAGTTGCTGGCCGACAAGCAGGACTCGATCCTGCTGGCCGTCGCGGCGCAGGGCAAGACGCTGGGCCTGGCCTGGCTGTCGCTGACCAAGGGCGAGCTGGGCCTGTCGGAATGCGGCGAGCGCGAGCTGCCCTCCTTCCTGGCCCGCATGAGCCCGGCCGAGGTGCTGGTCGACCGCGAGCGCCAGCCGCAGGCGGTGCTGGCCGCGCGACTGCCGATCACCAACCGGCCGAGCTGGCAGTTCGACACGCAGCTTGGCATGCGCAAGCTCTGCGAGCAGCTGGGCGTCGCCAGCCTGCAGGGTTTCAATGCGCAGGACCTGGGCGCCGCGCACGCCGCGGCGGCTGCGCTCTTGAGCTATGCCGAGCACACGCAGGGCCGCGCGCTGGCGCATGTGAAGAGCCTGCAGGTGCAGCGCAGCTCCGAGCTGCTCGATCTGCCGCCAGCCACGCAGCGCAATCTGGAACTGACGCAGACCCTGCGCGGCGAGAGCTCGCCGACGCTGCTGTCGCTGCTGGACAGCTGCCGCTCCGGCATGGGCAGCCGCATGCTGCGGCACTGGCTGCTGCATCCGAAGCGCGAGCGCAGCGAAGCGCTGGCGCGTCATGCCGCGATCGCCGCGCTGATCGAGGGCGGCTTCGAGCCGCTGCGCGAGGCGCTGCGCCATGTCTCCGATGTGGAGCGCATCGCCGCGCGCATCGCGCTGCGCCAGGCCCGGCCGCGCGAGCTGACCGGCCTGCGCGCCACGCTGCAGAGCCTTCCCGAGCTGTGCCGCACGCTGCCGACAGGGGACAAGGGAAGCGCCCTGATCAACGCACTGGCCGGCAGCCTGACGCCCTCGCCGCATATCGAGGAGCTGCTGCGCCGTGCCATCGCCGAGGAGCCGGCGGTGCTGCTGCGCGACGGCGGCGTGATCGCCGGCGGCTTCGACGAGCAACTCGACGAGCTGCGCGGCATCGCGCAGAACTGCGACGCCTTCCTGCTCGATCTGGAGGCGCGCGAGCGCGCCCGCACCGGCATCGCCAATCTGCGCGTGCAGTACAACAAGGTGCACGGCTTCTACATCGAGGTCACGCAGGGCCAGGTGGACAAGGTGCCGATGGACTACCAGCGCCGCCAGACGCTGAAGAACGCCGAGCGCTACATCACCCCCGAGCTGAAGGCCTTCGAGGACAAGGCACTGTCCGCGCAGGAGCGTTCGCTGGCGCGCGAGAAGCTGCTGTTCGAGATGGTCATCGACCAGCTGGTCGAAGAGCTGCCGGCGCTGACCGCGCTGGGCCGCGCGCTGGCCAGCCTGGATGCGCTGGCCGCGCTGGCCGAGCGCGCCGCAACGCTGAACTGGTGCCAGCCCGAGTTCGTCAACCAGCCGGCGATCGACATCGCGGCCGGCCGCCATCCGGTGGTCGAGGCGCGGCTGCGCGAGACCGGTGCCGGCGAGTTCATGGCCAATGACTGCCGGCTCGATGCGCGCACGCGCATGCTGGTGATCACCGGCCCGAACATGGGCGGCAAGAGCACCTTCATGCGCCAGGTGGCGCTGATCTGCCTGCTCGCGGCGATCGGCTCCTATGTGCCGGCGACGAGCTGCCGGCTCGGGCCCATGGACGCGATCCACACCCGCATCGGCGCGGCGGACGACCTGGCCAATGCGCAGTCCACCTTCATGCTGGAGATGACCGAGGCCGCCGCCATCCTGCACAGCGCCAGCGAGCAGTCACTGGTGCTGATGGACGAGATCGGGCGCGGCACCTCGACCTTCGACGGCCTGGCGCTGGCCGGCGCCATCGCCAGCCATCTGCACGACAGGACGCGCGCCTTCACGCTGTTTGCCACGCACTATTTCGAGCTGACCGAATTCCCTGCCAGGCATGCGCAGGCGCTGAACTGCCATGTCGCCGCAGTGGAGAGCGGTGAGGACATCGTCTTCCTGCACGAGATCCAGCCCGGCCCGGCCAGCCGCAGCTATGGCGTGCAGGTGGCGCGCCTGGCCGGCATGCCGACCAGCCTGGTGCGCCAGGCGCGCGCCACGCTTGAGGCGCTGGAGAGCAAAGCAAGCGAGAGCCAGGCGCAGATCGACCTCTTCGCCGCGCCGCCTGAGCCTGAGCCCACGGCCGAAGCGGCCGCCACTGTCACTGCCGAGACCGCAGCGTTGCTCAAGGCGCTGCATGATCTGGACCCCGACGCGCTGAGCCCGCGCGAGGCGCTGGACGCGCTGTACCGACTGAAGACCCTGAGCACCAAGACATGAGCCCCACCGCGACGCCGCTGCCAAAGACCCTGGTGTTCTCGCATGCCAACGGCTTCGGCGCCGGCTGCTACCGCGTGCTGTTCGAGATCTGGCGCGCCGCCGGCTGGGAGGTCTTCGCGCTACCGCAATACGGCCACAACCCTGCCTACCCGGTGACGAGCAACTGGCCGCACACGCGCGACGAGCTGATCCACTTCATCGAGCGCGAGGTGCAGCCGCGCATGGCCCGCCCGGGGCCGGTGATGCTGGCCGGCCATTCGCTGGGCGGCATCCTCAGCCTGCTTGCCGCGACGCGCCGGCCCGATCTGGCGCAGGGCGTGGTGATGCTCGATTCACCCATCGTCAGCGGCTGGCGCGCGCAGAGCATCCGCGTCGCCAAGGCCACCCGGCTGATCGAGCGCATCTCGCCGGGCAAGGTCTCACGCCAGCGCCGCCACGAATGGCCCTCGCGCGAGGCGGTGCATGCGCATTTCGCCGAGAAGCACAAGTTCGCGCGCTGGGATCCACGCGTGCTGGCGGACTATGTAGCCAGCGGCTTCGAAGAGCGCAGCGACGGCAAGACGCACATGCTGTTCCGCCGCGAAATCGAGACCAAGTTCTACAACACCCTGCCCCACCATCTGGACCGGCTGCTGGCGCGTCGCCCGCTGCGCTGCCCGGTCGCCTTCGTCGGCGCCACACAGTCCGAGGAGCTTCGCCAGGCCGGCGCGGCAGCGTCCAAGGCGCTGGCGCGCAAGCATTTCGTCTGGTTCGAGGGCAGCCACCTCTTCCCCTTCGAGCGGCCGGAAGACACCGCCGCGCTGGTGCTGCAACTGCTGCAAGCCCTGAGGGCCGAGCACGGGGTGGTCTGAAGCGCATCGCTATAATCGCGCTTTACCACCACAGCGTTCCTGCATCGGGGGCGCTGCAAGACATGACCAAGTACGTCTTCGTCACCGGCGGCGTGGTGTCCTCACTCGGCAAGGGCATCGCTTCGGCCTCTCTGGCTGCCATCCTCGAATCGCGCGGCCTCAAAGTCACCCTCATCAAGCTGGACCCGTACATCAACGTGGATCCGGGCACGATGTCGCCCTTCCAGCACGGCGAGGTCTTCGTCACCGACGACGGCGCTGAAACCGACCTGGACCTCGGCCACTACGAACGCTTCATCACCACGCGGATGAAGCGCAGCAACAACTTCACCACCGGCCAGATCTACAAGTCGGTGCTGGAGAAGGAGCGGCGCGGCGACTACCTGGGCAAGACGGTGCAGGTGATCCCGCACATCACCAACGAGATCCAGGACTTCATCAAGCGCGGCGCCGGCGCCGGCACGCCTGACGCAGTCGATGTGGCCATCGTCGAGATCGGCGGCACCGTGGGCGACATCGAGTCGCTGCCCTTCCTGGAAGCGGTGCGCCAGATGAGCCTGAAGCTCGGCCCGACCAACACCGCCTTTGTGCACCTGACCTATGTGCCGTGGATCGCCGCGGCCGGCGAGCTCAAGACCAAGCCGACGCAGCACACGGTGCAGAAGCTGCGCGAGATCGGCATCCAGCCTGACGCGCTGCTGTGCCGCGCCGACCGCCGCATCCCGGACGACGAGCGCGAGAAGATCTCGCTGTTCACCAATGTCCCCGAGTACGGCGTGATTTCGATGTGGGACGTGAACACCATCTACAAGGTGCCGCGCGTGCTGCATGAGCAGGGCCTGGATCAGCTGATCTGCACCAAGCTGCAGCTCAACACCAAGAGCACCGACCTGAAGCGCTGGGACACCCTGGTGCACGAGGTCGAGAACCCGGCCAAGCAGGTCACCATCGCGATGTGCGGCAAGTACACCGACCTGAGCGACTCCTACAAGTCGCTCAACGAGGCGCTGCGCCACGCCGGCATTCACAACCACGCCGGCGTGAAGATCGAGTACGTCGATTCCGAGATGCTGACCCAGGACAACGTCGAGCAGCTGGCGCAGTTCGACGCCATCCTGGTACCCGGCGGCTTCGGCAAGCGCGGCGTCGAGGGCAAGATCCTCGCCGCCCAGTACGCCCGCGAGCACAAGCTGCCCTACCTGGGCATCTGCCTGGGCATGCAGGTCGCCACCATCGAGTACGCCCGCCACATGGCCGGGCTGGAAGGCGCGAACTCCACCGAGTTCGACCCCGAGACCAAGCATCCGGTGATCGCGCTGATCGACGAGTGGCAGGACGCCGACGGTTCGATCCAGAAGCGCGACGCGAACTCGGACCTCGGCGGCACGATGCGCTTGGGCGCGCAGAGCTCGGACGTCAAGCCCGGCACGCTGGCCTATGACATCTACGGTCCGGTGGTCACCGAGCGTCACCGCCACCGCTACGAGGCCAACGAGCATTACCTGGACCGCCTGCAGCAGGCCGGCCTGGTGATCTCGGCCATCACGCAGCGCGAGAAGCTCACCGAGATCGTCGAGCTGCCGCGCGAGGTGCATCCCTGGTTCGTCGGCGTGCAGTTCCACCCGGAATTCAAGTCCACGCCCTGGGACGGCCACCCGCTGTTCATTGCCTTCATCAAGGCAGCGCTGGATCACAAACAGGCCTGAGAGGAAGTCTTTGCCCATGAAGCTGTGCAATTTTGAGGTCGGCATCGACCGCCCCTTCTTCCTGATCGCCGGCACCTGCTCGATCGAGGGTCTGGAGATGTCGCTGGAAGTTGCGGGCCAGCTCAAGGAAGCCTGCACGGCGCTGGGCATCCCGCTGATCTACAAGGGCTCTTTCGACAAGGCCAACCGCTCCTCCGGCAGCAGCAAGCGCGGTGTGGGCATGGCCGCTGGCCTGAAGATCCTCGACGAGGTGCGCCGCCAGCTGCAGCTGCCCATCATCACCGACGTGCACGATGAGTCGCAGGTCGCCGAGGTCGCCAGCGTGGTCGACGTGCTGCAAACGCCGGCATTCCTGTGCCGCCAGACGGATTTCATCCGCGCGGTGGCCAAGTCGGGCAAGCCGGTCAATATCAAGAAGGGCCAGTTCCTCGCGCCCTGGGACATGAAGAATGTCATCGACAAGGCACGCGAGGCCGCGCGCGAAGCGGGCCTGTCGGAAGACCGCTTCCTGGCCTGCGAGCGCGGCGTCAGCTTCGGCTACAACAATCTGGTGGCCGATATGTGCAGCCTAGCCGAGATGCGCAAGTCCGGCGCGCCGGTGGTGTTCGACGTGACCCACTCGGTGCAGAAGCCCGGCGGTCAGGGCACGACCAGCGGCGGTGCCCGCGAGATGGTGCCGGTGCTGGCCCGTGCCGGCGTGGGCGCCGGCGTGGCGGGTCTGTTCATGGAAACCCACCCGCGTCCGGCCGAGGCCTGGTCCGACGGCCCCAATGCCGTGCCGCTCAAGCACATGAAGGCACTGCTCACGCAGTTGGTGGCACTGGACCGCGTGGTCAAGTCCCAGCCGCTGCTCGAGAACGACTTCAACGCCTGAGTTGAAGTCATTTCGCCAGAACGACTTCGCCGGCTGAACCCCACACTGAAGACCCCGCAGACCATGGCCGCCTACATCATTGCCGACGTCACCGTCACCGATCCCGAGCAGATGGCCAAGTACCGCGAATGGTCCACCAAGGCCATGCAGGAGCATGGCGCCGAGGTGCTGGTGCGTGGCGGCGAGTTCGAGGTGCTGGAAGGCCCCTGGACGCCCAGCCGCCTGGTGCTGCTGAAGTTCCGCGACCGCGCGCACGCCAAGGCCTTCTATGAATCGCAGACCTACCAGCACGCCAAGTCGCTGCGCGAGAACGCCGGCGTGATGCGCATGGTGGTCGTGGACGGTGTCTAGCCGCGTCGCCAGCCAACGCAAAGAATTCCCAACCTTTCGGAGACCCAAGAATGAGTGCCATTGTTGACATCGTCGGCCGCGAGATCCTCGACAGCCGCGGCAACCCCACCGTCGAGTGCGACGTGCTGCTGGAGTCCGGCGTGATGGGCCGCGCCGCCGTGCCGAGCGGCGCTTCCACCGGCTCGCGCGAAGCCATCGAGCTGCGCGACGGCGACAAGGGCCGCTACCTGGGCAAGGGCGTGCTGAAGGCCGTCGAGCACGTCAACACCGAGATCTCCGAGGCCGTGTTGGGCCTGGACGCGTCCGAGCAGGCTTTCCTGGACAAGACCCTGATCGACCTGGACGGCACCGAGAACAAGAGCCGCCTGGGCGCCAACGCGATGCTGGCCGTCTCGATGGCCGTGGCCCGCGCCGCCGCAGAAGAAAGCGGCCTGCCGCTGTACCGCTATTTCGGCGGCATGGGCGGCGTGCAGCTGCCGGTGCCGATGATGAACGTCATCAACGGCGGTGCCCACGCGAACAACTCGCTGGACCTGCAAGAGCTGATGATCGTGCCCGTGGGCGCGAGCAGCTTCCGCGAAGCGCTGCGCTGGGGCGCCGAGGTCTTCCACGCGCTGAAGAAGATCCTGCACGACAAGGGCATCTCCACCGCCGTCGGCGACGAAGGCGGCTTCGCCCCCAGCGTCGAGAGCCACGAGGCCGCGCTGCAGATGCTACTGGAAGCCATCGACAAGGCCGGCTACACCGCCGGCGAGCAGATCGCGCTGGCGCTGGACTGCGCCGCCAGCGAGTTCTACAAGGACGGCAAGTACGTGCTCGAGGGCGAAGGCGGCATGCAGCTGACCGCCTCCGAGTGGACCGACATGCTGGCCACCTGGTGCGACAAGTACCCGATCATCTCGATCGAAGACGGCATGGCCGAGGGCGACTGGGACGGCTGGAAGATCCTCACCGATCGTCTGGGCAAGAAGGTGCAGCTGGTCGGCGACGACCTGTTCGTCACCAACACCAAGATCCTGAAGGAAGGCATCGAGAAGGGCATCGCCAACTCCATCCTCATCAAGATCAACCAGATCGGCACGCTGACCGAGACCTTCGCCGCCATCGAGATGGCCAAGCGCGCGGGCTACACCGCGGTGATCTCGCACCGTTCTGGCGAGACCGAGGACTCGACCATCGCCGACATCGCCGTGGGCCTGAACGCCGGCCAGATCAAGACCGGTTCGCTGAGCCGCTCGGACCGCATGGCCAAGTACAACCAGCTGCTGCGCATCGAGGAAGACCTCGGTGACATCGCCGTCTACCCGGGCCGCGCTGCGTTCTACAACCTCCGTTGACGCCCCTCCCCCTGCTCGCTTCGCTCGCCCCCTCAAGGGGGCACGCCCGCAGGCCCGGCAAAGCCGGATCCTCGGGCGTCGCGCGGTCAATGCCGTTCGTGGTGAATAGCCGGAGAGCATCCATTCGGACCGCCGCTACACTCCAAGCGTGAGAGTCCTCAGCCTGATCCTGACCGCCTTCCTGGTCGTCATCCAAGCCCAGCTCTGGTTCGGCAAGGGCGGTTTCGCCCGTGTCGTGCAGCTGCGTGGCGAGGTCTCCGCGCAGCAGGCTGCCAACGAGCAGGCGCGCGCGCGCAATGCGCAGCTCAGCGCCGAGCTGCGCGACCTGCGCGAGGGCCTGGAGATGGTCGAAGAGAAGGCGCGGCTCGAACTGGGCTTGGTCAAACCCGACGAGATCTTCGTGCAGCTGCGACGCTGAGTTCACTGCCCACGCAACGCTCCATGGACGCGCTGCTGCAGTCCCTCGCCCCGCTGTTCGCCCCGGCGTTTGTCGCCTTCGGCAGCCCGATCAGCTGGACCGAACTCATCGCCTTCGTGCTGGCGGTGTGGATGGTGATCTGCAATATGCGCGTGCATGTACTGGCCTGGCCCCTGGCGCTGATCAGCTCGCTGCTCTACTTCCTGCTGTTCTGGAGCGGCAAGCTCTATGGCGAAGCCGCCCTGCAGATCGTCTTCGCCACGCTCGCGCTATGGGGCTGGTGGCAATGGCTACGCGGGCGCGATGAGCACGGCCACGCCCTGAAGGTGCGCATGATGAGTACACGCGCGCGCTGGGCTGCGCTGCTGCTGGTGCTCGCCGCCTGGCCGATGCTGGGCCTCTTCCTGGACAGCCAGACCGACTCGCCGGTGCCCTACTGGGATGCGCTGCCCACGGTAGCCAGTCTGCTCGGGCAATACCTGCTGGGCCGCAAGTACCAGGAGAACTGGGGCGTGTGGGTTCTGGTGAATGCTGTCAGCGTGACGCTGTTCGCCTACAAGGGCTACTGGCTCACGGTACTGCTCTACGCTGCCTTCATTCCGATGTCCATCGCCGGCTGGCGCGCCTGGCAGCGCCATTTGCTGCCTCGGCAGGCCTGAGGCCATGGCGGACCAGGCGCTGCGCATCGCCATCGTCGGCGCGGAGAGCACCGGCAAGAGCACGCTCGCCCAGGACCTGGCCCTGCGCCTGAAGGCGGACACCGGGCTGAGCTGCGCGTATGTCGGCGAGCAGCTGCGCGACTGGTGCGAGCGAGCCGCCCGTACGCCGCGCGCCGACGAGCAGGCGGCCATCGCCGGCGCGCAGGCGGCCGCCATCGACGCTGCGGCCGCCATGCACGATCTGGTCATCTGCGACACCACCCCGCTGATGACCGCCATCTACAGCGAGCTGCTGTTCGCCGACCTGAGTCTTCACGACAGCGCTCTCGCCTACCAGCGGCATTGCGCACTCACCTTGCTCACGGCGCTGGATCTACCCTGGGTGGCTGACGGACTGCAGCGCGACGGCCCGCATGTACGGCAGCCGGTCGATCGCGCGCTGCGCAGGGCGCTGTCCGGCGCCGGACTGGCCTGGTCCGTGGTCGCCGGCTCCGGACCCGCCCGCCTCGAAGCCGCGCTGAACGCCATCACGCCCTTGCTGCAGCACAGGCAAAGCCCGCGCCGCGGCCTGTTCACAAGGCTGCAACAGCGTCAGCAGAGCATGCCCGAGCTGGCCTGGTTCTGCCAGGACTGCGATGTGCCCGAGTGCGAGCACCTGAGCCTGCGTCGCCATCAGCGCGTGGGCTGAACGCCTCTACGCTTGACCCTGAACCCTGCGCCGAGCACACTGCGCCCGCCACCAAGCGCCAACGTTTGCCACTGGAGCCAATCGATGATCCGCCGCCTTCGCCTGCCAACCTTCCTGCCGCTGCTGGCTGCCGGCCTGCTGGCCGCCTGCGCGCCGCTGCAGCCCACTCAGGCACCTGTGACGCCGCTGGCGCTCAAGGTGCTGGCCATCAACGATTTCCACGGCAACCTCAAACCTTTCCCGGGCGGCATCCGCATCCGGGACGAACAGGACGCGAGCAAGAGCGTGACCGTCCCCGCTGGCGGTGCCGAACACCTGGCCACCGCCGTGGCCGAGCTGCGCAAGCGCAATCCCAACCATGTCTTCGTCGCCGCTGGCGACCTGATCGGCGCCAGCCCGCTGCTGTCTGCGCTCTTCCACGACGAACCCACCATCGAATCGCTGAGCCTGATGGGGCTGGACCTCAGTGCGGTGGGCAACCATGAGTTCGATGCCGGCCGCGACGAGTTGCTGCGTCGCCAGTACGGCGGCTGCCATCCCCTGCAGGGTTGCAAAGGCCCGACGGAGTTCAAGGGCGCGCGCTTCAAGTATCTGGCCGCCAGCACCTGGGACGAGCGCACCGGCAAGACGCTGCTGCCGGCCTACGACGTGCGCCACTTCGAGGGCATACCGGTCGGCTTCATCGGCTTGACGCTCAAGGACACGCCGCAGCTCGTCACACCGGCTGGCGTGGCCGGCCTGCGCTTCGACGACGAAGCCGAAACCGTCAATAAGCTGGTGCCCGAACTGCGCGCCCAGGGCATCGAATCCATCGTCGTGCTGATCCACGAAGGCGGCTACCCCACTGGCGACTACAACGAGTGCCCGGGCATCTCCGGCCCCATCGTCGACATCGTGAAGAAGCTCGACAAGGCGGTGGACCTCGTCGTCACCGGCCACACACACCGCGCCTATCAGTGCCAGATCGATGGCCGCCTGGTCACCAGCGGCGACAAGTACGGCACCATCGTCAGCGAGATCGATCTGCAGATCGACCGCAAGACCCGCGACGTGCTCAGCGCCAAGGCCAACAACGTGATCGTCCGCACCGCACAGTTCGCCAAGGACCCGGCGCAGACGCAGCTGATCGCCGCCTACGAGAAGCTGGCCGATCCGCTAGCGCGACGGGTGATCGGCCGCATCGACGCCAGTTTCACGCGTGAGAGCAGCCCGGCCGGCAGTACGGCCCTGGGTCAACTGATAGCCGACGCCCAGCTGGCCGCCACCGCCGCGCCGGCCGACGGCGGCGCCGTGGTCGCCTTCACCAACGCTGGCGGCGTTCGCGCCGACCTGCAGCGCAGCGCCACCGGCGAAGTCAGCTATGCCGAAGCCTACGCGGTGCAGCCCTTCACCAATATGCTGGTGACGATGACGCTCAGCGGCGAACAGATCGCAACGCTGCTCGAGCAGCAGTGGCGCGCCAGCGACGGACGCAGCATCTCGCCGCTGCAGGTTTCCAAGGGTTTCAGCTACGCCTGGGACAACAATCGCCCGGTTGGCAGCCGCGTCGTGCCCGGCAGCATCCGCCTCGACGGCAAGCCGCTGGACCCCAAAGCCGACTACCGCGTCACGGTGAACAGCTTCATGGCCAGCGGCGGCGATGGCTACCGGGTGCTCAACGAGGGGCGTGACCGCCGTACCGGCCTGATCGACCTGGAAGCCTTGGAACGCTACCTGAGCAGCCAAACCAGCCTGCGCCCGTCCGCCCTGGACCGCGTCACGCGCCTGAACTGAACGCCGAACGCCGGCGCGCTGCCGGCGCAATGGCGATCATTGCAGCGTGCGGTGATCGGGCTGCGCGGGCTTGCCGCTGAACAAGCCCGCAACATCGACGGCATCGAAGCGGTAATGCTTGCCGCAGAAGTCGCAGCCGACCTCGACATCGCCGCGCTCGACGATGATGCCGTCGACCTCTTCGCGGCCCAGGCTGACCAGCATCGCGCCGACGCGCTCGCGCGAGCATGAGCAGGCAAAGCGCGGACGCTGCGGTTCGAAGCGCTGCACGCGCTCCTGCCAGAACAGGCGGTGCAGCACCGTGTCCGCATCAAGCTGCAGCAGCTCCTCGCGCTGCAGGCTGCCCGCGAGGATGGAGACGCGGTTGAAGGCATCAGCCAGCTCCTCGCTCAACTCCGCATGGGTGCTGCCGCCCAGATTGGCCTCGCCCTGCACCGGCAGATGCTGGATCAGCATGCCGGCGGCGACCTGGTCGTCGGCGGCAAGCACCAGCTTGGTCTGCAGCTGCTCGCTCTGCAGCATGTAGTGCTCGATGACCTCGGCCATGTGCTGCAGCGGTCGGCCGTTCTCATCCTGCAGCGGCACGATGCCCTGGTAGGGCTGCTGGCCGGGCAGCTTGTCCTTGGGGTCCAGCGTGATCGCGCAACGACCCTGGCCGTGCACATTGAGCAGCTGCTGCAGGCCGGCGCCCTCGGCAACCTCGCCCACCACCTTGGCGGTGGCGCGATAGCTCAGGTCCTGCTGCACCTCGACGACGGCCAGCTTCACCGGTCCGTCGCCCATGATCTGCAGCACCAGCGCGCCGTTGAACTTGATGTTCGACTGCATCAAGACGGCAGCAGCGGCCATTTCGCCCAGCAGACGACGCACCTCGGCCGGGTAATGCTGATCCGGCTCGCGACGGCTCTGCAACTCGGTCCAGCTGTCGGTCAGGCGCACCAGCATGCCGCGCACCGGCAGGCCTTCGAAAAGAAACTTGTGCAATTCGCTCATCGAGGGCTCAGCCGATCTTCTTCAGTTCGGCTGCGTAGCGCTGGCCGTTGTTCACGTAATGCAGCGCGCTGAGCTTCAGCGCAGCCATCTGTTCCTGCGTCAGCTCGCGCACCGCCTTGGCCGGGCTGCCGATGATCAGCGAGCCGTCGGGAAACTCCTTGCCTTCGGTGACCAGCGCGCCGGCGCCGACCAAGCAGTTCTTGCCGATGCGTGCGCCGTTGAGCACGATGGCGCCGATGCCGATCAGCGAGTTCTCGCCGACGGTGCAGCCGTGCAGCATGACCTGGTGGCCGACGGTGACGTTCTCACCCAGCTGCAGCGGAAAGCCCGTGTCGGCATGCAGCACCGAGCCGTCCTGGATATTGCTGCCGGCGCCGATGTTCAGCGCATCGCTGTCACCGCGCAGCACGGCGTTGAACCAGATGCTGACATCCTCGCCCAGGGTGACGCGCCCGATCACCTGGGCACTGTCGGCCACCCAGGCCGACGCGGGGACGACGGGCGTGTGTACGCCCAATTGATAGACAGCCATCGAGTTCTCTCTTGCGGGGCGCGGCCCCAGGCGATGCGACAAGGCCGATCGCTCGGCCAAAGGGATAATTGTAAGAATGGAAGTCCGTCACCGTGCGCTGCAGGTCTTGTGCATAGCTCCGCCCGCCGAGAAGGCGGCCGCGGCACGGGCGCTCTACGAGGATCTGCTGGCCGGGCGCGCGCCGCTGGACCCGGCGGCCATCTATGCGCGACCCGAGGGCGTGCCAGGCCGTCCGGAGCGGCCTCGCCTGGTGCCCACGCTGCAGGTGCCCAAGCGCTCGCCCTTCACGACCGAAGGCCGCGCCGCGCTGCTGCACGCCATCGCCCACATCGAGTTCAACGCGATCAACCTCGCGCTCGATGCGGCATGGCGTTTCGCCGGCATGCCGCCTGAGTACTACCGCGACTGGCTGCGCGTAGCTTCCGAGGAAGCCCTGCATTTCAGCCTGCTGCAGGAGCACCTGCAGAGTCTGGGCCATGTCTACGGCGATTTCGACGCCCACGACGGCCTGTGGTCCATGGCCGAGCGCACCGCAGGCGACGTGCTCGCGCGCATGGCCCTGGTGCCGCGCACGCTGGAAGCCCGCGGCCTGGACGCCACGCCGCCGCTGCAGGCCAAGTTCGCGCGGGCCGGCGACCAGCGCGCGGTGGAGATCCTCGACGTGATCCTGCGCGACGAGATCGGCCATGTGGAGATCGGCAACCGCTGGTACCGGCAGCTGTGCCGCGAGCGCGGCCTGGACCCGGTGGCGATCTACCCGGGCCTGGTCAAGCAGTACGAGGCGCCGCGGCTGCGTCCGCCCTTCAATCTGCGCGCCCGCGGCGCCGCCGGCTTCAGCGAGGAAGAACTCGCCTATCTGCAGGCCGGCTGAGGCCGGGCCCGGCAGGCCTGCGCCACGACGCCACTGACGACAGCGGTTGCGCCCCGGAGCAGCCCTTCCTCCACCCAAGACATCCATTTCTCCGCCTCTCCCGTGTCCCGCATCCAAGCCAATCTGCTGCTCACCTTCATCGCCCTGATCTGGGGCTCGGCCTTCGTCGCGCAAAGCCATGGCATGGCCGATATCGGACCGATGGCCTTCACCGGCGTGCGCTTCCTGATCGGCACGCTGGTGGTTGCGCCGCTGATGTGGCGCGAATGGCGCTCGCTGGGCCGACAGCAGCGCACGCTCGAACGCGGCGACGCCGCCAAGATCGCCGGCCTGGGCGCGCTGCTGCTGCTGGGCGCCGCGATGCAGCAGATCGGCATCGTCAGCACCACCGTCACCAACGCCGGCTTCCTCACGGCCCTTTATGTGCCACTGGTGCCGCTGCTGGGCTGGCTGCTGCTGCGACATCTGCCGCACTGGAGCGTCTGGCCGGCCGCGCTGGCCTGCCTGATGGGGGCCTTCCTTCTCTCTGGCGCGCATGAGCTGAACATCGGCACCGGCGACCTCTGGGTGATCGCCTCGTCCCTGCCCTGGGCCCTGCATGTGCTGCTGGTCGGCCGCGTGGCCGACCGCATGGCCGCGCCCTTCCTGGTGGCGGGCGGTCAGTTCTTCGTCTGCGGCCTGCTCGCCCTCGTCTGGTCCCTCTTCTACGAGCCCTTCGGCTGGGCCTCGCTGCAGGCAGCGGCGCTGCCCATCCTCTACACCGGCATCCTGTCCGTCGGCGTGGCCTTCACCGCCCAGGTGGTGGCGCAGCGCTATGCGCATGCCGCCGACGCGGCGATCATCCTCTCGTCCGAAACGCTGTTCGCCGCACTGTTCGGCTATCTGCTGATGGGCGACCGGCTCAGCGCCGCCGGCCTGCTGGGCTGCGCGCTGATCCTGGCCAGCATGCTGGCCATCCAGCTCGCGCCGCTGCTGCGGCTGCGGCGCAGCAGTCTGTCATAGGGTTTTCACCAAGCACTGCCAGACTTCAGGCCATGCCATCGCTCCAGATGGAACCAGGGAGATAGAGCATGAGCCGCCTGCAGCAGATCCTCGCCGTGACCCGCCAGTACCTTGGCCTGCCCGACAAGCCGCTGCGCCGCCAGCCGATCGCGCTGCGCTGAAGCGCCCGCCCGGGCTACGCAGGCTCAGAGTTCGAATGCCGTCGTGCGCTTGATGGTGCGCAGCACCAGCATCGAGTTGGACCGCGCGACCTCGGGCAGTTGCATCAACACCTGCGTGTGGAAGCGCTCCAGGTCCTCGGCGTCCTTGTAGGCGAAGCGGATCAGGTAGTCGTTGGTGCCGGCGACGTAGAAGCAGTCCAGCACCTCGGGGCTGTCGCGCACCGCCTGCTCGAAGGCATCGAGGGCCGCCGTGGTCATGCGTTCCAGGTTGATGATCGAATAGCAGGTGCCCTGCTTGCCGACCGCCTTGGGATTGAGCAGCGCCACATAGCCGGCGATCACGCCGGCCTCCTCAAGCGCCTTGACCCGGCGCAGACAGGCCGATGGCGACAGATGCACCCGCTGCGCCAACTCCACGTTGGAGAGTCGGCCATCGTGCTGCAGTTCGTTCAGGATGACGCGGTCGATCGCATCCAGTTGCACTTCTGAGCTCATGTTTTGAATGTTGTGCGGCTTGACGGTCATCCTACCGCACGAAATTGCATAAGCTGGGGTTTGCCCAGGCCCAAGGCGCCCGCACATTGCGCGGCGGCCTGACTAGACTCTTCGCTCATTGGGCAGGCGCATACTGAGGGCCTGCCCCACCGTATCCCGGAGTTAGCGATCCATGAGTCTCACACCGCCCAACGCGCTCGACGCGTACTGGATGCCGTTCACGGCGAACCGCCAGTTCAAGAAATCGCCCCGCCTGCTGACGCGCGCCGACGGCATGTATTTCCAGGACGACAAGGGGCGGCAGGTGCTCGATGGCATCGCCGGACTGTGGTGCGTCAATGCCGGCCACAACCGCCCGAAGATCGTCGAGGCGATCCAGAAGCAGGCAGCCGAGCTGGACTTCGCGCCGCCCTTCCAGATGGCCCACCCCAAGGCCTTCGAACTGGCCGAGCGCCTGGCGCAGATCACGCCGGCAGGTCTGAACAAAGTCTTCTATACCAATTCGGGCTCCGAGTCGGTCGAGACCGCGCTGAAGATGGCGATCGCCTACCACCGCGTGCGCGGTGAAGGTGCGCGCACCCGCCTGATCGGCCGCGAGCGCGGCTACCACGGCGTCAACTTCGGCGGCATCTCGGTCGGCGGCATCGTCGCCAACCGCAAGATGTTCGGCACCATGCTGGCCGGCGTCGACCACATCCGCCATACGCATGACCCGGCGCGCAATGCCTTCTCGGTGGGCCAGCCGGCCCATGGCGCCGAGTTCGCCGACGACCTGGAGAAGCTCATCGCGCTGCACGACGCCAGCACCATCGCCGCGGTGATCGTCGAGCCGGTGGCTGGCTCCACCGGTGTGCTGATTCCGCCGCAGGGCTATCTGCAACGCCTGCGCGAGATCTGCGACAAGCACGGCATCCTCTTGATCTTCGACGAGGTCATCACCGGCTTCGGCCGCACCGGCAATCCCTTCGCGGCGCAGACCTTCGGCGTCACGCCCGACCTGATGACGGTGGCCAAGGGCCTGACCAATGGCTGCGTGCCCATGGGCGCGGTGTTCGCCAAGCAAGGCATCTACGACGCCTTCATGAACGGCCCCGAGCACCTGATCGAGTTCTTCCACGGCTACACCTACTCGGCCCACCCGTTGGCCTGCGCTGCCGCTCTGGGCACGCTGGACACCTATGCCGAGGAAGGCCTGCTGACCCGCGCCAGCGAGATGCAGGACTACTTCGCCAAGGCGCTGCATTCGCTCAAGGGCGAGCCGCATGTGATCGACGTGCGCAATATGGGCCTGGTCGGCGGCATCGAGCTGGCCTCGCTGCCGGGCGAGCCGGCCAAGCGCGCTTTCAACGTCTTCCTGGACTGCTGGGAGCAAGGCGTGCTGATCCGCACCACGGGCGACACCGTCGCGCTGTCACCGCCGCTGATCATCGAGCACGCGCACATCGATCGCATCATCGACACGGTGCGCACCGCGCTGCGCCGCGTCGCCTGAAGCGACCCCATCCATCGACCCACGCCGCACCCCGAGGGACTGCCTAGCGCCTACGCATCATGAGCCTGCTGAACATCGACCGCGAGCTGACGCGCGATTCCTACTACGTGGCCACCGCGCTGCGCACGCAGGACTTCCCGCCACTGCAAGGGACACAGCAGGCCGATGTGGCCATCGTCGGCGGCGGGCTCGCCGGCCTCTCGGCAGCGCTGGAGCTGAGCCGTCGCGGCATGAGCGTGGCGCTGCTCGAGGCCGGCCAGGTGGGCGGCGGTGCCTCGGGCCGCAATGGTGGCCAGGCCATCCACGGCCTGGCCTGCGACCAGAGCACCATCGAGGATCAACTGGGACTCGACGAAGCCAAGCGCATCTGGGCGATGAGCCTGGAGGCGCTGGACCTGATCCGCGAGCGCTGCGCCGAGTTCGCGATCGACTGCGAATGGCAGGACGGCTACCTGGGCCTGGCCACCAGCGAGCGCAAGGCGCGCGAGCTGCGCGACTGGGCCGACCGCATCGCCAACGTCTACGGCTATCCCTTGCGCTGGATCGACCATGCCGAGATCCGCAGCTGGATAGACAGCCCGCGCTTCCATGCCGGGGTGCACGATGCGCGCTCCGGACATCTGCATCCGCTCAAGTACAGCCTGGGGCTGGCGCGCGCCGCTAGCAGCCTGGGTGCGCGCGTGTTCGAGCACAGCCCGGTTACCGCGCTGGAGCACGGCGACACCGTGACGCTGCGCACCGCCCAGGGCCAGCTGCGCGCCAAGCAGGTGCTGCTGGCCGGCAATGTCTACCTGCCCGAGATCGCACCCGACATCGCGGCACAGATCGGTGCGCTCATCATGCCGGTTGGCACCTACATCGTCTGCAGCGATCCGATCGACGAGGAGCGGCTGCGCGCACTGATCCCCAGCCGCAGCGCGGTGTGCGACACCAACTTCGTGCTCGACTACTTCCGCCCCACCGCCGACGCGCGGCTGCTCTACGGCGGCCGGGTCAGCTACAGCACGGTGACGCCACGCTCGCTGATGGACAGCATGCGCAAGCGCCTGCTGCTGTCCTTCCCGCAGTTGCAGGACGTGGGCATGCAATATGCGTGGGGTGGTTTCGTGGATATCTCGATGAACCGCGCCCCCGACTTCGGCCGCCTCGGGCCTGAGCGCAACGTCTACTACCTGCAAGGCTTCTCCGGCCACGGCCTGGCGCTGACCGGCCTGGCCGGCCGTATCGTCGCCGAAGCCATGCACGGCGATGCCAGCCGCTTCGATACCTTTGCCAAGCTGCGCCACCGCCCCTTCCCGGGCGGCCGCCTGCTGCGCACGCCAGCCCTGGTGCTGGGCATGGCGTACTACCGACTGAAGGACATGCTGTGAGCAGCACCTCCAAACAGAAACCCGTCGTGCTCGTGCCGGCCTGCAACCGCATGATGGGCGATCACCCCTTTCACATGGCCGGCAAGAAGTACATCGATGCGGTGCGCCTGGCCGGCTGCCTGCCGCTGATCGTGCCGTCCTCGACACCCGAGGAGCTCGACGGACTGCTGGACCTGGCCGATGGCGTGCTGCTCACCGGCTCGCAGTCGAATGTGCACCCCAGCCACTTCGACGAAGAGGTGCACAACCCGGCGCTGCCGCTGGACCCGACGCGCGACCAGTGGACGCTGCCCTTGATCCCCAAGGCCATCCTGCGCGGCATGCCGCTGTTCGCGATCTGCCGCGGCTTCCAGGAAGCCAACGTCGCCTTGGGCGGCTCGCTGCACCAGGCCGTGCAGGAGCAGCCCGGTCTGGCCGACCACCGCGCTCCGCCCGAGCAGCCGCCGGAGATCGCCTATGCCGAGCAGCATGCGATCCAGGTGCTGCCCGGCGGCGCGCTGGAGAAGCTGCTGGGCCATCGCCAGGTGCAGGTGAATTCGCTGCACGGCCAGGGCGTGAAGACGCTGGCGCCGGGTCTGCGCATCGAGGCGGTGGCGCCCGATGGACTGGTCGAGGCCTTCACCGTCGAGGCCGCGCGCGGCTTCACGATGTGCGTGCAATGGCACCCGGAATGGCAGGCGGCGAGCAACCCCGTCTCGATGACCCTGTTCCAGGCCTTCGGCAAGGCCTGCCGCGACTACCACGAACAGCTCAAGGAACCGCGGCACGACTACAAGCGCGATCCCGAGACCTAGTGCCGCCATCCCCTCCCCCGCGCTAGCAATCCCCAACCCGGTCAAGCAGTCCGGGCCAAGACCAGAAGACGACGAAAGAGGTGAAACATGGTGGACAGAAACGAATTCACGTTCAGCGAACTCGAACAGTGGTTCCGCGAGCATCGCGTGACCGAGATCGAGTGCCTGGTGCCGGACCTGACCGGTGTGGCCCGCGGCAAGATCCTGCCGCGCGAGAAATTCACCGAGGACCGCGGCATGCGGCTGCCCGAGGCCGTGGTGGCCATGGGCGTGACCGGCGAGTTCCCCGAGGAAGGGCCGTACTACGACGTCATCAGCCCGACCGACCACGACATGCATCTGCGCCCCGACCCGACGACGGCGCGCATCGTGCCCTGGGCGGTGGACCCGACCGCGCAGATCATCCACGACTGCTTCGACCGCCACGGCAATCTGGTGCCCTTCGCGCCGCGCTCGGTGCTGCGACGCGTCTGCGAGCTCTACGCCGCCGAGGGCTGGGACCCGGTGGTCGCGCCCGAGCTCGAGTTCTATCTGGTCGCCCGCAACACCGACCCCGACATGCCGCTGAAGCCGCCGATCGGCCGCAGCGGCCGCGCCGAGACCTCGCGCCAGGCCTACTCGATCGACGCGGTCAACGAGTTCGACCCGCTGTTCGAGG
This sequence comes from Roseateles sp. T103, assembly GCF_057219915.1. Classification (NCBI taxonomy): domain Bacteria; kingdom Pseudomonadati; phylum Pseudomonadota; class Betaproteobacteria; order Burkholderiales; family Sphaerotilaceae; genus Roseateles; species Roseateles sp. T103. Next base: position 1,230,191 of record NZ_JBXVVS010000001.1, read on the forward strand.
ACGTCTATGCCTACTGCGAGAAGATGGAGCTCAACGTCGACACGCTGATCCACGAGATCGGCGCCGGCCAGATGGAGATCAACTTCTTCCACGCCCATCCGCTGGGCCTGGCCGACGAGGTGTTCTTCTTCAAGCGCACCGTGCGCGAGGCCGCGCTGCGCCACGACATGTTCGCCACCTTCATGGCCAAGCCGATCGCCGGCGAGCCGGGCAGCGCGATGCATGTGCACCAGAGCGTGGTTGACCAGCGCACCGGGCGCAACCTGTTCAGCAACGAGGATGGCAGCGCGTCCAAGGAGTTCTACTGGTACATCGGCGGGCTGCAGAAATACATTCCGGCCGCGATGGCGCTGTTCGCCCCCTATGTGAACAGCTACCGCCGCCTGGCGCGCTTCACCGCCGCGCCGATCAACATCCAGTGGGGCACCGACAACCGCACGGTGGGCATCCGCTCGCCGGTGGCGCCGCCGGCAGCGCGGCGCATCGAGAACCGCGTCATCGGCGCCGACGCCAACCCCTATGTGGCGCTGGCCGCGACGCTGGCCTGCGGCTACCTGGGCATCAAGAACCGCGTCGAGCCCACGCCCGAGTGCAAGGGCGACGCCTACCTGGGCGACTACCAGCTGCCGCGCAGCCTGGGCGAGGCGCTGGAGAAGCTGCGCGCCGAGAAGGACCTCGCGGCCGTACTGGGCGAGGCCTTCGTCACCGTCTACAGCGAGGTCAAAGAGATCGAGCACGCCGAGTTCATGAAGGTGATCTCGCCGTGGGAACGTGAGCATCTGCTGCTGCACGTCTGAGCAAAGGAATCGAGCAAGCCATGAGCACCGTGATCAACGAAGTCCGCCCCGGCCAGCAGGCCGCGGCCCGCAGCACCCAGGCCTGGCAGCAGGCCGACTCCAAGCACTTCATCCACCCCTTCACCGACCATGCCGGTCTGGCCAAGAAGGGTGCGCGCATCATCACCCGCGCCGAGAACATCTATCTGTGGGACAGCGAGGGCCGCAAGATCCTCGACGCGATGAGCGGCCTGTGGTGCGTCAACGTCGGCTACGGCCAGCAGAGCCTGATCGACGCCGCGACGCGCCAGATGAAAGAACTGCCCTTCTACAACGCCTTCTTCCAGACCAGCACCACGCCGGCGATCGAACTGGCCGAGCTGCTGGCCGAGGTCTCGCCGCCGCAGTTCAACAAGGTCTTCTACACGAGCTCCGGCTCGGAAGGAAACGACACCGTGGTGCGTCTCGTGCGCCATTATTGGGCGTCGCTGGGCCAGCCTGAGCGCAAGGTGATCATCAGCCGCATCAACGGCTACCACGGCTCCACGATGGCTGGTGCCTCGCTGGGCGGCATGAGCGGCATGCATGCGCAGGGCGGCCTGCCCATCCCCGATATCGTGCATATCGGCCAGCCGCACTGGTTCGAGTCGGGGCGCGACATGAGCCGCGAGGACTTCGGCATCAAGGCTGCGCGCTGGCTGGAGGACAAGATCCTCGCCGTCGGACCCGAGCGTGTCGCCGCCTTCATCGGCGAGCCGGTGCAAGGTGCCGGCGGCGTGATCGTGCCGCCATCGACCTACTGGCCCGAGATCCAGCGCATCTGCGACAAGTACGGCATCCTGCTGGTCAGCGACGAGGTGATCTGCGGCTTCGGTCGCACCGGCAACTGGTTCGGCTGCGAAACCATGGGCTCCAAGCCCGACCTGATGACCTTCGCCAAGGGCGTCACCTCGGGCTACATCCCGCTGGGCGGCGTGATGGTGTCGGACCGGGTGGCCGACGTGATCACCACCCACGGCGAGTTCGCGCATGGCTTCACCTACTCCGGCCATCCGGCGGCTTGCGCGGTGGCGGTGGCCAATCTGCGCCTGATCCAGCAACTCAACCTGGTCAGCCACGTCAAGCACAACATCGGCCCGCACCTGGCGCAGCGCTTCGCCGAGCTGGCGGACCATCCGCTGGTCGGCGAGGTGCAGACCTGCGGAATGATGGGCGCGGTGCAGCTGGTCAAGGACAAGGCTTCGGGCACGCAGTTTGCAAGCGATCTCGAGGTCGGCATGCTCTGCCGCGCCCACTGCTTCGGCAACGGGCTGATCATGCGCGCCGTCGGCGACCGCATGATCGTCGCCCCGCCGTTGGTGATGACCCGCGAGCAGGTCGACGAGATGGCAGCCCTGATCCGCCGCTGTCTCGACCTGACACTGGCCGAACTGCAGCAAAAGGGCTGGCTGTGAGCAAAGACACAGGGTTTTGGGGCATGCCAACAAGCATCCCGACACCCTAGACTGACCCGAACATTCCCCGTCTCGTCCCCAACCTCGATAACCGCCCACGAACTCTTCGGAGAGCCCCATGACATCCAAGCTTTCGCGTCGCCTGAGCAAGTCCACCCTCGGTCTCGTCGTCGCTGCCTGCGCCACCCTGCTGGGTGGACATGCACAGGCCCAGGAAGAACCCAAGGTGCTCAACATCTACAACTGGAGCGACTACATCGCCGAGGACACGCTGCGCAACTTCGAGAAGGAGACCGGCATCAAGGTCCGCTACGACAACTTCGACAACAACGAAATCGTCCACGCCAAGCTGGTGGCAGGCAAGACCGGCTACGACATCGTCGTGCCCTCGTCCTACTGGGCCAAGCTGCAGGCCGACGGCGGCCTGCTGCGCAAGATCGACAAGAGCCTGCTGCCCAACTACAAGAACCTCGATCCGACGGTGCAGGCCCAGCTGGCCAAGCTGGACCCGGGCAACGAGTACATGGTGAACTGGCTCTGGGGCTTCACCACCGTGGGCATCAACGTCGACAAGGTCAAGGCGGCGCTTGGCAGCATGCCCATGCCCGACAACGCCTGGGACCTGGTCTTCAAGCCCGAGTACATCAGCAAGCTCAAGAGCTGCGGCGTGAGCTTCCTCGATTCCGCCACCGAGGTCATTCCGGCCGCACTGCACTATCTGGGCAAGCCGGCCTACAGCCGCAACCAGGCCGACTACGGCGCCGTGCCTGCGCTGCTCAAGTCCATCCGTCCGCACGTGACGCTGTTCAGCTCCTCGGGCTACATCAACGACATGGCCAACGGTTCGATCTGCGTGGCACTGGGCTGGTCGGGCGACATCAACATCGCCCGTCAGCGCGCCATCGACGGCAAGACCGGACAGAACATCCAGGCGCTGATCCCCAAGACCGGCGGCCTGATCTTCATGGATGTGATGGTGATCCCTGCCGATGCGCCGCACCCCAACAACGCGCACAAGTTCATCAACTACATCCTGCGTCCCGAGGTGCACGCCAGCCTGACCAACAAGGTCTTCTACGCCAATCCGAACAAGGAATCCAAGAAGTTCATCAAGCCCGAGGTGGCCAACAACCCGACGGTGTTCCCCAGCGATGCCGACATGAGCAAGATGGCAGCGCCCGACGCGATCAACAACGATGTGCGGCGCACGATGACGCGCATGTACACCTCGTTCAAGACCGGTCTTTGATCTGCTCGACGAAGAACAGCCGATACGGGAGGGTGGCCGCATGAGCAGCACGGGCGCAACGACGCCGCAGCCATATCTGCAGATCCAGGATGTCGTGAAGGACTTCGGCGGCGGCGCCGTCGCCGTCAATCACGTCAGCCTGGACATCGCCAAGGGCGAGATCTTTGCGCTGCTGGGCTCGTCCGGCTGCGGCAAGACCACCCTGCTGCGCATGCTCGCCGGCTTCGAGACGCCGAGCAGCGGTCGCATCGTGCTCAACGGGCAGGACCTGGCCACCATGCCGGCGCACAACCGGCCGATCAACATGATGTTCCAGAGCTATGCGCTCTTCCCGCATCTCAGCGTGTGGGACAACATCGCCTTCGGTCTGCGCCGCGAGGGCATGGCCAAGGACCTGATCGCCGAGCGGGTCGAGGCCATGCTCAAGCTGGTGCAGCTCGGCAAGTTCGCCAAGCGCAAGCCGCACCAGCTCTCCGGCGGGCAGCAGCAACGGGTGGCCCTGGCGCGCAGCCTGGCCAAGCGCCCGCAGCTGCTGCTGCTGGACGAGCCGCTGGGCGCACTGGACAAGAAGCTGCGCGAGGAAACGCAGATCGAGCTGGTCAACATCATCGAGGAAGTCGGCGTCACCTGCGTGATGGTCACCCACGATCAGGAAGAGGCGATGACCATGGCCTCGCGCATCGCGGTGATGAGCGAGGGACGCATCCTGCAGGTGGGCGCACCGTCGGAGATCTACGAAACACCGGCGACGCGCTTCGTGGCCGACTTCATCGGCAACGTCAATCTGATGGACGGCAGCCTGACCGTGGACCAGCCCGATCACGTCGTCATCGACTGCGCCGACTGCCGCCACTATGTGGGCCACGGCATCACCGGCACGCAAGGCATGCCGGTGACGGTGGCGCTGCGGCCGGAGAAGATCCATCTCTCGCGCAGCAAACCTGCGGACGAGTTCAACACCGTGAAGGGCGTGGTCCAGGATCTGTCCTATTTCGGCAGCTACACCGTCTATCACCTCAAGCTCGCCAGCGGCGCGCTGCTCAAGGTGTCGATGAGCAATGTGCAGCGGCATCGCGAAGACGAGATCAGCTGGGGCGACGAGGCCTGGGCGCACTGGTCTCGCAACGCCCATGTGGTGCTGACTCAGTAGGCCCGCGAAGCGACCCTCACCATGGCAGCCACACCCTCGAACCACGGCAAGCGCAGCAGCTGGCTGCAGCGACTGCGCGGTCTGGCCAGCGGCCGCAGCGCAGTGATCGCCATCCCCTACGGATGGCTCCTGCTCTTCTTCGCCCTGCCCTTCCTGATCGTGCTGAAGATCAGCGTCTCCGAGATGGAGACGGTGCACTTCAAGGATCTGGTGCGTTACGCCGACGGCCTGCTGCAGGTGACGATCAAGCTGAGCAACTACGTCTTCATCACCCAGGATGACCTGTACTTCAAGGCCTATCTGACCAGCCTGAAGTTCGCCGCCTACACCACGCTGGGCTGTCTTTTCATCGGCTACCCCTTTGCCTACTTCATGGCCCGGGCCAAGCCGGGCCTGCAGCCCGCCTTGCTGATGCTGGTGATGCTGCCGTTTTGGACGTCCTTTCTGCTGCGCGTCTATGCCTGGAAAGGGCTGCTCTCGGAGCACGGCTGGGCGGCCGAGGTGATCGTCGCGCTGGGTCTGGACAAGCTGCTGCTGGCCAGCGGCCTGATCAGCTCGCCCGGCATGCTGATGAACACGCCCTTCTCGCTGCTGCTGGGCATGATCTACACCTACCTGCCCTTCATGATCCTGCCGCTGTACGCCAACCTGTCCAAGATGGACATGCGGCTACTCGAGGCGGCAGCGGACCTGGGGGCCACACCCTGGGTCGCGTTCTGGAAGATCACCGTGCCGCTGTCCAAGGCCGGCATCATCGCCGGCTCGATGCTGGTCTTCATCCCTTGCGTCGGCGAGTTCGTCATCCCCGAGCTGCTCGGCGGCCCGCAGACGCTGATGATCGGCCGCGTGCTCTGGGACGAGTTCTTCAGCAACAACGACTGGCCCATGGCGTCGTCTGTGGCGGTGGTGATGATCCTGCTGATCCTCGTGCCACTGGCGCTGTTCAACAAGTACCAGGCCGAGGCTCAGGGAGGTCGCTCATGAGCGGCACCACCTCGACCGCGATGACGCGCTGGTTCAGCCGCGGCTGGCTCGCGGCCGGCTTTGCCTTCCTGTACCTGCCCATCCTGGCGCTGATCGTCTACTCCTTCAACGATTCGGTCGTGCCTTCGAAGTGGGGCGGCTTCACACTGAAGTGGTATGCGCAGCTGGCCAGCGATCGCGAGATGCTCGCCGGTCTGTGGCTGTCCTTGAAGATCGCCTTCTTCACCGCCTGTGCCTCGGTGGTGCTGGGCACCTTCGCGGCATTTGCACTGGTCAAGTACAAGCGCTTCAAGGGCCGCACACTCTTCGCCGGCATGGTCAACGCGCCGCTGGTGATGCCGGAAGTCATCGTCGGCCTGTCGCTGCTGCTGATGCTGGTCTCGATGCAGCGCGCACTGGGCTTCCCGGAGCGCGGCATGCTGACCATCTGGATGGGTCATCTGCTGCTGGGCATGGCCTATGCCACGGTGGTGGTGCAGGCGCGACTGTCTGAGCTCAACCCGCAGCTCGAGGAGGCTGCGCTGGACCTGGGCGCCCGCCCGCATCAGGTCTTCTATCTCGTCACGCTGCCCATGATCGCGCAGGCGCTGATGTCGGCCTGGCTGCTGACCTTCACGCTCTCGCTGGACGACGTCGTGCTCTCCGCCTTCTTGTCCGGCCCCGGCGCCACCACCATGCCGCTGGTGATCTTCTCGCGCGCCAGGCTGGGCCTGTCGCCCAGCATCAATGCGGTGGCCACGCTGATCATCGTCACCGTCTCGATCGGCGTCATCGTCGCCAGCTACATGATTGCCCGCGCCGAGCGGCGCCGCGCGCAGGACATGGCCGCGGCGCAGCGCGGCGGCTGAACACTGCAGTCCCCTTCAATCAACGACACACCGGCACAACATCAACCCAGAGGAGTTCCGCATGAAAGCCCCCCAGCTCGCCGCCCTGACCCTCGCCCTTGCAGCTGCCTTCGGCGGCAGCGCGCAAGCCCAGAGCAATGAGGATCTGCTCAAGGAACTGCGCGCACTGCGCGACCGCGTCTCGCAGCTCGAGAACAAGCTGAAGGCCGCTGAGGCCGCCAAGCCTGCAGCCACGCAGCCGCAGTGGGGCATGACACCCGACCAGGTGCGCGAATTCAACCGCATCGCGGTGAAGACCGAGGCGCTCGAGGATGCGCAGGAGGCGATGGGCCAGAAGGGTCTGAAGATCAGCGGCTACATGGAGCCGAGCTATATCTACAACCGTGCGCAGAACCGCGCCGGCTTCCAGTTCCTCAACAACGTCGGCGACGATGGCTACAACTACGACAACAGCTACTTCGGCACCGCAGCCATCGAGTTCCTCAAGGAAACCGAATCGGGCACACGCTTCAAGCTGACGCTGAGCCCGAACCGCGGCACCGACAGCGTGATCGGCAACGGCGGCATCGTGCAGGAAGCCAGCGTCTCCATTCCCCTGGGCGACCTGCAGACCCGCGCGATCGCCGGCCATTTGCCCGACTGGTCCGGCTACGAGTACCAGCAGCCCACGCTGAACAAGCTGATCACCCACAACCTGCTGTTCGATTTCACGCTGCCGACCACCTACACCGGCGCCGGCATCGAGCTGACACGCGGCAAGTGGCTGACCAAGGCCGTGCTCGCCAACATGAACGCGTCGAAGAACGGCGCCGGCGAAAAGGCACCGGTGTTTGCCTATCGCGTCGACTACGCGCGCGGCGAGTTCCAGGGCTTCGGCTTCGCCGGTGTGCACGGCAAGGCCGCGAATCTGGTCGGCGGCACCGCCAATACGGCGCTCAACCTGTTCGAGTTCGATGCCTACTTCATCCGCGGCGATTGGACCGTGCAGGGGCAGATCAGCGTTGGCCAGCAGAAGAAGGCCTCGATCACGCCTGATCCGGTCACCGGCGAGCTGCGCGACGCGAAGTGGTTGGGCCTGTCGGCGCTGGCAGCCTACAAGTTCACGCCGCAGCTCGAGGGCATCGTGCGTGCCGATTACCTGAAGAATGACAAGAACGGCGGCGGCCTGCTCGGCTATGGCGCGGACAACCGCAACGGCATCGGCCCCGAAGTGCTGGGCTACGACGCGCTGACTGGCGACCTGCTCTACGGCGACACCGAGAAGGGAGCCAACCGCACCGCGATCTCCTTCGGCCTCGGCTACGCCTACAACCTGGCCACCAGCTTCAAGCTGGAGTACCGCCTGGATCGCGCCAACGTTCCGGTGTTCGCGCATGTGAAGGACGGCAGCTTCCGCAAGAGCAACAGCCTGTTCGGCGCGTCGGTGGTGGTGAAGTTCTGAGGTCGCTATGAGCAGTGGCAGCACCAGCAGTAGCGCCATCGACTGGCACGCGCGGGCCGCGCAGTTGCGCATCGACGGCCGCGCGCTGATCGCCGGCAGGCGCGTGGACGCCGTGGCCGGAGCGCAGTTCGACTGCATCTCGCCCATAGACGGCCGCAACATCGGCCGCATCGCGCGCGGCCAGGCGGCCGACATCGATGCGGCAGTCGCCGCGGCGCGCGCCGCCTTTGCCGACGGACGGTGGGCATCGCGACCGCCCGCAGCACGCAAGAAGGTGCTGCAACGCTTCGCCGAGCTGATCCTGGCCGCCAAGGACGAGCTGGCGCTGCTGGAGACGCTGGACATGGGCAAGCCCATCCAGTACGCGCTGAAGGTGGACGTTCCGGCCACCGCGCGCTGCATCGCCTGGTATGCCGAGGCCATCGACAAGGTCTACGACGAGATCGCACCCACCGGCCACGACGCGCTGGCACTGATCCAGCGCGAGGCCATGGGCGTGATCGGCGCCATCGTGCCCTGGAACTACCCGATGATCATGGCCTCGTGGAAGCTGGGACCGGCGCTGGCAGCAGGCAACTCGGTGGTACTCAAGCCCAGCGAGAAGTCGCCGCTGACCGCGCTGCGCCTGGCCGAAATCGCGCTGGAAGCCGGCATCCCCGAAGGCGTGTTCAACGTCGTGCCCGGCTACGGCCACGAGGCGGGCGAGGCGCTGGCGCTGCACATGGATGTGGACGCGGTCGGCTTCACCGGCTCGACGCGCGTGGGCCGCAAGATGCTCGAGTACGCGGGCCGCTCCAACCTCAAGCGCGTCTACAACGAGCTCGGCGGCAAATCGGCCTTCGTCGTCTTCCCCGACTACGAGGACATCGCACTGGCGGCCAAGACCGTGGCCGGCAGCATGTTCTTCAACCAGGGCGAGAGCTGCAATGCACCCTCGCGCGTGTTCGTGCACGAGAGCATTGCCGACGACTTCGTCGCCACGCTCAAAGCCGAGGCGCCCAGGTACCAGCCTGCCGATCCGCTCGATGCGAAGACGGTGATGGGTGCCCTGGTCGACGACGGTCAGCTGCGCACCGTGATGAGCTACATCGAGGCCGGCCTGAACGAAGGCGCCACGGCGGTGACCGGTGCCCGCCAGGCCAGGGCAGAAACCGGCGGCTACTACGTCGAGCCCACGGTGTTCGCCAGCGCGAGCAACCAGATGAGGATCGCCCGCGAAGAGATCTTCGGGCCGGTGATGACGGTGATCCGTTTCAAGGACGAGGCCGAGGCGGTGGCCATGGCCAACGATTCCAGCTACGGTCTGCAGGCAAGCGTCTGGAGCAGCAACATCGACCGCGCTCACCGCGTCGCCCGCCAGCTGCGCGCCGGTACCGTGCATGTCAACCAGTACGACGAGGACGACATCACCGTGCCCTTCGGCGGCTACAAGCAGAGCGGCAACGGTCGCGACAAGTCGCTGCATGCTTTCGACAAGTACACCGAGCTCAAGACCACCTGGATCAAGATCCGCACCGCCTGAACGTTTTCTGCTGCGCCACCGCCAGGCGTCGTTGGCCGGTGCTGGGACTCCTAACGTACAAGAAGTACGTTCCGGTTCCTGCGCGCCGTCCGCCTAGCCTGGCAGCGGCTCGCAACGGAAACGCCCAGGCGCAAGAAGCCGAGGACCCCCGTGCAAGAACTGCAAGACCGACTGCGCGCCGCTGGCGTGCACACGCTGCTGGCGCAGTTCACCGACATCCACGGCGTGGCGCGCGGCAAGTACCTGCCGCTGCATCAGCTGGATGTGCTGCTCGCGGACGGTGCTGGCTTCTCCGGCCCGTCGATCTGGGGCACGGGACTGGCGCGCACCGGCGCGCGCAGCGAGTACTGGGGCCGAGGCGACGCGGCCACCGCGCAGCCGCTGCCCTGGATGCCCGGCTACGCGCGCCTGGCCTGCGACGGCTTCGTCGACGGCCAGCCCTTCGACGCCTGCCCGCGACAGGTGCTGCGCCGCGCCGAAGCCAGGCTTGCTGAACGGGGCTGGCAGCTTCGCACCGGCATAGAGCCTGAGTTCTTTCTGCTCAAGCGAGATGCGCAGCGCGGATTCGTCCCCCTGGACGATGCCGACCGTCTGGACAAGCCCTCCTACGACCTCAAATCGCTGCCGCGTCAGGCCGCGCTGCTGCACGAACTGCGCTGCGCGCTCGAGGACTGTGGCCTGAGCGTGCTGCAGATCGACCATGAAGACGCGCACAGCCAGTACGAGCTGAATTTCGTCTACGACAGGGCCCTGGTCAGCGCCGATCGCCTGATGCTGTTCAAGCTGGCCGCACAGGCGATCGCCGAGCAGCATGGCGCGCTGTTCTCGATGATGCCCAAGCCTTTCGCCGACCAGCCCGGCAGCGGCATGCATTTCCATGTTTCGCTGTGGGCGGGCGAAGGCACGGATGCGCGATGCCTGTTCGCCGGCAGCGAGGGCCAGACCCTGATGCGCCAGTTCATCGCGGGCGTGCTCGACCATGCGCCGGCGCTGTGCGCGCTGGCAGCGCCGACTGTGAACAGCTACAAGCGCCTGACGGTCGGCGAGTCGATCTCCGGCACCACCTGGGCGCCAGCCTATGTCGCCCACGGCCCCAACAACCGCACGGCGCTCGTGCGTACGCTGCCGGGCCGCTTCGAATGGCGGCTACCCGATGCCTCAGCCAACCCCTATCTCGCCACCGCTGCCTTGATCGCCGCCGGCCTGGACGGCATCGACCGCGGCTTGCTGCCGCCGCAGGCCTGCGAGGACGATCTGTTCGCACTCTCGCTGGCAGAGATCCGCGAGCGTGGCATCTCGCTACTCCCGCAGAGCCTGAGCGAAGCGCTCGACGCGCTGGAGGGCGACACCGTCGTGCGCGCGGCCCTGGGCCAGTCGCTGAGCAGCCAGTTTCTCGCCATCAAGCGCGACGAATGGCTGGCCTACGCCCGCCATGTCAGCGATTGGGAGCTCCAGCGCTACGCGACAGCGTTCTGACGCTGCAGCGGGCCGGCGCCGGGGCGGCTGGCTGACGCGGCGACGGAGTCGCCATGCGCATGCCTATGCAGGCGTGAGCGGCGGCTGCGGCTACCATCCCCCGCGCCGTGCCCTCCATCGCCAGACCCGCACTGACCGAGATCGAGCTGCAACATGACCGCTGCTGACCAGACCGACCGCAGTCCCTGGTCGGTTTTTCTGATCTTCCTTCGGCTCGGCCTGACCTCCTTTGGAGGCCCGATCGCCCACCTTGGCTACTTCCGCGATGAGTTCGTGACGCGACGGCGGTGGCTGAGCGAGGGCAGCTATGCGGAACTGGTCGCCCTCTGCCAGTTCCTGCCTGGACCGGCCAGCAGCCAGGTCGGCATCGCGCTCGGGCTCTCGCGATCGGGCTATGCCGGTGCCTTGGCCGCGTGGGCCGGCTTCACGCTGCCCTCGGCCATCGCGCTGATGCTGTTCGCAATCGGCCTGGCCAATCACGCCGACGCCCTACCGTCCGGCGCACTGCACGGATTGAAGGTGGTGGCCGTGGCCGTGGTCGCACAAGCCGTGTGGGGAATGGCGCGCGCCCTCTGCCCAGACGTGCCGCGCATCACCATCATGGCGGCGGCAACCTGCTTCCTGCTGCTGGTACCCACTGCCTGGGGGCAGATGGCAGTTATCGCCCTGTCAGCGATCCTCGGCCTGCTGCTGTTCAAGCCCCAGCAGCAGACCACGCATGAGTTCTTGCCGATCACGATACGGCGTCGCGTCGGCCTGCTCTGGCTGGCGCTGTTCCTCGCCTTGCTGATCGGCCTGCCCGTGCTGGCAAGCCGGCTCCCGAGTCAGACGCTGTCGATGGTGGAGGCCTTCTATCGCGTCGGCGCACTGGTCTTCGGCGGCGGCCATGTGGTGCTGCCACTGCTGCAAGCGGAACTCGTACCGATTGGCTGGGTCGACCAAGACACCTTCCTGGCCGGCTATGGTGCGGCCCAGGCCATCCCTGGCCCCTTGTTCACCTTCGCGGCCTTTCTCGGCGCATCGATGCAGCAGTCGCCCACCGGCTGGACAGGCGGCTTGATCTGCCTGCTGGCGATCTTTGCCCCTGCCTTCCTGCTCGTCGCGGGCACGCTGCCGTTCTGGGACAGCTTGCGACGCCACACCCGGACGCAGGCAGCCTTGCTGGGCGTCAACGCTGCCGTGGTCGGTGTCCTGCTCGCGGCGCTCTACCAGCCGGTGTGGACCACTGCCGTCCAGGCACCGCAGGACTTCGGCTTGGCTCTGCTGGCGCTTGTCGCATTGATGTTTTGGAAGCTGCCGCCATGGCTCGTCGTGCTCGGCAGCGGCCTAGCCGGGTGGCTGTTGGCCCTGGTTCACTGAGCGATACGCCGGCCCCGAGTGGGCAAAAAAAAACCAACCGGGTACGGTTGGTTCTTTCAGTTCGTGGTGGAGCCGGCGGGAATTGAACCCGCGTCCGCAAGCCATCACCGGGCAGTTCTACATGTTTAGCCCTCTGATTTGAGTCTCACGCCGTCGTCGCGCAGGGGCACGCTACGAACAACGCCAGTCACTTGATCTCACACCAGACTGTGTGACACAGCCAGATGCCAGCCGATGTGAATGACCTCTCAGCCTAGCCTTGCGGCATCGACCCGGCCCATCGGCCAACCGTTGAGAGGCTCACCGGTGTTTAAGCGGCGAGGGCAAACTTTTCGTCGTTTGCAGTTACTTTGTTCCAGTGGATTTACGAGCGGACTGGTGCTCGACATGCCCTACTCCGGATCCGCACCCACGTCGAAACCAGGTCGGCCCCAGAACTTCGCATTTTAGGCCAGCCGCAGCCATTTCAAGAGCTGATCAGGCGAATCGACGACGATATCTGCGCCCCAGTCCTCAACCGCAGGCCCCAACCCCAGATAACCCCAGGCAGCAGCGACCGTTCGCATTCCTGCGGCTCGACCGGCCTGGATATCGCGCTCGTCGTCGCCGACATAGATGCAGTGGCAGGGATCCGCGCCGATACGCCGCGCCGCTTCCAGCAAGGGGGCCGGATGCGGTTTGGCGTGCGGCGTGGTATCGCCGCCAATGACGGCCGCTGCTCTTTGGTGCAGACCCAGGCCAGTGGTCACCGGCAAGGCAAAGCGCTCGGCCTTGTTCGTCACGATGCCCCAGGGCAGGCCGCGACGCTCGAACACCTCGAGCAGCGCCGGGATGCCAGGGAAGACCGCTGTAAGACGAAGCATGCGCGCCTCGTAGCGGGCAAGAAACTCACCGCGCATGGTCTCGAAGTCGGTGTCCGAGGGCCCAATGGAGAAGCCGGCCGACAGCATGCCGCGCGCACCGGCGCCGACCATCGCACGCAAGCCGGGGTATGGCAGCTCTGGCAGCCCGCGCTCCAGGCGCATCTCGTTGACAGTGCCGGCCAGATCCGGCGCGCTGTCTATCAGGGTACCGTCCAGATCGAACAGCACAGCGCCAAGGGAAAGCTGTCCCTGCGCAGCAAGGTTCATCGTTTGCACGCTCACAAGGGAGAGAGCCAATCAGGCGGGACGGCGACAGGACATGAAGTAGTTGACGTCCGCATTACCGCCTGTCGCATATCGCTGGGTCAGCGGGTTGTAGTGCATGCCAGTGATCGCGGCCAACTCCAGGCCGGCATCGCGACAGCCCTGGGCCAATTCAGCCGGGCGGATGAAGCGGGCATATTCATGCGTGCCGGCCGGGATCATCTTGAGCAGGTACTCAGCCCCCACCACGGCAAGCAGGAAAGACTTGATGTTGCGATTCAGCGTGGACAGGAACACCCATCCCCCTGGCTTGACCAGGGTGGCACAGGCCTTGAGCACGGAACCAGAATCGGGCACATGCTCGAGCATCTCCATGCAAGTGACCACGTCGAAGCCGCCGGGCTGCTCTGCGGCAAGTTCCTCCACGGCAATCTCGCGGTAGTCGACGCCCTCGGTGCCCGCCTCCATCGCATGCAGTCGCGCCACCTTCAGCGCCCGGCCAGCCAGGTCTATGCCCAGCACGCTGGCGCCCCGGCGGGCCATCGAGTCGCTCAGGATGCCACCGCCGCAGCCCACATCCAGCACTCGCTTGCCTACCAGCGGGCACTGCGATTCGATCCAGGCCAGCCGAATCGGATTGATCTGATGCAAAGGCTTGAATTCGCTGTCCTGATCCCACCAGCGGTGGGCCAGTTCACCGAATTTCTCGAGTTCCTGTGGATCGGCGTTCGTCATGACGGCCATGGTAGCGAATCGAGTTCGGACCAAAAGAAAAAAGCCCCGCCGCGGCGGGGCTCGTCGGGTCGGGCCCAGGGCCCGACGCGCTGATTACTTCAGGTTGCGAGTACCGACCACTTCGATCTCGACGCGGCGGTTCTTGGCACGACCTTCGGCGGTCTTGTTGTCGGCGACAGGCTGCTTCTCGCCCTTGCCTTCGGTGTAGACGCGGTTCTTCTCGACGCCCTTCGAGACCAGATAGGCCTTCACGGCTTCAGAACGACGCACCGACAGCTTCTGGTTGTAGGCATCCGTACCGACGCTGTCGGTGTGGCCAACGGCGATGATCACTTCGAGATTGATGCCGCCGGTCTTGCTGACCAGGTCATCCAGCTTGGCCTTGGCTTCGGGCTTCAGCACAGCCTTGTCGAAGTCAAAGAATGCGTCGGCAGCGAAGGTCACCTTCTCGCTGACGGGCTTCGGCGGAGCGGGAGGAGCTGCGGGCTTGGCCGGAGCCGGAGCCGGGGCCGGAGCCGGGGCAGCCTTGGGCGGTTCAGCCTTCGGGGCGGGCTTGAGGGCGCCGTCGCAGTCGGCAGCAGCCGTGGCCGGCGTCCAGCTCGCATCACGCCAGCACAGTTCGTTGGTACCGTTCTTCCACACGGTACCGTCGCTCGCACGCCAGTTGTCAACGGTCTGAGCAAAGGCGCCCGAAGCAGCAACAGCAGCGACTGCGAAGAGCGATGCCACACGATTCAGTTTCTTCATGATTCTCCTCTCGAGGAAGGCCGCAGTTGCCCTGCGAGTATCCAAAAACCGCAACAAAACCCTCAGATGAAATCTGTAGCGACTGCTCACCTGGGGACCAAATCATTGTGCCATAGGCCAACGGGACCGATGGATTCTCATCGCAGCGCAAGCGAGGCTCCGCCTCATTGTTGCGAAGGAACTACAAGCCGCGCCACTTAGAATTCACGCTTTCCGCACATCCGACGAGCCGGCCGTTCAGCCTGCGAGTCCAGACCACAGCGCAGCATGACCCAGTTCGCAAAAGAGACACTGCCAATCAGCCTCGAAGAGGAGATGCGCCGCTCCTACCTCGATTACGCGATGAGCGTGATCGTGGGTCGGGCCCTGCCGGACGCGCGCGACGGCCTCAAGCCGGTGCACCGTCGCGTGCTGTTCGCGATGCACGAGCTGAACAACGACTGGAACAGGCCGTACAAGAAGTCGGCACGTATCGTCGGCGACGTCATCGGCAAGTACCACCCGCACGGTGATACCGCGGTGTACGACACCATCGTGCGCATGGCCCAGGATTTCTCGCTGCGGCACATGCTGGTCGATGGTCAGGGCAATTTCGGCTCGATCGACGGCGACAACGCCGCGGCGATGCGGTACACAGAAATCCGCCTCGACAAGATCGCGCACGAAATGCTCGCCGATATCGACAAGGAAACCGTCGATTTCGGACCGAACTACGACGGTTCGGAAAAAGAACCGCTGGTACTGCCGACCAAGCTGCCGAATCTGTTGGTCAACGGCGCGGCGGGTATCGCCGTGGGTATGGCGACGAATATCCCGCCGCACAACCTCAACGAGGTGGTGGACGCTTGCCTGCACACGCTGAAGAACCCCGACTGCTCGATCGACGAGCTGATGGAGATCATTCCGGCGCCTGACTTCCCGACCGCCGGCATCATCTACGGGGTCTCGGGCGTGCGCGATGGCTACCGTACCGGTCGCGGCAAGGTGGTGATGCGTGCCAAGGTCCATTTCGAGGACATCGACCGCGGCCAGCGCCAGGCGATCATCGTCGACGAGATCCCCTACCAGGTGAACAAGAAGACCCTGCTGGAGCGGATCGCCGAACTGGTGCAGGAAAAGAAGATCGAAGGCATCAGCCACATCCAGGACGAGAGCGACAAGTCCGGCATGCGGGTGGTCATCGAGCTCAAGCGCGGTGAAGTGCCCGAGGTGGTGCTGAACAACCTGTACAAGCAGACGCAGCTGCAGGACACCTTCGGCATGAACATGGTGGCGCTGATCGACGGTCAGCCCAAGCTTTGCAATCTGAAGGAACTGGTCACGGTCTTCCTGGAGCATCGCCGCGAGGTGGTGACCCGACGTACCGTGTTCGAGCTGCGCAAGGCCCGCGAGCGCGGCCATGTGCTGGAAGGCCTGGCCGTCGCGCTGGCCAACATCGACGAGTTCATCGAGACGATCAAGAGCTCGCCCACGCCGCCGGTGGCCAAGGCGGCGCTGATGAACAAGAGCTGGGACAGCTCGCTGGTGCGCGAGATGCTGTCGCGCGCCGAGGGCGGCGCCCAGGCCTACCGCCCCGAAGGCCTGTCGCCGAATCTGGGCCTGCAGCCCGATGGTCTCTACCGCCTGTCTGAAGACCAGGCCGGAGAGATCCTGCAGATGCGCCTGCAGCGCCTGACCGGCCTGGAGCAGGACAAGATCGTCGGCGAGTACAAGGACGTGATGGCGCAGATCGCCGACCTGCTGGACATCCTGTCCAAGCCCGAGCGCGTCACCGTCATCATTGGCGAGGAACTGCTCGCGCTGAAGCAGGAGTTCGGCCAGACCAAGCTCGGCGCGCGCCGCAGCCTGATCGAGCACAACGCGCAGGAGCTCGGCACAGA
This sequence comes from Roseateles sp. T103, assembly GCF_057219915.1. NCBI lineage: Bacteria > Pseudomonadati > Pseudomonadota > Betaproteobacteria > Burkholderiales > Sphaerotilaceae > Roseateles > Roseateles sp. T103. The sequence continues at coordinate 1,246,939 of NZ_JBXVVS010000001.1, forward strand.
GGATCTGATCACGCCCACCGACATGGTCGTGACGCTCTCGCACACCGGCTACATCAAGAGCCAGGCGCTCAGCGAATACCGCGCGCAGCGCCGCGGCGGCCGCGGCAAGCAGGCCACGCAGACCAAGGAAGACGACTGGATCGACCAGCTCTTCATCGCCAACACGCACGACTGGATCCTGTGCTTCTCCAACCGCGGCCGCGTCTACTGGCTCAAGGTCTGGGAAGTGCCGCAGGGCTCGCGCGCTTCGCGCGGCAAGCCCATCGTCAACATGTTCCCGCTGCAGCAGGACGAGAAGATCACCGTCGTGCTGCCGCTGACGGGCGAGTTCCGCGCCTTCCCCGAGGATCACTACATCTTCATGGCTACGGCCCTTGGCACGGTCAAGAAGACCTCGCTGAAGGACTTCAGCAACCCGCGCAAGGCCGGCATCATCGCGGTGGACCTGGACGAAGGCGACTACCTGATCGGCGCCGCACTGACCGACGGCAAGCACGACGTCATGCTGTTCAGCGACGGCGGCAAGGCGGTGCGCTTCGATGAAGACGACGTGCGGCCGATGGGCCGCCAGGCGCGCGGCGTGCGCGGCATGATGCTCGAGCCCGACCAGAGCGTGATCGCGATGCTGGTCGCCGAGGACGAGACGCAGAGCGTGCTCACCGCCACCGAGAACGGCTACGGCAAGCGCACCTCCATCGTCGAGTACACCCGTCACGGCCGCGGCACCAAGGGCATGATCGCCATCCAGCAGAGCGAGCGCAACGGCAAGGTCGTCGCCGCGACGCTGGTGCGACCCGAGGACGAGATCATGCTGATCACCGACAAGGGCGTGCTGGTGCGCACCCGTGTGGCCGAGATCCGCGAGCTCGGCCGCGCCACCCAGGGCGTGACGTTGATCGCGCTGGATGACGGCGCCAAGCTTTCCGGCCTGCAGCGCATCGTCGAGAACGACGCCAACGACAGCAGCGCCGGCGAAGCGGCGAACGCCGATCCCAGCAATGACGGCGATGCAGCCGCGAAGGAGTGATCTTGAACATCCGCACCATGATCGCCGCAGCCGCACTGCTGGCTGGCAGTCAGGCCGCCCTGGCGCAAGCCGCTGCTCCGGCGGCCAGTAGCAGCCCGGCGAAGAAGGAGCTGGTTGCCAAGTTGGTGCAGTTGCATCAGCCCCTCTTCGATGGCATGGGGCGCGGTCTGCTGCAGGCGCCCGTTGGCAACCTGATGCAGGCGGCGGTGCAAGCGCTGCAGCAGTTGCCGCCCGACAAGCGCGAGGCAACAGCAAAGGCGATCGAGGCAGACATCAAGAAGTTCGTCGACGAGACCGCACCGGTCATCTCGGCCCGCGCCACCAAGGTCGGCCCGGATACCGCCGCCAAGCTATTCGACGAGCGCTTCAGCGAGGACGAACTGCGGCAATTGCTGACCTGGCTGGAGTCGCCGGTGAACAAGAAGTACGCCCAGTTCGGCAGCGAGTTGCAGAAGCAGGTCACCGAGAAAGTGGTTACCGACAACCGCAGCATGATCGAGCAGCGGCTGCGCACCCTGGAGCAGTCCGTGAGGAAGCACCTGGGCATCCAGCCTCCTGCAGCGCCGGCAGCCGAGCCAGGCAAGAAGTAGGCTCAAGTTCACAACTCACCCCAGTTCCACGCCAGCCGCCAGTCGCCCAGTTTCATGCAGCGCCCATTCAATTTCTCGGCCGGACCGGCCGCCCTGCCCGAAGAAGTGCTGCGTCAGGTCGCGGCGGAGATGCTGGACTGGCACGGCTCGGGCATGAGCGTGATGGAGATGAGCCACCGCGGCAAGGAGTTCATCTCCATCGCCGAGGCGGCCGAGGCCGATCTGCGCGAACTGCTGCAGGTGCCCAAGGAGTTCCACATCCTGTTCATGCAAGGCGGCGGGCTGGCCGAGAACGCCATCGTGCCGATGAACCTGGCCGGCCGTGGCGGACACGGCAAGGTGGATGTGGTGGTCACCGGCTCCTGGTCGCGCAAGAGCGCGCAGGAAGCCAAACGCTATGCCGACGTGCACATCGCTGCCGATGGCGCGGGCGATCGCTACACCCGCCTGCCCGATCCCGCGAGCTGGAAGCTGAGCAAGGACGCGGCCTATGTGCACATCTGCAGCAACGAGACCATCGACGGTGTGGAGTTCCACGCGCTGCCCGACCTGAAGGCGCTGGGCTGCGACGCGCCGCTGGTGGCCGACGTGTCCTCGCACCAGCTCTCGCGTCCGATCGACTGGAGCAAGCTTGGCCTGGCCTTCGGCGGCGCGCAGAAGAATATCGGCCCGGCCGGACTGACGCTGGTCTTCGTGCGCGAGGACCTGCTCGGCCATGCGCAGCCGGTCTGCCCCTCGGCCTTCGACTACAAGACCGTGGCCGCCGCGCAGTCCATGTACAACACGCCGCCGACCTTCGGCATCTATGTGGCCGGCCTGGTGTTCAAGTGGCTGAAGAAGTTCAGCTATGCCGGCAAGACCGGCCTGGCCGCGATCGAGCAGCGCAACGTCGATAAGGCGCGCCTGCTCTATGCCGCGCTGGACGAATCCAATCTCTTCGAGAACCGCGTCGCGGCCGACTGCCGCTCGCGCATGAACGTGCCCTTCTACCTGAAGGACGAGTCTCTCAACGACGCATTCCTGTCCGGCGCCAAGGAGCGCGGACTGCTGCAACTCAAAGGCCACAAGTCCGTTGGCGGCATGCGTGCATCGATCTACAACGCCATGTCGCTGGAGGGCGTGCAAGCCCTCGTGGCATACCTGAAGGACTTTGAGGCGCAATATGGCTGATGGAGCCCCGTTGACTCCACCCCCTGTCGACCCGGCGCTGCTGGCGCTGCGCGACCAGATCGACGCAGTCGACCGCGAACTGCTGGACCTGCTGAACCGCCGCGCGGCGCTGGCCGGCGAGGTCGGCGAGATCAAGAAGAAGGAAGGCTCGGTGGTTTTCCGCCCCGAGCGCGAAGCCCAGGTCATCGACGGTCTGAAGGCGCGCAACCCCGGACCGCTGAAGAACGACAGCGTCGCGCCGATCTGGCGCGAGATCATGTCGGCCTGCCGCGCGCTGGAGACGCCCACACGCGTGGCCTACCTGGGCCCGGCCGGCACCTTCAGCGAACTGGCCGCGTTGGGCTTCTTCGGCAGCTCCATCGTGCAAGTGCCCTGCGCCAGCATCGACGAGGTGTTCCGCGTCACCAGCACCGGTGCGGCCGACTTCGGCGTCGTGCCGGTGGAGAACTCGACCGAAGGCGTGGTCGCGCGCTCGCTGGACCTGTTCCTGACCACGCCGCTGTTCATCATCGGCGAGACCAGCCTGTTCGTGCGCCACAACCTGCTACGCCGCGAGAACTCGCTGGACGACATCCAGGCCGTCTGCGCGCATCCGCAGGCGCTGGCGCAATGCCATGGTTGGCTGTCCAACCACTTGCCGCATGCCGAGCGCCGCCCGGTGGCGAGCAACGCCGAAGGTGCGCGCCTGGCCTCGCTGGACAAGCGCCTGGCGGCCATCGCCAGCGAGCGCGCCGGCAGCGAGTACGGCCTGCATGTGGTGGCGCCGGCCATCCAGGACGATGCGCACAACCGCACGCGCTTTGCCATCGTCACCCATCCGGACCGCCATCCTGCACCGGGCGCTTCGGGCCACGACTGCACCAGCCTGGTCGTCTCGGTGATCAACAAGCCGGGCGCAGTGCACGACATGCTGGTGCCGCTGAAGGTGCACGGCGTATCGATGACGCGTTTCGAGTCGCGCCCGGCGCGTTCGGGCCAGTGGGAGTACTACTTCTTCATCGACCTGCAGGGCCATCCGGACGAGCCGCATGTGGCCCAGGCCATGCGCGAACTGCGCAGCGTCTGCGCCTTCTTCAAGGTGCTGGGCACCTATCCGCTGGACACCCACTGAGCTGTTGGCAGGAAGGCAGCAAGCGATGTTCAATCAACTCGGCGTGATCGGCTGCGGCCTGATGGGCGGCTCCTTCGCGCTGGCGCTGAAGAAGGCCGGCCTGGTCAAGCGCGTGGTCGGCTACAGCAAGTCCCCGTCCACCACCGAGACCGCCAAGCGCCTGGGCGTGATCGACCAGGCGGCGGAGTCCGCGCTGCTCGCCGTGTCCGGCTCAGACATCGTGTTGCTCGCGGTGCCGGTGGCGGCGACCGAAGCCACACTGAAAGCGGTGCGCCATCTGGTCTCGCCGGACGTGCTGTTCATGGACGTGGGTTCGACCAAGTGCGACGTGGTCGATGCCGCCAGGCGCACGCTGCGCGATCGGCTGCCCAGCTTCGTGCCGGCCCATCCGATCGCGGGCAAGGAGTCCAGCGGCGTGCAGCACGCCGATGCCGCGCTCTACCAGGGCAAGCAGGTCATCCTCACGCCGCTGCCCGAGACCAACGGCACGCTGGTGCAGCGTGCCACCGATGTCTGGTCGGCGCTGGGCGCCCGGGTGTTGAAGATGACGCCGGAAAACCATGACGCGGCGTTTGCCGCGGTCAGCCATCTGCCGCATCTGCTGGCCTTCGCTTTCTTCGAGGGCGTCGCCAGGCAGCCCGCCGGCCGCGACTATCTGAGCCTGGCCGGCCCGGGCTTTCGCGACTTCACGCGCATCGCCGCCAGCGACGCGGCGATCTGGCGCGACATCCTCGTCGCCAACAAGGCCGAGGTGCTGGCGCAGTCGCAGCTCTTCCGAGCAGCGCTCGACGAACTCGAGGCCCTGGTGCGCGACGGCGATGCTGCCGGCCTCGAAGAGCGTCTGCGCAGCATCGCCGAAGGCCGCGCGCACTGGCATATGGGTCACCCTGGCGGCACGACGCGCACAAGGCGCTGACCTTCTCGACTGACCGCCGCCTCGCCCAGCGCCCTTATTCCTGCCCTCGATGTTCAAGATCCCCTTCCTCGACCTGCCGCCGCTGCGCGAAGCCGCCGGCATCGTGCGCCTGCCCGGCTCCAAGAGCATCTCCAACCGCGTGCTGCTGCTCGCCGGTCTGTCCGAAGGCCAGACCCTGGTGCACGACCTGCTGGACTCCGACGACACCGCGGTGATGCTCGCCGCGCTGAAGGAACTCGGCTGCACGCTGGAGCAGCAGCCTGGTGGCGCGCTGAAGGTCACCGGCATCGGCGCGCGCCTGGGCCGCAAGCAAGCCAAGCTCTTCCTCGGCAACGCCGGCACGGCGATGCGCCCGCTGACCGCGGCGCTGGCGCTGCTTGCCGCCACGCAGGGGGGCGAGTTCGAGCTCAGCGGCGTGCCACGCATGCACGAGCGGCCGATCGGCGACCTGGTCGATGCGCTGCGCGGCCTGGGCTGCGCCATCGACTGCCTGGGCAACGAGGGCTACCCGCCGTTGCTTTTGCGCGGTCCTGCGGCGCTGAAGCTCGACGAGCCGGTGCGCGTTCGCGGCGATGTCTCCAGCCAGTTCCTCACGGCGCTATTGCTCGCACTTCCCTTGGTCGCCGAGCGGGATGTCGTGATCGAGGTCGTCGGCGAGCTGATCTCCAAGCCCTACGTGCACATCACGCTGGAGCTGCTCGCGCGCTTCGGCATCACGGTGGTCAACGACGGCTGGCAGCGCTTCACCATCCCCGCCGGCAGCCGCTACCGCTCGCCGGGCGAGGTGCATGTCGAGGGCGATGCCTCCTCGGCCAGCTATTTCGTCGCGCTGGGCGCGATCGCCGGCGTCGATGCCCCGGTGCGTATCGAAGGCTGCGGCTCGGCCTCGGTGCAGGGCGATGTGCGCTTCGTCGATGCCGCCATCGCGATGGGCGCCCGGGTCGAGATGGGTCCGAACTGGATCGCGGTGCGTCGCGGCGCCTGGCCGCTGAAGGCGCTGGATCTGGACTGCAATCACATCCCCGACGCCGCGATGACGCTGGCGGTGATGGCGCTCTATGCCGACGGCCCGACGACGCTGCGCAACATTGCCAGCTGGCGCGTTAAGGAGACCGACCGCATCGCTGCCATGGCCTGCGAGCTCCGCAAGCTCAGTGCCGACGTCGAGGAAGGCCCGGACTGGCTGCGCGTGCATCCGCTGCGCGCCTGGCAGGCTGCAGCAATCCATACCTACGACGACCACCGCGTGGCGATGTGCTTCTCGCTGGCGGCCTTCAACGGCCTGCTCGGCACCCCTGCTGTGGGCGTGCGCATCCTCGACCCCGGCTGCGTGGCCAAGACCTTCCCCGATTACTTCGAGACCCTGTTCGATGTGGTCAGCGCCCGCGTCGAGGACATCCCGGTGATCACCATCGACGGCCCGACCGCCTCCGGCAAGGGCACCTTGGCCGACGAAGTCGCCAAGCAACTGGGCTACCACGTGCTCGACTCCGGCGCGCTCTACCGTGCCACCGGCCTAGCCGCGAGCCGGCAAGGCATCGACCTCGACGATGCGACTGCCGTCGCGCGTGTCGCCGCGACGCTGGAGCTGCGCTTTGCCGATGGCCGGGCGTACCTGGCCGGCGAGGACATCAGCGACGCGCTGCGCGAGGAAGCCACCGGGCTGATGGCTTCGCAGGTGGCAGCCCATGGCGCGGTGCGCCATGCCCTGCACCAGCTGCAGCTCGACTTCCGCCGCCTGCCGGGCCTGGTCGCCGACGGGCGCGACATGGGCTCCACGGTCTTTCCCTCGGCAGCGCTGAAGGTGTTTCTCACCGCCAGTGCCGCCACGCGCGCGGAACGGCGCTATAAGCAATTGATTTCCAAGGGAAAACCGGCTAATATCGCGGACTTGCGTGCGGATCTTGAAGCGCGCGACGCTCGCGACAAGGGTCGCACCGCGTCGCCTCTGCAGGCCGCCGCAGATGCGCAGCTGCTCGACAACTCGGCGCAGACCATCGAGGAATCTCGTGATCTGGTGCTGTCTTGGTGGGCAGAACGCGGGCCGCTGAACGATCGGCGTTGATCGGAAAGCGGTCCAGGATCTCTGGGCCTGCCTGGAGTTCCGCATGGGCCCGCCGCCCTTCCCTCCGGACGTCAGTCCATCGAGGGTGGCGATCTCTACAACCTAACCCCGCAAGCTTGCTTGCAACACCGCCGCTCAGTGAACGCCACGCCGACCGGTACAGGAATCACCATGTCCCAAGAATCTTTCGCCGCCCTCTTTGAGGAATCGCTGCAGCGCTCCGACATGCGCGCCGGCGAGGTCATCTCTGCTGAAGTCGTTCGCATCGAGCACAACTTTGTCGTCGTGAACGCCGGCCTCAAGTCCGAGGCTTATGTGCCCATCGACGAGTTCAAGAACGACCAGGGCGAAGTGGAAGTTCAGGTCGGCGACTTCGTGTCGGTGGCCATCGACGCCATCGAAAACGGCTACGGCGACACCATCCTGTCGCGCGACAAGGCCAAGCGCCTGGCCTCGTGGCTGGCTCTGGAGAACGCGCTGGAGTCCGGCGAGTTCGTCACCGGCACCGTGTCGGGCAAGGTCAAGGGCGGCCTGACCGTGCTGGTCAACGGCATCCGCGCCTTCCTGCCGGGTTCCCTGCTGGACACACGTCCGGTCAAGGACATGAGCCCGTTCGAGGGCAAGACCATGGAGTTCAAGGTCATCAAGCTGGACCGCAAGCGCAACAACGTCGTGCTGTCGCGCCGTGCTGTGGTCGAGGCTTCGATGGGCGAAGAGCGCGCCAAGCTGCTGGAAACGCTGTCGGAAGGCGCGATCGTCCACGGTGTGGTCAAGAACATCACCGAGTACGGTGCCTTCGTTGACCTCGGCGGCATCGACGGCCTGCTGCACATCACCGACATGGCATGGCGCCGTGTCCGTCACCCGAGCGAAGTGGTGACGGTGGGTCAGGAACTGACGGCCAAGGTGCTGAAGTTCGACGCCGAGAAGAACCGCGTCTCGCTGGGCCTGAAGCAACTGGGCGACGACCCCTGGTTCGGCGTTTCGCGTCGCTACCCGGCCAACACCCGCCTGTTCGGCAAGGTCACCAACATCGCCGATTACGGTGCCTTCGTCGAGATCGAGCCGGGCATCGAAGGTCTGGTGCACGTCTCCGAGATGGACTGGACCAACAAGAACATCGCCCCCAGCAAGATCGTCTCGCTGGGCGACGAAGTCGAGGTCATGGTGCTGGAGATCGACGAAGAGAAGCGTCGCATCTCGCTGGGCATGAAGCAGTGCAAGGCCAACCCCTGGGAAGAGTTCGCCGAGAACGTCAAGCGCGGCGACAAGGTCAAGGGCCCGGTCAAGTCCATCACCGACTTCGGCGTGTTCGTGGGCCTGGCCCAGGGCATCGACGGTCTGGTGCACCTGTCCGACCTGAGCTGGAACGAGCCGGGCGAGACTGCCGTGCGCAACTACAAGAAGGGCCAGGAAGTCGAAGCCATCGTGCTGGCCGTGGATGTCGAGCGCGAGCGCATCTCGCTGGGCATCAAGCAACTGGACGCCGACCCGTTCACCAGCTACACCTCGATCAACGATCGTGGCCAGACCGTGACCGGCAAGGTCAAGACGGTTGACGCCCGCGGCGCGGAGATCGAGCTGGCTGACGACGTCACCGGCTACCTGCGCGCTTCGGAAATCTCCCGTGACCGCGTGGAAGACGCCCGCAACGTGCTGAAGGAAGGCGACGAAGTCACCGCGATGATCGTCAACGTCGACCGCAAGACGCGCAACATCCAGCTGTCGATCAAGGCCAAGGACAGCGCTGACCAGCAGGAAGCCATGCAGCGCCTGTCGGCATCGAGCGAGCGTGAGAACGCTGGCACGACCAGCCTGGGCGCCCTGCTGCGTGCCAAGCTGGACAACCAGCAAGGCTGATAGCTCAGGAGGCGCGCGCAACGCGCCGCCTCCAGGGTCCGGCGCCCGTGGCGTCCGGACTACAGTGGCAGGCTCGCTACTCTACCGGGGGCGAGCCTGTTCTACTCTCTGCCACTAGAACATCAAGAATTCCCACGTCATGACCCGCTCCGACCTCGTTGCCCGGCTCGCCGAACGTTTCGGCCAGCTCAACCAGCGCGACACCGAGTTCGCGGTCAAGACCATCCTCGACGCGATGTCGGATGCGCTCGCACGCGGCCACCGCATCGAGATTCGCGGCTTCGGCAGCTTTTCGATCAACCGCCGTCCGCCCCGCATGGGCCGCAATCCGCGCAGCGGCGCGCAGGTGCTGATCCCCGAGAAACTCGTGCCGCACTTCAAGCCCGGCAAGGCGCTGCGCGAGGCTGTCGATGCGCAGTTGCCGGTGAGCGACGACGCGCCGGCAAGCCGGCCCGAGTGAGGCCGCGCGCCGCTCGGCTCGCAGCCTAGAATCCGCGCTGATGCGCCTCCTCGTCTGGCTCTTCCGGGCCTTCCTCTTCTTTGCCCTCTTCGCCTTCGCGCTGAACAACAGCCAGGAGGTGCAGGTGCGCTGGTTCTTCGGCCACGACTGGCGGGCGCCGCTGGTCATCGTCGTGCTGATCGCCTTTGGCCTCGGTTGCGCACTCGGCGTGCTGGCCATGGTGCCGGCCTGGTGGAAGCACCGCCGCGATGCGCAGCGCCTGAGCGACCCGCAATTGCCGGCCAAGGCAGCCGACCCCGCCGTGCCCGCCAACCCGATACGCGATGGACTTTGAGCTGAGCTGGTTGCTGATCGCCCTGCCGATGGCCTTCGCCCTCGGCTGGCTGGCCTCGAAACTGGACGCGCGGCAGTGGAAGCGCGAGCAGCGCGATGCACCCAAGGCCTACTTCAAGGGTTTGAACCTGCTGCTCAACGAACAGCAGGACAAGGCCATCGACGCTTTCATTGAGGCGGTACAGGCCGACCCCGACACCTCCGAGCTGCACTTCGCGCTGGGCAATCTGTTCCGCCGCCGTGGCGAATACGAGCGTGCGGTGCGCGTGCACCAGCATCTGCTGCAGCGCGGCGACCTGCCGCGTCGAGAACGCGAGCGCGCCCAGCATGCGTTGGCGCAGGACTTCTACAAGGCCGGCCTCTTCGACCGTGCCGAAGAGGCCTTCGCCCAGCTGCGCGGCAGCGCCTTCGAGAGCGAAGCCGAGCTGGCACTGCTCAATCTCTACGAGCGCACCCGCGACTGGGCCAAGGCCGCCGAAGTGGCGCGGCATTTGGAATCCTCCGGCACCGGCTCCTTCGCGACTCGCATTGCCCACTACCTGTGCGAGCAGGCGCTGGAAGCACAGGCCCGCGACAAGCCCGAGGACGCGCTACGCCTGCTCGCCGAGGCGCGGCAAACCGCGCCGCAGGCCGCGCGAGCCCATGTGCTGAGCGGCCAGATGCTCGCCCGCCAGGGCCGACACGAGGCCGCGATGGCCGCCTACGCCGAACTGCTGGCGCAGCAGCCCGAAGCCTTCAACCTGGTCGCCAAGGACTATGCCGAGGCGGCCCGCGCGTGCGGCGCCACCGCCAAGGCGCTACAGACGCTGCAGGCACAGTACCAGCGCAGCCCCGGCATGCACCTGATCCTGGCGATGGCTCAGCTCGAGACCGAGGCCGATGCCCAGCGCCAGCGCCTGCTCGATCATCTGCGCCAGGAGCCCAGCCTGTCGGCCACGCGATTGCTGCTCGGGCAGAACAAGTGCCCGCTGGGCGAGGACGAGGCCAAGCTGGTCAATGCCGCGCTGGACCGCGCGGTGCGCCCGCTTCAGCGTTACCGCTGCGCGGCCTGCGGCTTCGAGGCGCAGCACTATTTCTGGCAATGCCCCGGCTGCCTGGGCTGGGACACCTATCCGCCTCGCCATGTCGAGGAACTCTGATGAACCTTGAAGCAGCTCGCCAGGCCGGCGCGGACGACGATCGCGTCATCCTTTGCATGAAGTGGGGCACGAAGTACGGCCCCGAATACGTCAACCGCCTCTATGCGATGGTCGCGCGCCATCTGCGCGGCCCCTTCCGCTTCGTCTGCCTGACCGACCGCAGCGAAGGCATCCGCCCCGAGGTGCAATGCCTGCCGATCCCGCCGCTGGCGCTGCCGCCAGGCATCCCTGAGCGCGGCTGGACCAAGCTGACCACCTTCGAGGCTGACCTGCACGGCCTGAAAGGCACGGCGCTGTTCCTCGACCTGGACGTGGTCATCGTCGACGACATCACACCTTTCTTCGAGGTGCCGGGCGAGTTCCTCATCATCCACGACTGGAAGCGCCCCTGGCGCATCACCGGCAACTCCTCGGTCTATCGCTTCCGCATCGGCGCGCATGCCGACGTGCTGGCCAAGTTCCGCCGCGAGTTCGAGAGCATCCGCGGCCAGTTCCGCAATGAACAGGCCTATCTCTCCGACGAGATGCACAAGAAGGGCCTGCTGAAGTACTGGGACGCCCAATGGTGCGCCAGCTACAAGTACCACTGCATCCCGACCTGGCCGACGAACTACTGGCGCGATCCGATCATTCCCAAGGGTGCGCGCATCCTGATCTTCCACGGCGTGATGAACCCGCCCGACGCGCTGGTGGGTCGCAGCAATGGCAACTGGCGTTATGCGAAACCGGCGCGCTGGATCGCGGAGCACTGGCAGGAATGAACTGATGCAATCGCCTTGGCTGTCGATTTGCATTCCGGTCTACAACGTCCGGCAGTACTTGGAGGCCTGCATCGAGTCGGTCCTGAGTCAGCCCCTGCAAGGCGTAGAAGTCCTGCTGCTGGACGACTGCTCAACGGACGGCAGTGCAACCGTCGCCGAGCAATTCGCAAGCCAGTACTCGGCAAACCTGCGCCTGTTGCGCCACCCGCGCAACCAGGGCATCTCGGCCGTACGCAACTCTCTGCTCGACGCGGCGACGGGCACCTATGTCTGGTTCCTGGACAGTGACGACATCCTGATGCCGGGGGCCATCAAGGGCTTGGCCGAGACCGTCGAGCGCCACAGGCCGGATCTTGTGCTCTGCGACTTCTACGACATGCGCGACAAGGTGCGGCTCAAACACCGGCTGCGTCGCGAACATCACCGTCGCACCTTTCCAGGGCCGGCCAACACGCTTTTGCATGACCGAAATGCGCTCTGGGATGGACTGCTCCGCCAGGGACACATGCACGTCTGGAGCAAGATCGCCCGGCGCGAACTCTGGGGCACCGATCTCCGATTCCCGGTGGGCAGGACCTTCGAAGACATGGCAGTAGCGCCATTTCTTGCCCTGCGGGCACGCAGCTACGTCTACGTCGACCGGATCTGGATCGGCTATCGCAAGCGTCCTGGCAGCATCGTCGCGTCACAAAGCGAGGGCAAGCTCGACGATATGCAGGCAGCCACAGCATCTTTGCCCGCGCTGACCGCCAACCTCACACCAGCGCTGAGCGCAACCGGCCGCTTCTATGCGTCCTGGATGGCAGCGAAGAACTTCATCGCCGCCGCACGTTTCGATGTGAGTCAGGGAAAGAACCTGCGACTGGCTCAGCGACTGGCAGTGTTCGAGCGCAGTTGCCTGATTCCGCCGCGAGATGTCGTCGCCGGCTGCGTCAGGCGCGGCTGGCTGTGGCGTGCGCTCAAGCTGAGCTACTGGCTGCGACGCTCAAGGAACCACTCCCTCAGACCGTAGGCAACGCGGTTCAGCTCATTGACGATGCGGAATCCATAGGCAGGAAACCTGCGAAGCCAGAAGAACTTTCGCGAAGGCGCATTCGCGGCATGGTTGATCGTAGAGGGCGCTTCGTGATGATCGCAGGGCGGCGGCGTCAGCAGCCGCACCTTGATGCCGAAGTTCCAGCCCTGATCGAATACATGGTCGTAGGGCAGGCGCATTGGCAGCAGCCCCTGCGCATAGGACGAAGCTGCTCGCCGGTTGATCAGATATGCACTGGAGCCGGTGCACTTGCTCAACATCACTGACAGCCACTGCCCCGGCGACACCTCCAGATAGCGCTGCGGCGTCCCGGAGTGCACGGCGGACAACTTGACCATGTCCCAGCGCGACGGATGGCGCATCAGTCCCGCAAGCGCGGCAGGCAAGCGATCCGAGAGAACCACGTCGTCCTCCAGCACCAACGCAGCCTCAGCCTTGCTCGCGTGGAAGCGGCGAATGACCTCCACATGGGAGAGGTAGCAGCCCAGTTCACCCGGCAAGGACGTCATGCCATGCCGCCGCCTGAAGCCTGCCTCATCCAGCAGCGCCAGCTGTGCCTCGGTCAGGGCACGAGCGTCAACCGCGGGCAGACGCTCGAAGCAGAGGTTCAGGGATTGCAGACGTGCGCTGATCGCGGCCCAACGCTCGGGCGACCTGTCGAGGTTGATAACCCAGATACAGAGTCCCTCGGGATTGCCGGCGGGCTGAGAATTGGACGGGAATGACATCGGGGCGCAAGTATATTGGAGGGTATCGAGCACGATCCGAGCCCCGGCAGCTCGTCAGCGCGTACGCCGCTCTCCAGCCATTGCGCTCGGCAGCGACCCGGCCCGTCTCTGCCATCGCCACATGCCAAGGGCGGTCGGCAGTGCAGCGAACAGCTGGCGCAGCGGCACGGACAACCCTGCTCGCCACCCACAGCGCTTGAGCGGAGCGCCTCATCGGGCAGGCCTGCGCCGCGTACCAGGACCCCATCTGACAGACAAAGGCTGACAATCGGACGCTGCCAGCCAGAAGAAGAACACAACCGTGACTGAAACCCTGCCGGATCTCAAGACCACCGCACGCCGCGTGCTGCGCTTCGTGCGCCCGCACCGCTGGGGCGTGGTGTTCACCCTGCTGGCCTATCTTGGCGCGGCGGCTACCGAGCCGCTGATCCCGCAACTGATCCGCACCGTGTTCGGCGACGGCTTCAAGCCGGATGCCTTCGCGGTCTGGTGGGTTCCCGTGGTGCTGATCACGCTGTTCGCGCTGCGCGGCCTGTTCAGCTTCCTGGGTCAGTACCTGCTGAACTGGACCAGCTCGCGCACCGTGCTCGACATGCGCCGCGCCCTGCTCGATGCGCTGCTCAAGGCCGATGCCTCGGTCTTCACCAGTCTGCAACCCGGCACCGCGGTGAGCAAGGTCGTCAACGACCCGCAGCAGGCGATGCAGCAGCTGTCCGGCACGCTGATCGTGCTGCTGCGCGACGGCCTGCCGGCCGCGGCCATGCTGGGCTACCTGCTCTACCTGAACTGGCAGCTGACGCTGCTGTCCATGGTCACCACGCCGCTGCTGGCCTTCGTCGTCAAGCGCATCAACCGCCGCGTGCAGCGCATCGGCACGCGCAGCTACGACGCGCAGATGGCGCTGTCCGCCAAGGTGGACGACCTCACCCGCGCCTGGCGCGTGGTGCGCAGCTTCGACGCCGGCGACTACGAGCGCGAGCGCTTCGGCCATCTGACCAAGGAGGCCCAGCGTCAGGCGCTGAAGACCGCCGCCACCAACGCCATGATGCAACCGCTGTCGCAGTTGGTGGCCAGCCTGGGTCTGTCGCTGATCATCACGCTGGCGCTGCTGCAGGCCCGCCAGAACAACACCGGCGTCGGCGAGTTCGCCGCCTTCGTCACCGCGCTGCTGCTGCTGACCTCGCGGCTGCGTCACCTCACCGAGCTGTCGCAGCCCATCATCAACGGGCTGGTGGTGGCGCGTGGGTGCTTCCAGCTGCTGGACCTGCCACAGGAGCCCGACCCTGGACAACACGAGCTGCACAGCTGCCGCGGCGACATCGCGCTCGAGGCGGTCACGCTGCGCTATCCCGGCGCCGAGACCGATGCGCTTCAGCAGCTCAGCCTGCGCATCGCCGCCGGCCAGACCACCGCGCTGGTCGGTGCCTCAGGCTCCGGCAAGAGCTCCATCGTCAGCCTGCTGCTGGCCTTCGCACGGCCGCAGTCGGGCCGCATCACGCTCGATGGCGAGCCGATCGACGGCTTCACCCGCGCCGCGCTGCGCCAGCAGTTCGCCGTGGTCTCGCAGGACATCGTGCTCTTCGACGCCTCGGTGGCCGACAACATCGCCTATGCCCAGCCGCGCGACGATGTGCGCGTCGAGAAGGTCTTGCGCGCCGCCCATCTGTGGGACTTCGTGCAGGGCCTGCCGCAGGGGCTGGACACCCATGTCGGCGCCAACGGTTCCCGGCTGTCCGGCGGCCAGCGCCAGCGCCTGGCCATCGCCCGCGCGCTCTACAAGGATGCGCCGGTCTGGGTGTTCGACGAAGCCACCTCGGCACTGGATACCGAGAGCGAACGGGCGGTGCAGCTGGCGCTGGAGGAGTGGCACGGCCGCAAGACGCTGATCATCATTGCGCACCGCCTCTCCACCGTGCGCAGCGCCGACACCATCCATGTGCTGCGCGAAGGCCGGCTGCTGGAGAGCGGCAGCCATGCCCAGCTGCTTGCCGCTGGTGGCGCCTATGCTGCGATGGTCCAGGCGCAGGCCGGTGAATGAGGCTCTCGGCTTGGTCAAGCATGAATAGGCGCGCGCTGCTCGCCCTGCTCCCGGTACTTGCAGCGCTGCCGCCGTGCCACGCCGTGGATGCCCGCCTGGAGCTCAACACCGCCAGTCGCGCCGAGCTGGAGTCACTGCCCGGCATCGGCCCTGATCTCGCAGCACGGCTGCTTGCCGCGCGCGCGCAAGCGCCCTTCGCGGACTGGACCGAACTGCGCCGGCGTGTCCAGGGCATAGGCGAGGCCAGCGCCCGCCGCCTCTCTGCGCATGGCCTGCGCATCCAGGGTCAAGCCTATGACCCGCTTGCACCGGCCATCGGCGCCAGTGCGCCGACCGCCTCATCTCAACGCCACTGATCCCCACCGATGCGTCTCGCCCAGATCCTCTTCTCCCAAGGCTTCGGCACCCGGCGGCTGTGCGCCGGCCTGATTCAGCATGGCGAAGTCCGCGTCGCCGGCGAGCGGGTCGACGATCCCGATGCCGACTTCGACACGGATGGCCTGGTGTTCGAAGTCTCCGGCAAGACCTGGCCCTATCACGAGAAGGCGCTGATCCTGCTCAACAAGCCGGCCGGGTACGAGTGCTCGCAAAAGCCCAAGCACCATCCCAGCGTGCTGAGCCTGCTGCCCGAACCGCTGCGCGAGCGCGGCGTCCAGCCTGTCGGTCGGCTGGACGAAGACACCACCGGCCTGTTACTGCTGACCGACGACGGCGCGTTGATCCACCGTCTCACCAGCCCCAAGCACCATGTGCCCAAGGTCTACGAGGCGCGCTGCAAGCACCCGTTGACTGCAGACCAGGTGCAGCGCCTGGTCGATGGCGTCGAGCTGCGCGAGCCAGAGCTGCCGGGCAAACGGCCTCGCCCGCCCGAGCTGGCCCGTGCGGAAGCTGCCGCGGCCCTCGGCGAGCACACGCTCAGCCTCACGCTGACCGAAGGCAAGTATCACCAGGTCAAGCGCATGATCGCCGCGGTCGGCAACCGCTGCGAAGCGCTGCATCGCTCGCAGATCGGCCAGTTGCACCTCCCGGCCGATCTGGCGCCCGGACAGTGGCGCTGGCTGGACGATCCGGCACAGGTCGGCGGCTGAGGCGCGGTGCCGAAGGCGCCGGCCCTGAGTCGGCTGGGCGCCACGTTTGCGGGTTGTTCCTAGGGCGATGGGCGGGCCGCAGCGCGCGACACTGCGCGCAACGCGGAGGAGGAGGCTGCTGGCCTCGATATCGCGCGAGAACAAAGAACCACACCGTCGTTGGAAGTCCAGCGGGCCGCGCACCTCGCCACGCGGCCCTCAACACATGATCACCGAGAGCCTATTGCCGGCCGGACCAGGCACGCATGGTCCCGACGCGGCCGTCACGGATGTGGCAGCCGAGGTGGCCGCCGCACGCCTGTCCATGCTGCATGAGGCCACCATGCTGCCCGCGGCGATCGGCCTGCTGTTCTGTCTGCTGCCGGTGGCGTTCCTGTGGTCGCAGGCGCCGCTGCTGGTGCTGCTGGGCTGGCTGGGCTTGCGGGCCCTGATGGTCGCGCTGCGTTGCATAGACACGCTCGACTACCGACGCCGCCCGCCGTCGCATGAGCACACCGCCCGCAGCGAGCGGCGCTATCTGGTGCTGCTGACGCTCGATGGCCTGAGCTGGGGCGGTATGGCGCTGCTGGCCGGCTTCACCAGCGCGCCAGGCTTCATTGGCAGCGTGTTGGCCACGCTGATCGGCGTCTGTGCCATCGCGCTGCTCACCTGCAACACCAGTGCCCGAGCCTATGCCCTGTTCGCCGCAGGCGTGCTGACGCCGCTGCTGCTGCAGCTGCTGAGCACCGACATGCCGCTGAAGGACTTCAGCATCCCCGGACTGCTGTTGTTCGGGCTGCTTTCGCTGCTCGAATCGCGCCGCATCGAGGGCCGCAGCCTCGAACTGCTTCGGCTGCGCTTCGAGTTCGCCCACCAGGCCGAGGCGCGCAGCGCAGCCTTGCAGCAGGCGCAGCGACTCGCCGAGGACAAGCGCCAGATCGTTGCGACGCTGAGCCACGAGATCCGCACGCCGCTCAATGGCATGCTGGGCATGGCGCAGCTGCTGGCCCGCTCCGATCTGAACGCCCAGCAGGCCAGCCAGCTGGCACTGATGCAGCGCTCCGGCCGCCATCTGCTCGATCTCGTCAACGACATGCTGGATCTCGCTCACATCGAGTCGGGCAAGCTGCGTATCGACCGGCAACCGCTGCCGCTGCGCGAGGCGATCGACGAGGTCTGCCAGCTGCTCGGCGGTCGGGCCGCCGAAAAGGGCCTGCGCTTCGAGCGCCAGCTGGCTCCGGACCTGCCGGGCTGCATCGTCGGCGACGCTGCGCGCATCAAGCAGGTGCTGCACAACCTCATCGGCAATGCGATCAAGTTCACCGACCTGGGCCATGTGCGGGTGAGCGTCGGCATCGATGCGCGAGCGCAGG
Source organism: Roseateles sp. T103 (assembly GCF_057219915.1). Taxonomy (NCBI): domain Bacteria; kingdom Pseudomonadati; phylum Pseudomonadota; class Betaproteobacteria; order Burkholderiales; family Sphaerotilaceae; genus Roseateles; species Roseateles sp. T103. Next base: position 1,264,613 of record NZ_JBXVVS010000001.1, read on the forward strand.
CCTTGAGCATCGCCGTGCAGGACACCGGCCTGGGCATCGCGGCCCACGAGATCGAGCGCATCTTCATGCCCTTCGAGCAGGCAGGCGGCGAGCGCATGCGGCGGCGCGAAGGCACCGGACTGGGTCTCGCGATCTCACGCGAGCTGGCCCGTGCCATGGGCGGCGAACTCGGCTGCACATCGCTGCCTGGACAAGGCTCGGTCTTCACCTTTACCCTGCCCTGCATCCCCTGCGCGGTGCCCGACCCCGGCGCGATACCCGAGCCGCCGGCGCTGGCCCTGCTGCCCCAGCTGCAGGGCCGTGTGCTGCTGGTTGAGGACTGCCCGGTCAATATGCTGGTCGCCGCGACCATGCTGGAGCGCTGCGGCCTGCAGGTGACACGCGCCGAGGACGGCGCCCAGGCGGCGCAGCGTTTGGCTGCCGAGCGCTTCGACCTGATGCTGCTGGACTGCCAGCTGCCGGATGTCGATGGCCTGGAGCTGTGCCGGCGCTGGCGCGCCGAAGAACGACGGCTGGGCGCAACGCCGGCCTTGCCCATCGTCGCGCTGACCGGCAGCGTCGGCGCAGACGAACGTGCGCGCTGTCTGGCCGCCGGCATGAACGAGCATCTGCCCAAGCCCTTCGCACACGAGGACCTGCTGGCGACGGTGCAGCGCCATCTGCGCAGCACGATGCCCACAGCTGAGCCGCGCTAGCGCCGACGCGCGCCGGGGATAATGCCGGTCATGCAGGTCTTTCGCGGCTTCCACCATCCCGGCATCGCCAGCGCCTGTGCGCTGACCATCGGCAACTTCGACGGCGTGCATCGCGGCCACCAGGCCATGCTGGCGCTCTTGCGCTCGGAGGCCCGCCATCGCGGCCTGCCCTCCTGCGTACTGAGCTTCGAGCCGCATCCGCGCGACTACTTCGCCGCCAAACTGGGCAAGCCCGAGCTGGCGCCGGCGCGCATCGCCACGCTGCGCGACAAGCTTGGCGAACTGGAGCGCTGCGGCATCGACCAGGCGGTCGTGCTGCGCTTCGACGAGCGCTTCGCCGCGCAGACGCCGCAGCAGTTCATCGACCAGGTGCTGCGCCAAGGCCTGGGCGCGCGCTATGTGCTGGTCGGCGACGATTTCCGCTTTGGCGCCAAGCGCATGGGCGACTACGCCACGCTGGATGCCGCCGGCGCCCGCCACGGCTTCGACGTGGCGCGCATGATGAGCTACGAGGTGCACGGCCTGCGCGTCAGCAGTTCGGCGGTGCGCGAGGCGCTGGGCCAGGGCCGCATGGACGATGTGACCCGGCTGCTCGGCCGGCCCTACTCGATCTCCGGCCATGTGGTGCATGGCGCCAAGCTGGGCCGCAGCCTGGGTGAGAGCTCGGAAGGCAACGGCGACGGCTTCCGCACGCTGAACCTGCGCTTCCCGCACGACAAGCCGGCGGCGATGGGCATCTTCGCGGTACGCGTCTGGGGCCTGGGCGTTGAGCCGCTGGACGGCGTGGCCTCGCTGGGCAAGCGCCCCACGGTGGACGACAGCGGCCGCGTGCTGCTGGAGGTGCACTGCCTGGACTGGCCGGCCTCACTGGGCCGCGAGGGGGCCTACGGTAAACTCGTGCGCGTGGAACTGCTGCACAAACTTCGCGACGAAGCCCGCTACGACGGGCTAGACGCCCTGACGGCCGCGATCCGCCAGGACGTGGCCCAGGCGCGCGAGTACCTCTCCACCCACGCCGCACTGCGTCGCCAGACCACGCGCGACCGAATTTGAAGGGCTGAGCCCTGCCCTCAGCCCGGCGTGCCTGGAGCGCGCCGACCCTTTCTGCAGGCCACCGACATCCAAGCCGGTCTGCTGCTGCCTGAATTGCCGCCCGCCATGAGCAACGACACCAACAAGCCCGATTCTTCTGCGACGGACTACCGCGCCACGCTGAACCTGCCCGACACGCCCTTCCCGATGCGCGGCGACCTGCCCAAGCGCGAGCCGGGCTGGGTCAAAGAGTGGGAGCAGCACGGCGTCTACAAGAAGCTGCGCGATGCGCGCTGCGGCGCGCCGAAGTTCGTGCTGCACGACGGCCCGCCCTATGCCAATGGCCAGATCCACATCGGCCACGCGGCGAACAAGATCCTCAAGGACATGATCGTCAAGGCGCGCCAGCTCAAGGGCATGGACGCGGCCTATATCCCCGGCTGGGACTGCCACGGCCTGCCGATCGAGAACCAGATCGAGAAGACCCACGGCCGCGGCCTGCCGCGCGACGAGGTGCAGGCCAAGAGCCGTGCCTACGCCACCGAGCAGATCGCGCAGCAGATGGCCGACTTCAAGCGCCTGGGCGTGCTCGGCGAGTGGGACCATCCCTACAAGACGATGAATTTCGCCAACGAGGCCGGCGAGATCCGCGTGCTCAAGCGCCTGTTCGAGCGCGGTTTCGTCTACCGCGGCCTGAAGCCGGTCTACTGGTGCTTCGACTGCGGCTCCTCGCTGGCCGAGTTCGAGATCGAGTATGCGGACAAGCAGAGCCCGGCGGTGGACGTGGCCTTCCTGGCCGCCGATCCGGCCAAGCTGGCCGCGGCCTTCGGCCTGGGCTCGCTGGCCAAGGATGTGTTCACGGTGATCTGGACCACCACGCCCTGGACCATCCCGGCCAACCAGGCGCTCAACCTGAACCCGGCGCTGAGCTATGCGCTGGTCGACACCGACAAGGGCCTGTACGTCGTGGCCGAGGCCCTGGTTGAGAAGTGCCTGGCGCGCTGGAAGCTCGAAGGCCAGGTGATCGCCACCACGCTGGGCAAGCAGCTCGGCGGGCTGGAGTTCAAGCACCCGCTGGCCCATGTCGACGCGGCATATGACCGTGTGAGTCCGGTCTATCTGGCCGACTACGCCACCGCCGAGGATGGCACTGGCGTCGTGCACTCGGCGCCGGCCTATGGCCTGGACGACTTCCAGAGCTGCGTCTCGCACGGCCTGGCCTTCGACGACATCCTGAACCCGGTGCAGGGCAACGGCGCCTATGCGCAAGACCTGGCCCTGTTCGGCGGCCAGCACATCTGGAAGGCCAACCCGGTGGTCGCGCAGGCGCTGGACGACGCCGGCCGCCTGCTCTCGCATAACAAGATCACCCACAGCTATCCGCACTGCTGGCGCCACAAGACGCCGGTGATCTACCGCGCCGCCGCGCAGTGGTTCGTGCGCATGGACGAGGGCGTGGGCCTGTTCGCCACCGAGAAGCCCGCGCAGAGCCTGCGCCAGACCGCGCTGGCTGCAATCGACGCGACCGGTTTCTATCCCGAGAACGGCCGCGCCCGTCTGCGCGACATGATCGCCAACCGGCCCGACTGGTGCATCTCGCGCCAGCGCAGCTGGGGCGTGCCGCTGCCGATCTTCCTGCACAAGGATTCGGGCGAGCCACATCCCAACACGCTGGAGTTCATCGAGCGTGCCGCGCAGCTGGTCGAGGCCGGCGGCATCGAGGCCTGGGCCAAGCTGGACCCGGCTGAATGGCTGGGCGCCGAGGCCGCGAGCTACACCAAGGGCCAGGACATCCTCGACGTCTGGTTCGATTCGGGCTCGACCTTCCAGCACGTGCTCAAGGGCAGCCATGCCGGCGCCGCGCACGACAGCGGCCCCGAGGCCGACCTGTATCTCGAAGGCCATGACCAGCACCGCGGCTGGTTCCATTCCTCGCTGCTGATCTCCTGTGCGATCAACGACCGCGCGCCCTACCGCGGCCTGCTCACGCATGGCTTCGTCGTCGACGGCCAGGGCCGCAAGATGAGCAAGTCGGTCGGCAACGTCGTCGCACCGCAATCGGTCAGCGACAAGATGGGCGCCGAGATCCTGCGTCTGTGGACCGCGGCCACCGACTACTCGGGCGACCTGGGCATCGACGACAAGATCCTCGCCCGCGTGGTGGACGGCTACCGCCGCATCCGCAACACGCTGCGCTTCCTGCTCGCCAACGTCTCGGATTTCGATGCCAAGACGGATGCCGTGCCGGCCGAGCAGCTGCTCGAGGTGGACCGCTACGCGCTGGCCCGCGCCGCCGAGCTGCAGGCCGAGATCCTCGAGCACTTCGAGCGCTACGAGTTCCACCCGGTGGTGGCCAAGCTGCAGGTCTACTGCTCCGAGGACCTGGGCGCCTTCTATCTGGACGTGCTGAAGGACCGCCTCTACACCACCGCGCCGAAGAGCCTGGCGCGTCGCTCGGCGCAGACCGCGCTGTGGCAGATCACGAACGCGATGCTGCGCTGGATGGCGCCCTTCCTCAGCTTCACCGCCGAGGAGGCCTGGAAGGTCTTCGCTGGCGCCAAGCCCGGCGACAGCATCTTCACCGAGACCTACTGGCAGTTCGCCGCCCCCGATGCCGCCCTGCTCGCCAAGTGGGCGCGCGTGCGCGAAATCCGCGAGGCGGTCAACAAGGCGATCGAGGATGTGCGTGGCACGGGTGCCATCGGCGCCTCGCTGCAGGCCGAGGTGGACCTGGGCCTGCCCGCCGACGATCTGGCCCTGCTGCAGAGCCTGGGCGAGGACCTGCGCTTCGTGCTGATCACCTCGGCCGCCCGCATCGCGCCGGCGACCGAGCTGACGGTGAAGGTCAGCGCCTCGGCGCACCAGAAGTGCGAGCGCTGCTGGCATTACCGCGAGGATGTCGGCAGCGTTAGCGCCCATCCGACGATCTGCGGCCGCTGCGACAGCAATCTGCACGGCGCGGGCGAAACCCGCAAGGTGGCCTGAGCATGGGCGCTCGCAAAGGCAGCGGTGCCGGCCTGACGATGACGCAGTGGCTGCTGCTGGCCGCGCTGATCGTCATCGCCGACCAGTTCACCAAGGTGCTGATCCTCTCCAGCTTCAGCTACGGGGACAGTCGCTACGTCACCAGCTTCTTCAACCTCGTGCGCGTGCACAACACCGGCGCGGCCTTCAGCTTCCTGGCCGGGGCCTCGGGCTGGCAGCGCTGGTTCTTCATCGGACTGGCAGCGGCGGCGACCGTCTTCATCACCGTGATGCTGCGCCGCCACGGGCACCAGACGCTGTTCGCGCTGGCGCTGACGCTGATCCTCGGCGGTGCGGTGGGCAACGTCATCGACCGCCTGCTGCATGGTTATGTGGTCGATTTCATCCAGCTGCACTGGCGCAACTGGTACTACCCGTCCTTCAACGTCGCCGACAGCGCAATCACCCTGGGCGCGATCCTGCTGATCTGGGACGAGCTGCGACGGGTCCGCCGCGGCTGACTGCCTGACAGCGGCCTGATCGAGGCTAAGGAAAGTCCGCTGTTGCTCGGCGCCAGACTGACCTAGTCTGGCGCCATGAGCGCCACACACAGCGATCGGGAGCATGAGCCCGGCATCGAGACGAGCAGCGCCGCGTCCTCGACCGACGCTGCCCCGCAGAACGCCAAGCCGCCCGAGAACCTCTCGGTCTTCGACATCAAGCTGCGCCCGCTGCGCTTTGCGCAGCCGCTGGGCTGGATCGCCGCCGGATGGCGCGACTTCCTGCGTGCGCCAGGCATTGGCATCTTCTACGGCCTGTGCTTCATGGCCATGGGCTGGGGGCTGCTGAAGGTCTACCAGAACGCGCCGGCCTACACGCTGGCCCTGTCGGCCGGCTTTCTGCTGATGGGGCCCTTCATGTGCCTGGGTCTCTATCAGGTCAGCATGCGGCTGGAGCGCGGCGAGAAGCCCGACCTGGGCGATTCGCTGACCGCCTGGGACACGCGCATGGGCCAGCTGGCCATCTTCGGCGCGGTGCTGCTGGTGCTGGAGATGCTGTGGGGCCGCGCCTCGCTGGTGGTGTTCGCGGTCAGCTTCGATGGCATGCCCGACTTCGGCGGCTCGCTGACCAAGCTGCTCGACCCCGAGAACATCGGCTTCATCGTCACCTATCTGGCGGTGGGCGCGGTGTTCGCCGGCCTGATCTTCGCCGTCAGCGTGATCTCCATCCCGATGCTGCTGGACAAACCCGTGGACGCGATCACCGCCGGCCTGACCAGCATGCGTCTGGTGCTGACGCAGACCGGCGTGATGCTCTTCTGGGGCTTCCTGATCACGCTGCTGGTGGTGCTGGCCCTGCTGCCCTGGTTCGTCGGGCTGCTCGTCGTGGGTCCGGTGCTGGGCCATGCCAGCTGGCATGCCTACCGCGCCGCAGTTGCCGACTAATGCATGGGCAGCGCCAAAATCTTCACGGGAACACGGGTCGGCCGAGCCAAAATGCCGGACTGAATTTCGCTCGCGGCACCCCGCCGACGCCCTGCGCCTGTCCATGCTCGACTATTCCTGCCTGACGCACTATGAGTGGCTCGATATGCCCGTCTGGGTGTTCGACCACGATCGTCGGCGCAATCTCTGGGCCAACTCCGCCGCGCTGAGTTTCTGGAAGGCGGAGAGCGCCGAGGAATTCCTCGCCTCCGAGCTGGCCGACATGAGCGAGATGGTGCGCGAGCGCCTGGCCGTCACCGCCGCCGACCATGCCCAGGGCAAGATCGTGCGCGAGCAGTGGACGCTGTTCCCCAAAGGCCAGCCGACCACGGTGATGCTGGCCTCGCGCGGCCTGCGCACGCCGGACCGGCGCCAGGTGATGCTGTTCGCTGTCGAGGGCCTGCGCGAAGGCGCCGACAAGTCCATGCTGCGTGGCGTGGAGGCGCTGCAGCACACCTCCGTGCGCATCATGGTCGTCAGCCTGAAGGATGGCAGCATCCTGATGCGCAATGCCGCGGCCTCGGCGGCCTTCGGCGTGCTCAGCGGCCGGCGCGGGCCCCACGACTGGCTGGCGATGTTCGCTGCGCCCGAACTGGCGCAGCGCATCCTGGCCCAGGTGCAGCGCGGTCAGACCTTCAGCGCCGACCTGGAGCTCAAGACCACCGCCGGTCAGCGCTGCCACGCGGTCGATGCGCGACCGATGCGCGACCCGGTGACCGGCGATCTGGTGATGCAGTTCAACGCCCGCGACATCGCCGACCTGAAGGCCACGCAGCTGGCCCTGGTCGCCGCGCGCGAGGCGGCCGAGGCCGCCAGCCAGGCCAAGAGCAGCTTCCTGGCCAATATGAGCCACGAGATCCGCACGCCGATGAACGGCGTGCTGGGCCTGACCGAGCTGGTGCTGCAGACCGAGCTCAGCGATCGGCAGCGCAAGTTCATCGAACTCGCGCACAAGTCGGCCAAGGGCCTGATGGTGATCATCAATGACCTGCTGGATGTGGCCAAGATCGAGGCCAACCGCGTGGTCATCGAGCAGATTCCCTTTGCGCTGCACGACTGCCTGCGCGAGGCGCTGCAGCCGCTGCTGCTGCATGCGCACGAGAAGGGCATCACCTTGCAGGCACGGGTGCAACCAGGCGTGCCGCTGCGCCTGGTCGGCGACCCCTTGCGTCTGCGCCAGGTGCTGGTGAATCTGGTCGGCAATGCGCTGAAGTTCACCGAGAAGGGCGAGGTGCGCCTGGAGGTGCAGCGCCTGGACGAGGGCGCCTCACAGGCCGGCGGGCCGGCACGGCTGCGCTTCTCGGTGCACGACACCGGCATCGGCATGACCAAGGAGCAGATCGCCCAGGTCTTCGCGCCCTTCACGCAGGCCGACGGCAGCATCACGCGCCGCTACGGCGGCACCGGGCTGGGGCTGACCATCGTGCAGCGCCTGGTCGCGCTGATGGGCGGCGAGGTGCGGGTGGAGAGCCAGCCCGGCACCGGCAGCTGCTTCAGCTTCGAACTCTTGCTCGAAGCTGCCCCGGAAGAAGCCGCGCCATCGCCCGCAACCGCAGCGCCGCAAGCCGCCGCAGCAGCGGCGACGGCCACCCCGGCCAGCGCAGCCGCCTCAGGGGATCAGCACGCTTGATCCGGTGGTGCGCCGCGACTCGAGGTCGCGGTGCGCCTGCGCCATTGCGGCGAGGCCTTCGTAGCGCTGGTCGACGCGGATCTTCACCTGGCCGCTGCTGACCATCGCGAACAGATCGTCCGCCATCGCCTGGCTGCTCTCGCGCGTGGCCAGGTGGGTGAACAGTGTCGGTCGGGTCAGATAGAGCGAACCCTTCGCCGCCAGCGTGCCCAGCGCCACCGGAGGCACCACGCCAGAGGCATTGCCGAAGCTGACCATCAGGCCCAGAGGCGCCAGGCTGTTCAGCGAGCCTTCCCAGGTGTCCTTGCCCACCGAGTCGTAGACCGCCTTCACGCCCTTGCCGCCGGTGATCTCGCGCACGCGCGCGGCGAAATCTTCCTTGCGGTAGTTGATCGCATGGCTGGCGCCGCTGGCCAGCGCCAGCGCGCATTTCTCGTCGCTGCCGGCAGTGGCGATCAGCTGCAGGCCCATGGCCTTGGCCCACTGGCAGGCAATGAGGCCGACGCCGCCAGCGGCGGCGTGCCAGAGCACGAAGTCGCCCGCGGCCAAGCCTCCCTGCGGCAGCGTGCGGCGCAGCAGGTACTGCACCGTCAGGCCCTTGAGCATCATCGCCGCGCCAGTCTCGAAGTCGATCGCGTCCGGCAATCGCACGACGCTGCGCGCCGGCATCACGCGTGCGGTGCAATAGGCGCCGGGCGGCTGGCTCGCATAAGCGGCACGGTCGCCGACCTGCAGATGCGAGACGCCCTCGCCGACCGCCTCGACGATGCCGGCGGCCTCCATGCCCAGCGCAGCGGGCAGCGGCAGCGGATAAGTGCCGTCGCGGTGGTAGACGTCGATGAAGTTGAGGCCCAGCGCCTGATGGCGGATGCGGATCTCGCCAGGGCCAGGCGCACCGACCTGGACCTCGACCACCTCCATCACGTCCGTCCCGCCCTGGGTGGCGATACGGATGGCGCGCTCGCTGCTGCTGCTCATGTCTGATGTCTCCTTCGTACAAGCGTTGACCGTGCAATTCCGCTATCGTGCCAGCCTTTGCGAATCGCTGCCCCCTGCGACCGATGCTGACACCACGCCTTGCCTTGCTGCTGACCCTGCCACCGCTGATGTGGGCGGGCAATGCCGTGGTGGGGCGCATGCTGGCACCCAGCGTGCCGCCGCTGCTGCTCAACGCGCTGCGCTGGACGCTGGCGCTGCTGATCCTGCTGCCGCTGGGGCGGCATCTGCTGGGCGATCTGCGCCCACTGCTGCGGCGCTGGCGCTACTTCGCGCTGATCGGCCTGCTCGGCATGGGTTGCTACAACGCGCTGCAGTACCAGGCACTGCGCTCGTCGAACGCGCTCAACGTCACGCTGATCGCCGCCAGCCTGCCGGTGTGGATGCTGGCCGTGGGCGCGCTGTTCTACAGGATCCAGCCGACCCGCCGCCAGCTGATCGGCGCCCTGCTCTCGCTGACCGGCGTGCTGTTTGTCATCGCGCGCGGCGACCCGGCCCTGCTCGCCCAGGTGCAGTTCGTGCCCGGTGATCTGCTGATGCTGCTGGCTGTGTTCAGCTGGGCGATCTACAGCTGGCTGCTCGCCAAGCCGCCCGCGCACATGCAGGGCGAGCAGCGGCCGCAGTGGAACTGGGCCGAGATGCTGCTCGCGCAGACCCTGTTCGGTCTGGCCTTCGCGCTGCCGATGGCCGGCATCGAGCAGGTCTACACCGCGCAGCCCGTGGTCTGGGGGCCAGGTCTTGCCCTGGCCCTGGTCTATGTGGCTGTCGGCCCCTCGCTGATCGCCTACCGCTGCTGGGGCCTGGGCGTCGCCGAGGCGGGCCCGACCGTGGCGTCCTTCTTCGGCAACCTCACACCGGTATTCGCTGCACTGATGTCGGCCGCGCTGCTCGGCGAATGGCCGGCCTGGTACCACGGCGTGGCCTTCGCGCTGATCGCGCTGGGCATCACCGTGTCGTCGCTGCGGCGTTGAGCGTCAGCGTCTGCACCGTCGCGCCAGGCAGGAAGGGCAGTGGCTCGCCCTTCAGCCAGGCCTCGTGATCGGCACGATAGTAGGGCGAGAGCGGATGGCCGCTCTGCCCGCCCGGCACGGCGAGGATGCCACGCGCCTCCTGCCCCGGCGCCACGACCATGCGCTGCGACTGGCCATGCACGCTGAGCTGCACGCGCGGCATGTGGCGGTCGCCGGCCAGCGGCGTGTCCGGCATGTCCAGCCAGCGTGCCAGCCAGGACGGCAGCGCACTGCTCAGCGGATGACGGATCGCCGCACGGTTCTGCTCGCCCCAGGCCAGCGACGCGATGCGCCCGTCAGGCGTGGTCTTCAGCAAGGCCTCGCGGCTGTCGAGCACGGCCTGCTGCAGCAGCGCCGGCCATGAGGCTGCGCCCTCCGGCAGCGTGTCGGCGCGGCGCGCCTGCAGCATGGCCCAGCCGGGCGTTTCGGTAGCGAGCTTCAGGTCGCGCAGCTTCAGCTGGCGCGCCTCCAGCTCGGCCGCCAGCGGCGCGAAGAGCCGCTCCAGCACGCGCTCGCGCCAGGCGCGCAGCAGCCGATAGCCCACCGCCTGCGGCGCGGCAGCATCGGCGCTGCGCTCTATGGCCTCGCGGTAGTCGGCCAGCCCATGCTGGCGCACGAAGTCCGGCGTCAGCACCTCGCTGAGCAGCAGCTTGCGCCAGCGCTGCAGGAAGAGCGCGCGATGGTCGAGCTGGATCTCGTGCAGCGCCGCCTCGTCGAAGCGCTGCCGTGCCAGCAGGCCGTCGCGGATCTGCTGGCCTCGTGCGCCGAGGTCGTAGCCGCCATCGCCGATCAGCGCCAAGGCCTCGCCGCCGACCGAACGCGCATTGGCGGTCCACAGGCGCCCGTCTACCGGTTGCGCGACGGTCGGCCAGGCCGGGTCGTCCGCCGACAGCCAGCCGGTCCAGCCCTGGCGGCCGTCGCTCCAGTCCTGTGGCAGGTCCAGGCTGGCGAGCTGCCGCTTCGGAATCGCGCCGATCAGCGTCCAGCCGATGCGGCCCTGCGCATCGCCGACCACCAGGTTCTGCGCCGGCATGCCCGCGCCGCGTGCCAGGCGCAGCGCCTGCTCGGTGCTGTCTGCGGACTCGAGGTCCAGCGTGCGCATGTTCAGCCCCTCGGGCGCATGCGCCACCCAGCGCAGCGCGTACTGCGCGAACGGCGGCTCCAGCAGCGGCCCCCACTCGGTCTCGCGCACCTCGTGCTCGACCGTGCTGCCGTCGGCCAGCTCGATGCGCTCGACATGGCGTTGCAGCGGCTGCTCGCCCTTGGGGCCGAGGTAGCGCTGGCCGTCGGCGCTCAGGCGCAGCTTGACCAGATCGGCCCAGTCCGCAGTGCTGTTGGTGAAGCCCCAGGCGACTCGCCCATTGCTGCCGGCCACCACCGTGGGCGTGCCGGGCAAGGTAACGCCGGCGACGCTGCGCGGCTGCCCCGCAGCATCTCGCCAGGACAGCCGGGCCTTGAACCAGGTGCCTGGCACGCGCAGGCCCAGATGCATATCGTCAGCGACGATGGCGGCGCCGCCAGCGGCGCTCAGGCTGCCGGCAACGGCGAAGTTGTTGCTGCCGCGGTCGCGGTGGCTCTCGTCAGCCTCGCCCGCCTCACGGCTGCCCAGCTGCGCGGTCTTCACGCGGCGCAGCGCCTCGGGCCACGCCGCATCAGGCAAGGGCCGAGGCTGTGCCTGGCTGCCGTCCAGCGCAGCCTGCCAGTCGGCGCTGTGCTGGGTCAGGAAGGCATACCAGTCCGGGCCGACCAGCTCGTGCAATGCCTGCATTGCCAGATCGTCGCGGCCCTGAGAGCTCTGCAGGTCCAGATACATGCTCAGCACCACCAGCAGCGAATCGCTCGGCTGCCAAGGCTTGGGTGACTGGCGCAGCATCCAGTACTCGAAGGGCCGCGAGCCCAGCGCATCCAGGCCGGCATTGACGCCGGCGGCATAGGCCTGCAGCAGCTCGCGATGCGCGGCGGGCAAGGCCGCCAGCGCCGCGTCGGCCCGCGTGCGGAAGCGGTGCAGGCGGCGCGACTTGTCCAGTGGCAGTGCCTTGGGCCCGACCAGCGCCGCGAGCTCGCCCGCGGCATTGCGCCGCAGCAGGTCCATCTGGAAGAAGCGTTCCTGCGCATGGGCAAAGCCCAGCGCGCGTGCTGCATCGGCGCGGCTGGCGGCCTCCACGCTGAGGTAGCCGCGCTCGTCGCGGCTCAGCGTCGCAGATGCACTCAGGCCCGGCAGCGCGCGTTCGCCTTCGTATTGCGGCAGGCTGCCGCGCAGGCCCAGCGTCGCCACCGCGGCGAGCAACAGCGTCAACAGCAGCAGCGCAAGGACAAGCCGCCGCGCCCATTTCCCAATCCTGCGAGCCATGCGCGCTCCCCGCGTGCAGTGATAACGCGGCGATTGTGGCGGCGAGTGGCGGCGCCGGGGCTCAGAAGGTTCCCGGGTAGGCGCCGCCGTCGAGCAGGATGTTCTGGCCGGTCAGATAGCCGGCCTGCGCGCTGCAGAGCATGGCGCAGATGGCGCCGAACTCCTCGGCCGTGCCGAAGCGCTGCGCCGGGATGCCGGCACGGCGCTTGGCGGCGATCTCGTCGATGCTGCCGCCACCCTTGGCTGCGCCGGCGGCCATGGTCTTCTGCAGGCGCTCGGTATCGAAGGCGCCGGGCAGCAGGTTGTTGATCGTCACATTGCTGGCGGCAATCGCGCGCTGGCGGGCCAGGCCGGCGACGAAGCCGGTCAGGCCGGTGCGCGCGCCGTTGGACAAGCCCAGCACGTCGATGGGCGCCTTCACCGCGCCGGAAGTGATGTTGACGATGCGGCCGAAGCCGCGCGCGGCCATGCCATCCACGGTCGCCTTGATCAGCTCGATCGGGGTCAGCATATTGGCGTCCAGCGCGGCGATCCAGTCCTCGCGGTTCCATTGGCGGAAGTCGCCAGGCGGCGGACCGCCGGCGTTGTTGACGAGGATGTCGACCTGCGGGCAGGCGGCCAGCGCGGCGGCGCGGCCTTCGGCCGTGGTGATGTCGCCGGCCACCGTGCGCACTTCGACGCCAGGATAGGCGGCACGGATCGCGGCGGCCGTGGCCTCCAACGTCTCGGCGCCGCGCGCGGTGATCACCACGTTGACGCCCTCTCCTGCCAACGCCTCGGCGCAGCCGCGACCCAACCCCTTGCTCGCCGCACAGACCAGCGCCCAACGGCCACGAAGTCCAAGATCCATTGCCATCTCCTTTTACCTGTAACGTGTCAGCAGCCAGACGCCGGCCAGCACCAGCGCGGTGCCAGCCAGCAAGGTGGGCGTGAAAGGCTCGTCCAGCAGCCACACGCCCATCAGAATCGTCGACATCGGCCCGATCATGCCGGTCTGCGCCGCCAGCGTGGCGCCCAGCCTCTCGATCGCCATCATCACCATCAGCACCGGCGCGAAGGTGCAGGCCGTCGCGTTGAGCAGCGACAGCCACAACACCGGGGTCGCCACCTCGGCCAGCGCGCCAATCGGCCGCAGCAGCAGGTACTGCGCGATACACAGCAGGCAGGCCACACTGGTGGCCAGGCCGGTCAGACGCAGCGCGCCCAGGCGCTTGACCTCCTCGCCGCTGTAGACGAGATACAGCGCGTAGCTGACCGCGCTGCCGAAGACCAGCGCCGCACCGAGCGCCACATCGGTGCCCTGCAGCTGCAGCTCATGGCCGAACACCACCAGCACGCCGGCGTAGCTGACGCTGAGCGCGCCGAGCTGACGCAGCGTCACCGGGCGGCCGAACAGCACCCGACCGAGCAAGAGCACCAGGGTCGGATTCAAGTAGAGGATCAGCCGCTCGAAGCTGGCCGAGACATAGGCCAGGCCGGCAAAGTCGAGAAAGCTGGCCAGGTAGTAGCCGCAGAAACCCAGGCCGCAGATCGCCAGCCAGTCGCGCCGCGTCAGTGCCGGCTGGCCCCGGCCCGCCCACCAGGACAACAGCAGGAACAGCGGCAGTGCGAAGAGCATGCGCAGCATGATCAGCGTCACCGCATCGACGCCATGACGGTAGGCAAGCTTGACGATGATGGCCTTGCCGGAGAACGCGATCGCCCCACCCATGGCAAGCAGCAATCCGGGCCAGAGCGGACGGCCGATGTCGGCGGACTGTGGGCTGAAAGCTGCATCGCTCATGGACCGACTCATTCTAGTTAGGGGGATACCCGCAGCGAAGCGTGAACAGTTGCCGGCAAAGCCTGTTCGCCGCATGCCGGTGCGCTCATCGCCCTGCAGCAGCAATGGTTTGCGCCGATAGCATGGCGGTCGAAATCCGACAAACAGCCGCGCGCAGAGAGAACTTCTGATGCAGTACCCGGAGAGCGTCGTCAAGAGTGCCGAATACCTGCGGCAGGCCCTGCCTTTGATGACGCGCCAGCGTGCAGCCCTGCATCCGCTGTCCTACGCGGTCTGGTACGAGCATGTGTCGGGCTGCAACGTCGCGCTGAGCCGCGAGATCCACGTGCTGACCGAGCGCGGCCAGACCTTGGACGACGCACAGACCCGCACCCTCTACAGCCGCCATATCGGCGACGCACGCTCCATCGACGAAGCCAGTGCCAGACGCATAGGCGATGCGCTGGCGACGCTGCTGCGCGACATGGCCGGCTCGGCCGATGAAGCCGGTGCTGCCAGCGATCGCTTCGGCGCAGTGCTGGAGAGCTGTGCGCGCGAACTGGCCGAACGCGGCGCCGGCCTGCCGCTGCGCGAGCTGCTGCTGGGCACGCAGGAGATGCGCGAGCAGATGCACAAGCTGCGCCGCCGGCTCGACACCAGCCAGCAGGAGATCGAGCAGCTGCGCGAACAGGTCGCCCAGGCACGCGGCGAGGCCCTGGTGGACGCACTGACCGGTCTGGCGAACCGGCGCGCCTTCGACCGCGAGTTGCAGCAGTGCCTGCAGCAGGAAGAAGCCGGCACGCCGACCAGCCCCTGCCTGATCTTCGGCGACATCGATCACTTCAAGCGCATCAACGACAGCCACGGCCACGCTGCCGGCGACGAGGTGCTGCGCATCGTGGCGCAGGCACTGCGTAGCGTGGCGCACAGCCACCATCTGGCCGCGCGCATCGGCGGCGAAGAGTTCGCCATCCTGATGCCCGGCGCAGGCTTGCACGAGGCGGTGATGCTTGCCGAGGCGCTGCGCGAGCGCGTCGCCGCACAGGACCTGCCCCCGACGGTGCGGCAGGCCGAACGCGTCACCATCTCGCTGGGTGTCACCCAGCTCGCCATCAGCGATGCGGTGCCGGAGTTCCTCGGCCGGGCCGACCAGGCGCTCTACAGTGCCAAGCATGGCGGACGCAACCGCGTCGTCGTGCTGCCGCCACCGCAACGCCGCGCCGCCTGAACCGGCGGCTGGCCGCCGGCCTTAGGCTACAGTTGGCGCAGGCTGTCGGCCCACACCGGCAGCGATAGGAAGTCCCTGCCCTGAAGACCTTCATGCTCCAGACCTCGCTTCGCGCCGCTGTTGTTGCGGCCCTCGCCCTGGGTCTGCTGGTCCCGACCGGCGCCTTGCTGCTCTACGAGGGCCAGCAGAACCGCCGCGTGGCCATGACAGAGCTGGAGCGCGACCTGCAGCGCATCAGCGAGGTACTGGCACTGTCGCTGTCCGAGCCGATCTGGCAGGTCTCGCCCGAGCTGGCCGAGCCGATGATCAAGGCGCAGATGGACGACCCGCGCTTCGTCTCGGTGCTCATCGTCGAGCCCGGCGCGGCGCGACCCTTCCTGGAGTTGCGTCGCCCTGTCGGGCAGGCCAGCCTGGTGCTGTCGCGGGTGCGGCCGGTGCTGCGCGACGGACGCGAGATCGCCACGCTACGACTCGAGATGAGTGCCGCACCGCTGATCGCCCAGCGCCAGGCGGACATGCTGCGCTCGCTGTGGCGTGCGGGACTGACGCTGACGCTGTCGGCACTGCTGATCCTGTTGGTGCTGCAGCGACGCGTGCTGCGCCCCATGGACAAGCTCAGCCAGGCGGCGGCACGGCTGGCCGCAGGGCAGTTCGACGTGCCCTTGAAGCTGGAAGCCGGCAATGACGAGATCGCTCAGGTCGGCCTGGCGATGGACCGCATGCGGCTGGCGCTGCTGAAAGCCTTCGAGGAACTGCGCGGGCATGCCAACACGCTGGAGTCGCAGGTGGCCGAGCGCACTGCCGAGCTCACCGCGGCCAATGCCGAGCTGACGCAGGCGCTGCAGACGCTCAGGACCGCACAGCGCGAACTGGTGGAGTCGGAGAAGTTGGCCTCGCTGGGCCGGCTCGTCGCCGGCGTGGCGCACGAGCTCAACACGCCGCTGGGCAACGCGCTGACCGTGGTTTCGGCCCTGGAAGATCGCTGGGGCGAGCTCGATGAGCTGCTGTCCTCGGCCACGCCGATGCGCCGCAGCGTGCTGGTGGAACTGGTGAAGGACACGCGTCGCGGGCAGGACATCCTGCATCGCAATGTCGCGCGTGCCGCCGAGCTGGTGCGCGACTTCAAGCAGGTGGCGATAGACCAGACCAGCGACACGCGCCGCGACTTCGATCTGGCGCGCGTCATCGAGGACGTGCTGACCATGGTCGAACCCAGCTACAAGCACACGCCCTATCAGGTCCACACCGAGCTGGAAACCGGCTTGGCGATGAACTCCTACCCCGGCGCACTAGGTCAGGTGCTGACCAATCTGCTGATGAATGCCCTGGTGCATGCCTTCGAAGATCGGCAGCAAGGCCAGGTTCGCGTGCGCTGCCGCTCGCTCGACGCGGATCAGGTCGAGCTCAGCGTCAGCGACGATGGCAAGGGCATGGACGAGAGCGTGCGCCGACGCATCTTCGACCCCTTCTTCACCACACGGCTGGGCACCGGCGGCTCCGGCCTGGGCATGCACATCGTGCACAACATCGTCACCCAGGTGCTAGGCGGCCAGATCGAGGTGACCAGCACCCCGGGTCAGGGCACGACGATGACGGTGCGCCTGCCGCGCGTGGCCCCGCAGGCAGCTGCGGCGGACTGAAGCGCCCGCCACGCTATATCGACTCCCGCGCTTTACTGCGACGCAGCCGATGCAGGCTGCACGGCCGATGCGGCAGAGGCCGACGGGGCAGCTGCGGAGGCTGCCGAGGCGGCATGATCGCTGCCATGCGAGGCGATGCCGTGCTGCTCACCGCCCATCTCGATATCGCCTCCGCGGCTGAGGATGAACAGCGCCAGCGCGGCGAAGACGAAGAAGCCCAGAAGCAGTTTCCACATGATGGCGTTATCTCCAAGATTGATGCCGGGCATTCTCGGGCGCCAGCCTGACGCGATGCTGGCGGCTGGGCCGCCGCGCTAACGGTGCAGCGCCGCGCGCCACGGCGCGTAGAAGCGATCTTCCGGCGGAACAGGCCCGCGCACACCGCAAATCGCCGCTGCAAAGCGGTTGGCCAGCGCCATCGCCGCGACCGGCGTCAGACCGCGCAGACTGGCGGCCAGCAGCATCGCAGTGAAGGCATCGCCTGCGCCTACGGTATCGACCAGCTCGGCTTGCGACAGCCCCGCCTCGTCGGCCAGGCACTCGCCAGCAGCACCGTAGGCGGCACTACCGCGCGAGCCACGCGTGAGGATCAGCCGCTGCAGGCCGAAGCGCCGCACCAGATCCGCCGGACCGCCCAGGCCGAAGCGATCGAGCAGCCAGGCGAGTTCCTCCTCGTTGACCTTGAGCCAGTCGGCCTGCTGCAGGCTCGGCAGCAGGCAGGACTCGACGGCGATGCCGGGGCGCAGATTGAGGTCCAGATAGCAGATCGTTTCCGGCGGGCAGCGCGCCAGCAGGGCTAGCACCGTCGCGCGCGATGCGGCGCAGCGCTGCGCCAGTGTGCCGAAGTACAGAAGAGCGGGGCCCTGGCTGCGCAGCAGCGCCTCGATCGGGTCGAACTCGAGCCAGTCCCAGGCCGCATCAGCAGCGATGCGGAAGCGGTGCTGCCCGGCATCGAGCTCCTCGATGCACACGCGTCCGGTCGGATGCAGTGCATCGCGCTGCACACCGCGCTCGTCCATGCCGAGCCGGCGCATCTCGGCCAGCAGCATCGCCGCACCCGCATCAGCTGCACCGATGCGGCTGAGCAGCAGGGCGCCCTGCCCCAGCGCCACCAGCGAGCGCGCCACGTTGAAGGGCGCACCACCCGGCACGGTGGCCGACGCGAATTCATCGAGCAAGGCCTCGCCGATCAGCCAGATGGACGGTGACGCGACGCTGGGTTCACTGGACATATGGCGGCGCATTGTGTCGCAGACAAAAAAAACGGCCCCATGCGGGGCCGTCCTCATCGTGCTCATCGGACTGAAGGGCAGGCGCGCCAGGCGCCCGCCCTGCTCGAGGATCAGTCGTGGGCGTAGATGTCGCGATCCTTGGTTTCGCGAACGAACAGCATGCCGATCACGAAGGTGATCGAAGCGATGATGATCGGGTACCACAGGCCGTAGTAGATGTTGCCGTTCTGGGCCACCATCGCGAAGGCGATCGTGGGCATCAGGCCACCGAACCAGCCGTTGCCGATGTGGTACGGCAGGCTCATCGAGGTGTAGCGGATGCGGGTCGGGAACAGCTCCACCAGCATGGCGGCGATCGGGCCGTAGACCATGGTCACGTAGATGACCAGGATCGACAGGATGGCGACGATCTTCCACCAGTTGGCCGACAGCGGCTTGATCGGATCAGCCTTGGCCGGATAGCCGGCGGCCTTCATCGACTCGGCAACTTCCTTCTTGAAGGCAGCGATCGCCTTGCCCGACGCTTCGTCGAACTTGTGGCCGCCAGCGGTCAGCACGCCGGTGGGCACGTCGATGACCTTCTCACCGATCTGCACCTTGGCGTTGGCGCCCGGCGTTGCCACGGTCTCGTAGCTGGCCGATTGCTGTGCCAGCGAACGCTTGGCGATGTCGCAGCTCGACGTGAAGTCCACGTCGCGCGAGATCGGGCTGCCCTGGAACGAGCACTGGGCCGGATCGACGGACACGGTGATCTTGGCGTTCACCTGCGCAGCAGCCAGCTTGGGGTTGGCAGCTTCGGTCAGCGCCTTGAACAGCGGGAAGTAGGTGACGATCGCCAGCAGCAGACCCGCCATGATGATGGGCTTGCGGCCGATCTTGTCCGACAGGGTGCCGAAGACCACGAAGAAAGGCGTGCCGATGATCAGCGAGACCGCCACCAGGATGTTGGCCGTGGGACCGTCAACCTTGAGCACGTTGGCCAGGAAGAACAGCGCATAGAACTGGCCCGAGTACCAGACCACGGCCTGACCGGCGACGAGACCGAACAGCGCCAGGATCACGATCTTCAGGTTCTTCCACTGACCAAAGGATTCGGACAGCGGCGCCTTGGAGGTCTTGCCCTCGGACTTCATCTTCTGGAAGGCGGGCGACTCGTTCATCGACAGGCGGATCCAGACGCTGATGGCCAGCAGCAGGATCGACACGATGAAGGGCACACGCCAGCCCCAGGCGGCGAATGCATCCTCGCCGATCAGGGTGCGGGTACCCAGAATCACCATCAGCGACAGGAACAGGCCCAGAGTCGCGGTGGTCTGGATCCACGCCGTGTAGGCGCCGCGGCGGCCATGCGGCGCATGCTCGGCCACATAGGTGGCGGCACCGCCGTACTCACCACCGAGAGCCAGGCCCTGCAGCATGCGCAGCACGATCAGGATCACCGGAGCGGCCACGCCGATCGACGCATAGGTCGGCAGGATACCGACGACGAAGGTCGACAGGCCCATCAGCAGGATGGTGACCAGGAAGGTGTACTTGCGGCCGATCATGTCGCCCAGACGACCGAACACCAGTGCACCGAAGGGGCGCACGATGAAGCCCGCGGCGAAGGCCAGCAGCGCGAAGATGAACGCCGCCTGAGGGTCAAGACCCGAGAAGAACTGCTTGGCGATGATCGCCGCCAAGGAACCATAGAGGTAGAAGTCGTACCACTCGAACACCGTACCGAGCGAGGAGGCGAAGATGACCTTCTTCTCCTCCGCGGTCATCGGCGTGTTAGCCGCCGCCGCAGTTGTTGTCGCCATTGCATGTCTCCGTCATTGCTGGGCTGACTGCATCGCCCGATGCAGCCTTCTGATGTGACTATCAAGGCGCGCTCTGACCAGGCTCTGACGCCAGACTGAACCCTGGCTGACAAACCCCGTGAGAACCCGCACAAGTGCTTTCTCATTGCGGGATTCGAGCGAGACAGAGGGAAAGCCCCAGTGGGCCGCCCGCCGGTGCCGTCCTCAGTGGCGACGCTGCACAGCGGGACGCCGCGCCGCGGCCGCCTCCCAGGCGCCGCTGGCGAACCACGGGTCGCCACGCAGATAGGCCGCCAGCATCGGCAGCGCATCCTGGCCCCAGAACAGATGACCATCGACCTCGATCGTGGGCACGCCGAACACGCCCCGCGTCAGCGCCTGCTCGGTCGCATCGCGCAGTTCCTGCTTGACGGCTTCGCTGCCCGGGTCGCGCACCGGCTTGAGCTGCGCGCTCAGCGCCTCCAGGCGGGCTGCATCGGTCGCATCGGCACCGCCGCTGCGCCAGACGAAGTCGAACAGCTGCTCGACCACATGGCGGCTCGGGGTGGCACCCGGCGCCTGCGCGGCCAGAGCCAGGCGCAGCAGCGGCAAGGGATTGAAGGGATGCTGAGCCGGCAGGTCCAGCGCAACGCCGGCCTGGTAGGCCAGCCAGCTCACCTGACGATAGGTCCAGGCTCGCTTGCCCGCGATCTCTGCGGGGCCCTTCTGGCCCAGCGCCTGCAAGAAGGCGGCAAACAGCACCGGCCGGTAGTCCACCACATAGCTCAGCCCGGACAGCGCCTCGGGCAGCTTGGCAAAGGCCAGCGCCGCATAGGGCGAGACCGGATCGAAATAGAACTGCAGGCGCTTGAGCGCCGGGGGCGAACTCATCCCAGTGTCTCCTCGCTGTTCAAGGCCAAGGCCGGACCGGCCCAGACGCCCAGCTCCCGCAGCTGTCGCCGACGTTGCGGCAGGCGCGCCAGCACGATTCGGCGCGCCGCGTCGTCGCTGCCGCCCCAGCTGGCAATCTCGTCGATGCTGCGTGCGCAGCCCTCGCACCAGCCAGTGCCGGCATGCATGCGGCACACATTGACACAGGGTGAGGCCACACCGCCACGTGCGCCGCCGCTCATGGCTGCTGCACCACGTCGATCACCGGCGCGCCGGTCAGCGTCACCAACTCGTCCGGCGCCATGCGAAACACACCGTTGGGATGGCCCGCCGCAGCCCAGATCAGCTCAAAGCGGAACAGCTCGCGATCGACGAAGAGCAGCGGCATCTGCTGTCCATCGGCCGGGGCGTAGCCCAGCGGCGAGACGCCACCGATCGAGAACCCGGTGCACGCCTTGACGTAGTCGGCATCGGCGCGTCCCAAGGGGCCGGTGTGCTCCTTGAGCCTTTTCTCGTCGATGCGGCGGTCGCCCGAGGCGATCACCAGCACCGCGCGATCATCAGCCTTGCGACGAAAGACCACCGATTTGGCGATCTGGCCCAGGCTGACACCCAGCGCGTCGGCCGCCTCCTGCGAGGTGCGGGCTGCCACCTCAAGCCACAGCGGCTGGTGCGGGTGGCCGCGCTCGGCCAGCGCGGCGCTGACGCGGCGAAAGCCCTCGGGGCGCCCGGCGCCCGGTGCGGCTGCAGCGCCCTCGGTCTCGATATCTTCTGTGTGCATGCCGCCATTTTCGCCCAGCGCAGCTGAGAAGGCCGATCAGGGTGCTCTTGCTCAGTCAGTCGCGGCCATGACCGTGGCCATGGCCGCGGCCGCGTTCATCGCGCCAGTCCTCACGGCGTCCGTCACGCCAGTCGTCCCGCCTGTCATGGCGATAGTCGGGATGACGGTGGTGGTAGTGCGGGACATAGACGCGTTGGTACCAGTCGTCACGCACGAAGTAGACCGGCCGGCCGCAGGCTTCGTAGCGGTGGCAGTGCTTGCGCCAGTGGCGCTCATGGCCAGGCGGCACGCGCAGATAGACCGGCTCGTAGATCACACGAGGCGGCGGCCGGCTGATGATCAGCGGCTCGGCGTAGATCAGCCGCGGGCGCGGCGCATCGCCGATATCGATGCGCCCGTAAAAGCCGGGCTGGCCGATCTGCACGGACACTCCGACATCAACATCTCGCGCCTGGGCAGGCTGCACCATGGCCGCAAGGGCGAGAGCGGCGGCAAGCGGCCAGCCCTTCATGCTCGTGTTCTTCATTGGCGGAAACTCCTTGACGTGCAAGTTCAACGTCAAGCCCGGCCGCCCGTGGACAGCCGTCACCAATGTTTACAAGCCGCGTGTCGTGCCGCTCGTTGAGGGAGGCGCGAGCAGGTCGACGCCCTGCTGGGCCAGCAGCTTCTCCAGCGCCGGCAGCAGCGGCCCCAGCTTCTCTTCCACCGCGTCACGCACCGTATCGACGAACACCTGCGTCTGCCGCTCGATCTCGATGTTCAGGCGCGCACCGACGTCCTTGTCGCCAAAGGTGGTCATGCGCAGCGTCTCGGGGATCAGCCAGACCTCGAACCAGCCGGCCTTGCGGTCGGCTTCGGCCACCGTGAGGCTGGCGCCGTTGATGGCGATATAGCCCTTGGCGAAGACATAGCGCATCCAGGGCTCGGGCACCTGGATGCGGATCACGTGGTTGTTCTCGGGGCGGCGAATCGCCGCCACCGTGGCGGTGAAGTCGATGTGGCCGGACAGCGGATGGCCGCCGATTTCGGCGCCGTCCTTGGCGGCACGTTCCACGTTGAGGCGGCTGCCCGCCTTCAGATCGCCCAGCGTGGTGAGCGCCAGGCTCTGCTGCATCACGTCGAAGTCTGCCTGCTCAGGCCCCTTGAGCGCCGTGACAGTCAGGCACACGCCATCGCAGGCCACGCTGGCGCCGATCTCCAGACCGGTGCAGAAACCTGGCGGGAACTGCAGCGTGAAGCTGCGCAGCCCCGGACGGTCGGTGATGGCGGCGACGGTGGCGACGCCCTGGACGATGCCTGTGAACATGGGCAAAAGAAAGACTGAAAGCTGGAATGTGGAAAGCAAAGAAGCGGCGCCCAGCGCCGCTTCTCTTGTCATGCGGTGTCGGTCCGCAGCTTACCAGCTGACCTCGCGGTCGGGCGTCGCGCCGATCTTGTGGATGCTCAGGTCGGCGCCTTCGTACTCCTCCTCGGGGCTCAGACGAAGGCCGGCCACCTTCTTGATCACGCCGTAGACGACGAAGCCACCCGTGAAGGCCCAGGCCACGCCAGCCAGCGTGCCCAGCAGTTGCGCCATGAAGCTCACGCCGCCGATGCCGCCCAGCGCCTGCTGGCCGAAGATGCCCGCGGCGATGCCGCCCCAGGCGCCGCACAGGCCGTGCAGCGGCCAGACACCCAGCACGTCGTCGATCTTCCAGCGGTTCTGCGTCAGCGTGAACATCAGGACGAAGATCGCGCCGGCCACACCACCGACCACCAGCGCGCCCACCGGATGCATCAGGTCCGAACCCGCGCACACAGCCACCAGGCCGGCCAGCGGGCCGTTGTAGGCAAAGCCGGGGTCGTTGCGGCCCATCAGCACCGCCACCAGCGTGCCGCCGACCATGGCCATCAGCGAATTCACCGCGACCAGGCCGGAGATCTTGTCCAGGGTCTGCGCGCTCATCACGTTGAAGCCGAACCAGCCCACCGCCAGCACCCAGGCGCCCAGCGCCAGGAAGGGAATGCTGGAGGGCGGATGCGCGCTCATGCCGCCATCCTTGCGGTAGCGGTTGTAGCGCGGGCCCAGCAGCAGCACTGCGGCCAGGCCGATCCAGCCACCCACCGCGTGGACCACCACGCTGCCGGCGAAGTCGTGGAACTCGGCGCCGAAGCTGGCCTTCAGCCAGGCCTGGAAGCCGAAGGCCTGGTTCCAGGTGAGGCCCTCGAACAGCGGGTAGATGAGGCCAACGATGACGGCAGTGGCCATCAGTTGCGGGCCGAAGCGCGCGCGCTCGGCGATGCCACCGGAGACGATGGCCGGAATGGCCGCCGCGAAGGTCAGCAGGAAGAAGAACTTGACCAGCTCGTAGCCGTTCTTTTGCGCCAGTGTCTCGGCACCGATGAAGAAGTGCGTGCCGTAGGCCACGCCGTAGCCCACCAGGAAATAGACGACGGTGGACACGGCGAAGTCCACCAGGATCTTCACCAGCGCATTGACCTGGTTCTTCTTGCGCACCGTGCCCAGCTCCAGGAAGGCGAAGCCGGCATGCATCGCCAGCACCATGATGGCGCCGAGCAGGATGAAGAGCGCATCGGCGCCCTGCTTGAGAGTCTCCATTGCAGTCCTTGAGAGTGTTCTCGGGCCGGGCCGCACCGCCCTGACCAACGACGCACCAGGATTGCAAGAAAGATGCCCACAAAAGGGCGCGACGCACCGGCATGGAACGCACCAAGGTGCGACCAACTGCACCACCTTGGCACAGCATGCGCACCAAGTCAGCTCAAAACTCAGGCCTGGGCCGCAAACAGCTCTGGCGAGAAGCCCACGCTCAATGCCCCGCTATCCCACTGCACTACCGGGCGCTTGATCACGCTGGGCTGGGCCTGCATCAGCGCGGCGGCACTGGCGGCGTCGACCACCGCAGCCTTCGTGGCATCGTCCAGCTTGCGCCAGGTCGTGCCGGCGCGGTTGAGCAGCTTCTCCCAGCCCAGCTCGGCCAGCCAGCGCTGCAGCTGCTCGGCCGGCACGCCGGCCTTCTTGAAATCGTGGAACTGGTAGGCGCGGCCCTGGCCGTCCAGCCAGGCGCGGGCGCGCTTGACGGTGTCGCAGTTGGGAATGCCGTAGACGGTGATCATCGTGAACTGGATCGAAATTTCTGAAGCGGCCGCCACGCTACCATGAGCCGATGATCGACTGGATCAACGAAGCTGCGCTGCTGTTCCCGCCCACCTCGCGCGCCCTGCCCGCAGGCAGCGAGGCGCCGGGGCTGCTGGCCGCCGGCGGCGACCTGAGCCCGGCGCGGCTGCGCGCCGCCTATTCGCGCGGCATCTTTCCCTGGTACAGCGAGGGCCAGCCCATCCTCTGGTGGTCGCCGGACCCGCGCATGGTGCTGCAGACACGGCACTTCAAGCTCAGCCGCTCGCTGCGCAAGACGATTGCCCGCTTCATCGCCACGCCCGGCTGCGAGATCCGCGTCGACAGCGCGCTGCACGAGGTGCTGAAGGCCTGCGCCAGCACGCCGCGCGAAGGCCAGTCCGGGACCTGGATCCTGCCCGAGATGCAGGCTGCCTACGAGCGCTGGGCCAAAGAGGGCGCGGTCCACAGCGTCGAGACCTGGATGGACGGCGAACTGGTCGGCGGGCTCTACGGCATCAACCTGGGCCGCATGTTCTTCGGCGAGTCGATGTTCATGCGCCGCAGCGATGCCTCCAAGATCGCGCTTGCGGCGCTGATCTGCCTGTGCCGCGAGCATGGCATCGAGTGGATCGACTGCCAGCAGAACACCCGCCATCTGGCCTCGCTGGGCGCTTTCGAGGTGCCGCGCGCCGAGTTCGAGGCGCACCTGTCGCGAACTGTGACGCAGCCTGCCCCGTCCGCTTGGGTTTTCCATCCCGGCCTGTGGCGGCATCTGCAGGCAGAATCGGCCACAGCACCGCAGCCCAGCCCAGACGCCCACCCGTGACCCACCCCAAAGAGCTTCCGCTAACCCAGCTGCAGTTCTATGCGACGGCGCCCTACCCCTGCAGCTATCTGCCGGATCGGATGGCGCGCTCGCAGGTGGCCACGCCCAGCCACCTGATCCATGCCGATGCCTACTCGGCGCTGGTCGACGCGGGCTTCCGGCGCAGCGGTATGTTCACCTACCGGCCCTATTGCGACGGCTGCCGTGCCTGCGTGCCGATGCGCATTCCAGTGGCGCGTTTCGAACCCAGCCGCAGCCAGCGCCGCGCCTGGCGCCAGCACGGCGATCTGCAGGCCCGCGTGATGCGGCTGGAGTACAGCAACGAGCACTACCAGCTCTACCTGCGCTACCAGGCCGGCCGCCATGCCGGCGGCGGCATGGACCAGGACAGCGTCGACCAGTACGCGCAGTTCCTGCTGCAGAGCCGGGTCAATTCGCGGCTGGTTGAGTTCCGCACACCGGCTCCCGATGGCGATTCGGGTGAACTGGGCACGCTCAAGATGGTCTCCATCCTGGATGTGCTCAGCGACGGGCTCTCGGCCGTCTACACCTTCTACGAGCCCGAGGACGGTGCCAGCTACGGCAGCTACAACGTGATGTGGCAGATCGAGCAGGCCCGCCAGGTGGGCCTGTCGCACCTCTACCTGGGCTATTGGATCGCGCAGAGCCCTAAGATGGCCTACAAGGCGCGCTTCCGGCCGCACCAGTTGCTGATCGACGGGGACTGGCGCGAGGTCGCGGCCGACTGAGGCGACAGAACAGGGCGGTCCAGGGCCGCCGGCTCACAAGGCGAGCCGTGCAGCTACCTCCTCGGCGATGGCCAGGCTGCTGGTCAGCCCCGGCGACTCGATACCCAGCAGATTCACCAGTCCAGCGATGCCATGCTCGGCCGGCCCGTCGATGCGGAAGTCCGGCGCCGGCTCGCCCGGCGCGTGGATCTTCGGCCGCACGCCGCTGTAGGCCGGCTGCAGCGATCCATCCGGCAATCCCGGCCAGTAGCGGCGCACATCGGCATAGAAGCCCTCGGCACGCGACGGGTCCACCTGGTAGTCGATCTGCGTTGGCTCGCTCACCTCGTCCAGCCACTGCGCATCGGGGCCGAAGCGCGCCTGCCCGCCCAGATCCAGCGTCAGGTGCACGCCAAGCCAAGCATCCTGCGGCAGCGGATAGACGAGACGCGAGAACGGCGCCCGGCCCGCCAGCGAGAAATAGCAGCCCTTGCTGAAGTGCGCCGTCGGCGCGAAGCGTGGCGCCAGCCCTTGCGTGGCGGCGGCGACAAAGGGTGCCCACAGCCCCGCAGCGTTGACCACATGGCGGGCGCGCAGCACCAGCTCGCTGCCCTCGCTGTCCACCACCACGCGCAGCGCATCGCCGGCAGGCACGATCTCGCGCACTGTCGAGGCCAGCGCCACCGCACCGCCGGCGGCCTCCAGATCGCCCTGCAGCGCCAGCATCAGGCCATGGCTGTCGACGATGCCGGTCGACGGCGAGAGCAGCGCCGCCTCGCAGGCCAGCTCCGGCTCCATCGCCAGCGCCTCCTCGCGGCTCAGCCAGCGCAGATCGTCCACGCCGTTGCGCGCCGCCTTGGCCGCCAGTGCCTTGAGTCCGTCGAGCTGTGCGGGCGAGGTGGCGACGATCAGCTTGCCGCAGCGCCGGTGATTGACGCCATGGCTTTCGCACAACGCATAAAGCAGCTGCTTGCCGCGTACGCACAGCCGCGCCTTCAGCGAGCCCTCGGGGTAGTAGATGCCGGCATGGATGACCTCGCTGTTGCGTGAACTCACGCCGGTGCCGATCGCGGTCTCGCGCTCCAGCACCAGGGTTTCCAGGCCGCGCTGCGCGAGCGCGCGCCCGACGGCGAGGCCGACGACACCGGCCCCGACGACGACTGCATCGACGGTTTCTTCTTGCATGCCGGCATTGTGGCGCGGGTCGCGCGCCAGCCCGGCGCTATGCGCCCGCGTGCCGGCTGCCTTGATCGAGTCCAAAGCGGATCACCGCCTCGGCATCGGGGCTGAATTCGCCGGCAGCGAGGCGCTGCTGCAGCTCGGCTGGTGCCAGACAGAGGAACTCGCTGACCTCGCCATCGCGGTTGGCCGGCATGAAGCCGTCCGGCAGCTGCAGCGCATAGATGTGCAGCACCTCGTCGTGCAGGCCTTCGGGCTCGATGCGCCGCGTGCGGATCGCGCCGCAGGGCTGCAGCGCGGCCGACAGCTCGGGCGGCACGCCGGCCTCTTCCCACAGCTCGCGCCGCGCGCAGTCCAGCAGATCCTCACCCGCCGGCAGGCCGCCGGCGGCCAGGTTGTCGAGCCGTCCGGGATCGGTGGCCTTGTGCAGCGCCCTGCGCCCGCAGCACATGCGGCCGTCAGGCAGCCAGGCGTTGATGTGCACCGCGCGGCTCATCAGACCGAAAGGCCGGAAGGCGGCGCGCTCCAGGCGAAACAGCTCCAGGCCGCGTTCGTTGCACGGGTCGGCCACCGGCTGCTCGCAGGCATAGGCCTCGTCGCGCCAGCCGTGGATCTCGCCCTGCTCGCGCAGCTGCTGCGCCGCCAGCCTGAGCTGCTCACCCAACAGCGATGCCGCACCCGGCCAACGCAGCGCGCCAGGCATTGGCTCCAGCTCGGGCAGCAGCGACGCCAGCCGCGCCGCCCGGGCCGGGCTCAGCCAGCCCAGGCCCAGCCCGCCGAGCCGCAGCGCCAGCCAGCCCTCGGCAGGCGCCGACGACGGCAGAAAAGGGCTTGGCGCGGCGAAACTAGACATGGCTCTCCATTGTCGCGACCCCGGCCTTGCAGTTCGGTGACATGCAGCCAAATAGGACGCTTGGAGACCGAGGAGGACCTGAGATGTCTGGAGTCCGCCCCGCTGCCGTCGCCGGCAGCTTCTATCCCGATGAGCCGCGCGCGCTGCAACGCAGCGTGGCCGACTACCTCGCGCAGGTGTCCGCTGCCGCGCAGCCCGGGCCCTGCCCCAAGATGCTCGTCGTGCCGCACGCGGGCTACATCTATTCCGGCCCGGTAGCCGCGCATGCCTATGCGCAGCTGGCGCCGCACCGCGCGCGCATCCGCCGCGTGGTGCTGCTCGGCCCGGTGCACCGCGTGCCGGTGCGCGGGCTGGCGGCGCCCAGCGTCGAGGCCTTCGACACTCCGCTGGGCCGCGTACAGCTGGATCGCGCCGCGCTGGCCGGTCTGGCCGATCTGCCGCAGCTGCTGGTCTCGGACCGTGCCCATGCGGTCGAGCATTCGCTGGAAGTACAACTGCCCTTCCTGCAGCAGGTGCTCGGCAGCGACTTCCGCCTGGTGCCGCTGGCCGTCGGCGACGCCAGTCCCGCTCAGGTCGAACAGGTGCTGGAGCGGCTCTGGGGCGGCGACGAGACGCTGATCGTGATCAGCTCCGATCTGTCCCACTACCTGCCCTATGCCCAGGCCCGCGAGCGCGATGCCGCGACGCTGGCGCGCATCGCCGGCTTCGCTACCGATCTGCATGGCGAGGAAGCCTGCGGCGCATCGCCGCTCAACGGGGCATTGCGCGCCGCGCGGCGTCATGGGCTGCAGCCGCGTGTGCTCGATGTGCGCAACTCCGGCGACACCGCCGGCAGCCGCGATCGCGTGGTCGGCTATGCATCGCTGGCCTTCCTGCCGCCCGAGACTGCCGACCGCGAACGTGATGCCGAAGGCGCGAACGAGGAGCCGTCATCCGGGTCGGCTTCAGCGCTGGGCAGCGCGCTGCTGGCCACCGCCCGCGCGTCGATTGCCGGCGCGCTGGGCCTGGCCGCACCGCGCGTGCCGGCGCATCCGACACTGCTTCAGCTCGGCGCGAGCTTCGTCACGCTGCACGACCTGAACCGCGAGCTGCGCGGCTGCATTGGCCAGCTGGAAGCGACGCGCCCGCTCGGCGAGGACGTGCACGCCAATGCCCGCGCCGCGGCCTTCCGCGACCCGCGCTTCGCGCCGGTCAGCGCCATCGAGTTCGACAGCCTGCAGTTGGAAGTCTCGGTCTTGAGTCCGATGCAGGCCTTGGCGCCCGCAGCCGACCTGACCAGCGCCGCCGCGCAGCTGCGCCCGGGCATAGACGGCGCGCTGCTGCATTGGCGCGGCCGGCGCGGCACTTTTTTGCCGCAGGTCTGGTCGCAGCTGCCGCAGCGCGAGGACTTCATGCGCGCGCTGCTGCGCAAGTCCGGGCTGCCGACCGACTTCTGGGCGGCCGACGTGCAGCTGTGGCGCTACCAGGTCCAGGCGTTCGAGGAGGCACCGGCATGAAGCGCGAGCCCTTGCCCACCGACAGCGGCACCGTGCCGGCACGCTGGTGGCACGCGCTGCCCGATGGTCGCCTGCAATGCGATCTCTGCCCGCGCGACTGCAAGCTGCACGAGGGCCAGCGCGGCCTGTGCTTCGTGCGCGCCCGCGAGGGCGATCGGATGGTCTTGACCACCTACGGTCGCAGCTCGGGCTTCGCAATCGACCCGATCGAGAAGAAGCCGCTGAACCACTTCCACCCGGGCTCGGGCGTGCTGTCCTTCGGTACGGCGGGCTGCAATCTGTCCTGCAAGTTCTGCCAGAACTGGGACATCTCCAAGAGCCGCGAGATGGACCGCCTACAGGACCAGGCCTCGCCCGAGGCGATCGCCGCGGCGGCGCGTGCCGCCGGCGCCGCCAGCGTGGCCTTCACCTACAACGACCCGGTGATCTTTGCCGAGTACGCGATGGATGCGGCCGATGCCTGCCATTCGCTGGGCGTGAAGACGGTGGCGGTGACGGCCGGCTATATGCATGCCGCGCCGCGCGCCGAGTTCTACGCCAAGATGGATGCGGCCAACGTCGACCTGAAGGCCTTCAGCGACAAGTTCTATGTCGAGCAGACCGCCTCGCATCTGGCGCCGGTGCTGGACACGCTGCAGTACATCGTCCACGAGACAGGCTGCTGGCTGGAGATCACCACGCTGCTGATCCCCGGGCTCAACGACAGCACGGCCGAGTTGGAGGCGATGTGCCGCTGGATCGCCGAGCAGCTGGGCACCGAGGTGCCGCTGCACTTCACTGCCTTCCACCCCGACTACAAGCTCATTGACACGCCGCGCACGCCGACCGAGACGCTGCAGCGCGCCTGCCGCATCGCCCGTGATGCCGGGCTGCGCCATGTCTACACCGGCAATGTGCACGACAGCGACGGCGGCACCACGCGCTGCACCGGCTGCGGCGAGGCGCTGATCGTGCGCGACTGGCATGCGCTGCTGCGCTACGAGCTCGACGCGCAAGGCGCCTGCCCGCACTGCCACACGCCGCTCGCTGGCCGCTACGGCGCGAAGCCCGAAGGCACGCTGGGCCGGCGCCGCATCCCGATGCGCGTGCGCATGGACTGATTGAGCGCGTTTCAGACCGTCGACGCGACGAAGTGCGGGTTGTCCAGGCCGGGCTTGCCGTAGCGCAGCTCCTCGCCGGCCAGCGTGCGCACATGGCCGCCGGCGGCGCGCAGCACCGCATGGCCGGCAGCAATGTCCCACTCCATCGTGCGGCCTAGACGCGGATAGAGGTCGGCCTGAGCGGCGGCCAGCAGGCACAGCTTCAGCGAGGAGCCAATCGCGACCGTTTCGGCCACCGGCTTGCCGGCCAGAAAGGCGTCCAGCGCGGCGGCATCGCCGTGCGAGCGGCTCGCTACCACGGTGAGGCCGGCTGACGGCACAGCGCGGCAGCGCAGCGGCAGGCGTGGTCCGCTGCCCTCGACGACGAAAGCCTCGGCGCCATCGTCGCCAATGCGCCCGGCATAGAGACGCTGCAGCGCCGGCGCCAGCACCACACCCAGCACCGGCAGGCCCTGCTCGATCAGCGCGATGTTGACGGTGAACTCGCCGTTGCGCGCGATGAACTCCTTGGTGCCGTCCAGCGGATCGACCAGCCAGAAGCGCTCGGTGACCGCCGGCACGCGGCCCTGGCTGGCCGCCTCTTCCGAGATCACCGGCACGCCGGGGCTGAAGCGGGCCAGCTCGGCGAGGATCAGCGCCTCGGCGCGCTCGTCGGCCTCGGTCACCGGCGACGCATCGTCCTTGCCGCGCACGGCAAAGTCGGTGGCATAGACCTCGAGGATGGTTTGGCCCGCCTGCGCTGCAGCAGCGATCACCTTTTCAAGCAATTCGGCGGTGGCGAGCGACTTCATGGACTGGCTCCTCCCGTGTGTCATTCAAGTGGCGATTTGGAGTGTAGAAACGAAAAACCCCGCGAAGCCTGCGCTTCGCGGGGTTTTCGTTTTCTGGTGGGCGGTGCAGGGTTCGAACCTGCGACCCCTGCCGTGTGAAGGCAGTGCTCTACCGCTGAGCTAACCGCCCGGTATCGGGACCGGGTCCACTATGTGCAGCAACCTTGGTGGGCGGTGCAGGGTTCGAACCTGCGACCCCTGCCGTGTGAAGGCAGTGCTCTACCGCTGAGCTAACCGCCCGGTCTGTCGGCTGCTGCGACGATCCATTTCTGAATCGCCAACCGGGAAGCCCGCGATTATGCCATCGTTTTTGGCCTCGCCAAGCCTTCGAGTGTCAGGCGTCCTGCCAGATGCGCTTGCCGCCGCTGGCCTTGTCGAGATCGGCCAGCGCGGCGGCATGCGCCGCGAGCTCGGCCTCGCCCGCGGCGATGACGGGCAGCACATAGCGGCTGAAGTCGATGCTCTCGACGGCGAGTTCGCTGCCGGCATTCGCGTTGCTGCTGCTCGAAGCCTCGTCGATCACCAGTGAGTCCTGGCCGCGCGTCAGCCGGATATAGACCTCGGCCAGCAACTCGGCATCGAGCAGCGCGCCGTGCAGCGTGCGGCTGGAGTTGTCGACCTCCAGGCGTTTGCACAGCGCGTCCAGCGAGTTCGCCTTGCCGGGGAACATGTCGCGCGCCATCAGCAGCGTGTCGCGCACGCCGCCGACGATGTGCGTGATCGGCGGATGGCCCAGGCGCTTCAGTTCGGCGTTCATGAAGCCGATGTCGAAGGCCGCGTTGTGGATCACCAGTTCGGCGTCGCGCAGGAAGGCGAGCAGCTCGTCGGCCACCTCGGCGAACTTGGGCTTGTCGGCGAGGAACTCGTCGGTTAGGCCGTGGATGCGCACCGCGTCCGGGTCGCTGGGCCGTTCCGGGTTCAGGTAGAGGTGCAGCTTGTTGCCGGTGAGCTGGCGGTTGACCATCTCCAGGCAACCGATCTCGATGATGCGGTCGCCGGCCTCGGCACGCAGGCCGGTGGTTTCGGTGTCGAAGAAGATCTGGCGCATGTCAGGACTTTGCGGTTGCGTGGCGCGATGCCAGCCACCAGATGAGCAGGCCCGCCGCGATCATCGGCAGGCTCAGCCACTGTCCCTGGCTGAGGCTCAGCGCGCGCAAGCCAAGGAAGCTGTCGGGCTCGCGGAAGTACTCGGCCGCGAAACGGAAGAAGCCATAGCCGATCAGGAACATGCCCGACACTTGGCCAGTCGCGCGTGGCTTGCGCGCATAGAACCACAACAGCACGAAAAGCAGCAGGCCCTCGCCGAGGAACTGGTAAAGCTGCGAAGGATGCCTCGCGATGCCGCCGTCCTGAGCCTGCGGAAACACCATCGCCCAGGGCAGGCTAGCGTCGGCAGGTCGCCCCCACAACTCACCGTTGATGAAGTTGCCGATGCGCCCGGCGGCCAGGCCCGTGGGCACGCAAGGCGCGATCAGATCGGTGACCTCGAAGAATCGCCGGCCGCGCAGGCGCGCAAAGAGCGCCATCGCGACGATCACGCCCAGCAGGCCGCCGTGAAAGGCCATGCCGCCCTGCCAGACCGCGAAGGCCTCCAACGGATGCTCCAGGAAATAGCCAGGCTTGTAGAACAGCACATAGCCCAGCCGGCCGCCCAGCACCACGCCGAGCACGCCAAAGAACAGCAGGTCGTCGACGTCACGCCGACTCCAGCCGGCAGCGGCATAGCTCGGCTGCGCGATGCGCTTGGTGGCCAGCCACATGAACAAGCCGAAGGCCGCCAGGTATGTCAGGCCATACCAATGCACGGCCAGCGGGCCGATCTGCAGCGCGATCGGATTGAACTGGGGGTGGACCCACATGAGGCTAGTCGCAGAGAAGTTCGAAGGCGCGCATCATAGTAGGCCGCTGCACCGAAGCCGCCTGGGCTGCGGCGCTCACTTGCGGCGCTGCTCGCCCTGCCCGAGCGCCTCCATCGCCTTCTTTCGCCTCTGCTCCTTGCGTTCGTCCAGGCGCTGCATGGCCTGGCGCTGGGTCAGGCCCGACTTGTCGGCCCAAGCCCACCACAGCACGGCCAAACCAAAGGGAATGAGCACGATGAACCAGCTCCAGCCCGCGACCGGCGCCACGCCGGCGAGCTTGAGCACCACCAACAGCGTGCCAATCAACACGAACCACATGCTTGCTTGCTCCTGTCTGATGCCGACGAATGCGGTCAACCGTACAATCCCGCGCAGCGTTGTCGCAGGGACTGCGCTTCATCGAATGTAGTGCAGTTTTTCTGTCCTCTCGTCGCTCTCCCACCTCTCGTCTCGAAAGGAAGTCATGAAGTCCTCCGCCGTGTTCGCCCTGGCCGCTCTGGCCGCCGCCTTCGCCGCCCCGGTCGCGCAAGCCAGCGCCGATCTGGCCCAGAAGAAGAACTGCATGGCTTGCCATGCCGTCGACAAGAAGCTGGTCGGCCCTTCGTACAAGGATGTCGCCGCCAAGTACGCCAAGGACAAGGATGCTGTCGCCAAGCTGGCCGACAAGATCGTCAAGGGTGGTTCGGGCGTCTGGGGTCCGGTGCCCATGC
The DNA here is from genome assembly GCF_057219915.1 of Roseateles sp. T103. Classification (NCBI taxonomy): domain Bacteria; kingdom Pseudomonadati; phylum Pseudomonadota; class Betaproteobacteria; order Burkholderiales; family Sphaerotilaceae; genus Roseateles; species Roseateles sp. T103. The sequence goes on from NZ_JBXVVS010000001.1 coordinate 1,298,788, forward strand.
CGGCCAACCCGCAGGTCAGCGCCGACGAAGCCAAGCAATTGGCTGCCTGGGTGATGGCCACCAAGTAAGGCCCTCCGAAGCAGTCCGCTGCTTCACATAAAAGAACAGGCCCTGGGGGGCCTGTTCTTGTTTGAGGCGGCGCTTTAGCAAGCCTGCCGCAGCTGTTCAAGGATGGGCGGCTTCTGGTGCGCACGTCACGCCGCTGCTCGGCATGAATGCACCCAATATCCGGCCCGCGCCAAGTGGTTCAGCTGGCCGGCCCGATCTGGATCAGTAGGCTTGCCCCAGCTGTTCCAAGATCGCCGGATTTTCCAGCGTGCTGGTGTCCTGCGTAACGGCCTCGCCCTTGGCGACCGAGCGCAGCAGGCGGCGCATGATCTTGCCCGAGCGGGTCTTGGGCAGGTTGTCGCCGAAACGGATGTCCTTGGGCTTGGCGATCGGGCCGATCTCCTTGGCCACATGGTCGCGCAGCTGCTTGGCAATCGCCTTGGCCTCGTCGCCGGTGGGGCGCGGACGCTTGAGCACGACGAAGGCGCAAATCGCCTCACCGGTCGTGTCGTCGGGACGCCCCACCACCGCTGCTTCGGCCACCAGCTCGGTGCAGCTGACCAGGGCCGACTCGATCTCCATCGTGCCCATGCGGTGGCCGGAGACGTTCAGCACGTCGTCGATGCGGCCGGTGATGGTGAAGTAGCCGGTCTCGGCATCGCGGATCGCGCCGTCGCCCGCCAGGTAGTAGCCCTTGAGCTCGCTGGGGTAGTAGCTCTTCTTGAAGCGCTCCGGATCACCCCAGATGGTGCGGATCATCGACGGCCAGGGCTTCTTGACGACCAGGATGCCGCCCTGCCCGTTGGGCACGTCGTTACCCAGCTCATCGACGATGGCCGTGGTGATGCCCGGGAAAGGCAGCGTGCACGAGCCCGGCACCAGCGGCGTCGCGCCCGGCAGCGGCGTGATCATGTGGCCGCCGGTCTCGGTCTGCCAGAAGGTGTCGACGATGGGGCAGCGGCCGCCGCCCACATTCGCGTGGTACCACTCCCAGGCGGCCGGGTTGATCGGCTCGCCCACCGAGCCCAGCAAGCGCAGGCTGCTCAGGTCGTAGTTCTTCGGATGCACTGCCTCGTTGGTCTCGGCCGCCTTGATCAGCGAGCGGATTGCCGTCGGCGCGGTGTAGAAGATCGTGACCTTGTGCTTGGCGATCATCTGCCAGAAGCGGCCGGCATCCGGATAGGTCGGCACGCCTTCGAAGACGATCTCGGTGCCACCCAGCGCCAGCGGGCCGTAGGTGATGTAGGTGTGGCCGGTGACCCAGCCGATATCGGCGGTGCACCAGAACACATCGTCGGGCTTGAGGTCGAAGGTCCACTTGGTGGTCAGCGCCGCATGCAGCAGATAGCCGCCGGTGCTGTGCTGCACGCCCTTGGGCTTGCCGGTGGAGCCGCTGGTATAGAGCAGGAACAGCGGATGCTCGGCCTCCACCCACTCGGGCTCGCAGCTGGTCGCCTGGCCCTGCACCACCTCGTGCAGCCACAGGTCGCGGCCGGCCACCCAGGGGATGCTGCCGCCGGTGCGCTTGTAGACGATCACGTCCTTCAGCGTCGGGCAGCTGTTGTCGGCAAGCGCCTCGTCGACGATGGTCTTCAGCGGCAGATGCTTGCCTCCGCGTGCCTGCTCGTCAGCCGTGATGACCATCACCGCGCCGGCATCCTGCACCCGGTCGCGCAGCGACTGCGCCGAGAAGCCGCCGAACACCACCGAGTGCGTGGCACCAATGCGAGCGCAGGCCTGCATCGCGACCACGCCCTCGACCGACATCGGCATGTAGATGACGACGCGGTCGCCCTTCTTCACGCCGCGCGCCTTCAACGCGTTGGCCAGCTGCGCCACCTTGGCCAGCAGCTCGGCATAGCTGACCCGCGTCACGGCACCGTCATCGGCCTCGAAGATGATCGCGGTCTTGTCGCCCAGGCCGGCTTCGACATTGCGATCCAGGCAGTTGTAGGAGACGTTCAGGCGACCGTCCTCGAACCACTTGAAGAACGGCGCATCGCTGCTGTTGAGCACCTTGGTGAACGGCGTCTTCCAGCTGATCAGCTCGCGCGCCAGACGGGCCCAGTAGCCTTCGTAGTCGCGCTCGGCCTCGGCCACCAGCGCCTTGTACCCGTCCATGCCCTTCACGTGGGCCTGTGCCGTCCATTCGGGGCTCGGCAGGTAGAGCTTGTTCTGACTCATGAAGTGTCTCCTCGGTCGACCCGGTTGCTTGTAGGAATGAATCGGGCGCAACTGTGCGCGTGGTCTCTGACGAACCGCTTACTCTGCACCCGTGCCGGCCTACCGGCCGCAGCCGCCTAGAATCGCAGCCCCGACCCCATTCGCCGAACCCGGACTAACCCTATGCAGGACCACAACCGACCGCTGCGCCCGCTTCCCAACCTGATCTTTGCCAGCCGCTGGCTGCAGCTGCCGCTGTATCTCGGACTGATCCTGGCCCAGGGCGTCTATGTGTTCCAGTTCTGGACCGAGTTGGTGCATCTGGTCGAGGCCGCCTTCGGCAACCAGGACGCGCTGGCCCTGCTGGTCAAGAGCATCGGCTACAAGGCCACGCCGATCAAGGACGCCGCCGGCGCCATCATCGGCTACGAGCCGATCGCCAAGCTCAACGAGACCATCCTGATGCTGGTGGTGCTGGGCCTGATCGACGTGGTGATGATCTCCAACCTGCTGATCATGGTGATCGTCGGCGGCTATGAGACTTTCGTCTCGCGCATGCACCTGGAGGGGCACCCCGACCAGCCCGAGTGGCTCAGCCATGTGAACGCCTCGGTGCTCAAGGTCAAGCTGGCCACCGCGATCATCGGCATCTCGTCCATCCACCTGCTGAAGACCTTCATCAACGCCGACAACTACACCGAGAAGGTGCTGCTGTGGCAGACGGTGATCCACATCGCCTTCCTGTTCTCGGCGCTGGCCATCGCCGCGGCCGACCGCCTGATGCACCCGGCGGCCGACAAGCACTGAGCAAGCCGACGCCAGACGGCCGCGCCCGCTCAGGGCTGCGGCTGGTCGGGCGGCACCGGCGCCTTGGAGCGCAGGCGCAGATGCAGCGCGGCCTGCGCCAGCAGATTGGCCGACACCGGTGCGGTGACGAACACGAACAGCGTGATCAGCAGCGCCTGCAGGCCCGTGCGACCCTGCGCCCAGTCCAGCACCAGGCTGGCCAGCAGCACGCCGCCGACGCCCAGTGTGCTCGCCTTGGTCGGCGCGTGCAGCCGCATGTAGAAGTCGCGAAAGCGCAGCATGCCGACGGCGCCCACCAGCGCGAACACGCCGCCCACCACCAGCAGTGCCGCCGCCAGCAGCTGAATCGTCCAGTGCAGGTCCTCAAGCATCGTCACCTCACTCGATCACATCGCCACGGCTGAGATAGCGCGCCAGCGCCACCGTGGAGGCAAAGCCCAGCAGCGCGATGATCAGCGCCGCCTCGAACAGCAGCTCGGTCCGCCAGCGCAGCCCGAGCAGCACCACCAGCGCCAGCGCATTCACGTACATGGTGTCCAGCGCCAGCACGCGGTCGGTCGCTTCCGGCCCGCGCAGCAGGCGCCAGCCACACAGCAACAGGGCCAGGCCCACGGCGACGGTGGCGAAATCCAGGGCCCAGGGCAGAACCTGACTCAAAGAGGCGCTCATCCGAAGATCTCCAGCAAAGGCTGCTCGTAGCGCGCCTTGATCTGCGCGACCAGCGCCGCGCCGTCCTCGCAGTCCAGCGCATGCACCAGGATCTGCTGCGCGGTCTCGTCGACCACACAGGACACCGTCCCCGGCGTCATCGTGATGATGCTGGCCAGCAGCGTGATCGCGCCCGGATGGCGCAGCTCCAACGGCACCGGCACCCAGGCCGGATGCGGGTCGGCGCTTGGCGACAGCACCAGCTTCGCCACACTGAGGTTGGACACCACGATGTCCCACAGCACCACCATGGTCAGCCGCAGCGCCAGGCCGGGCCTGCGCAGCCGGGCTGCCGGGCCGAGAAAGCCGCGCAACAGGCGCGGCAGCAACAGTGCGAACACCAGGGCCGACAGCAGCTGCGGCAGGCCCGCGCTGCCCTGCAGCAGCAGCCAGACCACGGCCAGCAGCACCGACAGTGCCGGATGGTCCAGCCAGCCGGCGGCCGCGGGCCGGGCTTCAAGCTGTTTGCCGTCGCGATCGCTCATGATCAGCGCTCCTGCTCAGGGTGGCCGATGCGGCCGTCGTAGGGTCGAATGCTTCGTGCGGCCTCGCCACCGCCGGGCGCCGCCAGCACCGCCGCGGCATAGGCCGCGCGGTCCTGCAGCTGGGCCGCAGCCGCCGCGCAGAAGCGCTGCAGCGGCGCCGCACCCAGGCTCATCAGCACGCTGGCGGCCAGCAGTGCGCCAGTTGCAGCCAGCAGACTGACGCTGTGGCCCGCGGCTGCGCTGGCCGGGCGCTGCTCGCTGACATGCCAGAACAGGATGCTGCCTGCGCGCGCCAGACCCACCAGGGTCAGGAAGCCCACGCCCAGCAGCACCGCCCAGACGCCGGCCGCCCAGGCATGCGTGCTGGCGGCTTCCAGCAGCATCAGCTTGCCGATGAAGCCCGGCAGCGGCGGCAGGCCCGCCACCGAGGCCGCGGCCAGCAGCAGCATCAGGCCCAGCACCGTAGGCTGGGCCACCGGCGAGGCCGGCTCCAGCCGCCCCTCGGCCGCGCCGCGCTGGGCGGCCACCAGCTCGGCCAGCAGGAACAGCGCCGCGATCACCAGCGTGCTGTTGATCATGTAGTACAGCGCCGCCCCCCAGGCCTCGCTGCCGAACAGGCCGATGCCCGCCAGCACCGTGCCGACCGAGGCCACGGTGAGCCAGGCCACCAGACGCGCGAGCGTATGCGCCGCCAGCGCACCCAGCACGCCGACCACGCTGGTCGCCAGCGCCAGCGGCAGCAGCACCGGCTGCACCGTCAGCGCGCTGGCCCCGGCGCCATCGCCGAACACCACGCCATGTACGCGCAGGATCGCGTAGACGCCCACCTTGGTCATGATCGCGAACAGTGCCGCCACCGGCGCGCTGGCGGCGGCGTAGGTATTGGGCAGCCACATTGCCATCGGCATCAGCGCGGCCTTGAAGCCGAACACCACCAGCAGGATCAGCGCCGCAGCGCGCAGCACCGCCGCGTCCGGCTCGGCCACCTCGGGCACGCGCAGCGCCAGGTCCGCCAGGTTCAGCGTGCCGGTCTTGGCATAGACCAGGGACACGCCGATGAGGAACAAGGCCGAGGCCAGCAGGTTCAGCACCACATAGTGCAGGCCGGCTTTCAACCGCGCCCCGCCCTGCCCGTGCAGCATCAGCACATAGCTGGCGATCAGCAGCACCTCGAAGAAGACGAAGAGGTTGAACAGGTCTCCGGTCACGAAGGCGCCGTTCAAGCCCATCAGCTGGAACTGGAACAAGGCATGGAAGTAGCGCCCATGCGCATCCCAGCCGCCGCTGGCATACCAGAGCACCGGCAGCGCCACGCAGGCCGACAGCAGCAGCATCAACGCGCCCAGACGATCCACCAGCAGCGCGATGCCGAAGGGCGCCGGCCAGTCGCCGACGCGATAGACGATCAGCTCGCCCGCATCGGCACGCTTCAGCAGGGCCAGCGCCACCAGCAGGCCCAGCAGCGCCGCGCCCAGCGACAGCCAGCGCGCCCAGCGCAGCTTGTGGTGGCCATGGCCGCCATGGCTGTCGCCGCCGTGGTCGCCGAGCAGGAGCAGCAGCACGGCGCACAGCGCCGGCAGCAGCACCGGAAGCACCGGCAGATGGGTGTGCAGCAGATTCGCGATCATCGCTGCGGCTCCCGCGGCTCGGCGCCGTCCACATGGTCACTGCCGTTGTCATGGCGGCTGCGCAAGGCCAGCTCGATGACGAAGCCGGTGGTGGCGAAGCCGATCACGATCGCGGTCAGCACCAGGGCCTGCGGCAAGGGATCGGCGAGCAGCTCGCCCTGCCCGAGGATGGGCGCCGCCGAGGACCACAGCCGACCCATCGCGAAGATGAAGATGTTCACCGCGTAACCCAGCAGCGACAGCCCCAGCACCGCGCTGAAGCTGCGGCCGCGCAGCAGCAGATAGACACCGCAGGCCGTCACCAGGCCGATGCCGCTGGCGAGCAGGAATTCCATCGAGATCGTCATGTTGCGCTCCGCACGCCTTCCTTGCTGGCAGCACCCAGCACCGAGAGCATCAGCATCGTCGAGCCGACCACGGTGATGTAGACGCCCAGATCGAACAGCGCCGCAGTCGCCAGCGGCAGCTCGCCGAGCAAGGGCACGACCGGATGGCCGAAAGCGCTGGTCAGGAAAGGCCGACCGAACAGGAAGGCGCCCGCCCCGGTGAGCCAGGCGATGCCCAGGCCCAGGCCTATCCAGCGCACATAGCGCCGTCCGGCAGCCGCGCGCATCAGCTGCTCGGTCGCCTGCTGGCCGCGCGCCATGTACTGCAGCACCAGCGCCACTGCCGTCACCAGGCCGGCGATGAAGCCGCCGCCGGGCAGGTTGTGACCGCGCCAGAAGATGTAGGCGGAGAGCAGCAGCGCCAGCGGCAAGACCAGCGGCGCCACGGTGCGCAGCATCAGCGGCTCCTGCGCATAGCTCCAGCGGCGTCCTGCCTCATCCAGCGCCGGGCGGCGTGTCCGCAGGCCGTCCAGCAGCGCCAGCACGCCCAATGCGGCGATGCCCAGCACGGTGATCTCGCCGAAGGTGTCGTAGCCGCGGAAGTCCACCAGGATCACATTGACGGTGTTGGTGCCGCCACCCTGCGTCAGCGCGTTCTGCAGGAAGTACCAGGAGATCGAGTCATGCGGACGGGTCAGCATCAGCCAGGCCAGCCAAGCCACGCCGCCGCCGCAGGCCAGCGCGATCAGCGCGTCGCGGCCACGGCGCAGCGCCGAGCTCTCGCGCGGGCTGGTCTGCGGCAGCAGGGCCAGGCCCATCAGCAGCAGCGCGGTGGAGACGATGTCCACCGAGAGCTGGGTCAGCGCCAGATCCGGCGCCGATAGCGCCAGGAAGGCCAGCGAGCACACCAGACCGACACCACCGGCCAGGATCACCGCCAGCAGGCGCTGGCGATGCAGCAGCAACAGGCCGCCGCACAGCGCCAGCAGCAGCAGCCACACGGCCAGCGCCAGCGGCGGCGCGGGCAGCAGCGGGCGCTCGCCGGCCTGCAGGGCGGCGCCCTGCTGCAGCAGCGGCCAGGCCGCCAGCGCCAGCGCCAGCAGCAGCATCCAGGCGATGTAGCGCTGCAGCGAGCCGTTCTCCAGCGCCGCGGTGAAGCGGCCGGCCAAGCCGAACAGCCCGTCGATCAGCGACTCGAACACCCGCTTGCCGCTGAAGGCCGCGCTCTCGTGGCGATGCAGGCGCGCGCCGCGGCGCAGCGTTGCATAGAGCAGCGCGCCGCCGGCGATCGCCAGTGCGCTCATCAGCAAGGGTAGATTCAGTCCATGCCACAGGCCCAGCGAGAACTCCGGCGCCGGCGCGCCCAGCATGCTGGACGCCGCCAGGCGCACCAGTGGCCCGGCCAGCAGCATCGGTGCCAGGCCGACGGCCAGCGCCACGCCGACGAGCAGCAGCACCGGCGCCTTCATGCCCCAGGGCGGCTCATGCGGATGCGGCTGCGGCAGATCGCGCGGCGGCCCGCCGAAGAAGGTGTCATGCACCAGGCGCGTCGAATAGGCCATCGAGCACAGACCGCCCAGCGTGGCCAGCAGCGGAATGGCCCAGGAGGCGCTGCCCCAGAAATCGGCCTGCAGCGCCTGTTCCAGCATCATCTCCTTGGAGATGAAGCCGTTGAAGGGCGGCAGGCCGGCCATGGCCGCCGAGGACAGCAAGGCCAGCGAGCCGACCCAGGGCATCAGCGCGAACAGGCCGCCCAGCCGGCGCATGTCGCGGGTGCCGGTCTCATGGTCGACGATGCCCGCGCTCATGAACAAGGCTGCCTTGAAACTGGCGTGGTTGAGCACATGGAACACCGCCACCACCGCCGACATCGGGCTGCCCAGCCCAATCAGGAAGGTGATGAAGCCCAGGTGACTGACCGTCGAATAGGCCAGCAGCCCCTTGAGGTCGTGCTTGAAGATCGCCACGAAGGCGGCGAACACCATGGTCAGCAGACCGACGCTGGCCACCAGGGTCTCGAACAGCCCCGGCCCGCCGATCACCGGATACAGGCGCATCAGCAGGAACAGCCCGGCCTTGACCATGGTGGCCGAGTGCAGATAGGCCGACACCGGCGTGGGCGCGGCCATGGCCTGCGGCAGCCAGAAATGGAAGGGCAGCTGCGCGCTCTTGGTGAAACAGCCCAGCAGGATCAGCACCAGCGCGAGCGGATAGCGGCTGTCGGCACGCACCGCATCGCCCCGCTCCAGCAACACCGAGAGCTCGTAACTGCCGCCGATCTGGCCGAGCACGATCACGCCGGCCAGCAGAGCCAGTCCGCCGCCGCCGGTCACCGCCAGCGCCATGCGCGCGCCGCTGCGTGCCTCCTCGCGGTGCCCCCAATAGCCCACCAGCAGGAAGGACGAGATGCTGGTCAGCTCCCAGAACACCACCAGCAGCAGCAGGTTGTCCGACAGCGCAATGCCCAGCATCGCCGCCATGAAGAGCATCAGCAGCGCGAAGAACTTGCCCGGCGGATCCTCGCGGTGCAGATAGAAGGCGGCATAGAGCACCACCAGCAGGCCGATCGCGCTGATCAGCGCCGCGAACATCCAGGCCAGGCCGTCCAGGCGCAGGCCCAGGTTCAGGCCTATGGCCGGCACCCAGTCGGCATGGAAGCGCAAGACCTGACCCTCGAACACCGCCGGCGCCGCCCACAGAAGCAAGCCCAGCACCAACGCGGTCGTCAGGCCCGCGGCCCAGGCCGGCGCCTGGCGCAGCCCGGACTGGCGGCCGAGCACGGCACAGGCAAGCGTACCGAGCAGCAGCGGGAGCAGAACCACCGAGACGAGCAAATTCATCGAGTCGATTCCAGGCGTAGAGAGACAGCGCGCCAATTCGCGGGCGGCCGATTCTAAGCACAGGCCACAACACCGCCGGCGCCACGGCAAATGCGTTCCGACGCGCGGCAGCGCCAAAGGTCCGCGCAAGCTTGCCTCAGTAGAATCGAAGCCGCTTTCAGCCACCCTCCTTCCCGCTCCTCGGGTTTCGCCATGACCACCACCATCAAGCACGACGACCTTGTCGAGAGCATCGCTGCCGCGCTGCAGTACATCAGCTACTACCACCCGGCCGACTACATCGCCCACCTCGCCCGCGCCTATGAGCGCGAGGAAAGCGCCGCCGCCAAGGATGCGATCGCCCAGATCCTGACCAACAGCCGCATGTGCGCCGAAGGCCGCCGTCCGATCTGCCAGGACACCGGCATCGTCAACGTGTTCCTGAAGATCGGCATGGATGTGCGGTGGGAGGGCTTCCCCGGTTCGATCCAGGACGCCATCGACGAAGGCGTGCGCCGCGGCTACAACAACCCGGACAACAAGCTGCGCGCCTCGGTGCTGTCCGACCCCATCTTCGAGCGCAAGAACACCAAGGACAACACGCCGGCCGTGGTGTTCATGGAAGTCGTGCCCGGCGACAAGGTGGACGTCATCGTCGCCGCCAAGGGCGGCGGCAGCGAGAACAAGAGCAAGGTCTACATGCTCAACCCCAGCGACAACATCGTCGACTGGGTGCTCAAGACCGTGCCGACCATGGGTGCCGGCTGGTGCCCGCCCGGCATGCTGGGTATCGGCGTCGGCGGCACGGCCGAGAAGGCGGCGCTGCTGGCCAAGGAAGCGCTGATGGACGACATCGACATGTACGAGCTGCTGCAGCGCGGCCCGCAGAACAAACTCGAGGAACTGCGCATCGAGCTGTACGAGAAGGTCAACGCGCTGGGCATAGGCGCGCAGGGCCTGGGCGGCCTGACCACGGTGCTGGACGTCAAGATCAAGACCTACCCGACGCACGCCGCCAGCAAGCCGATCGCGATGATCCCCAACTGCGCGGCCACCCGCCATGCGCACTTCGTGCTCGACGGCTCGGGTCCCAGCTACCTGACGCCGCCCAGCCTGGACCTGTGGCCCGACGTGCACTGGGCGCCGGACTACAACAAGAGCAAGCGCGTGGACCTGAACACGCTGACGCCCGAGGAAGTGGCCAGCTGGAAGCCCGGCCAGACCCTGCTTCTCAACGGCAAGATGCTGACCGGCCGCGATGCCGCGCACAAGCGCATCCAGGACATGCTGGCCAAGGGTGAGCAGCTGCCGGTGGACTTCACCAACCGCGTCATCTACTACGTCGGCCCGGTCGATCCGGTGCGCGACGAGGTCGTCGGCCCGGCCGGCCCGACCACGGCCACGCGCATGGACAAGTTCACCGAGATGATGCTGGCCCAGACCGGCCTGATCGCGATGATCGGCAAGGCCGAGCGCGGCCCGGTGGCGATCGAGGCGATCAAGAAGCACAAGTCGGCCTACCTGATGGCCGTGGGCGGCTCGGCCTATCTGGTGTCCAAGGCGATCAAGCAGGCCAAGGTGGTGGGCTTCGAGGATCTGGGCATGGAAGCGATCTACGAGTTCGACGTGGTCGACATGCCGGTCACCGTGGCGGTGGACAGCGGCGGCACCAGCGCCCATATCGAAGGACCCAAGACCTGGCAGGCCAAGATCGGCAAGATCCCGGTCAGCGTGGCCTGAGCGTCAACACGCTGAAGCGCAGAAGCCGCCCTCGGGCGGCTTCTTTGCTTTCGGCGAGCGCTGCAGCGCAGGTGACAGCCGCGGCGTCGCGCCGTGCTTAGCATCGGGCTCAAGGAGACACCAGCCCATGAGCAATACCCCATCGACCATCCGCGCCTACGCGGCGCTCACCCAGGGCGGGCCGCTGCAGCCCTTCAGTTACGAGCCCGGTCCGCTGGCCGACGAGGAAGTGGAGATCCGCGTCGAGCACTGCGGCATCTGCCACAGCGACCTTGCGCTGGTGGACAGCGAATGGTTCCCGTCCAACTATCCGGTCGTGCCCGGCCACGAGGTGGTCGGCGTGATCACCGCGGTCGGTCCGCGCGCCAAGGGCCGCAGCATCGGCCAGCGCGTGGGCATCGGCTGGCACAGCGCCAGCTGCTGCCACTGCAGTCACTGCCTGGGCGGCGAGCAGAACCTCTGCGCGCAACGCCAGCCGACCATCGTCGGCCGCCATGGCGGCTTTGCCGAGCGGCTGCGCGCGCACTGGAGCTGGGCGATTCCGATTCCCGATGCGCTGGACCCGGCCGCGGCCGGCCCGCTGCTGTGCGGCGGCGGCACGGTGTTCCTGCCCTTCGTGCTCAAGGAGGTCTCGCCGACCGAGCGCGTCGGCGTGGTCGGCATTGGCGGCCTGGGCCACTTGGCGGTGAAGTTCGCGCGCGCCTGGGGCTGCGAGGTGACGGCCTTCACCTCCTCCGCCGCCAAGCGCGAGGAGGCGCTGGCGCTGGGCGCGCATCGCACCATCTCCAGCGTCGACCGCGCCGAGCTCAAGGCCGCCGCGGGCAGTCTGGACTTCCTGCTTGTCACCGCCGGCGCCAGCCTGGACTGGGACGCGCTGATCGGTACGCTGGCACCCAAGGGCCGCCTCCATCTGGTCGGCGTGGTCACCGAGCAGATGAAGCTCAGGAGCGGCGGCCTGCTGAGCTGGCAGAAGAGCCTGTCGGCCTCGCCGACGCCCTCGCCCACCATGCTCTCGCGCATGCTGGACTTCGCCGCCCGCCACCAGGTGCTGCCGCAGGTCGAGCGCTTCGCTATGAGCCGCGTCAACGAGGCGGTCGAGCACCTGCGCAGCGGGCGCGCGCGCTACCGCGTCGTGCTGGACGCGGACTTCAGCTGAACCGGGGCCAGGCTCAGGCGACGCGGAAGACGCGCACCAGATTCGTCAGCCGCTGCGCCTGCTCGCTCAGGCTGTGCGAGGCAGCCGAGCTTTCCTCGACCAGCGCGGCGTTCTGCTGCGTCATCTGGTCGAGCTGGGTCACCGCCTGACCGACCTGCTGGATGCCATTGCTCTGCTCGCCGGTGGCCACCGAGATCTCGCTGATCAGGCCGGTGACGCGCTGCACCTGGGCGACCAGCTGTTCCATGGTCTGGCCGGCCTGCGCCACCTGCGCCTCGCCGGCGGCAACCTTCTCGACATTCTCGGCAATCAGGCTCTTGATCTCGCGCGCCGCCTGCGCCGAGCGTTGTGCCAGCGAGCGCACCTCGGAGGCGACGACGGCGAAGCCGCGGCCCTGTTCGCCGGCCCGTGCCGCCTCCACCGCCGCATTCAGCGCCAGGATGTTGGTCTGGAAGGCGATGCCATCGATCACCGAGGTGATGTCGGAGATCTTGTGGCTCTGCGTGCTGATCGCCTGCATGGTCTGCACCACCTGACTCACCGCCGTGCCGCCATCGCTGGCGATGCGGCTGGCGTCCGTCGCCAGCTGCGTGGCCTGACGGGCCGACTCCGCGTTGTGCTGCACGGTGGAGGACAGCTCCTCCATCGACGAGGCCGTCTGCTGCAGATTGCTGGCCTGGCCCTCGGTGCGGTTGGACAGATCCTGGTTGCCGGCGGCGATCTCGCCGCAAGCCTGCTCGATCGCCAGCGCCGCCGTGCCCACATCGCCGACCAGGCGGCGCAGGCTGTCGCGTGTGCGGCGCAGCGCCGCCATCATGCTGTAGTCGTCGCCGCCGGCCACCGGCACTTCGACGACCAGGTCGCCTCCGGCCACCTGCTCGAGCACGCGGCGCGCGACGGCTGGTTCTCCCCCCAGCTCGCGCCGGATGCAGCGGCGCAGTTGCAGCACGCTGAGGATGCTGGCGATCACGCTGAGCGCGGCGACGGCCAGCACGATCCAGCGCGCGCGGCTCATCGCCGCGGCTGCCTCTGCGGCGGCGGCGTCCTTGGCCTCGCCGCTGGCCTTCTTCAGTTGCAGGAGCTCGCCACGCAGCTCGCGCCAGGTCGGCGTTTCCTGCTTGTTCAGCACCGCCGCAGCTTCGTTCATGTCGCGCTGCGCCAGCTCCTTCACCTTGCTTTGCAATTCGGCCAGCTTGGCCCGCGTGGCACCCATCGCTTCGAGCTTGGTCCGCACCTCAGGAGAAGCCGCCGCTCGCGCCGCCTTCTCGGCCTCGTCATAGGCCTTGGCGGCGTTGTCGAGATTCTCGTAAGCCCGCTTGTTCTGCGGGTCGAGCACGATGTTGCGCAGCGCCTGACCCATCTGCAGGCCCTGGGCATACATCTCGCTGATGTCTTCCGCCAGCTCATCTTCATGGGTGAAGTAACTGGCGAAACGCTGCTCCATCGTCGCGGTGCCGACGCCGACACCGACACCCACCAGCACCAGCAATCCGGCCGGTACCGCGACCGACAACATCACCCTTTGCATGAACCTCATGGACATCTCCGTCGCTGCCATACACAACCAGAAACGGGATGCTAGGGGTTAATGCCTAGCCACCCGTGGCGACACTGCTGCCTGCCGTGAACTGGTGCACGACACGCTGCGGAAAAGGTATCTCTATCTGCAGTTTGCGCAACAGCCGCAACACCGCGAGATTCACGTCAGAGCGAACACCCAGCACGCCTTGACCGGGATCCTCAACCCAGAAGCCGATCACCAGGTCCAGCCCGTCGGCACCGAAGTTGCGCAGTTGAACTCCCGGCGCGGGATCAGCCAGCACTCGCGGCACTTGTAGCACGGCCTCGATCAGTTGTGGAAAGAGCGCGTCGAGATCGGTGTCATAGCCCACCTGCACCTGGGTGGACACAGCGACGCGCGCATCGGCCAGCGACGCGTTCTCGACCCGCTGCGTGATCAGCAAATCGTTCGGCACGACGGACTCGCGACCGTTGAGCGCACGGATCACCGTGTAGCGGGTCTTGATGTCGCTGATGCGGCCCTCGAAGCCGTCAACCATCACCAGGTCGCCGATGCGCAGCGAGCGCTCGGCCAGGATCACGAAGCCGGATACATAGTTGGCCGCCAGCTTCTGCAGGCCCATGCCAATGCCCACGCCCACCGCGCCGCCCAGCACGCCCAAGGCGGTGAGGTCTATGCCCGCTGCGGTCAACGCAATCAGCAGGCCGACGAAGATCAGCAGCGAGCGCGTCAGGTTGACGCCGATCTTGCGCAAGGACAGATCGGTGGTGACGTTGCGCAGCAAGCGCGCTTCGATCACCGAGGAGATCCACAGCGCGATCACCATCACCAGCACCGCGCTGAGCCCGCCCTCGAGCATCGCGCGCAGCGTCACGCGACTGCCGCCCATCTTCCAGGAGATGCTCTCCATCTCCTCGAGCAGCACGGGCAGCAGGCCGGCGATCCACAGCACCGAACCGGCCCAGGCCAGCCAGGACACACTGCGCTCAACCAGGCGCACCCAGCCCGACTGCGGCAAGGCTGCGCTGAGCACGCGCACCGTCAGGCGGATCACCGCCAGCGACACCAGCACCGGGATCACCAGCCTGAACACCGCCGGCCGAATGTCGAGCAGCGGCAGGCCGCGCAGCGCCAGCCAGGCAAAGGCCAGCGACAGCAGCGGGAACAGCACACCGTCCACCACATGCTCGCCGAACAGCACCGACAGCGGCCGCTCCTGCCGGCCGCGCATCAGCCGCACGACGAGCCAGGCCAGGCCCAGGCAGGCCAGCGCCAGCGCCAGTTCAATCAGCGCCGAGGGTTTGAGCAGGGAATTCCAGAGCTTGAGCAGCTCGTCGAAGGTCAGGGGCTGGGTCATCTATACGCCGGCCAGCACACGCAGATGCGCACCCACGCTGCGCGCCAGAGCACTCAAGGAGTAGCCGCCCTCCAGGCAGGAGACGATGCGTCCCTGCGCATGACGGTCGGCGATGTCCTTGATACGCATCGTGATCCATTCGTAGTCGGCCTCGACCAGGCCGAGCTGGGCCATATCGTCCTCGCGGTGCGCATCGAAGCCGGCGGAGATGAAGATCATCTCGGGCTTGAAGCGCTCCAGCGCCGGCATCCACATCGCCTCGATCATCTCGCGCACCTCGCCGCCGCGCGTATAGGCGGGGATGGGCACATTGCACATGTTCTCGCCCTTGGGCACGGCACCGTCGTACGGGTACAGCGGGTGCTGGAAGATGCCCACCATCAGCACGCGATCGTCGCCGGCAAGGATGTCCTCGGTGCCGTTGCCGTGGTGCACATCGAAGTCCACCACCGCAACGCGCTGCAGCCCGCGCACGTCCAGTGCATGGCGTGCGGCGATGGCCACATTGTTGAAGAAGCAAAAGCCCATGCTCTGCTCGCGCGTCGCATGGTGGCCAGGCGGGCGCACCGCGCAGAAGGCGTTCTCGGCCTGACCGTCGATCACCATGTCGGTGGCCTGCACCGCCGCGCCGGCGGCGCGCAGCGCAGCGGCCCAGGTGTGCGGGCAGGCGATGGTGTCAGGATCCACCGCACGCGATTCGCCGGTGGCCGCCAGACCTTCGAGCAGGTCGCGCATCTCCACCACGTAGCGGTGCGTGTGCGCCAGCTCGATGTCGGAGAGCTTGGCGTTGCGCGCATCGTGCCGGCTCAGCGCGATGTCCAGGCCAGAGGCGATCAGCCAGTCTTCGATGGCGTCTAGCCGTTGCGGGCACTCGGGATGGCCGTGCCCCATCTCATGGCGGCGGCAGTCGGCGTGGCTGATATAGGCGGTGGACATGGCTTGTCTCGTAACCGGCAGTTCCCTGGTCCGGCTTGTCTTCGATTTTTGCGCTAAGGTGCTTCGCATGACGCCACAGCACGACCCATCCCGTCTCCGGCTCGCCGAGCAACTGCAGCGCCTGCAGCGCCAGATTAGCACGATCATCAAGGGCAAACCCGAACAGGTGCGCGATTGCATCGCCTGCCTGATCGCCGGCGGCCATCTGCTGATTGAAGACCTGCCCGGTGTGGGCAAGACCACGCTGGCGCATACGCTGTCGGTCAGCCTGGGCCTGCGCTTTTCGCGCGTGCAGTTCACTGCCGACCTGATGCCGTCGGACCTGCTGGGCGTGAGCATCTACGAGCGCGCCAGCGGCGAGTTCGTTTTCCACCCCGGCCCGGTGTTCGCCCAGGTCTTGCTGGCCGACGAGATCAACCGCGCCGGCCCGAAGACACAAAGCGCACTGCTCGAGGCGATGGAGGAGCAGCAGGTCAGCGTCGACGGTCGCACGCACGCCCTGCCCCAGCCCTTCTTCGTCATCGCCACGCAAAACCCCAGCGAACAGCTCGGCACCTACCCGCTGCCCGAGTCGCAGCTGGACCGCTTCCTGATGTGCCTGTCGCTGGGCTATCCGGACGCCGCTGCCGAGCGCGAACTGCTGCTCGGCCAGGACAGCCGCGAGGCGATCCGCGAACTGCAGGCAGTAATGACGCCCGAGGAACTGCTGCAGGCACAGGCTGTGGTGCGCAGCATCCATGCCGCGCCGGCCTTGCTGGACTATCTGCAGGCGCTGATCGCCGCGACGCGCTCCGGCCAGTGGTTCGTCGAGGGTCTGAGCCCGCGCGCGGGCCTCGCGGTGCTGCGCGCCGCGCGGGCACGCGCATTGCTGGAGCAGCGCGACTATGTCTCGCCCGACGACGTGCAGGCCATCCTGCCGCAGACCATCGCGCACCGCCTGCGCCCGCGCGCCGGCGCCGGCCGCGGCGCGCGCGAACAGGTGCGCGCGATGATCGAAGCGGTGCCCATCCCTTAAGCTGAGATGCGACAGGCATTGCGCCGACGCTGGCAGGCCTGGTGGGATGCGCGCCATCCGGCGCGCGACACGCACCAGATGGGCCAGCACAACATCTACATCCTGCCCAGCCGGCCAGGGCTGTTCTTCTGCGCCACGCTGCTGGTGCTGCTGATCGCATCGATCAACGACCAGCTCAGCCTGGGCTATGCGCTGACCTTCCTGCTCGCCGGCGCGGGATTCGCATCGATGCATGCGACGCACGGCAATCTGCGCGCCCTGAGCCTGGACCTGAAGCCGCCGCCGCCCGGCTTCGCCGGCAGCGATCTGGAGATCGAGGTGCGTCTGCACAACAGCGGACGCGCGCGCTATGGCATCGGCCTGGCAGTGCAGCATGACGGCGCGGCCCGCGATGAACTCGCCTGGTGCGACGTGCCGGCGCGCGGCCATGCGATCGTGCACCTGCGCTATCCGGCGCAGCGCCGCGGGCTGCATGCGGTGCCGACGCTGCACATCGAGACGCGCTTTCCGCTGGGCCTGTTCCGCGCCTGGAGCATCTGGCGGCCGGCAGCGCGGGCCTGGGTCTATCCACGGCCCGAGGAGCCGGCGCCCGCCCTGCCCAGCGGCAGCGCCGACAGCAGCGGCGAAAGCAGCCCTGCGGCCCTGCGCCTGCCCGGTCCCGACTTCGAAGGCGTGCGCCCCTACCAGCGCGGCGACACGCCGCGCCAGGTGCTGTGGAAGAAGGCTGCACAGAGCGCGCACGCCGAGGCACCGCTGCTGGTGCGCGACACGCAGGCGCCGGCCGGCCGGCGGCTATGGCTGGACATCGCCGACACCGCCGGCCTCGATTGGGAAGCGCGGCTGTCGCGGCTGACCGCCTGGGTGCTGGCCGCCGAGCAACGCGGCCTGCCCTACGGCCTGCGCCTGCCTGCCAGCGAACTGCCACCGGACCAGGGTGCCGTGCAGCGCCAGGCTGCGCTGGAACTGCTGGCCAGCGCGGAGCCGTCGCGATGAACGGCCCGGCCACGTCAAC
Source organism: Roseateles sp. T103 (assembly GCF_057219915.1). Taxonomy (NCBI): domain Bacteria; kingdom Pseudomonadati; phylum Pseudomonadota; class Betaproteobacteria; order Burkholderiales; family Sphaerotilaceae; genus Roseateles; species Roseateles sp. T103. The sequence continues at coordinate 1,316,510 of NZ_JBXVVS010000001.1, forward strand.
AGGTGGGCACGCCAGTGCCTGGCGCGACCGCGTCGCCCATCTGCCGCGCGAGACGCGCGACACCTTCTTCCTGCTCTTCGCGATCGCCGCCGCGGCAGGCCCGCATGCCACCCACCTGCCGTTGTGGTGCAGCGCGCTGACCGTGGCGATGCTGGCCTGGCGCGGCTGGCTGGCCTGGCGGGGTCAGGTCTTGCCCGGCCGCTGGAGCCTCACCGCCATCCTCGTGCTGGTCGCGGCGCTGACCTTCGCGACCCACCGCACGCTGCTCGGCCGCGAGGCCGGCGTCACCATGCTGGTGATGCTGATGGCGATGAAGACGCTGGAACTGCGCGCGCGGCGCGACGCCTTCGTCGTGTTCTTCCTCGGCTTCTTCCTGGTGCTGACGCAGTACCTGTACTCGCAGTCGCTGCTCACCGGGCTGTGGACCTTGCTGTCCATCTGGGCACTGCTCACCGCGCTGGTGCTGGCGCAGATGCCGATCGGCCAACCCAGCCTGAGACAAGCTGCCGGCCAGGCGCTGCGCAGCGTGGCCATAGGACTGCCGCTGATGGCGCTGCTGTTCCTGCTCTTCCCGCGTATCGCGCCGCTGTGGGGCGTGCCCAGCGACGCGATAGGCCGCACCGGGCTGTCCAACGAGCTGCAGTTCGGCGCAATGGCCGAGATCGCCAACGACGAGAGCGTGGCACTGCGCCTGCGCTTCGTCGACGGCGCAGCGCCGCCGCCACCGCAAACGCTGTATTTCCGCGGCCCGGTGCTGGCCGACTTCGACGGCCGGCGCTGGCGTGCACTGGCCTCGCCGCCACCGGGCCGCCAAAGCGCGCTGACCCCCCAAGGCCCGTTGAGGCGCTATGAGCTGACGCTGGAGCCCTTGCGCATCAAGGTGCTGCCGCTGCTGGAGATGTCCCCCGAGCCGGCCGGTGCGCTGCTGCCGCTGGACGGCGGCCTGATGCTGCGCCGCGGTGCCGAACTGCAATGGATAGCGCCGCGGACCATCACCGAGCGGCTGCGTCTGACCGGCAGCGCCGCGCTGGACTACAAGGCCGGCGCGCAGGCCACGCCGCTGTCCCTTCAGCCCTATCTCGAGCTGCCACAGGGACGCAATCCGCGCACCCTGGCCTGGGCCGCAGCGCTGAGCCAGGAAGCGCGCTTCGCCGGGCTGGAGGGTCAAGCGCTCGCCGAAGCACTGGTGAACGCGGTGCTGCAGCATCTGCGCAGCAACGAGTACATCTACACGCTGACGCCCGGCCGCTACGGCCAGGACAGCGAGCACCTGATCGACGAGTTCTGGATGGACCGGCGGCTGGGCTTCTGCGAGCACTTCGCGTCGGGCTTCGCGGTGGTGATGCGCGCACTGGGCATACCGGCGCGCATCGTCACCGGCTTTCAGGGCGCCGACCGCGAGCTGCAGGACGGCTACCTGGTCGTGCGCCAGTCGCAGGCCCATGCCTGGAACGAAGTCTGGATCGCCGGCCGCGGCTGGCTGCGAGTGGATCCCACGGCGGCCGTAGCCCCCGAACGCATCGCCAGCAGCCTCACGCTAGAGCCGGCGCCGGGCGTGCTCGCCGGCGCGCTGGGCCAGGTCAACCCGGCGCTGTGGCGCAGCCTGCGCCGCGGCTGGGAGATGCTGGAGAACCGCTGGCAGCAGTCGGTGCTGAACTACTCGCGCGGCGACCAGTTCGACCTGCTCAAGCGCCTGGGCTGGAACAGCCCCGACTGGGCCGCGCTGGGCCAGCTCAGCGCCGGCGTGATCGCCGTGCTGACGCTGGCCGGCCTGCTCGCCCAGGCCTGGCGGCGCCGTCCGCACGATCCTTGGCAGCGCCTGCAAACGCGTTTGTTGCGCAGCCTTGCACGAATCGGCGTCTATGCGCAGCCCTACCAAGGTCCAAGGCATTGGGCCGCACTGCTGGAACAAGCCCATGGTCCGCAAGCGGCTGCCGATCTGCTGCGCGCGCTCGATGCCGCTCGCTATGGACTTGCCAGTTCGGCGTTCGACGCCGCCCAGTGCCGGCGATGGCTAACGAAGATCGAAGGCGCGTTGCCTGCCGCTCCGGCCTCTGTCGACCGGCGGCGATGAACCGCTCTGGTCCATGCACGGTCTGTCTGCCTCGACAGAAGCATGTCGAGCAACCTTACAGGCACCCCTTGCCAGCAGCCGACTTTGGCCCTGATGGCAAGCCGTGCCAACGACTTGCGAACGCTGGCACATCATTTGCTCCTCAGTAGATCAGCACTATTGCTGTCATCGTTGTTAATAGGAGTACTGATGTCCAAACTGCCCAAGCTCGCCCTGGCTCTTGCTTCAGCGGCCCTGCTTTCCGTGGCGCAGGCAGCGCCTACCACCTTCTTTGGCGAGGACCTGAACGGACCGCCGAATCGCGACCCCAACCCGGTCGCAGCACGCACGAACTCCGATGCGGCACGCGCGAGCTTCTTGAACAAGCTCTCCGGTGTCGGCACCGAGAACTTCGAAGGCTTGGCCGTCGGCACCACCCCGCCGCTGGCACTGACCTTTCCTGGTGCCGGTACCGCGACCTTGACAGGCGGCGAGGGCATTCAGAGCGGCAATGACGAGGCCGGTCGCTATCCGATCTCGGGCAACAAGTACTACTTCGCTGGCACCAACGATTTCAACATCGCCTTCAGCTCGGCGATCGCCGCCTTCGGTTTCTACGGCGTGGACATCGGCGACTTCGGCGCCGATCTGGTGCTCTCGCTGACCGACACCAATGACATCGTCACGCAGATCAATGTGCCCTTGACACGCAGCACTGAGGGCCAACTGAGCGGCTCGGTCTTCTACTTCGGCTTCTACGACACCGTCACCCAGTACAAGAACATTGCTTTCGCCCGTACTGTCGGCGGCGGCGACAACTTCGGCTTCGACGACATGACCATCGGCAGCCTGGAGCAGATCAATGAGACGCCGGAGCCGGCCTCGCTGGCGCTGGTCGCTGCCGCCCTGGCTGGCGTGGGCGTCGTGACGCGCCGTCGAAAGGCTTGAGCGCGCTTTCCTCCTGAGCCACCCTCTCGGGCAGGAGGAACCCCAATAGGCGAATTCACCGCCATGCGGGTCCGGTCACGTGCGTGCCGGACCCGTTACGTCTACGCCCATGCCTCCAGGCCGCATGAGCATCAGGGCCAAGGACGTGCAATACGCTCAAACATGCCGGCCCTCGCGCAGCAGCCGCACCATCTGCAGCAGCTTAGGGCCCACGGTCTCGCGCAGCCAACTGCCGGCTTCGGTTTCCGCTGCGGGCAGCGGCCCCTGGAAGGCGCAGTTGAAGGCGACCAGCTCGCCATTGCTGATGCGCCCATAGGGCACGGCCACCGCGTGGATGTCGGTGAGCAGATCGCCCTCGATGACACAGAAGCCCTGCTGGCGCACCTCGAGCAGCGAGCGCTTCATCGACTTCTCGAAGCGCTGCCAGTCCTCGGGTGACTTGACGCGGATCTCGTTGAGCAGCGCGGCGCGCGTCGCCTCGTCGCAGCCGGCCAGGTAGGCGCGGCCGATGCCGGTGCCGGCGATCGGCACCGACAGGCCCACATCGGCCATCGGACCGGCCAGCTGCATGCGGCCGCGCTTGCGGCTGCGGCTGGTCTCCACCAGCACGATGTTGAGCCGGTCGCGTATGCCCATCGAGACCTCGCCGCCGGTCTCGTCGGCGAGCTTCTCCATGAAGGGCCGCGCATGCTGGCGCAACCCGATCGAAGCCATCAACGGATAGGTCGCCGCGAGCAGCGCCGAGCCCAGCTGGTACTTGCCGTACTTCGCGCTCGGGCGCAGATAGCCCAGGATCACCAGCGTGTAGGTCAGCCGCGAGATCGTCGGCCGCGGCAACCCGGTGCGCTCGGCCAGCTCGGCGTTGGACAGCATGTCCTCGCCGGCGCTGAAGCAGCGCAGCAGCTCGATGCCGCGCGCCAGCGTGGTGGCGAACTGGCGGTCGCCGGCGTACTCCTCGTAGCCCAGCGGCACGCGGTGCGGTTCGTTGCGCAGATAGCGCGCGCGGTCCGGGTCTACCCTAGTCATGTGCTTGCATATCGAAACGTTCGTCGGAATATCGAAATTCTGACTGCGCGTTTGACGGAGCGCAACCTAGACTGGATCGCACCTGAGGAACAGCGCCCAGGGCCGGTCAGATCAAGCCGGACCCGCGCTGGCCCGGGTGACGGTCCGGCGCCACGCAGCAGGCGCCGCACCGGGCAGGCAGACACGACAAGAACCACATCTGGAGACAAGCAAGCATGAGCAGAACTCATCGTGGGCAGCGCTTTGCCCGCTCACTGGTCGCCCTGGCCGCAGCCGGCCTCTGCGCCCATGCGCTGGCGCAAAGCGCCGACAGCAGCGACAAGAAGAACGACGCCGCCGACAAGGATGCCGGCAAGAGCACCGCCAGCCTGGAGCGCATCGTCGTCACCGCGCAGAAGCGCGCCGAGCCGCTGCAGGAGGTGCCCATCCCGGTCAGCGCCTTCGACGCCCGCGCGCTGGAGAAGACCGGCGCCGCCGACGTGCGCGACATCGCGGTGCGCGCCCCCGGCTTCACGATGACCAACTACAACGTCGCCGAGCCGCAGTACGCGATCCGCGGCATGACCTCCAACTCCGACTCCGCCGCCGGCGACGCCACCGTCGCGGTGTTCGTCGACGAGGTCTTCATGGGCCGTCCAGCCGGCGCCAACTTCAGCTTCCTGGACCTGGAGCGCGTGGAGATCCTGCGCGGCCCGCAAGGCACGCTGTTCGGCCGCAACACCTCGGGCGGTGCGATCAGCGTCACCACCGCCCGGCCCGGCCAACAGAACTACAGCAAGCTGTTCACCTCGGTGGGCAACTACGGCAGCTTCGAGGCCGCGGCGGTGCTGAACCGCGCGCTCAGCGACAACGCCAAGCTCAAGGTCGCGCTGGGCCATCGCGAGCACGACGGCTACTCGCACAACATCCGCACCGGCGCCAGCCTGGACGGCGGCCGCAACGACAGCGCGCGCGTGCAGCTGCTGCTGGACCTCGCGCCGAGCACCACGCTGCTGCTCAGCGGCGATGCCTCGCGCGACCGCGCCGACGGCTTGGCGCGCGTGCCCTATCCGGTGTTCAGCAACACCGCCACTGCGCCGCTGATCAACAAGCTCTACCCGCCTGGCACGAACCTGCGCCTGTCCTACTCGGACCCGGCCTCCTACCAGCACCGCGACGTGCACGGCTTCAGCGCGCGGCTCGAGCATGAGTTCGGCTTCGCCGCGCTGACCTCGATCACCGCCTACCGCAACACGCGCATCAACCATTACGAGGACCTCTCCGCGCTGCCCGCGCCCTGGGTGCTGAAGAACCTCGACAAGGTCAAGGAAGGCGCCGAGCAATGGAGCCAGGAGCTGCGCCTGGCCAGCCTGCCGGGCAGCCGTTTCAACTGGGTGGGCGGCGTGTACTTCTTCGACGAGAAGGTGCTGCGCAACGAGAGCTTCGAGACCACCTTCTCGCTGATGCCCGCCGCCGGCGGCAAGGTGCAGTTCAACCAGGACGTGCGCAACCGCAGCGCCGCGCTGTTCGGCCAGGTGGACTACCCGCTGGCCAAGGACCTGAACCTGAGCTTCGGCCTGCGCGAGACCTTCGACCGCAAGAATGCCGACCAGTCGGCCGTCAACCTCGACCCCGCCGACACCACGCCGGGCATCCCGCTGTTCCCCGGCCAGCCCTACCACGTCGTCGCGTCCAAGAGCTGGAACGCGCTGACCGGCAAGCTGGGCGCCGACTACAAGCTCTCGCGCGAGCAGATGGTCTATGCCTCGCTGAGCCGCGGCTACAAGTCCGGCCTCTTCCCGAGCCAGAACAACTCGGTGCAGAGCGTCGGCGTGCCGCTGGAGCCCGAGAAGGTCTGGAACTACGAGGCCGGCATCAAGAGCGAGTGGCTGGACCGCCGGCTGCGCGTCAATGCGAACGTCTTCAAGTTCGACTACAAGGACATGCAGCAGTACAACCTGACGCCGCAGCTGGTGCTGGTGGCCTTCAGCGTGGACGCCAAGGCCCGTGGCGCCGAGCTTGAGCTGCAGGCCGCGCCCGCCGACTGGCTGACGCTGGGCGCCACCGCCGCCTATCTGGACAGCGAGGTCACGCGCGGCAACTTCAACGGCGCCAGCCTGGTCGGCAACCGCCTGGCGCGTGCGCCCAAGCAGACCTACAGCGTCTATGCCGAGGCGACGCGCGACTTCGAGATCGGCCGCGTCTCCGGCCGCATGGAGTACGCACGCAAGGGCAGCTACTACATCGAGGCAATCAACTCGGCGATCGGCCTGATCCCGTCATACGGCCTGTTCGATGCCCGGCTGAGCTACCGCGCCAACCCCAAAGCGCCGGAGATCGCGCTGTGGGGCAAGAACCTGGGCAACACGCTGTACCAGGCGCACATCATCAGCTTCCTCGGCAACGGCTTCTCGACCTTCGGGCCGCCGCGCACGGTGGGCATCTCCGCCACCTGGACGCTGAAGGACTGACGGGCCGACGAGACGACAACGAAGGACGCGATGACCGAGGTCTATCTCTACGACGCGCTGCGCACACCGCGCGGCAAGGCGCGGCCCGATGGCGGCCTGGCGGCCACAAGCCCCCAGGCCCTGGTGAGCCAACTCGCCGCTGCGCTCCACCAGCGCAGCGGTGCAGCACCAGACCATTGCGAGGCGCTGCTGCTGGGCTGCGTGGGCCAGCTGGGCAGCCAGGGCGGCCATCTGGCACTGGTCAGCAAGCTGCACGCCAGCCTGCCTGATGACTGCACCGCACTGACGCTGAACAACTACTGCGTATCGGGCCTGAGCGCGGTGATCCATGGCGCAGCGCAGATCGCCACCGGCCAGGCGCGGCAGCTGCTGGCCGGCGGCGTGGAGATGATGTCCCAGGTCGGCTTCATGGCCGACCGCGCTGCCTACTACCAGGACCGCAGCCTGCCGCCGCGCAGCCGCTACCTGCCGGTGGCGCTGGCGGCCGACCGGCTGGCGGCGCGGCGCGGCATCACGCGCGCCGAACTCGACGCCGCGGCGCTGGACTCGCAGCAGCGCGCCGCGGCGGCCGAGTCCGACGCGGCGCTGCAGCGTTCGCGCCTGAGCCTGCCGCGCGCCGACGGCTCGCTGTTCGCCAGCGACGAATGCATCCGCGCCAAGACCAGCGCCGAGGGCCTGGCGGCGCTGCCGCCGGCCTTCGGGGCGCTCGCCGCCGAATGGGCCGAGGCGCTGGGCGGCGACGAGCCCTTCGCGCCGCTGCACACGATCTCGCATGCGCCGCCGATGTGCGATGGCGCGGGCCTGGCGCTGCTCGGCACGGCCGGCATCGCCGACGCAAAGCCGCGCGCGCGCATCGTCGCGATGGCCGAATGCGGCGCCGACGCGTCGGACAGCCTCACCGCCGGCTTCGCGGCGATGGAGCGGGTCTTGCAGCGCGCGCAGCTGCGCCTGCAGGACCTCGATCGCATCGAATTCATGGAGTCCTTCGCGGTCACGCAGGCGCTGTTCCTGCGCGAACACGCCGCCGGCATAGCCCCCGAGCGCATCAACCCCGCCGGCGGCCACCTGGCCAAGGGCCATCCGCTGGGCGCCTCGGGCGCGATCCTGCTGTCCACGCTGCTGGACAACCTGGACGCCTGCCAGGGCCGGCTGGGCCTGCTGGTCTGCACCGGCGCCAGCGGCGTCGGCGCGGCGATGATCGTGGAGAGACTGGCATGAGCACGGTCCAGCAAGACCTGACCCCACCGGTGCTGACGCCCAGGCTGCCGCTGATCGCGGCGCCGATGTTCCTGATCTCCGGGCCCGAGCTGGTCGTCGCCGCCTGCCGCGCCGGCATCGCCGCGGCCTTCCCGACGCCCAATGCGCGCGATGCCGCCCAGCTCGAAGACTGGATGCGCTGCATCACCGAGGGCCTGGCGCGCGCCGCCGACGAGCAGCCGCCCTCGACCATGGGCGCCTGGTGCGCCAACCTCGTCACCCACCGCAGCAACACGCGTCTGGCCGAGGACCTGGCCCTGGTGGCGCGCTACCGGCCGCCGCTGGTGGTCACCGCGCTGGGTGGACCGAAGCCGGCCATCGAGGTGGTCCACGGCTACGGCGGCAAGGTCTTCGCCGACGTCACCACACCGGCGCTGGCGCGCAAGGCGGTGGAGGCCGGCGCCGACGGCCTGGTCTGCGTCTGCGCCGGTGCAGGCGGCCATACCGGGCAGATCAGCCCCTTTGCCTTCGTCAACGCGGTGCGCGAATTCTTCGCCGGCCCGGTGGTGCTGGGCGGCGGGCTCAGCGACGGCGCGGCCATCGCCGCTGCGCTGGCGGCCGGCGCCGACTACGCCTATATGGGCACGCGCTTCATCGCCACCACCGAGAGCCTGGCCGCGCCGGCCTACAAGCAGATGCTGGTGGACAGCGGCGTCGAGGACCTGGTGGTCAGCGCCGCGATCACCGGCACTCCGGCCAGCTGGCTCAAGCCCTCGCTGCGCGCTCAGGGGCTGGACCCGGACGCGCTCGCCGGCGCCGCGCCGCCGCGCGACTACGACAGCGCCAAGAGCCCGGCCAAGCGCTGGTCGCAGCTCTGGGCCGCCGGCCAGGGCGTCGGCGCGGTGCAGACGATCGAGCCGGTGGCCGCGCTGGTCGAGCGCCTGGTCGATGAATTCGCTGCGGCGCGGCAGCGCGTCGCGCGCTGGCCGCTGAAGAACTGAACGAACAAACGAACAAGACAAGCACCCTCCACCCTCAACGAGGAGACACCCGATGAACGACAGAGCCACCCCACAGGCATTTCCGATCGACGATCTGCAACCCTTCGGCGAAGACTACGGCCCCGGCCTGTGCGGCCCCTTCGCGCCGCTGGCCGACGAGTCCACGCTGACCGATCTGCCGCTGCTCAAGGGCGAGCTGCCCAAGGACCTGAACGGCGTCTATATGCGCGTCGGCCCGAACCCGCGCTTCGCGCCGCAGGGCCGCTACCACCCCTTCGACGGCGACGGCATGATCCACGCGGCCGAGTTCCGCCAGGGCCGGCTGACGGTGCGCAACCGCTGGGTCCGCACCGAGGCCTGGCAGCGCGAGGACGCCGCCGGCAAAGCCACGCACTGGGGCATTCGCGAGACCCTGGTCGGCCGCGAGGACAAGCCGCTGCGCGATGCCGCCAACACCGATATGGTCGGCCACGCCGGCAAGGCGCTGTCGCTCTGGTACATGAGCGGCGACGCCTACGTGATCGACCCGCTGACGCTGGAAACGCTGGGCAAGCAGAACGCGATCGCCTCCACCGGCGGCAAGGTCTCGGCCCACGCCAAGGTGGACGAGATCACTGGCGACCTGCTGTATTTCGACTACGGCAACGAGTACCCCTACATGCACTACGGCGTGCTCGGCCCGGACGGATCGCTCAAGCACCATGTGCCGATCGCGCTGCCCGGCCCGCGCCTGCCGCACGATATGGCGGTCACCGAGCATTACTCGGTGCTGCACGATCTGCCGCTGTTCCACGACCACGAGGCACTGAAGCTGGGCCGCCACAAGGTCGACTTCCATCCCGAGCTGCCGACGCGCTTCGGCGTGATCCCGCGCTTCGGCCAGCCCGAGGAGCTGCGCTGGTACGAGTTCAGCCCCTGCTTCGTCTACCACGTCGTCAACTCGTGGGAGGACGGCGACTGGATCGAAATGGTCGGCTGCCGCTACATGCCGGCCACGCGCGCCGACGGCAGCATCGACGCGCAGCGCACCGCGAAGAATGTCGCCGAGCTGGTGATGGTCGCGCGGCTGTGGCGCTGGCGCATGAACCTCAAGACCGGCGAGGCGCAGGAGCAATGCCTGGACCCACGACGCAACGTCGAGTTCCCGACCTACAACGGCGCGCTGACCGGCCGCCGCACCAGCTTCGGCTATCTGGTCGACCATAGCGAGACGCAGACGCTGCAGTGGTACGGCCTGCGCAAGTACGACCTCGACACCGGCGCATCGCTGTCGTCCTGGAGCGATGACCCGGCGCACAGCTACTACTCGGAACCCTGGTTCGCCGCCGCCGACGCGCCGCAGTCCGAGGACCACGGCTATGTGATCGCCTTCCAGTTCAATGCCGCCACCAAGCGCCAGACGCTGGACATCTTCGACGCCCGCGACCTGGGCCGCGGTCCGCTGGCGCAGGTGCTGATTCCGCGTCACATCCCGACCGGCTTCCACGGCTGCTGGATCGCGGCGACGCGCATCGACGGCTGGAGCGCAGCAGCATGAGTGGAGCCAAGTTCACTTTTATCCTCGGCGGCCATCAGACCGACTTCGCCAGGGCCTGGTCGCGCCAGGGCCAGGACCTCTCGGACATGATGCGCGAGAGCGTGCTGGGTGCGCTGGCCGATGCGCGCGTCGAGCCGGCGCAGGTGCAGAGCATCCATGTCGGCAATGCCTTCGCCGAACTGCAGAGCCGCCAGGCGCATCTGGGCGCGATGGTCGCGCAGGTCGTGCCCGAGCTCTGGGGCGTGCCGGCGATGCGCCACGAAGGTGCCTGCGCGTCCGCCTCGCTGGCCGTGCTGACCGCCATGGCCGAGATCGAGGCCGGCCGCTACGACTGCGTGCTGGTCGTCGGCGCCGAGGAGCTGAAGAACCTGCCCGGCGACCAGTCCTCGCAGAACCAGAACGCCGCCGCCTGGCAGGGCCATGAGGACATTGACTGCCGCTTCATGTGGCCGGCCGCCTTCGGCCTGCTGGCGGCCGAGTACGAGCGCCGTTATGGGCTGGACCGCCGCCATCTCAACCGCATCGCCGAGCTGAACTACGGCAATGCGAAGCGCAACCCGCTGGCGCAGACGCGCGCCTGGCGCTTCGAGCCCGGCGCCTTCAGCGACGACGACGAGCTCAACCCCGTCATCGAGCCCGGCACGCGCCGCCAGGACTGCGGCCAGATCACCGACGGCGCCTGCAGCCTGCTGCTCGCGTCGCCGGCCTTCGCCGCCGCGCATGCGCAGCGCCTGGGCCTGAGCCTGGACGCGCTGCCGCGCATCAGCGGCTGGGGCCACCGCAATGCCGGCCTGCGCCTGAAGGACAAGCTCGCGCGCAGCGCCGATGCGCCGCTGGTCTTCCCGCATGTGCGCCAGGCCATCAGCGAGGCCTGGCAGCGCGCCGGCATCGCCGGCGTGCAGGCGCTCAGCGGCATCGAGACCCACGACTGCTTCACGATGACCGAGTACATGGCGATCGACCATTTCGGCCTGACGCCGCCGGGCCAGAGCTGGCAGGCGGTGGAGGACGGCCGCATCGCCCGCGGCGGCAGCTGCCCGATCAATATGAGCGGCGGCCTGATCGGCGGCGGTCATCCGGTGGGCGCCACCGGCGCGCGCATGCTGCTGGACGCGGCGCGCCAGGTGACGGGCCGCGCCGGCGACTGCCAGATCGAGGGCGCGCGCCGGATGCAGACGCTCAATATCGGCGGCTCCTGCGCCACCGTGCTCAGCTTCGTCGTCGAAAGCGGCTCCCCGTCATGATCCTCTGCAGCCAAGCACGCATCGCCCGCATGATCGGCGCGGGCCACTGGGGCACGCGCACGGTCTGGGACATGTTCGTCGCCAATGTCGAGCGCTGCCCGCAGGACGAGGCGGTGGTCGATCCGCCCAACCTCGCCGAGCTGGCCGGCATCGCGCCGCGCCGCCTGTCCTGGCAGGCGCTGTTCGACGAGGTCGAGCGCCTGGCCGCGCTGCTGCATCGCGAGGGCCTGCGGCGCGACGACATCGTGCTGCTGCAGCTGCCCAACTGCAGCCTGCAGGTGGCGCTGTACCTGGCCTGCCACCGGCTGGGCCTGGTGATCACGCCGGTGCCGGCGGTCTATCGCGAGCACGAGATCGAGCATGCGCTGGAAGTCACCGAGGCCAAGGCCGTCGTCACCACGGCGCATATCGGCAAGCACGCGCATGCCGAGATGATGGCCGCGCTGCTGCCGCGCCATGCACGCGTGCGGCGGCTCTTCGTCGCCGGCGGCGAGCAGCCCGGCGCGGTGTCCATCGACGCGGCGCTGGCCGCGCCCGAGGCGCTGCCGCTGGAGCAGATGCGCGTGCAGGCCGCGGCGATCGCGCTATCGGCCGACGACGTGCTGTCGATCTGCTGGACCTCGGGCACCGAGGCCAGCCCCAAGGGCGTGCCGCGCAGCAGCAACGAGTGGGTTCAGCAGGCCAAGGGCACGGTGGAGTCGGCCGGCCTCGCGCCCGGCATGCGCCTGCTGAATCCCTTCCCGCTGGTGAATATGGGCGGCATGAGCACCGGCTTCGTCGGCTGGCTGCTCAAGGGCCTGACGCTGGTGCAGCACCATCCCTTCGACCTGGCGGTGTTCCTGCAGCAGCTGCGCGAGGAGCGCATCGACTACACGGTGGCGCCGCCGACCATCCTGATGCGCCTGCTGCACAACGAGGCGCTGCTCGAAGGCATAGACTTCAAGCGCCTGAAGCGCATCGGCTCGGGCTCGGCGCCGCTGCCGCCGGCGATGATCGAAGCCTGGGCGCAGCGCCACGGCGTCGAGGTACTGAACTACTTCGGCTCCAACGAGGGCGCGGCGATGTGCGGCAACGCCGCCGACGTGCCCGACCCGGCGGACCGCGCGACGCTGTTCCCGCGCCCGCCGCGCAACGGCGAGCGACGCTGGGCCACGACGATCAACAACCTGGTCAGCACGCGGCTGGTGGCGCTGGACGGCAGCCACGACATCGAGGCGCCGGGCGAGACCGGCGAGCTGCGCATCGCCGGGCCGACGGTCTTCGGCGGCTACTACCGCTCGCCCGAGCTGAATGCGCGCAGCTTCGATGCGCAGGGCTTCTTCCGTACCGGCGACCTGTTCGAGATCGCCGCCGACCCGCGCTATCTGCGCTATGTCGGCCGGGTCAAGGACCTGATCGTGCGCGGCGGCATGAAGATCTCCGCCGAGGAGGTGGAGTCGCTGATCGTCGCGCACCCGGCGGTGGCCGACGCCGCGGTGATCGGCCAGCCGCATGCCGAGCTGGGCGAGACGCTGTGCGCCTGCGTGGTGACGCGCCCGGGCATGAGCCTGGACCTGGCGGGACTGGTGGGCTTCCTGCGCGACGAGAAGAAGCTCGCCCCCTTCAAGCTGCCGGAGGCGCTGCGCCTGATGGACGCGCTGCCGCGCAATGCAGTGGGCAAGGTGCTGAAGCGCCAGCTGCGCGAAGCGGCCGTGGTCGACGCGCAGGGCTGAGCGCGAACAGCGGCGCGCGATGCAAGCAGTTCCGTGACTCGCTTCCGCTGGCCAGGCCTTATGCTGGGAACCGTCAGCCGCCGCTTCCTGCTCCGATGCCGTCACCCGCCTGCCGCCCCGCCACCGTCCTGATACTGTCTGCCGCGCTGGCGCTCGGCTTTGCAGCGTTGCCAGCCTGGGCCAAGGCCGACAAGAACGCCAAGGCCCTTGTCAAAAGCGGGAAGGCCCCTGCCAAGCACGTCAAGGCCAGCACCTCGGCCGGCAAGCCCTTCGGCGAACGCGAGAGCATCGAGGCCTTCGTCAAGGAGCTGAGCGCCAACGAGGGCTTCGACGAAGCCGCGCTGCGCAAGACGCTGGCGCAGGCGCGCTCGCTGCCGCTGGTGCAGAAGCTGATCATGCCGCCGCCGGCCGGTACCGCGAAGGACTGGGCCGCCTACCGCGCCCGCTTCGTCGAGCCGCGCCGGCTGCAGGCCGGGCTGGCGTTCTGGGAACAGCACGAGGCGGCGCTCGCGCGTGCCGAGGCGCAGTACGGCGTGCCGGCCGAGCTGATCGCCGGGTTGATCGGCGTCGAGACTTTCTACGGCCGCATGACGGGCGGCTTCCGCGTCATCGACGCGCTGGCCACACTGGCCTTCGACTTCCCCAGCGGCCGCCGGGATCGAAGCGCCTTCTTCCGCAGCGAGTTGGCCGAATTCCTCAAGCTCTGCCGCCGCGAAGGACTGGATCCGCTGACGGTGAAAGGCTCCTTCGCCGGCGCGATGGGCTGGCCGCAGTTCATGCCCGGCAGCTGGAACCGCCATGCGATCGACTTCGACGGTGACGGGCGCGTGGACCTGGTGGGCAGCCCCGTGGATGCGATCGGCTCGGTGGCGCATTTCCTCGTCCAGCATGGCTGGCAGCCGGGGCTGCCGACGCACTTCGGCGTGGCGCCGCCGGTCGACACATCGGAGCGTGCCCGACTGCTGCAGCCCGACATCCTGCCCAGCTTCAGCGCAGCGCAGTTCGCCGAGGCCGGGGCCGAACTCGCCGAGGCCGGCCGCGCGCATGCCGGTCCGCTGGCCCTGGTCGAACTGCAGAACGGCGCTGCCGCGCCCAGCTATGTGGCTGGCACGAGCAACTTCTATGCGCTGACGCGCTACAACTGGTCGGCCTACTACGCAATGGCGGTGCTGGACCTCGGACGCGAACTCAGCCGCCTGCGCGGCACTGCGCCGGCCGCCGGCGACTGAGTCGCATCAGGGCCGGCAGTCATCGGGCAGGGACGCCCAGCCCTCACGCTGATGAATGCCGTCCTCGCGCAGGCAGAACTCATGACGTTGCGCCTGCGGCCAGCGCTGGCGCACGAAGCGCTCGATCGAACTAGGCAGGCTGGTCTGCCACAGCCCCTGGGCCCAGGCCGGCTGGCCGTCCGGGCTCACCCAGGGCAGAAAGGGCTGGGCCAGGGCCAGCAGGCCCGGGCGCAGCTGTGCCGGCTGGTAGCCCTGCGTGCGCAACCAGTCCTGCGCTTCGGCGCGCCGTGGCGCGGCCAGATCACCCCATGCCAGGGCCAGCATCTCCACCAGCCACTGGTTGCAGTTCTGGTCGCGCAGCGAGAAGGCATAGCTGCCGGCGTTGTAGCGTGGCTCGAGCAGCGCCCTGGCCTGCACCTCGTCCAGCGCCGCCCGGGCCAGCGCAGCGTCCGCCTCGGGCGGCAGCAGCAGCACCGAGACGAATCCCAGCGCAGGATCGGACAGATCCTGGACAAAGGCCGGCAGACCCTGGTCGAAGAGCCTGGCTGCGCGCTCCTCACAGGCAAAGAAGAGCTGGCGCACCGCCCAGGGTGCCAGCGGGTTGTCGCGCAATGCCAGGCCGGCATGCGAGTAGCGCTCGCCCAGCCAGCTCAGCGCGGTGCCCGAGCGCGCCACCACGGCCACGCGCCCAGGCTGTGCCTGCAGCAGGTCCTGCACGGCCACCGCCAGGCGCAGCAGGCGATCCTGCTGCGCGGCGTCCAGCGACACCGCCCGGCTGCACCAGCCGGCCGGCATGCCTGCCTTCGCGGGCATAGGCGCCAGCATGAGCAGCAGCGGCAGGCACAAGCAGGCCCGGCGCAGCCAGGCGACGGCCATGGTCACAAGGCGCGGGTCTGCAGGCCGCGCCAGCGCATGTCGTCGAGCAGCAGAAAGAAAGCTTGCGAGGTGGCCGCGCTATGCCACTGCAATCCATAAGGTCGGGCCTCGGCACGCACCAGGCCCTCGGGCGCCAGACGCCCTGCGGCCACAGCGGAAGCCGGCAGCAGCAGAGCCAGTGCCTCGCGCGCGCCCTCACCCTCGCCTTCGGCAAGGGGCTGCAGGCTCACGCGCACCCGGCCATCGGCCGTGGGTGCCAGCGCGAGGATGCGGTACTCACCCTGAGCCTTGCGCACGTCGCGCTGCGAGCTGCCACTGGAGCCCTGCAGTGAATCCGACAGGCTGCTCGCCGCCGAAGATCCGGCCGAGGAGGCCGAGCTGACCAGGCTTTCCGCCCGGGCGGACGCCACGGCCACCAGCGCCAGCAGCACGGAGCAGGACAGAAGACGGCGCGGCGAAACAGCGGGACGAGACATCGAGACACTCCGAGACAGGGCGAGATGCGGAGATTTTGCCCTGCAGCCGGCGCACCGCCGGCCGAGGCGTTCAGGGCGACGCCGTAAGGACGTCGGCCGCGCTATCCATGGCGGCATCCGAGCCCAGCTCGGGCCCGGCATCGCCCGATGCCGCAGCCCCGAACCAAGGCAGGCGCCGCCAGTAGCGCTGCTGCTGCTGGCGCCAGCAGCTCGGTGACTCGGCGGCGCTGTCCCAGCGCAATGCGCCGCAGTCGGCAGAGGTGTGCAGCACCACGCCCATGGCCTGCAGGCGCGCGCGCGCCGCCAGCGCCGGATGGCCGAAGCGATTCAGGTAGCCGGCCTGGGCCAGCGCCCAGCGCGGCGCCACCGCCTGCAGCAAGGCCGCCGACGAGGAGCCCGCACTGCCATGATGCGGCAGCAGCAGCCACTCGCTGCGCAGCGCTGCGCGGCCGTGTTGCAGCAGTTCGGCCTCCTGCGCCGCGGCGATGTCGCCGGTGAGCAGCGCCGCCCGCCCATCGGCGGACACGACGCGCAGCACGCAGGACAGCGCATTCGCCTCGCGCATGCGCTCATAGTCGCTCGCGGCTGGATGCATCACCTCGAAGGCCACCCCGTCCCACTGCCAGGACTGCCCGCGCTCGCAGCGCCGCTGCCGGCCGGCCATGGCCTGCAGCACATGCGTGGCCGGCAGCGAAGACAGCAGCTCATCGGCTGGCAGCTGCTGCAGCAGCCGGGCAGCGCCGCCGATATGGTCCTGATCGCCATGACTGAGCAGCAGCATGTCCAGGCGCGCCAGGCCAAGGCCGCGCAGCAGCGGCAGCAGCACGCGCTCGCCGGCATCGACGCCGGGCGCGTACTGCGGTCCGGCGTCGTAGAGCAGGCTGTGGCGCGCGGTGCGTATCAGCACCGCCGAGCCCTGGCCCACATCCGGCGCATGCAGCTCGAACTGTCCCGGCGCCGGCGCCGGCACCGCCGGCCACAGCAGCGGCGCCAGCAGCAGCGGCCCGAGCACGCGCAGCTGAACCGGTAGCGGCAGCACCAGCAGCGCCGCACCCAGCAGCCCGGCCGCCTGTGCCCAGGCCGGCGCCACCGGCAGGAACCACAGCGCCCAAGGCAGCGCGGCCAGCGCGCCCAGGCCCCAACGCAGCGCGTCGATGCACAGCGCGGCCAGCTCCCACAGCAGCGGCAGTACCGCCCCTGCCAGTGCCAGCGGCGTGATCAGCAGGCTGACCAGCGGAATGGCCACCAGATTGGCGAGCAGGCCGACGGCCGAGAGCTGCTGGAAGAACAGCAGCGACAGCGGCGCCAGGCCCAGGGTCGCAACCCACTGGTTGCGCAGCGCCGCGCGCAGCTGCGCAGCCGGACGAAGCGGCGCATGCCCGTCGCCGCTGCTGGCCATCAACAGCGCCACCGCGACAAAGCTGAGCCAGAAGCCGGCCTGCGTGATCGCCCAGGGATCGATCGCCGTCACCACGCAGGCCGAAGCCAGCAGCGCCAGCGGCCAGGGCCAGCGCAGGCCCAGCTGACGCAGCAGCGCCAAGCTGGCCAGCATCCACACGGTGCGCTGCGCCGGCACACCCCAGCCGGCAAAGCCCGCATACAAGGCCGCGCAGGCCACGCCGGCCCACAGCGCCGCCGTGGGCGCCGGCAGCCACAGACAGGCCCGCGCGCTGCGCCGCCACAGCGCCGCCGCCAGCGCCGCCGCGCCCCAGGCGAACATCGTGATGTGCAGGCCGCTGATCGCCATCAGGTGCGCCACGCCGGTGGCGCGGAACAATGCCCAGTCGGCCGGGCGTATCGCCGCCTGCTCGCCCAGGCTGAGCCCGGTGATCACGCCGGCTGCGGCGCCGCCGTCGTCGCGGCCACCCAGCTGGCGCGCGATCGCGTCGCGCATGCGCAGCCGCCAGCGGTCCAGGTTCAGCCATGCCGCCATCCAGCCGCCGTCGTCGATGCGCTCGGCGCTGCGCAGCACGCCGGTGGCACGCAGGCCCCGCTCGAACAGGTGCAGCTCGTAGTCCCAGCCCTGCGGGTTGGCCCCGCCGTGCGGCTGGCGCAGCCGCGCCACCAGCACCCAGCGCTCGCCGGGCTGCCAGCGTGGCGCGGGGCGTCCGGCTTCGGCACGAACATAGCTGCTCAACAGCAGGCGCTGCGGCACGCGCGGCGGCGTGGCCATGCCAGCGTCCGGCACGGCGCCCGCGTCCCGCGCCTGCTCGACGACGTACTCGAAACGCCAGCCCGGCAGCCCGCCCTGCCCCGCCACCCGCTGCGGCAGCGAATCGATGCGTCCGACCAACTGCAGATCGCGCCCTTCCCAGGCCGGGTCGAGCGCGTCTGCCAGCCGCAGCTCGGCGCGCCAGGCGCCCTGCGCAAAGGCGGCAAGCGCCACGGCCAGCACCAGCGCCATGCCGCGCCAGCCTGCCGGCAGCCACCGCCACCGCGAGGCCGCGAACAGCGGCACGGCCGCAGCCAGCAGTTGTAGCGGCGCGGCAGGCAGCCGGGCGAACTGATGCAAGGCCGCCAGCCCGAGCAACCAGGCCAGGCCCGCTGCCGCCCAGCAGGCCATGGGCAGCGGCTTGGGAACGGCAGTTGGGACCATGCATGCTCCTCGACGTGGCGCGCCACCGTCGGGCGGCGGCGCAGCGCGGTGTAGGATGCCCGCCGCGGCCCGCCGGCCGCATCCCCTGTCCAACAGACTGCCGTCGACTTCTTCCCCGCCAAGACCATGAGCACTCCCACCCACCCGGTCTATCAACGCCTGCAAGCCCTCGGCATCAGCCTGCCTCCGGTGGCGGTGCCGGCCGCTGCCTATGTGCCCTTTGTGCAGAGCGGCAATCTGCTCTTCCTCTCTGGCCACATCGCCAAGAAGGACGGCAAACCCTGGGTGGGACAGCTGGGTCGCGACACCGATACCGCCACCGGCCAGGCCGCAGCGCGTGCTGTCGCCATCGACCTGATGGGCACCCTGCAGGCCGCGGTGGGCGACCTGGGCCGCATCAAGCGCATCGTCAAGGTCATGAGCCTGGTCAACAGCACGCCCGATTTCACCGAGCAGCATCTGGTCACCAATGGCTGCTCCGAGCTGCTGGGCGAAGTCTTCGGCCCCGAGGTCGGTGCGCATGCGCGCAGCGCCTTCGGCGTGGCGCAGATTCCGCTGGGCGCCTGCGTGGAGATCGAGCTGATCGCCGAGATCGCGGCCTGAGGCCGCTGCCAGCCCCTGCCCAAGCGCCCACGATTCATGTTCCTGCAAACCACGTCCAAGTGGCCCGCCCGCGTGCTGGCCTTCATCTGCCTGGGCAGCCTGGCCACGCTGGGCATCGCGCTGGTCGCGCAGCACCAGTTCGGCGTCAAGCCCTGCCCCTGGTGCGTGATGCAGCGCGGCATCCACCTGCTGCTCGCCGCCGTGGCCGCGCTGGGCTGGCTGCTGCAGCGCTGGCGCCCGCTGCGCGCCGGTGCGCTGCTGCTGACGCTGGCGCTCGCGCTGGCCGGCATCGCGTCGGCCTACTACCAGCACGAGGTGGCCGCGCAATCGGCCTCCTGCGCGATGACGCTGGCCGACCGCATCGTCACTCAGCTCAATCTCGAAGAGCTGTGGCCGCCGGTCTTCATGGTCACCGCCAACTGCGCCGAAGCGGCCGCCTACCGGCTGCTGGGCCTGCCCTACGAGGCGTGGAGCGGCGCCTTCTACCTGATCGTCGCGCTGGCCAGCCTGTGGGCGCTGGGGCGCAACCGCCGACGCTGAGGCAAGGCCCGTCGGGCTGAGTTGCATCAAGGGGCCGCAGCCCGCCGGCGCGTACGCTGCGCGGGTCTGTGTCTTCCTCGCTGGCTGTCGCTGTTGGCAGCGGGCTCGCCTCCATGTCCCACTGTCCCTCCCCTGTGCTCATCGTCGGCGGCGGCCCCGCCGGCCTGGCTATGGCCTGCGCGCTGGCCGATGCCGGCATCGCCAGCACCGTGCTCGAAGCCGCGCCCGAGGCGCAGCTAGCCGACCCGCCCGAGGACGGCCGCGAGATCGCGCTGACCCACCGCGGCATGGCCATCCTGCAGCAGCTCGGTTCCTGGCAAGACCTGCCCCCGGAAGCGATCTCGCCGCTGCGCCAGGCCCGCGTCTTCAACGGCAGCGCATCGCAATCGCTGCACTTCGCCGATGCCAGCAGCCCGCTGGGCGCGCTGGTGCCCAACCACTGGCTGCGCCGCATCGCCTGGCTGGGCGTGCAGCGCCGGCCGCTGGCCCGGGTACGCGCCGACGCCCGCGTGAAGACGCTGAGCCTGGACGGCCCGCTGGCCGCGCTGACGCTGGACGACGGCGAGCGCCTCGAGGCGCCGCTGGTCATCGCCGCGGACAGCCGCTTCTCGACGCTGCGCCGCCTGGCGGGCATCGGCGCCGAGATGCGCGACTTCGGCCGCTCGGTGCTGCTGGCGCGCATCGAGCACGAGAAGCCGCACGAGGACCAGGCGCTGGAATGCTTCCACCACGGCCACACCATGGCCTGGCTGCCGCTGGGCGGCATCTCGCCGCACTTGAGCTCGCTGGTGCTGACGCTGCCCACCGACCAGGCCGAGCTGCAGCGCGGCTGGGACGATGCCACCTGGCTGGCCTGGGTGCAGCAGCACAGCCAGGGCCGCCTGGGCCAGCTGCGCATCGCCGGGCCGCGGCACCACTACCCGCTGGTGGCGACCTATGCGCACCGCTTCGCCGCGCGCCGCTTCGCGCTGGTCGGCGACGCGGCGGTGGGCATGCATCCGGTCACTGCGCACGGCTACAACTTCGGCCTCTACGGCGTGCAGCGCCTGGCCGCCGAGCTGGCCAAGAGCCGCGACGCGCTGGGCGCCGACGCGCCGCTGCTGCGTTATGCCGCCGGCCACCGCCGCGACACCTGGACCATCTACCAGGGTACCAATGCGGTGGTGAAGCTGTTCACCGACGAGCGCGCGCCGGCCCGCCTGCTGCGCCATGGCGTGCTGCGCCTGGCCCAGGCCCTGCCGCCGCTGAAGGCGGCGATCGCGGCGCAGCTCACCGAGAAACGCGATCTCGTGCAGGGCTAGAACCGGCGCCGCGACGGCACATAGCGAGGGCGGTGTAGCATGATGCGCACCGCCGACTCGTTATCTGCCGACCCATGAGACTGACATCCTCGCTGCTGCGCAACGTGTCGCAGCTGCTTGCCCTGGCACTGGGCATGACCTGGGCCACTGCCCCGTGCCGCGCGCAGGGCAACGAACTCCTGCAACAGATCGGTGACTGCATCGCTGGCGGCAGTCTCAAGCTGGCCGAACGATCGAGCCTGCCGGCCAGCGTTCGCTCGCGGAGTGTCGACACCGAGCAAGGACCGCGCGAAGTCAGCCTTGACGGCGGCCAGCGCCTGATCCTGCTGACCGAGCAGGGCGAGCCTTTCATCAATCTCAAGGTCGAGCAGTCACGCGAGGGCCGTTTCGATGGCGACCGCGCGGCCGTTACCGCACAGATGCAGCACATGCATCGCAGGTCCGGCGGCACCGCCAGCCTTGTCACCGGCACGCGTGGCAGTGAAGCCGTGCTGCTGGGCTTGAACAATCCCACGCTGGACGCGCGCATCATCAGCTTCTACAGCCTCTTCGAGCCCAAGCGCGCGCTCATCGCCACAGCCTACTTCCTGAACCAGAAGCCGGAGCGAAGAGCCTTCGCGACGATGGAGGACTTCGCCGCCCTGCGCGACAAGGCCTTGCGTGAGATGCAAGACTGCCTCGCGCCAAGCGCAGCAGCCTGACTCACCAAAGGGCAAGAAGCTGGCAAGAGGCGGCCAGGCACGCCCAAGTACAGAACTGATCCAACGCATCCGTCAGCACCGGGCCCACACGATGAGCCGCTACCTGCACTTCCCTCTCCGCTCCGCGAGCCGCCGTTCGCTGGCACGCCGGATGGCGCCATTCCTGCTGGCAAGCCTGCTTGCCGCCTGCGGCGGCGGTGGCGGCGACGCCGGCGCGCCACCGACCCAGCCGACGCCGACGCCTGCCGCGCTGACGCAGCAGTGCGATGCCGGCGCACCGGCCCGGCTGGCGTACGAGGCCGAGCCCGTGGTCGGCCAGGCCACCGAGCTGAGCCTGCTTTCCTGCGGCGCTGGCAACAGCCTGAGCGAGCCGCTGTGGGTCCAGCTCGACGGGCCGTCCGTCGCGCTGATGTCGGCCCGCTCTGGCGCACTGAGCGTGGAACTGCCAGCGGCAGGCAGCTATCGCTTCAGCGTCAGCGTGGCAGCAGCGAACGGCACGCGGCACAAGGGCGAGATCACGCTTCGAGCCCGCGATGAGGCCTCGCTCGCCGGGCTGACGGTGCGCGGCGAGCCCTCGGTGTGGGGCGGCGGCAAGCTCTCGCTGCGCGCCTGGCCGCGCGGCCTGGATGCCGCGGCGCTGAGCGGCGCACGCCATGCCTGGCACGTGATCAGCGGACCTGCGCCCAGCCTGGACAAGAGCGACGATGCCGCACTGATCTTCACCGCACCGGCGGTGAGCAGCGACAGCCTGCTGCGCTTGCGCGCCACGCTGACGCTGATCGATGGCCGCAGCTTCAGCGACGAGTTCGCGCTGCTGGTGCAGCCGGCGCCGGTCCTGGCGGCCAATGCGCTGTTCGACGCCGATCGGCCTGCCAGCCGCGTCTATCCGTACCTGGCCGACAGCCCGCATGCAGCGGCGCTGCGCGACTGCATCTACCACCCCGGGCTGAGCAGCTCGCCGAACAATCTGTGCACGCTGGGCCGCCTGCCGCTGCTGGGCCAGCAGACGCTGGGCGACGCGCCCACAGTGGAACAAGTGATGCAGCGCGTGCTGGTCTCCAACGACTGGATGGGTCAGGTCTTCGAGCGCTTCCTGCGCGAGCAGGACCCGCATGGCGACTTCCGCCGCATGCTGGCCTCGACCACAGCCGTCGTGATCGGCTCGCGCGTGCGGCCGGCCTTCTACTGGAGCGCCACCGGCGCGATCTATCTGGACGCCGCCTATCTGTGGCTGACGCCGCAGCAGCGCGACACGCTCAGCGAATCGCCCGACCCGCGCAGCGCCTACGGCAAGACGCTCAGCTACAGCACGCCCTGGCGCTATGTGCTGAACAACAGCTATGCGGCACGCAGCTATCCGCTGGCCGCGCGCGGCAGCCGGGACATCGCCGAGATTGCCTACACGCTGGGCCCGCTGCTCTACCACGAGCTGGCCCATGCGGCGGACTTCCTGCCGCCGCGCGTGCATGCGGCGCTGCCGGGCAACCGTCGCGTCTACGAGGCGGTGCCCGAGCTGACCGCATCGCAGCAGCTGCAGCAGCAACTGCCCTTCTTCTCGCAGGAGATGGTGGCCTTGGGCCGGGTGCTGTTCTTCGGCGCCGCCGCCAGCGTCCAGCAGGAGGCCTACCGGCCCGAGGACATCGTGCACTTCTTCAGCCGCGACCGTGTCAGCGACGACTACAGCTACTCGCTGCCGGCCAGCCAGACGGTGCCGCGCGAAGACACGGCCATGCTGGTGGAGGAAGCGATGATGCAGCTGCGCTATGGCGTGCTGCGCGATTTCGCGATCACGCCGCGCCTGCAGGAGGGTGCCGCCAGCGCAGACCTGCCCGTCGTCTGGGGCCAGCGCGGCCGCATCGGCGAGGCAGCAATCAAGCCGCGCGTGGCGCTGGTGTTGGCCGAGTTGATGCCCTGGGTGGGCGCGAGCGCAGTGGACAGGCTGGCCGCGCCGGTGCTGCTGCGCCCGGGCCTGAGCTGGGGCCAGAACCTCGACCAGGCCGCCATCGCCACCGGCAGCCCGCGCGCGCTCAGCGCAGCCGAGCGTGCGATAGACGCAGCACTTCAGGACGAGCAGTTCGGCCGTCAGGAGCAGGCGCGCCGCGCCAAGGCCGCGTCGCTGCGCGGCCTTGATCCGGCCGCGCGCTGAGGCTGCGCGCTCAGCCGAAGAAGCCGATGTCGCGGCGGCTGTAGTTGCCGATCTGCGGCACCACCAGCGGCATCTCGCTGTCGCTGACGCCCAGCCAGCGCGCCAGCGTGGCGGCGAGCTGGTCGACCGAGGTGGTGGGCAGCAGTCGGCCCTGGCCCACGTCGTTGGCGCCATTGACGCTGACCTCGGGCGCCTCGCCCCAGAAGCGTCCGCCGCGCACCGCGCCGCCCATCACGAAGTGGTGGGCGCCCCAGCCATGGTCGGAGCCATCGCCGTTGCTGCTCAGCGTGCGGCCGAAGTCGGAAGCGGTGAAGCTGGTCACCTGGTTGGCCACGCCCAGCTCCACCATCGCCGCGTCGAAGGCGGCCATCGCATCGCCGATATTGCTCAGCAAGCCCGGATGCTGGGTGAGCAGGAAGTCGTGCAGGTCGAAGCCGCCGATGGAGACGAAGAAGACCTGGCGCTTGGCGCCCAGCGTGTTGCGCGCGGCAATCAGCTTGGTGACCAGGGCCAGCTGGCTGGCCAGGCTGTTGTTGGCCGGGAACTGGGTGCTCAGCGTCGGTGCGCCGGCCAGGGCGGTGCTGACGCTGGACTGTGCCGTCACCGAGCGGTTGATCACACGGTTGAGCTCCTGCTCCATCCAGTGGCTGCGTCCGTCGGTGACCAGGCTGCGCAGCGCCTGCGAGCAGGCCGCCGAGCCGAACAGCGTGCCGCGCGTGATGCCGTTCACCGCGACCGCGCCGCTGTTGGAGATCTGGTATTGCAGCGCCTGCTCGCCGGACATGAACACCGCATTGCCCGAGACATTGATGCAGGTGAACACGCTGGTCGCGTTGGAGCCGAGGAACAGGTCGCCGATGCGCCCGCCCCAGCCGTTGATCGCGCCCTCGGGCTTGGACGACTGCCAGATGCTCTGCTGGTCGTTGTGCGAGAAGAGCTTGGGCGGCAGCGGCACGCTCTTGGCCTTGTACTGCGCCACCGTGGTGGGCTGCACCAGCGGACCGATGTTCAGCAGCACGCCCAGCCGGCCGGCATCGAAGACCCGCTTCAAGCCGGTGAGCTGCGGCGCTAGCGCCATCTGCCGGCCGTCGGGCAGCGCCACGCTCGGATTCAGCGCCGTGGCCGCCAGCTGATCGCGCGGCGTGGCCAGCGTCTGGCGTATCGCCGCGTAGGCGTTGTAGCCCGCCGCGTCGTAAGGGATGACGGTGTTGCCGTGGTCGTTGCCGCCGTAGAGGAAGACGCAGACCAGGGCCTTGTAGTCGGTGGCGGTGGCCGCGGCGGCCTCGCCCATCGCGGCCAGGTTCAACGCCCAGGGAGCGGCACCACCGGCAATGCCGAGCGCGCCGGCACGGCGCAGGAATTCGCGGCGTTGCAGCGATTTCAGTTTCAGGCTGCTCGTGTTCGTCATTTCTGCACCAGGTAGTCAGGCGTGGCCATGATCAGCAGGATCGCGGCCTGGATGCGGTTCAGGCGCCGGGCATCGCTGGTGGCGGTGATGCTGTTCACCGCGTTGACGATGGTCGTGCGCGTCGTGGCGCTCAGCTGGTTGGCGGCCAGCAGCAGCTCGTAGTGCGCCACCAGCGCGGCGGCGTCGTTGGCCAGCGTGAGCTGGGCCGTGTGGTCGGGCTTGAGTTCGCCGATGCCGCTGGCGATCACCGTCTGCATGAAGTTCAGATAGCCCGCCACCGAGGTTTCGTTGCAGAGCTGGAACTCCGGCGCAGTGATGCCGGATGTGCCCAGCTGCGAGTTCGGCGGCACATAGCCCGGGCGAAAGAAGTTGAACACCGAGGGCGCACGCAGCGGGCTCTGGCCCAGGCGCGTCGCCGGGTCGGAGAGATTGCCCACGTTCCACAGCTCGGTGGGCGACGTCAGGCCCACCGTGCGCGCCCATTGCACGAAGCGCAGCATGGGCTCGCGCAGCTTGCCGCCGGAAGGGCTGCTCTGCACGCTGCGCGCCTCGGGGTCCAGCAGCACCGCGCGGATCACCGCCTTCATGTCGCCGCGCTGGCCGCTGCCGTTGTTGGCGAAGGCCGCGGCCACGCGCTGCACATAGGCGCTGCTGGGGCTGGAGCAGACCAGGCGCTGGATCAGCTGCCGGCCGATGAAGGGGCCGACATTGGCATGGTTGGCCAGCGTGTCCAGCGCGATGCCCAGCGCCGTGGGGCCATCCGCGGTGGCGGGGACGTCCACGTTGAGCACCTTCTTCGCGCCGGTGGAGAAGCGGCTGGCGATATGGACCATGGGCCGGCGCGCATGGCCGGGATCATCCTGCAGCTCGTTGTCGAACTCCCAGCCGGTGAACACGCGCGCCAGCTCGCTGATCTGCGCCTGCGTGTAGCTGTCGATGGGCTTGCCGTCGGCGCCCAGGCGCGGCGTGCCGTCGGCATTGAGCTCGACCAGGCCGATGGTGAACAGCTGCATCACCTCGCGCGCATAGTTCTCGTCGGGCACGCGGCCGGTCTTGGGCTCTTCCTTGCGATTGCCGCGCATGTTCAGGTAGGTGCCCATCGCGGCGGACAGCGTCACGCCCTCGAGCAGCGCGCGGAAGGAGCCGAAGCAGCGCTCCTCCAGCATGTCCAGATAGGCGGCGGCGACGAAGCCGCGCCAGTTCACCGGCAGGCCGCTCATCGAGACGACGAAGATCTCGGACAGCGCCAGCACCACGCGCTGGCGAAGCTGGTCGGGCGAGGAGATCAGCTTGCGCCAGATGCTGTTGTCCACCCCGTTGAAGTTGCTGCGATTGCCCTCCACCGCGTAGCCCTTGGCCACCATCCAGTCGTAATGCGACTGGCTGCGCGGCGCGGCGAACTGCGCGTCAAGCCAGCTGGCATAGCCCTGGGCCTTCAGCGTGCCGATGTCGGCCGTGGTGGCCGCAAGACCGGCCTGGGCCAGGAAGCGCGCCGCCTCGCCATCGCTGGGCGGCGTGACGGGCACGCCTTCAGGCACGGCAGTGCCGCCGGCCGAGTCGCCCCCTCCGCCACCGCAGGCAGCCAGTGCAGCGCTGGCCAGGGCCGACACGGCCAGCGCGCCAGGACGCAGCGGCCCGGTCGCCTCGGCCTGGGCCACCTCGTTCATCGTCTCCTCGCGTTCGCGCAACGCGACAGCTCCGTCTTCGTCGTTCACGACTTGCTCCTCCAAGTTGGCGGCAATCTAGCGACGCTGCGCGCTGCAGCAAAGCGATTTGATCTTTGCTTACACCTGTGACACGACAGACTCTTACGGCAATCCCGAGGCGCAGACCCTGAAAAACAAAGGGCCGGCGCAAAGCCGGCCCTTGAAAGCAGACGAAAACCCGCTTCAGATCAGCGGCACGCCCGTCTTGCTCTGAATGAACTCGCGCGTCACACCGTCGGCCAGTTCGACCAGCTTCAGGCCCTCGGGCGTCACGTCCATCACGCCCAGGTCGGTAATGATGCGGTCGACCACGGCCTTGCCGGTCAGCGGCAGCGTGCACTCGGGCAGGATCTTCAGGTCCTCGGTGCCGTCCTTCTTCTTGGCCACGTGTTCCATCAGCACGATCACGCGCTTGACGCCGGCCACCAGGTCCATGGCACCGCCCATGCCCTTGACCATCTTGCCGGGAATCATCCAGTTGGCCAGGTCGCCGCGCGGGTTGACCTGCATCGCGCCGAGGATCGACAGGTTGATCTTGCCGCCGCGGATCATCGCGAAGCTGTCGTGACTGCCGAAGATCGACGAGCCCTTGATCGTGGTGACGGTCTGCTTGCCGGCATTGATCAGGTCGGCATCCACCTCGTCCTCATACGGGAAGGGGCCGATGCCCAGCATGCCGTTCTCGCTCTGCAGCCAGACCTCGATATGGTCGGGCACGAAGTTGGCCACCAGCGTCGGGATGCCGATGCCGAGGTTCACGTAGAAGCCGTCCTGCAGCTCCTGGGCCGCGCGTGCGGCCATCTGGTCTTGGGTCCAGGGCATGTTCTGTGTCTCCTTCGCTCAGACTTTGCGCGCGCGGGTGGTGCGCTTCTCGATGCGCTTCTCGGGCGTGGGGTTGTGCACGATGCGGTGCACATAGATGCCCGGCAGGTGCACATCGTCCGGCGCGATCTCGCCGGTGGCGACGATGCGCTCGACCTCGACGATGCAGAGCTTGCCGGCCATCGCCGCGGCCGGGTTGAAATTGCGCGCCGTCAGGTTGAAGCGCAGATTGCCCGAGCGGTCGGCCACATCGGCCTTGACCAGCGCGATGTCGGGCACAAGCGCGCGCTCCATCACATAGGTCTCGCCGTCGAAGTCGCGCAGCTCCTTGCCCTCGGCGACGATGGTGCCCACGCCAGTCTTGGTGAAGAAGGCCGGGATGCCCGCACCGCCGGCGCGGAGCTTCTCGGCCAGCGTGCCCTGCGGCGTGAACTCCAGCTCCAGCTCGCCAGCCAGGTACTGGCGTTCGAACTCCTTGTTCTCGCCCACATAGCTGGAGATCATCTTCTTGATCTGGCGCGTCTCCAGCAGCTGGCCCAGGCCGAAGCCGTCGACGCCGGCGTTGTTCGAGATCACGGTCAGGTCCTTGACGCCGCTGTCGCGCAGCGCGGCGATCAGCGCCTCGGGAATGCCGCACAGCCCGAAACCGCCGACCGCCAGCAGCTGGCCGTCCTTGACCACATCCTTCAGCGCCTCGGCGGCGCTGGGGAATACCTTGTTCATGAGCTTGTCTCCGTGGATTCGTCGGAAGTGCCAGAGCGTAGCGCCGCGGCACTACGTAGTCGATTACGTAGAATCGCCTAAACAATGCCCCGGAGAGACAAGCGATGAGCCTCAGCGCCGAGCAGTTGCAAGCCCAGATTCCCGCGATCTTCGCGCCCTGGATCATCGCGATGGACCTGCAGGTGCTGGAGGCCGGCAAGGGTCAGGTCTTGCTGAAGATGCCGATCAAGCGCGACTACGTTCATGTGGGCGGCGTGATGTGCGGCCAGGCCGCGATGGCGGCGGCCGACACCGCGATGGTGCTGGCGATGATGGCCGAGCTGGGCGAGTTCCGCCCCATGACCACGGTGCAGCTGCAGACCAGCTTCCTGCGCCCGCTCTCGGCCGACCATTGCCTGGTGCGCGCCACCGTGCTGCGCAGCGGCAAGAGCCTGGCTTTCGGCAGCATCGATATCGAGAGCGCAGACGGCCGGCTGGCGGTGCAGGCCACCACCACCTACGCGCTGCTCTGAACTGAGGCGGCACTCACGCGCGCCGCCGGTCGTAGCCACCAGCCAGTCGTCTATCCAAGCAGCCAGTCATGGACCTCGACTACCGCACCGCCTTCGAGATGGCGCCCATAGGCCTGGTGATCTCGGAGCAGCGCCGCATCCTCGACTGCAACCGCCATGTGCTGGCGATCTTCGGCGCCGAGCGCGAGCAGCTGATCGGCCAGAGCTTCGCGCTGCTCTACCCCAGCCCGGCCGAGTTCGAGCGCACCGGCGCGCGCATCGTCGCCAGCCTGGACAAACAGGGCTTCTACGCCGACGAGCGCGTGATGCGCCGCGTCGGCGGCCCGGAGGCCGGCCAGCTCTTCTGGTGCCATGTCTCCGGCCGCGCGCTGGACCCGGCCGACCCGCATGCGAAAGGGATCTGGAGCTTCGAAGACCTCTCCGCCCGCCGCCAGCTCAAGGCCGAGCTGACCCCGCGCGAACGCGAGATCGCCGCGCTGCTGATCGAAGGCCTGACCAGCAAGCTGATCGGCAAGCGCCTGGCGATCAGCCACCGCACCGTGGACGTCTATCGCGCGCGGCTGATGAAGAAGTACGGCGCGGCGACGACGCCGGAGCTGGTGAACAAGCTCTTGGCCTGAGGTGCAGTGGTGCTGGGCTAGGCGGCTGTCCTCCAGAACGGGCCAACCACATGTATTCAGACATACGCGTCCGTTCGATCACGCCCGGCGACGATGAGCGGCGTCAGGCGCTGCTGCCGCCGGCCTTGCCGACCGTGTAGTCCAGGCATTGATCGATGGCCTGACGGTCGACCACCTCGCCCGGCTTCGGCGTGAGCGTGATCTCCACGCCGTCTCCCTTCGCCGAGATCTCGATGGCCTGCAATTGCTCGTACTGATTCGTCGGGCAGGTGCAGCGGCCTTCGGCGCATTCCTGCAAGGCTTCGAGCACACGATCCTTGCGATCGCCGACCTGCTCGATCGCAATGTGCAGCTGGTCCGCGTCCTGGGTGATGCTGGTCTTGGGCATGTTGAACCTCGCGGCGTTCTCGCCGTCCGAAGGCAATCTAGCGCGCCTGCGCAAGGCCCTGTTGCGCTCCATCAATGCCGCTGGCGTCAGCCGGAGCCCGAAGGCATCGCTGCCGGCAAACGATGGTGTTCTGCTGCAAGCGGTGCCGAAGGCTCACTGCGGCAAAGCGCCTTGAACATCGATCCGCAGCCGCTCCACGCTATACCCCGGCCGCCCGTCCGCGCCGGCGCTGCGCCAGACGCGTGTCTGGTCATCGCGGATCAGCCTGAACTCGAAGGACGGTGGCGGCGCGGCACTTGCCACCGGCGCTGTAGCGCTCGCACCTGAAGCCGCTGGCGCTGCGGACACGGCTGCAGCTCGGCTCACCGCCACCAGGCGATGCGCGCCGCTGTCCAGCAAAGTCCACAAGGCCTTGCTCACGCCACTGTCCGCCAGCAGATCCGGGCCCGCGACAGGCCCGGCCAGTGGATCTGCCGGCGCCGCGTTCATCGGCCGTTTGCCCGCCGCGATCGTGGTCACCGCGCGCTTCAGGCTGTGCCGGTCGCCGGCCTCCAGATAGCTCAGTCGAGCGCCCTGCAGATTGAAGCCCGGCAGCGCGGGGTCGCGCCTCGCGTCGCGCAGATCGACGAGCAAGGCACCGGTCTCGCCCAGCACTTCGAGCTCGCCATCGGGATGGATCAGCACCGCGCTGTTGTCGGCCACACCCAGCCCCAGCGGGAAGCCGGCGCGCTGCATCATCGGCAGCATGCGGCCCAGGCGGCCGCGCTTGAGTACATGCTGGTCAATGAAGAGATCGTCGGGCACGAAGCCCAGGCCGCGGTCGATCTCCTGGCCGGGACGTAGCTGGCCGGCCAGCACGTCGAGCACGCGCGGTGCGTCGCGGAACATCTGGCGGCTGAGGATGGCGGCGCCGGCGCTGGTGCCGGCGATCAGGCCGCCGCGGGCGAGCACACCGCGTATCGCCTGCAGCATGGGTGTGGGCTCGCCGCCCGGCTGCAGCAGGTCGACGATGCGGCCCTGGCTGCCGCCGGTGAAGAACACCGCGTTGGCCGCGGCGATGCGGGCGACTTGCGCCGGATCGTCGCGCACGGCCTGGGCATCGAGCCCCGGCCAGTTCGGTGCCAGCGGGATCAGCTCGGCGCTGGCACCATGCATGCGCAGCATCTGCAGCACCTGCTCGCCGCGCTGCTGCGGGATCTCCGAAGCCGTGGGCAGGATGACGAAGCGCGCCTTGTCGGGGCCGCCAGCGGCTTCGACGAGGCGCTGCCAGACCGGGGTGTTGTCGTAGCGCAGACCGCCACCGATGGCGGCCACCGTCTGCGCGAGCCCCGCCAGCGGCTGGACACACAAGCAGGCCGCCAGCAAGGCTATGCGGACTGCGCGCTGTATCGCCATGGCTGTTCGTGCCGCCTGCCTCGTGCTCAGTCGCTGACCAGCTGGCGCAGCCAGTCGGGCATGGTCACGGACTTCTGCGCCGGGAAATCCATCCACACCGCGGTGGCGCCGCCGGCTGCATGGATCAGGCCCGGCTGGTCGGCGCGCTCCAGCGTGATCCAGGTGTCGAAGCTGGAGCGGCCGGGCGCCGACACATACTGGCGCGCCAGCACATCGCCGGGGTACTCGAGCTGCTTGTAGAAGTTGCAGAAGGCGTTGACGATCAGCGGCCCCTCGCCAGAGGGGTTGAGCAGCGCGCCGATCTTCTCGAACCAGTCCACGCGCACGATCTCCATGTAGCGGAAGTAGATCGTGTTGTTCACATGGCCCATCGCATCCATATCGCCCCAGCGGATGGGGATGCGCATCTCGTAGACCAGCTTCTTCTGCTCGGGGATGTCCAGCTTCATGGCAGGGGTGGTGTCGTCTTGTCGGTGCCGGGCTCGTCGGTCAGGCCCAGCTCGTTCATCAGCCGCGCCACCTGGCGCTTGAGCAGCTCGACCTCGGCGCGCAGCCGGGCGATCTCTTCGTCGTCGCGGGGCATCGCGACCGATGCTGCATCGCCGCCAGCCGCTGCGGACGAGGGCAGCGCCGGCTCGCCGCTGAGCAGGTGCGCCCAGCGCGACTCGCGCGCACCCGGGGCGCGCGGCAGCTTGACGACCATGGGCGGGCTGCGCCCGGCCAGCTCGTCGAGGAAGCCCTCGACCGAGGAGATATCGGCAAAGCGGTGCAGGCGCTCGGTATGCAGGCGCAGCTCGGCCGCGGTCTGCGGGCCGCGCAGCATCAGAAGAGTCAGCAGCGCCAGCGCTGCGCCGGGCACGGTGAGCACGCGCGCCGCGTTGTGCTCGAAGCGCACCACGCGGCTGCCGCTGACCTCGAAGACCAGACTCATGCTCTTGAGCTCGTCCAGGGCCTGCAGCACCTCGGATTCGCTGAGGTTCATCACCGGCTCGCGCGCGGTCTTCTGGTTGCAGCCCAGCGTCAGCGCGTTCAGCGACATCGGATAGCTGTCGGGCACGGTGTGCTGCTTCTCCACCAGCACGGCCAGCACGCGGGCTTCGCCCGGGGTGAGGTGTCGGATTGCCATCGACTGACGAGATCAGACGCCGAAGCCGTCGTCGGCCTGGATGATGGCGCCGTTGATGAAGTGGCTCTCATTGGCGCACAGCATCAGCAGCGCGGTGTCCAGATCCCTGGGCTGGCCGACGCGCTTGCGCGGCAGCATCTCCACCAGCTTCTTGCCCGCGTCGGTGCTCCAGTGGTGATGGTTGATCTCGGTATCGATATAGCCGGGGCAGATCGCGTTGACGTTGATGCCGTACTTGCCCCACTCCAGCGCCATCGCGCGGGTCATGTGGATCACCGCGGCCTTGCTCATGCAGTAGACGCCGATCTGGCCGAGCACGCGCAGGCCGGCCATCGACGCGATGTTCACGATGCGCCCGCCGGTATAGGTGCCCGGCGCCGCGCCGCGTGCGCGGGCCACCATGCGCTTGCCCACCTCCTGCGCGACGAAGAAGGCGCCGCGCACATTGGTGTCCATCACGAAGTCGTAGTCGTTCTCGGTGACGTCGGTGAGCTTCTGCGTGGTGCTGACGCCGGAGTTGTTGATCAGGATGTCGATGGTGCCCATCTCGGTCTCGGCATGGGCGACGGCCGACTTGATGCTGTCCACGTCGGTGACGTCGAGCTGCACCACATGGGCATCGCCGCCGGCGCCTTCGATCTCAGCGCGCAGCGTCTTCAGCCGCTCGATGCGGCGGCCGGCCAGCACCACGGCGGCGCCGGCCTGCGACAGGGTCTTGGCAAACTGCTCGCCCAGGCCGCTGGAGGCGCCGGTCACCAGGGCCACGCGGCCCGACAGGTCAATGCTGTAGCTCATGAACGATCTCTCTTACTGACGAATCTCTGTTGTGACTTTGAGCCTGCTAATCCAGGCGCTCGGGCGACGATAGCATGCAGCCCCGCGGCGCCCTGTCGCCTGCGCAGCGGCTGGCGCAGAAAAATAGCACGACCGTTCGAAAATCAGCCTGGCCTCGGTAGAATGCCGCGCAATCCCAGTGCGCAGACCGCCCTGCCCGCTCAGAAAACCAGAGACTCACAAGGACCCCCATGAGCCCCGAAGAACTTGTTGCCCAGTTCGGCCCGCGCGAGAGCATGGAGTACGACGTGGTCGTCGTTGGCGCCGGCCCCGCCGGTCTGGCCGCGGCCATCCGCTTGAAGCAGCTGGCCGCCGCCAAAGGCCAGGAGATTTCGGTCGTGGTGCTGGAAAAGGGCTCGGAGCCCGGCGCGCACATCCTCTCCGGCGCGGTGATGGATCCGATCGCGATCACCGAGCTGTTCCCGAACTGGAAGGAACTGGGTGCCCCGCTGAACCAGCCGGTCAGCGGCGACGAGGTGCTGTTCCTCAACGAGGCCGGCGCCAAGCAGACGCCGCACTGGCTGATCCCCGAGTGCTTCCACAACCACGGCAACTACGTGATCTCGCTGGGCGCGGTCACCAAGTGGCTGGGCGAGCAGGCGGAAAGCCTGGGCGTGGAGATCTTCCCCGGCTTCACCGCGGCGGAGATCGTCTACGGCGATGACGGCTCGGTGCGCGGCGTGGCCACCGGCAATATGGGCATCAGCAAGGAAGGCGAGCCGACCGACAACTTCCAGCTCGGCATGGAACTGCTGGGCAAGTACACCATCTTCGCCGAGGGTGCGCGCGGCCACCTGGGCAAGCGCCTGATCAACAACTTCAAGCTCGACGCCAACAGCGACCCGCAGAGCTACGCCATCGGCATCAAGGAGCTGTGGGAAGTGCCGGCCGACAAGGCCCAGCCCGGTCTGGTGGTGCACACCGCCGGCTGGCCCATGGATGGCGAGACCTATGGCGGCGGCTTCCTCTACCACCTGGAAGGCAACAAGGTGACGCTGGGCTATGTGGTCGGCCTCGACTACAAGAACCCCTGGCTGAGCCCCTTCGAGGAAATGCAGCGCTGGAAGACCCACCCCAGCATCCGCAAGCACATCGAGGGCGGCAAGCGCATCGGCTACGGCGCCCGCGCGATCACCGCCGGTGGCATCCTGAGCCTGCCCAAGACGGTGTTCCCGGGCGGTGCGCTCGTGGGTTGCGACGCCGGCTACCTGAACGCCGCACGCATCAAGGGCAGCCATGCCGCGATCAAGACCGGCATGCTGGCTGCGGAAGCCGCCTTCGAGGCCGTCACCGCTGGCCGCCAGCACGACGAGCTGTCGGCCTACCCGGCCGCCTTCGAGCAGAGCTGGCTGAACGCCGAGCTGCAGCGCTCGAAGAACTTCAAGCAGTGGTTCAAGAAGGGCAACACCGTCGGCGCGCTGATGACCGGCATCGAGCAGTGGTTCCTGCCCAAGCTCGGCGTCAAGGTGCCGCCCTGGACCATCCACCGCACGCTGCCCGACCACGTCTATCTGAAGCCCGCCGCCGAGTGCGCCAAGATCGACTATCCGAAGCCGGACGGCAAGCTGACCTTCGACCGCCTCTCCTCGGTGTTCATGTCCAACACCAACCACGAGGAGAACCAGCCGGCTCACCTGACGCTGAAGAACGCCGAAGTGCCGGTGAAGGTGAACCTCGCCAAGTTCGCCGGCCCCGAGAGCCGCTACTGCCCGGCCGGCGTCTACGAGTTCGTGCAGAAGGACGGCGCCGACCAGCTGGTGATCAACGCGCAGAATTGCGTGCACTGCAAGACCTGCGACATCAAGGACCCGACGCAGAACATCGTCTGGGTCACGCCGGAAGGCAGCGGCGGACCGAACTACGCGGGCATGTAAGAGCCCGCCGCAGGCATGAACAGGAAGAAGCCCGCACATGGCGGGCTTCTTGCCTTGTGGACGGGCAGATTCAGTCAGGCCAGACCGAGCCGCCCCATCCAATCGGCCAGCGCCCGTTCCTCCGGCGTGCCTTGAGCCTGGTGCGCCGCGATGCGCGCGCGCTCGACCGCGCTGCGGTTCTGGCTGAGCTTGGCCTTGGCCTCGACGCGCTGCACGCGGATGCGGAAGCCGACGATGGCGGCAAGCATCTTGCTCTGGAAGTCCTCCGACAGGCCGCGCCACTGCGCCGCATAGGCGGGCTCGTGCTGCGCGATCAGGCGCTTGAGCAGCGCGTCCTTGTCCTCGGGCGATTCGACCAGCTCGAGCTTGCCATGCACATGCAGCGCGAGATAGTTCCAGGTCGGCACCGCCTGCGTCGTCTCGTAGTGGCTGGGCGAGACATAGGCATCAGGCCCGCTGAAGACCACCAGCAGCTCGCGCTGCGCGGCGAGCCAGCCCCAGTGCGGATTCGCCTTGGCCATATGGCCTTCAAGCCACCAGTCGTCCTGCACGTCACCGTTGCCCGCCGCCACCCGCACCAAGGGCACATGGGTGACGAAGCTGTGGCCCTGGCCATCCGGGCCGATCAGCAGCGCGAAGGGATGCTCGTCGATCAGGCGCTGCGCGAGCTGCGCATCGTTCAGTTCGAAATGCCGGGGCGTGTACATGGCGGCTCGCGGAAATTGCAGTGGTGCGACGAAAGCATGCTAACCGGCGCAGCTTCAGGGCAGACGATGGCGGCTGAAGAAGTCCCAGATCGTCTCGCCGGCGTCGAGGGCCTGCGAAGCGCCCGGCTTGCCCCGGCGTGTCTTCTCGGTACCCGGCCAGGAATGGCCGCCAGTCTCGGTGACGCACAGCTGCAACTCGGCGCCACCGGCACAAGCTTCCCAGCGATCGCAGTAGGCGCCGGGTCTGTCGAGCACACGACGCGGGTCTGCACGGCACTGGTCGCGCCTGGTCCAGCGCAGCATCGTTTCGGAGACGGAGACGAAATCCATCACCTGGCTGCGGTCGCGGAAGGCGTCCTTGCCGGCACCGCCATCGAAGAGCACGTGGCTGTCGTCGCGCGCATGGATGTGCAGCACCGCAATCGGCCTCGAGGGCTGGCAAGGGCTCGTCGCGTCCGTGCCGGCCACCGCAGCCACCGCGGCGAAAAGATCCGCCGCCTCGCAGGCCAGGCGATGGCTCATCATGCCGCCGTTGGACATGCCGGTCGCGTAGATGCGGCGGGCATCGATGCTCAGCTGGGCCTGCAGCCGCTTGACCAGCACGCGCACGAAGCCGACATCGTCGACCTGTTTGTCGCGCGCATCGCCGCAGCAGCCGCCAGCGTTCCAGGTCGCAAAACGACCACCGGGCAGCTTGCTGTAGCCGTTGGGGAAGGCCACGATGAAACCATGCTGCTCGGCAGCGGAAATCAGGCCATAGCGCTGGTCGTCTGCCATGTACTCGGCATGACCGCCACCGCCATGGAAGGCCAGCACCAGCGGCACCGGCTGCCCGGCACGGTAACTGGCCGGCACATGCACGAGGGCCTTCCGCTCCAGCCCATCGTGGCGCAGCTTCAGGCTGTGGTAGCCGGCGCCGAGCCGGGCATCGCTTTCGATCGCAGCAGTCTTGCCGTCACGGGCCTGCTGGCGCTGCTCAATCTGCTCGGTAATGCGTTCGCGCAGCGTCGCGCGGTGTGCACCTAGCGTCTCGCCCTGGGCATGGACGGCAGCCGTCGCAGCGATCAGACATAGCGACACCAGCGCCAGACGGGCCGCACTCGACAAACGCTCGTTCAAGTCCATCCACAGCCTCGCCATCTTGCGTGCGGCGTGATGATCGTCGATGCACAGCGCAGCCGCATGTCACTGCCGACAGTGACGGCGCGAAGCGTAAGAAATGGCAACACCCGGCCTGGTGCAGCAGCAATGAAAAACGGGCCGCTAGGGCCCGTTCTCATGTGTGCTGGCGGAGACGGAGGGATTCGAACCCTCGATGCAGGTTTTGCCCACATACTCCCTTAGCAGGGGAGCACCTTCGGCCTCTCGGTCACGTCTCCAACAGAGCTGCGCATTCTAGCAGCGTTTTCTCCGCCTCAGAGAAAAAACGCGGCGAGATTGCCACTCAGATTCAGGCCGCGACTTCCTGGTCCAGGTCGAAGGCCTTGTGCAGCGCACGCACAGCCAACTCCATGTACTTCTCATCAATCACCACCGAAGTCTTGATCTCGCTGGTGGTGATCATTTGAATGTTGATGCCCTCTTCGCTGAGCGCGCGGAACATCTTCGACGCGATGCCCACATGCGAACGCATGCCGATGCCGACGATGGAGACCTTGCAGATGCGCTGGTCGCCCATCACCTTGGCGGCCTGCACGGCCGGGCCCACGGTCTTCTCGAGCAGTTCCATGCAGCGCTGGTA
Source organism: Roseateles sp. T103 (assembly GCF_057219915.1). Lineage (NCBI taxonomy): Bacteria > Pseudomonadati > Pseudomonadota > Betaproteobacteria > Burkholderiales > Sphaerotilaceae > Roseateles > Roseateles sp. T103. Next base: position 1,354,002 of record NZ_JBXVVS010000001.1, read on the forward strand.
GTCGTTGCGATGCACGGTGAAGGAGAAGTCGGTCTTGCCGTCGTGCGAGACGTTCTGGATGATCACGTCCACATCGATGTTGGCGTCGGCCACCGGGCCCAGGATCTGGAAGGCGATGCCCGGCTTGTCCGGCACGCCCAGCAGGGTCACCTTGGCTTCGTCGCGGTTGAAAGCGATGCCCGACACGACGGCTTGTTCCATTTTCTCGTCCTCTTCAAAAGTGATCAGGGTGCCGGACTTGGCTTCCTCGTTGATATCGATGTCCCAGGGCGTGAAGCTCGACAGCACGCGCAAAGGCACGCGGTACTTGCCGGCGAACTCCACCGAGCGGATCTGCAGCACCTTCGAGCCCAGCGAGGCCATCTCCAGCATCTCTTCGAAGCTGATGGTCTTCAGACGACGCGCCTCGGGCACCACACGCGGGTCGGTGGTGTAGACGCCATCCACGTCGGTGTAGATCAGGCACTCGTCCGCCTTCATCGCAGCAGCGATGGCCACAGCAGAGGTATCGGAGCCGCCACGACCCAGCGTGGTGATGTTGTTGGCTTCGTCCACACCCTGGAAACCGGTGATCACCACGACCTTGCCTGCCGCAAGATCGGCACGCACGCGCTTGTCATCGATGCTCTCGATGCGCGCCTTGGTGTACGACGAATCGGTCGCCACCGGCACCTGCCAGCCGGTGTAGCTGACGGCGTCGATGCCTTCGGCTTGCAGCGCGATGGCCAGCAGCCCCACGGAAACCTGCTCTCCGGTGGAGGCGATCATGTCCAACTCGCGATTCAGCGCGGCGCTGCTCGATGCGGGCGACAGCTCCTTGGCCAGGCCCAGCAGGCGGTTGGTCTCGCCGCTCATGGCCGAGGGCACGACCACAATCTGATGCCCGGCGCGAACCCATTTGGCCACGCGCTTGGCGACGTTGCGGATACGGTCGGTCGAGCCCATCGAGGTGCCGCCGTACTTGTGAACGATCAATGCCATGGAAATCTGCTTGCTTGCTGTTTGCGCGGATTTTGGGAGGGGTTTGCGCCGCGATCGCAGCCGGCAATTCTAGCTGCTGCGCCGCAGCAAGCCTGAGCTCAGGCTGACAGCGCCGGGAGCCAGTCCAGCACCAGCTGCGGTTCGCCGGCCTTTGCGCAAAACCGCGCATCGAAGCCAAGCCCTGGCACCCAGAGCAAGCGGCCATGCGCGTCGAACACCAGCGGGCCGAGGCGATCACCGACGTCGACTCCGGCGGCCTGCCAGCACTTCTTCAGACTGCGCGGCACGCCGCGCGCGTCGGCCTGGAACTGCTCACCGCCTTGCCGCGCACGCAACTCGACGCGCGTCAGCAGCTCCGGCGGCACCCCACCCTGACTCGCCCTGCGCACCGCCAGGCGCCCAGCCCAGGGCGAACAGGCCTGCTCGCCGTGCCGACTGAGGTCCAGCCACAGGGCAGCATCGGAATCGGGGACCTCGGGTGCAGGCAGCGACCAACGCAGGACGCCGCGGTAGAGCCTGAGCTGACGCCCTTCCGGCGCCGGCCAACTTGAACTGCTGGCACCAGGCAGCTCGTCAAGCAGCCGCTGAACCAGCGAGGCAGGTGCCGGATGCCCGAGCCCGCGCTGCAGCCAGGCACGCAACAGATTGCTGGCACGCGCAGCGGATAGCGCGTCCAGCGCTCCCTGCTTCAGATCACCACGCTCATCGCACCAGCACTGCAGATCCGCCTCGGCCAGTTCGTCGGCCAGGGCCAGAGCCTGCTGCGACCAGACGGCCGACTGCGCCAGCGCCGCCTCAGCCGATGGGAAGGCCTGCGTCAAGGCCGGCCACAGCTCCAGGCGCAGGCGATTGCGCGCATAGCGTGCATCGGCATTGCTCTCGTCCTCGACATGCTGCAGGCCATGTGCTGCGACATAGGCCTCGATGCATTCGCGCGGATGATCCAGCCAGGGCCGCGCCCAGACCAGCCCTTCGCGCATCTGCTGGCGCGGCATGCCGGCCAATCCGGCAACGCCAGCGCCGCGCAGCGCCTGCAGCAGCCAGGTCTCGGCCTGATCGCGCCGGTGATGGGCCAGCAGCAGCAACGAGCTGCCAGCCTCATGGGCCATCTCGGCGAGCGCAGCGTAGCGGCCGGCGCGAGCCCAGGCTTCGATGCTTTCCCCTGCTGATGGTGCGCCGGCGAGGCGGCGATGCAGCAAGCCAACCGGCAGGCCTTCGGCAGCCCATCGGCAGCACTGCTGTTCGCAATGCGCCAGCCAGTCATCGGCCCGGCGGCTCAAGCCATGATGTACATGCAAGCCGACCACGCGCAGCGGCAGACCCCGTGCTTGCGACATCCGCGCCGCGACGGCGGTCGCGTGCAGCAAGGCAGTGGAATCGCGGCCGCCGCTGTACGCGACGGCCACGGTCAGAGACGAAGACTCGGCCGAGGGCTCAGCGGTTCTTGGTGTCGCTGAAGCGGCCATAGGCCTGCAGGCGCTGGTAGCGGCGCTCCAGCAGTTCCTTGGGCTCGAGATCGCTGACCTGGCGCAGCGCGTCGGACAGCGCGCGCTTCAGGTTGGACGCCATCTGCTTGGTGTCGCGGTGCGCGCCGCCCACCGGCTCGTTGACGATCTTGTCCACCAGGCCCAGCGCCTTGAGTCGATGCGCGGTGATGCCCAGCGCCTCGGCGGCCTCGGAGGCACGCTCGCTGGTCTTCCACAGGATGGAGGCGCAGCCTTCCGGCGAGATCACCGAATAGGCCGAGAACTGCAGCATCAGCACCTGGTCGGCCACGCCGATGGCCAGTGCGCCACCCGAGCCGCCCTCGCCGATGACGGTGGCGACGATGGGCACTTCCAGCTGCGCCATCTCGAAGATGTTGCGGCCGATCGCCTCGGACTGACCACGCTCCTCGGCACCGATACCGGGATAGGCACCCATCGTGTCGATGAAGGTGAAGACCGGCAGGCCGAACTTCTCGGCCAGCTTCATCAGGCGCAGCGCCTTGCGGTAGCCCTCGGGGCGCGGCATGCCGAAGTTGCGCAGCGCGCGCTCCTTGGCGTCGCCGCCGCGCTGGTGGCCGATGACCATGCAGGCTTGGCCGTTGAAGCGCGCCAGGCCGCCGACGATGGCGGCGTCATCGGCGAAATGACGGTCGCCGTGCAGCTCCTGGAACTCGGTGAAGACATCGGCGCAGTAATCCAGCGTTTGCGGACGCTGCGGATGCCGGGCGATCTGGTAGACCTGCCAGGGCGCGACGCTGGAATAAATGTCCTTGGTGAGCTGCTGGCTCTTCTTGGAGAGGCGGTCGATCTCTTCGGAGATGTCGACTGCGGACTCGCTCTGCACGTAACGCAGCTCTTCGATCTTGGTTTCGAGCTCGGCGATGGGCTGCTCGAATTCGAGGAAGTGTTTCTTGCTCATCCTGGCGTCTGTTCAGTGTTGGATGATGGGGCGCGCGGCGATCCCGAGGGGACGGGACAGGCGAGGCGCTTGCTCAGTAGTCCACCGGCAGCGGATCAAGACTGCGCCAAATGTACCATGTGGCCACCGAGCGAAATGGCGCCCAGGCCTCGCCGACCTCGCGCGCCTCGGCCCGCGAGACCGGCTCGCTGGAGAAGTAGTTGACGCTGATGCCCTTGAGCAGACCCAGGTCGTCGAGCGGCAGCACATTGGGGCGCATCAGGTGGAAGATCAGAAACATTTCCGCCGTCCAGCGGCCGATGCCGCGGATCGCCACCAGCTCTTCGATGATGGCTTCGTCGTCCATCTGCGTCCATTGCTTGACATGGACGGTGCCGGCCTCGAAGTGGCGGGCCAGATCGTTCAGGTACTCGACCTTGCGTGCCGACAGGCCAGCTGCACGCAACTCGTCCACCGGCGTGGCCAGTACGGCGGCGGGCTGGATGCGCGTGGCCGGGCCGGGCAACAACGCCGCGAAGCGGTCCCACACCGACTGCGCCGCCTTCACCGAGATCTGCTGGCCGACGATGGATCGGGCCAGCGTGGTGAAGGCATCGCCACGGCTTTGCAGCCGCGCCTCGCCGAACTGCGGGATGAGCTTCTTCATCACGCGGTCGCGCTTGGCCAGATGGCGGCAGGCCTCGTCCCAGTAATCGGGGGTCACCCCGGCAGGCTGTCGCACCACGGTCAGGCCTTGCTTCCGGTGTTGACCCAGGTCGTCCCGGTGGGCGCATCCTTGAGCTCGATGCCGGCCGCAGCCAGTTCGGCGCGGATGCGGTCAGCCTCGGCGAAGTTGCGTGCGGCCTTGGCGGCCGCGCGCGCGGCGATCTGCGCCTCGATCGCGCCGGTATCAAGACCCGACCCCGCCTGCAGATAGGCGCGCGGCTCCTGCTGCAGCACGCCCAGCACGCCGCCTAGGCTCTTCAGCAGGGCAGCATCCGCCGGCGAGCGGCTGCGATTGAGCTCGCTGGCCAGATCGAACAACACCGCCAGCGCAGCCGGCGTGTTGAAGTCGTCGTCCATCGCCGCCTTGAAGGCGGCAGCGGGGCCGCTGCTCCAGTCGATCGCCTGTGCCTCGGCCGTCGCCACGCCGTCCAGCGCGGTATAGAGCCGGCGCAGCGCGGTGCGCGCGTCGTCCAGCGTCGCGTCGCTGTAGTTGATCGGGCTGCGGTACTGCGTGCGCAGCATGAAGAAGCGCAGCGTCTCGCCGTCGTACTTCTTCAGCACGTCGGCAATGGTGAAGAAGTTGCCCAGGCTCTTGGACATCTTCTCGTCGTCGACGTTGACGAAGCCATTGTGCATCCAGGTGTTGACGAAGCGCTGGCCCGTCGCGCCCTCGCTCTGCGCGATTTCGTTCTCGTGGTGCGGGAACTGCAGGTCCATGCCGCCGCCATGGATGTCGAAATGCTCGCCCAGCAGCGCGCAGCTCATCGCCGAGCATTCGATATGCCAGCCGGGGCGCCCCTCGCCCCAGGGGCTGGCCCACTTGGCCTCGGCGGGCTCGTCTGCCTTGGCCGACTTCCACAGCACGAAGTCCAGCGGATCGTGCTTGTCGCTGTGTACCGCCACGCGCTCGCCGGCGCGCAGCTGGTCCGGCGACTTGCCGCTCAACTTGCCGTAGCCCTGGAACTTGCGCACCGCGTAGTTCACGTCGCCGCCCTCGGCTTGGTAGGCCAGGCCCTTGGCTTCGAGCCTGCCGATGATGTCCAGCATCTGCGGCACATAGTCGGTCGCGCGCGGCTCGTGCGTGGGCGTGGCGATGCCCAGGGCGCCGAAGTCGCGGTGCATCGCCGCGATCATCTCGTCGGTCAGCGCGCGGATCGTGACGCCGCGCTCGAGCGCACGCTTGATGATCTTGTCGTCGATGTCGGTGATGTTGCGCACATAGGTGACCTTCAGCCCGCTGGCGAGCAGCCAGCGATAGACCACATCGAAGGCCACGTTCATCCGCGCATGCCCCATATGGCACAGGTCGTACACGGTGATGCCGCACACATACATGCGCACATGACCGGGTTCGATAGGGACAAAAGGCTCGACCGCGCGGGTCAGCGTGTTGTAGATGCGCAAGGACATGGATAGGAAGGTGGCAAGCCCGGCGTCGAAGGTCTGGCAGCATGGTGCCACGCCGCGCTGCGTGAGCTTTGCTTGATATCAGCTTACCCGCCGCAGTCTGCGGCAAGTACCGGGGTGGACCCGTAGAATCGCGCGCAGTATAGCGGCTGACCCACCCCGGGTCAGGCCGGCCTCCAGTACCGGACACCATGCATCACCCCTCCCCTTACAACCCGTTTCGCGGCCGGCTCGCAGTCGTCTGCCTGGGTGCGCTGCTGCTGATGCTGTCAGGCCGCCAGTCGCTGGCGGCCGGCGAACTGGAGAAGGCGCAGGCCCTATGGATGCAAGGTCAGCGCGACACGGCCCAGCAGATGGTGCGCAGCGCGCTGAGCAGCAATCCCAACGATGCGCGGCTGCGCTTCGCACTGGCCACGATGCAGATGGAGCAAGGCCAGCTGGCCGAGGCCGAACGTGCGCTGATCGCCCTCACCCAGGACCACCCCGACCTCGCCGACCCCCTCAATAACCTGGCCGTCATCCGCGCCGGCCGCGGCGATCTCGAAGCCGCGCGCGACGCGCTCGAGCAGGCGCTGCGCCTGCAGCCCGAGCATGCCGCCGCACTGGAGAATCTCGGCGACGTGCTGGTGCGTCTGGCGACCCGTGCCTACGAACGCGCGCTGCCGCTGGCCAGCGGCGACAAGCAGACCTTGAGCCTGAAGCTGCAGCGTAGCCGCGCCATCGTCAATCTCAAACCGTCCTCATGATCGATACCGCCATGACGAGTCTCCGTTCCGCCGCCATCCAGCCGCTGACACGCGGTCTGCTCGCCGCCGCATTGGCGCTCGGCGCCCTGCCGGCCCTGGCCCAGGTCGTCAAGCTCAGCACCAGCGAAGGCGACATCCGCATCGAACTCGACGCCGAGAAGGCGCCGAAGTCGGTCGACAACTTCGTCAAGTACGTCAAAGCCGGCCATTACGACGGCACCATCTTCCACCGCGTGATCGAGAGCTTCATGATCCAGGGCGGCGGTTTCACAACCAAGATGGAACAGAAGCCCACCAGGGCGCCGATCCCGCTGGAGAGCCGCAACGGCCTGAACAATGTGCGCGGCACTGTCGCGATGGCGCGCACCGCCGACCCCAACTCGGCCACCGCGCAGTTCTTCATCAACGTGGTCGACAACGCCTTCCTCGACGCCGCCAATGCCCGCGACGGCAATGGCTATGCCGTGTTCGGCCGGGTGATCGACGGCATGGACGTGGTCGACAAGATCCGCACCAAACCGACGGGCAATGTGGGCATGTACCAGAACGTGCCGCTGCAGCCCGTCCTCATCAACAAGGCCATCGTGGAGCCCAAGAAATGACCATCAAGACTGTTGAACTCAAGACCAACCATGGCCTGATCCGCCTCGAACTCGACGCCGCCAAGGCGCCAGCGACGGTGGAGAACTTCCTCTCCTATGTGCGCAAGGGCCACTACGACGGCACGATCTTCCACCGCGTGATCAAGGGCTTCATGATCCAGGGCGGCGGCTTCAGCGCCAAGATGGAGCAAAAGCCCACCGACGCGCCGATCCAGAACGAGGCCAACAACGGCCTGACCAACGATCACTACACGATCGCGATGGCGCGCACCAATGCGCCGCACTCGGCCAGCGCGCAGTTCTTCATCAACACGACGAACAACGGCTTCCTGAATTTCAAGTCCGAGAGCCCCAGCGGCTGGGGCTATGCGGTGTTCGGCAAGGTCGTCGCCGGCCAGGACGTGGTGGACGCGATCGAGAAGGTCAAGACCGGCCGCTCTGGCTTCCACGATGACGTGCCGCTGGAAGCGGTGGTGATCGAGAGCGCGACCGAAGTTGCCTGAGGGTGCATCGGCACGGGCAGCGACGCCGTCGCTGCCTGATCCGCTCTTCACGCTGAGCGCGCCGCCGCACTGGCGCGCGATCGACTTTCTCTCCGACCTGCATCTCGCGCCCGGCATGGACGCGACGCTGGAGGCGCTGCAGGCGCATCTGCGCGACACGCCGGCCGATGCCGTCGTGCTGCTGGGCGACATCTTCGAGGTCTGGGTCGGCGACGACGCGCGCCAGGACGAGTTCGAGCAGCGTTGTTGCAGCCTGCTGCGCGAGGCCTCGTCGCGGCTGCAGCTCTTCTTCATCGCCGGCAACCGCGACTTCCTGCTCGGCGAGGCGATGGCCGCCGACTGCGGCCTCACGCTGCTGCCCGACCCCTGCTGCCTGCAGGCCTTCGGCCGGCAGCTGCTGATCAGCCATGGCGACGCGCTGTGCCTGGACGATGTGGACTACCAGCGCTTCCGCGCCGAGGTGCGCCAGCCGCTGTGGCAGCAGCGCTTCCTCGCCCAGCCGCTGGCGCAGCGCCGCGAGATTGCGCGTCATCTGCGCGCCGAGAGCGAGGCCCGTAAGCGCAGCCAGACGCCCGAGCAATGGTCGGACCTGGACGCGGCTGCCTGCCGCGCCTGGCTGGCCGGATCCGGGTGTCAGGTCTTGTTGCATGGCCACACGCACCGCCCGATGGTGCATGAACTCGGCGACCGCTTGCAGCGCTGGGTGCTGTCCGACTGGGATCTCGATGCCGCCACGCCGCGCGGCGACGTGCTGCGCCTGGGCGCCACCGGCCTGCAGCGCATCGCCATCACCGCACCATGCTAGGCCGGCTGTTGAGCGGCTGGCAGCGTGCTCGCGAGGAACGCGCGCTGCGCCGTCATGCGATCCCCGAGCCGCTGTGGCAGCTGACGCTGGCGCGCTATCCCTTCCTCGCCGCGCGCAGCGACGCGGACCTGGCCGAGCTGCGCCGGCTGTGTTCGCTGTTCCTCGCCGAGAAGGAATTCCACGGCGCGGCCGGCTTCGTCGTCAGCGACGAGGTCGCGCTGGCCGTCGCCGCGCAGGCCTGCCTGCCGGTGCTGCGCCTGGGCCTGGCGCCCTACCGCGGCTTCGTCGGCATCGTCATGCATGCCGGCGAGGTGCTGGCGCCGCGCGAGGTGATGGACGATGACGGCATCGTCCACCAGTACGACGAGCGCCTGGCCGGCGAGGCGATGGAAGGCGGGCCGCTGATGCTGGCCTGGAGCGAGGTCGAGTACGGGGCCGACCCGGCCGCCGGTCTCGACAGTGTCTACAACGTGGTGATCCACGAGTTCGCCCATGTGCTGGACATGGCCGACGGCATCGCCGACGGCGTGCCGCTGCTGCCCGACGCCGCGGCGCGTCGCGCCTGGCTGGCGGTGATCGAAGCCGAATGGCAATGGTTCTGCACGCAGGTCGACGAGGGCCATGACACCCTCGTCGATCCCTACGGCGCCGAAGGCCTGGAGGAGTTCTTCGCCGTCGCGGTGGAGGCTTTCTTCGTGGCGCCGCGGGAACTGCGCGAAGAGCAGCCGGCGCTGTATCGCTTGTTGGCCGACTTCTTCCTGCAGCAGCCGGCCGGCTGAGCGACTGGCGCCGCCGCCCTATTCAGGCGTCGGCGGCCAGCGCCTCGCGCACCGCCGCCACCTGGCGACGCGACACAGCCAGCCACTCGTCCACATGGGCGATGCGCACTGCCCAGCCGGGCTCGCCGGCTTCTCCAGCCTCTTCGCCGGCGATGGCATGGCGCTCGAGCTCGCGTACCGCGCTCTTTGCCACCAGCGCATTGCGGTGCACGCGCAGGAAACGCTCGCCCAGTCGTTGCTCGTAGTCGGACAGACTGCCGTCCATCAGATAGCTGTGCGTCGCGGTGCGCAAGGTCAGGTACTTCAGCTCGGCCTTGATGTACAGGACCTCGGGCAGCGGGATGCGCAGCAAGCGGCCGCGGTCGTTGATGGTGATCACTGGCGTGTCGCCCTCTTGGGCCTCGCGCTGATTCTGCACAGCGTTGCGCTCCGCCAGACGTTGGGCCGTGCGGGCCAGCGCCGACTGCAGCCGCTCCCGGCGCACCGGCTTGGTCAGATAGTCCAGTGCCTCCAGCTCAAAGGCCCGAAGCGCATGTTCGGCATGTGCGGTGACGAAGACCAGCTCCGGCCTCATCGGCCGCGCTCGCAGAGCTTCCGCGAGCTGCAAGCCGTCCGGACCGGGCATGGCCACGTCGAGCAGGATGAGATCGCAGCCATGATCCTTCAGCCAGGCCTGCGCCTGCGAGGCACTGCCCGCCTCCGCCACGACTTCGGCCCGCGGCTCGACACAAGCCTCGACCAGCCCGCGCAATCGCATCCGGGCGAGCGGCTCGTCATCGACGATCAGGACTGTCAGTGCTGCTTGGGTATGCATCGTGGGATAGAGCCTAGCAAACTCGTCGCGACATTGCGCCTCATCGCGGCACGACGATGCGCACCTGGAAGCTGCCATCGCCCGGCTCGATGTCGAAGCGTGCCGCGACGTCATGCATCAAGCGCAGGCGCTGACGCACATTGCGCAGCGCCATGCCGTGGCCGCGCTGGCGGGTAGGCGCACCGACGCTGTTGCGCACGACGATCTCCACCTCGGTGCCGCGGCTGCGCGTCGTGATCTCGATGTCGCCGCCGGCGTCGTTGGGCTCCACGCCGTGACGCACCGCGTTCTCCACCAGCGGCTGCAGCAGCAAGGGGGGCACGCGCGCGAGGCCGGCCGCTGGGTCGAGCCGCCAGTGCAGGCGCAGCCGCTCGCCGAAGCGCAGCTGCTCGATCGCCAGGTAGCGCCGCGCCAGCTCCACCTCGGCATCCAGCGTTACTGCGGTGCCGTTCTCCTCCAGCGCGACGCGAAACAGCTCGGCCAGATCCTCCAGCACCGTCTCGGCGCGCTGCGGGTCGATGGCCACCAGCGCGGTCGCAGTGTTCAGCGTGTTGAAGAGGAAGTGCGGGCGTATGCGCGACTGCAGCTCGACCAGCTGCGCCAGCACGTCGGCCGGGCGGCGCGAGCGCTCGCGCAGCTTCAGCCAGTACAGCAGCGCTGCCGCCACCGCCGCGCCGGCGGCAGCCAGGCTCAGCAACCGGAAACTGCCGCTCGGCTCATCGCTGGCGATGTTCAGCAGCTGCCAGCCCAGCAGCGTGCAGGCCGCACCGAGCGCGAGCACCAGCAGCCACTGCAAGGGCTCGGCCAGAGCCGCCAGCGCGCGCTTGCCGGCGCACAGCAGCAGCAACCACAGCAGCACGGCGGTGAGGCTGACCACGGTGCCGCTGGCCATCCAGAACATCCATTGAGCCAGGCCCTGCGCCGCCAGGGCCAGGCCCAGCGCCAGCAGCAGCTGCACCCCCAGCACTGCGCGCAGCACCAGGCCGACATGGCAGACATCGAAGACGCGGGCGGGATCGAACAGTGGCGCACTGTCGTTCTCCAGCGCCGCTGGCGGCGGCGCCAGACCGAGCAGGCTGCTGAGACCGCTGCTGTCGGCCCAGTCGCGATCCTGGCCTTTCGACTTCTCGCTGCTGCTGCTACTGCGCGCTCCCGCCATGCCCGTGCGGCCCCCCGATAGAATTCGTGCCTAGTCGATGCGGCCCCGAGGGCCGCGATCGATCCGCATTGTGATCCCTGGCCCTGCCCTGCCCGCCATGGCGAGGCCCATCCCCCAGCGACGCCGTCGCGCCCACGCCACCATGTCCTCCTCCAGCAGCAGCTCCAAGCCCGCCGACAACCAACTCGCCAACAAGGCCCAGGCCTGGTCCGCGCTCTTCTCCGAGCCGATGAGCGAGCTGGTCAAGCGCTACACCGCCAGCGTGTTCTTCGACAAGCGCCTGTGGGCCGCCGACATCCAGGGCAGCCTGGCGCACGCCGAGATGCTGCACGCGCAAGGCATCCTCAGTGACGAGGACCACGCCGCCATCCAGCGCGGCATGGCGCAGATCAAGGGCGAGATCGAGGCCGGCGACTTCGAGTGGAAGCTGGACCTGGAGGACGTGCACCTGAACATCGAGGCGCGGCTGACCGAGCTGGTCGGCATCGCCGGCAAGCGCCTGCACACCGGCCGCAGCCGCAACGACCAGGTCGCCACCGACGTGCGCCTGTGGCTGCGCGGCGAGATCGACGAGATCGGCGCACTGCTGCAGGCGCTGCAGCTGGCGCTGGTCGACGTGGCCGAGAAGAACGCCGAGGTCATCCTGCCCGGCTTCACGCACCTGCAGGTGGCGCAGCCGGTGAGCTTCGGCCACCACCTGCTGGCCTATGTGGAGATGTTCGCGCGCGACGCCGAGCGCCTGGTGGACGCCCGCAAGCGCGTCAACCGCCTGCCGCTGGGCGCGGCCGCGCTGGCCGGCACCAGCTACCCGCTGGACCGCGAGCGCGTCGCGCGCACGCTGGGCATGGAGGGCGTGTGCCAGAACAGCCTGGACGCAGTCTCGGACCGCGATTTCGCGATCGAGTTCAGCGCCGCGGCCGCGCTGATCATGGTGCACGTCTCGCGCCTGTCCGAAGAGCTGATCCTGTGGATGAGCCAGAGCTTCGGCTTCATCGACCTGGCCGACCGCTTCTGCACGGGCTCGTCGATCATGCCGCAGAAGAAGAACCCCGACGTGCCCGAGCTGGCGCGCGGCAAGAGCGGCCGCGTGGTCGGCCATCTGATCGGCCTGATCACGCTGATGAAGGGCCAGCCGCTGGCCTACAACAAGGACAACCAGGAGGACAAGGAGCCCTTGTTCGACACGGTGGACACCTTGAAGGACACGCTGCGCATCTTTGCCGAGATGGCCGCCGGCATCACGGTGAAGCCCGAAGCGATGGAGCGCGCCGCGCTCAAGGGCTATGCCACCGCCACCGACCTGGCCGACTACCTGGTCAAGAAGGGCCTGGCCTTCCGCGATGCGCACGAGATCGTCGCCCATGCGGTGAAGACCGCCATCGCCCAGGGCGTGGACCTGTCGCAGCTGCCGCTGGCCGAGTTGCAGAAGTTCGACGCCCGCATCGGCGAGGACGTGTTCGATGTGCTGTCGCTGCGCGGCTCCCTGAACGCCCGCAACATCCTCGGCGGTACCGCGCCCGCCCAGGTGCGCGCCCAGGTGGCCCGTCATCGCGCGCGCCTGGCCTCCGCCTGAGGCCGCTCCGCCGCTTTGACGCCAAGCAAAACCCCACAACCCAGCGCTCGCTAATCTCGCCGCCCATGACAGTCCTCGCCTGGAACGATTCGCTGGTGCTGAACCTGCCCCAGCTCGACGACACCCACCACGAGATGGTGGACCTGCTCAACGAGCTGGAAGCGGTGCTCGCCACCGGGACCGACCCGCTGCCGACCTTCCAGCGCCTGCTCGATCACACGACCGAGCATTTCGGCATGGAAGAGCGCTGGATGGCCGCCACCGGCTTCGCGCCCGAGAACTGCCACAGCAGCCAGCACAAGATGGTGCTCAATGTGCTGCACGAGGTGGTGCGCCATGCCACCGAGTTGCAAGACCTGGAACCGATGCGCATCGTCGTCGACGAACTGGCCAAGTGGCTGCCGGCGCATGCCGAGATGATGGATGCGGCGCTGGTCTACCACATGGGTCAGGTCGGCTACGACCCGGCGACCGGTAGCATCGACAAGCCGCTGGCCACCGAGGCATCAGGCATCAGCTCCTGCGGCAGCAAGAGCTGCAACTGAAGCACCACGCCCCAGCACGGCTGGGTGAAGTCCCGCACTGACGCCGCGCCGGCCTTGGCCTAGCATGGCCCCGCCATGGACCGCGACGCCTGCAACCGCCCCCGCTTCGTCCCCGACGCAGACCTGGGCCATTACGAGAGCTGGTTCCAACGCGCCAACCATCCGACGCGGCCGCTGGCCTTCTGGATCCGCTACACGGTCTTCAGCCCCAAGGCGCGGCCCCAGGATGCGGTGGGCGAGCTCTGGGCCATCTGGTTCGACGGCGAGCACCGCCGGCATCTCGCCCTCAAGCGCGAACTGCCCATCGCGGCCTGCCGCTTCGCCCCGCAGGGCCTGCACCTGCACATCGGCGATGCCTTGCTGCAAGACGGGCATCTGCACGGCGCGATCGAAGGCGAGGCCCGCGGCTCGCTGCGCTGGGAGCTGGACTATGCCGATGGCCAATCCCCGCTCTTGCTGCTGCCCGAGCGTCTCTATGCCGGCGGCTTTCCGAAGGCCAAGGTGCTGGTCGGCACGCCCAATGCCCGATATCGGGGCGCGCTGTGGGTTGATGGACAGCGCATCGATATCGATGGCTGGCAGGGCAGCCAAAACCACAACTGGGGCAGCCGCCACACCGACCGCTATGCCTGGGGCCAGGTGGCCGGCTTCGACGACGCCCCCGAGGCCTTCCTCGAATGCTCGACCGCGCGGCTGAAGATCGGCCCGCTGTGGACGCCGCCGCTGTCGGTGGCGGTGCTGCGCCTGGACGGCGAGGAATACCGCTTCGACAGTCTTGCGCGTTCCTGGCGGGCCGAGGCGCGCTTTGAGCTGGGCCACTGGACGCTGCGACACCGCGCGCCAGGGCTCGAGCTGACCATGGAAATGCGCGCACGGCGCGAGGACTTCGTGGGGCTGGCCTACGCCAACCCACCGGGGGGCGTGAAGACCTGCCTGAACAGCAAGCTGGCCGATTGCCGCGTGACGCTGACGCGCAAAGGCACTGCCACCCGCGAACTGCGCTGCAGTCGACGCGCCGCTTTCGAGATCCTCGGCGACGAGGCGCTGTTGCCCCACGCCTGCTAGGCGGCTCACGCGCGCCGTGGGTCGATTGACGGGGCTTGCAATCACATCATCGAACGCGCGACTGGCGATCGCCGACATCCGCGGCGCTCAAACCAGATCCAGCGGCAGCACTGTGCTGCTCTTGATCTGCTCCATCGAGAAGGCTGAGGACACGGCGCGGAACTCCGAGACCGCGATCAGCTTCTTGTAGAACAGGTCGTAGCCCTCAATGCTGGTGGTCACCACCTTGAGCAGATAGTCCACGTCACCGCTCATGCGGTGGAACTCCTGCACCTCGGGCATGTCGGCAATCAGCGCAGCGAAGCGCTGCAGAGACGCCTCGTCATGGCTGGCGATGCGCAGGCTGACGAACACCGTGACCGGCAGCCCCACCTTCTTGCGATCGACCAGAGCCACGCGCCTGGTCAGCAAGCCCTCGTCCTCCATGCGCTTGATGCGTTTCCAGCACGGCGTGCTCGACAGCCCAACCCGCTCGCCCAGCTGCGCGACCGACAGCGAGGCGTCGCGCTGAAGTTCCGCAAGAATCAGCCGATCTATACGATCCAACATCTCATTTCTCGCTTTCGTAGAAATTTCTTCTCTTGTTTCGAGTTTATAGGAGAGATATGAAACGCCATTCCCGTCACCAGTCAATAGACTGTCGCGGCTTCTCCCCATAGGACTGCTGCCGTGACGACCTCTCTGTTCCTGGACTCCAATGCCACCACCCGCTGCTGTCCGGCTGCGCGCGATGCGGCGCTGCTGGCCATGGATGTCAGCTTTGGCAATCCCAGCAGCAGCCACAGCGAGGGCCTGCGCGCGCGCCAACTGCTGGAGCGCGCGCGGGCTGCGGCAAGCCGCTACCTCGCCACAGGTGCCGGGCGTTGCGTCTTCACCAGCGGCGCGACCGAGGCCATCCACACCGCCATGTTCAGCGCGCTGCTTGCGCTGCGCCAGCGCCGCGAGGCCGGCGAAGCGATCGCACCCTGGCTCGTGGTCGGCGCCACCGAACACAAGGCCGTGCTGCAGGCGGCCCAGCACTGGAACACGCAACTGCAACTCGGTCTGCAGCTGCGCAGCCTGCCGGTGGACGCCAGCGGCAGGCACGACCTGGCCCTGCTGCAAGGCTGGCTGCCGCATACCGCCCTGCTCTGCACGATGGCGGCCAACAACGAAACCGGCGTACTCAGCGACCTGGCCGGCATCGAGGCCTTGCTGCACGGCAACCCCACGCTGTGGCTGGTGGACAGCGTGCAGGCAGTGGGCAAAATGCCGCTGCGCCTGAGCCAGACGCGCATCGACTACGCCAGCTTCTCGGGTCACAAGCTCTACGCACCCAAGGGCGTGGGTCTGCTCTATGTGCGCGAAGGCAGCCCGTACACGCCGCTGATCGTCGGCGGCGGCCAGGAGTCTGGCCAGCGCTCCGGCACCGAGAACCTGCCCGGCATTGCTGGCTTCGGCGCGGTGTTCGAAGCCCTGGAACGCGGCACCGTCTTTGCCGATGCGAGCACCTTGCTCGCCCACCGCGAAGCCTTGGTACATGCGCTGCACGAGGCCTTCCCCGGCCTGGTCTTCAATGCGCCGCTGGAGCACTGCCTGCCGACCACGCTGAACTTTGCCGTGCCCGGCGCCAGCAGCAAGCAGCTGATGAACCTGCTCGATGCGGCGGGCATCCAGGTCAGTGCCGGCAGCGCTTGTTCGGCCGGCAGCACCGCGGGGAGCCATGTGCTGGACGCGATGGGGCGCCCGGACTGGGCCAGCCAAGGTGCGATCCGCCTGTCCTTTGGTCCGTTGGACAGCAGCGCCTTCATCGCCGAAGCCTGCGCGGCCTTGCGGCGCTGCGGTGAAGTCTGGGCACGCCGCAAGACCAGCGATGCCAAGGCCGGCAGCGCAAGCGCGCTGCTGACTCCGTCGCTGGATATGCAGCCCGCCATCGACCTGCACTGGCATGAGCTAGCCGCCTATCGGCGCCGCCAGCCGGATGTGCTGCTGATCGATGTACGCGAGGCCTATGAGCAGGAAGCCGGCGAAGCACTGGGCACAAGCGCCGCCCCCGCCCTGAGCGTTCCGCTGTCGGGCTTCGCGCAGTTCTGCGCCAGCCACCCGGAGCTGCTGCGCCGGCCGGTGCTGCTGCTGTGCCGCAGCGGCAAGCGCAGCAGGGAGGCGGCGCTGCACCTGCTGGCCCTGGGTCACCCCGAGGTGCGACAGCTCACCGGAGGCCTGGCCCTGCGCCCCGCCGAAGCCCTGGCCTGAGGCCAGGCCTCAGGCCTCGCGCAGACAGTCGACGATCTTCAGCCGCGCCGCCCGCCAGGCCGGGATGAAACCGCCGACAAAGCCCATGAACAGCGCGAACAGCAGCGTCTTCCAGACGATGGCCGGCGTCAGCTTGAACTGGAAGGCCAGTTCGGCAAAGGTCTGGAAGTTGGTGGTGCTGATGTTCACCGTCTGCATCAGCGCTGCGGCCGCCAGGCCGATAACGCCGCCCACCAGCGACAGCAGCATCGACTCACCCAGAAAGGCCAGCAGCACTGCGCCACGCCGGAAGCCCAGCGCGCGCAAGGTGCCGATCTCGCCGATGCGCTGCGCCACCGCGGCGAACATGGTGATCATCGCGCCGACGATGGCGCCGATCGAGAAGATCACCGACAACGAAGTGCCCAGGATGCTGATGAAGGTGGCCAGCGCCTCGCTCTGCTCGGCGTAGAAGCGCACCTCGGGCTTGGCCTCCAGCTGCAGGCGCGGATCGGACTCGACGGCCGCCTTCAGCGCCTCGAACTGCGACGCGTCCTGCAGACGGAACACCACGCTGGAGAAGGCATCGCGGCGGAAGGCCTGCAGCATCTGCTCGGCATCGCCCCATATCTCCGAATCGAAGCCGCTGCCGCCGGCGTCGAACACGCCCACCACGGTCCAGTCGCGCCCGGCGAAACGCAGCGTCTCGCCCAAAGCGGCGCCCTGGAATCCCTGCGCCACCGAGCGGCCGGTGACGATCTCCGAACTGCCGGCGCGGAACATGCGCCCTTCCAGCATGCGCACCGCGGGCCGCAGCTGCAGGCCCAGCTCCGAGGTGCCGCGCACCGTCACATTGCTGGGCTTGCCGCTGCCGCGCTTGGGCAGGTTGTTCAGCACCACCGGCTCCTTGCTGACCAGCGGGCGGCCCAGCACGTCGGTGGCAATGCCCGGCAGGCTCTCGACGATGGCGGCCTGGCTGCGCGCGATGCCGCTGTTGATCTCGGCGCCCGCGCCCTTGCGCAGCACGATCACGTTGTCAGCCTGCCCGGTGGCGACCAGCGTGTTGCGTATGCCCTCGCTCATCATCAGCACGGTGGCGAACACATAGATCACCAGCGCCATGCCACCAGCAGTCAGCAAGGTGGTGACACGACGCACCCAGAGATTTCTGGCGATATAGCTCAGCGGCACCGCCCTCATCGCCCACTCCCGGCAACGGATTCAGGCCACATGGCGCAGCCCCTGCACGATGTCGATGCGGCTCATCTTCCAGGCCGGCCAGGCGGCAGCGACCGAGCCGACAACTAGCGCCGCCAGCAGCTGCAGCGCCATCGTCAGGCCCGAGACCTGGAACATCGGGAACAGCGTGCCTGCCGCATTCGCGAAAGCCGCCGCCATCGGCAGCGTCAGCGCCACGCCCAGCACACCGCCCGCCAGCGCGATGGCCAGGCTCTCGCCGAACAGCAGCTTGACGACAAAGGCGGGCGGGAAGCCCAGCGCCTTCAGCGTCGCGTACTCGGCCAGGCGCTCGCGCGCCGTCATCGTCATGGTGTTGGCCATCACCGCCATGATGATCAGCACGATGATGTAGCTGACCGCCTGCACCGCCACCAGGATGGCCTCGCTCATCGACACGAAGCTGAGCTGGAAGGCGCTCTCGGTCTCGGTCAGGGTCTCGGCGAGCGAATTCTTGAACTGCGCGTCCACCCGCTGCGAGACCTGGGCGGCGTTCTGCGGATCGTCGATGCCGATGATGTAGACGCCGACGAAGTCCGCGCGCTTGCCATAGCGCTTGCGCAGGTTCTCGTTGATCAGCCCCCAGTGGACCAGCATCTGGCTCTCGTCGGTCTTGGCCTCGGCGCCGTCCCAGATGCCACGCAGCGTGAAGGTCCAGGTGCCCGGGTAGATGGTGCCGCGCAGCGGAATCTGGTCGCCGATCTTCCAGCCGAACTTGTCGGCCAGCTTGCGGCCGACGATGGCGCCTTGCCTGTCGCGGATGAAGGCCAGGCGTTCCTCATCGCTGAGCCGGTACTCCGGATAGAGCGCCAGATAGCTGGCCGGCTCGACCGCGAACTGCGGGAAGAAGTTGCGCTCGGTGATGTAGATGCCGCCGAACCAGTTGGCCCAGGACACGCTGCTGACGCCCTCCACCGCCTTGAGCCGCTGCGCATAGGACAGCGGCAGCGGGAAGGTCAGCGAGATCGCGCTGCGCGACACCAGGCGCGTGCTGCTGCTGGCCTCGACGCCGGCGTACCAGGCATCGACGATGGTGCGCAGCAGGCCGAAGGCCGACAGCGCCACCACCAGGCCCACCATCGTCAGCACCGTGCGCAGCTTGTGCCGGAAGGCGTTCTTCAGCAGCAGCTTCAGCAGGAAGGGCATGTTGCGCGAACCTAGCGAGAACTCAGTGCTTGTCGGCAATCGCCTCATCCGGCACCAGCACGCCCTTCTCCAGATGAATCAGGCGCCGCGCCCGCGCAGCGGCCTTGGGGTCGTGCGTCACCATCACGATGGTCTTGCCGAGCTTGCGGTTCAGGTCCTCGAGCAGGTCCAGCACTTCCTGGCCGGTGACGCGGTCCAGGTCGCCGGTGGGCTCGTCGGCCACGATCAGGCTGGGGTCGCTGACCAGCGCACGGGCGATCGCCACGCGCTGCTGCTGGCCGCCGGAGAGTTCGTTGGGATAGTGGTCCATGCGATCCGCCAGCCGCACCATGGCCAGCGCAGCCTCGGCATGTTCGCGGCGCTGACGGGCCGACAAGCCGGTCAGCAGCAGCGGCAGCTCGACATTCTCGAGTGCGTTGAGCACCGGCATCAGGTTGTAGAACTGAAAAATGAAACCCACATGTGCGGCGCGCCAGTCGGCCAGCGCGCCCTCGCTGAGCGTGGCGATGTCGACGCCGCCGATCACGATGCGGCCGCTGCTGGGCTGGTCGATGCCGGCGATCAGATTGAGCAAGGTGCTCTTGCCCGAACCGCTGGGCCCCATCAGCGCGACGAATTCGCCGGCCTGCACCTCCAGCGACACATCCAGCAGCACCGGGATGTCCTGCTGGCCGCGGCGATAGGCCTTGGACAGCGACTCGATGCGGATCAGGGCTTGCTCGGCACTGCTCATGGCTTGGCCGACACTGTCACGCGTGCGCCGCCGGCCAGCTTGGGGCCGGGCTCCAGCACCACGCGGTCGCCGGACTTCAGCCCCTGGGCCGAGACCTCCAGCAGATCGCCCAGCGTGCGGCCCTTCTTCGCCTCCAACGCCTCCAGCACCTCGGCATCACCCTCGCGCTTGACGCGCAGCAGCCAGGTCTTGCCGTCCCTCTCCTGCAGCGCCTTGGGGTTGACTGCCAGCACCGCCTGCAGTTCGTCTGCCGCGGGCTTCTTGGACAGGAACACCACCTTGGCGCTCATCTCCGGCAGGATGCGCGCATCCAGCTGGTCGAAGCGCACCTTGGTCATCACCGTGGCCTTGGCACGGTCGACGGTCGGCACGATGCCGGCCACCTGGCCCTGGAAGCGCTGGCCCGGCAAGGCATCGAGGGTAATCTCCACCGGCTGCCCTGGCGCCACCTTGGCCAGGCTGGACTCGGAGACGTCGGCCTCGACCTCCAGCGTGCCCAGATCGGCCATGGTCACCACTGCGCCCTGCGAGCCGGCGGCATTCGAGAAGGGCGTGATGATGTCGCCCACATTGGCGTTCTTCACCAGCACCACACCGTCGAAAGGCGCGCGGATCTCGGTGAAGTCTCGATTGACCTGCTGCAGCGCCAACTGGGCCTGGGCCTGCTGCACCGCTGCCTGCGCCGAGCCCACGCCGGCCTGGGCCGACGCGAAGCCGGCCCGCGCCGCATCCAGCCGCCGCTTGGCCGCATCCAGCGCCTGGCTGGAGACAAAACCCTGGGCCTGCAGGCTCACGCTGCGCTGATGCTCGGCCTCGGCGTTGGACAGCTCCACCTGCGCCTGCTGCACCGCGCTCTGCGCCTGGCGTGCGCTGGCCTCGGCCAGCCGCACGCCGGCTGCGGCAGCGCCGATAGAGGCCTGCACGTCGGACGCGTCGATGCGGGCGATCAGCTCGCCCTTCTTCAGCACCGAGCCTTCGCGCACCGTCAGCTCGACCAGCCGTCCGCTGGCCTTGGACGCCACCGCGGCGCGGCGCTGCGCGACCACATAGCCCGAGGCGGTGAGCTGCGCATACTGCGCGGCAGGCGTGCTCTGCAGCACCGAGCTGACACGCACCTCGGCCGGCCGCGGCGCCAGCGCGACCCCGGCCACGACCAGCAGCAGCAGGCCGCCGATGATCCAGCGCCAGGGCAGGCGGCGCCGGCCCGGGGACTTCGATTGCGGCGACTGCCGGTCGATCTTCAGCTGCGTCAGGCCGGCGGCGGGAGAGGATTCAGCCATATGTGTGGAGCGACGTTGAAATTCTGCCCTTGGGTGGGCCAGCGGATTGTGCATGCTCTGTGTGACACCGCAGCCTGCCAGGACTCTGGCTGCTGCCAAGCGATGGCAAGAGTGGGCGCCACAATGTCGACACCATGGCCGCCGTCAACGCCACCGCCGCACCTCTGCCCGAGCGCCTGATCGCGCACCTGGACATGGACGCCTTCTATGCCTCGGTCGAGCTGCTGCGCTATCCGGAGCTCAAGGACCTGCCGGTGGTGGTGGGCGGCCGCCGCGCGCATGCGCCGGTGATGCGACCCGACGGCACGCGCGAGTTCGCCCGGCTGCGCGACTACACCGGCCGCGGCGTGGCCACCACCTCCAGCTATGCCGCGCGCCGGCTGGGCGTGTTCTCGGCGATGGGGCTGATGAAGGCCGCGCTGCGCGCACCCGACGCGATCCTGCTGCCGGCGGATTTCGAGGCCTACCGCCACTACTCGCGCCTGTTCAAGGCCGCGGTGGCCGAACTCGCGCCGGTGATCGAAGACCGCGGCATCGACGAGATCTACATCGACCTCAGCGAGGTGCCTGGCATCCGCGAGCCGGTGGGCCACGACCCGCTGGGTGGCGTGCGCGCGGTGGCTCGCGAGATCAAGAACTCGGTGCTGCGCGCCACCGGCCTGAGCTGCTCGATCGGCATCACGCCGAACAAGCTGCTCGCCAAGATGGCCTCGGAGATGGACAAGCCCGACGGCATCACCATCCTCACCGAGGCCGACATCCCGACGCGCATCTGGCCGCTGGAGGTGCGCAAGATCAACGGCATCGGGCCCAAGGCCAGCGCCAAGCTGGCCACGCTGGGCATAGCGACCATAGGCCAGCTCGCCGCTGCCGACCCTTTGATGCTGATCGCGCAGTTCGGCAAGAGCTACGGCGCCTGGCTGCATGAGGCCGCGCACGGCCGCGATCGCCGTCCAGTCGTCACTCACAGCGAGCCGGTGTCGATCAGCCGCGAGACCACCTTCGAACGCGATCTGCATGCGATGCACGACCGCGAGCAGCTCTCGGCCATCTTCACGCGGCTGTGCGAGCAGGTCGCGGCCGATCTGGCGCGCAAGGGCTACGAGGGCCGCACCATAGGCCTGAAACTGCGCTTCGAGGGCTTTCACACGGTGACGCGCGATGTGACGCTGGACGCGCCGGTCGCCGATGCGAAGGCGATACGCCGCGCCGCCGGCTCCTGCCTGAAGCGCGTGAATCTCGACAAGCGCATCCGCCTGCTCGGCGTGCGGGTGGGCAATCTCTCGCGGCCGGGCGAGCCGCCCCAGGCCGCGGCGCACAGGAAACGCAGCGCCGCGCTCCCCGGCGGCGTGGCCGAGCCGGTACCCGAGTCGCTGGACCTGTTCTGAGGCCGGGGATCAGCGCCGCGTCGGCAGCCTGTACATCCAGTAAGCCACTGCCGCGCAGCAGGCCGCCGGCACCCAGCACCAGCGCAGCGGCAGCAGCCAGCCAGCCCACAGCGAGCCGATGGCCATCATGCCCCAGGCCAGCTGCTTGACGCGCCAGGGGATCGAATGGTTCGCGCGCCAGTCGCGCACCATCGGGCCGAACACGCGATGGTTGAGCAGCCAGTCCTCGGCACGACGGCTGCCGCGCGAGAAGCAAAAGGCCGCCAGCAGCACGAAAGGCACGGTAGGCAGCACGGGCAGGAAGGCGCCGACGATGCCCAGCACCAGGCTGGTCACGCCGGCCAGCGCCCACAGTCCGCGCTGCCACAGCGGGCGGCGCGGCGGGTCCAGATGGACCAGGGGAACGACAGACTTGGCCGGGGAGGCAGACGTAGGTTCGGACGTGGCCATGCTCGCCAGTGTAGGCGCCGCGCAAAGACCGACCAGGCGCCATGGGGCGAGCACCGATCAGCGCCCGCGCGGGCAGCCGCTACAGTGCGAGCCAGCATGTCTTCATCCACCGAGCCGCAAGCACAAGCGCTGCGCTTCCCTTCGATCGAAGGTCTGCGCGCCTTCGAGGCCGCAGCCCGTCTGGGCAGCCTGGAGCGCGCTGCCGAGGCCCTGTGCATCACCGCCAGTGCAGTGTCCAAGCGCATCTCCACGCTGGAAGAACTGCTCGGCGCGGCACTGCTCTCGCGCAGCGCCGCCAAGCCCTTGGCGCTGACGGCTGCCGGCAAGGAGTACCTGCCCCAGGTGCGCCAGGTGCTGGACGCGATGGCCGCCATCCCGCTGCACCGCCGCGCATTGCAGCGCGGCGTCGAACGGCTGCGCATCGCCGCACCGCCGACCTTCGCCAGACAAATCCTCGTGCCAGCGCTTCCCGGCTTCACCGCGGCGCATCCCGAGATCGAACTGGAACTGCTGCTGTCCACGCCCTTCCTGGACGAAGCCGCGCCAGAGGCCGAGGTGGAGATAGGCAATCTGCCCAGCAGCGAGCTGGCAAGCTCCGGCGCCGAGGCCCAGGTTTTGATGCTCGACGAGGTGACCCCCATGGCCGCGCCCGCGCTGCTGGACCGGCTGCAGGCCGCCGGCACCCCGCTGCGCGAACCGGCCGACCTGCGCCACGCGCCGCTGCTGCGCACGCCCATCGAGCCCTGGACGCCCTGGCTGCGCGCCGCCCATCTGGACTGGCCCGAGCCCGGTCACGGCACTCGATTCGTGGACCTGGGGCTGACGCTGGAAGCGGCAGCCTGCGGCCAGGGCGTTGCGCTGGGCCGGCCCAGCCTGGCCGCCGCCTGGTTGAACAGCGGCGCGCTGCGGCGGCTGTTCCCGCTGAGCGTGCCGGCGCAGACGGCCTATGTGCTGCGCCTGCATGCAGCACAGAGCGAAGCCGCACGGCGCTTCGGTGCCTGGCTCGCCGCGCGATGCGCCGAGCTGCGCTGAAGCGCAAGGCTGCTGTCGAAAGCGCAGGAGCCATGCAGGCTGCCGACGGAAGGAAGTTCAGGGCAGCGTTGAATCTCTTTCCTGCTGCGCCCCGCCTGCCTGACCTAGCATGCTTCGCGAGCTGAGCGCCGGCTGGGGCGGCCATCCACCGACAATGCGCGCCTGGCCATAGAAACAATCGACCCGACGTCCGGAGACAAGCCATGCCCGTCATCACCTGCATCGAAGACCTGCGCGTCCTCGCTAAGAAGCGCGTGCCGCGCATGTTCTACGACTACGCCGATTCGGGCTCCTGGACCGAGAGCACCTACCGCGCCAACGAGAGCGACTTCCAGAAGATCAAGCTGCGCCAGCGCGTGGCGGTGAACATGGAGAACCGCAGCACCGCCACGCAGATGGTCGGCGTGGACGTGAAGATGCCGGTGGCGATCGCGCCCACCGGACTGACCGGCATGCAGCATGCCGATGGCGAGATCCTGGCGGCCCGCGCGGCCGAGGCCTTCGGCGTGCCCTTCACGCTGTCGACGATGAGCATTTGCTCGATCGAGGACATCGCTGCGCACACCAAGGCGCCGTTCTGGTTCCAGCTCTATGTGATGCGCGACCGTGGCTTCATCGAGCGCCTGATCGACCGCGCCAAGGCCGCCAATTGCGGCGCGCTGGTGCTGACGCTGGACCTGCAGATCCTCGGCCAGCGCCACAAGGATCTGAAGAACGGCCTGTCGGCGCCGCCCAAGCCGACGCTCGCCACGATGCTGAACCTGATGACCAAGCCGCGCTGGTGCCTGGGCATGCTGGGCACCCAGCGCCGCCAGTTCGGCAACATCGTCGGCCATGTCTCGGGCGTGGGCGATATGGGCTCGCTGGCCGAATGGACGGCCAAGCAGTTCGACCCGCAGCTGAACTGGGGCGATGTGGAGTGGATCAAGAAGCGCTGGGGCGGCAAGCTGATCCTCAAAGGCATCCAGGACGTGGAGGACGCGCGCCTGGCGGTGGACTCGGGTGCCGATGCGCTGATCGTCAGCAACCACGGCGGCCGCCAGCTCGATGGCGCCGAAAGCAGCATCCACGCCCTGCCCCGCATCGTCGACGCGGTGGGCTCGCAGATCGAGGTGCACATGGACGGCGGCGTGCGCTCGGGCCAGGACGTGCTGAAGGCCTGGGCCCTGGGCGCCCGGGGCACCTATATCGGCCGCGCCTTCCTCTATGGCCTGGGCGCGATGGGACAGGCCGGCGTGACCAAGGCGCTGGAGATCATCCACAAGGAGCTGGACCTGACGATGGCCTTCAGCGGCCACACGCAGCTGAAGAACGTCACGCGCGAGATCCTGCTGCCAGGCACCTACCCGACCGCCTGAGCGGCTCGAGCGCGGACCGGGCGCGCAGCTCAGTCCGCGCAGACGCGATCGCGCCCGGCCGCTTTTGCCCGGTACAGGCGTTCATCGGCAGCAGCGAGCAGAGCGGCGAGATCGGCAGACTGCGCGTTGCTCACCACACCGGCGCTGAAGCTGACCCGGCGCAGCTCTGGATGGACGCGCTCCCAGGCGAACTCGGCCAGGCGCTGGCGCAGCAGTTCGCAGGTCTGCAGCGCGCGCTCGAGCGGCGTTTCCACCAGCAGCAGCACGAACTCCTCGCCGCCATAGCGCCCGACCAGGTCGGACTGGCGGCAGCCGTCGCGCAGCAGCGCGGCGACGGCACGCAGCACCTGATCGCCGACCTGATGGGTGAAGCGATCGTTGATGGACTTGAAGTGATCCAGGTCCAGCATCACCAGGCTCAGCGGATGGCCGAAGCGGCGTGCGCGCTCGAATTCGCTGGCCAGTTGCAGGTCCAGCCAGCGGCGATTGGCCACACCGGTCAGCCCGTCCTCGCGGCTGAGCTGCTGAAGCATCTCAGTCTGTGCCGCCAGCTGTTCGAGCAGGCGCTGCTTCTCCTGCTCGGCGCGGCGCGCGGCGTCAAGCTCGTTGGCCAGGTGCTGGCTGCGCTGGCGCTCACCCTCGGCCTCGCGCGCCAGGTCGCGGCGCGCGCCGCGCAGCAGGAAGCCACGGAGCTGCCCTTGCACGCGCTCGCCGTGCTGCTGGTGACGCAGGCCGTGAAACTGTCGGACATGCGCCAAGGCCGCCCTGAAGTCCCCCCGCGCCTCCGCCAGCTCGCCGAGCGTCTCGTGCGCTTCGGCACGCAGCGCGATGTCCTTGCCGAGCTCGGCCAGCTGCAGCGCAGCCTCCAGGCGCGGCATGGCCTCCTCATACCGACGTTGACCCAGCAGCATCCGGCCCAGTGCCAGCTGCACCGCGCCCTGGCGCCACAGATCGTCGGTCTGATGCGCCAGCGCGAACGCCTCGTTCAAGGACAGGTCGGCCGCGGCCTCCTCGCCTTGGACCAGCTGGACCTTTGCGAGGCCCAACAAGGCGTCGCAGAGGTCGCGATGGTTGCCCGTCCGCCGCGACAGCGTGACCGCCGTGCACAGATGCTCTGCGGCCAGCATTGGCTCGCCTTGGCGCAGCAGGATCCGGCCGAGCTGGAGGTGGGTGGTCGACTGCCGCGCCAGGTCCAGCCCCGAACTGTCTATCGCCAGGCTCATCTGCAGCGCACGCAAGGCATCCTCATAGGCGCCCAGCTCGCCCATCACCTTGCCCTGGTTGGCCAGCGCATAGGCCTGCCCGAGCACATCGTTCAGCCGCTCGCACAGCTCCAACGAACGCTGCAACAGCTCCAATGCCTCGGGATAACGCCCTTCGGCCTGGTGCTCCATCGCCAGGTTGGTCAGTGCCTTGGACAGCCGGCGTTCATCGCCAGCCTGCTCGGCCAGCGCAGCGCATTCAAGGAAGAGCTCGACAGCCGCATCGCGCCGGCCTTCGGCGGACAGCTGCAGCGCTCGCACGTTCAGCGCGTCGAACTGCGTCGGGCCATCGTCCAGGGCTTGCGCCAAGGTGGCGGCTGACTGCAGCCGGCCATGCACCTCAGCCGCGCTCGCGCCGACGATGAAGCCGCACACCCCCCAATGCAGCAGCGCCGCACCGACACCACGCTGATAGTCGATCTGCAGCGCCAGCGCATGCGCTTGCTGGCTCAGCGCCAGCGCCTGGCGCGCGTCCTGGTGACGCAGCGCGTGGGCGTCCGCCAGCAGCGCATCGACCTGTCCTGGGCTCGGCAGCACCTCGGCGCTCATGAGCAAAGCAGGCGCGCCGCATCGGCGCAGCCGCGCCCCAACCCTCGCCCTGGCTCACGCGGCATGTCAGGCTCCCGTCCTTGAACTGGACGCGAGCATATCGCAGCGCCGCTGGACGCCCGCCCAGGCGCCTGCGCCTGGGCGGACGCTGCTCAGCCCTGGGGCTTCTTGGCGACCAGCGTGAGGATGTCGTAGCTGGCCACCAGTTCGCCACGCTGGTTGGTCACCTGCACGTCCCAGGCCACCACGCCCTGCGGCGGCTGGTCGGGGCGGTTGCCACGGTCGATACGGCGCTTGCAGGTCAGCCGTGCCTGGATGGTGTCGCCGATGGCCACCGGGTTGACGAAGCGCAGCGTGTCCAGGCCGTAATTCGCCAGCACCGGGCCCGGCGCCGGCGAGACGAACAGGCCCGCCGCGGCCGAAAGCACGAAGTAGCCATGCGCGATGCGCTTGCCGAACTGCGTCTCCTTGGCGGCGATCTCGTCGAAGTGCATGTAGAAGTAGTCGCCCGAGATGCCGCCGAAGTTGACGATGTCGGCCTCGCTGACGGTGCGACGGTGCGTCAGCAGCGAGTCGCCGATCTGGATCTCTTCGAAGTACTTGCGGAAGGGGTGGACCACGTCTTCCTTCACCGCAGCGCCGCGCTGGTACTCGCCGGTGATCGCGGTGACCATGGTCGGCGAGCCCTGCACCGCGCAGCGCTGCAGGTAATGCTTGACGGCGCGGATGCCGCCCAGCTCCTCGCCGCCGCCGGCGCGGCCCGGGCCGCCATGCTTGAGCATGGGCAGCGGCGAGCCGTGGCCGGTGCTTTCCTTGGCGGCCTCGCGGTCCAGTACCAGGATACGGCCGTGGAAGGCGGCGGCCTGGTAGACCGCCTCGGCGGCGATGGCCGGGGTCTTGGTGACCACCGAGCCGACCAGGCTTCCGCGGCCCTTGGCGGCCAGCTGCATCGCCTCGTCCAGCGTCTCGTAAGGCATCAGCGTGGACACCGGGCCGAAGGCCTCGATGTTGTGCACCGCCTCGTTGGCAAAGCCGTCGCGGCACAGCAGCAGGCTGGGCGCGAAGAACGCACCGTCCTTGACGCCGTCGCCCACTGGCGCGAAACCATCCTTGGCGCCATAGACCAGCTCGTTGCCCTGGCTCAGCAGCGCCAGGCGCTCGGCCACATCGGCTTGCTGGGCCATCGAAGCCAGTGCGCCCATGCGCACCCCCTCC
This sequence comes from Roseateles sp. T103, assembly GCF_057219915.1. Taxonomy (NCBI): domain Bacteria; kingdom Pseudomonadati; phylum Pseudomonadota; class Betaproteobacteria; order Burkholderiales; family Sphaerotilaceae; genus Roseateles; species Roseateles sp. T103. Next base: position 1,381,952 of record NZ_JBXVVS010000001.1, read on the forward strand.
ACCGCCGGGTCGCCGATCTTGATCTTGGCCAGGCGTTCGCGCAGCATCGCCGCCACCGCGTCGATGTGCTGGGCAGGCACGATGGCGCGGCGGATCGCCGTGCACTTCTGGCCGGCCTTGGCGGTCATCTCGCGCTGGATCTCCTTGACGAAGAGCTCGAACTCGGGATCGTCCGGCGTCACGTCGGGGCCGAGGATGGCGCAGTTCAGGCTGTCGGCCTCGGCGTTGAAGGGCACGCTGCGCTGGATCAGGTTGGGCGTGACGCGCAGCTGCGCGGCGGTGTCGGCCGAGCCGGTGAAGGTCACCACATCGGTCTCGAGCAGGCGGTCCAGCAGGTCGCCGCTGGAACCGATGATCAATTGCAGGCTGCCGGCCGGCAGCAGGCCGGATTCATGCATCAGGCGCGCGGCGGCCTCGGCCACATAGCTGGTCGCGGTGGCCGGCTTGACGATGCAGGGCATGCCGGCGAGGAAGCTGGGCGCAAATTTTTCCAGCATGCCCCACATCGGGAAATTGAAGGCGTTGATGTGCACGGCCACGCCGCGCTTAGGGACGAGCACATGCGAGCCGATGAAGTGCCCCTCCTTGCCCAGCTGCTGCGCCGGGCCTTCGTGCACGATGTTGGCTGAGGGCAGCTCGCGCCGGCCCATGCTGGCGTAGGCGAACAGCGTGCCGACACCGCCCTCGATGTCGATCCACGAATCAGGCCGTGTTGCGCCGGTGTGGGCCGAGATCGCATAGAGCTGTTCCTTGCGCTCCATCAGGTAGGCGCCCAGCGCCTTGAGGATGGCGGCGCGCTGCTGGAAGTCCAGCTTCAGCAGCGTGGAGATGCCGATGCGCCGCGCATGCGCCAGGCTCTCGCCGAAGTCGATGCTCTCGGCATGAGTCAGCGCCACCTCGCGGCCGTTCACCGCGCTGTGCAGCGCGCGTGCGGCCGTGTGACCGACCCAACGATCGGCAATCAGACTCTGCAGGACATGGGGAGTGGTGGTGGCGCTCATGCGGAGGACCTCAAATAACTCGAAAAAATGGCCCGCGAACGGGCCGGATCTACTACGGAATTACGCCCAGTTGGGGTGCGAGGGGCGTCACGAGCCGGTCGAGGTCGGGCTCGGGACGCACAGCCGTACTCCCGTACGGCGAGCATCCAGAGCCCGAGATCGGCCGGCGCAGTAGCCCAGCGCGGCCCAACTCAGGGTTGGTACTTCCAGGTGCCGTTCTCAATCTTGACCATCACGCGGGCGCGCTGGTCCAGACCCAGGTGGTCGTTGGGCGACATATTGAACACGCCATGGGCACCGGGCAGTTCCTTCACGCCTTCCAGCGCGTCGCGCAGCGCGGCGCGGAACTCCGGCGTGCCGGGCTTGGCCTTCTTCAGCGCCGCCGGTGCAGCCGCCTGCAGCAGCAGGCCGGCATCCCAGGCATGTCCGCCGAAGGTGCTGACCGAGCCCTTGCCGTGCGCGGCCTCGTACTTGGCGATATAGGCCAGCGCACTCTTCTTGACCGGATGGTCATTGGGCAGCTGCGCGGCCACCAGCACCGGGCCGGACGGCAGGAAGGTGCCTTCGACGTCCTTGCCACCGACGCGCAGGAAGTCGTTGTTGGCCACGCCGTGAGTCTGGTAGAACTTGCCGGTGAAGCCACGCTCCTTCAGCGTCTTCTGCGGCAGCACGGCCGGCGTGCCCGAGCCGCCGATCAGCACCGCATCGGGCTTGGCCGCCATGATCTTGAGGATCTGGCCGGTGACCGAGGTGTCGTTGCGGTTGTAGCGCTCGTTGGCGACGATGGTCACGCCCTTGGTGCTGGCGATCTTCTGGAACTCCTGGTACCAGCCCTCGCCGTAGGCGTCGGCGAAGCCGATGTAGGCCGCGGTCTTCACGCCCTGCGAAGCCATATGGCTGGCGATCGCCAGAGCCATCATGATGTCGTTCTGCGGCGTCTTGAAGACCCACTTCTTCTTGCCCTCGACCGGCTCGACGATGCGCGCCGAGGCGGCCATCGAGATCATCGGCGTCTGGCTCTCGGCCACGGCATCGATCATCGCCAGCGAGTTGGGCGTGGTGGTCGAACCGATGACCACGTCCACCTTGTGCTCGGTGATCAGCTTGCGCGTGTTGGCCACGGCGGTGGTCGTGTCCGAGGCATCGTCCAGCACGATGTAGTTGACCTTCTGATCGCCGATCTTGGTCGGCATCAGCGCGATCGTGTTCTTCTCCGGAATGCCCAGCGAGGCTGCCGGTCCGGTGGCCGAGACCGTGACGCCCACGGTGATGTCGGCCAGCGCATTGCCCATCAGCGCCGCGCCGGCGGCCAGCGCCAGCAGCGACTTGCCGAGCAGCTTGTTCATCTTTGTCATCGCTTGTCTCCTCTTGTTGAAAAACCGTTGGGTTTGGGGGTGGGTGAAGGTGATGGGTAGCCAGGGCTCGGCGGATGCTCCGCCTTCAAGCCTTCGCGAGACTTTCAGCGGCAGCGGCCGACGCCTCCACGGCCCCGAGGCCGCCGAAGAACAGATCCGCGACCATGGGCGCCATCGCCTCATAGGTCAGCTCGCCGTCGGGCTTGAGCCAGGTGAAGGTCCAGTTGATCATGCCGAACAGCAGCATCGTCAGAGGTTTGTGCAGACGCGCGGCCTGGAGCTGAGGGCGCACCGCGGCGATGGCGTCGGCAAAAGCCCCGACCACCTGCCGTTCGATGTCCAGCAGCCTGCCGCGATCTTCGTCGTTCAGGAACTTCACGTCCTCGGTCAATACCCGATGTTCGTTCTGCGCGGCCCCATAGGTCTGCACGAAACGCTCGATCAGCGCGCGCAGGTGCGGCTGCGGCGCCAGCCCCAGCGAACGCACCTCCTCGACTTCGGCAGCCAGCCCGCGCACATGTCCCTCGCAGATCTGCATCAGCAGCTCGTGCTTGTCGCGCACATAGTGGTAGAGCGTCGGCTTGGACACCTCGCAGGCCTCGGCCACCTGATTCATCGACGTGCCCGAGTAGCCCTGCTTGGCGAACAGCCGGGCCGCCTGGGCCAGGATCTGTTCACGGGTGGCATCGAAACCAGGGGCGCGTCCGCGGGCCATCAAACACTCATCTTTCGTCGAAGGAAATCACCACACGAGGCGTCAGGGCGTGCGCCTGGCAGCTCAGGATGAACCCGGCCTCGACCTCGTGCTTCTCGAGGGCGAAATTCTTATCCATCCGGACCTTGCCTTCGACCAGCTTGCAGCGGCAGGTCGAGCAGACGCCGCTCTTGCATGAGTACGGCATTTCCAGGCCGGCGCGCGCCGCGGCGTCGAGCAGGCTGGGATCGCTCTTCGTAAAGGCGAACTCGCGCGACAGGCCGTCGCGGATCAGCACCACGGTGGCGGCCTCGGCGTCCTCGGGGCGCACTTCGTGCGGTGCGGGCTTGCCCTGCTGCATCTCGGCGGTGCCGAAGCGCTCGATGTGGATGGCCTCGGGCTTGACGCCAGCGGCCAGCAGCGCGGCCTCGGCCTCGTCGTTCATCTGGTAGGGGCCGCAGATGAAGGCGTGCGAGATGCTCGCCGGTTCGACCAGCGTGCCAAGGAACTCGGCGATCTTCTCGCGGTTCATGATGCCGGCCATCAGCGGCGAGTCGACGATCTCGTCGCTGAACACATGGTGCAGCGACAGGCGCGTCAGGTACTCGTTCTTCAGGTCCTCGATCTCTTCCTTGAACATGGTCGAGGCCTGGCGGCGGTTGCCGTAGATCAGCGTGAAGCGGCTCTTGGGCTCCTTGGCCAGCACCGTCTTCATGATCGACAGGATGGGCGTGATGCCCGAGCCGCCGGCGATGCCCACATAGTGGCGCTCGGCAGCCGGATCGACCGGCACGAAGAAGCGACCCTGCGGCGGGAAGACCTGGATGGTGTCGCCGGCCTTCAGCTGGCTGTTGACCCAGTTGCTGAACTTGCCGCCGTTGACCTTGCGCACGCCGACACGCAGCTCGCCATCGTCAACGCCGGCGCAGATCGAATAGGAGCGGCGCAGATCCTCGCCGCCGACCTCGGCGCGCAGGGTCAGGTATTGCCCCTGGGTGAAGCGGAAGGTCTCGCGCTGATTGGCAGGCACATCGAAGCTGACGATCACGGCCTCGTCGGTGTCAGGACGGACCTCGCGCACGCGCAGCGGATGGAAGTTCAGGCTCATGGTCTTGCTTGCCTAAATGGGTTTGAAGTGTTCAAAGGGCTCGCGGCAGCTCAGGCAGCGATACAGCGCCTTGCATGCGGTGGAGCCGAAGGCCGAGAGCTTCTCGGTCTGCTCGGAGCCGCAACGCGGGCAGGCGAGCTTGGTCAGCGAGGCGCGGTGCACCAGCCGGATCGGCTGGCCCTGCTCGGGGTTGGCCGGGCCGGGTGGCGCGATGCCGTAGTCCTTGAGCTTGCGGCGACCCTCGTCGCTGATCCAGTCGGTGGTCCAGGCCGGCGCGCGCTGCATGGTGATCTGCACCTCGCCGAAGGCCTTGAGCGCGTCGCGCACGTTGTCCTGGATCAGCTCGGTGGCCGGGCAGCCCGAATAGGTGGGCGTCAGCACCACCTCCAGGCCAGCGGCGGTTTCCTTCAGGTCGCGCACGATGCCCAGCTCGCACAGCGAGATCACCGGCACCTCGGGGTCGGGGATCTGGCGAAGCACTTCCCAGGCCGCCTCCAGGCGACCACAGGTGTTGGCCATCGGCAGCTCGCTCATCGCTCGCTTACCAGACACCGCCGGGATAGGCGCGCTGCAGATACTGCATCTCGCCCAGCATGTGGCCCAGGTGCTCGCTGTGCACGCCGACGCGGCCGGTGGAGACATAGGGGCTGGTCTTGGGCGTGGCGAGGCCCGCCTCGGCGAAGACCGACTCCATCGCCGCGGTCCAGTCGGCCTTGAGCTCGCTCCAAGCCGGACCCAGGCCGGTCTTCACCGCCTGCGCATCGATGGCGTCGTCGACGAAGAGCTCGTTGACGTAGGGCCACATCTGCTCGATGCCGGCCTGCATGCGGCGCTTGGATTCGTCGGTGCCGTCGCCCAGGCGGATCACCCAGTCGGCCGCGTGCTGCTGCTGGTAGCGCGCTTCCTTCACCGCCTTGGCGGCGATGGCGGCGACCTCGGCATCGCTGGAGGCCTGCAGGCGCTGCCACATCAGCATCAGCCAGGTGGCGGCAGCCAGATTACGACCCACGGTGAAGGCGAAATCGCCGGGGCGGCCCGGGCCGTTGGGGCCATTGGGCAGCTCCATCAGCACCGGGTTGTAGTACTGGCGCTCGTCGCGCAGGAAAGCCAGCTGGTCTTCGTCGAAGCCCTGGCCGTCGAGTTCACCGGCGCGGGTCAGCAGGCCGCGGGCCTGGCCGATCAGGTCCAGCGCCATATTCGTCAGCGCCAGGTCTTCCTCGATGATGGGGCCGTGGCCGCACCACTCGCCCAGTCGCTGCGAGAGCACCAGGCAGCCATCGGCGACGCGCAGCAGGTAGCGCACCTCGGGCTTGTCGCCGACCTTGATCGATTGTTGTGCCATGTCGATCTACCTGCCCATTACATGTGGTTGACCGATTCCGGCAGCTCGTAGAAGGTCGGGTGGCGGTACACCTTGTCTTCCATCGGGTCGAAGTACATGCCCTTCTCGCCCGGGTCCGAGGCGACGATGTGGCTGGACTGCACCACCCAGATGCTGGTGCCTTCCTGGCGGCGGGTGTAGACCTCGCGGGCCAGCTGCACGGCCATCTTGGCGTCAGCCGCATGCAGGCTGCCGCAGTGCTTGTGATCCAGGCCCGCCTTGCTGCGCACGAACACTTCCCACAGCGGCCATTCGTTCTTCGTCGTCGTCATCGCGTACTCCTTCGTACAGATTTACCGAACCCGTCACGCTGCCCGAGCGGAGCCCGAGGATCCGGCTTTGCCGGGCCTGCGGGCTCGCCCCCTGGAGGGGGCGCGCGCAGCGCGTAGGGGGTGGGCTAATTCAAGCAGCTTGGGCCTTGGTGGCCTGCTTCTTCGCATAGGCCATCGCGGCCTCGCGCACCCATTCGCCTTCGTCCCAGGCGCGCACGCGCGCGGCCAGACGCTCCTTGTTGCAGGGGCCGTCGCCACCGACGACGCGCCAGAACTCGCTCCAATCGATGGGGCCGAAGTCGTAGTGGCCGCGGGCTTCGTTCCACTTCAGATCGGGGTCGGGCACGGTGATGCCCAGCACCTCGGCTTGCGGCACGGTGGCGTCGACAAACTTCTGGCGCAGGTCGTCGTTGCTGATGCGCTTGATGCCCCAGCGCATCGACTGCTCGGAGTGCTGCGAGTCCTTGTCGTGCGGGCCGAACATCATCAGCGACGGCCACCACCAGCGGTTCACCGCGTCCTGCACCATGGCCTTCTGCTCGGGCGTGCCTTTTTGCATCATCACCAGCAGGCTCTCGTAGCCCTGGCGCTGGTGGAAGCTCTCCTCGCGGCAGATGCGGATCATCGCCCGCGCGTACGGCGCATAGGAGCAGCGGCACAGCGGCACCTGGTTCATGATCGCCGCGCCGTCGACCAGCCAGCCGATCACGCCGATGTCGGCCCAGTTCAGCGTCGGGTAGTTGAAGATCGAGCTGTACTTGGCCTTGCCGGTGTGCAGCGCGTCGAGCAGCTGATCCCGGCTGACACCCAGCGTCTCGGCGGCGGAGTACAGGTAGAGACCGTGGCCGCCCTCGTCCTGGATCTTGGCCAGCAGGATCGCCTTGCGCTTGAGCGTCGGTGCGCGTGTCACCCAGTTGCCCTCGGGCAGCATGCCGACGATCTCGGAATGCGCGTGCTGGCTGATCTGGCGCACCAGGGTCTTGCGATAGTGCTCGGGCATCCAGTCCTTGGGCTCGACGAACTCGCCTTCGCCGACGCGGGCCTCGAAGGCCGCTTCCTTGGCAGCCTCCTCGGCGGTCTTGATCTTGGCGCTCGTTTCCTGAGGGCCGATGCTCATTGCCTGGGTGTACATCTCTTGCTCCTGCTTAGGACTTGGGTCGCTGATCAACGACGCGGCGGGCCTTGCCGACCAGCGTGCGCTCGATCGAATCGGGCGGGCCGATCACCACCTTGGTGGACACGCCGATCAGCGTCTTGATGCGGTGCTGCAGATGGCGCGAGATCTCGCCGACATTGGCGCTGGCCACCGCGCTGGGCTGCAGCTCGCAGCGCACCTCGACGGCGTCGAGATGGCCGTCGCGGCTGACGACGATCTGGTACTGGCCGGACAGCGCCGGTTCCTGCAGCACCAGCTCCTCGATCTGCGTGGGGAACATATTGACGCCGCGGATGATCAGCATGTCGTCGCTGCGGCCGACGATCTTGCCCATGCGGCGCATGCTGCGCGAGGTCGGCGGCAGCAGGCGCGTCAGGTCGCGGGTGCGGTAGCGGATCACCGGCAGCGCTTCCTTGCTCAGCGAGGTGAAGACCAGCTCGCCCTCCTCGCCATCGGGCAGCACCTCGCCGGTCTCGGGGTCGATGATCTCGGGGTAGAAATGGTCTTCCCAGATCGTCGGGCCGTCCTTGGACTCGATGCACTCGTTGGCCACGCCCGGGCCCATCACTTCCGAGAGGCCGTAGATGTCCACCGCATCGATCGCCGCCTTGTGTTCGATCTCACGACGCATCGCCTCGGTCCAGGGCTCGGCGCCGAAGATGCCGACCTTCAGCGAGCTGTCGCGTGCGTCCAGGCCCTGGCGAGCGAACTCCTCGATGATCACCTGCATATAGCTGGGCGTGACCATGATGATGTCGGGCTTGAAGTCCTGGATCAGCTGCACCTGTTTCTCGGTCTGGCCGCCGGACATCGGGATCACGGTGCAGCCCAGGCGCTCGGCGCCATAGTGCGCACCGAGGCCGCCGGTGAAGAGACCGTAGCCGTAGGCGATATGGATGATGTCGCCAGGGCGGCCGCCCGAGGCGCGGATCGAGCGCGCCACCAGGTTCGCCCAGGTGTCGATGTCCTTGGCCGTGTAGCCCACCACCGTCGGCTTGCCGGTCGTGCCCGAGGAGGCATGGATGCGCGAGACCTGCTCGCGCGGCACCGCGAAGAGACCGAAGGGATAGTTGTCGCGCAGGTCCTTCTTGGTCATGAAGGGGAACTTCGCGAGGTCCGACAGCTGCTTCATGTCGCTGGGATGCACGCCCTTGGCGTCGAACGCGGCCTTGTAGTGCGGCACGTTGTCGTAGGCGTGCTGCAGCGTCCACTTCAAGCGCTGCAACTGCAGCGCCTGCAACTCGTCGCGGCTGGCCTTCTCGATCGGCTCCAGGTCGCCGGGCGCGGGTGTCTTGACGGTCATTCCTTAAGTCTCCTGATTGGCCAGTTCCGGCACGACGTAGCGGCCCTTGAGCCGGTAGGACTTGCCGCGGAACACGGCGACCAGCTCATTGCGCTGGTTCTTGATCGTGATGTCGTAGACGCCGGTACGGCCGGCAAGCGAGACCTCGCGGCCCTCGGCGGTGAGCACGTCGCCCAGCCGGGCGGGTGCCACGATGTCGATGCCGAAGCCCTGGGCCACGGTCATGTGGTTGTGCGAATTGCAGGCGAAGGCGAAGGTCGAATCGGCCAGCGTGGTGATGAAGCCGCCATGGCAGATGTCGAAGCCGTTGAGCATGTCCTCGCGCACCGTCATGCGGATGGTCGCGCTGCCGGGGCCGATGGCGGTGATCTCCATGCCCAGACCCTTGGAGGCGCGGTCATTGGCGAACATGCCGTCGCGTACGGCCTCGGCGATTTGCTGGGGAGTCATCTCAGCGGTCCTTGAACTGCGGCGTGCGCTTCTCGAAGAAGGCCTGCGCGCCTTCGCGGTAGTCGTCGGCATAGCCCAGCTGGCTCTGCACGCGGGACTCGAGCTTGAGCGCCTCGTCGAAGCGCAGGTCCATCGCCTCGTCGATCAGGCGGCGCGTCTCGGCCAGCGCCCGGGTCGGCAGCGCCGCCAGCTTGACCGCGGTGGCATGCGCAGTGGCCATCAGCTCGGCGTCGGGCACACAGCGCGCGATCAGGCCCAGCTGCGCGGCCTCCGCCGCCGGCAGCTTTTCTCCCAGCATCGCCAACTGCAACGCCTTGGCGCGCCCGACCAGGCGCGACAGCAGCCAGGTGCCGCCGCAGTCCGGAATCAGGCCGATCTTCGAGAAGGCCTGGATGAAGCTGGCCGACTCGGCCGCGATCACGATGTCGCAGGCCAGCGCCACGCTGGCACCGGCGCCCGCGGCCACGCCGTTGACCGCGCAGACCACCGGCACCGGCATGGCACGCAGCTGCAGCGCCATCGGGATGTAGTACTGGTCCAGCAGGTGGCCGATGTCCTTGGGCTGGGCGTTCTCGCCGAACTCCGGGCTGATCATCGGGTCGCTGAGGTCCTGGCCGGCGCAGAAGCCGCGGCCGCTGCCGGTGATCAGCACCGCACGCACGCTCTGGTCGCGCGCCGCCTCGGCCAGTGCCTCACGCAGCTGGGCCAGCAGTGCCGTGGTGAAGGCATTCAGCGCGGCCGGCCGGTTCAGCGTGAGGAAGCGCACCGCGCCTTCCTGCGAGACGAGCAAAGGCGCTTCGTTGGGTTGCGACATGGGCGACTGTCTCCTCGAAATCGAGCGTTGTTCGAACGGCTGGAAATATTCTTGACCGACCGGTCGGTAGATCGTAAGTTCACGCTTGACTTGGCGCAAGCCACTCTGAGTCACATCAAGATCAGGGAAATCCCCTAATCGATCTGGAACCCAAGAACGGAGACCACCCCATGCCCTGCTATGCGATCGACGGCGTCATTCCCGTGGTGCACCCCAGCGCCTATGTCCACCCCACTGCCGTGCTGATCGGCGACGTCATCGTCGGCCCCGGCGCCTACATCGGCCCCTGCGCCTCGCTGCGCGGCGACTTCGGCCGCATCGTGCTGCAGGAGGGCGTCAACGTGCAGGACACCTGCGTGATCCATGGCTTCCCGGCGTCCGAGACCGTCGTCGAGACCAACGGCCATATCGGCCACGGCGCGGTGCTGCACGGCTGCGTGGTGCGCCACGACGCGCTGGTGGGCATGAACGCCGTGGTGATGGACGAGGCCGAGGTCGGCGCCTACACCATCGTCGCCGCCAGCGCCTTTGTGCGCGCGGGCCTCAAGTTGCCGGAGAAGTCGCTGGTGGCGGGCGTGCCAGCAAAGGTGATGCGCGAACTCAGCGAGGACGAGATGCGCTGGAAGCTCGAGGGGACGCGAACCTACCAGGAACTCAGCCGCCGCTGCCGCGCCAGCATGGTCGAAATCCAGCCACTGGCGCAGATCGAGCCCGACCGCCCCACTCTGCAGACCGCCAAGGATGGCCAGGTCAAGCCACTGGTGGCAACGCGACGTGGTTGAGGATGGGCAGATGACTTAGCGCAAGTCCCTGTCTGTGCGATACGCCTAGCGCGCAGCAGGTGACAAGCAGGCAGGCACAATCAAGCGCCATGACAGACCGCGTCATTCCGCTGATTGCCGACCGCACGCCATCGCGCCCGCAGGGGCTGCCGGTGGCCGTGCCGGAACGGGGGCTGGACGCCACGGGCCTGCTGTCCGATGCGCTGGGCCGGCCGCTGCGCGACCTGCGCATCTCGGTCACCGACCGCTGCAACTTCCGTTGCAGCTACTGCATGCCCAAGGAGGTCTTCGACCACTACCACCAGTTCCTGCCGCATGCCGATCTGCTGAGCTTCGAAGAGATCACGCGGCTGGCACGCATCTTCGCCGCCCATGGCGTGCGCAAGCTGCGCCTGACTGGCGGCGAGCCGCTGCTGCGCAAGCATCTGGAGCGGCTCATCGAGATGCTGGCCGAGTTGCGCACGCCCGAGGGCGAGCCGCTGGACCTGACGCTGACCACCAACGGCTCCTTGCTCGCGAAGAAGGCCCGCGCGCTGAAGGATGCTGGCCTGCAGCGCATCACCGTCAGCCTGGACGGACTGGACGACGAGGTCTTCCAGCGCATGAACGACGTCGGCTTCCCGGTGGCCGAGGTGCTCCGCGGCATCGAGACCGCGCAGGCCGTCGGCCTGGGGCCGGTGAAGGTCAACATGGTCGTCAAGCGCGGCGTCAACGTGGACCAGATCCTGCCGATGGCGCGCTATTTCCGCGACCACTACCGCGGCGCCATCGTGCTTCGCTTCATCGAGTACATGGACGTGGGCGCCACCAATGGCTGGCGCATGAACGAGGTGCTGCCCTCCAGCGAGGTGCTGCAGTTGCTGCGCAGCGAGTTCGGCCTGCATGCGCTGGACCCGACCGCGCCAGGCGAGACGGCCGAGCGCTGGGCCTACGACGACGGCCGTGGCGAGATCGGCCTGATCTCCAGCGTCACACAGGCCTTCTGCGGCGACTGCAACCGCGCCCGCCTGTCCACCGAAGGCAAGCTCTACACCTGCCTGTTCGCCCACCAGGGCCACGACCTGCGCAGCCTGCTGCGCCCCGGCGACGGCCGCAGCGTCAGCGATGAGCAGATCGGCGCGGCGCTGGCTGGCATCTGGGGACGGCGCGACGACCGCTACTCGCAGCTGCGCAGCGCCGAAACCCCTGAGATGGCCAGCAGTGCGAGCGCGCCGCGCCGGGTGGAAATGCACTACATCGGCGGATGAGGTCGCGCATGGCCGATGATGAGCAAGCCGCCACGCCCGCCGAGCAGCTCGGCGGCGCCATGACGCGCTGGTTCACACCCCAGGTCCGCCGCCGGCTGGTCTACGCACTGATCGCCAGCTTCGCCCTGCCCTGGCTGGTCGGCGAATTCGCCAAGCAGTTCGTGCAGCCGGGCCTGCACAACGACGCCGTGCGCAGTGCGCTGCTGATCGACTACATGGTCATCGGCGCCGTGCTCTTCGCGCTGACGCTGGTGATGACCTGGCTGATCGGCAGCTGGATCACCGCGGTGATGAAAGGACCCTCCGTGCAGGCGGACAGCTTCCCGGTCGACGCGCCACGCCCCGGCAGCGATGAGCGCGACTGAAGCCAAGGCACCGATCACCGGCCTGGTGCTCGCCGGCGGCCGCGGCAGCCGCATGGGCGGCGTGGACAAGGGCTTGCAGCCTCTGCGGGGCCGGCTGCTGGTGGCCCATGTGCTGCAGCGCCTGACCCCGCAGGTCGGTCCGCTGCTGATCAGCGCCAATCGCAACCTCGAGCAGTACCGCGCCTTCGGCCACCCGGTGCTGCCCGATGCGAATGGCGAGTTCAACGGCCCGCTGGCCGGTCTGCTCGCCGGGCTGCAGGCCTGCGCGACGCCCTGGCTGCTGGCCGTGCCCTGCGACTCGCCGCTGCTGCCTATGGACCTGGGCGCGCGATTGCTCGCCGCGGCCGAGTCTGCCGGCGTCGAACTTGCCCTGCCCGAGTGCGCCGAAGCCCCGGGCGCTGCGCCGCGCCTGCAGCCCGTGTTCTGCCTGCTGCGCACCAGCCTCGCCTCAGGCTTGGCGGACTATCTGGCGCAGGGCGGGCGCCGGCTGGAAAGCTGGATGCGCGCGCAGTCGCATGTCGTCGTGCCCTTCGAGCGGCCGGACGATGTGCGCGCCTTCTTCAACGCCAACACCAGGGACGAGTTGGCCACGCTGGAGCAGCCGCGCTGAGTGCCGCGGCCGCTCTGACCGGCGCCGCTCGCCGACAATGCGCACACCATGAGCAAGCTGCAAGACATCGCCTCCTGCCTGTCGGGCTATGACCCGCAATCGATGCGCGTGGACGTGGCGCGCGAGTTCATCGCCAGGCTGCTGCCGCGCGTGGCCACCGTCGAAAAGCTGGCGCTCAGAAGCAGTCTGGGCCGCGTGCTCGCCAGCGACATCGTCTCGACTATCAATGTGCCGGCTGCCGACAACTCGGCGATGGACGGCTATGCGCTGCGCGGCAGCGAGCTGAACGCCGACGCCGAGACCCGGCTGCGCGTCGCCGGCACCAGCCTCGCCGGCGGCTCCGCCGCGCAAGACCTGCCCCCCGGCCACTGCCAGCGCATCATGACCGGCGCGCTGATGCCGCCTGGGCTGGACACCGTCGTGCCGCAGGAGTTCACCCGCCTGGACGGCGAGGTCGTCGTGATCCCGGCCGGCGCGGTGCGCGCCGGCGACAACCGGCGCCTGGCCGGCGAAGACCTGGCCGTCGGCCAGGTCGCGCTGGCCGCCGGCCGCGTGCTGCGCCCGGCCGACCTGGGCCTGATCGCGTCGCTGGGCATGGCCGAGGTGCCGGTGCGCCGGCGCCTGCGCGTGGCCATTCTCTCGACCGGCGACGAGTTGCGCTCCTTGGGCCAGCCGCTGGACGCCGGCTGCGTCTACGACAGCAACCGCTACACGCTGTGGGGCCTGCTGCAGCGCCTGGGCGTGGAAATCATCGACCTGGGCACGGTGCGCGACGACCCGCAGGCGCTGGCCGAGGCCTTCAGCCAGGCGGCGGCCAGCGCGGACGCGATCATCAGCTCGGGCGGCGTCAGCGTCGGCGAGGCCGACCACACCAAGAAGGTGATGGCCGAGCTCGGCGAGGTGCTGTTCTGGAAGATCGCGATGCGGCCGGGCCGGCCGATGGCGATCGGCCGCATCCCTAGTGGCGGACATCAGGCCATGCTCTTCGGCCTGCCGGGCAATCCGGTGGCGGTGATGGTGACCTTCTACGCCTTCGTGCGCGAGGCGCTGCTGGCGATGGCCGGCGCCACGCCGCAGCCGCTGCCCACTGTGCGCGCCGCCAGCGCCCGGCCGCTGCGCAAGAAGCCCGGCCGCACCGAGTTCCAGCGCGGCATCCTCACCCTCGCGCCGGATGGCCGTGGCTGGCAGGTGGAGATCACCGGCAACCAGGGTTCGGGCATCCTGTCGAGCATGAGCCACGCGCATGGCCTGGTGGTGCTCGGCCATGAGCAGGGCGATATCGCGGCAGGCGAGCTGGTCGACGTGCAGCTCTTCGAAGGACTGCATGGCTGATCGACCGGGGCCGGCACGCAGCTTCATCACACGGGCTGGCGATAATCGCCACTGTTCACGCTCTCGTCTCCTGCTGCCCATGTCGATGCGCTCCCCTGCCGGTATCGCCACGCTGCTGCTCGCTGCCCTCGCGCTGAGCGGCTGCGGCAGCCTGCTCGGGCGCGGTCAGCCCGCGGGCAAACAGGCGCAGGACAAGTTCTCCGTCTACCAGCACGAGCGCTTCGAGGCCGACGAGACCTACTCGCGCATGTTCGACGCCTCGGTGCAGGACACCTGCGAGGCGGCGCGCCGCGCGCTGCTCAGCCAGGGCTACGAGCTGACGCTGACCAGCGCCGACAAGCTCAAGGCGGTGAAGCGCTTCCAGCCCGAGGGCGAGCTGCATGTGGAGATCGGCTTCACCGTGGTCTGCGTGCCCGAAGGCGGCGCGAACAAGCTCGCCACCGCCTACGTTTCTGCGGTGCAGGACCGCTACGTGGTCAAGAAGAGCAGCACCTCGACCAGCGTCGGCGTCAGCGCGATCGGCTCGATCTCGCTGCCCACCTCGTCGACGCTCGACTCGCTGGTCAAGGTCGGCTCCGAGACCATCCCCGCCGGCCGCTTCTACGACCGCTTCTTCGGCCTGATGCAGAGCATCCTCAAGGACCAGGGAGAGATCGCCGCATCGGCGGCTCAGCCGGCCGCGAGCACGCCCTGACCGGGCTGCCACAAGATCCTCCACAAAGGCGCGACGCGCACTCGATCAGGAGCGGCTCTTCAGCAAGCGCTCGGCCAGCGCAAAGTCTGCCGGCCAGGTGACTTTGAAGTTCTCCAGCGGGCTCTCCACCAGCAGCGGCCGATGGCCCAACGCCTCGATGGCGCTGGACTCGTCGGTCACGGCGGCGCCGGCGGCGGCCAGCGCCGGGCGCAGCAGGCCGAGACGGAACATCTGCGGCGTCTGTGCGGCCCATTTGCCGCGGCGGTCCACGGTGGCGGCCACCCGGCCCTGCGCATCGGCCTCCTTCAGCGTGTCGGCCACCGGCAGCGCGAGCAGGCCGCCGACCTCGTCGTCGGCGCAGGCCTGCATCAGCCGCTCGACCCATTCCGGGCGCAGCAGGCAGCGCGCCGCGTCGTGCACCAGCACCCAGTCGTGCGGCTGCGCGCCGCGGGCCAGCAGCTCGACGAGGCCATTGGCCACGCTCTCGGCTCGCGTGGCGCCGCCGCAGCGCGCCACCCAGCCGCGCTCACCGGCGAAGCCGGGCACGGCAGCCTCGAACTGATCGTCTTCGGGCGACAGCACCACCAGAGTGGCGGCAAGACCTGGCACCGCCAGCAGCGCCTCCAGCGTGTGGGCCATCATCGCGCGCCCGGCGATGGGCACGTACTGCTTGGGGCGGTCGGCGCCGGACCGTGCACCGACGCCGGCGGCCGGCACCAGCGCGTAGCAGCGCGGTGTCAGGCCAATGGGAAAATCGCTCATGGGCGCCGATTCTAGGGACCGGCACCCGGCCCCTCCTACACTGCGCGCCCCGGCGGATCGCCGCCCCTCAGAACAACGCCTTCGTCATGCAGATCTCCATCCTCCGCCAACGCCTGCGCAGCCTCGGTGCCGGCCCCCGGCACGAGCAGCGCCTGCTGCGCGACTGGGTGATGGCGCTGCCGCACGAGCAGGGGCGACGCCGGCCCGAGCACTTCCTGCCCTTGTCGATACGCGAGGCACTGCCGCAGCTGGATGCCGAGCTGCAGGGCCTGGCGCGCCTGGTATCCGAACATCCCGGCGAAGACGGCTCGGCACGCCTGCTCGTCGCGCTGGCCGACGGCCAGATGGTGGAAAGCGTGCTGCTGCCGCGCGACGGCCTGTGCGTCTCGTCCCAGGTGGGCTGTGCGGTGGGCTGCGTGTTCTGCATGACCGGCAAGGACGGGCTGATCCGCCAGCTTGGCAGCGCCGAGATCGTCGCCCAGGTGGCGCTGGCTCGGCGGCGGCGTGCGGTGAAGAAGGTGGTCTTCATGGGCATGGGCGAGCCGGCCCACAACCTGGACGCGGTGCTCGAGGCGATCACGCTGCTGGGCACCGTGGGCAATATCGGCCACAAGAATCTGGTGCTCTCCACCGTCGGCGATCCGCGCGTGTTCGAGCGCCTGCATGCGCTGGGTGCGGGCGAGGTGAAGCCGGCGCTGGCACTGTCGCTGCACACCACGAAGGCGGCGCTGCGAGAGGAACTGCTGCCGCGCGCGCCGCGGCTGACGCCCGAGCAGATCGTCGAGGCCGGCGAGGCCTATGCGCGCTTCAGCGGCTACCCGATCCAGTACCAGTGGACGCTGATCGAGGGCGTCAACGACGGCCCCGAGGAAATGGATGGCATCGTCCGCCTGCTCAAGGGCAGGTACGGCGTGCTCAACATGATTCCCTACAACAGCGTGCCCGAGCTGCCCTACCGCCGCCCCAGCTGGGACCAGGCCCGCGCCATCGCGCGCGAGCTGCACCAGCGCGGCGTGCTGACCAAGCTGCGCGACTCGGCCGGGCAGGATGTGGATGGCGGCTGCGGCCAGCTGCGCGCGCGCGCGGCCAGCGATGCAGGCGTCCGGCCGATCCGGCTGCAGCCGCGGCCAGCCGTCTAGACACGGTTTGGCGCCTCTCGCTGACCGATAAAATCGGCGGCTTGTCCAGACTCCCCTGACAGCGCCCAAGCCGACGCTGCCCCATCGATGTCCAACGCCCACGACGCCGAAGCTCTCAAGCCCAACAACTTCCTGCGCGCCATCATCGAGCGCGACCTGGAGCCGGCCGAGCAGGCACGACAGGGCGAGCGCCGTTTCGCGGGCAGCCCGGGCGATGCCGCCCACCATGCAGCCGGCCCGCTGGACCCGGCGAAGATCCGCACCCGCTTCCCGCCCGAGCCCAATGGCTATCTGCACATCGGCCATGCCAAGAGCATCTGCCTGAACTTTGGCCTGGCGCGCGACTACGGCGGCATCTGCCATCTGCGCTTCGACGACACCAACCCCGAGAAGGAGGAGCAGGAGTACGTCGACGCCATCAAGGAGATGGTCGCCTGGCTGGGCTGGAGCTGGGACGCGGGCGGCACCTCGCACCTGTTCTACGCCAGCAACTACTTCGACTTCATGTACCGCGCCGCCGAGTACCTGATCTCGGCGGGTCTGGCCTATGTGGACGAGCAGACGGCGGAGGAGATGCGCGCCAACCGCGGCGACTTCGGCACGCCGGGCAAGAACAGCCCTTTTCGCGAGCGCTCGCCCGAGGAGAACCTGCTGCGCTTCCGCGAGATGCGCGACGGCAAGCATGCCGACGGCGCGATGGTGCTGCGCGCCAAGATCGACATGGCCTCGCCCAACATCAATCTGCGCGACCCGACCCTCTACCGCATCCGCCGCGCCACGCACCACAACACCGGCGACCAGTGGTGCATCTACCCGATGTACACCTATGCGCACCCGATCGAGGATGCGCTGGAGCGCATCACCCACTCGATTTGCACGCTGGAGTTCGAGGACCAGCGGCCCTTCTACGACTGGCTGCTCGAGCACCTCGCCGACGGCGGCCTGCTGGCCCGTCCGCTGCCGCACCAGTACGAGTTCGGCCGCCTCAACCTCAGCTATGTGGTTACCAGCAAGCGCAAGCTGCGCCAGTTGGTGGAGGAGAACCATGTCACCGGTTGGGATGACCCACGCATGCCCACGCTGGTCGGCATGCGCCGCCGCGGCTACACGCCGGAGAGCATTCGCGCGATGGTGGACAGCACCGGTGTGACCAAGCAGAACGCCTGGATCGACTACTCGGTGCTGGACGGCTATCTGCGCGCCGACCTGGAAGGCAAGGCCGCGCGGGCGATGGCCGTGATCGAGCCGCTGAAGCTCAAGCTCACCAACTGGGCCGAGCTCTTCGGCAGCGCCGAGCACCGCGAGCCCTGCAGTGCACCGGCACACCCGCAGCTGCCCGAGCTGGGCCAGCGCCACTTCAGCCTCGGCCCCGAGGTGTGGATCGAGCAGGAAGACTTCATGGAGGTGCCCGCCAAGGGCTATCACCGCCTCTACCCCGGCAACAAGGCCCGGCTGAAGTACGGCTATGTGATCGAGTGCACCGGCTGCGAGAAGGATGCCGAGGGCAAGGTCACCGCGGTGCTGGCCACGGTGGTGCCCGACACCAAGAGCGGCACGCCGGGCGCTGATGCGGTGAAGGTCAAAGGCGTGATCACCTGGGTGGGCGCGCACGAGGGCGCGGCCGCCGAGGTGCGGCTGTACGACCGGCTGTTCACGGTGCCGCAGCCGGGGGCTGGCGACGCTGACTTCCTCAGCGAGATCAACCCGGCCAGCTGCCGCATCGTGCAGGCCTGGCTGGAGCCCTCGCTGGCGGGCGTGGCGGCAGAGACGCGCTTCCAGTTCGAGCGGCATGGCTACTTCATTGCCGATCGCAAGGATCACCGGGCTGATCGGCCGGTGTTCAACAAGATCACCGGGTTGAAGGACGGGTGGGGGAAGTGATTCCCTGAAGGCATTCTTGGTGCCGCTATTCGCTGTCTGCGCTTGGTTCCTTCGATAGAGCGCGCCGGGATTTCTCCCCGGCGGGCGACTCCCTTTCTTTGCTGGTGCAAAGAAAGGAAGCAAAGAAACACCTGGAACAGCCGATTTGACCGAGCGGCACGCTCGCTGCGCTCGGAACGCTCACTTGCCCGAGGCACGGTCCGGGCGGCTCCAGCGCTCACTTGTTAAGTCGCTCGCCGGGTACGGCTCGACTCCAGATCGCATGCATGCCGGCATCGAGAAGCAAATGAACTTTGTGCCCTGCCATCGAGCGCCGGCGGCAGCATCGCGCCATCCAGCAATGTGGAGTCGAGCCGTACCCGGCGAGCGACTTAGCTAGCCAGCGTTTGAACGTCCCGAGCCTGTCCTCGTGGCATTGCGCGAGCCGAGCGCAGCGAGCGATGCGCTCGGTCGAATCGGTCTTCGGGTGCTTCTTTGCCTACTTTCTTGCACCAGCAAGAAAGTAGGTCGCCCGCCGGGGCGAAATCCCGGCGCGCTCTGACAAAGCACCACCAGACCCACCCGCGGATAGCGGCACGCAACCTGCCGAGCGGCTCAGAGCTCCGCCAGATCTGCCATCCTGCGCACCTTCACCTTCCGCCCCTTCAGCTTCCCAGTCGAGAGCCGCATCACCGCCTCCCGCGCAACGCCCCGCTCCACCGCCACATAACTGTGGAAGTCCGTGACCTTGATCTTCCCGATCTGCGTCGCAGAAAAACCCGCTTCACCAGTCAGCGCGCCGAGGATGTCCCCCGGCCGGATCTTCTCCTTACGCCCGCCGAGGATCTGCAGCGTGTCCATCGGTGGCTGCAGCGGCCCGCCACCAGCAGGCGTCAGGCTCGCCAGCGGCTGCCACTGGAACTCGCGCCCCAGCGCCTGCTCGATGCGGCCGATGCGGCCCATCTCGTCCAGGCTGGCAAAGCTCAGCGCCAGGCCTTCAGCGCCAGCGCGGCCGGTGCGGCCGATGCGATGCAGATGCACCTCGGCGTCGGGCGTGATGTCCACATTGATCACGCATTCCAGCTGCGCGATGTCCAGGCCGCGCGCCGCCACGTCGGTGGCCACCAGCACCGAGCAGCTGCGGTTGGCGAACTGGATCAGCACCTGGTCGCGCTCGCGCTGCTCCAGGTCGCCATGCAAGGCCATGGCGACGAAGCCCTGCGCCGTCAGCACCTCGACCAGGTCGCGGCACTGCTGCTTGGTGTTGCAGAAGGCCAGCGTGCTCTCGGGCCGGAAATGGTTCAGCGCCAGCGACACCGCATGCAGCCGCTCGGCCTCGGTCACCTCGTAGGCGATCTGGCGGATCTGCACCGGCGCATCCGTCGTGCCCTCGGCGGCGCGGGCAGCCTGCACCTTCACGGTCCTGGGCTCGCGCATGAAGCGCGCGGCCAGGTCGGCGATGCCGTCGGGGTAGGTGGCCGAGAACAGCAAGGTCTGGCGCGTCTTCGGGCATTGCTTAGCCACCGCGACGATGTCGTCGAAGAAGCCCATGTCCAGCATGCGGTCGGCCTCGTCCAGCACCAGGCTGCGCAAGGAACCCAGCGTCAGCGTGCCGCGCTCCAGATGGTCCAGCAGCCGGCCCGGCGTGCCGACCACGATGTGCGCGCCATAGGCCAGGCTCTCGGCCTGCGGCTTGAACGGCGAGCCGCCGGTCAGCACCAGCACCTTGGTGTTGTCGATCGCGCGGGCCAGGCGGCGGATCTCCTGCGCCACCTGCTCGGCCAGTTCGCGCGTGGGACACAGCACGAGCGACTGCACGTCCGGCTGCCCAGCATCCAGGCGCTGCAGCAGCGCCAGGCCGAATGCAGCGGTCTTGCCGCTGCCGGTCTGCGCCTGTGCGATCAGGTCCTGGCCCAGCAGCGCCAGCGGCAGGCTCGCTGCCTGGATGGGCGTCATCTGCGTGTAGCCCAGCCGGGCCAGATTGGCCTGCATGGCGGGAGCCAGCGGCAGCTGGGCGAAAGATGGGTCTGCGGCAGAGGGGTTCATCGACGGATTATCCCCGCCTGCCTCAAGCCCCCTGCTCCAGCTCGAGGGCACGGCCGAAGAAAACCTGCTCCAGCTCCAGCGGCGCGTTGATCGTGCGCACCCGCTGGTAGGCCTCCTCGGCCTCCGGGTAACGCCGGCGCAGATAGTGCAACCATTGCTTGAGCCTACCGGCCTGATGCCGCGTCGCCACGAGCTGCCGCACCTGGGCCCAGAAGGTCTGCATCAGCGGCAGCAGTTCGGCCCAGCTCAAACCAGACCGGCCCGGCTGGGTGATCGCCAGCGCCAGGCCGGGATCGGCCACCATGCCGCGACCCAGCATCAGGTCCGCACAACCGGACTCCTCGATGCAGCGCTGCGCGTCAGTCGCTGTCCAGATCTCGCCATTGGCCACCACGGTGATGGACAGCGACTCGCGCACCGCCTGAATGCGGTCCCAATAGGCCGGAGGACGGTAGCCATGTGCCTTGGTGCGCGCATGGATCACCAGTTCCTCGGCGCCCGCCGACTCGATGGCCTGCGCGCACTCCAGTGTGCGCGTCTCGTCCATATAGCCCAGACGCATCTTGGCCGAGACCGGCATCTCGGGCGGCACTGCGCGGCGCACCGCAGCAACGATCTGGTGGATCAGCTCGGGTTCGTCCAGCAGCACCGCACCGCCGCGATGGCGATTCACGCACTTGGCCGGGCAGCCGAAGTTCAGGTCTATGCCTGCCGGCCCCAGCGTGGCCAGCTTCGCGGCGTTCTCGGCCATGCACTGCACGTCAGACCCCAGCAGCTGCGCACGCACCGGCACGCCCGCAGGAGTGCGACCGCCATTCAGCAGCTCGGGCACGATGCGGGTGAACACGCGCTTGGGCATCAGCATGTCGGTGATGCGGATGAACTCGGAGACGCAGCGATCCACGCCGCCGACGCGCGTCAGCACGTCGCGCAGCATGTGGTCGAGCAGGCCCTCCATGGGGGCAAGGATGATCATTGCTGCAGCGATTCCTGGTGCAAGAGCCACAGCCGCAGATCGAACTCCAGCTGGCCATAGTCCGGCTCCATGTGCACGCAGAGCTGGTAGAAGGCCTTGTTGTGCTCGAGTTCGCGCAGATGCGCCAGCTCGTGGACCACGATCATGCGAAGGAAGTCGGCCGGGGCCTCCTTGAAGAGCGTGGCCACGCGGATCTCCCGCCGCGTCTTCAGCCGCGCGCCCTGCACGGTGCTGGCCCGCGTGTGCGTGCCTAACGCGTGCTGGATCACCTTCAGCTTCGCATCGAAGCAGACCTTGGCCAGCGGCGCGGCATTGCGCATGTAGCGAGTCTTGAGTTCCTGCGTGTAGTCGAACAGCGCCTTGTCGCTGCGCACCTCATGCGCATCCGGATGGCGACGCTGCAGATAGTCGCCCAGTCGCCCTTCGTCGATCAGCGTGCGCACCTGAGCCTGCAGAGAGGGCGCATAGCCGGCCAGGTACTTCAGCGAAGGCTCCACCACTCAACCTCTGCGCCCCAAGACCTCGGGGGTCGTGACGCCCATGGACACATACAGGCTGGTCAGTCCCTCCATGCCGATGTCGGCCGGCTTGATCCAGGCCCGCGGCAGATAGAAGAGCCCGCCGCCGACCGGCACCGGTGCCGTGGGCACGATGACGGCCATGTACTCGACATCGTCGATGAGCACCGGCTCCGGGCTGGACAGCAGGCCCAGCACCAGCGCGCCGCCCTCCGGCTTCACCCCCCCGAAATGACACCACACCGGCGCCATCGCGCGCACGCCGGCCTCGTCGCGCTTGGACATCATCTCGATCATGCGCTTGAGCAGATCGTAGACAGTACTGATCACCGGAATGCGCGCGATCAGCGACTCCACCAGAGCCTTGACGCGGCGTTGCAGCTGCGTCTCGACCAGCAGCCCCAGCAGGTAGACGACGATCAGCACCAGCCCAATGCCGATCAGGTAGGCGGCCAGCGGCGACTCGGTCAGGCGCAGACCCAGACGGGCCAGCCATTGGCCGGACAGGCTGCGCGGCCCCAGGTAGTCGAGCACCAAGGAAGTGACCCAGCCCAGCAGGACCAGGGTGGCCACCAGGGGCAACACGGTCAGCAGACCGGTGACGAAGGTGCGCAACACATGGCTGCGGGCCTTGGCGGCGAAAGGTTTGACGACGGGCATGGCGTGGCGTTGGCGCAGCGGCAAAAGCCGGCATCATGCCAGCATGAGCACGGACTGCAGCGCCGACGCGCACCACATCATCACCCTGCTGCCCCAAGGCTGGGAGTTTGTCTGCGCCAGCCAGCAGACCGTGCTACTTTCTGCGCTGCAGTCCGGCCTGTCGATGCCCCACTCCTGCCGCAACGGCAGCTGCCGCGCCTGCATGTCGCGCCTGATCGAGGGCGAGATCCGCTACCGCATCGAATGGCCGGGGCTGCTGAGCGAGGAAAAGGCCGAGGGCTGGATCCTGCCCTGCGTCGCCGAGCCGCGCAGCGCGCTGACGATCGAGCAGCCGGAGGCGTGTCAGCAGCCCCCGTCCGCCTCATCCCCAGCGGCTGTGGACAAGTCCGTGCACAGCCTGCCGACGGCAGCAACAAGTGATTGATTTGGCACGCCTATCGTCTCCGTGCCAGAAAAAGCAGCAGTGGGCGGGCAGCCGGCGCAGACAATGGCGGACCTCGTTTTCGGCAGTCCCCCTCATGCACCGCACCATCTTCAGCACGCCCGGCGTGAACACCCTCCTGCGAGCCTTCTCGGTCGGCTTCCTCAAGCTGACTGGCTGGAAGCTGGACGGCGCCCTGCCAGCCGAACAAGGCAAGTGCGTGCTGATCGCCGCGCCACACACCAGTAACTGGGACCTGCCCTACACGCTGATGGTGGCCTTCGCACTGCGGCTGAACATCTACTGGATGGGCAAGCGGCAGATCTTCAACTGGCCGTTCGGCGCGCTAATGCGCTGGCTGGGCGGCATCCCGGTGAACCGCGAGCAGTCCAGCAATCTGGTCGCCGCATCGGCCGCGGCGCTGCGTGCGGCCGACGGGCCGGTGCAGCTGATCGTGCCGCCGGAGGGCACGCGCAGCAAGACCCGCTACTGGAAAACCGGCTTCTACTGGATCGCGCACGAGGCACGGGTGCCCATCGTGCTGGCTTATATGGACTATGAGCGCAAGCTCAGCGGCCTGGGCCCGGTGTTCCAGCCCACCGGCGACGTCGAGGCCGACATGGCGGCCATCAAGCGCTTCTACGCGCCCTTCAAGGGCAAGAACCACGCGCAGTTCGACCACCAATGAGCACAGGGGAAATCACCGGCAAGGCGGCCAAGGACCCGCTGCATGGCATGACGCTGGAAGCCATCGTCACGGCGCTGGTCGACTACTTCGGCTGGGAAGAGCTCGGGCAGCGCATCGAGATCCGCTGCTTCCAGAGTGATCCCAGCGTGGCCTCGAGCCTGAAGTTCCTGCGCAAAACGCCGTGGGCGCGCGCCAAGGTCGAGAGCCTGTATCTGTTCATGCGGCGCGAGCAGGCCCGCGCCGCACGCTGACGATTCAAGTCAGCGGCACCGATCAGCGGCGCCTTTAGCGCCGCGTTTCGGGCAGCTCGATCTTGACCTCCAGCACCTCCAGATCGTCCTGGCGTTCCATATGGACCTTGATGTCCTCCGGACTGATGGAGACGTATTTGGAGATCACCGCCACCAGCTCGCGCTGCAGCTGCGGCAGATAGTCGGGGCTGGTGCTGCGGCCGTTGCGCTCATGCGCCAGGATCAGCTGCAGACGCTCCTTGGCGACACTGGCTGAACTCTTTTTCTCGCCGAGAAAGAAGGAGAGGAAGCCCATGGTCTGTCATCCCCTCACTTGCCGCCGAAAAGGCGCTTGAAGAAGCCCTTCTTCTCGGCCTCAATGAAGCGCATCGGCTTGTCCTCGCCCAGGAAGCGCGCCACCACGTCGGCATAGGCCTCGGCCACATCCGAACCCTTCATGTGGATCGCTGGCGTACCCTGGTTGGAGGCCTGCAGCACGATCTCGCTCTCGGGGATCACGCCGATCAGCGGCGTGCGCAAGATCTCGTGGATGTCCTCCAGCGAGAGCATCTGGCCGCCTTCGACGCGGTTGGGGTTGTAGCGCGTGATCAGCAGGTGCTCCTTGATCGGCTCCTTGCCCTCGATGGCGCGCTTGGTCTTGCTGTTGAGCATGCCCAGGATGCGGTCCGAGTCGCGCACCGAGGAGACCTCGGGGTTGGTCACCACCAGGGCCTCGTCGGCATAGTGCATGGCCATCAGCGCGCCGGTCTCGATGCCGGCCGGCGAGTCGCAGACGATGTAGTCGAACTCCATGGCCTTGAGCTCGTCGAGCACGCGCTCCACGCCCTCCTGCTTCAGCGCGTCCTTGTCGCGGGTCTGCGAGGCGGCCAGGATGTAGAGCTTGTCGAGCTGCTTGTCCTTGATCAGGGCCTGGGCCAGCTTGACCTCGTCGTTGATGACGTTGATCAGGTCGTAGACCACGCGACGCTCCACGCCCATGATCAGGTCGAGGTTGCGCAGGCCGACGTCGAAGTCGATCACGCAGGTCTTGTAGCCGCGCAGCGCCAGCCCGGTTGCAAAGCTGGCGCTGGTGGTGGTCTTGCCGACACCACCCTTGCCCGAAGTCACCACGACGATCTTGGTCATCGATCCATTCCTTCCAATCAATTCAGCGGAGTGCCCCGCTCATGCCGCGGGGCGCGTTCTTTCGTTCGAGATTCCTGCGTCGGCTCAGTACTGCAGCGGCTCCATCACCAGCTTCTCACCGTCGAGCCGCACCTGCGCCGGCTTGCCTAGCACCGTGTCAGGCAGCGGGTTCTCGGTGGTGCGGTAGATGCCGGCGATGGCGATCAGCTCGGCCTCCAGGCTGGCGGCGAAGATGCGCGCATCGGCATTGCCGCGCGCGCCGGCAATCGCCTTGCCACGCAGCGGCGCGTAAACGTGGATGCTGCCATCGGCAATCACCTCGGCACCGTGGTTGACCAGCGCGAGCACGACCAGATCGGCGCCCTTGGCATAGACCTGCTGCCCGGAGCGCAGGGGCTTGTCGACGATCACCGTCTTGGCCGCCTCGGCGGCCACCGGCACCTGGCGCTCGACGACGACCTCGCGCACCACCTCGACCTCGCGCACCGATGTCGCACCCAGCTCGCGCATCGGCGGCAGATCGGCGGCTTCGACCAGGCCTTGCGCCTTGGCCTGGGCCAGCAGCTCCGGGGAGGCTCCGGTGATGGCCACAGGCTGCAGCCTATGCTGGCGCAGCAGCTGCAGCAGGCGCGGCAGATCAAGCGTCGCCGGTTCGCAAAGCAGGCCGAGCTGCGGGGAGTCGTCCGCCTCCGCAGCCTGCTGCGGCAGCTGCGTGCAATCGATGAGCAGGGGATCCTGGTCGAACACCTGGGGCGTATCGCCCAGGCGCTGCGCCAGCTCCTCGGCCAGTTGCTGCAGATCGGTGGTCTTCAGCACCAGAGCCAGCACACTGAGGGACGCGCTCTTGAGTTCGAAAACCTCGCCCGCGCGAGACGGCGATTTGCCGGACTTCTGTTTACCCTCGGTTGCTTGGGCCATTGCTTTGTTCGATGATATTCAGAGTGCAATTTTAACGGTCGGCCAGCCCCCTTCCCCTCGGGCGAAACACGCAAGTGCACAAAACGCAGGCACGCCAGGCTGGGTTCAACAAGATCAACGACTTGCAACGGATATCGAGAATCCACTCACAAGCTTGTCCACAAATAGCGTGGAAATCTCGCACTGGCGGCGCCGTAGAAATGCTATTTTTTTGTTTCGAAGCCTTGACTTATCCCCACTTCTTTGCCAACGAGCCGACTCAGGGCCAGCGGATGCATGCATGCTGCACCGCGTCTGCTCGTTTCCCCGAAATCGCGCCAAGTCATTGATTCGTATAGAACCCGCCGCCCTGCACATTTTTTCGGCAGGCCAAGGCGAGGGCCGATGGATCAAGCATTTACGGGCCGTGGAACCGGCTTTTCAACAAAGTTATCCACAGTCTCGGTGGATACTCGCCAAGTCTTTGAAGAATCAAGGCCTTAGCGCTGAACGCTGAGGCGAACTTGAGGTTCAGTCGCTAAAGCGATGTTGGCCCAAGACGCTACCGGGCTGAGATGCCTGCCATCGGGTCTGCAGGCCCGATGGCAGGCATCGCGCGCCCCACGACGCCGCCTAGAATCACGCTCCCGCGTGATGCAGCCAGGCTTGGCGACACGTCGCCCCCTTGTTGTTGCTCGATCCGATCACTCTTCGACCATGACCCGCAAGCTCTTCGTCACCACCGCCCTGCCTTACGCCAATGCGAATTTCCACATTGGCCACATCATGGAATACACGCAGGCCGACGTGTGGGTGCGCTTCCAGCGCATGCGCGGCAATGAGGTGCACTTCGTCGGCGCCGACGATGCGCATGGCGCGCCGATCATGATTGCCGCTGAAAAGGCAGGCAAGACGCCGCAACAGTTCGTCGCCGACATCGCCGCGGGCCGCAAGACCTACCTCGACGGCTTTCACATCAGCTTCGACAACTGGCACTCGACCGACGGCCCGGAGAACCATGAGCTCTCCAAGGAGATCTACAAGGCCTTGCGCGCCAACGAGCTGATTTCGGTGAAGACCATCGAGCAGTTCTTCGACCCCGAGAAGGCGATGTTCCTGCCGGACCGCTTCATCAAGGGCGAGTGCCCCAAGTGTGGTGCCAAGGACCAATACGGCGACTCCTGCGAGGTCTGCGGCGCGGTCTACACGCCCACCGAGCTGAAGAACCCCTTTTCGGTGCTGACCGGTGCGACGCCGGTGATGAAGAGTTCGGAGCACTACTTCTTCAAGCTCTCCGATCCGCGCTGCGTCGAGTTCCTCGAGCAGTGGACGCAGACGCCGGGACGCCTGCAGAGCGAGGTGATCAACAAGATCAAGGAGTGGTTCGCCAAGGACGAGAACGGCCAGGGCGGGCTCGGCGACTGGGACATCAGCCGCGACGCGCCCTACTTCGGCATCGAGATCCCCGACGCGCCGGGCAAGTACTTCTACGTCTGGCTGGACGCGCCGATCGGCTACCTGGCCTCGCTGAAGAACTACTTCGGCAAGAAGGGCTGGGACTACGAGGCCTTCATGGCCGACGCGTCGGTGGAGCAGATCCACTTCATCGGCAAGGACATCACCTACTTCCACACGCTTTTCTGGCCGGCGATGCTGCACTTCAGCGGCCGCAAGACGCCCAACCATGTCTTCGTGCACGGCTTCCTCACCGTGAACGGCGGCGAGAAGATGAGCAAGAGCCGCGGCACCGGCCTGGACCCGCTGAAGTACCTGAAGCTGGGCATGAATGCCGAGTGGCTGCGCTACTACATCGCTGCCAAGCTCAACAGCAAGGTCGAGGACGTGGACTTCAACCCGGACGACTTCGTCGCCCGCGTCAACTCCGACCTGGTCGGCAAGTACATCAACATCGCTTCGCGCGCCGCCGGCTTCCTGTCCAAGCGCTTCGACAACCGGCTCTCGGCCGACCTGGGCGTCGAAGGCCGCGCGCTGCTCGACGGCCTGCGCGCTCACAGCGCCACCATCGCCGAGCTCTACGAGGAGCGCGAGTTCGGCAAAGCGTTGCGCGAGATCATGCTGCTGGCCGACCGCGTCAACGAGTACGTGGACCAGAACAAGCCATGGGAACTGGCCAAGCAGGAAGGCATGGACGCGGTGCTGCACGATGTCTGCAGCGTCTGCATCGAGGCCTTCCGCCTGCTGACGATCTACCTGAAGCCGGTGCTGCCGGCGCTGGCGGCCAAGGTCGAGCAGTTCCTGAAGATCGAGCCGCTGCAGTTCGCCGACGCCGCGCGCGCGCTGGGCGCCCACCAGATCGGTGCCTACGAACACCTGATGCAGCGTGTCGACCCCAAGCTGCTGGAAGCGCTGTTCGAGCCGCCCGCCGCACCCAAGCTCGTGCCCGGCGGCGAAGAGCTGGCCCCCGAGATCAAGATCGACGACTTCAGCAAGGTCGACCTGCGCATCGCCAAGATCGTCAAGGCCGAACATGTCGAAGGCAGCGACAAGCTGCTGCGGCTGACGCTGGACGTGGGCGAAGGCAAGACGCGCAATGTCTTCAGCGGCATCAAGAGCGCCTACAAGCCTGAAGACCTGGAAGGCAAGCTCACCGTGATGGTGGCCAACCTGGCGCCGCGCAAGATGAAGTTCGGCGTCAGCGAAGGCATGGTGCTGGCCGCCAGCCACGCCGACGAGAAGACCAACCCGGGCATCTTCGTGCTCGAGCCCTTCCCCGGCGCCCAAGCCGGCATGCGCGTGCGCTGAGCCCGGCGGCAGACACAAAGGGAAAGGCAGGGCAAGGCCCGGCCTGTCGGATGGCGGCTCGCCGCGAGGATGCGCGAGCCCTTGTTCAGTGCAGGCGGTAGGCGCTGACCACACCAGACAAGCGCTGGGCCTGATCCTTCAAGCTCTCGGCAGCTGCCGTGCTCTCCTCGACCAGCGCCGCGTTCTGCTGTGTCATCTGGTCAAGCTGGGCGACGGCAATGTTCACCTGGCCGATGCCGCTGGACTGCTCACTGGCCGCGGCGCTGATCTCGCCAATGATGTCGCTGACGCGCTGCACGCTGGCGACGATCTCGCTCATCGTGCTGCCGGCATCTTGAACCAGCCGCGAGCCGCTCTCCACGCGTTCGACACTGGCGCCAATCAAGGACTTGATCTCCTTGGCCGCCTCGGCGCTACGCTGCGCCAGCGAGCGCACCTCGGATGCCACCACCGCGAAGCCGCGACCCTGCTCACCCGCGCGGGCGGCTTCGACGGCCGCATTCAGCGCAAGGATGTTGGTCTGAAAGGCGATACCGTCGATCACGCCGATGATGTCGCTGATCTTCTTTGAGCTGGCATTGATCTCGTCCATGGTCGCGACCACTTGGGAGACCACAGCGCCACCGCGCTGGGCCACAGCGGCGGCCGAATGCGCCAGCTGATTGGCCTGTGCTGCGGACTCCGCGCTCTGGCGAACGGTACCGGTCAGCTCCTCCATGGAACTGGCGGTTTCTTCCAGGCTGGAGGCGGTCTGCTCGGTTCGGGCACTGAGGTCCTGGTTGCCGGTGGCGATCTCTGCGCTGGCGGTGGAGATGCTTTCGACGACGCCTCGCACCTCCTGCATCGAGCGGTGCAACGCGCTGCGCATGCTGTCCAGGGCACGCAGCAGATGGCCGGTCTCGTCGTCGGTGTAGGCGCCCTGAGTCTGGCCGGTCAGGTCCATCGCGGCGATCGACTGGGCCATCTGCTCAGCCTGCTTGAGAGGCGTCGTGATGCTGCGCGACACGCTCCAGGCAAGAGCCACACCGATGGCCAGCGACGCCACGCTGCCGATCACCAGCATCAGGCTGGCACGGTCGCGCATCGCCTCGGTGTTCTTCACTTGCTCATCGAGTTGCCCGCGCTGGGCTTCAACCAGGCCGCGAACGGCTTGCTGGTAGGCCTGGGCTGTCGGCAGGAATCGCTGCTGCAGCGCGCTGGCCGCGGCCTCGGCCTGCCCATCCTGTTTGAGCTTGTTGATCTCGCCGCGGACAGCCAGGTAGGACTTGCGCAGCTCGCCGATCTTGGCGTACATGTCACGCTCGGCCGGCGTATCCAGCAACGGCTCCATGCGTTTCTGGATCTCGGTCGTCTCCTTGATCGCCTTGGCGGTCTCAGCAGCGAACAAATCGACGAGACTGGGATCGCTGCTCTTAGCGGTGGCCGTCGCCCGCTGGATTCCCCCATAGGTGTTCAGATACCAGTCGCTGGCCAGCCTCTCCACCTGGAGGTTCTCCTCGGTCATCTTGCGAATCTCCGCCCCCAGGCGCTGAAACTGCCAGAGCGCGATGACACTGCCCAGCAAAGACAAGCTGAGTACCACGCCCAGCACAAGAGCCAGGCGCTTGCCGATGGATGAATTGCGAAGAATCATGAACGCACTCCGATGCAGACAGCGCGAAGGAGGCGCTTGCCGGCATTGATTGCGGCAAGCGCCTGTCGCTACTCCTTCCATCGGCTGCCCGGCCTGAAAACTGAGGGTGGATTCAAGGATCTGCGTGCCAAAGAGACTGTGTCGCCCGCCATCCGTGGCCCATGCCGCACCGGCTGCGCGTCGACCCGGGCGCATTGGTCGCATGGACACACCGAGAGCCCTAAGGCGCCGCTGCACCCCGCTCACCGATTCATGGCCCGGCCGACTGCCGCCTGGTCTGGAGTCAGCAAGCGGCGGGGTCAGGGCCTGTAAAATCGAGCCTCCAAGCCCACAGTCAACCCTTCTGCCGAATCGCGCGCCATGCCTCTGTTCTGGAAGCCCTACAAGTCCGACGTCACCCAGTTCATCGAGGAGCTGAAGGCCAAGAAGCCCACGCTCGAAGCCGAGCAGCGCGCCGGCCGTGCCCTGCTGTGGGATAAGCCCATCGACCGCAGCGCCCAGCAGGACTACAGCCAGGCGCGCGTCGCCCAGCAAGCCTACGTCTACCAGACCAAGAGCGACTGAGTCGCCTGCCCGGAGCCTCGCGCTTGACTGAGACCAAGCCCGACGTCGCCGAGGCTCTGGCGGGCGCGACGCCCGGCAGCGAGCACGCGATGCCCGAGACGGTGGACGGCATCGCCGTCGCGCGGCTCTATGGCGAGCCACTCTTCCAGCTGCCGCAGGATCTCTACATCCCGCCCGATGCACTGGAAGTCTTCCTCGAGGCTTTCGAAGGCCCGCTGGACCTGCTGCTCTACCTGATCCGGCGGCAGAACTTCAACATCCTCGACATCCCGCTGGCCGACGTCACGCGCCAGTACCTCAGCTATGTCGAGCAGATCCGCAGGCATAACCTTGAGCTGGCTGCCGAGTACCTGCTGATGGCGGCGATGCTCATCGAGATCAAGTCGCGCATGCTGCTGCCGCCCAAGAAGAACGAGGACGGCCAGGAGCCCGAGGATCCTCGCGCGGAACTGGTGCGCCGCCTGCTCGAGTACGAACGCATCAAGCTTGCCGCACTCAAGCTCGACCAGTTGCCGGTGCTGGGGCGGGATTTCCTGCGCGCCCAAGTGCATATCGAGCAGGCGCTGCAGCCCAGCTTTCCCGAGGTGTCAGTGGACGATCTGCGCGAGGCTTGGCGCGAGCTGCTCAAGCGCGCCAGGCTGAACCAGCATCACAAGATCAGCCGTGAGCAGCTCTCGGTGCGCGAGCACATGAGCATCGTGCTGCGCCGCCTGCAAGGCCGGCGCTTCGCGCTGTTCGAGGACCTGTTCGAGGTAGAGCGTGGTCCGGCGGTGCTGGTCGTCACCTTCATCGCGATGCTGGAACTGGCCCGCGAACACCTGCTTGAGATCACCCAGGCCGAGGCCTTCGCGCCTATCTACGTGCGTTTGTCCTACGCAAGCAGCTGATCAGGCCTTGGTGCAGTACCGGTCCCGGTAGCTCAGCCGTGCTGCGCAGCGCGCCAGGTCGAGAAGGATTCCTCGGGATGACGCTGCACCATCTGGCTGACTGCCAGCACGGCCTGCGTGCGCGAACTCACGCCCAAAGCCTTGAGCACGGCGGCCACATGATCCTTGACCGTTTCCACCGAGACGCCTAGTTCGCGTGCAATGATTTTGTTGGGCTTGCCCTGCAGCAGCAGCGCCAGCACGTCGGTCTGGCGCGGTGTCAGCGCCAGGCTCTCCAGACCCGTGTTCTGCTGATAGCCCGAGCCCATCGCGGCCTGCTGGATCTGCTGCAGGCGGGACTGGCGCGCTCCCTCGACGCTCCCAGCCGCAGGACGCTGCGCATCCTCGTTGCCCAGCGACATCGGCGGCACATAGATGCCCCCCGACATCACCAGACGGAGCGCCTGCGCGAGCATCTCGGTGCTGGTGCGCTTGGGAACGAAGCCCATCGCCCCCTGGTCAATCGAGCGGATCACATCGCTGGCCCGATCGGAGGCAGAGATCACCACCACCGGCAGGCCGGGATAGGCAGCGCGGAACTCGTCGAGCACATCGAATCCACTGGCATCGCCTAGCTGCAGATCGAGCAGCACCAGATCGAAATCGGAGTGCTCCTTCAGCCGGCTGCGTGCCGCCGCCGCGCTGTCGGCACCGACGACCTCGACCTGTTCGTCGAGCCCCTCGATCACCGTCTTCAGCGCGGACAGGATCAACGGGTGATCATCGACCAGCAACACCTTCATCCAAATGCCTCCGCGGGCATCTGCTGCCCTGATGGGCGGCCATGATAGCGATCACCCTATAGTGCAGCACTCCCCCAAGGGGGGTAGGCAATCAGGCTTGGCGTTCGCGGGGTGTTCGCCTCCCGACGCTCAGACCAGGCGGCGGCTGACTGTCTCGGCGACCATCACCGGCTTGTCACCGCCTTCGCGCTCCACGACGCACTCGGCCACCATCTGCGCGCCGCCAGGAATTGCCTGGAACTCGGTCAGGCGAAAGCGCGCCCGCAGTCGGCTGCCGACCGGCACGGGTGCGGGAAAGCGCACCTTGTTGAGCCCATAGTTCAGGCCCATGCGCACGTCGCCGATGGTGAACGAGGTCTCGAAGAAGTGAGGCACCAGCGAGAGGGTGAGGAAACCGTGCGCCACGGTCGTGCCGAACGGGCCCTGCGCCGCAAGCGCCGGGTCGGTATGAATCCACTGATGGTCATCGGTGGCGTCGGCAAAGCGGTCAATGCGCGCCTGGTCGATGATGACCCAGTCGCTGACGCCGATCTCGCTGCCGACCAGGCCGGCCAGATCAGCGAGCTTCTCGAAATGACGCATAGCGTGTTCTCAGTCCTGCTCAAGCCACGCGGCCAGCGCTTGCCACTGCAGCAGGTCGCGCTCGACCCGGCCGGGCGCCACATCCCACAGCGTCAGCCCGCGGGCCGCCAGTTGCACATAGTTCTGCGTGTCGCGCAGCATGGTCAGCACCTCCATGCCCAGCCCCTGCACGAACTGCTGCAGTTGCTGGCTGGACAAGGTGGCCTCCCGTGCGCGCATGCCCACCAGGGCAAGACGCGGCGCGCGCCCCGCATCCCGCTGCAGATCTTGCAGGGTTTGCAGGAAGCTGTATGTCGCCTGGATGTCAAACAGGCTGGGCTGCAGCGGCACGACGATCTTGTCAGCCAGTCGGAACAGGGTCTGCAGCCGCTTTCCATGCAGCCCTGCAGGGCTGTCGAGCACGATATGGCTGACGTCGCGCGGCGGCCGCACCGCGGTCTTGCCATCGCCCAGTTGCTCCCAGGCGCGGATCCGCGGCAGCTGGGGCGGTCGTTGCGCCAACCATTGCTGGCTGGACTGCTGAGGATCGCTGTCGCCCAGCATCACCGCATGACCTCGATGGGCCAGATAGCCGGCAATATTGCTGGACAGCGTGCTCTTGCCGACCCCTCCCTTGGGGTTGGCCACCAGGATCACGGGCATGAGGGCATCCTCCATTGGACTGGGGCGCCGCATCGTAGCCCTGTGCCGGCGACGGCGGCAATTCGGGTTCGCAGCGACAATCGGCACCATGTTCGCTCCCTCCCAACTCGATGTCCGCCGCTTCTTCTGCAGCACTTACCGCAAGCTGCGCGCCGGCCAACCGCTGATCCCCATGGAGGCGCTCGCCGCGCAGTGGATCGATGAGCATCCGGAGTACCACGCGGAACTGGCCGACGAGCAAACGGCGCTGGCGAGCACCTATGCAGTCGAGGACGGGCGCAGCAACCCCTTTCTGCACCTGGCCATGCACCTCACGCTGTCGGAGCAGCAGTCGATCGACCAGCCCACGGGCGTGCGCCAGGCCCTGGAGCTGCTGGCCGCCCGACGGCAATCGCTGCATGAGGCCCACCACGAGGCGATGGAGTGCCTGGGCCAAATGATCTGGACCTCACAGCGCAGC
This sequence comes from Roseateles sp. T103, assembly GCF_057219915.1. Taxonomy (NCBI): domain Bacteria; kingdom Pseudomonadati; phylum Pseudomonadota; class Betaproteobacteria; order Burkholderiales; family Sphaerotilaceae; genus Roseateles; species Roseateles sp. T103. Next base: position 1,416,172 of record NZ_JBXVVS010000001.1, read on the forward strand.
GGTCTGCCACCTGACGGCCACGCCTATCTGGACTGCGTGCGCAGCCGCGCCACCCGTTGAGCCGGGCTCCGGGCCAAGGCCGAAAAGACAAAGGCCACGCGAAGGCGTGGCCTGATCTGGCATGAAGAACTGCCGCAACGGCGCTCAGGCCTGGTAAGAGCCTCCGCCCAGTCCGCTGCGCTCGGCCTTGCCGTAGGAGGAGTACAAGCCGGTGCTCTCGGCAGGCATCAGCACATCGATGGCCCGATCCAGCGCAGCCGTGGCTCGTGCCAGCGACTCCCGCTGCGCGGCCACGCGGCCACCAGCCATCACCAGGCGGTGGCGCAGATTCGGAGGCACATTCCCCGCGCGGGCCGCTTCGCCAAAGGCAGCGATGGCCTCGGCCAATGCCTTGTGCAGCGCACTGGCATGCATCTCGATGGCCTGGCTGTCGCGGCGCAGCAGCGCCTCGCCCAGCTGGTTGAGGCAGCCCTCGACGGCGAGCAGCGGACGCTCGAGTTCCTGGCTGATGCCGGATTCGGCAGGGTTGTGGAGTTCGTTCGGAGGCAGAGCTTGCATGGCGGTACCCGCCGCGAGGCGTGTGAATTGGTTCGGCGCGCTTGTCGATAGGCCGGCCGGAGCCGGCGAAGGCTTCAGTGCGGCGAGGCGCGGCTGAGCATCTCCTGCGCGTTGCTGATCAGCTTGTCGGCGATCGCTTCGGCGTTGATGCTGAACTTGCCCTCGCTGATCGCCTGCGTGATGCGCTGCACCTTTTCGGCATCGAAGCTGCCTTCATCGGCGACACCCGACATCAGCTTGCTGGCATTCGACGATAGCTCGATGCGCGCACTGGCCTCAGGCGTCTTACCGACGGCACCGGACGAAGGCGTGCCGCCCTGCGCGCGACCGGCATCGGCCGCACCGGATCGCTCCGTCGCGACCGGCAGCGCACTTTTCGCTTCTGGGCTGTTACCGATTTTCATGCTGTTCTCCATGGGTGGAGCCATTGGCCCAACCCGTCCAGGTTTCCGGTGTATCGACCCATACCGGCGCGACTTGAGGAAATTCTAGTCCCCCGACCTCGGGGATACCCGCAGGCCCACCATGAATCGGGCGGCGGGTGCTCACAGCAGCACCTCCACCCGACGCTTGCCGATCGCGCGGCCGGTCACCGTCCGGCCGTTCTCGAAACGCACCCGCACATCCCGGCCTTCCAGCCCGGGCTCGAGTGCCTGCCCTTCACCCGAGATCGCGAAGCCGGCGCCGGCAACCAGCACCTGCACGCGGTCTCCCGCGACGAACCAGCGACGTGCACGCAGATCGTGGCTGCGCAGGGCCTCGCCTGCGCCAACCGGGCTCTGCAGCACGCGGCCGAGCAGTTGCGCAGGATCGGTGAACACCGCCCCGCTCTCGGCCGCAAGATCTATTTCGGCCGTTTGCAGATGGGCTGCAGTCAGCTCCACCCCGGCCGGCAGCGCCTCGGCGCTGACCAGGGCTTTGGCGAACACCTGCACCGTCACCGGCAGGCTGACGTTCCAGCGCGCCGAGCCATCGACACAGCGCAGGCCAATCCGCGTGCGCCCCCAGGCGCGCTGGCCCGGCGGCAGATAAGGCTGGATCTGACCGCAGCTCGCCAGGCGCAGCCGCGGGTCCAGCTGCCCGAGCTGCACTTCGACCCTTGCGCCGGCCGGCGCTCCGGCACGCGCGCCGGCAGTGGCCAGCGCTTGCACGCGGCTGAGCACCTCGCCAGGGATGGTTTGGGAAGGCTGCTGAGCCTGGGCCACGCCGACGCCCAGCCACGCCAGCAGCACCACGCAGGTGGCGCGCAGGCAGCGAGCGGCAGAGGGAGCACGGGCCTTTTGAAGCATGGGGGGCACTTTAGGCCCGAGCCGGTGGCGGCTGAGCGCTGAAATGCGCGCCAAAGCCCGCTCTATTCGCGCTAAAGATTTCCGGGCTGCCCAACACAATGCCTGCCATACGGGTAGCAAAGGGTCGCCACAGGTCATCCGCCGCCACTCGACGCTAAAGCCAGGCTGCCCGGAGGGCAAGACCATGATCAACCGACTGACCGATTCGCTGAACTTCCAGACCGAGGCGCTCAAGCTGCGCTCGGAACGTCAGCGCCTGCTTGCCAGCAATATCGCGAATGCCGACACGCCGGGCTACCAGTCGCGCGACTTCGACTTCTCGCGGGCCCTGCGTGAAGCCACCGGCGATCTCGCCACCCGCGGCGCGATGAGCGCCACCCAAGGCGGCCACATGGCCCCACTGGCCGGCGCGCGCAGCGATGCGCAGAAGCTCTACGGCGCCGCGGCGCAGACCAGCCTGGACAGCAACACCGTGGACATGGACCGCGAACGCGCCAGCTTCGCTGACAACGCGGTGAAGTATGAAGCCACGCTTCGCTTCATCAACGGCAGCGTGCGCACCACGCTGGATGCGATGAAGTCGCACACCTCGCCCTGAGCGACTGACAGGAGAACGCCATGTCGATGTTTCAGATCTTCTCCGTCTCGGGCAGCGCGGTCAGCGCGCAGAGCCAGCGCCTCAACGTGGTGGCCAGCAATCTGGCCAACGCCGACACCGTGGCCGGACCCGACGGGCAGGCCTACAAGGCGCGCCAGGTGGTGTTCCAGACTCATCTGGTCGGCGCCGGCAACGACCTCGGTGCCGCGGGCGTCAAGGTCTCGCAGATCACCGAGGACCAGACCCAGGGCCGCCGCGTCCACGATCCCAAGCATCCACAGGCCGACGCCGAGGGCTATGTGACCTATAGCAACGTCAACAGCGTGGAGGAGATGGTCAACATGATCTCGGCCTCGCGCTCCTACCAGAACAACATCGAAGTCATGAGCACGGCCAAGAGCCTGCTGCTCAAGACCCTGCAGCTCGGCCAGTCCTGAGCCCTGACCCGAACGCGAAGGAAACGCCATGGACTACAGCGTGCTCAACAGGACCAGCAGCTCGAGTGGCACCGGCACGGGCAGCAGCAGCTCGGCGTCGAAGAACGCTGCCGACACGCAGGACCGCTTTCTCAAGCTGCTGGTCGCGCAGATGCAGAACCAGGACCCGATGAATCCGATGGACAACGCCCAGGTGACCAGCCAGATGGCGCAGATCCAGACGGTCTCGGGCATCGCCACGCTGGACAAGTCCATCCAGTCGCTGTCCAGCCAGTTCAGCCAGATGCAGACGCTGCAGGGAGTCTCGCTGGTCGGCCGCGACGTCAGCATCGAAGGCAACAAGATGGTCATCGCCGAGAACCGTGGCCAGGGCGCCTTCGAGCTCAGCGGCCCGGCCGACAAGGTCAAGCTCGAGGTGCTCAGCCCTGCCGGCGCGGTGCTGGACACCATCGACATGGGCGCACAAGGCGCCGGCCTGCACCAGTTCGACTGGTCGGCCGAGAAGAGCAAGGGCTACACCCAGGTGAACTTCCGCATCACCGCCACCAGCGGCACCGCGGCAGTCGGCACCACGCTGTATTCCACCGACAAGGTTGCGTCCGTCAGCACCAGCAGCAGCGGCAAGCTGCAGCTCCAGCTCGAGAAGCTCGGCCAGGTGGACTACAGCAGCATCAAGGCCATCGATTGAAGAACCCCGTCGCTGCCCGTCGCGGGCACGCAAGTCACGACCGTCCCGCTTAAGGAATCACCATGAGCTTCCAACAAGGTCTCTCCGGTCTGAACGCCGCCAGCAAGAACCTGGAAATCATCGGCAACAACATCGCCAATGCCAACACCTATGGCAGCAAGTCCTCGCGAGCCGAGTTCTCCGACCTCTATGCCGCCTCGCTGAGCGGAGCGGGCAGCGGCACCATCGGCATCGGCACCAAGCTGTCCACCGTGGCGCAGCAGTTCACCCAGGGCAACATCACCATCACCGAGAACCCGATGGACCTGGCGATCAACGGCGGTGGCTTCTTCCAGCTCAGTGATAGCAAGAACCCCACCTTCTACAGCCGCAATGGCCAGTTCAAGGTGGACAAGCAAGGTTTCATCGTCAACAACGACCAGCTCAAGCTGCTGGGCTATCCCGCCGACGGCACGGGCAAGATCACGCCCGGCCTGGCGCAGCCACTGCAGCTGCCCACCAAGGGCATCGATCCCAAGGTGACCAACGACATCAATATGGAGTTCAACCTCGACTCCCGCGCCAGCCCGACGGCGCCGATCGATGCCGGCGGCAACGAGATCACCGGCATGTCGCTCACCGACCCGAGCACCTACAACAACGCCACCTCGATGACGGTCTATGACAAGAAGGGGCAGCCGATCGCGGTGACGATGTACTTCCAGCGCACCAAGACGCCCGATCCGGGCGGCAGCGGCGGCACGGTGTGGAACGTCTACATCACCGCCAACGACAAGCCGCTGGATCAGGCGGCGGACGGCAGCACGATCACGCCGGCCGATCCGCAGGCACCGGTGCTGCCCTACACGCAGCTGATCTTCCCCAAGGAAGGCGGCTCGCCGCTGCAACCGCTGGTGGCGCTGGACCTCTATATCCCCGAAGGCGTCAATGCAGGCGGCGCCTCGACGCTGAGCATCCCCTTCGATCCGGCCACCGCCGACCCGAACAATCCCGACAACCGCGCGATCCGCCTGGACTTCACCTCCGCCACCGAGAACGGCTCCAGCTTCGCGGTGACCGACCTGACACAGGACGGCTACGCCCCTGGCCAGCTCACCGGCATCCAGGTGGAAACGAACGGCATCGTCACCGCGCGCTACTCGAACGGCCAGTCCAAGGCCGCAGGCCAGGTGGAACTGGCGACCTTCCGCAACAACCAGGGCCTGCAGCCCATGGGTGGCAATGTCTGGGCGCGCTCCAACGCCTCGGGCGAGCCGGTGGTCGGCGTGCCCGGCGACGGCAACCTGGGCGTGCTCTCGCCCGGATCGCTGGAAGAGTCGAACGTCGACCTCACCGGCGAGCTGGTGAATATGGTCACCGCGCAACGCGTCTACCAGGCCAATGCGCAGTCGATCAAGACGCTCAACGACGTGCTGCAGACCCTCGTCAACCTGCGTTGATGCTGGACTGAACTGACCGGAGGCCTGCATGGACCGCATGATCTACCTGTCGATGGCCGGCGCGAAGGCGGCCATGCAGCGCCAGGACGTGCTGGCCAACAACCTGGCCAACGTCTCGACCAACGGCTTCCGCGCCGAGCTGCAGGCCTTCCGTTCCGTGCCGGTGCGCGGCGACGGCGCCAGCACCCGCGCCTATGCGCTGGAAACCACCATCGGCTACAACGATGCCGCTGGCCCGATCACGCAAACCGGCCGCAATCTGGACGTGGCCATGCAGGGCAGGTCCTGGCTGGCGGTGCAGAGCCTGGACGGCACCGAGGCCTACACCCGCGCCGGCGGCCTGGAAGTCAATGCCGAAGGCTTGCTGGCCTTGCGCAACGGGCTGCCGGTGCTCGGCGACGGCGGCCCGATCAATGTGCCGCCCAACTCCGAGCTGCTGATCGGCAACGACGGCACCATCTCCGCCAAGGGACCGACCGGCCGCCCGACCGCGATAGGCCGGCTCAAGCTCGTCACGCCCGAAGCGCCGCTGACCCGCGGCACCGATGGCCTGTTTCGCGCCGCCGACGGCGACCTGCCGGCCGACCCGGCCGCCCGCCTGCAGGACGGCGCGCTGGAAGGTTCCAACGTCAGCCCGGTGGAGACCATGGTCAGCATGATCGCCGCGGCCCGCCAGTTCGAGCAGCAGATGAAGCTGCTGCAGATCGCCCAGACCCAGGGCCAGCAGTCCGCCAAGCTGCTCGGCACGACCTAAGCCCATCAAAGGACACCGCCATGCTTCGCTCCCTGTGGATTGCCAAGACCGGCATGGAGGCCCAGCAGACCCAGCTGGACACCATCTCGCACAACCTCGCCAACGTCGCCACCAACGGCTTCAAGCGCTCGCATGCGGTGTTCGAGGACCTGATCTACCAGAACCTGCGCCAGACCGGCGCAAACACCACCGAGCAGACCCAGCTGCCCACCGGTCTGCAGGTCGGCCTGGGCGTGCGCCCGGTGGCCACCGCCCGCGTGTTCAGCCAGGGCAATCTGCAGCAGACCACCAACAACCTGGATCTGGCGATCAAGGGCAGCGGCTTCTTCCAGATCCAGATGCCCGATGGCACGACCGCCTACACCCGCGACGGCAGCTTCCAGCTGGACGCCAACGGTCAGATCGTCACCAACAACGGCTACACGCTGCTGCCCGGCATCACCGTGCCGGCCAATGCGCAGAGCCTCACCGTGGGCCAGGACGGCACGGTCAGCGTGACCGTGCCCGGCCAGGCCGCGCCGCAAACCGTGGGGCAGATCCAGCTGGCCAGCTTCGTCAACCCGGCCGGCCTGGACCCGCGCGGGCAGAACCTGTTCGCCGAGACCGCCTCCTCCGGCACGCCCAACGCTGGTGCACCCAATGCCAACGGCATGGGCGCGCTGCAGCAGGGCTTCGTCGAGACCTCCAACGTCAACGTGGTCGAGGAGCTGGTGCAGATGATCCAGACCCAGCGCGCCTACGAACTGAACTCCAAGGCCGTACAGACCTCGGATCAGATGCTGCAGAAGCTCGGCCAGATCTGAGGCAAGACCATGAAGAACCTGCGTTCACTGACGGCCCTGACCGTGGCGGGCTTGCTCGGCGGCTGCGCCGCGCTGGACACGCCGCGGGTCGAGATGCCGAACATGCCGGTGGTGCAGCTGCCGCAAACGCCCCAGCCCCTGCCCGTCAACGGCTCGATCTACCAGGCGGTCAGCTACCGCCCGCTGTTCGAGGACCACCGGGCGCGCATCGTCGGCGACACCGTCACCGTGCAGATCACCGAAAGCATCTCCGCCACGCAGAGCTCCAGCAGCGCGCTGGACAGGAAGGGCGAGCTGGCCGGCGCGATCACCGCCCTGCCCGGCATCGCTGCCAATTCCTTCGGCCGCGCCAGCGCCGGCGCCACCGCGGCAACGACCAGCGCCGGCAAGGGCAGCAATGCCAACAGCAACACCTTCTCCGGCACCATCACCGCGGTGGTCATCGCGGTGCTGCCCAACGGCCACCTGATGATCAGCGGCGAGAAGCAGATCGGCGTCAACGAGAACGTCGACGTGCTGCGCTTCACCGGCCAGGTGGATCCGCGCTCCATCCAGCAGGGCAACGCCGTGCCATCCACCGCCGTGGCCAACGTCCGCGTCGAGCAGCGGGGCCGGGGCAGCTATGCACAAGCTCACGGAATAGGCTGGTTGTCGCGCTTCTTTTTGAGTCTTTCGCCGACTTAAGAATGCCCAGAATCGGTCGACAGGAGCCTCCCCGTCGACCGCCATGCACACCCGCCTCAATTCCCTGCTCAAGCCGCTGCTGTTCGCGGCCCTGGCCATGGCCGCCGTCCTGCCCACGCAGGCGGCGCGCATCAAGGAAGTGGCCAGCGTCGCCGGCGTGCGCTCCAACCCCCTGACCGGCTACGGCCTGGTTGTCGGCCTGGACGGTACCGGCGACCAGACCACCCAGGCCCCCTATACCGGGCAGAGCCTGCAGGCCATGCTGCAGCAGTTCGGCGTGATCCTGCCGCCGGGCGTGACCATGCAGCCGCGCAATGTCGCCGCAGTGATGGTGACCGCCCAGCTCCCCGCCTTTGCCCAGCCGGGCCAGCAGCTCGACATCGCCGTGTCCTCGATCGGCAATGCCAAGAGCCTGCGCGGCGGCACGCTGATCGCCACGCCGCTGCGCGGTGCCGATGGCCAGGTCTATGCGCTGGCCCAGGGCAATCTGATCGTCGGCGGCGCCGGCGCCTCGGCCGGCGGCTCCAAGGTGCAGATCAACCACCTGAGCGCTGGCCGCATTCCCAGCGGTGCCACCGTCGAGCGCAGCGTGCCCACACCGCTGCAGATGGGTGACAGCATCCAGCTCGACCTGAACGCCGCCGACTTCGCCACCGCCCGCGCCGTGGCCCAGGCCATCAACGCGGCCAAGGGCGCCGGCACCGCCCAGGCGCTGGACGGCCGCGTCGTGCGCGTGAAGGCTCCGACCGATGCCAATGCCCGCGTCGGCTTCCTCGCCGACCTGGAGAACCTGTCGCTGGACCTGGCCACGCCGGCAGCGCGCATCGTCGTCAATGCGCGCACCGGCTCGGTGGTGATGAACCAGGCAGTGACGCTCAAGCCCTGTGCTGTCGCGCACGGCAGCCTGTCGGTGACGATCAGCTCGACACCGCAGGTCAGCCAGCCGGGCCCGCTGTCCGGCGGCCAGACCACGGTGACCGAAAAGACCGACATCTCGCTGCGCCAGGAACCCGGCGCGCTGATCCAGATGCCCGAAGGCGCCAAGCTGTCCGACGTCGTCAAGGCGCTCAACGCGCTGGGCGCCACGCCGCAGGACCTGCTGGCCATCCTTCAGGCCATGAAGGCCGCCGGCGCGATCTCGGCGGAACTGGAGGTGATCTGATGAGCAGCAAGCCCTTCGCCCTCGTCAGCAGCCAGACGCTGAACACCGACACCCGCTCGGTCGAAGCGCTGCGCGCGGCGGCGGCGCGCGACCCCAAGACCAGCATCCGCGAGGCCTCGCGCCAGTTCGAGGCGCTCTTCATGCAGGAGGTGATGAAGAGCATGCGGGCCTCGACCATGTCGTCCGGCCTGATGGAGAACTCCGCCACCCAGCTCGGCACCGACATGCTCGACACCCAGTACGCCGCCAAGCTGACCGGTCTGCCCGGCGGCCTGTCCGAGGCGATTGCACGCCAGCTGCAGCGCCAGATGGGCATCAAGGACGACAAGAGCGCGGCGGGCATCACCGCCGGCAAGACCGTCGAGCCGCTGCCCGCGCTGGCGAAGAAGAACGTCGCACCCCATGTGCAAAGCTTCATCCAGCAGCACGATGGCGCCGCCAAGGCCGCCGAGGCCGCCACCGGCATTCCGGCCAGCTTCATGATCGCGCAGGCCGCACACGAATCCGGCTGGGGCAAGCGCGAGATCAAGATGAAGGACGGCAGCACCAGCCACAACATTTTCGGCATCAAGGCGACCGACAGCTGGAAGGGCCCGGTCGCCGAGGTGCAGACCACCGAATACATCGACGGCAAGGCGCAGAAGGTCACCGCGAAGTTCCGCGCCTACGCCAGCTACGACGAGGCGTTCAAGGACTATGCGCGTCTGCTGGGCAGCAATGCGCGCTATGCCGACGTCGTCGCCAAGGCGCAACAGGGCGCCGGCGCGCAGACCTTCGCGATGGGTCTGCAAAAGGCCGGCTATGCCACCGACCCCGAATACGCCAGCAAGCTGGCCCGAGTGATCAACACCACGGTGCGCGTGCAGCGCGCCATGGCCTGAGGCCGCACGGGCCGCCTAGCAAGGACCAAGCGCCATGGGAACCTCCGCACTGCTATCGCTGGGTATGCGCGCCATGTTCGCCAACCAGGCGGCGCTGCAGACCATAGGCCAGAACATCGCCAACGCGAACACGCCTGGCTATTCGCGCCAGCAGGTCGAGTTCAGCACCACCGGCGGCCAGTTCACCGGCGCCGGCTTCTTCGGCAAGGGCGTCCAGGTCGAGACGGTGACCCGCTCGTACAACGCCTTCCTGACCCGTGACGCCGCCGATGCGAAGTCGCTGTCCGCGATGGACTCGACCCGCCTTGCGCAGCTGCAACAGATCGAAAAGCTCTTCCCGCCGGGCGAAAGCGGCATGGGCTATGCCGCCAACCAGCTGTTCAACGCGATGGTGGACGTGTCGGCCAATCCCGCCGACCCGTCGGCACGTCAGGTGGTGCTGGGCCGCGCACAGGAGCTGGCGGCCCGCTTCTCGGCGGCCGGGCAGCAGATCGCCGACCTGCAGACCGGCGTGGTCAGCGACCTGAAGGCCAATGTGGACGTGGTCAACCAACTGGCCCAGCAGATCGCCAAGGCCAACGACCAGATCGCCCGCGTGACCGGCTCCGGCCACACGCCCAACGACCTGCTCGACCAGCGCGACCAGCTGGTTTCCGAGCTGAGCCAGTACGTCAAGGTCAGCACCCTGCCCTCGGACGACGGCACCATGGGCGTGTTCATCGGCGGCGGCCAGCGCCTGGTGCTGGGCTCGATCGCGCAGCAGCTGGCGGTCAGCACCGACCCCTACGACAGCTCGCGCGCCCAGCTCAGCATCGTCGAAGCCGCGGGCAACCGCGTGCTCGACGAGTCGGTGCTCACCGGCGGCTCGATCAGCGCGCTGCTGGCCTACCAGAACAAGGATCTGCAGGACGCACGCAACCTGCTCGGGCAGATGGCGATGGCCTTCTCCGAGCGCGTCAACAAGCAGCAATCGCTGGGCCTGGACCTGTCCTCGCCTTCGGGCCTGGGTGTTGCCATGTTCGAGACCGGCGAGCCGCGCGCCCTGCCCGCGCGCACCAATGCACGCAACCCGGACGGCAGCTTCGTGACCACGCTGGACGTCACGATCACCGACGCGACGCGCCTGCCCGCAGCCAGCTTCGAGCTGCGCAGCGACCCGACCTCGGGCGGCTTCCAGCTGACCCGTCGCCCCGACGGCCAACCGGAGATCCTCAGCGCGGCCGACATCGAGACTCGCTATGGCTTCAGCGTCACCGTCGGCGGCGGCGCAATGGCGACGACCGACAGCTTCGTCATCGAGCCGGTGGGCCAGGCTGCCGTGGGGATGCGCCGCGTGCTGGACAACCCCAACGGCATCGCCGCGGCCGCGCCCGTGACCGCCTACACCTCGATCAACAACACCGGCACCGTCAGTGTGGAGTCGCTCTACGCGGTCAACAGCAATATCGCTGCCACCGTGGATACCGCCGCGCCGCGCGTGCCGCTGCAGATCGTCTTCGGCACGGTGAACCCGGACAACAGCATCAACTACACCGTCACGCTGGCTGACGGAACCGTCATCACCGATGAATGGAGTTCGGGCGAAAAGATCGGCAACTTTCCGCTCGCCGGCATCGACCTGGGCTTCGAGCTGCGTCTGAACGGCATTCCGCGCGACGGCGACGTGATCGACGTGACCAAGACCGAGTTCCCGGCCGCCAACAACGGCAATGCCAAAGCCTTCCTGAACATGCAAAGCGAGCCCTTCGTGGGCCGCACGGTGCAGCCGGACGGCAGCGTGATACGCGGTTCCAGCATCACCGACGCCTATGCCGCGGCGATGTCCGACATCGGCTCGCGCGTGCAGGGTGCCGAGTACCTCAGCGGCGTCTCCCGTGCCGTTGCCAACGACGCCGAGCAGGTACGCAGCGGCAGCGCCGGCGTCAACCTCGACGAGGAAGCGGCCCGGCTGATGCAGTTCCAGCAGGGCTACCAGGCGGCGGCCAAGGTGCTGCAGGTCGGCCAGACCATCTTCGACGAACTGCTCAAGCTCTCGCAGCGCTGAGCTGCCATCGCACTGAACGCCCAGGAGCCCGGCCATGCGCATCAGCACCGCCAATATGTTCGATTCCAGCGTCGCGCAGCTGCAGCAGCGTCAGCAGCAGATGCAGGACTCGCAGATGCGCCTCACCTCTGGCAAGCGCATCCTCAAGGCCAGCGACGACCCGACCTCGGCCGCGCGGGCCGAGCGCGCGCTGGCCTCGATCGGCCGCGTGGACGCCAACCAGCGCGCGCTGGAGGCCAGCCGCAACAGCCTGCGCCTGGCCGAGTCGGCGCTTGGCGACGCCAGCGAACTGCTGCAGCAGATCAGCGAATCGCTGGTCGCCGCCGGCAATGCCAGCTACAGCGACGCCGAGCGCAAGAGTCTCGCCAGCAAGCTCGCCGGCCTGCGCACCCAGCTGCTGTCCATCGCCAACCGCAGCGACGGCTCTGGCGGCTACATCTTCGGCGGCCAAGGCTCCAACGATGCCCCCTTCCTCGACCTGCCCGGCGGCGTCAAGTACATGGGCACGCCCGGCTCGGTGCAGACCGGCACGATGGAGAGCTTCTCGCTGAACGTCGACGGCCGCGCTACCTGGATGCAGGCGCGCACCGGCAACGGTACCTTCGTCACCGCATCGGCGCCCAACGCCATCACCGCGCAGCCGGCCAAGAGCTGGATCGACGCCGGGCGCGTGACCAACCCCGCACTGCTGACCGGCCACGACTACCAGATCCAGATCGTCGGCAGCGGCCCCGGCGCCACCTACAACGTCATCGACCAGACCCTGGGCAGCACGGTCGCCTCAGGCAGCTTCATGTCGGGCAAGGCGATCGAGTTCGACGGCATGGCCGTCAACCTCAGCGGTGTCGCCGAGGACGGCGACACCTTCGACATCACCCCCTCGCAGCCTGGCTTGTCGGTGTTCGACGTGATCGACCAGGCCGTCGCCGAGCTCAACACCGACCAGCGCAGCCCCATCGAGATCGCGCAGACCAATGCGGGCCGGCTGCGCGACATCAACGCGGTGATGGGCAATCTGCAGAACGTCCGCAGCCAGGTGGGCGAGAAACTCAACAACCTGGACGGCAGCGAAAGCCGCATGGCCGACAACAAGCTCTACAGTCAGCAGGAGCGCGCCGCCGCAGAGGATTTGGACATGGTGCAGGGCATCTCCGACTTCCAGAACCAGCAGTCAGGCTACGATGCGGCTCTGAAGACCTATGCGATGGTGCAGAAGATGTCGCTGTTCCAGTATGTCAACTTCTGATTCTTGATGACCCAGATCCACAGCATCCTCGGCACGCTTGCCCTGGGCTACGCGCCCCTTTTCGACGCCCAGCACCAGGTGCTGGCCACGCGGCTGACTGCAATTCCGCTGCGACCCGATGCCCGGCCCGACGCCGGCGAACTCCTGGCCGCACTCGCCGAGGTGTGGCCTGCTGGCGGCAAGCCCTATGTGCTCAGCGCCCTCAGCGAAAGCCTGCTCGAAGGCCTGCTGCAGAGCGAAGCGGGCAGCAATCTGATGCTGGAGCTGCCCGCCTTCATGCTCAATGACGAGCGACTGTCTGCGCTGCAGGCCTTGCACAAGCGCGGCGTGACGCTGCTGCTCAAGGGCCGGCCGCTGGCGCCGTTGAGCCCCGCGCTGCAGGCCTGCTTCAAGAACGCGGTGTTGGATCTTGCCGACGAGCGCGGCAATCCGGGCAGCGCGTCGCCACTGCCCAAGCTGATCAGCGGCGTGCGCGGCAGCGCGGACGTCCGCGACGGTTTCAAGAGCGGCGCGTCGGCGGTGATCGGCTGGACCGTTGAAGGTGCCTACGAGTCGCCGGACGACGCGGCCAGAACCGAGGTGCAGACCGACCTGCAGGTCATCATGCAGCTGATGGCCCAGCTCGATCAGGGCGAGGACATCGAGAAGCTCGAGGCCACGCTCAAGCGCGACCCCAGCCTGGCCTTCAAGCTGCTGCGCTACCTGAATTCGGCCGCCTTCGGCCTGGCCGTCGAGGTCTCCTCCTTCCGCCACGCCATCATGCTGCTGGGCTATGCGCGCCTGAAGCGCTGGCTGGCCCTGCTGTTGGCCACGGCGAGCAAGGATCACGCCATGCGGCCGGTGATGTTCGCTGCGCTGCGCCGCGGGCTGTTGATGGAAGAGCTCTCGAAGACGCTGGGCGACAGCGAGGCACGCGACGAGATGTTCATCTGCGGCCTGTTCTCGCTGCTGGACCATATGCTCAAGCAGCCTTTCGCCAAGCTGCTGCAGTCCATCCCGATGCCGGAGCGGGTGCGCCAGGCCCTGGTCGAAAGCAGCGGCCCCTTCCAGCCCTATCTCGAGTTGGTGCGCGCGATCGAGGCCGAGTCGGTGTTCGACTACCGGCAGGCCGCCGAGCAGCTGATGCTGGAGCCGCTGGAGATCAATCACGCGGTGCTGCGCGCGCTGGCCAAGGCCAATCAGCTCGAATAGTCGGCCGCTACACTGCGGACCGTGCCTCACACACCGCCCCACGCACCTGCACAGCTGCCCCTGCTGACCCATGATCTGGCCGCGCTGCGCGGCCTGATGGGGCAGCTCAGCGACCCGCTGTTGCTGCTCGATGGCGGACTGCATGTGCTCGAGGCCAATGCCAGCGCCTACCGGCTTCTCGGCCTGCCCGCCGATGGCAGCCTGCTGGCGCTGCGCACTGGCAGCGGCAGCCGCCTTCAGGACTGGCTGCGCCAGAGCACGCAAGCCAGCGAAGCCGGACGGCGAGGTCCGCCCGCCCCCACCTTGGCCCTGGCCGACGGCAGCCGTGCGCAGATCAGCCTGCTGGCGCTGCAGGGTGACGAAGCCGCGCGCTGGCTGCTCCATGCTCAGCCGGTGGCGCCGCGCAGCGCGCGCCCCGCGGGCCGCGCCGTCGAAGCACCCGCGTCGCCGCCAGGCGAGCCCTCTGTACCGCCCGCCAACGACGTGGCCCCCTGGGCCGCCGAGCTGCTGCAGATCTTCTGGTCTTCGCCCTTCCCCGCCTTCGTGCTCGATGCCCGGCTGCAGCTGCTGGCGGTGAATGCAGCCTTTGCCGAGCTGTGCGGACACAGCGCCGAAGCACTGCGCGGCCGCGCCCTGGGGGAACTGCTGGGTGGCGCAGAGCGCAACCGGCTGCTTGCCGCCTCGCGGCCGGCCGCCGTGCCGGCGGAGTTCAGCCTGCGCGATGCCCAGGGGCACGAGCGCACGATGCGCTGCACCCAGCACCTGATCACCGATGCCGGCCAGCCCGTGCAACGGCTGTGCGTGCTGCAGGACTGCACCGCGGAACTGGCCGCGCGCGAGCAGGCCGAACGCGCGCAGGCCGAGATGGAGCAGTGGTTCGCCCTGAGCCCGCAACCCATGGTGCTGTTCGACGACAACGGTCTGCTGCTGCGTGCCAACAGCGCCTTCACCGCGCTGAGCCTGAGCCCGCTGGCCACGCTGCACGATGCGTCGGCAGAGCTGCAGCAGCTGCTCGCCTGGAGCGATGGCCGGCCAATCCCGGCGCTGCAGCAGGCCCAGCCCGCCGGCCAGGCGCTGCTGACCCAGGCGATGCTGGTCGAACCCGGTGGCCGCACGCGCTGGCTGCAGGGCCGGCTGCGCCCGGTGGCCAGCCTCGGCGGGCGCCAACGCCGCTACATGGCGGTGCTCGAGGACCGCAGCCTTGAGCAGGAGCGCGATCTGGCCCATCAACAGCTCGATGCGCTGATGGACACCGCCGGCGTGGGACTGGCGACCTTCCAGCAGGATGCCGGCTGGCTGCGCCCGCGCGCACTGAAGTCTGGCGGCGGCACCGGCCGCAACACGCTGGCCGGCCTGCAGGGCATCAGCCGCGACATCGTCGAGCCCTCATCGCTGCCCGAGTTCGAGCGCTTGCAGAAGGCCTTGAAGAGCGGCGAACGCATCGAGGTGCGCTATGCGGTGCGCCATCCCGAACTGGGCCGGCGCTGGCTGCTGACCCGCGTCGAGCCAGGCCGGCTGAGCACAGGCCAGCGCACCACCTCGGTGGTGACGCTGGACCTGAGCGCCCAGCACCAGGCCGAGCGGCGCAGCGAGCAGCTGCTGCGCGAGCTCACCACCATCATGGATGGCGCCAGCCTGGGCCTGGCCTACCTGCGCGGTGCGCAGCTGCTGCGCAGCAACCGCGGCTTTGCCGAGATGCTCGGCTTGCCCGACGACACGGCGCCGGGCACGCCTGTGGCGCAGCTCTTCGCCGCCGTGCCCGAGCTGCGCCGCCAGGTGCTCAATGCCCTGCCCCGGCTGGCGGACAAGCCTTTCGAGACCGAGTTCGTGCAAGTCGGCAGCCCGCGCTGGCTCTCGCTGAGCCTGCGCCCGGTGGCCGTGGCCGCCGATGAGCAGCCCGAGACCATCGTCGTGATCAGCGACATCAGCCGGCTCAAGGCCCAGCAAGCCGAGCTGGAGACCCTGGTGCAGGACCGCGAGCTGATGTTCAACCTCTCCGATGTCGGCATGGCCATCCTGCGCCAGGGCCACATCGAGCGAGCCAATCAGGCACTGGCCAGCATGAGCGGCTACCGCATCGACGAGCTGGACAAGCTGGATCACCGCGCGCTGTTCGAGTCCGGCTCCGCCTTCGAGCAGCAGCAGTCGGTGATGCAGGCCGCTCTGGCCGAGGGCGGCCTGTGGCGCGGCGAGCGCCGCCTGCGCCGCCGCGACGGCAGCTTGCTGTGGGTGCAGGTGAGCAAGCGGGTCATGCGCCCCGGCGTGCCGGACGCCGGCGTGATCGCCACCTATGTGAACGTGGACGAGCGCTGGCGCGCCCAGCAGTCGCTGATGCTGCAGACCGAGCGCGAGCGCGCCGTGCTGGACTCGGTGCTGGTGGGCATCGTCACCGTGGGCCGCAGCGGCATTGAATGGATGAACCGCTCCGCCCGGCGCATGTTCGGCGGCGACCTCGTCGAGTTCCTCGGCCAGCCGATCAGCACGGTGGCGACCGACGCGGTCGACCATCCCTTCCGCAGCCGGCACTTCGACGAACTGGTCGAAGGCCAGGCCGAGACCTTCGAATGCCGGCTCAAGGCGCGCGACGGCCGCGAGTTCTGGGTCATCGGCAATGCGGTGGCAACAAGCACCGAAGCCGCCGACCGGCAGATCACCTATGCACTGCTGGACATCGAGCGCCGCCGCCAGGCCGAGGCGCAGAGCCAGCAGGCCCAGGCCAGCCTGCGGCGCATCATCGCCACTGCGCCGCTGGCGATCGCGCTGTTCGACGCGCAGACCCTGCTCACCGAGCAGGTGAACCATGCGGTCATGGCGCTGACCGGGCGCGGCGAACACGAACTGCTCGGTGCCACGCCCGAGCTGCTGTTCGGCGCCGCGCAAGGCGCGGAGCTGCGCCGCGACCTCGAGGCTGCGCTGCAGACCGAGGCCGTGATGCAGCGCGAGTACCGCGTGGAGATAGCCGGTCAGGCAAGGCTGTGGGATGTGCGGCTGCTGCACCTGGCGGGCATTGCCGATGCCAGCGGCCAGGCCGAGCCCGAACAGGTGCTGCTGGTGGCCAGCGACGTCACCGAGCAACGTGCCGCCGCCGACGCACGCCTGGCCGCCGCGATCGCGCAGCGCGAACTGCTGGTCAAGGAAGTGCACCATCGCATCAAGAACAATCTGCAGGGTGTGGCGGGGCTGCTGCAGCAGATCGCTGCGCGCCGCCCCGAAGTGGCCGGTGTGATCGGCGAGGCCGTCAGCCAGGTGCAGGCGATCGCCCAGGTCTACGGCCTGCAGGTCGGCTCCTCCGGACCGCTGCGTGTGAAGAGCGTGGTGGAGGCCATCGTCGGCTCGGTGCAACGCGCCAGCGGCCAGCCGATACGTCTGGAGGTGCAAAGCGCGCTGCCCCGACTGGCTCATCAGTGGGCCCTGCCCGAGGCCGAGTCCATCCCGATCGCGCTGACGCTCAACGAGCTGCTCGGCAATGCCATGAAGCACAGCGGCCACGGCGGCGGCGAGGTCAGCTGCACGCTGATTTGCGAGCAGGAACGCGTGACGCTGAGCATCTGCAACGAGGGTCAGCTGCCTGCGGGCTTCGATCTGGCGCAGGTGCGCGGTGGCGTCTCCGGCCTAGGGCTGGTGCGGGCGCTGCTGCCGCGACGCAGCGCCAAGCTCAGCCTGGAGCAGCACGGCACACAGGTGCACAGCAGCATCGAGCTGCGCCCGCCGAGCATCACGCTGCTCGAACCGCTATGAACCGAAACAGACGCTTGACATGTTTCGGCGACAATGAGCGCAACAACACGCCGGCCTGAGCAAGGCCGGCAGCTGGCCGGGGGAAACGCTTTGAGCACGAAGGGCAAGATTCTCGTCGTCGACGATGACCGGCTGGTGCTGGCGACACTGGTGCATGGCCTGGCGCAGGCCGGCTTCGAGGTGATCGACGCCGACAATGGCGACGATGCCATCCTGCTGGCGCGCGAGCATCGTCCCGATCTGGCATTGCTGGACATCCGCATGGAAGGCATGAGCGGCTTCGACGTTGCTGCCTACCTGCGCGAGTACCTGCATGTGCCGTTCATGTTCCTCTCCGCCTTCGCCGACGAGGAGACGGTGGCCAAGGTCAAGGAACTCGGCGCGGTGGCCTATCTGGTCAAGCCGCTGGACATCCACCAGATCGTGCCCGCCGTCGAGGCTGCGTTCGCGAACCGGCCGGCGCGGCCGGCGGTGCCGGCCAGCCCGGCCGAGCGTCTGGCCGGCAGCGCGGAGCATGCGCTGAGCCAACTGGTGCCCATTGCGGTCGGCGTGCTGATGCACCGCTACTCGCTGTCGCGCCAGGAGGCGCTGCAACGCCTGGGAAAGCTCGCCGAGACCGAGGGGCGCAGCCTGAGCGAGGCCGCCGAGCGTCTGGTCGACGCCGTCGAGCTGCTGGCGATTCCCGGCCGCTGAACAACCCGGCCGGCGCACACGCTAGCGCAGGGTGAAATAGAAGCGCGCGCCCTTGCCGACCTCGGCTTCGGCCCAGATCTCGCCGCCGTGGCGGTGCACGATGCGGCGCACCGAGGCCAGGCCCACGCCAGTGCCCTGGAAGTCGCTGGCGCTGTGCAGGCGCTGGAACACGCCGAACAGGCGCTCGGCAAAACGCATGTCGAAGCCGGCGCCGTTGTCGGCCACCACATAGACCAGATCGGCCCCCTGCTGCTGGCGCTCGAAACGGATCTCGGCCTGCTCCACCTTGGCGCTGTACTTCCAGGCATTGCCCAGCAGGTTCTCCAGCACGATGCGCAGCAGCGTGGGGTCACCCTGCACCACCATATCCGGCTGGATCTGCACGCTGACCTGGCGCTGCGGCGCGTTGCGCCGCAGCTCCTCGATGACCAGCTCGGCCAGCTGAGACAGCGGCACCGGCTGGCGCTGCAGCGGCTGCGAGGACAGCCGGCTCAGCGCCAGCAGCGCATCGATCATGCTGTTCATGCGCGCGGCGGCGCCCATCACGCGGTCGAGATGGTCGTTGCCGATGCGATCGAGCAGGCGGCCGTAGTCCTCCTTGAGGATGCGGGCAAAGCCCTCGACCACACGCAGCGGCGCACGCAAATCGTGCGATACCGTGTAACTGAACGATTCCTGCTCGGCGCGGGCAACCTCGGCCGCATTCGAGGCCAGCGCTGCCGGCACGGTATCGAGCGCACCCTGCGGCCACAGACTCAGCAGCTGAGCGCCACCCGGCACCGGCGTCAGGCACAGCCACCAGTTGCCGCAGGCCATCCCTTGGGACGCGCCCGGCGCGCTGGCCGCCGCCGCAATGTCGGCCGGCAGGGCATCCAGACAGGCCAGCCAGGGCTGGCCGCGCAGGTGTTCCGCGGCGCCGCCCATCATCTGCAGCGCGGCAGCGTTCAATTCGATGAGCTGGGAGCCTTGGCCCGGCTCCTCTGCAAACAGCCAGGCCGGCCCGGGCAAGGCATGCAGCCACGCCGTGCGAGACGCCGCCTCGGGCTCACTGTCCACGCCATGCTGACGCGCCAGCGTTGCGGCCTGACCGGCCACCTTGCCTGCCATCGGACTGCCAGCCAGGGCCTGGTCACCCGGCATCGCCGGCCGAGCCGTGCCGATGAAGCCGGCAAAGCGCCCGCTGCCATCCAGCCGCGCGATGCCGCGCAGCCACCAGTGGCCGGAAAACTGCGCAGCCGCACCGCCGTCGGCGCGGCCATGGACCAGCACCTCGCCAAAGCCTGCCTGCTCCTCGAGCCGCTGCAGCAGTGAGGCGTTGCTGCCGTCGGCCAGGACAAATCGCTCCCACAGCGCCTGGGTGGCGGCAACGCCGACCCAGGTCGAGGCCGGCGCCGCCTGCGGGGCCTGCCAGCGCACGAGGTGGTGCCCGGCATCGGTTTGCCACAACCAGTCGTCCTGCAGCTGCGTGAGCAGCTGCTGTTGCATGCGCGACTCGCGCAGCGCTTCGCCCAGCTGGGCCCGCGTGAGACGCACCCCCAGATGCCAGCCGGCAGCTGCGAAGGCCAGCAGCAGCAGCCCGATGCACAGCGCCGCCAGCAGCATTGCCCAGACCGGCAGCGTCGATGCCTCGATGTTCCAGCCCAGCGCAAGCAACAAGGGCAGCGCCAGCAGCAGCGCGATCGCACCGATCCAAGATCGGCGCCGGGCATTGCCCGGGCGGGCGTCGCTGAGGCTATTCATGCGGACGATTGTAAGGACGCGAAATGAGCCGACCGCCGGGCTGCCGGCACCCTGCGGCGACCGGGGCGCAGAACTGCGTCGCTGGATTGCCGCATTTGCACGTCGGGGCCAGCTGGACGGCGGCAATAATGCAGGCTTGGCAGTACGGTTCACCGAACGATATCCGGCACGCACCGAGCCCAGTCCATGTCCATACAGCCCGACCTCACCGCCAGCGCCCCCGCCACCACCGTACTGGACGCGCAGGCGCTGCAACACCTGCGAGATCTCGACCCGCAGGGCGGCACTGCCCTGCTCGCCCGGGTGGTGCAGGCCTTCGAGAAGTCTCTCGACCGGCTGCTGCCCGAGCTGGCCCAGGCGCGCGGCAGCCAACCCAATCTGGCGGTGGTGCGGCACGTCTGCCATACGCTGAAGTCTTCGACCGCCAGCCTGGGGGCGCTGGAGTTGTCGCGACGTTGTGCACAAATCGAGGCCCAGGCCCGCGACGGCCGCGCAGAAGGTTTGGACAAGCTGCTCGACGCCATGCATGATGAGCTGGCGCGCGTACGTGTCGCGCTGGCCGCGTTGTTAACCCAGTCTGCATGAAACCCGACTCCGCCGACCTCGACGTCGATCTGCCCGAACAGCCACGCGTGCTGCTGGTCGACGACGACGAAGTCAATCTGCTGCTGACCGCCATCGCGCTGCGCGAGCGCGGCTTCGACATCACCGAGGCGAGCAGCGGCGAGCAGGCCCTGGCCCTGATGTCAGAGCGCTGCCCGGACGTCATCGTGCTGGACGCGCTGATGCCCGAGCTCGACGGCTTCGAAACCTGTCTGCGCCTGCGCGCCACGCCGGGCTACGAATCCACCCCGGTGCTGATGCTCACCGGCCTGGACGACGAGGCCTCGATCAACCGCGCCTACCAGGTCGGCGCGACCGACTTCTTCGTCAAGTCCAATCAATGGAGCCTGCTGGCCGGGCGCTTGCGCTACCTGTTGCGCAGCGCGCGCATCCGCCAGGAGCTGGAGCGCAGCAAGGCCAAGCTGGCGCGGGCGCAAGATCTGGCGCGCATGGGCAGCTTCGAGTGGCACCGTGGCTCGGGCGGATTCAAGCTGGCTGCCGAGGCCCTGCGCGTGTTCGGTTTGGGTGCCGACGCATCGCTGGACTTCATCAGCGCGATGCGCATGGTGCCGCGCGAGGAACGCAAGCTTTTCCTGCATCTGCTACGCGATGTGCTGACCCACAACTCGGTGCTGGTCACCGACCTGACGGTGCAGCTGATCGACGGCCGCACCCGCGTCATCCATATCGAGGCCGAGCCGGAGTTCGACGAGCAGGGCAACACCAGCGGCTACACCGGGGTGCTGCAGGACGTCACCGACCGGCGCCTGGCCGAGGACAAGATCCGCCAGCTGGCCAACTTCGACTCGCTCACCGGCCTGCCCAACCGCCGCCAGCTGATCTGGCGCACCGAGCGTGCCATTGAGCAGGCGCGCCGCATGGGCCATGAGGTCGGCCTGCTGCTGATCGACCTGGATCGCTTCAAGGTCATCAACGACACGCTGGGCCACGCCGCCGGCGACGAGCTGCTGGTCGAGGTGGGCCGCCGACTGCGCGGCTGCGTGCGCCACTCGGATCAGGTCATCGAGGGCATGCTCGAATCGGTGGGCGGCCGCTCGCACCGCACGCTGGAGGCCGTCGGCCGCCTGGGCGGCGACGAGTTCGTCGCGCTGCTGCCCGAGGTGGCCGATGAGCGCGACGCCGAGCGTGTCGCTGAGCGCGTGCTGGAGGCGCTGCGCGAGCCCATGTTCATTGCCGGCCAGGAGTGCTTCGTCACCGCCAGCGTGGGCATCGCGATCTATCCGCGCGACGGCCTGACCACCGCCGAGCTGCTGCGCAATTCGGACGTCGCGATGTATGCGGTGAAGACCCAGGGCCGCAATGCCTCGGCGCTGTACACGCCGATGCTCTCGGGCCGTGGCCGCGAGAACCTCGAGCTGGAAAGCGCGCTGCACAAGGCGATCGAACGCGGCGAGCTGGTGCTGTACTACCAGCCCAAGATCGACGTGCGCAGCGCGCGCATGGTCGGCGCCGAGGCGCTGATGCGCTGGCAGCGGGGCAACACGCTGGTGCCGCCGGGCGACTTCATCCCGCTGGCCGAGGAGACCGGCCTGATCGTGCCGCTGTCCGAGTGGGCCCTGAAGGAAGCTGCCCGCCAGGCCAAGGTCTGGCAGCTGAATTTCGGCTTCTCGGATTCGATCGCGGTGAACCTGCCGAGCCGGCTGTTCGAACGCTCGGACCTGGTCGAGCATATTCACCAGTGCGTCAGCAGCTACGGGGTGCCACACCGTTCGATCCAGCTGGAAATCACCGAGACTGGGCTGATGAAGGATCTGCAGAGCGTGATCCCGGCGCTGCACCGGCTCAACGAAGTGGGTGTCGAGGTCTCGATCGACGACTTCGGTACCGGCTACTCCTCGCTGGCCTACCTGACCACGCTGCCGATCGCCGAAGTGAAGATCGACCGCAGCTTCGTGCGCGACCTGGGCATCACGCCGCAGAGCTCGGCCGTGGTGACCGCGATCATCGCGTTGGCACGCTCGCTGGGCCTGCGTGTCATTGCCGAGGGCGTGGAGACGCTGCGCCAGATGGAGGAGCTGCACCGCCTGGGCTGCGGCATCATGCAAGGCTTTTTGTTCAGCCGCCCGCTTCTGCCCGACGATCTGGAGCGCTGGCTGTCGCAGACCGTGCTGCCCCGCAAGGCGCCCTGGATCGTCCAGGCTGGCGATCAGTCGCTGGATAGCCGTGGCGCCGGAGAGGCGCGACCGACCGGCAGCCCGCGTTGAACGACACCATGGACGACAAGCAGCACCCCTCCCGACCCGGCGCCCTGCCGCCGGCACAGCTGGCCAAGGCCGCACTGCGCCGTCTGGCGCTGAACAAGCAGGAACCGACGCCGGAGAACTATGCCGCCGCCTATGCGCTGGAAGCGGGCGGCACGCCTGCCAGTGCCGATGCGGCGTTGCCCGAGCGCGCGCAGGCGGTGATGGCGCGGCTGACGACCCTGGCCGTCGGCGAGGTGCAAGCACGCACCGAGATCAGCGCGATGCTGCGCGAGGGTCGCTTTGACGACGCGCTGCGCCGGCTCGAGACACTGCAGTCCGGCGCAGCCAGCCAGGGCGAGGCCCTGGCTGGTGCGGTCGAACGACTGGTGCGCGGACTTGAACGCGGTGGGCGCCAATGGACGGTAGCGCGCAAGAAGGACGGCCTGCAGCGCGTGCTGGAGAGCAACCGCAGCGATGTGCAGCGCCTGGTGAACCGCCTGCAGCAACTGGTGCAGAGCTGGGACAGCGACACGGCCGACGCCAACATCGCCACGCTCAGCAGTGACGAGGACACTGGCGGTCCGCCCAGCCAGTTCTTTACCGATACCGAGCTGGCGGCGGACCTCGAGCAGCGGGCCAGCCAGCTTCCCGACGCCGAGGCCGCCGCCCGCTCCGCCTCAAGCGACCCACGCGCCTGGAGCGCGATCAGCGACAGCCTGCAGGGCACCGTCGGACACGCGCTGCGCAGCCCTCAGGCCGGCGCCTCACCGGACAGCCTGGTCGACGACCTGCTGACCGAACTGGCCAATGCGCAGACGGAGCTTGCCAGCCAGGGCGCCACTTCACAGCGTGCCGCCGCCATGGCCGCCCTGTGTCAGCGGGCGCGCCAGCTGCTGGACCATCGTCACCACCTGTTCGGCGAGCTGGGCCAGCTCTGCCGCGAACTCAGCGCCAGCCTGGTCGATCTGTCCGAGGACGACTCCTGGGCACGCGGCCAGTGCGAGGCGATGAACCAGACATTGGAGACCGGTCTGTCGGCGCGCGGCGTACGCAGCGTTTCCGAGCTGCTCAGCAACACCCGCGAACGCCAGCGCAGCCTGCGCGAGGAACGTTCACGTGCGCGCGACTCGCTGAAGTCGCTGATCCACAAGATGCTGGCCGAGTTGGGCGAGCTCGGTGCGCACACCGACCGTTTCCAGCACAGCGTCGGTCGCTATGCCGATGTCATCGAGAAGGCGGATTCGCTGGAAAGTCTGGCCGGCGTGGTGCGAGAGATGGTCGAGGAAAGCCGCTCGGTCCAGGCCCTGGTACGCGAGACGCAGTCGCGTCTGACTGCTGAGCACGAGAAGGCCAGCCAGCTCAGCGACCGGGTCAACGAGTTGGAGAAGGAACTGCGCCGGCTGTCGGACGAAGTTCACACGGACCAGCTCACGCAGATTGCCAACCGTCGCGGCCTGATCGCTGCCTTCGGCATCGAGCAGGCCAAGCAGGAGCGCGAAGGCTCGCGCATGGCGCTGGCGCTGCTGGATATCGACAACTTCAAGAAGCTCAACGACACGCTGGGCCATGCCGCTGGCGACGAGGCGCTGAAGTCGCTGGCTGCGCGCGTGACACAGATGCTGCGCCCCGGCGACATGGTGGCGCGCTATGGCGGCGAGGAGTTCGTGCTGATGCTGCCGGCCACGCCGCTGGACGAAGCGCAGTCGGTGCTGACACGGCTGCAGCGCTCGCTGTCGGCGGCGCTGTTCATGCACGAGGGCAAGGACGTGTTCGTCACCTTCTCTGCTGGGGTCACGCTCTATCGGCCGGGCGAGACGCTGGAGCAGGCACTGGACCGCGCCGATGTGGCCCTGTACGAGGCCAAGCACACGGGGAAGAACAAGGCGTGCGTGGCGCCTTGAGCTTGTTGTGTTCTTCCGCTTGGGTGGGTCTTGGTGCCGCTGATCGGGCTTGATCACTTTGTGAGAGCGCGCCGGGATTTCGCCCCGGCGCGCTTCATCCAGCACTCAAACCGAGCACCAAACGACCACGCCGACAAGCGATCAGAACTTGAACGCGATGCGCAACCCGCCCCAGTGCCGGCCGCCGACCATGATCGGCGCCGAGGCCTCCTTGAGCAGCACGAACTTGCCGCCGCCCATGTCGCGCCGGTAGGTTTGCAGCAGAAAAGGCCGCTGGTTGCGCGCCGAAGCCAGGCCGGTGCGGTCGTTGAAGATGCGACGGTAGCGGCTGTTCGCGGTGTTCCACACCACGTCGCCAGCCCGCTGCGGGTGGCAATAGGCACGGTTGTGCGTGGGCACATAGCCGTTGCGATCGACCGCGATGCAGAACACCACCTTGTCACTGAGCGTCAGCACCTTCTCCTGAACCTGCGGGAAGAGGCGATCGGCAAGCTCGACGAAGGCAGTCTGGTACTGCTGCGGATTGGTGCCCTGCATCGGGCGGTAGTTCTCGTCGAAGAGCTGCTCCAGCCGGATCTGACCCTGGGCGACGGCGGATTCCAGCAATGCGGCAATCTCGCCGGCAGCCTGCTGCGCCATGCGCAGGAAAGGCGAGTCCTCCACCTCGACGCCGGACTCGGCGATCTGCTCGATCAACTCCTCGGACAGCTTGAGAAAGCGATCGCTGCAAGCGAAGGCCGTGCCCAGGCCGCTGATGACCTGACGCACCTCGGACTCCAGCGCGGCGGCGCGCTCGTTGAGACTGGCACTGGTGGCGCGGCTCTGCTCGGCGGACGCCGCAATCAGCCGTACGTCGTCTTCGACCGCAGCGAAGGCCGTGTGAATGCTGCTCTTGGAGCTGCCTGCTCCCTGCCCGTCGCTGCGCAGTTCGCGGCTGAAGGCATCGACGCGCGTGTCCAGCGCCTTCACCGAGGCCACGATGGCCTTGGACGAGGCCTCGACCTTGGCGGAAAGGTCCTTCACCGCGTCGGCAACCACGCCGAAGCCGCGGCCAGCCTCGCCGGCACGCTTGGCCTCGACCGAGGCGTTGAAGGCCACGAGCCGGGTCTGCAGCGCGATCTGCGTGATCGCAGCGGCAGCCTCGGACACTTCGCGCAGTGTCTGCACGATGCCGCCGACTTCGCTGCCGACGTTGTCCAGCGCACCACGCGCGGTGGCCACGGCCTCGCGCGTCTTGCCGGTGGCCGCACCGATGGACTGCTGGGCCCGCTGCACCTCGGACAGCTGCTCGGCCAGCGCATGCATGGCCTGCCCCTGGGATTCGACGGCTTTCTGGGTATCTTCGAGAACGCCGCGCACCTCGGCCGCATCTCGGCCGAGCGTGGACACCATGCGCGACAGTGTCTTGACGGTATTGAGTGCTGTGCTGTCCGCCTCCGCCCGGCTTGTGGTCGGCGGCGTGCGGACGGGCCCCTCTGGGCCGCGACGGCGCAAGAAGCTATCAAGCATGGGATTGTTTGTCTCCTGTGCAGCTCTTATGGCTGCTACTGGTGGCCTCACCAGTCGCGAAGCTTAACTCTCAATCTCGCGATGGCTTGACTGTGCAATTGACAAACCCGTGACTCTGTCACTTTTAGCACAGCGGCAATCTCTTTCAGGTTCATGTCATGTTCGTAATACATGGACATGACGTACTGCTCGCGCTCGGGCAGGTTCTTGATCGCCGCGACCAGCGCTTGGCGCATGCGATGGTCCTGCAGCAGCGCCATGGGGTTGGCGCCGTCGTCAGCCACATGGCGGTCGAGATAGTCCTCGTCGCCATCGTCGCCGCTCATGTCCTCCAGGAACACCAGCTGCGTGCCGCGCACCTTGGACAGCAGGTCCTGATACTCAACGAGACTGATGCCCATTTCCTTGGCGATCTCGCTCTCCTGCGGCGGACGGCCCAGGCGCTGCTCGAGCTTGTGCACGGCCGTCTCGATCTCGCGCTGCTGGCGGCGCGTGCCGCGGCTCATCCAGTCTCCCCCGCGCAACTCGTCGAGCATCGCGCCGCGGATGCGCTGGGTGGCAAAGGTTTCGAACTGCACGCCCTGCGTTGCATCGAAGCGTGCCAGCGCATCGGTCAGGCCGATCAGGCCGACCTGGATCAGGTCGTCCAGCTCCACATTGGCCGGCAGCTTGGCGATCATCTGATGCGCGAGTCGTCGCACCAGCGGGCTGTGCTGGCGGATCAGCGAGGAATTGTCGAGGCGACCTTTGGCGGTGTACATGATCGGCTCCAGCGGCTTGATCAGAGGGCGGCGGCAGCGTGGTGGCGGCTCGGCAGCGGGCGCAGCGGCATCGCGTCAGCGGGCGCTTCGAACATCGCTCCGGGCGGCGCCGCCATCAGCAGCTCGCGCGCCAGGTAGCGCAGCTCGGGCGCCATCGGCGCAGAGGCCGGCTGGCGCGGGTCCATGCAGGCCCAGTCACGTAGCACGGCGCCGAGGAAGCCTTCGGCGCAGCTGCTGAGCTGCTGGGCGATGCGTTCGGCCAGGCGCAGCTGCGGCGGGCAGGCCAGCAGCAGGCTGTAGACCATCAGCCCGGCGCGCTGCGTCAGCCACTTCATGCCGGCATAGGCATGGGTGACGCTCTGCACATCGGTGTCGGCCAGCAGCACCGGACGCAGTTCGCGGCTGGCGACCATGCGTGCCAGCTCGGCAGCGCCGGCATGCAGCAGCACCACATCGGCCTGCGGCGCGGCATCGGCGACCACCTCAAGGAACTGCGCGGCCGAGCCATTGGCATTGATATGGCGCAGCGGCAGGCCGCGTGCGGCGAGATACGAGACATGCTCGGACAGCGGCTCCACGCAGGCGGCCAGATCGACCTGGGCCAGCTCGGAAGGCTGCGGCGACATCTCGCCGGCATCAACGACCAGCGTGTGCAGGCCCAGCTCGGCGAATGCAGCGCACAGACCTTCGAGCAGCACGCCGGCGCTCAGCACATGCGGGTTGCTCAGCACCGGGATGAAGCGCACGCGCGAGCTGGCGAAGAGGCGGCGCAGACCGTCGGCCTGGTCCTGCACGCGGGGGTTGTAGCGATTGAGGTCGCGCATCATGGTGTCGATCTGTCGTTTCAGTGCGCGCCCAGTGCCGAAGGCTGGGCCACAGCCAGCGCAGGTCCGCCGGCGAAGATCAGGTTGATGTCCGAGCTGTCCATGCGCCAGGCTGGCGTCGCGGCGCTGCGCAGCGCGCGCTGCACCAGGGCCGGGGCCGACAGGCGGTGCCAGTCCTCGGGCACGCGCTGGCCGTTGGTGACGCCCAGCACCTTGAGCTTGTGGCGGATCACGCAGTCCAGCGCCGGGGCGAGCTTTACCGCCTCGTCGATCTTCGACAGCACCACGCCCATGCACTCGCTGCCGCGCCAGGCCATCGCCACGTCCTCGATGGTCTCGCCCTGCTGGGCGGCATCGAGCACCAGGATCTTGCGCAGGCTGGGGTGGCGCAGCATGTCGAGCAGCTCGCCGGTGCGGCTGTCGCGCTGCGCCATGCCGGCGGTGTCGATCAGCACCATCTTCTTGGCCGACAGCAGGTCCAGCAGGTCTTCCAACGAGGTGCGGTCGTGGGCGGTATGCACCGGCACGCCGAGGATGCGGCCGTAGGCGCGCAGTTGCTCATGGGCGCCGACGCGGTAGGCGTCCAGCGTGATCAGTCCCAGCTGGCCGGCACCATACTTGGTGGCAAAGGCTGCAGCGATCTTGGCCGTGGTGGTGGTCTTGCCGACCCCGGTGGAGCCGATCAAGGCCAGCACACCGCCCTGGTCTTCCAGTGCGGGCTCGGCCTCACCGGTAAGCAGGTTGCGCGCCAGCACATTGGCCGCCCAGGCGGTCTCGTCGGTGGCCATCTGCTTGTAGTCGGCCGGCAGGCTCTCGGCCAGCTTGCGCACCAGCGCGGGCGAGAAGCCAACCTCCAGCAGCTTTTGCGTCAGGCGGGCCTGGGCCGGCTGGCGTTGCAGCTTCTCCATGAAGGCCAGCGCGCCGAAGCGTTCCTCGATCAGGCCCTTCATCGAGCGCAGTTCGTTGATCATGTCCTGCTGCTCGCGACGGCTGGCGGCCAGCGCCAAATCGGGCAGCGGCGCGGCCGCCTGCGCCACGCGGATCTCGTCGCGCAGCACTGGCGGCACCGGGCGCGGAGCGGCGGCAGGTGCCGGCTGGCTGGTCGGGCGGCGCGGCGCCATCGCGGCCATCGCGGCCTCGGCGCGCTGCTTGCGCATGGCGGACAGCGAGGCCACGCCCTCGGCCGTCTGCGGCTCGGGCTTGGCGAAGCTGGGCTCTTCCAGCAGCGGATCGGTGCGACCCTGCAGTTCGGCCTGGCGGCGCTTGAGCATGCGCTCGCGCACATAGTCCTGGAAGGACAGCGTGCTCATCGCCAGCTGCTGCACGTCCTGATCGACGCCGGGCTCTGCACCCATCTGCGGCATCTGACGTGCGGCACGTTCGGCCAGACGGCTGCTGCCGCCCTGCGGCGCACTGGCAGCCGGACGGGCCTGCACGCGGCTGGGCGCGCTGACCTTGGGCGCCTGCGCGGCGACCTTTTCGATCTGGGCCATGCCCTCGGGCGCCATCGCCAGCACTTCCACGCCTTCGGCGCAGGGCTTGTTCGACAGCACGACGGCGTCGTCGCCAAAGGCCTGGCGGACCAGGGCCATCGCCTCGCGGTTGGTGCGGGCGGTGAAGCGCTTCACGTTCATGCTGTGCCTCCGATGATCGAGCCGATCCGGATGGTGTGGGTTTCAGGAATTTCGCTGTGTGCCAGCACCTTCAGGCGCGGTGCGGCACGCTTGAGCAGACGGGCCATTGGCGCGCGGATCACGTCGGGTACCAACAGGCAGGCCGGCACGCCGCGGTCTTCCTGCGACTGGCTCTGTTCGGCGGCGCTGCGGGCCAGCGTGTCGGCCACGCCGGGGTCCAGCGCTGCGCCATGGGGGGAATTCAGCGCCTGGGTGACCAGACGCTCGAGCTCGGGCTCCAGCGCGATCACATCCAGCTCCTTCACCGGGCCGTAGATCTGCTGGACGATGGCCGGCGCGATATGGGTGCGGATGCGGCGGGCCAGCTCGGCCGGGTCGGAAACCACGGCGGCGTTCTCGGAGATCGACTCGACGATGGAACGCATGTCGCGGATGTGCACGCCCTCCTCCAGCAGGAACTGGAGCGTGCGTTGCAGTGTGGCGATGCCGACCATCTTGGGTATCACGTCTTCGATCAGTTGAGGTGCCTGCTTGGTGATGTGTTCCACCAGCTGCTGAACCTCCACCCGGCCCAGGAGACGGGCCGCGTGGACTTGCATCAAGTGTGAAAGATGGGTGGCAATGACGGTCGAACAATCAACCACGGTAAATCCGGCCATTTGGGCCATATCCC
The DNA here is from genome assembly GCF_057219915.1 of Roseateles sp. T103. Taxonomy (NCBI): domain Bacteria; kingdom Pseudomonadati; phylum Pseudomonadota; class Betaproteobacteria; order Burkholderiales; family Sphaerotilaceae; genus Roseateles; species Roseateles sp. T103. Next base: position 1,446,226 of record NZ_JBXVVS010000001.1, read on the forward strand.
GCTGGCGCTCCTCGATCCACACCGCCGGCAGGCCGAAGGCCGGATCGGTGGTGGCGGTGCCGATGAGCTTCTGGGTGGCATGTCCGGGGTTGATCGCCAGCCACATGCCCGGATAGGCCTCGGCCTCGCCGATCACTGCGCCGCGCAGCGTGATGCGGTACTGGCTGGGGCGCAGGTCCAGGTTGTCGCGGATGTGCACCGGCGGCGGCAGGAAGCCCACCTCCTGGGCGAACTTGCGCCGCACACCCTTGATGCGCGAGAGCAAATCGCCCTCCTTGTTCTTGTCCACCAGCGTGATCAGCCGGTAGCCGACTTCCAGGCCCAGCGTGTCCACCGGCACCAGATCGTCCCAGCTGGCCTCGACGTTGGCCTCGGGCGCGGCGGTGGGCAGCGGCGGCGCCTTGGCCGCCGCTTCGGCCGCCTGCTGGCGACGGCGCAGCCACCAGGCGGCATAGCCCAGAGCCGAGGCGATGCTCAGGAAGATCAGGTTGGGCATGCCCGGGATCAGGCCCAGCAGGCCGATCACACCGGCCGTGATGGCCAGCGCCTTGGCGGAGCCAAAGACCTGGCGACCGATCATCGAGCCGACATCCTTGTCCTTGCCGACGCGCGACACCACCATGGCCGCAGCGACCGAGATCAGCAGCGCCGGGATCTGCGCCACCAGCGCATCGCCGATGGCCAGCAGGATGTAGGAGTCGGCCGCCTGGCTCGCGGTGAGGCCGTGCTGGGCCACGCCGATGATGAAGCCGCCGACGATATTGATGACCAGGATCAGGATGCCGGCGATCGCATCGCCGCGCACGAACTTGCTGGCACCGTCCATCGAGCCGAAGAAGTCCGCTTCGTCGCTCAGCTCGGCGCGGCGGCGCTTGGCTTCCTTCTCGTCGATCAGGCCGGCGTTCAGGTCGGCGTCCACCGCCATCTGCTTGCCGGGCATCGCATCCAGCGTGAAGCGCGCGCCGACCTCGGCGATGCGCTCCGCGCCCTTGGTGACGACGATGAAATTGATCACCACCAGGATGGCGAAGACGATGATGCCGACGGCGAAGTTACCGCCGATCAGGAAATGGCCGAAGGCCTCGATCACCTTGCCGGCAGCACCGGTGCCGGTATGGCCCTCCATCAGCACGACGCGGGTGGAGGCGACGTTCAGCGACAGCCGCAGCAGCGTGGTCAGCAGCAGCACGGTCGGAAAGGCGGCGAAGTCCAGCGGACGCACCATATTGGCCGCGACGATCATCACCATCACCGCCATCGCGATGTTGAAGGTGAAGAACAGATCCAGCATGAAGGGCGGCAGCGGCAGCACCATCATCGACAACACCAGCACCACGCCCAGCGGGGCGCCCAGCGCGGCCAGCACGGCGGCGCGCGGGCCGAACAGGGCCTGCACCTGGGTCTGCATACGGGCCATCAGCTCGTTCATGCGGATTCACCTTCTTCCAGGAAGTCTTCGTCGTCGTCGCGGCGCGCGACCGGCTTGTTGTGCGGATCCAGTTCGGGCGGCACCGGCGGATTGGGCATCGTCGGCGTCGCGGCGCGGCCGGCCATGGCGGCGCGGAGCTGGTAGACATAGGCCAGCACCTGGGCCACCGCGGCGAACAGCGCCGCCGGGATCTCCTGATCCAGCTTGGCGTGGGCGTAGAGCGCACGGGCCAGCACCGGCGACTGCAGCACCGGCACCTTGGCATCCTTGGCGATGTCGCGGATCTTCATCGCCAGCAGGTCGGCGCCCTTGGCGACCACCTTGGGTGCAGACATCCGACCTTCCTCGTAGCGCAGCGCCACCGCATAGTGGGTCGGGTTCATCACCACCAGGTCGGCCTGCGGTACCGCGGCGAGCATGCGGCGCTTGGCCATCTCGCGCATCTTGGCGCGCACCTTGGCCTTGACCTCGAGATTGCCCTCCTGCTCCTTCAGCTCCTTCTTCATCTCCTCACGCGACATGCGCAGGCGCCTGAGCCAGAGCTGGCGCTGCAGCGGCACGTCGATGACCGCAAACACCGCGAGGGTCAGCCCGACCAGGGCCAGGCCGGCGCTCAGCTGCCGGCCGGCATAGGCCAGCGCCGCGGGCAGCGGAACGCTCATGATGCCGACGAAGTTGGAGATGCGGTCGCGCAGCACCAGCGCGCCGACCACGCCCAGCAGCAGCGCGAGCAGGCAGGCCTTGAGCGCCTGACTGAAGCCCTGCCAACCGAACAGGCGGCCCAGCCCGGTGAGCGGATTCAGATGCGAGAGCTTCGGCGCCAGCGGCTTGAAGGTCCAGTTCCAACCCCCTGCCGCCAGATTGCCGGCCACGGCCAGCAGCATCAGCACGCTGCCGACCAGCAGACAGAACAGCAGGCCGCGCAGCGTCAGATCAGACAGCCGCTCGGTCATGAAGCCGGGCGTGGCGAGCATCTGTGCATCGAAGCGCAGGCTGGCGGCCAGCAGTCGCTGCAGCCAGTCCACCGCCTCCGGACCGAAGGCGGTCAGCAATGCACCGCCGCCCAGCATCACGGTGAAGTGAGGCAGGTCGCGCGAACGCGGCAACTGGCCTTCGGACCGAGATCGCTCGATCTTTTTGGCTGATGCCGGTAAGTTGCGGTCCTGTGAGTCCTGGTCGGCCATGGCAATGGGGACGCCACGATTGGCGTCCGGCCATTGTTGGCCGCGGGGTGCGGAAACTTAAGCGAGATAAGGCAGGCAAAACCAGCCGTCATTCCCGCACACGCCACCCCAGAACGAACAGACCCGCCATCGGCGGGTCTCGTTCACATCCAGCGCAGCCCGAGGATCCGGCTCCGCCGGTCCTACGGGCTGGCCGATCGGCAAGCATGCCGCTCGGCCCTCGACAGGCGAAGAGCAGTCCGCAGGGACTGCTCTTGTCCGGTCTCGGCCCCCTTGAGGGGGGCCTTAGAACCCGAGGCTGGCTAGCAGGTCGTCCACTTCGCTCTGGTTGGCCACCACGTCGGTGCGACCTTCCGGGTTGACCACCGGCCCCTGCAGGATGTTGGGATCAACCTTCTCGCGCTGCTCGGGCGGCACGATCTGCACCAGCAGCTTGACCAGACTGTCTTCGAGATCGTTGGCCAGCGTCACCACCTTGGCCACCACCTGGCCGGTCAGGTCGTGGAAGTCCTGGGCCAGCATGATGTCGGTGAGATGCTGGTCGATCTTCTCCGTCGAGGCCTCGACATCCTTGACGAAGTTGAACACCGCGCCGGTCGCCACCGCCTTGACCGGGTCGGCGGTGATCGCCTTGGCCATGTCGCGCGTGGCCTGCGAGATGTGTGCGTGTTCGGTCTTGGCCTGATCCACCGAGTTCAGCACCTTGTTGGCGGCGTCGGCGGTCTTGTTGGCGATATAGGTCAGGCGGCTGCGTGCATCGGGCAGGCCGTCAGTGGCCACCTGCAGCTTGGGCATCACGCCAAGCTGCTGCATCGTGTCATGAAGCACACGAGTGATCGTACCGAGTTGCTGAAACACCTCAGGCGAGACGGTCAGCGGCTCGTTGCCTTGGCCCAGCTTGGCGAGTTCTTCCATTGACGACATGGGGTACTCCTCGCTCGATCAGGCTGCTGCAGCCAGTTTCTGCATGATCTTCTGGACCTTTTCCTCCAACGTCGCCTTGGTAAAGGGCTTGACGATGTAGCCGGCCGCACCGCTCTGCGCTGCCAGCACGATGTCCTCTTTGCGCGCTTCGGCCGTCACCATCAGCACCGGCAGGTGCTTGAGGTTCGGATCTTCCTTGATCGCCTTGAGCAACTCGAAGCCCGTCATATTGGGCATGTTGATGTCGCTGACGACGAAGTCGAACTTCGACTGGCGCAGCATGTTCAGCGCCTCGACGCCGTCCTCGGCTTCTTCGCAGTTGTTGTAGCCGATCTCCTTGAGCAGACCGCGCACGATGCGGCGCATGGTCGAGAAGTCGTCGACAACCAAGAATTTCATGTCAGTGCTCATGGGCATTCCTCGCAGGTCTGATGCATCTTATCGGCCGCTGCCGGCCGTGCTAGTGGGCGGTGTCGTTTTTTGCGCCGGGTCCGTGTCGGATTGCTCAGGCTCGGACGGTGGCAGGTCCTTCAACACGGCATCCTCGGCGTCACGGTTCATCACGATGATGCTGATGCGGCGGTTCAGCGGGCTCTCCGGCGCTGCCGGATCGAGCAGCTTGCTCGCCGCCAGCCCCTGCACCCGCAGCATGCGCGACTCGGACAGCCCGCCGGCCACCAGCTCGCGGCGCGAGGCATTCGCGCGATCGGCCGACAGCTCCCAGTTGCTGTAGCCCCGGTTGCCGGCAGAGAACTGCTGCGCGTCGGTATGGCCTTCGATGGTCAGCCGGTTCGGCACCTCGGTCAGCACCGCGCCGAGTTCCTGCAGCAGCTCGCGCATGTAGGGCTTCACCACGGCGCTACCGCTGTCGAACATCGGCCGATTGCCCTCGTCGACGATCTGGATGCGCAAGCCCTCTGCCGTCATGTCCAGGCGAATCTGGCCGCCCAGGGAGGCCAGGCGCGCGTTCTGCTGCAGCACGCGCTCTACCTTGTCCTTGAGCTGCTCGAGCCGCGCCTTCTCGGCGCGACGTTGCTCTTCCTTGAGGGCGCGCAGGTTGTAGTGCGCCTTGGGCACGTCGACATCGCCTTCCTTGACCTGGCCGGTCTGGCGCGACAAGTCCTTGCCGCCGCCCTTGATGATGCTGGATGCGTCACCCGCGCCCGAGCCGCCCAACATCGCCACCTTCAGCGGCGAGGCGAAGTACTCGGCGATGCCCTTCTTGTCGCCTTCTGTGGTGGAGCCCAGCAGCCACATCAGCAGGAAGAAGGCCATCATCGCCGTCACGAAGTCGGCATAGGCGATCTTCCAGGCGCCGCCATGCGCAGCATGGCCGCCTTTCTTGACCCGCTTGATGATGATGGGCTGCAGCTTCTTGGCGTCACCAGCCATGGCCAGCCTCCATCAGCGGCAGCGCCGATCGACAGCAGGCCCGCGAAGCGGGCGCTAGCGAAGCAATGTGAAAGTCCATCGTGACTGCTATGGCTACTTCTTCTTCACATGGCCTTCGAGTTCGGCGAAGGTCGGCCGCTCCGTAGAGTACAGCACCTTGCGGCCGAATTCGATGGCCACCTGCGGCGCGTAGCCCTGCATCGAAGCCAGCAGCGTGGTCTTGATGCATTGCAGTTCCTTACCGGCCTCGTCCACCTTGCCTTCCAATGCACCAGCCAGAGGTTCAGCAAAGGCATAGGCCAGCAGAATGCCCAGGAAGGTACCGACCAGCGCGGAGCCGATCATGCCGCCCAGCACCGCCGGCGGTTGACCCACCGAGCCCATGGTGTTCACCACGCCCAGCACTGCAGCCACGATGCCGAAGGCCGGCAGACCGCCGGCCAGACGCTGCAGGGCCTGCACGGCCAGGAAGGCTTCATGGTGATGGGTGTCGATCTCGGCATCCATCAGCGACTCGATCTCATGGGCGTTGAGGTTGCCCGAGACCATCATGCGCAGATAGTCGGTGACGAACTCGGTCACATGGTGATCGTGGCCGACGGTGGGGTATTTCTGGAACAGCGGCGAGTTGTGCGGATCCTCGACGTCCTTTTCGATGGACATCAGGCCTTCCTTGCGCGCCTTCTGCAGGATGTCGTAGAGCAGCGCGAGCAGCTCCATATAGCGCGCCTTGGTGTACTTGCTGCCCTTGAAGCACTCGCCCAGGCCCTTCATCGTGGCCTTCATCACCTTGGGCGGATTGGTTGCGATCATGCCGCCGATGGCAGCACCGAAGATGGTGGTCATCTCGAAGGGCAAGGCCTTGAGGATCACGCCGATGTTGCCACCGTGCGCGATATACACACCGAAGATGCAGGCCAGGGCGACGACCCAACCGATGATGACGAACATTGAAGCTAAACCTGTTGTTGCGCTGGTCTTGAGTGGAGAGCACTAGCAGGGCCTGCTCACCTCGTCCATATCGGCGCTTTCGCTCAGGTCTTGAGTGTCGCGCGCCCGCGCCGACGACAAGCGCCACAACAGCGGCACAAACCCGGCACAAAAAGAAGCGGCGGGGCCTCGTCCTGCGAGGTCACCGCCGCAAGGCACCTTCCGGGTGCCAGGAGGAGACACAATCGAAACCAAGTCTAGGAGCTTCCTTTCGCCGCTGCGGCGAAAGGCTTGCGATAGATCATCAATCGATGCGGAGATGCCAGCGGCACCACCGCGACCGGCAGGACGCCGGGCAGTTCGAAATCGAGGCTGGCCAGCCAGGCACCGGCAGCAAGCTCGGCCTCGGCCTTGGTCAGCGCGCGGCCCATGCTCTCGGGGCGCTGAAACAGATAGACCAGATCGAAGCCTGCCCAGGATTGAGCCCACATATCGCCGCGCCGCACCTCGGCCCAGGGGCAGCGCCAGGCGGCCAGCCGCGCCAGCAGCGCACTCCATTCAATGCCTTCCAGGCGCGCCAGCGGGTAGGCGGCGCGCAGCTCGCGCAGGCCGTGACCCAGGCCGCAGCCGGCATCGAGCACGCGGGCGTCAGGCCGCAACGGCGCCAGCCGCGCCAGCTCGGCCAGCGCGCCGCGCGGCGTCGGGAACAGCGGAGCGTCATGCCAAGCGTGGCGGGGATAGGCCAGCAGCAGCAGCGCCAACGGCAGCAGCCAGGCCCACGAGGGCACGCTCGCGGCATGGCCGGTGAGCAACCAGGACAGCGGGAACCCGCCAGCCACGATCAGGCGCCGCCAGCGATTGCCCTGCGTCAGCGCAAGCGCCAGGCCAAGCCCGGCTGCCGGCAGCAGCGACCACAAAGGCCCCAGCCCCAGGCGCTGGCCCAGCAGATAGGCGAACCAGGCGAGCGTCCAGCTCAGCAGCGCCGGCAGCGGCCAGCGCAGCAGGCGACGCCGCAGGGTCGTCGGCTTGCTCATCACCGGCAGGGCAAAGGCCTGAGGCACGCCAGCACCCGGCATCATCAGTGCATCTGCAGCGCGCCGGCGGCGCGGCCCTTGCCGGCGCGTGCCGGCGGATTGCACATGCCGCACACGAAGTGCCGCGCGATCTCATGCGGATGCGTCACGAAGTGACCATTGCACTTGCTGCACTTGGTCATCGTCA